>JAHBSL010000003.1 GCA_019639135.1 Acidobacteriota bacterium
CCCGACGCATCGAGCGCCGGGGCTTTCCAATTTGAGCAAAGCTAACGACTAAATGTCGTCGTCATCGAGTTCGAGTTCAACGGATTCTTCGAGTTCGAAGTCCTCTGTTTCATCCTCGATGATCTCATCTTCCTCGAGTTCCTCTTCCTCGTCGATATCCGGTTCGATGATGCCGGGAACATCGGCAAGGATCGGGATGTCGAACCCGCCGCGGATGTCGAGTTCGTCAAACTCGTCCTCGACCTTTCGGTTCTCGGTCGCATCGGCATCGATCTTGACGTTCCGGTAATACTTCATACCGGTTCCCGCCGGGATCAAGCGGCCCATGATGACATTCTCCTTGAGCCCGCGGAGGTAATCCACGCGGCCGGAGATGGCGGCTTCTGTAAGCACGCGGGTCGTCTCCTGGAAGCTCGCCGCCGAGATGAACGAATCGGTCGAGAGCGACGCCTTTGTGATGCCGAGAAGAAGCGGTTCGCCGACCGCTGCGTTTCCGCCTTCATCGCGGACGCGTCGGTTCTCATCCTCATATCGGAAACGGTCAACCTGCTCTTCCATCAGGAAGTTGCTGTCGCCGACGTCCTTGATCTTGACCCAACGGAGCATCTGACGAACGATCACCTCGATGTGCTTATCGTTGATGTTAACGCCCTGCAGGCGATAAACTTCCTGTATCTCGCTGACGATGTAATTCTGAAGGGCCTCGATACCGAGCACGCGAAGAATATCGTGCGGGTTGAGCGGACCGTCCATCAGCGGTTCACCCGCCTTGACGTGGTCGCCTTCCTGCACATTGATATGCACACCGCGTGGGATGTCGTATTCCCGTTGCTCGCCGTCCTCGCCAGTTATGAAAAGCTTTCGTTTTCCCTTTGAAATAGTTCCAAGCGTAACGGTTCCGTCTATCTCGGACATAACGGCCGTTTCCGAGGGACGCCGGGCTTCGAATAGCTCAACGACACGCGGAAGACCGCCGACGATATCCTTCGTCTTGGTAGTTTCACGCGGTATCTTGGCGATGACGTCGCCGGCCTCGACCTCCTGGCCGTCAATGACCTGAAGGTTTGCCCGGATCGGCATCTGGTAGGTCTTCTGGACCTTCGTTCCTTTCCGGATCTCGAGCCGCGGCTGGTTCTTCTCGTCCGAATCCTTAACGACCAAGCGGATCTGGCCGGTGACCTTATCGATCTCCTGCTCGACCGTCTTGCCTTCCTTGAGATCCTGGAACTTGACCGTGCCGGAAACCTCGGTAAGGATAGCAAAGGTGAACGGATCCCACGTCGCAAGCACGGCGTCTTCCTTGACCTTCTGGCCGTCCTTTACATGAAGCTGGGCACCGTAAACGATCTTGTAGCGGGCAACCTCGCGGCCGCGCTCATCGAGCAGGCCGAGTTCCGAAGGTTGCCGCTTCATCGAGATCATCTCGCCTTTGCGGTTCTTGATGACGTTCCAATCGCCGAGGAACTTGACCGTTCCGTCCATAGCGGCCTCATGCTTGGTTTCAGACTCAAGCCGAGCAGTACCGCCAACGTGGAACGTACGCATCGTGAGCTGCGTTCCGGGTTCGCCGATCGACTGTGCTGCGATAACGCCGACGGCTTCGCCGATCTCGACCGTTCTCCCGGTCGCAAGGTTACGGCCGTAGCACTTGACGCAGATGCCGCGGCGGCTCTCGCAGGTAAGAGGCGAGCGTATGCGGACCTTCTGCAGGCCGGAAAGCTGAACGGCGGCGGCAAGATCTTCGTTGATCTCGACATTCGACTCAACTATGGTCGTACCATCGACCGGGTCGATGATGTCGTCAAGCGAAGTACAGCCGACGATGCGGTCACGAAGCGATTCGACCTCTTCACCGTTGCGGATGATCGCTTCGGCCCAGATGCCCTTCATCGTTCCGCAATCCTCCTCGGAGACGATGACGTCCTGCGCCACGTCCACCAAACGACGCGTCAGGTAGCCCGAGTCGGCCGTCTTGAGGGCCGTATCGGCAAGTCCCTTACGGGCACCGTGGGTCGAAATGAAGTACTGCAGAACGTTGAGCCCTTCGCGGAAGTTCGCAACGATCGGTGTTTCGATGATCTCGCCCGAGGGCTTGGCCATCAGGCCGCGCATACCGGCGAGCTGGCGGATCTGTGCTTCCGAACCGCGTGCACCGGAATCGGCCATGACGAGGATCGGGTTGAGCTCTTTCCGCTCGGCCTCACGGGCGTGCATCGCCTTGAACATTTCCTTGGCGACCTGATCGGTAACTTCGGACCAGATAGCAGTAACCTTGTTCTCGCGTTCCATGTTGGTCATGGTCGCTTCTTCGTACTGCTTCTGGAGCTTATCGACCTCTTTACGGGCATCTTCGATGATCTTCGGCTTGCTGGCCGGCGTGACCATATCGTCGATGCCGATCGACATACCGGACCTTGTTGCGTAGAGGAAGCCCATCGCCTTAAGGTCATCTAGCAGAGCGACCGTGTGCTCGCGGCCGAGCATCAAATATGAGAACTGCACGAGCGACTGCAGGCCCTTCTTCTTAAGCGTTCCGTTGACGAACGGCAGGCCGTCACGGGTCAGGCGTTCGTTGAGAATCACGCGGCCGGCGGTCGTATCTATCAGCCGATCAACGTCCTTTTGGACCGTCGCCCGGAGAACGTCCTGGCTGTTGTGCTCGGTCAGCAGGTCGATCAGGTCGCCACGCCAGCGGAGCTTGATCCGCGACTGCGTTTCGATAACGCCGGCGTCGAGAGCGAGCAGAACATCATCGACCGAGCCGAAGGTCTTGCCTTCGCCGGCGAGTTCCGGGCGGTCGAGCGTAAGGTAATAGCAACCGAGAACGATGTCCTGCGAAGGCACGGTTATCGGCTGTCCGCTCGCCGGCGAGAGCAGGTTGTTCGAAGCGAGCATCAAAACGCTGGCCTCGATCTGCGCCTCCGGCGAGAGCGGAATATGGACCGCCATCTGGTCGCCGTCAAAGTCGGCGTTGAACGCCGTACAGACGAGCGGGTGGATCTTGATCGCCTTGCCTTCGACCAGCACGGGCTCAAATGCCTGGATGCCGAGGCGGTGAAGCGTCGGAGCACGGTTGAGCAGCACCGGATGCTCGCGGATAACATCCTCGAGGATGTCCCAAACGATCGGTTCCTGATGCTCGACCATTTCGCGTGCCTGCTTGATGGTGGCGGCGTGTCCGTCGCGTTCGAGCTTGCTGTAGATGAACGGCTTGAAAAGCTCAAGAGCCATCTTCTTCGGCAGTCCGCACTGGTGGAGCTTGAGCTCCGGCCCGATGACGATCACGGAACGGCCCGAGTAGTCCACACGTTTGCCGAGAAGGTTCTGACGGAAACGGCCCTGCTTGCCCTTGAGAGCGCCTGAGAGCGACTTGAGCGGGCGGTTATTGGCACCGCGAAGCACGCGGCCGCGGCGGCCGTTATCGAAGAGAGCATCTACCGCTTCCTGAAGCATACGCTTCTCATTGCGGACGATGACTTCCGGTGCCCGGAGCTCCATCAGTTTCTTCAACCGGTTGTTGCGGTTGATAACGCGGCGGTAAAGGTCATTGAGGTCGCTCGTCGCGAACCGGCCGCCGTCGAGCGGCACCAGCGGACGCAGCTCCGGCGGAATGACCGGCAGCACGTCAAGGATCATCCACTCCGGCTTGTTGCCCGAGCGGAGGAACGAGCTCGCGACCTTGAGCCGCTTTGAGAACTTAAGCTTCTTCTGCTGTGAGGTCTCGTCCTTCATCCGCTGGCGAAGGTCTTCAACGAGTTCCTCGATGTCGATCTTGATAAGCAGTTCCTTGATCGCCTCGGCGCCCATCTTGGCGACGAACTGGCCCGGATACTCACGCGAGAGTTCGCGGTAGCGGTCATCGGCGAGCAGGTCCTTCTCTTTCAGGTCCGGCACTTCGCCCGGATCGACCACGATGTAGGTCTCGAAGTAGAGGATCTTTTCAAGGTCGCGAAGCGTGATATCGAGCAGGTGGCCGATCCGCGACGGCAGGCCCTTGAAGAACCAGACGTGCGAGCACGGGCTCGCAAGCTCGATATGGCCGAGCCGCTCTCGGCGGACCTTTGACTGCGTAACCTCAACGCCGCACTTGTCACAGATAACCCCGCGGTGCTTCATCCGCTTGTATTTTCCGCAGAGGCACTCCCAGTCAGAGACCGGGCCGAAGATCCGGGCACAGAAAAGCCCGTCGCGCTCCGGCTTAAAGGTCCGGTAGTTGATCGTCTCCGGCTTCGTCACCTCGCCATGCGACCAGGAACGGATCTTGTCCGGCGATGCGAGGCTGATGCGGATGGCCTCGTAATTCGAGGTCAGCTGCGTTTTGCTTTCAGTATTAAAACGAAACATTTTTTCTCCGTGGTCCAGACAGTCTGGACAGTCTTGGAAGTCTAGGAAGTTTGGAAGTCTGCTGCTTTTGACACCTAGCTCTTGCTAGACAGTCTAGACTTCCACGTCTTCCCCGACTGATTAATCAACTCCGACCAATGTATCGACACCGGCGACGACCGCTTCGGGGTCGATCATGTCCTCGGTCATCAGTTCTACGTCAAGACACAGCGACTGAAGCTCGCGGACGAGCACGTTGAACGACTCCGGAATTCCGGGCTCGAAATCCGAGACGCCCTTGACGATCGTCTCGTAGATCTTCGACCTTCCGGCAACGTCGTCCGACTTACAGGTCAGCAGTTCCTGAAGGATGTGGGCCGCACCGTAAGCCTCGAGTGCCCAGACCTCCATTTCGCCGAACCGCTGTCCGCCGAACTGTGCTTTACCGCCGAGCGGCTGCTGCGTGATAAGGCTGTACGGCCCGATCGAGCGGGCGTGGATCTTGTCGTCCACCAGGTGCGAGAGCTTGAGCATATAGATGTACCCGACGGTCACCTTCTGCTCGAAGACCTCACCCGTAAGCCCGTCGTAGAGACGCGTTTTGCCCGATGGGCCGACCGAGTTCGGCAGATCGAGTTCATCGAACCTGTCGTTCGCCTTTTTGATGTATTCCTTGATCTCCGCTTCGCTCGCTCCGTCAAAGACCGGCGTGGCGAAGTGAAAACCGAGCACGCGGGCGGCCCAGCCAAGGTGCGTTTCAAGGATCTGCCCGACGTTCATACGCGAGGGCACACCGAGCGGATTGAGCACGATCTCGACCGGTGTTCCATCCGGCAGATACGGCATGTCCTCTTCCGGTAGAATGCGGGCAATGACGCCCTTGTTTCCGTGGCGGCCGGCCATCTTGTCGCCGACGGAAAGCTTGCGCTTCATCGCGACAAAGACCTTGACCATCTTGATAACGCCCGGCGGAAGTTCGTCGCCCTGTTTCAGCTTGGTGATCTTCTCGTCATAGATATCCGAGAGGATGCTGATCTGGCGTTCGGTCCGCTGCTCGTATTCCTTGATCTCGCTCTTTATATCGATATTGCCTGAGGCGACCTCGGCGGTCTTGAGCACGCGGAGCGGGATCGTCTTGAGCGTTTCACGGTCGAGCGTCGTTCCTTTCTTGAGAACGACCTCCTTATCCGAGATCAGGTCCTTCGTCAGCTTGCGGCCGTCGAAGAGCTCGTGGATACGCTCGTCACGCTGTTCCTGAAGGATACGGATCTCGTCCTCAAGGTCGCGGCGAAGAGCGTCTTCCTGCATTCCCTCGATGTCGAGGCTCCGCTGGTCCTTTTCCTGCCCCTTGCGGGTAAAGACCTGAACATCAACGACCGTTCCGTCGATGCCCGGCGGGCAGGTCAGCGAGGCGTCCTTAACGTCGCCGGCCTTTTCGCCGAAGATCGCCCGGAGAAGCTTCTCTTCCGCGGTCAGCTGCGTCTCGCCCTTCGGCGTCACTTTACCGACGAGGATCGAGCCCGGCTTGACCTGAGCACCGATGCGGATAACGCCCGATTCATCAAGGTCGCGGAGCATGTTCTCACCGACGTTCGGGATGTCGCGGGTGATCTCTTCGGGGCCGAGCTTCGTATCGCGGGCCTCGATCTCAAGCTCCTCGATGTGGATCGAGGTATAATAATCGTCCTTCACAAGCCGCTCGGAGACGAGGATCGCGTCCTCGAAGTTATATCCGCGCCACGGCATGAACGCCACCAGCACGTTTCGGCCAAGGGCGAGCTCGCCGCGATCGGTACATGGCCCGTCAGCAATGACCTGTCCCTTGCGGACACGTTCGCCGACCTGGACGATCGGCCGTTGGTTGATACAGGTGTTCTGGTTCGACCGCGTGAATTTGACGAGTGAATAGATGTCCGCTGTCACCTCACGCGAGATCGTGCCGTCAACATTATGGTCGGCCTTGACGATGATGCGTTCCGAATCGACATAATCGACCACGCCGTCGCGCTTGGCGATGACGACCGCGCCCGAGTCGCGGGCGGCGATCCGCTCCATTCCGGTGCCTACGTAAGGAGCCTCGGCACGCAGCAGCGGCACGGACTGACGCTGCATGTTCGAGCCCATAAGAGCACGGTTGGCGTCGTCGTTCTCAAGGAACGGGATCAGCGATGCGGCGACCGAAACGAGCTGCTTCGGCGAGACATCCATATACTGGATCTCGGCACGATCGGCGGTGATGAACTCGCCGCGGCGGCGGGCCGCATTCCGTTCATTAACGATGTTGCCCTTCGCGTCAAGCTCGATGTTCGCCTGGCCGATGATGTAGCGGTCCTCTTCCCAGGCCGTTAGATAGAACGGATAAGGTTCGAATTCGGCTTCTTTTCCGCCATCTTTCTGAACCTTGCGGTTCGCTTTTTCGACCGCTTCGAGCGGCACGTGCTCATTCGGCTTGAACGGCGTATCGCCGCCATTGTGGACCTTTACGTATTCGACCACGCGGCCATCCTCGACCTTTCGGTAGGGCGACTCGATGAAGCCGAACTCATTGATCCGGGCAAAGCACGAAAGCGACGAGATGAGGCCGATATTCGGGCCTTCAGGCGTCTCGATCGGGCAAATGCGGCCATAGTGCGTCGGGTGGACGTCGCGAACCTCAAAGCCCGCACGTTCACGCGAAAGCCCGCCCGGCCCGAGGGCCGAGAGGCGGCGTTTGTGAGTGATCTCCGAAAGCGGGTTCGTCTGGTCCATGAACTGCGAGAGCTGCGATGAACCGAAAAACTCGCGGACCGCGGCCGTAACCGGCTTGGCGTTAACGAGGTCACGCGGCATCGTGGTGAACATATCCTGTTGAATGGACATCTTCTCTTTGATCGCCCGCTCCATCCGCTCAAGGCCGATGCGGAACTGATTTTCGAGCAATTCACCGACCGCACGAACGCGGCGGTTGCCGAGATGGTCAATATCGTCCTGCGAGTAGTGTTCGCTGTCCTTCTTCATCCGGAGAAGGTAATTGACGACCTCTATGAAATCCTTTGCTTCGAGGAGCGGGTCGTCGATGCGGTCGCGCTCAGGCCGGCCCATCTTGATGTTGAACTTTAGCCGTCCGACCCGCGAGAGGTCGAACCGCCGTGCATCGAAGAACATTCCCTCAAGCAGGTGATATGCCGTCGGCACGGTCGGCGGATCACCGGGGCGCATTTTGCGGTAGATCTCAAGCAATGCATCGACCGGCTTGCTGATCGAGTCCTTCTTGAGTGTATTGGCGATGATCTCGCCGATATCGTCGCCCTTCGGGAAAAAGACCTCAAAGCCGCTGACGCCCTCGTCGAGCATCTGCTGAATCTTGGCAGCCGTGATCTCCGTATTCGATTCGATCAGGACCTCGCCCGTCTCGGTATTTACGATGTCCGAAAGAGCGACCGCACCTTCCAGGTCTGCGGCTTCGATCTCGACGCGGGCGGTCTTGAGCTTGCGAAGGTCCGAGAGTGCCGCCTTGGTGATCTTTTTGCCCGTACGGACAACATCTTCCTTGCCGTCCTTGATATTCTCGGCGGCACGAAGCCCGGCAAGGTGGGTCGCACCTTCTTTCTTTACCTTCATAAAGACCTTGCCCTTGTCGAGCTCGACCTCATCGATGGCATAGAAAAGCCGGAGAATATCGGCGTTCGTATATTCGGCGTTCTTGACGACCTCTTCGAGAATGCTGTCCGAAACGGTCTTCATATCGATCTGCGGCGAAAGCCACAGGCCGAGTGCCCGCAGAAAGATCGTCGCGAGGATCTTACGCTTGCCGAGCCGTGCGTGGAGCAAACCCTTTTGATCGTATTCGAATTCGACCCACGAGCCGCGGTACGGGATGATCTTCGCTAGATATTCATCGCGGTCGCCCTTGAAAAAGACACCCGGGCTGCGGTGAAGCTGCGAGACGATGACGCGTTCCGTTCCGTTGATGATGAACGTGCCGTTATCGGTCATCAGCGGAATCTCGCCAAAGAAGACGTCCTCTTCCTTGATATCGCGGATCGTCGAGGTGCCCGTGTCCGGGTCCTTGTCGTAAACCGTCAGGCGGATCTTGACCTTGAGCGGAACGCTGAACGACATCCCGCGTTCCTGGCACTCCTGCTGGTCATGCTTGTGCTTGAGGCCGACCGGTTCGCCACAGTTCGAGCAGAGCTTCGGGCGAACGGCGTTAAAGGTCATACAGTTGTTGCAGAGCACTTCGGACGGGCTGAAGGGATCGACCTTGATCTTCGATCCGCAATTCTTACAGTTTGCACGCAGGTGCTCGAGCCCCTCGAGGTTGCCGCACTTGCACTGCCAGTTGCCGATCTGGTACTCGACGTATTCGAGCGTTGCCGTTTCGCGAAAATCGGTCACCGGGAAGATCGAGCTGAAGACCGAGTTAAGCCCGGTCTTGTCCCGTTCCTCGGGGATCAGGTCCATCTGAAGAAAGCGGTTGTAAGACTCACGCTGAACTTCGATCAGGTTCGGGATCTGCGCCGAGGTCTGGATCTTCGAGAAATCGACGCGTTCGGGGGCCTTGCTGGTCCTTACCCCGAGACCGACCGAACTCTGTTGTAGCGGATTATTGATCATGGTGTTAAAGTGTTGCAGTTCGCCTGCAATTGCTTTATGTTTGCCTTGTTAAAGAACGCCGGAAGCCGGAACTTCCCGCTGCTTTTTCGCCCTGAGACGCCAATCGCGGCCCAGGGCAAAATTTCCCCCGGCCGCTTTCTAAGCAGCTTTTAGCTGATTTTTTTGTTACGAGCGTGCCGCGAAAAAAGAGACACCAACTCTCCAAAATGTACCGGGCTCCGCAGAGAAAATGCCGCCTTCGCCCTGCCAGGCCCTTGCCCTGAACGCTATACGAGAGGTCTGAGATCTAATCGGCCGACCGCTGCTGAACCTCTAAGTCTAGCAGGGTTTCTCTCAAACTCCAAACAATACCGGAGACCGGACCGGCCAACGCTCATAATGAGACGGGCCGGCCCAGGCTTGCGGATAAAGCTACTTGACCTCGACCGTTGCACCGGCTTCGGTAAGCTTGGCCTTGATCTGCTCGGCTTCGTCCTTCGAAACGCCTTCCTTGAGCGGTTTCGGAGCACTGTCAACAAGCTCCTTCGCTTCCTTGAGGCCGAGTCCGGCGACGATCTCGCGGACGACCTTGATGACGGCGATCTTATTGCCGCCCGGCGAAGCGAGGACCACATCAAATGAATCCTTCTCTTCGGCAGCAGCGGCGCCATCGCCTGCACCGGCACCGGCTGCCGCGACCATAACAGGTGCTGCGGCTGCGGCGGCCGAAACTCCAAAGACCTCTTCAAGCTCCTTGACCAACTCAGACGCTTCGAGCAGCGTCATTCCCTTCAAATATTCGACTACGTCGTCTTTCGTGATTGCCATGATTTTACTCTATCTCCTAATTTAGGGTTCTCTCTGAAAAGGATGAAGGATAAAGGCTAGGGGATAAAGTTACTCCCATCCTCGTTTTCCTTCGATCCATTTACACCTGCGAAGGGACTAGAAAGGCTCAAGATCACGCTTTCGCTTTCTCCTTTCGCCCTTATCCTTTATCCTTTCGCCTCTTGCCGCTAGAACCCATGGGGCCAAATGATCCGGTTGCATCTCCATTTCACTCGGGCCCGAGCAGCACAGGCGACCTGACATATCGCCCGGCTCGTTTTCCTTGAGTACGGCCTTTTCGGCCCGGGCAGGCAACGGATCGCCCGCCCGGGCTAAAACTTATTCGGACTTCTCGGCTTCCTCGGCCTGTTCAGCCTCGGGCGAGCCGGGATCGTTGTCTTCCTCACGCTTCTCCTGCGCCTCTTCCGCCTGCTCGACCGGAGCTTCGGGCGTTTCGCCTTCTGCAGAAGCATCGCCGCCTTCGGCAGCAGCCTCAACGGCCGGCGCTTCTTCCGCCGGAGCAGCCTCAGCAGCCGGAGATTCTTCGCTCTTTGCCTCAACCGCAGGCGTCCCCGCCGCACGGCCTTCCTGCTCGCCGATCTGCTTGATCACGACCGCAAGGTCACGCGGGACCGCGTTGATGACCGTAACGATACGCTGGGCCTGAGCATTGAGCACGTAGAGCAGCTTCGAGATAAGCTCTTCCTTCGAAGGCAGGCTCGCGATCTCGGTGACCTGTGTGAGGTCAACAAGCTTCCCATCAACAACGCCGGTCTTGAATTTATAGATATCGGCATTGTCCTTCATGAACTTTGAGATCGCCTTTGCGAGGACGACCGGATCGTTGTCCGTCCAGGCGATGGCGGTCACACCCTTGAGGTGATCGGTCGCCTGTTCAAAATCGGTTCCCTTGACCGCGATCCGCGCAAGGGTGTTCTTGACCACCTGGTACTTTGCACCGGCGGCCCGCAGATTATTTCTGAATTCCTGGTCCTTTGCCACCGTCAGGCCCTGAAAGCTGACGATCATCGCCGACTTCGCGGTCTGGAGCGACTCCGTGAGGGCGGCAAGGTCTCGTTGTTTTACTTCTCTCGTTTTCATTTCTCTATTCGCACCTCACTGATTAGGAATACGTTAGCTCATCGAGCAGAACGCCCGGGCTCATCGTCGCGGCAAGATTGATCTTCCTGACGTAGCGGCCCTTGGCGGTCGTCGGTTTTGCTTTGATAACGGCGTTGATCAGAACCTTGGCATTATCGGCAAGCTTGGCGTCGTCAAAAGACACTTTGCCGACCGGTGAGTGAATTACGCCCGTCTTATCGACGCGGTATTCGACCTTACCGGCCTTGGTCTCCTGGATGGCCGTTTTCACGTCCATCGTCACCGTTCCTGTTTTCGGGTTGGGCATCAGGCCCCGAGGACCGAGGACCTTACCGAGCTGGCCGACCTTGCCCATCATGTCGGGCGTTGCGATCAGCGCATCGAAATCGAGCCAGCCGCCTTTGATCTTTTCGACGATGTCGTCGCCGCCGGCCATGTCGGCTCCGGCCTCTTCGGCTTCCTTGATCTTATCGCCTTGGGCAATTACGACCACGCGCTTTGCCGCACCGCCGAGACCATGCGGGAGCACGACCGTTCCGCGGACAAGCTGATCCGCCTTACGCGGGTCAACGCCGAGCCACATTGTCAATTCGACCGTTTCGTCGAACTTGGCAAAGGCGATCTCTTTGAGCTTTGCGACCGCCTCTTCAAGCGTATGCTTCCTGCCGGGCTCGATCTTTTCAAGCGCGGCGAGGTATTTCTTTCCTCGTTTCATTTTACCTCCAGGTGTTAACGGGAAACTTTGTTTCCCTCCCTTTCCGCGAAGCTGCGACTAAGAGACGCGGCGACACGGTGATTTCCCAGCTCCGCGTCTCCGTGTCTCCACTTCGCCGCGTCGCAAAACTATTCCACTGTAAGCCCCATCGACTTTGCCGTTCCCTCGATAGTCCTCATCGCTGATTCGATGTTGGTCGTATTCAGGTCGGGCATTTTTTTCTCTGCGATCTCGCGGATCTTGTCTCGCGAGATGGTGCCGGCCTTTTCGCGGTTCGGCTTACCGGAGCCCTTCGGAATTCCCGAAGCCTTTCGCAAAAGGTCAGCCGCCGGCGGCGTCTTTGTCTCGAACGTGAACGAGCGGTCGGCATATACCGTGATAACGACCGGGATCTTCATGTCCGGGTCGTCGTTCTGCGTTTTGGCGTTGAACGCCTTGCAGAACTCCATGATGTTCACGCCGTGCTGGCCGAGAGCAGGCCCGATCGGCGGTGCCGGGTTTGCCTTGCCCGCCGGGATCTGCAGCTTAATGTAACCTTCTATCTTCTTTGCCATTCCAGATTAACGATCCCCGCACGCGGGGAATGTCCTCATTTTTAGTATCTCTGCGGCCGTTCGCCGACCGGCTTCAAAATTGTTGCTCGCCTACTCGTCCTCGCTGAAGGTCACCTTCTCGACCTCGAGGAAATTAAGTTCGTAGGGCGTTGAGCGGCCGAAGATCGTGATCGAGACCTTGAGCGTGGTCTTGTCCTCGTTGACCTCTTCGACCTTCCCTGTAAAGCTGGCGAACGGGCCGGACTTGATCCGGACAACCTCGCCGACCTCGTAAGTGAACTTCGGTTTCGGTTTCTCTGCCGCCTCTTCCATGTGGCGGATGATCTGATCCACCTCTTCGTGGCCGAGCGGGGTCGGATTCTTTCCGCCGAGGAACCCGGTCACTTTTGGGGTTGCCCGGATCGCATGAAACACGTTGTCCGGGATCTTGCCCTTATCGTCACAATCGATCTCGACCAGAACATATCCGGGGTACATAAGCACCTCGCTGACATGTTCTTTGCCGCCGCGAACATCGAGCACGGGCTTTTTGGGCAGTAGGATCGAGGTGATCAGCTCACCAAGCTCCATATCGCGGACGCGAGCCGCCAGGCTCTCGACCACCTTGTTCTCATGCCCCGAATAAGTGTGGATAAAATACCACTGCTTCATCTCAAATATCCCTATGCACCGATGAGCTGATTAAACAGCCAGGTTATGCCTTCGAGAACGTAGCTCCAGAAAATATCGACCAAATAAAGGAAAATGGCGAAGAAGATCACCCCGATGATGACGATGATCGTCGTCTTGCGGACCTCATCGCTCGAGGGAAAGCTGACTCGCGACATTTCCTCGCGGGTGTGCTGGATAAATTCTCCGATGCTTTCTTTTTTCTTGCCCTTTTCCAGGGTTGCTGTTTCTGACACTCTCTATCTCCTTGGCCAAAAAGCCCGCTCGCATTTCTCGATCATTAGTTCGAGCGGACGGCCCAGAACTTGATGGCAGGGGTACCAGGACTCGAACCCGGACCTAAGGTTTTGGAGACCTCCATGCTAACCATTGACACCATACCCCTGTGGCGATTTGGGATCTGCGACTTCGGATTTCGGATTTTCGAGAGTCCAGGTCGACTGTCACTTCCCTTTTCTTAAATCCAAAATCCGAGATCCGAAATCAGTATTACTTGTTCTCTCTGTGCACCGTGTGGCAGCGGCAGCGGCGACAGAACTTCTTGAACTCCAGCCGGTTCGGCGTGTTCTTTTTGTTCTTGGTCGTCACGTAGTTGCGCTCCTTGCAATCCGTGCACTGCAAAATGATGTTATCTCTCGGCATAATACCTCTGCGAGCGGTGAGCTGTTAGCAGTGAGCAGATCGAACTGCTCACTGCTTACTGCTAACTGCTATCTTATTCAACGATCTCCGAAACGGTACCGGCACCGACGGTGCGGCCGCCTTCGCGGATAGCGAAGCGGAGTCCTTTTTCCATCGCGATCGGGGCGATCAGTTCGATCTCCATCGCGATGTTGTCGCCCGGCATCACCATCTCCACTCCCTCGGGCAAATGCGCTACTCCCGTCACATCCGTCGTCCGGAAGTAAAACTGCGGCCGGTATCCGGTAAAGAACGGCGTGTGCCGCCCCCCCTCTTCCTTAGTCAATACATACGCCTCGGCCTTGAACTTCGTGTGCGGCGTTATCGATCCGGGCTTCGCAATAACCTGCCCCCGCTCGATCTCCTTGCGATCCACGCCCCTCAACAACAACCCTACGTTGTCCCCGGCGCGCCCCTCGTCGAGCAGCTTCTTGAACATCTCCACTCCCGTCACCACGGTCGTGCGCGTCTCCTTGATCCCGATGATCTCTACCTGCTCGCCTACCTTCACCATCCCTCGCTCGACCCTGCCCGTCGCCACCGTCCCGCGCCCCGATATCGAAAACACATCCTCTACAGGCATCAAAAACGGCTTGTCGATCTCGCGCTGCGGCGTCGGTATGTAGGCATCCACCGCCTCCATCAACTCGTCTATCTTCGGCTCCCACTTCTCGTCGCCTTCAAGCGCCTTCAGTGCCGAACCCTTGACCACAGGAATGTCGTCGCCCGGGAACTCGTAGCTCGAGAGAAGCTCGCGAACCTCCATCTCGACCAGTTCCAGCAACTCCTCGTCATCGACCATGTCCACCTTGTTCATGAACACCACCATCGCCGGAACGCCCACCTGCCGCGCCAGCAGGATGTGCTCCCGCGTCTGCGGCATCGGGCCGTCCGTCGCCGCCACCACAAGGATCGCTCCGTCCATCTGCGCCGCTCCCGTGATCATGTTCTTCACGTAGTCGGCGTGCCCCGGGCAGTCAACGTGCGCGTAGTGCCGGTTCGGCGTCTCATACTCAACGTGCGCCGTCGCGATCGTGATTCCTCTCGCCTTCTCTTCAGGCGCGTTGTCGATCGAATCGAACGCCCTCACCGTGATCTTCGGATTGTGCTTCGCCAGCACCTTCGTGATCGCCGCCGTCAATGTCGTCTTGCCGTGGTCCACGTGACCAATGGTCCCAATGTTCACGTGCGGCTTGCTCCGGTCGAATTTCTCTTTGCTCATCTCTCGTTTTAACCTCTTACGGTTCTTATTCCTTGATTCCTAAATGCTTCTTTATATGCTTAGCCAGCCTCTCATCTATCTCTAGAATGACGCGGAACAGGCTGCCTTTGTCCCGTTAAAGGGTTCAAATAAATGTCATGCCTTGAACCGTGTCTTAGCAGGACACATCCGGCAATGGTCAACTCCTTGACCAGATCCCGGCGTTTCATACTCACGATCTCTTTGACCAGATATTCCCCGGGAACCTCGTCCATCGCCATCATGCGATAGGCATCTCTGATGTTCTCCTCAAGCTCCTCGAGAGTTTCGCCCTGAGTCATTATCTCCGGGTGCTCGTAAAGCTTGCCCAGCCAGAACCGGTCAGACTTCCAGTAAACCATCGTCATCTTGGCCTTGGCATTTTCAGACATCATATCAACCTGGAGCCCAAGACGGGATTTGAACCCGTGACCTCTTCCTTACCAAGGAAGCGCTCTACCCCTGAGCTACTCGGGCCGAAGCCCAAATAAATTTAATGGAGCGGGAGACGAGACTCGAACTCGCGACATTCAGCTTGGAAGGCTGACGCTCTACCAACTGAGCTACTCCCGCTCATGGTGCAAGGGGCAGGATTCGAACCTGCGTAGGATGTTACTCCGCCGGGTTTACAGCCCGGTGCCATTAACCACTCGACCACCCTTGCTTACCTTCTAATAAGTGCAATTAGCCGTTTTCAGAGCTAATTAGCAAATTTCCAATAATAACCAAGCCCGACAAAGCGCGCAAGTCGCAAAGGGCATATTTAGCCCGCAAGCTTGTCCGGCGTTATCGGCAGGTCGCGGACGCGGATGCCGGTCGCGTGGTAAACGGCGTTGGCAATGCCGGCCGGAATGCCTACCAGGCCTAGCTCGCCGAGTCCCTTTGCCCCGAGCGGATTGACTATCGTGTCCTCCTCGGGGACGAAGATCGTTTCGATGGCACCGATATCGGCGTTGACCGGGACATGATATCCGGCCAAGTTCGGGTTCATTATTCGCCCGATCCGGTGATCGATCTCCGTGTGCTCCATCAGCGCCATTCCGATGCCCCAAACGACGCCGCCCATTTCCTGGCTGTGGGCACCTTTCGGGTTGATTATCCGGCCCGCGGCGGTCGCCTGAACCACGCGGGTCACTCGGACGATGCCGATCTCTTCATCGACCTTGACCTCGACGAACTGTGCTCCGTGCGATGCGGTCGCATATTTAGCACGCTCGCCGAAATCGGGCCGCGTCGTGTGTGTTGCCGAAACCTCGGGCAGCCCGTTGCGGCTAAGGATCTCGCCGATCGTCATAGATGTCTCAGGCCGGCCTTTGATCCGGGCCGAACCATCGACAAATTCGATGTTCTCGAACGGAACACCCGAGAACGGTGAGGCTTCGCGCTTGGATTCCGTTGCCATCAGATCCTTTTGGACGATCTGGGCACATTCCTGAACGGCCGTCCCAACGCTCGCCGTTGTTATCGAACCGCCCTGCGAAGGAGCCGATGGCAGATTGCTGTCGCCGAGCTTGAATGTGACCTTTTCGAGCGGAAGCCCGAGTTGGCGTGCGGCGATGAGCGAAATGGTCGTGTAAGTTCCCGGGCCGATGTCGGTCGTGCCGCTTTCGACCAAAGCGGTGCCGTCGGCCTTTAATGTGACCCGTGCCGACGACGGAGCGAGAAAGGCTCCCCATGTTCCGGTCGCAAGGCCCCAGCCGACCATGAAACGCCCGTCGCGCATCGACCGCGGCTCGGGTTTGCGGTTCTTCCAGCCGAACCGTTCCGCACCCTGCCGATAACATTCACGAAGCTCCTTGCTCGAGAAAGGCCGCCCGGTGTCCGGATCGGTTTCGGCATAGTTGATAAGGCGGAGTTCGAGCGGATCGATCTTGAGCTTATATGCAAGCTCATCGAGTGCCGATTCAAGTGCAAAAGCGCCCGAGACCGTGCCCGGTGCCCGCATCCAAAGCGGCGTCTGCAGGTCGGTCCGGGTGATCTTGGCATCCGTTCGGACGTTCGGGCAGGCGTAAAGCGTCCGCGAAATGCCGACCAGATCTTCGGCAAAATCCTCGTGCGAGGATGTATTATGAACGGCCTCGTGGATTATCGAATTCAGCTTTCCGGCCTTGTCCGCACCGATCTTTATCTTCTGGATCGATGCCGGCCGATAGCCGTGGGCGGTAGCGAGCTGGCGGCGAGAATAGACGATCTTGACCGGCCGTTTGGTCTCGCGTGCCGCCATTACTGCGAGCAACGTGTTCGGCGTCGGCCGTAGCGAGGCACCGAACGCGCCGCCAACAAAAGGCGAAAGCACGGTGATCTTTTCGCGGTCGATGCCGAAATTGGTCGCTAGGTAATTGCGAACACCGGTGACGCCCTGCGTCTTGTCATAAACCGTAAGCCGGTCGCCGTCCCAATTGGCGACCGTCGCGTGCGGTTCCATCGCGTTGTGGTGCTCGATCGGGATCGTGTATTCGGCCTCGACCTTAACCTCGGCGGCGGCAAATGCCTCATCCGGCGTTCCCCGCACGGGCCGCGGCCTTCCCGCCGCGAAGCCTTTATCCATAACGTCGCGGATGTCGGTCGAGGGCTTTTCCTCAGCGTAGCTTACTTTCATCAGCGAGGCGGCATAGCGAGCCTGCTCGAAAGTATCGGCGATGACGACCGCTACCGGTTGTCCGCTAAAAAGCACGCGGTCGGTCATCAACGCAAAGAACGGGCGGCTCTTTTCGCCAAAGTCCTCATCGGCCTGCGGGTTCGCAAGCCGTGGAGCGTTCTTGTGCGTCAAGATCTTGACCACACCGGGCTGCTTTTCGGCCTCAGCGGTGTCGATATCGCGGATGGTGCCGCGGGCGATGGTCGATTGGACAAGGTAGCCGTAAGCCAGATCGGGAAAGCGAAACTCGGCGATATACGTCGCCTTTCCCGTCACCTTCGCCCGGCCGTCAACGCGGCTCGGTTGTCGTTTGAGGTCGTCCTGCATCATACGTTCGCTGCCCTCCTGAGTGCCCGGGCGATGGCCCGCTGGGTGAGTTTTACCTTGTAGCCGTTCTCGGAGAGCGGTTTTGCTCCGCGGAGAGCCAGCTCGGCGGCCTGCTGGAAAGTGGCGGCTTCAGCCCGCTTTCCTTCAAGAAATCGTTCGGCTTCGTCGGCCCGCCAGGGCTTATGGGCAACGCCGCCAAGGGCGATGCGGGCCTGCTTTATCACGCCCTTGTCGATCTCAAGCCCAGCCGCAACCGAAACCAGTGCAAAGGCATAGCTCGAACGGTCGCGGATCTTGAGGTAGTAGCTGTTTGCCGCAAAATTGTTCTTCGGGATGTCGATCGAGACGATCATTTCGCCGTGTGAGAGGTTGTTGTCGAGTTCCGGCAGGTCGCCGGGAAGGCGGTGAAAGGCCGTGAAAATGATCTTCCGTTCGCCGCCGGCGACGGTGCGTATCCTGACTGTCGCATCGAGAGCGGCGAGCGCGACGCACATATCCGAAGGATGCACGGCTACGCACGAATCGCTCCAGCCGAAAATGGCCGAGTACCGGTTCAGCCCGTCTTTCGCACCGCAGCCCGAGCCCGGCTGCCGCTTGTTGCAGGGCGTGCCGAGGTCATAAAAGTACGCACATCGCGTTCGCTGCATCAGGTTGCCGCCGTTCGTCGCCATGTTGCGGATCTGCGGCGAGGCACCGGAGAGGATCGCCTGCGAGAGCATCGGGTAATCCTTCCTTATAAGCGGGTGATTTGCCGTTTCGGTGTTCTTCGCCAAAGCGCCGATCGAAACACCATTACCTCCAAGCGAACGGATCAGGTTAAGCGAAACGCGAGAGATATCGACCAGCTCGTTCGGGCGGTCGATGCCCTCTTTCATCAGGTCGATGAGATTTGTGCCGCCGGCGATGAACCTTGCGTCCTTATTGGCGGCGACCAGCTTTACGGCAGCCTCGGCACCGGCCGGACGCTTGAATGCAAATGGCCTCATTTCGCACCTCCTGCCTGCACGTCCTCGATGGCGGCGACGATGTTTGGGTAAGCCCCGCACCGGCAGATGTTGCCGCTCATACGCTCCTGTATTTCGGATTTCGTTAGCTTTTGCCCGCGAGCGACGGCGTTGATGTTTTCGGTCACGAAACTCGCCTCGCCGTTCCGTGCTTCCTCAAGCATCGCGACCGCCGAGCAGATCTGGCCCGGTGTGCAGTAGCCGCACTGCATTCCGTCGCGTTCGATAAAGGCGGCCTGCATCGGATGGAGCTTGTCGCCCTCGGCGAGCCCCTCGATGGTCGTCACCTTTCGGTCGTCGCACATCGCGGCTAGCGTCAGGCAAGAAAGCTGTCGGCGGCCGTCGATGATCACCGTGCATGCTCCGCACTGGCCGTGGTCGCAGCCCTTCTTCGAACCGGTCATCTCAAGCTGCTCGCGAAGCGCATCGAGCAGCGACGTCCGCGTATCGACCGGCAGCGTTTGCTCCTTGCCGTTGATGTTGAGCCGCACGGTCAACTTCTCAACCGGAATGCCGCCCTCGATCGCCGGTTCGCTCGCTACCAGCGGAACCGCACCGCCAAGCTTTATCGCCGCAGCCCCGGCCCCCGCAACCGCACTCTTCTTAAGAAAATCGCGGCGGGAACCATCGACAGAAAGACCCTGCTCCTCAGGAGGTTTTATCTCGTCAAGCATAGTTTTATTTTGGAATTAAGATTTTAGCACAGGATGAGGGTATCTATTTAATTGGTTGATGAGGTCCTAATTGGTCCTTTCTGGCAATGCAAACACCAGATAAACGAGCACCGCAAATGAAAAGGCCCGGCCTTTCAGCCGAGCCTAAACTTAACAGTAGGTCTGTTTCCGAGTACAAACTCAGCAGCAGACTTGTTTCGCAACTAAATATTAAGAAAAACCTGTCTTAAATGTCAATCAAAAAGCGCCCGACGGGACTCGAACCCGCGACCTACTGTTTGCGAAACAAGTGCTCTATCCACTGAGCTACGGGCGCCACTGTGATAATAAAAAGAAGCGGTGAGACGGTCAAATCGAAGTCAACCAAGGATGGCTCTACTTCTTCGACCGCGGGTGAAAGTTTTCGTATGCTTTTTTTAGGTGGGCGTCGGTGATGTGTGTGTAGATCTGCGTGGTCGAGATATCGGCGTGGCCGAGCATCTGCTGGACGCTGCGGATATCGGCGCGGTTCTGGACCATGTGGGTCGCAAATGAATGTCGGAGCGTGTGCGGCGAAACGCCCCTGAACCCGCACTGCTCGGCATATTTCCTAATAAAGCCGTGGACGATCTGCCGCGTCATTGGCCCGCCCTTTGGCTTGATGAAGAGATGCGGGTCGGTATCTTGCGGTTCCTTCTCGCGGCGGGCGGCGAGATAATTCCGCAGCCATTCGACCGCACTTTTCCCGATGGGGACGCGGCGGGTCTTGTTGCCCTTTCCGGTGGTCGTGAGTATGCCGGATTCTAGATCGACATCGGCGAGCCGAAGCGTGCAGAGCTCCGAAACCCGCAGCCCGCAGGCATACATCAGCTCGAGCACGGCCCGGTCGCGAAGGCCCGTTTCGCTCTCGACATCGGGTGCGGCGAGGAGCTGCTCGATCTCGGCTTGGTTCAAAAAACGCGGCAGATAAAAGCTCTTTCGCGGAGTTTCGAGGTCCTCGGCCGGGCTCTTGGGCAAATGCCCGTCGATCGCCAGAAAGCTATAAAAACCGCGGAGCGAACTGACCATCCGCCGCTTTGAACTCTCAGAGATCTTCTGCTTGGTCAGGTCGATCAGGAACTCGCGAAGGTCTTCGCGTGAAGCGGCGATCGGCTCGACCCGGTTCTTCCCCGCCCAGACCTCGAACTTCCGCAGGTCACCCTCATAACCCGCCAGCGAATTCTTCGCCAGGCCCTTCTCGACCCGGACAAAAGAAATATACTCGCGGATAAGATCGCGTTGTTGTTTCACGATGGATCGTTCAGGCGGCGACCTCGCCCAATGACTTGACCGCAAGTTCGTGGAGGGTCTCAGGTGCAATATCGGCGCCGTTCGGCCAAACGACCGTCCAGCCATCAAGCGAAAAGTTGCAAAAATAGTCCAGTGCCTTCAGAGGGGCAAAGAAGGGGTACTTCTCGATCCATGGCGCAAAATCGATCTCCGCACGCACGCCGTCGCTGAACGTGAGCTCAAGGATGTGGTCCTTTACGTATTCGGCCTTCGAAACTGTGACGGAATTGCTCGGCATAAAACTCGCTGAACCTTATTATACCAACTTCAGCAATAGCCACTCGATTTTTTAGGTTTCTCCGCGGCAATTACCCGCCAACGCGTTCTTCGCCAGGCCCTTCTCGACCCTGACAAAAGAAATATACTCGCGAATCAAGTCTGAACTCGATCTCACAATTGCTTACCAAGTCCAACAACAATTTGCATTACGGATTCAGTAAACCCACGAACGAACGATGTTCACTACTTCCCAAGCTCCATCGTTCTGTCTCGAGAAAAGAAAATAAGAACCAAAAGCATACTTGCGCATTTCGTTGTGCCGATAATCGACGTGAACTAGTGCCTGGGTCATTTCCTTGTTGAAACCAACCCGCGAAAAAGTAAGTCGGTACTCAGCGGCATATTTGGTAGCCGCATCCTTGTCCCCAGATAGCCTTCCGAGACTATTTACTGAGTCTGACCAAGGTATAAGGTGAACGACCAGATCATCTGCAAATTCCTGACGCAACTTTCCTTCCGCCTTGTTCGCTTTACGAAAACTCTCAAGGGTAGATTTTTGTAGTTTGTTCAACTTTCGCTGAACTTCTTTGGATACGTCGAAAACAAAAAATGCGTCTCTGGAGGTGGTGTCTGAAACTACAACATTTCTTGACTCCGACAGGACCGCTGTCTTTCGAATCACCTCGCTAAAGATCTCATATTCTTCAGCGCGAAGCTCAGGTGCCCCCTGAGCCAAAGCTGACACTGATATGAACAGCAGTATCAAAGCCAGTGAAATGAAGCAGATCGATCGAATAGATGCTCGGAACATCTTCACCATTCTACACCAAACTCATCGGCGGGCCTCGGTCAATGAACCCCGTCGTTCGGCGCGTCGCACTCGGGGCGGTTTATGAGCAAGCCGGAGTTGCCTTCGAGCAGGCGGAAGGCACGCTCGCGGGACCAATTGAGCGAGCGAGCGTCGCTCTCGTCGCGGGCCTCGACCAACCGACTATATAGTGATTGCTTCGTCGAGCACGCGTCTTTGACGTTCATCACCGGCAGGCTCTCGATGAGAACCGGGACCGCATCATCGCTGAGGTGGTAAGTGTGGTACCAGGCGTCATATTCGCGGCCTTGCTGCATAAGCTGGATGTTTTTGCGGGCGATGAAGTCGTCCGGGTTAATTAGGTTGGTCGCGGCGAGTATCACTATCGCCGACCAAAGTGCACCCCAGGCAAAGTTGTTTCGCCGGCCGCGGAGCACCGTCCAGCCAAACCAGACGAAGACGACCGCGAGCCAGAGCATGAAGACCATCGGGTAAAAGCGGACGGTCGTCCAGCCATAGCCGAGTTCGCCGGTCAGCAGCACCAGCCGCTGCATCGCCGAGGCCATGATGACAAAAAGCAGCCCGATCTGGACGACGGCAAGCACGCGAAAGACCGCCTCGTTCCGCCGTTCATCGCGGCGAAGCAGCCAATGCGAGGCAAGCAGCAGCGGCAGCACAAGAAACGCGACCGTCACCAGTTCGCCAAAGCCCCGGCGGGCAAAGTCGGCCAGCTTGAGGTCCGGCGTCGTCTGCACGAGGTCCATTCCGCCGAAAAGATAAGGAAGCTGAAAGACGACGAACGCAAGGAAAAGCAGATCGACAAGGCCGAGGATTATGATCGTCTCAACGCGGCCGAGCGTGAAGACCTGCGGAAAGGACGAGTTGTCCCAGTTTTGCCAGTCGCGCTTTCTGCGTCTAGCTTTTTCATCTGCTTTCCGTGTGTCGGACGAGAGAACCACCCCGTCCGCCCCTTGAAAAGCTGGGGCGTCCACCCCTCCTTCGTAAGGAGGGGAGTTTTTGTCGGTCGCATGTGGCGGGTCGCTGATGTTTATGTGTTCAAGAATGGTGGCGTTGTTCGGGAGCGAAGCGTCCTCTGCGGGCTCGGCGGTGAACTTGTCAACATAGCTCTTCTCGCCCTCGGCCGCCGAAGGTTCGGCTGGCTTCTTCTCATCGGCAGTCGGGATCGGCGAGGCCGTGGCCGCACCCGCCGCCGCAAAGACATGCTCCATTATCGAACCGCGGAGATAACCCGCCGCAAGCCATGCAAAAAGCGAGGAGAGCAATACGTGCGAGAGCACGGTGTCAATGTCGAAATTGACGGCCCGGTTGGCAAAGTCCTCAAACGCAGCATCCGCCGCCATGAACAACGCACCGAAGATAAGCACCAGCGGCAACGCGACCGCCAGGCCTCGCAGCACCGAGAAGATACCCGTGCTAAGCCGATTGCCGGGAATCTCTTTCCAGTCAATATCCGCACCGATCAGAAAGAACGGCCCGAGAAACGAAATAAGGCCGGACCAAACGAACCCGGCCGCGTAGTGAAATACGCCCGCGATCCGCTGATTGATGCCAAAATTGGGCAGGACAAGCACGCCCATTATTATGATGACGGCAAAGGTGTCATAGACGCGCAGTTCGATCGAATCGCGGACAACGAACATCGCCCCGAAGAAGAGCATCGCCGCCTGAAGTGCGAGCGTTCGGGCGGTCATAAGTTCCGGCCGGTTGCGGAGCATCGTCACCGCCATCGCGGCCGTAAAGACCGTGACGAAAAGAAAGGCGTTCAAGCCCCAGGGCGTTTGCCGCAACATCACATTGCCGAAAACGCCGAAAAGCATCGCTATAAGAAGGATCTCAAGCCCGGTCCGTGTTCGTCGGTTCATTTTTATTGCCTCGCTAGGTCGTTTTACTTCTGAACGAAAACCCCGCCATATCTTGCGGGAATCCGAATCGTTTTTTTTACAGGATGAACACGATGATCAGGATTCCCGATCTTGAATCAAAAGTCTTAGATCAACGCAGAAACCTTCGTGACACACCCAACCGATCTTGGTCATTTATCTATTTGTTCCCTGCCTCAAACGATCACTCGGATTGCGGTGAAGCAGAATCAATGCGAGAGCAAAGCTCGAAATTCCGGAGACCGCAACCAATAGGAATCTGTTTGGATGTAACGCCAAAATGTGGACCCAATACAAAAGCCAAAGACCCGCCGAACTGACGGCTGCGATCCACTTGACGACGACGCGCTCGGCAACTACCTGTACGAATGCGTTCGCGGCTGCCAACGCACCGAGCACATAAAGCGAATAGTACATAGAAATCCCAAACCCTAGGTCAATTCTGATTTGCCCGTAGAGCATCGTGTACAACTCAAGTGCAGCACTGTAAAGAAAAACAAAGATTGCCACCTGACTGATCGATATGAACCCTATCAGCGAGGTCTGTCCGATAAAGATCAGACCGTCTTTTCCCTCCGATCCTGTGTTACCGACCACCGCCGCCTTCTTGTCTGAAGCAAAACTCAAAGCAACCCCCTCGCCACTCGTCACTCTCCACATTGAATGAACCGCCCTTACTCACGTGCGGGCTTGCTCAATGAGCCCTTGCTTACGCGCGGGCCTCTGACACCGCCCGCGTGACTCTTCCCTCTTCCCTCTTCCCTCGTCACTCCAGATCATCTCCCTTTCATCGCATTTATCAGCGCTTCCATGTGGTCGAGGTAGCGGGTCAGGGCCTTGCGGCCCGCGGGCGTGATCTTGTATTCGGTCAGCGGCGTGCGGCCGGCGAACGACTTTTTCATTGTCACGTAGCCCGCGTCCTCCAGCTTGCGGGCGTGGACGCTGAGGTTACCGTCGGAGGTATCGAGCAACGTTTTCAGCTCACCAAAGCTCAGCTTTTCATTTGCGGCAAGCGCGCTGACAATGCCGAGCCGCATCCGCTCGTGTATGACCTTATCCAGATCGTTAGAGACGGTCTCCGCCGCCTTCGCCACCGAAAGCCGCGGCGGCGATTCGTTCTTTTCTACCTTTGCCAAATTAGACTTCGCCATAACTAACGAGCGGCACTTGTCCGCTTTCTTTGTTTCTTCTTTTCCTATTTCGTGGCTAATGCTTCTTTCCAAACCACAAAATGGGAACACCGGATCAGACTAGCTCCCCGCGAGCGGCGTTCCGAAAATTCCGACCGCAAGCTCGGCCCAGACCAAGAAGAGAATAAAGAGCAGTCCGAGCACCGCGGCGATCCGTGTCCAGAACCCCGTCACGATCCTTAGTGCAAAATCGATCGCGAGGCCGGTCCCAAAAAGCAGCACGCCCGCGACGGTGAAGTCAAAGGCATTCCAGTCCACCTCGCTCGTGAACTGCATCGCGACCAGCGGCACCATAAGCAACCCCGCCGCCGCGAGCATCAATAACACAAGCCGTTTGTTGTTCATTTGAATTACGTTTTCCATATTCTGTATTCAGTGAGTCCCGGTTCTTGACTCACCATTCACCATTCACCATTCACCGTTCACCAACCATTCACCATTCACCATTGAATGAACCGCCCTTACTTACGTGCGGGCTTCTGCAAACTATCCACCGTATTTCCGGGCGATCACCGCGCCGAAAATTATGTGCAGCAGGCCAAAGCTTGCGGCCATCATCTCGTCGCCGGAGCCTTTCGGCAGGGCGAGCGTGATCGCCCCGAGCACGATGAAGCACCAGCCCATCACCGGCACCGCCCGCACCGAATACGCTCCGCCGCCGACAACCGCCGCTCCGTAGCAGAGCATCCACATTCCGGCCATCACGCCGTAATGGTCGAACCGCCAGAGCCCGAAGGTGAGCGCAACGCCCACGACAATTGGCGGGGCAAAGCTCATAGCAAACTTGCGTGCCGGTGCCGAAAAAAGCGACTGGCCTCCAAGCTTCGCCTTTTGCCACATCGCCAAAAGTCCGATCGCAAAGGCAAGAAACGCTTCGACGACCCAGATGACGAGCCAGTTGCGAAGATAGATCTGCTGGTTCGCAAAAAAGGCGGCACCGATCGCGGTCGCCCCCATCAGCATGCCGCCATAGCCCGGAACCGCCGTAAAGCTCGTCGAGCGTTCCATCGTCGAGCGGATAAAGTCGAGGTTATCGAGCGCCCGGTCGCCGAGGCTGACGGGCTCATCGCGTTCGGTCTTTTGTAGAGGAGATATCTTCGCCATCGCGAAGATGAATATATGCGAAGTAGTCGGTTGTGTCAAGTACTTTATACTGCAAAGCTCCGTTGCAAGAATTCGGCGGGCCTAAACCCGCCGATAGAATGACAACCGGAAGCTGCCTAATGTTCTTCCCCGACCTTTACCTTGCCCTTGAAGGTTCGGAAAAGAAAGGTGTAATACCCGAGAGCGATGATGATCCCTATCGGCCACCAGAGCAGTGCTACGCTCAATCCATAATCGCCCGCCCGCGTGTTGTAAACCGTAAGGCTATTTGCCGGGTCAAGCGCCGGAAGCACGAGCGGAAATAGGCCGAAGACCGCCCCGCCGAGCATCATCGCAAGATAAACGCTCGAGGAGATGAACGCATTGCGGTCTTGCCCTTTCGCGTTGAAATATTTTATCGCCGCGAGCGATGCCGCAACGGCCAAGGGTATCAGCCACCCTATTGGCAATGCGTAGTAGTTATTAAGCAGCGTCGGCCGGACGTACATCACTGCCCAAAGGCTCAGCACCGTTACACCGACCAAGGCATACCAACCGACCCCAACAACCCTGCGAGCGCGTAGGTTCATTTCGTCCTCGGTCTTCATCGCCAGATAGTTCGCCCCGTGAACGGCAAGTGCGACAAAGGCGACCACGCCCGAGAGAACTGTGAACCAATCGAGGATGCCGGTCTCGCCCGTTGTACCCCAATGGGTGAAGAGCGGCTCGAAAAAGTAGCCTTCAGCGTTGAGCGGAACGCCGCGGATGACATTCCCAAGCGCCGCTCCGAAAAATATCGCCAGCAGAATGCTCGACAACGAAAAGACGAAGTCCCAAAAGCTCGTCCACATGTGGTTGTGTTCAAGCTGATGGCGAAGCTCGATGCCTGCGGCCCGCATTATCAAGAGCCAGAGCACCATTATCAGCGGAAGATAGAAGCCCGAAAAAGCCGAGGCGTAGAGCATCGGGAACGCAAAATACAAAACACCGCCGGTCGCCAATAGCCAGACCTCGTTGCCGTCCCAGACCGGGCCAATCGTACGGATAACGGCCGCCCGCTCGGCGTCATTGCGGCCGATGAAATAGTGAACAATACCTGCACCGATGTCGAACCCATCGAGGATGACATAGCAGACCAGCATAAACGCGACGATCATGAACCAGATCAATTCCATATCAGCCTCCTTTTAGTTCTCTCCTCCAACCGCCGCTGCGGCCGCCGTCAGCTCATCGGCCCCATGTTCTATCCGCCTGAGCATCAGGAAAATATAGAGCAGCGAGAGCACCGTGTACATACCAAAGAAGCCGAGTAGCGTGAACATCACATTACCCGAAGAGACCATGTGCGAGGCCCCTTCTTCGGTGCGGAACAGCCCGTAAACAAGCCACGGCTGGCGGCCAAGCTCGGCCGTCATCCATCCGACCGTATTCGCGATGAACGGGAACGGGAAAAGAAGCATCAGGATCCATAGCAGCCAGTTCGACTCGAAGAGCCAGCCTCGCCAAAGCCAGATAGCAGCGATAGCCATGATCGCGATAAAGATCGTCCCGAGCCCGACCATTATGTGAAAGCTGTAATAGAGCAGCGGAATATTGTCCGGATGCAGGTCCTCGGGAAACTCATTGAGCCCCTTCACCTCGGCGTCCCAGCGTTGATAGGTGATGAAGCTGAGAGCCGCCGGAATGTGGATGGCGTTGTCGAGCCGCTTCTTCTCAATATCAGGCTGCCCGATCAAGACGAGCGGTGCGCCCTGCGTGGTGTCAAAGAGTCCTTCCATCGCGGCGAGGGTTACGGGCTGATGTTTGGCGACCATCTTGCCTTGCCAGTCGCCCGAAGGGAAAAGCATCCAAATGCTCGCCACGCATCCGGCAATGACGCCTGCCTTGACGAACATCTTTCCGAATTCGACCTGCTGCTTCGAGAGAATGTAGAAAGCTCCAAGGGCTGCAACGGCGAAGCTGCCGGTTACAAGAGCACCGCCCATGTTGTGCAAATATTGGTAGATCGCCCATTCATTTAGAACTAGGGACCAGAAGCTTGTCAGGTGTACGCTGCCGTCGGCGGCGATCTCGTAACCGACCGGATGCTGCATCCAGGCATTTGTCGCAATGATGAACCAGCCCGAGAGCCACGTTCCTACAAAGATCAGAAATGCCGAAACCCAGTGCAGGGCCTGCCCGAGCCGCTTCTCACCGAAGAGAAACAGACCGATAAATGACGACTCGAGAAAGAACGCGAACGTCCCTTCCATCGCGAGCGTTTGCCCGATAACGCCGCCGGCGTATTTCGAAAATACGGCCCAGTTCGTCCCGAACTGAAACTCCATCGGGATGCCCGTTACCACTCCGAATAAGAATGTAATGCCGAAGATCTTGCCCCAGAACCTTGCGGCCTCGTTCCACATTTCGTCTTTTTTCCATATCGCGAGCGACTTGAAAATGACGATAAGTGGAGCAAGGCCCATCGTAAGCTGGGGAAAAAGATAATGATAGGTGACCGTAAATGCGAACTGCAGGCGGTCAAGGGTAAGCGACTCCATTTGAGAATTCCTCCCGTTTTCTCAAGGTAAAGAACCAGAAGCCGTCCGACGCTGCAGGGTACGCTGGGCGTGTTTACACGGGAATAATCGGCCCGTTCGGGCCACTATGCAAGGTTAGTGGGGGTAATGTTTGATTTCGGACAATATCAGCACTGCTAATATTTCCCAACTCGGCGAATCTTGAGGCAAAGGGTCCGCACCGCGTTTTTGGTCACTTGCCCTTCGTCTTTTGGTTCTTCGGGTTGTTGACGATGTCGCCGTAGTTCTTTAGCGGCGGTGCGGCGGGATCAGACATTGAGAAAGTGAGCCGGTCGCCCTGGCGGATGAAGTGGCGGCCGTTCCACTTATATGTTGAACGTGTGAAGTGCGATGGGCAGCAGAGCTGGGCCTCGTCGCCGGTGATCTTGCCGGTTTCGACCTCGCCGAGCATATAGCGGTCCTGGCCGTAGAGCTCGATGACGAGCTGGCCGTTCTCGGGCCTGATGTCCTTTAGGCCGCCATCGGTGCGATCACCGGTACGGAAGTGCCAGAGTAGTTCGGGCTTTTCATCCTTCCAGGTATAGACGTAGATGACCTGCGGAATGGCATTTCCTGCGGTCTCTATCTTGAGGATAACGATCGCCTCTTCCCGCCCGTCGCCGGTCGCATCAAAATATTTGGTAACAACGTGCGACATCCCGATTCGGCGTTGGGCACGCGCCTTGGCCTTTTCATCCTCGCTCATGTCGTCGGAAACCGTTCCGGCCACGGCCTCGACACGCCCGTTCTCGAGCTTGATGTCACTGCCGTCCGGATTTTGCCAGCCACGGGGCAGCGGGTAGGAATGGTTGAGAAAATCGTAGCTCCCAAGCGGCGAGTCGGTCGTGCGAAAGCGGCCGTCGGCGATCTCGCTTTGAAGGTCGGGGATCTCCGGTGTCGGTTCCGGTATCGGTTCCGGCGGCATTACCGGTTCGGCCGCGATCTTTTGAGTTTCCGCCGTTTCGGGCGGTGCGGAATCCACCGCCGAACCGCACCCGGCAGCAAAAAGGGAAACAGCCAAAACTATTAAAAGCACCCAAATGCGATATTTCATCATCTTGCCGCAGAGAGCCGCCGCGGGGGCGGCCTGATGGTTCGCTTGGGGAAAATTGCTGAATAAAAACACTTATCGGTCTCAAGCCCGTGTCAAACTTCGATATTTGATCCGGTGCGGCTGGTCGGCATCATGGCCGAGCCGGCGTTTTCGGTCCGCTTCGTATTCGCTGTAGTTTCCGTCGAAATATTCGACGTGAGAATCGCCTTCAAAGGCCAGGATGTGAGTCGCTATGCGATCAAGGAACCAGCGGTCGTGGCTTATTACGACGGCGCAGCCGGCAAAGTTTTCCAACGCTTCCTCGAGTGCGCGCATCGTGTTCACGTCGAGGTCGTTCGTCGGTTCGTCCAACAGAATAACATTTGCCCCCGACTTAAGCATCTTGGCCAGGTGGACGCGGTTGCGCTCGCCGCCGGAGAGTTGGCCGACGCGCTTTTGCTGATCGGAGCCCGAGAAATTGAACCGCGAAACGTAAGCCCGCGAATTCATCTCACGCTTGCCGAGGTTGATCACGTCGAGCCCGCCGGAGATCTCTTCCCAGATGGTCTTGTTCGCTTCGAGTGAATCGCGCGATTGATCGACGTAGCCGAGCTGAACGGTCGGGCCGACCTTAAACTCACCGCTGTCCGGCTGTTCCTGCCCGGTGATCAGGCGGAAAAGCGTCGTCTTGCCGGCTCCGTTGGGGCCGATGACGCCGACGATGCCGCCCGGCGGAAGCGAGAACTCGAGGTTCTCAAAGAGCAGCTTGTCGCCATAGGCCTTTGAAACGCCGTGAGCCTCGATTACCGTATCGCCGAGCCGCGGGCCGGGCGGGATGAAGATCTCAAGCTCCTCGCTGCGTTTTTCAGATTCGGTCGCGACGAGCTTTTCGTAGTCGTTGATGCGGGCCTTTGACTTTGCATGGCGCCCCTTTGGCGACATCCGTATCCACTCAAGCTCGCGCTCAAGCGTCTTGGCTCGCTTATCCTCGGTCTTCTGCTCTTGTGCGAGGCGGTTTTGCTTCTGCTCGAGCCAGCTAGAATAATTGCCCTTCCACGGAATGCCCTCGCCGCGGTCGAGTTCGAGGATCCAGCCGGCGACGTTATCGAGGAAATAGCGATCGTGCGTTACGGCGATGATCGTGCCTTCGTAGCGCTGAAGGTGCTGCTCAAGCCAGGCGACCGACTCGGCGTCAAGATGGTTCGTCGGCTCGTCGAGCAATAGAATGTCAGGCTTTTGCAGCAGCAGCCGGCAGAGAGCGACCCGGCGCTTCTCACCGCCCGAGAGGTTCTTGATCGGCGTATCGGCCGGCGGGCAGCGGAGCGCGTCCATCGCCATTTCGAGCCGCGAATCGAGGTCCCAGGCATCGGCCGCATCGAGCTTTTCCTGCACCTCGCCCTGCCGTTCGATGAGCGCATTCATTGCGTCGTCGTCCATCGGCTCGGCAAACTTTGCATTGATCTCTTCGAATTCTTTGAGCAGGTCAACCGTCGATTGCACGGCCTCTTCGACGATCTGTTTGACCGTCTTGGTCTCATCGAGCTTCGGTTCCTGCTCCAGATAACCGACCGAATAGCCCTGCGAGAAAACGACCTCGCCGTTGAAGTCCTTGTCCTGCCCCGCGATGATGCGAAGCAAAGACGACTTACCCGCACCATTAAGACCGAGCACGCCGATCTTTGCCCCGTAAAAGAACGAAAGATAGATGTCCTTGAGGACCGGCTTCTTGTCGTAAAACTTTGATACCTTGACCATCGAAAAGATGATCTTGTTTGGTTCTTGATTGCTCATTGAAAAAATGTCCTATTGCGTGTCGTCGAGCGTGATCAACGCAGTAACGTTCCGGCTCGTGTGCAAGACGCGTACAATTTCGATCCGGTTACTTTTCTCGACGTAGAAGATCAGATATGGAAATCGCGCCAACGGCCACTGACGCAGATCTGGAATGTCAAGCTCGTGGCCGAAGCGTTGAGAACCGGCACCCGGCTGTTTGGCGACACTCTGTAGGGCCGATTCAAGCTGGTTCAGAAAATCTGTCGCCGTCTCGTTTCCGGCCTCGGCCTGATAATAGGCAACCGTCGACTCTATGTCGCCGTCGGCCTTTCGACGGCGAACGACCGGTTTTCGTTTCACCTACTTCTTCTCCGCGACTCGTTTTCTGAATTTATCAAAATACGCAGCATCCATAGGTTCGTCAATCAGGGGAGATTCCATTCCCTCGATCAACATCCGCCGAAGGCGAACGCGATCCTGCTCCTTTCGCAGCAATTCACGCACGTACTCGCTGCTGCTGGTATACGCGCCCTCGGAAACCTGCGAGTTGACGAATGCCCTCAGCTCCTCCGGAAGCGATATGTTCATCGTGCTCATAAGCAAAAAGATATCACCCATGGCAAACTTTGCCAACGGGAAAAAGCTCGCAGGGACATGCTCAAATGCCTGATAGGGCGACCAGGTCGCTCGTTCCAGCATAGCCACGCCGTTCACGGCGTGGATTACGTTGAAAAGAGATTCATAGCGCGTTCAACGCGCTTACCAATCTCACAAATCGTAAGGGCGTTGAAACGCCCTGAGAATAATTGAGATCCATCCCACGCCGTAAACGGGCGTGGCTATGCGAAGCGAACCGCTATTCATCCTTGGGGCTAAGGCTTGAAACCCTCATTCCCGCCGTGAGTCGAAATTCCTCGGGCTCGGGCCCTTTAGGATTGCCTTCGTCGTCGTAATCGTAACGATGGCTTATGGCGACAACCTTCGCGACAGCAGTCTTCTCACTCACCGAGGCGACCGAGATCTTCAATTCGGTGTTCTTCACTCCGGTCAGCCAAAAGCTCATCCCGACGATCACGCCTTTGTCCTTTCCGGCATCGATGGTGACATCCGGGTACCACTTCTCGGGTTTTTCTCCGATCTGCACGATCCTTGCCTTGACCGGTTTTCGGTTGAGGATATGTTTGAATTGGCTAGGAAGTTCGGGCTGGCCTTTCGGCTTATCCGCGTTCCCGTCCGACTTTGAGTAGAATCTGTAGTAGTCGTCCGATGACCCTGAATTAACTGCGTAAGCAAAAAGCTCAAGCTCATCGGTCGGTATCAACCAACGCTGGTGGCCCCATTTTACCGGCGTATATTCCCTCTTAATTGCAAGCACATGCTCACCGGTAAATGTCTGTTCCGAGGTCAGAAAAAGCAGCCCATTTTCAAATCTGGCGGACCCGAAATTGACCCATGCGCGAGGACCATTGCTACATGTGTCACGGTAAGCGGCAAAGCCGAGCTCCGGCGTCCAAACGAGGACATCAGACCAGGTCTCGCCAACGTATCTCGAGTACGCTCCGGCCCATTCGTCCGATGTGGTGCGTTGTATTTCAGAGGTGATCCTGGTGTATCGCTCGCTAAATGGTGCCTTTATCTCGTCCGGCAAGATATCAACGTAACCTTGCGCATTTACATGAGCAGCGCACACGGCCACCAGCACCAAGCAAACGATGAGGATGGCGGAATTACGAGTCATGAACTGCTAGTTTATCAAAACATTTCGAACCGCGACACGATTTATTTGATCCCTCTTAAGCTCAAATCCTATTCCCGGGCCTTCGGGGGCGGTGATGGTTCCTTCGGGCGAGACTTCGACCGCCGGTTCGATTATGTCTTCGTGCCAGTAGCGTTTGCTGGCGGAGACGTCGCCGGGCATTGTATAGCCGGCGAGGGTAGAGATGGCAATGTTGTGTGCCCGGCCGATGCCGCTTTCGAGCATGCCGCCGCACCAGACCGGGACGCCGGCTTTGCGGCAGATCTTCTCGACGAGTATTGATTGCGTATGTCCGCCAACGCGGCCGTTCTTAAGGTTGATGATCTTGCCGGACTTGAGCTCGATCGCCTTCCGCGCGTCCTCGGGCGATTTGATCGGCTCGTCGAGACAGACGGGCGTTTTGATCTCCCGCTGGAGCTTGGCGTGGTCAATGATGTCGTCGTGCGGCAGCGGCTGTTCGAGCATCATCAGGTCGAATTCATCGAGCGACTTGAGCTTATCGATATCGGCGAGCGTGTAGGCCGAATTCGCGTCGCCCATCAACAGAATGTCGCCAAATTCCGCCCGCACGGCCTTGATAACGTCGTAGTCCCACGAAGGCGAGATCTTGATCTTGATGCGTTTATAGCCCGCCTCAAGTTCGATGCGGATCTTGTCCAGAAGCTGGGCTATCGAATCCTGAATACCGATCGAAACGCCGCATTCGATCACCTGATTGACGCCGCCCAGATGCCGCCACAAAGGCACGCCGAGTTTCTTGGCTTCGAGGTCCCAGCAGGCCGTTTCGATGCCCGACTTTGCCATCCGGTGCCCGCGTGCCCATTTCATAAGGCCCCAAACGTCCGCGGCCGCAGCGACCTCTTTCCCGACAACCATCGGAGCCAGAATCTTCTCCGCCGTCACCCACGCCGAATCGGTCCATTCGTCCGAATAACCCGGCGATTCGCCGCAGGTCACCTCGCCCCATCCCTCGGCCCCGTCGGCGTCTTCGACCCGCACCAAAATGATCCGGCGTTCATACGTCCGGCCAAAGCTGGTCTCAAAAAAATGAACAAGCGGAAGGTTGATCTCTATGAGTTCAATTGCAGTGATCCACATTGTGTTAATTGGGCTTAAGATTAGGGGGAAAAACACAGATATGCAACCAAACGATTAGAATGTGCGATTCAACGTCTGAAAGCCGTAGGATATTTCTTTTTTGCTGTAACCTCGATGAAGACCGTTCGGCCACATCTTGCCATGATCTTCCGGAAATACTTAACAATCAGTTGAGTTCTGCTAAGCGCCAGCTTATCAGTGTTATCGCTTTCGGTCCTCCTGTGCCAAGCCCTAGTTTGGGGGGTTAGCAATTTCTCCGACCAGCTCAAAGGTAACAAACTGGGAGGCTAAACGTCGATTCTTATTCGAGATCTTCTCAGTTGCAACGATCTGCAGTGCGTATTCTCCTGGTTCCAAAGCAGTACCGAGGTTTAATGTGCCAGAGAAACCGAAAGAGCCAGGCTCTCCCGGCATCGCCGAGTCAGGCGTTTGGGGCTTGCTTTCAAATACTAGTTTAGAATCGCGAAACACACGAGCTCTGAAGCTGACATTCTCAGCCTTGCTCCTAACGTTCAACAACTTACCGCCATAGTTCAGAACACTGCCGACGGTGAACCGCCGTATCGCGGTATCACCGATCGGATCGGTGACGACCGATGTGTCAGATCGTTCGTGAACTGCCTGCCACTGCTCAAAGCTCATTGATTCAAGGGCGATGCCGGATATTGTAAGATTTTTCTTCTTCAGATTCGGAACTTCGACGAAAATATTAGCGGAGCCGAGTTTTTCCGTTGCAGGGTCTCGTATTGCGATCCGCATCTGATATGGTCCCGGCTTTTTCATCGCAAACACAAAGTCGAACGTTATCCCGGTCCTTAGAATCTCGTTGTAAGAGGTCTCGCTGAGTGAAATGGTGAGCGACCGATCAAACTGGTCAGCCACGATGCCATTGTCGCCAAAAGCAACGGCGAGCAGTTCAAGTACGACCTGCCACTTGCCGTCTGAGTCTTTCTTGAAAGTTAGTCCGTCAGCATCGACGTGAATGAATGAGCGAATGTACGGACCGATCTTGGCTTCCGAGTTAAAAATCGCGTTATACCGAACACTGATGTCATTGATACCAAAGGGTGACGTTAGAGCGTTTGCGAGCTGCTTGTCGCGCGTGCTTCCAAGTCCGGGTCTGGAAATTTCGCGGTCATCCACACCGAAGAAGCCGCTACGATACCGAACCAGGAGGTCCGGCCGAGTAACGCTAACATCAAGTCGGTTGAAACGCCGCGTTTTGGGGTCAAAGGTGTCACCATCCGGTTCATACGAAACCAAATAGTAACTCTGATCTTCAAGTATCTTACGAATACCCCAACCGAGATCGTTGTTGTTACGTATCGAAGTTCCGCCGGTCTCCTCGGCAAGCACCGCGAGGCCGCTTTGAGTATTAAAAAGCTGCGACGAGCGCTGGTTCAGCCTGCTTCGGATCTCCTGTGGGGAGAGTCCGTTCGCGTTGTCAGACGCATCGAAACCGACTGCCTGCAATCCACGAGCATCAAGTGTATGGATAACAACCGCTGCTCGATTTGCTCGGTCAACCAACGTTCGAAGCGCTGAATTGATCCCCGCGGTGTCTTGTATTCCGTCCTTTGAGGTTTCGGTCAGGGCAAATCCGTCGGATAATAATAGTATGGACTTCCGCCCCGGAAGCGCTGACATTCCGTTGACGACGAATGTAACGGCACCTAAGCTACCCGTGGCAAACAGGTTTGCCCGAAACTGTTGATCGCCGCGAACAAGGTCAGCCTCGGAATCTAGCAGTTCATCGCTGATGTCCGCTCCATTGGCGGCCGCCTGTTCAAGTGCGGTTGCCTCGATCGGAGCAAAAGCCGAAACTCCGCCACTCCCCAATGGATTCCATTTGATCTTGTCGATTGCTGCGAGCAGCATTCGCTTATCGGTAGTGAACTGCTGCAGTGCCCCCATTCCGCCCGCGGTACGGATTATCGCGACAAGGTCGCCCTGCTGCATCTGTTCCTTAACGAACTTGGTAAGCGCTCGACGAACCTGATAAACACTCTCAAATGAAAGCGTGAGGTCATCAACGACCACGGCGATCGTTCTCTGGATGTTCTCAGGCCGTATGGGCTCTGGAGGAACAGGAGCCCCGTCTTCGGGTGCCGGTGCTGCATTCTCGGTCCTTTCACGAATAGCGGAGACGAACGTCAGTCCAGTCACCTTCTGTCGGCGCCCATTCTCAAATACCTCAAACTCTTCCGGCTTGAGGTCGTTAACGATCCTGCCTTTCCGGTCGGTTACGGTTACATCTATGCGAATCAATTCAGTCGAGATCCTTACCACGTCTTCACGACTCGTGTCACTTGGTGGGGAAGGTCGGGCAACCGGTATCTGGGCGTGAGCGACAGAGAATTCAATCGTGATCAAGAACGCAACAAGCGCCAAAATCTTAGGTGGGGGTATCTTGTGCATATTTCTTATCTCCGCGTTTATTTATGATACGCTTTCTATTAATTTAATGGAAGAAAATTTTGTTCGTTGACAAATTACGTGCTCATGTTTTGCATCATATCTTCTCTTCGGGAGTCTGTATAAATGTCACTAAAGCCAGTAGCCTTAATCAGCGCGTTGACCATCCTTCTTGTCTTGCTAACGCTTAGTTGTTCGGCGCAGCCGATGGCGGAGGCGGACGCTTTGCGTCAGCTTCGTGAACTGACGAAGGGAGGCAGGATGCCGACCGAAGCGGTCGTCGAGGAGATCGAACGGAGCTTTCGCGGAACGCAGACGGGAGCACTTGCTCGCCTGCTCCGGGCAAGGGTGCGGTTTGAGAATAAGGACTTTCGCGGTGCGGGCGTCGTGCTCAATTCCGATGAGTTCGAACGGCTTACGAAGGTCGCCGATTACGTCCTTTGGCTGCGGGCCCGCTCGCATCAGGGGACGGGCGACCATGCCGCGGCGATGGCCGACCTCGAACGGCTCATCTCTTCGCATCCGACCTCGCTTCGCGTCGCCGATGCACGGCTGCTCTGGGCCGAATCGGCAATGGCATCGGGACGTGCCGCCGATATTCCTGCATTTCTTGAACCGCTGAACAAGGCGAACGACGCCGACGCACTGCTTGCGACCGCAAAAGCCCTTGAGGCCGCCCGCAAGCCGGATGACGCGGCCAACTATTACAAAAAGGCCTTTCTCTACGGCGGCACCGGCACCGCCGGCAAGGAGGCCGAGGCGAAGCTCAAGGCCCTCAATATCGATCCCTTCGCGGACGCAACCGCCGAGGCGCTCAAGGTCCGTGCCGACCGCTTGCTGGCGATGGGGGCGGCGACCACGGCCTATGATTCATACACGAGTTTGATCGAGCGATTCCCCGGCGATGTCACGCCCGAGATCCATCTAAGCCGCATCTCGGCCGCCAACCGGATGGGCGACGCCGCAAAGGCACAGGCCTCTTTTGATGCCATCCCGACCGCGATGCCCGGCCGCGACCAGGCATATCGCGACCTGATCAACGCCTACGCAAAATCAAAACTCTGGCCGCGGGCTCGCGCCGCCGCCGACGAGATGCGGCGAGCCTATCCGCAGAGCCCGCTGACGGTCAAGGCGTGGGTCGAGGCCGGCTATGCCGCCCGCGATGCAAAGAACAAAGGCGAGGAGAATTTCTTCCTGCGAACGGCTCTGACCGCGTATCCGCAAGCGGTCGAGGTCGCGGGTGCTCAGTTCGAACTCGCCTGGCTCGAGCACGAGGCCGGCAACCAAGCACGTGCCGCCGATATGCTGATCGAGCACCTCGCCCGCTACGCCGCGCGCGATTCCTCGAACCGCGGCCGTGCCGGATATTGGGCGGCGAGAAATGCCGAACGTGCCGGCCGGATCGCCGAGGCATGTACGCTTTACGACGCTCTCGTTTACCGCTACAACGCCAATTGGTACGGCCACATCGGCTTTGAACGCCTGACCGCACTCCGCGGCCGCGGGCAGTGCCAGTCGCCGGTAAGCTTCCCGGCAGATTCGCTCGTCCCTCAGGCGGCGGCGAATCTGAAAAGCATCACCGTAGCACCGGAAACCGCCGGTGCCGCCGAGCTTGAACGCGCCGAAAAGAGCGACGAACTAAGCTCGGTCGGGCTTTTCGATTGGGCCATCGAGGAGTTGAAAGAAGCTCAAAAGACGGCGCAGAATTCGCCGAAGATCAACCTCTCGCTGGCCAAGCACCACCAGATGAAGTTTGACAACGTCTCGGCCTTGCTTGCCCTTGCGAAGAGCTATCCGGACTACGCGCAGATGTTTCCGGAGGAAATGGGCCGCGAGGAATGGGAGATCTTCTACCCGCACATGGCCTGGGACCAGATCGCGAAATGGTCGCGGGCGAGAAACCTCGACATATATAAAGTAGCTGGGCTGATCCGTCAGGAATCGGTCTTCAATCCGTCCGCCCGCTCCTCGGCAAACGCCTACGGGCTGATGCAGCTACTGCTGCCGACCGCCCAGCAGACCGCCCGAAAGTTCGGCTCGGCCTTGCCCGTGCGGACGGCCGCGGACCTCTTCAACCCGGCACTCAACATCGAGCTCGGCACCGCCTATATGCGCGAACAGCTCGACCGCTACGGCCGCATCGAGTACATGGCCGTCGCCTACAATGCCGGCCCCGGCCGCGTCGTCACCTGGCGTCGCACTTTGCCGATGGAGATGGACGAATTCGTCGAGGCGATCCCCTTCCGCGAGACCCGCGGCTACGTCCAGGGCATCATCCGCAATACCGCCCAATACCGCCGGCTATATGACGAGAACGGCAACTTCAAACCGAACGTCGGCACCCGCCCCGTCCGCGCCGCCATCGACACCAAACCCGCCGCCGACCTCGCCCGCGAATTCCCGGAGGTGCGCCTCGGCGATTCTCCGGCAGGCGAATAGTAAGAAGGCGAGGTAACTGTGAATGCGGCTTCGGCGAACGTCGTGGCCGCATTTTTCGTTTCGAGAAAAGTTTCCCGGCCTCCGATGCAACCATTAAGAAAACTCACCGCATCACAGGGCACAGATAAGCAGGCCTTCACTTTCTGAACGGGCCGGCGGCTCGTCCGCCGATCTCACTTTACTGAAAAATCTGAGGTAGTTTCTATGCGCGTGACGCTCTTCCCCGTACTCGTAGTGTGCCTTTTGTGCGCTTTTTCCGCCGCCGGCCAGAACGTGATCGAACCGATCTCGACCGCCGCCGTGCATGACGGCAAGATAATTGCCGAGCTGGTCGTTGAAAGCCCAGCCGGCCGCAGCGTTGAGGCTTGGGCCGAGTTGCTTGACCAACGCGGAGCCGTTCAAAGTTCAAGCTCCGCTCGCCTGCAGCCCTTGTCGGCCGGCAGGCAAAAGGTCGTGTTCGAGTTCCCGCTAGCGATCAAGCAAAGCAGCGAGAACAGCGACATCACGTGGTACCGCCTCCACTACAAGATCGGCGATGCGACCGGAATAATTTCGCTTTCACAGATGATCGCTGACCTCTTTGAACTGCGGATCATTGCCGCTGAAAGGGTTGCAGCGGGAATGAACTACAGGGTCCGCGTCAGGTCGCTGCACCCCTTCACAGGCCAACCGGCGGCGGGCGTCGGCATTTCGACAAAGATCGTACTAGATCTAAAGACCGAGGAAGATCGGCAGCTTGAGATCTCCGGGACTGGCATGACCAACGCCGATGGGTTTGCTGTGCTCGACTTCACCGTTCCACCTGAGGCGATGCTTGACGGCGATGGCGAAGTTTACGTTACGGGCTACAAGAACGGCATCGTGCGTGAGGCCCAAGAGGACATTGGAGCCCTAACCGACGATATCCAGATCCTGACAATAACAGACAAGCCTATCTATCAGCCTGAGCAGACCGTCAACATTCGTGGCATTCTGCTCAAGGGCGGCGAAGCAAAGACCGTCCTTGGAAACAGCGTGGCTGAGTTTCGCATCACGGACGAGGACGACACGCTTCTTTTCCGGGAGAAGGTCGAATCTTCGCCGTTCGGCATCGTCTCCGCCGCGTGGCAGATACCGGCGGGCGTACGGCTCGGCGACTATCGTATCGAGATCCGCGATGGATCAGGCGAGACGCTCGCGAGCGAGCGTGTAAAGGTGACCCGATACGACCTGCCTAACTTTGTGGTAAATGCAAAGGCCGAAAAGGCCTATTACCTGCCAAAAGACAAAAAGATCGAGGTCGAAGTGAAAGCCGATTACCTTTTCGGAAAGCCGGTACAAAAGGGGAAGGTGCGCATCGTAGAAGAAAAAAGCCGCGAGTGGAACTGGCGAGAGCAAAAGTATGAGACCGACGAGGGACAGGTGCGCGAAGGCGAGCTCGATGCTGAGGGCAGGTTCAAGGTGAAGTTCGACCAGACGGTCGAGTTCGACGACGACGAGGACGATTGGCCAAGGTACCGGGACATCAAATTTGCGGCCTACGTTACTGATGCCTCGACGAACCGGACCGAACAGCGGCGGTTTGACGTCCGGGTCTCGCGAGAGCCGATCCACGTTTACTTCGTCGGCAATGCGTGGAACGTCCCGCCCGGACTGCCGATCGAGGGCTACATTTCCACGTTCTACGCAGATGGGACCCCGGCCGAGTGCGAGATCGAGATACTTGCGAGTCCAGATGACAAGAACCGCTATCGCCCGGTCGGCGTGATGAAGACAAACTCATACGGAGCCGGAAAGCTATCGTTGCGTCGGCCAAATGTCGGTGGCTCAGAGCATTACGTCGATCTCCGCTTCAAAGCCCGCGACAGCTCCGGCAAAACCGGAACGCTCTTCGAACGCGAGATCAGCTTCGATGATGATGACAACTACATCCGAATCACGCCTGACAAGGCCATCTACAAGCCGGGAGACGAGATCGACATCCGTGTTGAGACAAGCATCAAGCGCGGAATGGCATACGTCGATGTCGTACGGGGCCTGTCGGTCGTCGATTCGCGGTTTGTGCAGATTAAAGACGGTCGCGGCAGACTGCGCATCCCGTACCGAACGGCGTTCAAGGGCGTACTGACGCTCGCCGCGTTCATCGAGGATCCGGACGATACCAACGAGTTGGCCGGGACGGCTAGAGGCATCATCTTTCCGGCCCGCCAGGGCATCAATGTTGAGGCGAGTTTTGATAAAGCCCAATATAAACCGAACGAAGACGTAAAGTTGGATATTGACGTTAAGGACATCGGCGGAAATGCGCTTGAAAGTGCGCTCGGCGTCGTCGTGGTTGACCGTGCTGTTGAAGAACGCGCGAGAACTGATGCCGAGTTCGGCGGCGTGTTCAGCAAGTTTGGCGGTTGGCTCGGCTACGGCCCCGGCTTCGGCTCGGTGAACATAAAAGACATCAATGAACTCGACCTCAGAAGGCCAATATCTCCGGAACTTCAACTGGTCGCCGAGGTTATCCTTCACGATGCCTATTACGATCCGAATGTGTTTCGCAGCAAGAGTTTCTATGACGAGCCCGGCAGGGTCTTCGCAGGCTGGATACGGGAACAATTCGTTCCGATAGAAGATGCGCTGAGGGACGCTTACGAAAAGCGGAATTATCTGCACCCGACCGACGACGCAGGGCTCCGTAGTATCCTTGGCGGAAATGGACTCGACGTCGATACCTTTCGCGACCCGTGGGGTGTCAATTACAGAACGAGTTTCACAATCGATCAGAAGCAGAATGTTTTGACCTTCACCTCGGCCGGCCCTGACAAGGCATTTGAAACAAACGACGATTTTGTCGCCTTTAGACGGGGATTCGAGTATTTCACGCCGACTGGTAAGCAGATGGATGCTGCCGTTCAGGCCTACTTCGACCGAACCGGTGACCACCTACGGAGCGAGCAGGCAATATACGACACCATGGGCGTTCCCGAACTTCGCGACCGATGGGGCAATCCGTACCGATTCGTCTTCGAGACCGAAGGCCGCTGGATGAAGATCAGCGTTCGAAGTGCCGGCAGAAACGGAAAGTTCGACGACCGCAGATACGGCGACGACTTCATCGTTTGGCAGAACAGGGTCGATTACTTTGCCCCTATCGAAAAGCGGATATCAGAGGCGCAGATGCGCGTAAGATCCGTACCAATGAACGAAGCGGAGCTGAAGGCCCAACTTGCCGCCGCGGGTATCATATTTGACGAACTTCGCGACGGGGCGGGGAAGCCGCTCTATGTGACGGCAGTAAGAACCTCACGTTTCTGGGACAGGGTGACTGTTGAAAATGTGCAGAAGCATGGCGAAAAAGGCTATGTCGAGCGCCGAACCGTAACACCCGTAACCCAGGAGATAATGCAGTTCACGATCCGCGGTAACGGACGCGACGGGATCCGCGGTAACTGGGACGACGTCACTCTTATGCAGTTCGTCCATGTGCTTTCGGAACGGGCCAAGGACGACCCGCAGCCGGTGCCGGTAATGCGGCCGGCATCTTACTTGCCGACAATGGCCTACAGTACCGGCTCGATCGCCGGAACAGTTACGGACTCGACCGGTGCAGTGCTCCCGGGAGCAAAGGTCACGGCAACTAACGATGTGACCAAGGTCGACCGCGCGGATACGACCAACGCAAACGGCTCATACTTTTTGTCCGGCTTGCCCGCGGGCACATACACGCTGAAGGTGACCGCGATGGGTTTCAAGGACACGGTGATCAGCGCCGTTGCCGTGACCGCAAATTCGACTACAAGAGCAAACGTATCGTTGGAGGTCGGCGACGTCAGCATGACTGTCGAAGTTGTTTCGGCATCGGAAACGTTGATCAGCACGACGGACGCGTCCATATCAAACTCCGTAACAAGCCGCCAGATCCTTGGGCTTCCCCGGGCCGCGAACTTCCAGTCGCTGCTCAAGCTCACGCCCGGTGCTGCGGACCAACAGAGACAGGGTGAAGCACCGGTCGAAGGCGACCGCGAAAGCGAGCAGGTCTTCACCATCGATGGGAAGGAGTACGTAAAGGACGAGAACGGAAAGCTCGTTCCCTACCAGCCGAAGGCGACGCCGAGGCTGCGGGAATACTTTCCGGAAACGCTTCTCTGGAGCCCGGAGGTCATGACCGACAAGGACGGAAAGGCATCGATTCGGTTCCGGATGGCGGACAACATCACAACATGGAAAATGTACACCATCGCATCGACGAAAGACGGCAAGATCGGCACGGCGGAAAAAGAGGTCGCCGCGTTCCAGTCGTTCTTTGTCGATCTTGACCCGCCGAAGTTCCTGACCGACGGCGACGAGATCCATCTGCCGACGCAGGTGCGGAACTACACGGACGCAAAGCAAAAAGTGGACGTGACGATGGCAAAGGCCGACTGGTTCTCATTCCTCGATGCCGACAAGAAAGAGGTCGAGGTCGCCTCGGGCGAAACGCAGAACGCGGTCTTCGGGTTCAAGGCAGCCATGCCCATCAAGGACGGACGCCAGCGCGTTACGGCGATGGCCGAGACGGATTCGGACGCGATCGAAAAGCCGGTCACAGTACGGCCCGACGGACGAGAGGTCGTCGCGACCGATTCGCGATACTTAACGGGGTCAGACCGCATCGACGTCAACTTCCCGGCCAACTCGCTGCCCAACGCACGATCGGCATCGTTGAAGATCTACCCGAACCTGATGGCACACGTTGCGGAATCGGTCGAGGGCCTGCTGATGCGGCCATACGGCTGCGGCGAACAGACGATCTCATCGACGTACCCGAACCTTATGATCCTAAAGTTCGCGGGCAATGGAAGCTCACGCCGAATCCCTGCCGCGACCGAGCGCAGGGCGATGAAGCACCTCCAATCGGGGTACGACCGGCTCCTCGGTTATCAAAGCGCCGACGGCGGCTTCATGTACTGGGGCGGCCGTGGCACATCGGACCTCGCTTTGACAGCATATGCCCTGCGGTTCCTTTCTGACGCGGCGGGCTTTGTGCCGATCGATCCGGATGTGGTCAGGAAAGCCGAGGCATATCTCGTCAGCCAGCAGCGTGCCGACGGAAGCTGGAACACGAAACATCAGTGGGAACAAGGCGAAGACCGGAAGCGGGCAAAGATGCTGACGAGCTATGTTTCGCGAACGCTGGCGATGCTCCAGGCCGCTAGGAATGACAAAAAAGATTCGGCGATGTCCGCGGCTCTAACGAAGGCACTCGGATATCTAAGGAACCGCAACCTTGAGATCGACGATCCATACAGCCTCGCGCTGCTCGGGCTTGCGGCACACGACGCGGACGAAGCGGAGATCGCGAGCGCCGTAACGGAAAAACTCGCCGTCATGGGAATCGAAGAGAACAACGGCACATACTGGAATCTTGAATCGAACACGGCATTCAACGGCTGGGGAACCGCAGGGCGGATCGAAACGACGGCACTCGTCACGCAACTGCTGTTGAAACAGAACGCAGGTCGCAAATATGACGACCTGCTAGGCCGTGCGATGATCTTCCTGCTCCGCAATAAAGACCGCTACGGTGTATGGTATTCGACACAAACGACCATAAATGTGCTCGATACCTTTGTTGCATCCTTGTCGGAAGATGGCGGCGGGACACAAACGGTCGATGTGATATTGAACGGCGAGCGGATAGAACGCATCGAGATCGGCCCGGATAAACTCGACCAGATCGTGATCGGCCTGAACGACAGGCTCGGCGAGCAGAATGTGATCGAGCTTCGCAGTTCGGACCGCACGCCGCTGATGGCTCAGGCAGTTTCTACGCACTACATCGGATGGCAGGACGCGGACGCGAGTGGCCGGACGGTGAACCAATCGCGTGCCCTTGAACTGGATTACAAATGCGACCGGACGGACGCCGCAATAATGCAGGAAGTTTCGTGCTCGGTCTCCGCCGAACGCGTCGGCTTCCGCGGTTACGGAATGCTGCTGGCGGAGATCGGCACGCCCCCGGGAGCGGACGTAAGCCGCGAATCGCTAGAGGCCGCACTCGATGCCGACTGGAGCATTTCGAAATACGAGGTGCTGCCCGACCGGATCATCGTTTACATGTGGGCAAAGGCAGGCGGGACGAAGTTCAACTTTAAGTTCAAGCCGCGGTACGGCATCAATGCCCAAACGCCGGCCTCGATCGTTTACGACTATTACAACCCCGAAGCACAGGCGGTGAACGCACCGATAAGATTTACCGTTCGTTAGCGTTCGCTCCCTCGGGCGGCAAGCCGAACCGCCATTACGAACAGGAAAATGGCGATTGCGGGCGAGAGCAGCAGGAACGGTTGGCGGGAAAGTTGTGATATATCACCCGCAGCAGCAAGCATATTGCCGAGGCTCGGTATCGGTTCCTGAAGTCCGACGCCGAGGAACGAAAGCGAGACCTCGGCAAGCAGGAATGCAGGCAGCATCAACGTCGCCTGTGTCATTATCGGCCCGGCGGCATTCGGCAGGATATGCCGGAAAAGAATGCGGGCAGGCGAAAGTCCGATCGAATGCGCGGCAAGGACGTATTCCCGCGTCTGAAGTGTCCGGACGAGCCCACGCGTCAGCCGTGCCATCTCCGCCCAGCCGACAACGGCAAAGATCATCACGAGCAACATGCCCGCCGACAGCGGCGGAAGCTCAAGCGGAAATGCCGCTCGGGCCGCAAGTATCAGCACGAGGGTAGGGAGCGAGAGCATCGCATCCGCGACTCCCATCAAGCCGGCATCAAGCCAGCGGGCCGCGTAACCGCTTATAGTGCCGATCACCACGCCTAAGAGCCCGGCAAGCAGTACGCCGAGCGGTGCAACGATCAACGAGAATCGAATGCCCTGAACCAGCCGGGAAAAACGGTCGCGGCCGAGCGCGTCCGTACCTAGAAGATTGAAGCGAACCTCTGTGCCGACCGACCCGAAAAGATGAAGGTCGGTCTCGAACAAGCCAAGAAAAGGATATCGGTCACCGCGGACGAATAACGAAAGCGGAATGGGCCGTGTACGGTCTTCCTCATAGACCAGAAAGAGCGGATCGGCAAGCCGCTGCGGATAAAAGAACGGACGCGGTCGGAATGAACCCGAGTCGTCGATAAAGCGGATCCGCGATACCGGAGCCGAAGGCTGAGTCCGCTGCTGCGAGGCGTGGTCGTAGGGTGCTATGAGGTCGGCAAAGATCGCGACGATCGCAAAAAGCGATATCACCACAATGCCGATCAGGGCCGCCGGGCGAGGGCGCTCGAAAGAACCTGAAGCAGCGATGTCGGTATCAATTGCGTTCGGCATCAAAAAGTCGTCGGTCGTTCGCCATCTGCAGGAATTCGCCGATCGTGTTGCCGAGCCAGACTGCAATGCTCACTATAAGCACTATTCCCATTACGAGCGGCACGTCACGACTGCGGACCGCGGCGACTGTAAGCGACCCGATGCCCTGCCGGCCAAGGACCGTCTCGACGATGACGGAGCCGCTGACGAGTGCGCCGATCGAAAGGCCAAGCAATGTGATCAGCGGGTTGATAGCCGCCCGGGCTGCGTGGCGAATGATCACCGCGGTCTCGCTAAGTCCCTTTGAACGGGCAAGCTGTACAAAGTTTTCCCGCATCGCCTCCTCGAAGCCGCGCTTCGTCTGGGCGAGGAACAACCCGATAAATGGCGGTGCGAGGGCGACGGCCGAAAAGATGATCGATCCCGCGGCCGCGAAGGTTGATGCGGCGGCAACCGTCGCGAGAACGACAAGCGACGTAACGATCACGGGTGTCGAGGCAAAAACGAGGACAAATGCCTCGGCAAGACGGTCAAGGGCCCTGCTTCGCGTCCGAATGATCAGAAAGCTGAACAGAAGCGAAACACCGAGAGCCAACAGCAGCGTCACTGCGGAAAGTTTAAGCGTCTCGAGCAGACGGGAACCTACCATCGATGCGACGGGCGTCCGAAAATTGATGGATTCTCCCAGGTCTCCGCGAGCTGCATCTGCCGCCCATCGGAGATAACGCTCGCCAACCGGACGATCGAGTGCGTAATAGACGCGAAGCCGTTCGACCGTTTCGGCAGAGACCTGCGGATTTTCTCGAAGGCCCGAAAGGGCGTCACCGCCTGCCGCGGACAGAAGCAAAAAGACCGCCGCCGAAACGATAACGACCAGCAGAATACCCTGTACCAATTTTCGGAAAATGAACTTAAGCACCGGAGAACGGAGGCACAACGGCCGGGCACGAATGCCACGGCTATTCTTCCCGATTGCGAATTGATTTGCAAAGAAAATCGTCATAAACTCTGCTCGTTCATATCTGCCGATCACTCACTGATCTATCTTCAGAAGAATGCCGATGGAAAACCGAAAAAGCCTGATCATCGCTCCAATAGCTATCACGATCTGCCTGTTTGCCTTAGGATGCGGCGACGCCATGCAAAAGCAGACAAACACTAACCAGGCAGCGGAAACGCGCGTCCCCGGAACTCGCGGCGGCTCGCTGACCTACCGGCTGGCGCAACCGGTTACGACCCTGAACTACATGCTCGCAGCAGATGAGCCGTCTGTGATCGTGACGTTGTTCGTGATGAACAGCCGGCTCATTTCCTTTGACCCAGAGAAGCAGCAGCACGTGCCATCGCTTGCCGAAAGCTACACGATGCAGCCGGACGGGCAGACGGTCGACCTCGTCCTGCGCGATGGGCTGAAGTTCTCGGACGGGCAGCCGCTGACGACCGATGACGTCATCTTTACTCTCGAGGCGATCTATGACGAGCGGACGCAGGCAGCCGCCTTCCGTGACGGCATGCTGATCGGCGGGAAACCGATATCCATGAAGAAGGTCGATGAGCGGCGGATGCAGTTCGTCTTTCCGGAACGGATAGCTCTCGCGGAGAACTACCTTGAGAATCTGGCTGTCCTGCCCAAGCATGTACTTTCGGCGGCACGCGACGCGGGCAAGCTGGCCGAGACCTGGAAGATCGATTCCGACCCGGCCGCGGTCGTGACCAGCGGGCCGTTCGTGGTCGGAGAATCTGTTCCGGGCGAAAAACTGGTACTCAGGCGCAACCCGCATTACTGGGGAAGGGACGCTAACGGCCAGCAGCTTCCCTATCTTGACGAGCTTGTGCTTGAGGTGGTCGCGGATGCGAATAACGCGTTCGTCCGTCTTGGGCAGGGCTCGATAGATATCGCGGACCGCATTCGGGGAACCGATTATGCATCGCTCAAGACGAGCGGCGGAGCGGTCAAGGCGATCGATCTCGGTCCCGGCTTCGCAAATGATCATATCTGGTTCAACCTGAACCGTTCGACGCCGGACGGAAAGCCGCTGGCCAACCAGGTGAAGTATGCCTGGTTCAGCGACAAGCGCTTCCGAAAGGCGGTCTCGCATGCCGTTGACCGTAATTCGATCGCGACCAACACACTTCAGGGCCTCGCAACACCTCTTTTCGGATTTGTTTCTGCGGCTAACAAGGCATGGCTCGACCCAAGCCTCCCGAAGCCGGAGTACAGCCTTGACAAGGCAGGGCAGCTATTGACCGATGCGGGATTTGTCCGGCGGGGCACTCCGGACTCGCCGGAACTCTTCGATGCAGACGGCAACCGTGTCGAGTTCACACTCGTAGTGCAGGACAACAATGAACAGCGAAAACTCACCGCCGCAGTCATCCAACAGGACCTCGCGAAGCTCGGGATCAAGATGAACATCGCCAATGTCGATACAGCCGCGCTGACGAAGATGTGGACCACTACATTCGACTACGACGCCATTTCGCTCGGGCTTGCGGTGACGGGAACCGACCCTTCCGCATCCGCCAACTTTCTCCTCAGCAGTGCCGCCGTTCATCAGTGGCAGCCGTCGCAAAAGCAGCCGCCAACCGAGTGGGAGGCCCGCATCGATCGGCTCTACCGGGAGCAGGCGAAAGAACCGGACCAGGCGAAACGCCGCGAGCTTTTCTACGAGATACAGCGGATAATGGCCGAGGAGTCGCCGATAATCCCGATCGTCTCGCGGCATATCGTATCGGCCGCAAACAGCCGCGTCGGCAATTATGCTCCGTCGGTCATGCTTCCCTATTCGCTTTGGAACGCTGAAGAATTGTTCGTCAGGAATTGATCCAGATTCCAAAATAAAAAGAAAGCCCCGTCACCGAAAGGCGATCGGGGCTTTTTAGTAAGGCCTGCACTTTACTGCAGCCTTATAAAGGTGATCTTCCTCGTCAGGGGATTCACCGTGAACCGGAATAGTCCCGTTAACGAAGTGTCGGAGGTGCCGCCGGATGATGTGCTTCCGCCGACGGTGCGCGTTCCTCCATTTCCATTGGGAGAATTCTCAGGCAACAGTTGCTCGGCCAACACCGTGTACGTCACCGGCCCGTTGAGGAAACCGAGAACACGTACGACATAGGTCGTATTCGGCTGGACCGCCGAAGAGACGAATTCGTTTGCGTCGAGATTGCCGCTCGAATCGAGCACCTGCCCGTCGAGCGTTCGGAGCTCCATGTCAAGATCCGGCCCGAGAGAGCTGAGTGTTGCCTCAAGGAACAATGCGTCGGACTTTGTCGTGATAAGCACATCGTCCCAGGTGATGCCCTTGAACGCCGGGTCACCCCAGGTGATGCTTGCTCCCGTCGTCGCCGTCGGTTCACCTCCGACCAATGCTCCCGTGCGGGTTTCGGTGAAGACCGAGTAAACGGTCGGCGGCGGCGGATCGCTGGTGCCGTCCGAGCCACCATTGCCGTTGCCCGTCGTCGAGCCGGCATAGGCATTGCCGTACACTTTGGCGTCGAAGGTAAAAAGCTGCAAGGCCGGATTGTTGAACTCGATCCGCTTTGCCGACGTACTTTGGCCAAGAGCCAGTGTCTGGTTATAGATAAAGGTGTTTCCGTCAACGTCCGCGTTGCGGACGGTTACGGCCGGGTTCGAGATGCCGACTACCTTGAACTCAAGCGGTTTGTAGATCGTCTTATCCGTCGCCCTCGCACCGCGTGCGTTTTTCAGCACAGTGTCGAACGCCGTAATGCCGCCCGTGAAGGTGACGTTCGAGATAGAGGTATCGACCTGCTCGGTCAGGTCTTGACGCTTCTGTTTCGGACGCGACGAGCCTGACATGTTCGACCATCCGAGCTGTCCGCTGGCGTTCACGCCGATCGCACGGACGACGTATTCGCTGTCAAACAGATCGGGGAGTCCCGCTGGAGCAAAGACCTCGCGGACGCGGCCCTTGTCCTCATAGCTCAGTGTCGAAGCGTCAACGAATGCAACGTGACGGTATCCGGTCGTCGACTCATCGCCGTCGATGAACTCTCGAAGCCCGTTGGACTCACGCTGTCCGGCGAGTGCCGTCTTGCGCTTTAAGACCTGATAGGCGAGCGCTCCCGGAACGCCCCGCCAGGAAACACGGATCGACTTCGCACTTGCCGGTACCGCCTTCACATCTCTCGGAACCGCCGGAGCAGCCTGGCCTCCGGCAAAAGGAGTGACCTGCGTCGAGATCGTTGCCTTCCCTCCCGTTACTTCGACAGCGTTGACGCCGAGTTCCTTTGCGGCAAAGATCTGCTCGATCATCGCACGATGTTTGCCCGGTGCCGAAGCATTGGTCGAGTCAGCCGGATAAAGCATCTGGTCGGCGAGGATCAGAGCGTCGCGTGATTTCACAAGTGTATCCGGAGCGGTCGTGCCGAGCACATACATCGAACCAAGGAAGATGCGCTCGAAAATGTTCGTGCCCTTGGTGATCGCCTTCAGTGCCTGGCCGTCGCTCGGCCGCGGACGCTTGAACTGCGTGTTCTCCGGATATAACCGGTTGAGCATCGTGCGAATGTCCCACATCGTGGACATATATATCTCGCCGTCGTAATGCTCCTGCCAACTCGGCTGGCCGTTGATGATTCGGGTCCCGATATCCGAGTACTTCAGTGTTGACGCGGCACTGCGAATGTAAGCGATCGAGTCCGGGTCGCGGTTCAGCTCGCGAAAACGCTGCCGCAGCCGGTACGCATTGACCACGTAGTCTCCAAGGCTTTGGTTGTCAGTGATGGTGAATGCCCACATATCGGCCTGGCCTTCGTTCAGGGCCGAGCCCTCTTGCCCTTCGAGTCCCGCGATCGGCGAGGTTATGGCGTGCATGCCCTCGTGGTACGGAACGGTGCCTTCAAGGGCCGTATCGTTGAAAAGAAAGCCATGGCCGTAGGCCGTCGGGTTGACGACGACGGGCGATTTCGTTCCCGTTACGCTCTCGATAATGCTGGTCACGTTCAGAGCGAATGCGTTGTCGAGCCCCAGCACCTTCTGGACAAATTCGGGGTCGGTCGGCGGCGGATAGCTGCCGCCGGCAATCGGTGTGATCACGTCGGGAATATGAACTGTCGCGGGGAGCGGTGTCGTCTTATTCGGATATTCGTCCGGGAAGGCTCCCTCGGAGCCGAAGGTTGCCGGGTCGCCTCCGATGTGCAGGTGATCGATATACTCGATCAAATAGGTCGTAAAAAAGAACGCATTTATCTCGTCCTGATGCTCGGCCGGTTCGGCAAAGTGGTCCTGCTCGTTCGTCCGGCCCTCAAAAGCTGTCGGGTCGTCCTTTGAAAAGTGCCAGGTGCCGCGGGCGGCCTGCAGGAAAGGTGCCTTCGTTGCCAAAGCGTTGTTTACCACCGTGTGTGTGCCGGTAAGCGTACCGTTGATGCCTGTAATGACGTTCTGCGGGTCGAACTTGCGAAGGGTTACACGCTGTTGGTCGCACGGGCGGCCGTCGCAGACGCTGATGATCCCCTGATCCTTGAGTTCCTGCGTAATGCGCGGGTACTTTGGGAAGATGTCTGCCGTAAAGGGAAGGGCCTGATGCGTCTGATAGCTGACGAAATCCTTGCGTGCAACGGTCTCACCCGTATGCGCGTCCACCGAGACCATGTAGAGCCCGAACGGGTTCGTAGAGAACTTCGCCACCTTCCAGATCAATCGGTAGCCGTTCGCGGTCGGGTAAACGCCGAGCTGCGGCTGGAGTTGAGCTACTGGAGCGGCCTGTTCGGTAAGGATGTTCAATGCAGGCTGCAGCAATTCGGCGACCTGAGAAGGGATGTTCGCTGCGAACTGGTTCAGGTCGGCGTCCGCAGCGGCGCGTGCCTGTTCGGCCGTAAGAGAGGGCTCGGTCGTGACGTCGATGCCGCGGAAAAACGGTCCAGATGCCATTATGACCTGGTTATTAGAGTTGAGAACGATGCCGATGCCGCCGTCCACGACAGGAATGCCCCCATGCAATTGCTGAAAGCGGATCAAATGTCCGCCGAGAGCCTGCTTATGGCTGAAAAGCCGAAGGTCAGAGTTATCATTTACGCCGAACAACGCGGCATTCTGGGCGATGAACGCTCGGGCCGCCTCCTCGGGCGAGCCCGGAAACGGCTCCGATGCGAAATCGTAAATTACGTCCGGCGAGCCGCCGAAGTCGTTCCAACGGACGGTCATGTTGGGTGCTGCGGTCCGCGTCTTCAACGATGCGAGAGCGGCTAGCTGACCGGTGGTGGCCGCTCGAGAAGCCGCAAGGCCCTGCGAAAGGTTAAGGTCGAACTGCGGAGCCGAACGGCGGTACATGTTCTCTATCGGATCATTAGTGCCGGAGGCCGAGACCGCCGATCCGAAATTGTAGGTCATTGCTGCGGCGGTCGCCGCAAAGATGGCGGCAAGGGTCAAGAATTTGATCGCTGCCTGTTTGCCGATGTTTGTTCCCGTCATTTTCATTATTCCTCCAGAAGTGGCTGCTGTTGTGGCAGCCGAGATGCGTTTCCGTTCGGGTCGCGGGTGGGGTTCCCGCTGCCCAGATCTCCAACGCCCGTTCTCCCACCCAGCCCAAGGGAGGGGCGAGAAACCCCTAGCCGCCGACCGTGTAAAGCGAACGGTATGCGAGCAATTTCTCTGCAAGCGTGGCACGCGTCACTGTCGTCGAAGGCTCGAACCTCGGGCCCGGGACCGCGGTGAAAACGCCCGGTGCTGTTTGCCTGATCTCGGCCGGGAAAGCCGCGAACAATCCCTTGTCGATGGCAAGCTGAACGTAGCCGCGAAGCGACACCGGTATCTGCGAATTGTCCGTCAGCGGCAAGCCGTTAAATGTGACGGTCGATCCGGCAAGCGAGCGTGCCTGTTCATCGTGGCCGAGGGCCTTGACGAGTGCGACCGCAAGTGCGAGGCGGTTGACCGATCCCGCAGGGTTAAAGCTCGTTCCCGTGAAGCTGATCATTCCGGTTGGGACGAAATCGTAGTCGCGGTTGGTCGAGCCTTTCGCGGTCGTCGATTCGGCAATGAGGCGAAGGTCGCCCGTGATATCGCCGAACTTCGGAATGGCTCCGATCGTCTGACGAAGATTCGTATTCAGCAGCAGCGAGCGTGAGAGGTCTTCGCGGGTCACGACCTGGTTCGGGCGGAAAGTGCTGTCCGCGTATGTATCCATTAGCCGGTCTTTGATCGCCTGCTTGATCGCGGTTTCTTTCGGGTGTCCGTCGATATCGGCGATCACCGGCAGAAGGTAGCGGATCTGCGAGACCGTGCCGTTGACAGGGCCGGGAGCCGCGATCTGGATCGGCGAAGAAACCCCCTGTGCGGCCGTCAGGCCTCGGGCACCGCGCACCTCAAGCATCCAGGTACCGGGCTGCGGGTTATGGACCACGATCTGCCGTTTGTCTGTGCCTATGACCGGAAAGTCGATGGCCGTCGAATAGCCAGTGCCATCGGGGGCCGTGATGCGAAGCCCGACAAGATTGCCCGTTCCCTCTTCAGCCGCTGTATCGACTGTCGCGAACACATCGAGAACGTTAACGCCCTCTTCTACGGTGAACTGCCTCGCGTTGGTCGAGGCGGTGCCGGAAACCGCCGGGTTGAAATCGATGCTGAACGTCTGCACTGCAGGACGTTCTTCGCCAAACACGGCGTTGAAGGAAACGTCCTGTATATTGCGGTAGCCGCGGCTGCGGTTGAAGGCCTTATCGACCGCCGCGTATGCGTTGATGAAGCCCGCACCGACCTCCCATTCCTCGCGGTTCGGTATGCGCGATGCGGTTGAAGTGATGATCTCGCGGATCTCATCGGGCGTCAGCGTCGGGTCGGCATCGAGCAAAAGAGCGGCGACGCCGGCAACATACGGTGTAGCCATCGAGGTGCCCGAGATCTGCGTGTAGAAAGGTATGAATCCGAGCGGAAGCTCCGTATCGGCATCAAGGCCGTTCGAAGTTATATTGACGGTCGAACGGGTCGAGACCATAGCGGAAGTGAACCGTCCTGCGTTCGTTTCGTAGATGCGGCCGGTACCTGGAGCAGTAATTACCGGAGCGTTGAAATCGTCGTTCGGGTCTTCGTTCGCAAGCCGTTCGCCCCGCGAGACGCCGCGTGACGAGAAATCGGCAAGGTCGCCCTCTTTTGAACCGGCAGCGACGCCGATGACCCAAGGCGCTTTCGCATAGGTGTTATACGTGTCCTTGACGGGGCCGTCATTGCCGGCGGCGAAGACCACAGTCATATTGCGGTCGTAAGCCATCTTGCTTGCCCGCGTGATCGGGTTATTCGGATTGAACGGGCCGGAACTGCCGTAAGAATTTGAAACAATGCGGATGTTGTAGCGAAACTGGTTCGCAAGGCCCCATTCCCATGCGGCAAGGCCGTTAATGACGAAGAGTCCGGCACCAAGCCCGGCACCGATGATCTTTGCTCCGGGAGCAACACCTGTGTAAAGCCCGCCCGAGCGAAGTCCGGTGCCGCCGATGATGCCCGCACAGTGCGTTCCGTGACCGACCGTCTGGTCGGTGTTCGGTACGTTCTCGATCGAGATGTTCGGCGTAAACCCGTTGAGCGTCCCGGCCGCAACCGGTGTTTGAACGTTCTGGATCACCTTTGGGCCGAACTGCAGATCGGCGTGCGTTGCATCAATGCCGGAATCGATCACCAGAACGGAGAAATCGCCCGCACCCGAGACGGGCATTCCGCCGTTTCGCACCGTCATTACGCTGTCAGTCTGAAGTCGGTGAACGCCGCCCAGGACGCGGGCCTGATGCATGTAGTAATGCATCTGGTCGTTCGACCATATCGAGACGACGGCCGGGTTCGCGGAGAGAGCCCTGATCTGCCCGGCTGTCAGCGGCATTGCGACCATCCCGAGTGTCGGAAAGGTCTGTCCGCCAGTCACTCCAACGCTTCGCAGGATGTCGAGGTGAGAATCTCTCAGGCCGGTCGTTGTATCGAAGGCGACGACGACCAAACCGGCATCTGCGGGATCCGTAAGCGTCGGTAGCAGCCGCTGGAGTGTCGGGCTCAGCGAGGCAGCGAACGTCGGAAGTGTAAGCATTGCTGACACGGCAAAAAGGAAAAGCGATTTGGATAGCTTGTTTAATGTGTTTTTAAAATGAAGTCTCACCTCTATTTCTCCTTTGCAAGATCTTGTGGGGTCGAATGCCGCAAAGATAGCTAAAGGTGTTTGAGATTTTCTTGAGTCGGATGGGCCGCAGGTTGAGGCAAACTTGAGGGACAGGCAAAGCGATGTGAGGCCTAAGCCATAAGCTCGGAGTAAACTCGGCGGGTCTCCCCGGAAGGCTCTATTCCAAGTTCGTCCCGGAGCATTTTGGCCAATGCGTCGAAGTGTTTCTTGACGGCCGCCGCCTTGCCCTGGGCCGCAAGAACCCGCATTACGAGGCGGTGCATGTCCTCGCGATACGGATCGAGGGCGATCAGCTCCTGTGCGTATTTTTGTGCCGCTGCGGGCCGTCGCTCCTTGAAATGATGCTTGGCCAGAGCACCTATCACGCGCATGAATTGCTCAGCGTAATAGCCCCGTCGTTCGTCAGCCCACTCTTCATAAACGCCCTGCATGAATTCACCGCGATAGAGCGAATGGGCATGTTCGAGAGCGGTGCGGAGCCCTTCCGCGTTCTTCTCGCGTTTGGCCTTTTCGGCCTCGGCAACGGCAAGCTCAAAATCCTCTGTATCGATGAGATACGAAAGCTCGGGATTGAGCAGATACGCCCCATCGCGAAACATCAGAAAGTTCTGCTTATAGGTCTGCCGGCTGTTCAGGGCCTTCCGAATATGTGAGATGGTCGGGTGAAAGTTCTTTTCGATCGCCGCCGGGTCATCGTCTCGCCAAAATGTGTCGATCAGGACGTCCTTTGCCGCACGGCGGTATTTGCTGGTGGCGATAAAGCAAAAGATGTCACGCGCCCGCCGGGTCGTCCAGGCATCCGGGGCGAAGGGCCTCGACGCATCGCGAAAGATATCGACCGGGCCGAGTACGCTGATCGTAAGGTCGGCAAGCGAAACAGCCGGTTCCGCCGCCGCGGGCCGGATGACCGCCGGTTCCTGGGCACCGCGGGCCTCTGTTCGAAGATCGATCGGCAGGCGTTCGATGATGTCCTCGTCGCGAAAGATCTCCGGCACGCGTCGGATCTCGGTCTTTAGCCAATTCTCGTAGTCGAACCGGGCCGAAAGGTCGAGCACACGCTGGACCGTCTTAAGCATCTCCTTTCGCGAACCGGCCCGCGAGAAGACCTCGGCGAGCAGCATCGAGGCGAGTGCTTCGTCGTAATAATTTCCATGCTGATGAAAGACGTCAACAAGGGCCGAAACGCGTTCCTGCAAGCCCTCTTTGTTGCCCTCGGCAAGTTCCGTGCGGCAAAGGCAAAGCTCGGCGGTTGCGGTCGCCGTTCCTGCGGCCCTGCGTGCCGCGATCAACCGTTCGAGCAGCGAGCGTGCCGATGGGATATCTCCGCGAAGCAAATGAAGCCTTGCCCGCTCTTCGATCAACTCGCGATCGTTGACATTGATGTCGGCATCGTCATAAGCCGCCTGCGCACGGTCGTAGTATTCGGTCGCACGCGCAAGGTCGCCGGTTTCGCGGTAGAAATTCCCATACGCCTCAAAGATCTCGCCGCGGAGCGAACGCAGGTTATATAGCTGGCAAAGCTCGAGAGAGCGGTTCAGGTGCGATTCCGCTTCGCCGAACTCGCCTCTGTAAAGATGCAGGCGGGCCATGTTGAGGTGGCCGATAGATTCCTGCGGAAGCTGCCTGTCGGGACCTTCGTCGCGGAAGATGCGCTTGAACCAGCGAAGAGCCTCGGCAAAATCGCCGCGGTAACCGGGCGGCAATGCGAGGTTGTGCATGACAAGCCGGGCAAATCTTCGGTCCTCAAGCTGTTCGGCCAGTTCGAGAGCGATACGAAACTGCTGCTCGGCCTCAGAGTGTTTTCCTTCGACTATCAGGCAAAGGCCGCGTGTGTTCGCACATTTCATCGCCGTGGCGGACTGCGGGTCGGCAAGTTCCTCGGCCTTATCGAGAAGCTCTGCGGCATCGGCCGTGTTCCCTTTTCTTCGTGCGAGACTTGCCAGTGAATGCAGGGCATCGGCCTCGCCGCTGCGGTCGCCCCGGTCGTGCAGGAGTTTTACTGCTCGGCGAAGAAGCGCCGTCGCCCGGTCCGCCTCGCCCTGCAGCCTGGCAACCTCTGCGATGTGCAAAAGCGCACGCGGATGGCTTTCCAGAGCCGGTTCGGGAACGCGAGCGGCAAATGAACCGAGGGACGTGAACGCGCCGGATGCGATCCACTCCCCGCCATTATCGGCGATGACCGCGGCCGCCTCGCTAAAATTCTCGGCGTCGATCAGGAATGGCAATGCCAGTTCGCATTGGTTGTTGTCCAGGAAAAATCGGGCGATGCGGCCGCGTTCCTCGGCGACCCCACTTTGCCCGATCTCGGTCCGCAGGCGGCGAAGCAGAAAGTTGCGGAAAAGCGGATGGAAACGATACTCCTCTTCAGATCGGCCGTCACCTGCAACCGTCAGAAAGACATTCTTTTGGGCCAGTTCCGGCAGCACGGCCGAGCATCGCTGATCCGGGAAAAGGCGACTGCAAAGGTCTAGCGGGAGCGATTCGAGCAGTGAGAAATAGAGCATCAGCCGCTGCGTTTCGATCGGCTCCTGCGAGAGCACTTCCTCTGCAAAATAATCGAAGATGTCCTTTTCCGTGCGGTCGAGGATCTCCGTCAGATCCGGCGGCGTGTTGCCGGTGCGAGCGAGCATTTCCTGGTCGGCGACCTGCCGGACGAGCTGAAGCGCAGTCACCCAGCCATGCGTGCGGTTTCGGTAAGCTTCAAGTGCCTCGTCGCCAAGATCGACCCCGAGCGTGCGCTTGAAAAGCTCGCGGACCTCCTCGTCGGTGAACAGCAGGTCCTCACGCGTCACCAGCATTCCCGCAAATTGCGATCGCCGCCGCATGATCGCGAGCGGCGGAAGGTCGCGCGTCGTGATCATCAGGTGCAAAAGGTCCGAGGAATACTGAAGGATCCGATCGACGACCTTGTGAACGACGGTTTCGCGGCCGATGTGGTGATAGTCATCGAGAACGAGAATGAATGGCTCCTCGACGGCATTCAGGATCTCGTTGATCAACAGATCGGCGGCACGTTCGGGAATCCTCGCAAGCTCTTCGCTTGCCTCGGAAAGGTAAGGCAGGAGCGTCTTGCCAAATTCCGGAAATGCGTTGCGAATGCCATTTGCGACGTAGCCGAGGAAAACGCTCGGGTCGGCATCGGTGTGGTCAAGCTGGTACCAGACGAACGGCCTTGATTGACTGCGGATGAATTCTGCGACGAGAGTGGTCTTTCCGCAGCCGGCATCGGCGGCGACCATCGTTATCGGCGAACCGATGTTCGAACTGAGGCGCTCGATGAGCCTCGGCCGCTCGAGAATATCCGGGACGGCTCTCGGCGGCAGCAGCTTGGTTCGGAGAAAGAAATTCGATCTCTGCATCACGACGCGACGACCCGGCCGAACGACCTCGATTATCGCACAGACCGGGGCCGATCAGCACCGAAAGGCCCTCGCTCCGCGAGCTGTGACGGATTCCATCATCCGCGAAGCACGGCCGTATTCGCGTGTCTGGGCATCAACTGCCTTGTATCTCGAAAGCCCGTAACGAGTGAAGAGGTCGACCGCCTCCTGAGGAGTAAAAGCGAGTTGGGCCTCGTCGATGACGCCGAGCATCTGCTTGGAGCGAAGCCGCCAAAGCGGGTTCGGCGGTTTGCTGCGGCTCAGGAGGAGAAGGTGCATCGCCTCCGGCACGGCGAGGATCATCAGTGTAAAGATGTCAACGAACCACTCCGTATCGAAGACATGATGAAGATCATCGATGACGACCACGCTGAACGACGCGGAGCCGGCCGAGGGCATCGAACCGAGCAGGTCGATCACCTTTATTCGATCCGCTTTCGGCGTTGACCATCGTATAGAGCCCGAACTCGGGTCACGGCCGGTTCTCCTCAGTATAGCCGCCTCAAGATACCGGGCGAACGTACACCAATCATTTTCCGAGGGCTCAAGTCGGAGCCAGGCGGCATTCCTGCCCCGGACGAATCCGGCGGCGAGGGCTGTCTTCCCGGAACCGGTCCGGCCTGTGATCAGCGTCGCAGGATGCGTTCGCGCAGACCGTTCGAGCAGGCCGGTCAACCGCGGGCGTTCGATGATGCCCGCGAGATCAGGGGTGAGGATCTTGTCTTCAAGCAAGTGAAATCTGTTCTCCATCGTGGGATTTCCCGTATCGTCATCGGATCCCGGCGGTTCGTAGAGATCGATCCCGCACGGGTCGCCGTCAAGATAAAGCGTGATCGCCATACGCATCAAATTCTCTACCTAACCCTTGAGAAAATCTTGAAATCCGGCGGCGGGGCCGCAGAGACCCCGTAAAACCTGGGCTTCGCGGCTCAAGGATTTCTCAAGAATACTGAAATATGATGGCGGGCATGGTGATGACATTCACCAACTCTCCTGGTTTGAAAAACTCAGTTGGGAGGTTCCTACTATGAAAAAACTATTCGCAATTACGATCGTCGTATTTTCACTATCCTTAGCGGCCGCCGCACAGCGGCAGAAGGCGGACCCCGGCGACATACCGGCTCCCGACCGCGGCAAGCCCTCAAAGACCGCAGCTCAGGATGAGTCCAAACCGCTTATCCTGACGAACACAGAGCTCGAGGCCACGTTGATGAAATCCCTCGACATCCAACGCTCAAAGGTAGGCGATGAGGTCATACTCAAGACCACGAAATCTATCAAACAGAACGGCGAGGTGGTCATTCCGAAAGGCAGCCGGCTGATCGGCCGCATTACCGAGGTTCAGCAAAAGGGCGAAAGCAAAGCGAATTCACGCCTCGGCCTGATATTCGAACGCGTTGAAGGCAAAGGGTTTAGTGCACCGATAACGGCGTCGCTCATGTCAATAACCGATGCCCGGGCGGCGGCAACGCTCGCAGATTCGGCGATGGCTGATGTTTCGGGCTCGTCGATGACAGGTGCTTCCGTTTCGCGAGGCAGTTCGCGTGGCGGAGGAGGCGGATTGCTCGGCGGAGTCGGTTCGACCGTAGGCGGAGTCGGTTCTACGGTTGGCGGAGTTGTGAACGGCGCGACGCAGACCGTAGGTTCGGTTGCCGGAACAGCCGTAAATACTACGAGTTCGACCGTTGGTACGGTCGGCGGAACGCTTCGCGGCATCCAGATCACGCAGTCGGCATCAGGAAGCGCAAATGGTTCTGCCGTCCTGACGACAAATGATAAAAGTCTGAAGATAGATAAAGGCGTGACATTTAATCTGCTCGTCAGCGGATCGACCGCAAATTAGGAATGCTCTTTGCATCCATTTCAGGCGCATAGGGCATCCATGGCTCAATGGATGCCCTCGATACAATTTCTGTATTATATTAATACAATAATGAGTTTGTTATTTTCATAACGCAAGTTGTGATCGAAAAGATTCGACTCGCCCGCCCGGCGAGTTCAGATTCAGATGAGAAAGGCTCTTTCCCTAATTCTGGTCTTTGCCGTGGCCGTTCAGGCGGCCGTTGCCGGTCTTCGCGTCGTGCGTTCGAACGGGATCACTCTTACCGGTGCGGACGGGATCGAGTTCGTCGGGCTTTCCGGAATCACCTTGACCGGCGCGGACGGCATTTTAGGTTACAGGTCAAACGGCATTACCCTGACCGGGGCTGACGGCATCACGCTGACGGGTGCTGACGGCATTACTCTTACCGGTGCAGATGGTGCGACCTATCGCGGGGCAAATGGGATAACGCTCACGGGAGCCGACGGCATCACGTTAACAGGTGCCGATGGTATAACACTGACAGGCGCCGACGGCATTACACTCACCGGTGCGGACGGCACCACCTACACCGCAGATTCGATATTTCTAAGACAGCCTAACGGCATAACGCTCACCGGTGCGGACGGCATCACTTTAACGGGTGCAGACGGGATTACGCTGACCGGGGCGGACGGCATTCTGCGAACGGGCATTAACGGCATTACGCTGACCGGTGCCGACGGAATAACGCTGACCGGAGCGGACGGCATCACCCTTACAGGTGCCGATGGCATTATATTGACCGGTGCCGATTCGGCAACGGGAATCGGGCCGGGAGGAGTGCTCTTTGACCTGCCTCAGCCTTCAGGCATCACGCTTACCGGAGCAGACGGAATAACACTCACTGGAGCGGACGGCATTACCTTGACCGGTGCCGATGGCATTACGCTTACCGGCGCTGATGGCATAACCCTGACTGGTGCCGATGAGAGTACCGGCCTCCAGGGCATCGACCCCGAACTCGCGTTGACGATCAACAGTGCCACCGATGACAGCAATATCAATGCTGTTCTCGTTTATCACCGCCCGGTCACCGAGGCCGACCTCAATGGCCTTCGCTCGCTCGGCGTGCATGGCGGAACTCGGTTTCGGGCATTGCCGATGATCTATGTGTCAGCCACACGAGGACAATTGGCGGCGATCTCGCGGCTTCCCGCGATCCGGTCGATCTGGGGCAACCGCACGCTTGAGCTCAACTCGGATCCTTATTTCGAAAAGACGGGCATCGAACGCATTCCGGCCGACGCCGACCTCCGTGCGGACAATGGCGGCAATGCGATCACCGGGCGGAACGTGACCGTCGCTGTGCTAGACACAGGAATTAATTCAACACATCCTGACCTTGCCGATAAGGTAGTTCAGAACGTCCGCCTCGCGGATGTGCAAAGCGTTCCGTCCGGGTTTGTCTTTCCGGCACCGATCGAAGGAATTGCGAACACAGACCTGATCAACGGGCACGGCACATTCGTCGGCGGCATCATCGCCGGCAGCGGAGCAGCCTCGAATGGAAGGTTCCGGGGTGTGGCACCGGGTGCTCGATTGCTGGGCCTCAGTGCCGGGGACATGAACCTTGTCCACGTTCTCTCGGGTTTCGATTACGTGCTCGAGAACCGGGATCGGTATAACGTACGAGTACTGAACTGCAGCTTTTCCGCTAATACCGTCTTTCACCTGGACGATCCTGTCAATATAGCAACCAAAATGCTTGCCGACCGCAGTGTTGTCACGATCTTTTCGGCGGGGAATGCCGGCCCGGGAAATGGGACGATGAACCCTTATGCCTCGGCTCCCTGGGTGATAGGCGTTGGGGCGACGGACGCGGCCGGACGTCTTGCTCCATTCTCGTCACGCGGCAGTTTCGGAGACGAACTGCAGCACCCCGCGATCGTTGCACCGGGCGTTGACATTGCCGGACCGCGCACTACCTCTATGAGCGGCATTCTTGGCCTCGGCGGTGCGGACCTTCAGCGGCTTACGCCATCCGAAACGCCATATTACACTACGGCATCCGGAACCTCGTTTTCGGCCCCTCAGGTTGCAGGTGCTGTGGCCTTGATGCTCGAGGCGGACCCTTCGCTCTCGCCGACGGCGATCAAAGACATACTTAGCCGGACAGCAACCCCGCTGCCGAACTATTTCTATCACGAGGCCGGTGCCGGAATGCTGAATACGCACGCCGCCGTGCTCGAAGCGGCCTTTCCCGATCGCCGGCTTGGTTCGTTCCGCTCGACCATCTCGCGCAACGCGGTCCGTTTTACGACCTCCGTTCACCACCAGTTCGAACAAACGGTGATACCCGGAACGGCCGGCACATCGGCCGTCTCGATCCCGGCAAACACGGTCGAGGCAGTGTTCAAAGCCTCGTGGGGTTTCAGTGCAAATGATCTCGGCCTGCGGCTAACGGCCCCCAATGGTGCGAACGCGGGTATTTCCAACGGCGCGAATCTTTTCGGCCTGCTCGGCCGCCGCGAGCGGGTCGTTCTCAGGCGGCCTGCCTCTGGCCGTTACCAGATGCACGTGTTCCACACCGCCGGTATCGGCACGCCTCAAAATGTTTATGGCCTGGTCGAGGTAACGCAGATCGAGTATCCGGAGCTGACCGATCTTGCGGCAATGACGCCCGAGATGTTGGCAGAGGTCGAGCGGAGCCTGGCACAGTCCACCGTGCTCCCGCTTGGCAGGTCATTCCGGCCGACGTTCGCGGCAACACGATCCGAACTTGCCGAATCGCTGGTCCGCGCGGGGCTTGTGCCGCAGTATGTAGCGGCAAATGCAATTTACGCTGACGTTCGCGACAAGGCGTCCCGCGGCTGGGTCGAAAGCGTTCAGGCAGGTCCCGCAGGCCGAATGATCTTTGACGCCGATACGCATTTTCGGCCGAACGAACCGACGAGACGGCTCGTCGCCGCCGTTGCGTTCGTAAAAGCAGCCGGGCTTGAATCGCAGGCCGCAACCGCCACTCTTCCGCTCGGGGTGACCGATGCCGCAACCATCCCATTGGCATGGCGCGGACACGTTGCCGTCGCCCTGCAGAATGGGTTTCTGATGCTCGATGGCACGAAGTTCTCAGCCGGAAAGCCGCTGACTCGTTTCGAACTCGCGAAGGCCGTCAATACCATGCTCGCTCAGTAATGGACCGGCAATAAATAGAAAACATGGCGTCTCAAAACGGTTTGCGGACGTGGCGGAATGGTTTGCGGACGTGGCGGAATGGTTTGACGACGTGGCGGAACGGTTTGCGGACGTGGCAGAATGGTTTGACGGCTTGGCGGAACGGTTTGCGGACGTGGCGGAATGGTTTGACGGCTTGGCGGAACGGTTTGCGGACGTGGCGGAATGGTTTGACGGCTTGGCGGAATGGTTTGCGGACGTGGCGGAATGGTTCCGCGACGTCAATAAACCGCTCATTAACAGCTTTTTGTTGCAGATTTTGCCGGTTCGACCATTGCCTGCCCCGCATTAAACGAAAAAGGCCGCCTTTTCAGACAGCCTCCTTTTTGCGTCCGAATCGCGAACTACAGGTTATTTACGATAAAGTTCGTCATCATCTCGTACCAGTGGCGGACTTGGGCTCGGTTGGCGATGCCGTGGCGTTGGCCGGGGTAGAGCATCAGATCGAACTGCTTGTTGTGTTTCTGCAGTTCGTTGACGAGTTGAATGGTGTTCTGCATATGGACGTTGTTGTCCATGATGCCGTGGATCAGTAGTATCCGGCCGTGGAGGTCCTTTGCCGAGCGGAGGACCGACGTCTTTTCGTAGCCCTCGCGATTGTTCTGCGGGGTCAGCATATACCGCTCGGTGTATATCGAGTCGTAAAGCCGCCAGTCCGTCACCGATCCGCCCGCGATGCCCGCCCGGAAGAGCTTGCTGTTCGTCATCGCATAGCTCGTCATAAATCCGCCGTAGCTCCAGCCCCAGATGCCGATGCGGTCGCCGTCAACATAGGGCAGCGACTTTAGATAATTAACGCCGTCCTCGATGTCGCGAAGCTCGAGCGTGCCCATCTGTTTATAGACCGGCCAGGTCGATTCCTCGCCCTTGCCGCTTGCGGTGCGGTTGTCGCAGATCCAGATGATGTAACCCTTTTGGGCAAGCATCTGGTGCCACATATAGCGGTTGCCGCCCCAGCCGTCGCGCACCTGCGGGGCATGCGGCCCGGCGTAGGTATATTGCAGAACGGGATACTTCTTGTTCGGGTCAAAATCCGGCGGGCGGATCATCATCGCTTCCATCTCAAAGCCGTCGCGGGTCTTTACCTTCAGAAACTCCGGCTGCCCAAGTTTATACTCGGCAAGCGCCGGGACGCGGTTCTCGTTGATGACGCGTTCTAGCCGGCCATCCGAGCGGAATAGCCGCTGCTGCGACGGTGTGTTTACGTCGCTCCAGGTATGGACAAAGTGAGTAAACGTGCGGTTGAAAGAAGCTGCATGCGTGCCCTCGCCTTGGGTCAGGCGCTCGATGTCGCCGCCGGCGATCGGCACGCGATAAACGTTGACGGCGATGTGGCTGTCGCGCGTTGCCGAGAAATAAGCATAGCGGCCTTCGGGGTCAACGCCGTAAAAATTGCGGATCTCCCAGCGGCCGTCGGTGAGCTGGCGGATGAGCGAACCGTTCGCGTCGTAATGATAAAGATGCCGCCAGCCATTGCGGGCAGATTGATAAATGGACGTGCCGTCGGGCAGAAATTCCGGGTTGTCGTAAACCTCGACCCAGGCGGCGGTCGTCTCGGTAAAGAGCTTCTTCGTCTTGCCGTCGGGCGTCGCCGCGTTTACGTCAAGGAACGTTTGCTCGCGGTTCAGTGCCTGAAAGAGCACCTGCTTCGCGTCCGGCGTCCAGGCGACGCGGCCGATCAGCACGTCTTCCGGCTTATAGCGGCCGAGGTCTGCAAATTTGACCGCATCGCCGAGCCGCTGAACTCCAGCGGGCAGCCGCCGCCCTACGCCGGGAACGCGCCCGACCGGCGGGACGATGGTTGACCGCGTCACATCGGCAATGCCGAGCCGGACGAGCGGGTTCGGGTCGCCGGGTTTCGGGTAGCGTGTCTTCTCAAGCACCGGGTCGTTCGTCAGCTCATTTGAAAGCACGAACTCCGGCAGCGGCGAATCGTCAAGCCGGAGAAATGCGATCATCTTCGAATCCGGCGACCACCAATAGCCGCGGTTCTGGCCTCGGCCGTAAAGCTCTTCTTCATAGACCCAAACGAGATAGCCATTGTGCACCCGTTCGGAGCCATCGCGGGTCAGCCGCTTCTCGCCGCCCTTGGCGATATCGACGACGTACAGATCGTTCTTGCGGACAAAGCTGACCATTCGCCCGTCAGGGCTGAAGTCCGCTTCCATCTCCTCGTCGGCATTGCTGGTCAGCCGCTTGAGCATGCCGGCGGCGATGTCGTAGTGCCAGAGGTCGTTGTTGTGGTTGAGCAGGATCGCCGTCTCGCCCTTGTTGAAGAGCAGGCCCGGCGAATTGGCTATCCGGTCGGCGTCGCGGGCGCCGATGCCGGCAACGGTCGCGAGCGCCGAAACGAAACGCTGAGTGTCAAAGTAAGGCCGAGCCTCGCCCGTCAGCGCGTCAACGCGGACCAGCCGCCCGCCCTCAACTCGCTTGAACGAACGCCCGTCCTGCGACCACTGCAAAAAGCTCGGCGTTCCGCTGAACTGGACCTGCACCGCCGGGTCCGGCCCAAAGATCGCGTCAAGCGTAAGCAGCTTGTCCTGTGCCGCCGCCGCCCCAACCAAAACAAACAAAACTGCCGCAAGCAAAAAGGATCGTCTCATAGTATTTTCTTTGATGATTCTAAAGTCCGCGGGTTCGTCTTGAATCATATTAAAAACCCCCGCTCATCACAAAGCGAAACGCTTCCGGATTACGGACTACAGAATTATGTGTGCCTTTTGCCGGAATGTGGTTTGCGATAAACCTGGGGGCGATAGATCGTCGCGTCACGTAAAACGCTTACTTGAACTCTGAATTGATCCGCTCTTCGAGTTCGGCGAGCAGATCAAGAATTTCTTTCATTGGTGGCGGTGTTGAAAAGAACATCTCATCCATTTTGCTGTAATCGGCATTGAGGGCTGCCATTCGTTCGGGCTTCGGAACCAGCCGAAGGTGTCCGGTCAAAGCCTCATCGTATCGGGCGGCAGAGCGAGTAAAGAATACCTTCTTATTCTCGACAACGTTCTCGAGAAGTGCACGGTCGTTTAGCGCTCGCTCGGCGATCGGCGTCTGTGCCAGCATATAAAGGTCGTAGTAGTGACGCGATATCCTTTCGGCCGTCTTGTCGTCTGCGGACCTGTGATGCTGGTCGTGCAATATCGTCGCCTTCTCCCAGAAAGTGCGTTCGGCAGCGAGGACCTTTATCTCGCATTCAGGGTTTGAGAATAATTTGGGGAAGTCTTCGGCGGCATACGGACGGATCGTTCGTACCTCGAACGGTTGGTGTTCGGCTCGTGCTCCAAGCTCGATCCTTATCAGCGGCTTTACATATCGCAACGCTTTTCCCGCATCGGACTCAGATGTCTGCGGAAATGAAAAAAGAAGGGTCTGACCATCTTTGTCCGAGTCATCGATTTCCAAGCTCCATTCTTCTCCGACAAGGCCTTGCGAAAATAAGTCATGCAATTGTGTTAGGAGAGGGCCTTGCACTTTTGTCCGGCACGGTTCCTTTATTCCTTCGACGGCATTTTTCCGCTTATTTGTTCCAGAGATATTGAGCGGATCGGCGTCGCCCTCGAACCCCAAATATTTGCGGTTTATCGATACATCGATATCTTCTGAGAATCGTGCGATCACGCCATACACCTTGGATAGCGAAGTTCCACCTTTGAATATTAAATGCGGTGAAACCTCTGGCAAGGCGAATAATTTGTCTAACGTCCAACATACCCAGAAATCTTTTTCGATTATCTGCGGGAGCACGCCTCTGCGATTTGCAGATTCGCTAAATATGGAAAATCGATCCTCTTTTGAACGTGACGCGATCTGATCCATAGCTATTCAACGATCTTCATGATCATTGGCTTCATCCATTCCGGTGCGGTGTTGATATCATTGCGCAGCTCCCTTTTGTCGAAGTCGCTAAGAGAGTTTTTGATCTTGCCGATATGATCTGGAGTGACGTTATCCTTCCCGATATATCGAAGAGCTTGGATCACGGTCCCGCTTCCTTTGTCGGCCGTTGCCATTGTCTTCGGTGAAGCATGTTTCAAGATTATGGTCTGGTTGCCGATCTTTAGCTGCCGCGATGGCCCGTCCGTCAAATACACGATCCGTGCGGGCACTTGCGTCGAAAGGCCCAATGCATTCGCGGCCTGAGCACCCGTGATCTTGAGCCTGCTATTATTCTTACTCGCGATCTCCTTCGCTACCCCGTCTATTGAGGGGCTAAGTACGCCAAGTTCCGGGCTGATCTTCGGGTAATCGTAGATCCCACTGCCAACGCGGCGGATCGCCCCTTTCCGGGCGAGGCGGCTTAAGGATTTATCGATCGCGTCACGACCGCCAAGATCCAAAAAGTGCCTGGCGGAAAACGCCCAACCTCTCCCCTTGCCACGGATTCGGTAAAGCATTGTATTTTGGATACTTGAAGACATATGTTGCTCGTGTGTCTGTCAGAAAATATACCATAGTTTTCTGACACAATACTAGAGTTTTCTGTAAAAGATGATACCAAATTTTGACTGATCGAAATGTTCAAGGATATTTTTGAATGACAATGGCAGCTGCGAAGAAAACCAAACGCCCCTTTGCGATCTGGCTTTCGCAGTTCCTTCTCCTCGGGCTTTTCGGTATGTTCGTGTACACGGCGGTCAGCGTTTGGATGGAACCCGAAAATGAACCCATTGCTTTTTCTGACTTCGTCGAAAATCCATCGTGGGTGTTTCGGCTCGCGGTTGGGTGGCTCATAATCTTTTCGCCGTTCATCACTTTTCTAGGATTATGTTTTAGAGTGCGAGTAGCCAGATGGCTGAGCATTCTCTTACTTGGAGGCTTTTTTGCTCTTGTATCTTACTTCACGTTGACGGCAGGCGAAGACGAAAGCCCCTTCTATTTTGTTCTCGACGACCCGATGCTATTACTTGAGGACGCGACCTCCTTGCTTTTGCTGTTGGTTGCTCCTCTTCTAGCCTGCATTCTTTTATTGTTCAGTCCGAAGGTGAAGTCGTTCTTCACGTCGTGTCTTGACGATGATGGTGCCGTCACCTCCCCTCCACCGCCGCCGGAATTTGACTGACCCGAAATCGATTGCCAAGACAAACAAACCAAGCTCTTCTCGTGGCTTTGCCGCTCTATTTGCGGAAAAGTTCTACTTTTCCGAAAGCCGGCCTGAATGAACGCGGCTATGCCGCCGCCAGAATATGGCTCATAGCGCTATAATGCGGCAATGTCTTCGGCGGTCGTCTCGACCCGCACGAAACTTCGATTCCACTATGCAAAGGCCTGGATATGTAACAGTCGCGATGTACGTGCTTCTCGTCGGCGGCGTTCTCGGTATCTTTCTGGTGCCTTTCGATCTGTTGTACGATCCGGAACTCCTTACCCAGCTATCCAGCGGTCGTTTGTTTTCGATTGTGAGCGTCGTTCTCTTTTATTTCGCTCTCGAATCCGTACTTTCGTTAGCAGCCGGAATCGGCATTCGTCTAAAAAAGAACTGGGGTCGAGTTCTCGGTGCAATCGTGCTTTTGTTTGCTCCGCTTTCTTTTCTCTTGAACGCGATCGCGTATCCGATCGAAGAGGACATTCGGTTTGCCTTGTTAACGGTTTTCGCGTTGTTTTCATTGTTATTTGTTGCTTTGGGAATAGCTCTATTTTTCTTCGATAGGTCCAAACGGTTTTTCGGAGTGTTACCGGATCCGATATTAATTGAAACCCCACCGCCGCCGCCGGAATTCGATTAAGAAAGTCCTGCCTCCTAGTCCGAATTTTCCTGCGAACAATTCTGCAAATATCTCGTAAAACTTCGTCGAGGTTTTGCAGTAGTTTGATCACATTAGTTTAGGAACCGTTAACAATGTCTATAACTCGTTTGCAGAATGTGCCGCTTTTGGCGCAGCCGACCGATGGGGTTTGCTGGATGAAGTCGGCACAGATGGTCTATTCATGGTCGAAGGCGACCGGAAAGGGCTCGATGAAGGATCCGATGTCGGACGCGGGCTTTAAGGCCCGCTATGATAACAACGGCGATTGGTGGGCCGGGCATAACGGCATTCTCGCCAAGACGTTCAATATGAAGACCCACTCTAAGGTCGATATGTCGCTCGCCGGGCTCAATAGCTTTTTGCCGACCCACGGCCCCATCTGGACCGGCCTTCGCAAAAACTGGGGCGGCCACAACCACGGCCACGTCGTCGTCATCTTCGGCGTTGCCGATACCGGAGTCCTGATCAATGACCCCGAGCCGATGCATCGCGGCACCGAGATGTGGCTCACCTGGGAACAGATCAACAAGGCCATCGCCGGCATCACCGACGCCGATTACCAATTCCTAACCGCCGCCTGAGCCGCAGATACTGATATCTCCAAACAATAAGACCGGGCCGTGCATTGTATTGCATGGCCCGGTTTGGAGTAAGGCTTGGTTGCAGCTATCGCCGACCGCCCTCGCTGCCGGGTGCGGCGATAAAATCGACACCGCTAACGCCTTCCGTCACCTCAAGGACGCGCGGCTCGAACTGAAACGCCTTTGACCGGACGCCGATGATGTAAGTCTCGCCCGCCGCAACGCCCTCGAACGAGTAGTAGCCGAAGGAACTCGTGATCGTCTGCCGAAGGTTGCCTTGTGAATCCGTCATCACGACCGCCGCCTGGCCAATTCCGGCTCCCTCCAGAGATACTACCCGACCCGATACCTCAACTCCCGCCGAAGATGGGGCGAACGGGTCGAAAACGGTCACCAAGTTCTCAAAGCGCTTTCCTACAAAGATCCGCGAACTCGCCGAATGCCCGACAAATACGAGCGTTGTGCCTTGACTCGCCACATTGCCAATAACACTATTGCTCGCATCGACCGGGCCGACCGTTCCGCCTAGACCATTGCCCCATGTGACGGCCCCGGCATCAACTATCGCACCGTTGTCCCTACTGGAGCTTCTTACGACATAGTGCCCGTTCGTCAAAGCCGCAATCGAGTTATTTCCTACAAAATCGTTCGTCGTTGTTCCGTATAAGGAATTTGAAGCTGTCACCGGCCCGGCCGCGCCTGTCGAACCATCGGCCCAGGTTACCGCCCCGGCATTAACGACCGCACCATTATCCCAATTGGAACTTCTAACGACATAATTCCCATTTGTAAGTGCCATCACGCCGGAGGACCCGACCAGATCGGATGCCGTTGTTCCGACCAGCGAGTTTGAAGCCGTAACCGGCCCGGTGATCCCGGTAGTACCATTCCCCCAAGTGACGGCCCCGGCATTAATTACCGAGCCGTTGTCCCAATTCTGGCTTCTGACGACATAGTTCCCATTCGTCAGCGCCGTGACCAACGAGTTTCCGACATTGTCATTTGCCGTTGTTCCGACCAGCGAATTCGAAGCCGAAACCGGCCCGGTTATTCCGGTCGTACCGTCTGCCCAGGTGACGGCCCCGGCATTAATAACCGCACCATTGTCCCAATTGGGGCTATTGGTGACATAGTTCCCGTTTGTCAAGGCAGTCAAATATATGCCGATGTTGTCGTTCACCGAGGTCCCGATCAATGAGTTAGATGCCGAAACCGGGCCGATAAGTCCGGTCGCGCCATTTGCCCAAGTAACGGCGCCGGCATCCGTTAGTGTGCCGTTATCCCAACTGCTGCTTCTGACAACATAGTTTCCGTTGGTCAATGCCGTCGCGGAGCCACTCCCGACGCGATCAGATGCGGTTGTTCCGTACAATGAGTTCGCTGTCGTAACCGCTCCGCTTATTCCGGTCGCACCATTGGCCCACGTTACCGCGCCCACATCTGCGATCGCCCCATTGTCCCATTCAGCGCTCGAGACCACGTAGTTGCCATTTGTCAGCTCGGTAACACCGCTGTTTCCTATGAGATCGCTCGTGAATGTACCGACCAGCGAATTCGAAGCCGAAACCGGCCCGGTTATTCCCGTCGCACCATTGCCCCAAGTCGCTGCACCGGCATTGGGGATCGCACCGTTGTCCCAAATGGGGCTCTTGACCACGTAGTTCCCATTTGTCAACGCCGTCACACCAATGGAACCTACCTGATCAGAATCTGTCGTTCCGACCAGCGAATTCGAAGCCGAGACCGACCCGGCTATCCCCGTCGTACCATTTCCCCATGTGACTGCCCCGGCGTTAAATATCGCGCCGTTGTCCCAGTTCGGGCTACTGACGACATAGTTCCCGTTCGTCAACGCAGTCACGCTATTGGATCCTACCTGATCAGAGTCTGTCGTTCCGACAAGCGAGTTCGATGCCGAAACCGTCCCCGTTACTCCTGACGTGCCATTACCCCAGGTGACGGCCCCGGCGTTAAAGATCGCGCCGTTGTCCCAGTTTGGGCTTCTGACTACATAGTTCCCATTCGTCAGAACCGCCACACCGCCGGATCCTACAAGATCGGAACTTGTCGTTCCGACAAGCGAGTTCGAAGCCGAAACTACACCATTAAGACCCGTCGTTCCATCAACGAGCGTTACCGCTCCGGCGTCGGAAGCTCCGCCATTGTCCCAGAAGGAGCTAGGTACCAGAAAATTTCCGTTAGGCAGGACCGTAATGGTTCCGCTGCCCACTTGATCGCTTGTGGAACTCCCGGTCAGAGTGGAGATCAAATTCAATGTAGTTCCGTCATAAAGATAAACAGCACCGACATCTTGGATCGGGCCATTATCGAAAAGCGGATCTGTTACGACAAAATTGCCATTTGGCAGAGCGACAACCGACGTACCAAAACGCCCGCTGCCAGTTGGTCCAGTGATATTGATCATTGTGGAAGCGTAGGACCGCTTGGGCAGAAAAGTTACTGATAGGACAAACGAAAAAACGAGTGTCACGATCATACCTTTTGAGAAAGGGCCGTGACCTCGCCTTGTAAAATTCGTAAGCTTTCTGCCAAGTGAGAGCGGTCTTCGCCGGGAGTTCGAAGAATTCATTTATTGGTTTTCCTCCAAAATTTGTGAAAGTATTTGGGTGACTGCTTTGTTATGAGTTGAGTTTTTGCTTGACCGGAGGTTGCGGGAGGTCGAAGCAAGCCAACACTAGTAACATACCGCAAAGACAACATTGATTTCAACCATTTTCTTCGAAGGACACCACGTGTCCATCTTCGAAACTCGCTTCTCCGCTGTTGTCGTTGCATAAGCAGTAAACGTTAATTAAGAACCAAAGAGATCGCTGATCTCCCATAAAACTAACAGGAATTGCCTGCCGGCCCATGGCGAATCCTTGTGGACATCGCGTCCGAGTTGTCAAGCAAATCGCCAGGCCCTTCTTAATTAGAGCCCCTACACATCAACCGGCTCCCACCGCGTTTCGAGTTCGGCCGTGCGGCCTTCGATGCGGAGGGCGAATGCCATTGCCTCGGCCCATGTGTGGCCGAAGGCGGCTTGCCGGTCGCGGACCTTTGCCGCGAGCCGCGACTCGGACCGCCGGAGCGCATCGCCGCTCGGGAAGCCGCGGGTGTGCGGCATCAGGTAATACATCGGCGTGCCGGTCACCGAGGAAACATCGATGCGAAAGCTGTCCTTTACCTTGATAAATTGATCCAGCCCCGCCGTCTCAAAATCGCCGAACCGCGCGTTCGGGTTCTCCGTCACCCAAAGGTGATCTACGCCCGCCTTGAACGGAGCGACAGCATTGCCCTCGTTGTCGTATTCGATCTCGATCCCCGCCGCCCACCGCTGCCGATAGGCCGAAAATTCCATCGCGACCAGCATATCGAGCACCGCCTTGTTGAGCCCGTCCTGCACCGGTATCGCCGCCTCAAGTTCCGACCTTCCGCGTGCACCGATATCGGCATTATTGGCAAAGTGAAAGACCGGCACCGTGCCGAAAGGGTTCGCCATCCGTCCGCCCGCTTCCATGAATGGCACGAACTCGCGAGCCTCGGGGAGTGCCGCCTCACCGGCCTTTGCCGTTATGAAACGCTCGATACGGTCGGGATATAAAAGGTTAAGCCGCGTTCGCCCATCGACCGTTCGCCAGTGCTTTGCCGCCCGGAGCACGCGGCCCGGATGCTCTTCGTCATAGATGGCCGTGCAGTTCGCCGCCCGTTGCGGGTAGATCGCCGCCCGGCCTGCTTCGTCCGGCCAAACGATGACATAGGCGTCGCCATTCACAAGCACCTCGCGGTGCACCTCGCCCGAGCGGATCGGCATCCGCGTCCGCCGCCAGATGGCCTCGGCCGCTTCGGCCGCCTCGCCGGCAAAACCCGCAACGCGTAACCGGTCGCGGACCGCATCGCAGACCGCCGGGCACAGGTTCATCGCAAATTCGCGAAAGAGCGAGCCGAAGGTGTTGGCAAACTTTTCGGTCGCAAAGGCGAGATCGTGGTCGCCGCGGTAGTAGCGCTCGGTCTTGGCGTATCGCCGGCCCTCGCGCCTGAATTCGTTGATCGCTTCTTCAATGTGTTCGTTCATAGTTTTCTCTCCCGGCCGTGTGTTCCGGCATCAATGTCAAAATCCGTGCGACCTGCCGCTCTTGGCAAAGGTCAGCGTCTGCACCGCCAGCGAGACGGCGTCGATCTGGTCGTCGTGCTTCCCGCCCGGAAAGGCGACCGCTTCTTCGATAAAGCCGTCTATCCACGCCCCGCGGACGAGGAAAACTTTCCTCGCCTCGGCGAGTGCCGCCCAAACGAGCGCCCGTGTGAACTTGTCGCGGTCAACGCGTTCCGAGCGGAGCGCGATGCCCTTGCGAAGCGCCTCGCGGCGGAGCGACTGGACAAATGCCCGGCCGTGCATCGCCTCTTCGATCACGTGCAGCGAACCGGGCTCTTCCTTGAAGCGTCCCGTTACGTATCGCTGCTGCTCGGGGTAATCGATCCGGCCGCGAAATCCATCGGCGATGTAGATGTTGTCTTCCCGATCGACCGCGCACCGGAATGAGGCCGTGTAGTCCGCCGAGGTCTTGGTCGAGATCGCCAGGTCATATGCCCGGCACCAGCGAAGCCCTTCCGGAGCTTTTTCGATGATCTGGGTGAACCACGCCCGCTTGAAGAGCCCGCCGTCCCGCGGCACCGGCCGCTGTTGGTAAAGCGAAGCGAAGGCATAGCTCCCGATCTTTTTCCTGATGCGGTCAAAAGCTTCGCGGTCGTAGCGTTCTGGGCAAAGTGCCTCGCCCGCATCGCGCCAATCGGCCGTATCGTCCTCGGCGATCGCCGGCAGCGAAAGCACTTCCCACTCCTCGCCGCCCTCGGCCGCCTCCGCAAGCAGGCGACCAGCGAGGTCGTCCTCGTGCCATCGGGTCTGGATCAGCACGATCGAGGCACCGGGCTCGAGCCGCGTGTAGATGTCGTCGTTGAACCAATCCCACGTCCGCTCGCGGTAGGCGGTACTCTCGGCCTCGGCACGGTTCTTTACCGGGTCGTCGATGACGATCAGCTCCGCACCGTAGCCCGTAACGCCCGCCCCGACCCCGACCGCGCACAGCCCGCCGCCGGCCCTCGTTTCCCATTCATCGGCCGCCTTTCGTGCCGGTGAAAGCCCGACCCGCCGCTCGACCAGGCTCCGGATCTTTCGCGAAAAGCGGTTCGCCAACCGCTGGTTGTAGCAGCCGAGAATGACCCGCATCCCGGGCTCGCGAAGCAGCCGCCATGCCGCATAGCGGACCGTGACGGTTTCCGACTTCGAGTGCCGCGGCGGCATAAAGATCATCAGGCGTTTTGCTTTTCCCTCGGTCATCATTTGTAGCTTTTCGTAGATGCGAAGCTGGTGCGGCCAGTCCCAGGTCCAGTGGCCCTCGGCCTCGCGCAGCCATTCGTCGAACGGCCGCTCTTCGGGCCTCGGGTTTTCGTCGTTCGTTTCCCGCACGCTCGTCTCATCTGAAAATGGCGCCGAGAGCGACCCCGACCGCGATATCGCCAAGCCGCTTCCAGAGCGACGTTCGCCGCTTCTTGAGTTCGGCGATAAGCTTTTGCTGCGCGGCAAGTGCGGCGTCTTTTGCGGCAATGGCTTCGTTCTTTGCCGCAAGGGCCTCGCGTAGCGCGTTCGCCTCGGCACGGCGTGTTTCGTTCAGTTCGCGGAGCGTTGCGTTCGCCGCTTTTTCCGTTTCGAGCCGGAGGCGAAGTGCGGCATTCTCGCTCTCAAGCGCAGCGATCAGCCGATCGGCGAGGCGAATCTCCTCGCGAAGCGCGTCAGCGTTCGCTTGCCCCGCCGCGGTGCCGGCGAAGAGCACGCCGAGCAGAATCGGTATCAGCAGAAAGCCGTTCAAGTTCGGCCGTCTGCCGATCGGCACGAGCGTCAAGCTCGCCGAGCCGGGCCTCAAGGTATGTGATCTTTTCTTTGTAAACATAGGTCTCCTTTTCCAGTTCCGCTGCCCGCCGGGCCTGGTCGTTGGCTTTCAGAATTGCCGCGTCCGCCACCCGCTCAAGCCGAGTGATCCGTTGGCTCGTAACGGCCGATGAGATCGCCGCCGCCAATACCGCCGCCGCAAGCAAACCCGCCGCGATGTAAATGTGTGTTTTTGTCATTGGTGTTTTTGTTAATGAGCCATTAGCGATTAGCTGTAAGCCGTAAGCGGCTTTCGCTCATTCTTCGCTCGTGCAGCTTTCACTTCTCTGCAACTCTGCAACTCGGGTACTCGCGAACTTGCGCCGATGCAGATATATCTGCAGCCCAACGTCGATCGCCTTTCCGATCGCGAAGAAGACGATCGGCAGGACGACCGCCGAGATGATCGTGACAAGCGTCCGCGTCTCGATGGCGGCAAAGACCGACGTCGCCGCGGCAAAATATGCAAGCAAAATATTCTTCAGATCGTTCATATCGTCTCCTTTTGTTCCCGTAGCCGCCCAAGTGTGATCTGGCGGTAAAGATAGGCGAGCGTCAACACCGCGGCGATGACCGCCACGACCAGCCAGACCTCTCGGGGCAATCCGGCGAGAAAGCCGACCGCCGCCCAGAGCGTTTGCCAAAGCGTCCCCGCGACCGTTGCCCAAAGCGACTTTGCCCGGTCGGTGCGGTTCGCCGTTCCGAGCCCGATGCGCTCGACCCGGTCAAAACTTTCCGCCGCACGTTCAAAGCCCCGCTCAACGCTGCCGAGCACCTCATTCGCCGAAACAGGCGGCCGGGCCTGAGGGTTTTCGGCGGGTTGTGTGGAGGGTGTTTGGGGTGCGTCGTTCTGCTTTGATTGAGGCGGGTGGTTCGGCCCGGCCGCCGTTCGGCTCTTGCCGGAATCGACCGGCGAGATGCCAAGAATTTCGTTTGTGATAAGCGCTCCGTGGACGTTGATCGGAAGCTCAAGACCCCAACGCCCGGTCGCGATCCGTTCAAGGAAGAAGCGCGTTCGGTAACGCGTTGAGCGCAGCCGCGGGATCGAGCCGAGCCAGGCATCGCGTTCGCGGACGTAAGCCGTTATCCAGCGTTTTTCAAAATTGCCCGTGCCCGTCGCGGCAACTCGCACGCGGTCGCGGATCTTGTTATACGAGCCGTGCGTCATCGAGTCGTAAACGACGGCCAGCGATAGCGGCAGCCGAAAGCCCGAGCCCTCGCAGGCCCGGACCGCCGGGAGCATATACCGCTCAAATGCGACCGCCTCCTGCACCTCGCGCATCTCGCGGGTGTGCCCCGCCGCGGCGAGTGCCCGCCGAAGATCGCGGTCCACTGCGAGCTTTGCGATGGCCGCTGCCGAGCGATCCCGAAGCATCGGCAGCCGCGCGGCAAGCACATCTCGCCCGGCCGCGGCATCGCTCGCGAGGTATCGCGAAACGACCTCGGCCAGCGAGCCGGCACGGTGCGTGAACTGCGAAATGCCGTATGAAATTCCAGCTCCGTCATTGAGCACGGCAACCTCGCTGTAGTTCCCAAGCGGCGTGCCCGTCTCAAACACGCGGACGATCGCCGCGGCCGTTGCGATATCAGAAGAGCTAAATCCGCCGTGTCTCATCTGTGAAATATTCTCTTGCATTTGCATCATTCGTTTGATAATGTAAAACGGTCGGACGATATTGGACGATGTGCTTTTTGTGATTTCCGATCGCCGCTTACATATCGCCCGGCCATATGCAGACTACGGCAGAACGCCTGCAAAGCGAACTATAAGGTGGGAGGAATGAAAGAAATGGACAAGAAAAATGAAATGGATGATCTGGATGATATGAAAGATATGGAAGGTAACGGTGCAAACGTAATGAAACACTCGCACGATAGCAAGAACACCCGCATCCGGACAAAACTTCGGCTCGGCGAGGTCGAACGGCTGATCCGCAAACACCGGATCGTCGTCCCGCCGCCCTCGCGGACGACGCTTATCGAGATGTGCGAGGACGGAACCTTTGAGACTCCCGGCACCTCGCCGACGCGGATCGGATGGCTGGTTTATGAGGATAGCTTCTGGAGGTGGGCGGCCGATCTCTAGCGGCCATCCATATCATCCAATTCATCCAGATCATCCATATCTTTCGCGGCTCACGGATTCCCGTTCACGCCGGCCCGAGCTTTCGCTAAGCTCCGGGCTGTATGAACGACGAACCACACAACACAGACGAAACGGCTGCCGAGCTTGAAAGGCTCCGGCAAGAGAATGAGGAACTCAGGACGGCGGCTCGGCTCCGCGAAGCGCGCGAGGCGATGGCCGCTGAACTTTCGCAAGCCGGGGCACGCTCACCCGAGCTGCTCTTCGGCGCGGTCCGCCCGGAGATCGAGTTTGACGATGAAGGCCGCCCGGCGAATCTTGGCGATCTTATCGCCCGGCTCCGGCGCGATTTTCCCGAGCAGTTCGAGCAGGCTCCGCCCGCCGGACACATCGATGCCGGCAGCGGAACCTCCGCTCCCGCCGCTCAAACACTCACCGCCGAAGCTCTCGCCCGGATGTCGCCGGCCGAGATCAATTGGCTTGACTGGGCCGAGGTCCGCTCGGCTCTCACAAGATGAACTAGACAGAAAAGGAAAACACTATGGCTTTGAATTTTATCCCTACGGTTTGGGCGGCGCGGCTGCTCACGGCACTGGAAAAGACGCTTGTTTACGGGCAAGCGAATGTCGCCAACCGCGACTATGAGGGCGAGATCCGCGAGGCGGACTCGGCGGTCAAGATCGCATCGATCGGCAATGTCTCGATCGGCGATTACGAAAAGAATACGGACATCGATCCGCCTGAAACGCTGACCGATTCCGAGCAGACGCTCTCGATCGACCAAGCGAAGTATTTCAACTTCTACGTCGATTCGATCGACCGGGCGCAGCAGAACGCCAACGTGCTCGAGGAGGCGATGCGGCGTTCGGCGTGGTCGCTCCGCGATGCGGCGGATTCGTACCTGGCGGGTGTGATGGAAGCGGCCGTGCCGGTCGGCAACACGCTCGGCACGCTCGCAACGCCCGAGGTTCCGACGCCCGAGACGGCGTACGAGTATCTTGTCGATCTCGGCGTTCTGCTCGACGAGGCGAACGCGCCGATCGAGAGCCGCTTCGTCGTCGTCCCGGCGTGGTTTCACGGAATGCTGCTCAAGGACGACCGCTTTGTCGCGGCCGGCACGCTCCGTTCGGACCGCAGCCTGGCAAACGGGCAGGTCGGCGAGGCGGCGGGCTTTACCATTCTGAAATCGAACAACGTCCCGAACACGGCCGGTGAGCAATATAAGATCATCGCCGGCCACTCGGTGGCGACGAGCTACGTTGAGCAAATCCTCGACCTTCAGGCTTACAAGCCGGAGTCGCGGTTCGGCGATGCGGTCAAGGGCTTGCACGTTTACGGCGCCAAGGCCGTAAGGCCAACGGCAGTCGCAATGCTGATCGCAAACAAGGAGTAAAGCCTGCGGCGGGAAGTGCAACAAGAGAACTTCCCGCCATTTCTTCAACGGAGAAAAACTATGACACCGCTTGAGAAATTAAAACTGCTCGCCGCCTGGGACACCGAGCCCGTGCTGACCGAAACCGAGATCGGCGATCTGCTCGCTGAAGCTGCCATTGCTGACAGCGACGGGCTCGCACCCGAGGACGAAGAGTGGATGCCGACCTACAACATCAACAAGGCCGCCTCGGCGGCGTGGCTCATCAAGGCCGGTCGAGCCTCGGCATTGACCGAGATCGATCCGCCCGAGAGCGGGATCGTGACCGCAAAGGTTTTCGAAAACTGCGTTCGGATGGCAGCTATCTTTCGCGACCGGACTCGCGGAACCGTTTCATTTGGCCCATAGTCCCGGCTGTCACCTTTAGTTTCCGGCCGTGCTTGAACATCGGCGGCCGAGAAAAGGCCCGCTCATTTGAACGGGCCTCGTTTTTTGGGCTACTGAAGGGTCGTTAGTCCCTTGGCTCTGTGTTCCACCAGTATTGCGGCGGAAGCGGCTTTTGGGCCGGCCAGATCTGGTTCAGTGTCTCGGCCTCGTAAAGCTCGCCGCCCTTCATCACGTGGCTGATCGAATCGGTGTTGCGGATATCGGTCAGCGGGTTCTTGTCCATCACGATCAGGTCGGCGATCTTGCCCGTTTCGAGCGAACCGAGGTCGCGCTCGAGCCCGATGGCCTCTGCTCCGTGGATCGTCGCCACGCGGAGCGTGTCCATCGTTGACATTCCGCCCGACTGCATCGCCCAGATCTCCCAATGGACACCGAGCCCCTGAAGCTGTCCGTGGCCGCCGATGCCGGCACGCCCGCCTGCCTTCACGACCGCATTCGTATCGGCCGCGATCTGCTTGAAGCTGTACTCCTCCGGCCGGAACCATTGGCTGCGGCGGCGGAGCATTCCGTTCAAAAGCTCCCGCGGGATGTATCGGGCCAGCCGCTTGTTGCCGAGCACTTCCGTATTCTGGAAGTAATAGTTCTCCGCCCACGGACCGCCGTATGCAACGAGGATGGTCGGCGTGTAGAACGTCTGCGTTTGGGCAACAAGCTCTATCACGTCCTTATAGATCGGCTGGAGCGGAAGCGAATGCTCGTGTCCCGAATACCCGTCGATCATCTGCGAGATGTTGAGCTTCATGTCGAGCGCTCCCTCGGTGGTCGGCGAGATCTTGTTGTCGTAGCAGGCCATCGCCACCCACTGCCGGACGTTGCGGTCGCCGACGACGTATTGCTTGAGAGTATCGGTCTGATAGGCGTCGCGGTATCGCTTGATGTAAAGATCCGCAGCCTCCTTGCTGTCGATGCCGACGCTTGAGAAAACGCCCGGCCCGGTCGTATAAACACGCGGCCCGAGTATCTCGCCGCTTTCGACGAGGTCGGCATAAGCATAAACGTCGGTCGTTGAGCTTTGCGGGTCGCGGGTCGTCGTAACGCCATAGGCAAGATTGGCAAGATACTGCCAGACCTGATCCTGATGGAGGTCACGCGGCGGCCACATATGGGCGTGGACATCGACGAAGCCCGGGATGATCGTCTTGCCCGTTACGTCTATCGTCCAAGCACCGGCGGGTATCTGGACACGGCCTTTCGGCCCGACGGCGGCGATGCGGTTGTTCGTAACGACGATGTCACCGCGTTCGATCACCTCGTTGCCCTTCATCGTGATGATGCGGGCACCCGAGAGCACGACCGTGCCGGAAGCCTTCGGCCTTGCCGCGGTCACCTTTACGGCCGTGGTTTCCGGCTTTTCGGCATCGACGCCCTGGCGATAGAAGTTCGTGCCCCAAGACCACGTCACCGACTTGCCGTCACGCGACCAATCGATATAGTCGCCGCCGAGCGTGGACATCTTTTTGAACGGCACATTCGCCGAAGGCCCGGCGAGATTTACGTTGATAGTATCGCGGCCGGAGCGCGGAACCGTGACGATATAGTGGCGGCCCTGCAGCTCTACAAAAACGCGGCTGCGGTCCGGCGAGATTCGCATCGCACCGGCCGAAGGCTGCTGCGGCGGAGTTCCCTTGCCGGTTACGCGCATATGCATCCGGCGGTCCTGGCCATCAAGCCGGATGGAAGCGAGCCCCATGAACGTCGTCAAATAAACGCGCTCGGGGTCATCGGAAAAATGCGGAAAGCGTCCGCCTTGCGTCGGGGCGATCTGCACCGCCTGCCCGCCCGAGGCCGGAATGTATTTCAGGTCCGTCCCGGTCGAACCGCTGACGCCCGTAACCTCGCGTTCGCCGTGGTGGCCGTGAAGAGCGGCTTCTTCCGGCGACATAAATTCGTGCCCCTCGCGAATATCTGCGAAGAGGTGGTCGTCGATGGCTCCGGTGATGAAGACGATCTTGCTGCCATCAGGCGAATAGGCCGGGTAAGAATAGAACGCGGCCTTGTTGGTCAATTGCCGCGGTGTGCCGCCATCGGGCGAGACGGACATTATCTGCCCGCCCTGCCGAGACCACGTAACGTAAGCCAACGAACGGCCGTCCGGCGACCAAGCCGGCATAAATTCGCCATCGGTCGCGGTCGTCACGCGACGTGGGCTTCCCGAAGGCAGATCCATCACGTACAGCTTGCTGAAGGCCGTAAATGCGACCCGCTTGCCGTCCGGCGAGAGTGCCGGATAGCGGATCAGCCGCGCCTCGACCGTCGGGCTTTCATCGACCTTGTACTGGAAGTGCACACGCGGGCCGATCTCGATATCTACATTAACCGTGAAAGGGACATCGGTCGCTTTACCGGTGGCAAAATCAACTCGGGCGACCTTGCCGTTGACCGGAACGATCAGCGAGCGGCCATCGGGCATGAAGTCATAGCCCGGATAGGTGTCGCGCGTCGCACGCGATTCCTGATCGTCGCGGGTAACGTTATCGATCAGCCAGCGTTCCTGGCCGGTCTCAAGATCGCGGACGCGGAGTGCGGTTCGCGTCTCGAACCGCGTTGCGTAAACAAGATAACGGCCATCCGGCGAGAGCACCGGCCGCATCGCCGAGCCCTGGGCGTTGGTCATCCGGGCAACCTCGCCGGTATCGCGGTCAAAGCGGAAGATCTGCCAGATCGGGAAGCTCGCGTTGTAATTGAACGGGCCGGTCCGCTGTGCGTAGTAGATATATTTCCCGTCGGGCGAGAAAACGGCGCCCATTCGGTTCTGCGGCGGCTGCGGCGGCGGGCCTTGTTGTCCCGGAGCCGGCAGCGGCGGTGGCGGCGGGCCTACGCTAACGCCCGAGCCGCCGTCCTTGTGATACATATAGGGATGAAACGCCCCTATCGATTGATCCGACCTCGAAACGACGATGTAATTGCCGTCCTCGCTCCACGAAGGCGAAACGTACATCGCCCGCGGGCCTTTGGTCACCTCTTTCGGGTCGGTGCCGTCGGCCTTCATCACCCAAAGATTTTCCGAACCGCTGCGGTCAGTCAGGAACGCGATCATCTTGCCGTCCGGCGAATATTTCGGCTGGCTCTCGAACGACATTCCGCCGTGGATCTTGGTTGCCGTTCCGCCCTCGATCGGCATCGTATAGATATCGCCGAGCATATCGAAGACGATCGTCCGGCCATCGGGCGAGACGTCCAGCGACATCCACGTCCCCTCGTTGGTCGTAAATTTGACCGACCGGGCAGGCTTCAGGGGAAGCGGATCTTCCTTTTTCTTCTCGTCCTTTTTCTCTTCGGCCTTGGGCTCTTCCTTCTTTTCGTCCTGGGCAAATGCCGGCAACGGCATCGCCATCAGCGCAATGATAAATATGGCAAAAATGCGTCTAAGGGGCTCGGAAACGTGCATCGTATTCTCCTACAAACTGAACGTATCGTGATTTTGGTCAGATAAAGCTGAAATCATTTACGCAGAACTATAAAGATAGTTTCAGCCGATCCGGATCGCCGAACCGCACCGAAACCGCCAAAAAACCGCCCCGCCAGACATGATATGTCGATGAAATCGCAAAACATCGACATATTTTCTTGACATGTCGATGCCATCGACATATCTCGCGGATGTGTCGATAAAATGCGAAAATATCGACATACCGATGGGAAACGTAATAAATGTGATCGGAGGTGGGCTTGCGGGGGTTGAGGCGGCTTGGCAGGCGGCGGAACTTGGGGCGAGGGTGCGGCTTTTTGAGATGCGGCCGGTGCAGCAGACGCCTGCCCACAGGACCGACAAGCTGGCGGAGATCGTCTGCTCGAATTCGCTCAAGACGGACGAACCCGGCTCGGCTCCTTACCTTTTGAAAGAAGAGCTTCGCCGCGGGGGTTCGCTTGTAATGGAAGCGGCGGCGGCGACCCGCGTCCCGGCCGGAGCGGCCCTCTCGGTCGATCGCATCAAATTTGCCGAGTACATAACCGAACGCATCGAAGCCCATCCGAATATTGAGATCATCCGCGAAGAGGTGACCTCGCTCCCGGGGAGCGCGGACACTCCTGTCCGCATGAGCGTCGCTTCGACGCGAACGAGTAATGAAAGCGACGAGTCGTCAGTAGATGAAGGCGATCTCGCCGGAGGAACCGGCGATGCGGACAAGAGTGTCCGCGCTCCGACGATCATCGCCACCGGCCCGCTGACCTCCGATGCGCTGACGGCCGACATCATGCGCTTCACCGGCGACGATCAGCTCTATTTCTACGACGCGATCGCCCCGATCATCGCCGCCGATTCGATAGATATGTCCATCGCGTGGAAAGCGGCGAGATACGACAAAGGCGGCGCCGATTACATCAATTGCCCGATGGACCGCGAGCGATACGAGCTTTTCATTTCAGAGTTGCTCGCCGCCAAATCCGTCCCGCTGAAACGCTTTGAAGAAACACATTGGTTTGAAAGCTGCTTGCCGATCGAGGAGATCGCCCGCCGCGGCCCCGAGACGCTCCGTTTCGGCCCGATGAAGCCGAAAGGCCTGCGTCACCCAAAGACCGGCGAGGAGCCATACGCCTGCGTCCAGCTTCGGCAGGAGAACCTGATGGCCGATGCCTACGGAATGGTCGGGTTCCAGAATCACCTTCGCTATGGCGAGCAGGCACGAGTGCTTCGGCTGATACCGGGTTTGGAAAATGCCGAGTTTCTGCAGTACGGCCAGATCCACCGCAACACGTTCATCAACTCGCCAAAGATCTTGAACGAAACGCTGGCCACCAAACGCGACCCGCATCTCTTTTTCGCCGGCCAGATCACCGGCGTCGAGGGCTACGTCGAATCGGTCGCGACCGGCTGGATGGCCGGGATCAACGCCGTCCGCGTTTTGAACGGTCGGGAAATGATAACGGCGCCGCAGACGTCCGCTATCGGAGCTCTTTGCCGTTATGTATCCAACGTCGAGACGAAGAATTTCCAGCCGGTCAATATCACATTCGGCCTGCTCGAACCGCTCCCGCCCGAGCTTCGCAAGAAGTACCGAAAGAAACGCGACCGACACATGATCCAGGTTGAACGAGCATTGAAAGATTGGGACGAATGGATCGGGAGTGAACTCCGCCCGGAGATGCTCCGAGCAACCGACGCGGGATAGAATCCACCGGGCCGCAGGCGTCCCCGCCTGCACGAGTGCGAAGCACGAGCGCGCTGTTACGCCACCGGCTTCGCATAGCCACGCCGTTTACGGCGTGGTCAATGTTGCCGTAAAATTCCGAGGGCGTTTCAACGCCCTTAACACTATGTCTAATCGTTCTCATGCCGAGATCAATTTCCACATTACCTGGCACACAAAGGATAATTTTCCGTTCATCGATTCAAAGCTGGAACCCGAGTTATGGGCCTTCATCAAAGACCGTATTGTGAAAATGCCGAACGTATATTTTCATGCAATCGGTGGGATTCAGGACCACATTCATCTCGCAAGCTCATTCTATCCCCCGTTCGAGATCGACCGATGGATAGGCGAGATCAAGGAGCGAGTTCCCACGAGTTTGGAAAGGCCCTCCAATGGCAAAGTGGCTATGGGATAGTTACGTTCGGTACGAAAGATCTTGAATGGGTTGTTGGCTATATTCGCAATCAGAAGCAAAGACATCGAACCGGACGATTATCCGATAGGTTGGAGCGGATCAGCGATGACGGATCTGCTAAGGGGTTAAAACGCCCTAACGATTTCTTCTTATGCCTACACGCCGTAAACGGCGTGGCTATGCTAAAACAAGATCGAGCGACATCCCGACGACGTTTGTAGGGAGAAACAGTCTCGCGTTCCCGACTGAAATGGAATTCTCAGTATTAATAGTTCTCGCCATCTTCCTCGTCGCGATTCTTTATTCCTCGGTCGGGCATGGCGGAGCATCGGGGTATTTGGCCGTGATGGCATTGCTCGCGGTGGCTCCGGAGGTCACGCGGCCGACGGCGTTGACCCTTAACCTCTTTGTCGCCTCGATCGCGACCGTTCAATATTACCGGGCCGGTCATTTTTCGTGGCGGCTGTTCATCCCGTTCGCCGTCGCTTCGATCCCGATGGCGTATCTTGGTGGGACGATCCAGCTCTCGACCAATATCTATAAGATCGTCCTCGGAGTCGTGCTCATCCTCGCCGCCGTAGGTCTCGCCTTGCGTTTTGATGGTGATGAGGAGGCCAATGAGCCGCCGATCTGGTTAGTTCTGGTCATCGGAGCCGTGCTTGGCCTGCTTTCCGGCCTGGTAGGCGTCGGCGGCGGCATTTTTCTTACGCCGCTGCTTCTCCTTCTCCATTGGGCGGGTGCGAAAAAGGCAGCCGGAGTCTCCGCACTATTCATCTTTGTCAATTCGGCCGCGGGCCTCGCGGGTGCCTGGCCCAAGATGCAGCAGCTTCCGGCAGAGGTTTATTTCTGGATCGCGGCGGCCATTGTCGGCGGCATCATCGGGTCAACGCTCGGTGCCCGCCGGTTCGATTCCCTAATGCTTCGCCGCGTGCTCGCGTTGGTGCTTGTCTTTGCGGGCGGTAAACTTATTTTCGTCTAGGCAAAGATTTCCGACTTTCGGCAATCAAACCATATCGGCCCATGCTAGTTTTGCGCTTCACGGTCATTTTCTTCATAGCCCTCGCGGCCACCGCGGCGGCGCAATCCGGGCGCAACAAGCCCGAGCCGACGCCAACTCCTCGCCCGACTCCGCGCATCGTACCGGCAAGTACGCCGCCACGCGAACGCATTGTCACCCCAACCCCAACTCCGACACCGACGCCGACGCCCTCCGATAACGAAGAGGTCATCCGCGTCGAGTCCACCCTGATCCCGATCCCTGTCTCGGTCGTCGATAGCGAAGGCCGGGCGATCCGGAACCTTCGCCTCCAGGATTTTGAAGTGAAGATCAATGGCGAAAGCGTCGAGCTCGCCGAACTGACCCGGGCCGAAACACCCGTCCGCGTCGCTCTGCTTTTTGATAATTCAGGAAGCGTTTTGAAGGCTCGCGAATTTGAGGTGCAGGCCTCGATCCGCTTTTTCGAACGCGTCATCCGCCCGGACCGCGACCTTGCCGCACTCTTTTCCATCTCGACCATCGGCCGACGCGAGCAGCCCTTTACCGCGGACCCGCGAGTGCTGATAGACGCCATCCGCCGCTTGCCGCCGCCCGAGGGGGCGACCGCGCTTCTCGACACGATCGAGATGGCCGCCCGATATCTTGGCGACATAGGCGGCCGCCGCGTCATCGTTATCGTCTCGGATGGCGACGACACGAAGACCGACACCACATTTGAGCAGGCGTTGAGGCTCGCCCAATCGCTTGATTGCCAGATCTTCGTCGTTCATACGACCGAGTTTGAAAACTACATCCGCACCGGCTCCCGCCGCGGCAACGCGAATGTTCGTGCCCTGGCGGCCGAACGGCGTATGCAGTCATTCGCTAGCCAAACCGGCGGCGCCGTTTACACACCCATCGATGAACGCGAGCTCGACGACGCTTTCCGCCGCATCTCGATCGAACTCGCCGAACAATACGTGCTCAGCTATTACCCCGAAGAGCTCCGTGCGGCACCCGGCGAATACCGCTCGATCGAGGTCACCGTAAAGGCCCGGCCCGATGTGACCGTCCGCGCCCGGAAGGGGTATTATGTCCCCAAGCAAAGGTGATCTTTCTTGTGCTCAACGCCGCCTACGAACAATTTCTCCAGCATCTGAAATACGAGCGGGGCATGAGTCCGCACACGCTGCGGAACTACGCCTCCGACCTTGAGCAATTTCGTGGTCACCTGCTTGCGGTCGAAGGCCGCGAAGACTTTCCGGTAGAACAGATCGACCGGCTGACGATCCGCGAATGGATGGCATCGCTCGATGCGTCCGGGGCAAAAAAGACAACGCGGGCGCGCAAGCTCGCGAGCCTCCGCACCTTCTTTCAATTCCTTATCCGCGAGGGCAAGCTCGAGGCAAACCCGGCAAAGCTCGTCGCGACGCCGCGGGTCGAGCGCAAGCTGCCCTCACATCTCTCTATCGAGGACGCCGTTCGCCTGATCGAAACGCCTGATACGAACACCGACCTCGGCCGCCGCGACCGGGCGATCCTCGAATTTCTCTACGCGACCGGCATCCGCGTTAGCGAACTCGTCGGTATAAATTTGTCTGATATCGATTTTCGCGAACGGCTCGTCCGCGTTTTAGGAAAGCGGCGAAAGGAACGCATCGTTCCCTTTCACGAACACGCTTTGCAGGCACTGCTGCACTATCTGGAAAAGACGCGGCCCATTTTTCTGCTCGAATGCCCCGAGCCCGAACGCGACCACGATGCAGTTTTTCTCCATCGCCGCGGCGGGCGGATAACGACCCGCTCGGTCGGCCGCATGCTCGAAAAATATATCAGGCAATGCGCCGATATCCACAAGATCTCGCCGCACAGTCTCCGCCATTCATTTGCCACGCACCTGCTCGATTCCGGCGCCGATCTCCGCGACATCCAGGAGCTGCTCGGCCACGCCCGCCTCTCGACCACGCAGATCTACACACAGGTCTCGATGGAAAAAATGATCGAGGTTTACGATCGGGCCCACCCGAAAGCCTAATATTTTCAGATGCCATATCTTTCGTAGCATCGGAGCCGTTCGGCCAAAAGATCATCGTCCATTAGCTCCTCGGAAAGTTCTTCCGGCGTTCGCTCCGAAACGTAGTGAGAAGGCATCAACGCGACCAAAGCGAACAGGTCGGCCTCCTTTTCTTTCCGCGTTGGTTTGCCGACGCCGTGATAGCTGGCAGTCTCGTTCGTGTTCGGCGCGTGCATCAGGTAGTGGGCAAATTCGTGGAACATCACGAAGAGTTTTCGCGTCGGAGAGAGCTTGCTGTCAATGGCGATGAAGTGCCGCCCCATCACGCAGTAATAGAAGCCGCTGACGCGGAGCGGCATCTCATCGACCGTGATCCGATGGCGACGGCAAAGCCGGTGGAAATCGGCTTCGGTCAGCGGCCGCTTGTTCCAGCCTTTGACGAAAGATTCGATCTTTTCGCGAAAGAAATGCATGAAGTGAGAGACCCTGTCGTGTATTGCAAATGCAACTATATCGCACCCTCGCAAAAACAGTCAAGGTTTTCTACTTTTGGTCACTAGCGGCCCGAAGAGCACGGTCGAGCACCTTCTTCGCGTCGCGGACTGCCTCGACCTTTTCCTGATGTGTAAAGCTTTCCCAGCCCCGGAAGAAAACGACGCCAAAATCCTCCGGATACTCGCGGCCTTCGTGCCCGTACCATGCCCGCATTACGGCGTGCGGCTCAGCAGCGGAATGGACCGCCGCATCGATATCGAACTCCGGCTTGCTGTCGATCTCGCCAAGCTGCTGAACCTCCGGCGAAAGTCTCTGCGAAAGCCGCTCGTCGACGATCTGCGTGATTCGTTCCTCCATCAGCGCTCCGAGTTCGAGCGGCCGCTCGCCCTCGGCAAACATTTTGCCTTCGCCCGTCAACAGCCAATTGAGCGAAACGCCCGTTTCACGAGCGAGCTTGATCAACACCTCCGGAGCCGGCAGCCGGCCCTGAAAATAATTGCGGATGGTGGCGTGCGGAACGTCAATTCTTCTCGCGATTTCCGCCATCGAAGCATGCCCAAAAAGCTTGCGAAGCCGCTCAACAAATTCCGTGTTCATATCCTGTGAAACGTGCGTTTACCTCTTTCCTCCAAATATTAAACCCACCTGCCCAGCAAATCAACCATCCCATCCCGGCTTGCCCCCATTCTCTCTTAAACTCGTTATCTAATATTTTTATCTCTCATTCTTATGAAATTTTTTCTTCTATTCTGTAATGTTAGTACCTTCCAGTTATTCATTAAGAGCTTTGTTGAGATTTTTTCGTTGATCTTTTTGCTCTTGAGTTTCCGCTAAGCGACAATGAAGGAATTCGCTATGCCGCCGCTCCAGTAGCACAGCTTTGCTCTTCTTAATTGATAAGTCGGCAAACCCCTGTTACTCAATCCGGCCTTTTCCTTGTTTCGCCGATGATCTGACGTACTGCTTTCGAATAAGATATCGGAATGCCGGAGCTTAGACTTGAGCTATACATTGACGCACCGCCGGTAGCTTGCTTCGCGCTCCTTCGCGATCCGCGTTTGCACACGGAGACCGTGGTGAGTCACGAGGGTCCGTTCGCTCTTGGCCAGCGTGTCCGGTTCGAGAGCCGCATGCTCGGCATAAGGCAGGTGCTTGCAGTCGAGGTCACTGAATTCGACCCGCCGCATCGGCTTACTGACACGATGATCTCCGGTACGTTTCGCGAGTTTCGCCATGCGCACGAATTCATCGAGCATAAGGACGGCACGCTGATGCGTGATGTCGTCTCGTGGCGTTCGCCTTTCGGTCCGCTTGGCCACCTTGCCGACAAACTCTTCCTGCACCGAAAGCTCACAAAGCTCATCATCGGCCGCAACCTGCATCTGAAAACCCTGGCCGAATCCGCGGAGTGAGAATTACCCAAATATTACAATTGGCTCTTCGCCATACTGATATTCTTGAACCTGTAGTATCCGGAAAACACCTCACAAATATCAATTATCAATGCAAAGTAAACTTAACCTGCGCTCCACCATCGCCACGATCAACTGGCGAAACGTCCTGATGGTAACGTTCTTTCACATCGCGGCGATCCCGATAATTTACACCTTTTCATGGCAAAATCTCGCGGCTTTGCTCGTCGGCAACTGGATCGTCGGCAGTCTCGGCGTCGGGCTCGGCTGGCACCGGCTGCTGACCCACCGCGGCTTTGAGGCCCCGAAATGGCTTGAGTACACGCTCTCGATCTTTGCGACGATGTCGATGCAGGATTCACCGAACAAGTGGATCGCAACCCACCGGATGCATCATAAATACGTCGATACCGATCTTGATCCGCACTCGGCCCGATCGGGCTTCTGGTGGCCGCAGCTCGGCTGGGTCGTATGGGGCAAGGCTCAGGACCACGATCAGGCGACGTTGAAAAAATACATTCCCGACCTTCTGAAAGACCCGATCCACCGGATGATCTCGCGATTTTATCTGGTGCCGATCGCCGTTTCGGCGGTTATACTTTTTGCCATCGGCGGATGGTCGATGGTCGTCTGGGGAGTTGCCGCCCGCGTCGTACTAGGGTGGCATACGACATGGTTCGTCAATTCGCTCTCGCACCTCTACGGCAATCGCCCGCACGAGACCGGCGACCTTTCGACCAACAATTGGTTCGTTGCCATACTCACCTTCGGCGAAGGCTGGCACAACAATCACCACGCGTTCCCGACATCTGCCCGCCACGGGTTAGAATGGTATCAGTTCGACATGAACTGGATCGCGATCCGCATTTTTGAAAAGCTCGGTTGGGCAAAAAAGATAAAGCTGCCGGACATAAAACCGATCGGCACCGAGATCGAGCAAGCCGCTTAGGCCGCGATCAACGCTTAACCACTGGCGATGAACGTTAATGTTATCTCCTTATTAATTACGCTTTTGGCAAGCTCTATATTTGCCCTGGCGGCCCTCTTTATCATGATGGTCGCGCTAAATGGTTATAGCGGGTCGGACGCGAACTTCGCGTTCATCGCCTACGCCGCTCTTGCTCTCGCGGTCATCCTCATCACCTCGGGCCTCGCATCATTCTCGACCGGCGGGCTCGTCCGCCGCGGCTACAAAGTCTGGTTCGCCGTTCCCATCGCATCGATCGGCTTTTCATTTCTCGCATTCGTCTTCATCGTCATTGCGGCCTTCCTCGGAGGAGCCGTCGCCGAGATCGTCCGCGTCAATTTCTGAAAAAGGGCCTGGCCTTCGGGGGAGATCCCGCGGCCAAGCCCGATCGGCTTTCGCCCATGGTCTCTATGGTATCCAGGCCGTCGGCACCGGTTTGTCACCGGCCTGACCGAAGGTTACGAAGTCGAGCGTTCCTCCCGAACGATTCAGGTACCAGACGTTGTTCGCGGGACGCCAAACTGCAAGGTCGTGTTTCCCGTCGCCATCGTAGTCGCCGGGAACCGGTATATCTCCTGCCGCTCCCCAGGGAGCCCCATAGAATGAAAGGTCCTCGCTCCGAAGTATGTACCAGGTCGAATCGGACGGACGGAAGTACGCGATGTCCGCTTTTCCGTCGCCGGTATAGTCGCCAACCACGGGCTTATCGGTCGATTGGCCAAATACGGTAGCGAACACCGATGAGTTCGATGACCTTATCATCCACCAAGTCCCGTTCGAGGGCCGCCAGACCGCGATATCGTCCTTACCGTCACCGTCGTAATCGGCGATCGCAGGAACATCACCCGCAACGGCGAAAGGAACATTTGCAACCTCGTTGTCCGAACTTCGAAGGATATACCAAACGCCATTCGATGGCCTGAAAACGGCCGTATCGGTCTTTCCGTCACCGTCGAAATCACCAGGTGCGGGAACATCTCCCGGCAAACCGAACTGGTAGCCGTAGAACGTATTGTTCTCGGACCGCAAAACGAACCAATTGCTCGTTGAGGGCACATAGTAGGCGATGTCGGTCTTGCCGTCCCCTGTGTAGTCCGCGGGAACGATGCGGTCCGATGAGCTGCCGAACTGGAATGCCCGGCTCGCTCCATCCGAACTTCGCAGATACCACCACTGCCCCGCTCCCGGTCGGTAGATTGCAGCATCGGTTCGCCCATCCCCGTCAAAATCGAACGGAGCCGGTGCGGCCGCTGATTGATTGACGGTGAATGTTTGATTCGAGACCGTCACGGTTCCGGTTCTCAGGTTATCCGTCGCATTGAGCGTCACGCCAAAACTGACCGTTCCGCTACCTGCACCACTTCCGCCCCCGTTAATTGCCACCTACGTCTGATTGCTCACGGCTGCCCAGGTACAACTCGCATTCGAAGCGGTTACATTGAACGAGCCGCTCCCGCCGTTGCCTGTAAAGGACTGACTTGACGGGTTGATCGAATACGTACAGCCCGACGCCTGATCGATCGTGAAGGTCTGTCCGCCTGCCGTTATGGTCGCACTTCTCGCAGGACCGGTGTTTGCTTGGACCGAATAGCTTATGGTCCCGCTTCCGGAACCGCTTGAGCCGCCGGTGATGGTCAACCATGGAGCACTGCTTACGGCCGTCCAGTTACAGCCGGCGGTCGTTGTCAAACTAATTGACCCGTTTCCTCCCGACGATCCGACATTTGCAGTCGTTGGGCTCAGGCTATAGGCACAGCCGGGTGCCAGTTGTGTGATGTTGAAATTCGCGAACGTAAAGAATTGACCGTTGTTGAAGTTTACCGAGATGGCTCCGGCTCGCTGCGCACCGGAATTGGATGCAACACTGAAATTGACCGTTCCACCCGACGAGCTCGTAACATTCACCCAGGCAACGTTGGGCACGGCCGTAAATCCGCCGCATCCGACCGACTGAATGACGGTAAAGCTGCTCGAGCCGCCGCTTGCCGAAGCTAATAGGCCGCCCGGCGTCAGCCGAACAAGCGAACAGATGTTCCTTCCCTGCGAAAACTCTGAGGTGTTGTTGTTCGAATCGGTTGCCGTAGCCGTGACCCATGTCCCGGTGTCGGCGATCGGGGCTGCAAATTCCACGCTGAAGTTCGCGTTTCCGCTGCCGTCGGTTGCAACTATGGTCTGCCCGAGAAAGTTTCTGCCTTCGCCGTATCCGGTCGGGTCAACCGCAGTGTTCCCGAAAAATTCGAGTGTGTAAGTTTGATTCGGTGCGCTGTTGTATGTGCCTTCGATGGCGACGAAACTGTTTTGCGCGTTGACGTAGGTGATGACCGGAAAATTCAGCAGATTATTCGGTCCTGTGTCGCCGTCGCCGTTGTCATTTGGGGTCGCGCCGACAGGAGCGAGGTCGATACCGAGTTCGTCATTGGAAAATACTCGATTGCGCCGGAACGAGTTTCTGATGCCGCCATCGGCAAAGATGCCGCGTCGGTTAAAGGCGATCAGGTTGCCCTCGCTCGCCCCGGTGCCGCCGATTCGGTTGTCGGATGTTCCGCCACCGACCAGCACGCCGTCAAGCGTGTTGCCGAGATCGGCATTCCCGCCGTTATTCGTTCCGATCCTATTCCCCTGTACCCAGTTCTTTGACGTATTGTTGTCGGCAATGAATATCCCGAAGTTGTTCGCGCTGATAACGTTCCCGAGTCCCGGCTTACCGATCAGGTTCGGGCCCTTTGAAGCAAAGTCTGTTATCGATCCCGCCGCTGATAGCATTGCGACCCCGCTCGCCGAGTTTCCCAGGGCAGCTCCGCCCGAAGCATCAGTTCCGATAAAGTTGCCGATGACCTCATTAGCAAACGCCTGGGACCCGACGATCTTTACTCCGTCATTGTTGTTTCCGCTGATCACATTGCGGGTCGCGCCCGTGGCGTCGCCGATGATCACTCCGAAGGTGTGCTCAAGGTAGATGCCGTTACCGTTATTGCCGTTGTCGGTCGTGCCGTTGCTGGTGCCGATGTAGTTGTTAAGGATCTCGATATTTTGAAGCAGGGATCGGTCTGTTGAAGGACTTGCAATTATCGAGATTCCATCCAGATTGTTTGAGTAGATAAGGTTTCGCTGGGCGGTCTGTGTACCGCCAATGCGGATGCTTCGCGGATTTGCTTCGGCTGTCCCGAGCAAAGCGATGCCGTGCCTGCCGTTTCCATAGATCTCTAATCCCTCGAAGATCGAGCCTCTTGCGTAGCTGGCCGAGATCCCGCTTCTTTGAAAGTTTCTGATCACAAGATAGCTGACCTGTGAACTTGTTGTGGTCCTGAGAAGATCATCGAATGAAAAGAATGTGATGCCGTCGATGTTTCCTGATCCGGTACCGTCAAGGATCACTTTCGAACCATTCGGCTTGAGGCCGTTGATGCGATCATCGCGACCAAGGAATACGTAGTCGTTGATCTGAGTTACGGCATTAGAAAAGACGATTAAGTCGGTCACGAACTTGCCCACTCCGCCATTTACCGCGGCCCGCCAGATGGCACCGGCGCAGTTCGGCTCAGGCGGAAATGCCAGCCATGTCACACCGGAGATCTGTGCCTTTTCCCCGTCGGTCAGGTTCCGTAATGATGTTCCGTCTCTGGCAAACTCGGCCGCCTCGGCGAGGCTCAATGTCTGATTGCAGGTAACGCCTGCCGAATTGTCGTTTACGGTCAGCGTTGCGGCCGAAGCATTCCCAACCTGCAGAACCGCGATAGCAAATAGCGCAAATACGATTGCCAGTACACCCTTTGTCATTTGATCTCTCCTGTCTTTCATCTGAAGTGGCCGAACCCCAAATACTAGCTGCATCACCATGGCCGCTTCTGGTAATAGGTAACGAAAGCGTCGCCATCGACGATCAGCATCGGGTCGCCGGTGCGCGGGTGGTTTCGACGTTCTAGCGTGTAGGTTTTCGTTTGTCCGCTGTTTGAACGTGCCGTGAGGGTCGTCGCGGTCGCGCTCCAGCGGCCGGCGTCGCGGCTCTGCGAATTCGATCCGCCGTAGATATTCGAGCTGCTGGCTTCGCCGTAATACTCGTATGTCCCGTCCGGGTGAAGCGTGAAGCAGATATCAGATTGGCGGCCGCCGCCCTGTGCTTGTACATTGGCCGAGTAGCACCATTTTCCGACGAGATCCTGCGGATTTCCGCCGCCCCCGCCGCTACCGCTATCGCCGCGATTCCCGCCACCTCCGCCGCCGCGTCGTGCCAGGAGGGCAAGTGCCTCGTCCGCGCCCTCTTTATCCGTCCGCGAGTATGTGACCTTTCTGCCTTCGACCCAGACGGTCAGCGTGTCGCCCTTGAGTTCAAACGGAAAATCGGCCGCGTCCTCGCCCTGCGAAACGATCAGGGTCTTGCCCAGGATCGCCCATTCATAGCGTTCGCCGTTGATCGAGATCTGTCCCTTGGGCCGTATCTCAACGACCGCTTCGTTGCTGATCCAATAGCCGATGATCGCGGTCTTCGTGTCCTGGCGGCCCTGTGAAAAGGCCGAGGCCGTGACGATCAGGACGAGTGCGAAGAGACTTATTGCTCGGGTCATAATGTTGTTGCTACTTCAGCCGCGGGAAAGCTGAAGAATATCCTCCTAACTAACTAACGCAGGAAAATCGGCCCGATGCCCTCAAAAAAATGTCGGAGGTCAAGGAAATTTGATCTAGAATATGCGTGTGCTTACTTCACCCGAACGGATATGAACGATGGCGGCAGCGGAGAGATCACTCAACTTCTTATCGACTATCACGACGGAAAACGTGAGGTGCTTGATCAGATCTTGCCTCTCGTTTACGACGAACTGCGGGCAATAGCCGGTATGTACCTCGCCAACGAGCGAAAGGGGCATACTCTCCAGCCGACGGCTCTCGTCCATGAAGCCTATATGCGGCTCGTCGATCAACGGAATGTCGATTGGCGGAACCGTGCGCAGTTTTACGGGCTTGCAGCGAGAATGATGCGGCGCATTCTGGTCAACCACGCCGAGGCCAAGCGAGCCGATAAACGCGGCGGCAGCGAACCCCACACCTCGCTCGAAGATGTCACGATAGCTTTCGACGACACTAACTTCGACCTGCTCGACCTTAATGAGGTCCTCGACCGGCTGGCTGCTTTGGACAAAGAAAAGGCAGAGATCGTGGAAATGAAATTTTTTGGCGGTATGACGACCGAAGAGATCGTTGAAGCTACCGGCCGCTCGACCGCCACCATCGAACGCGGCTGGACATTTGCGCGAAGTTGGCTGTATAAGGAACTCGCAGGAGGGCGAACGAGATGAGCGGTCAGGCGGCGAATGGTTCCGGATCACACTGGGCTCGGCTCAATGCGGCCTTTGACGAGACGTATGCCCTGGCTCCCGACGCACGCGCCGCCGCAGCCCAACGTCTCTGCGGCGATGACGAAACTCTGCTCGGCGAATTGCTTGCGATGCTTGAGGCCGCTGAAGCCTCGGAGCAGGCTAAGTTCCTCGGTTCGAGCATACTGCCGACACCAGGCCAAATTCTCGCCGGAAATGAGGACTCGGCTCCGGAGTTCATCGGCCCTTACCGAATCGAAAAAGAGATCGGCCGCGGCGGAATGGGCCTCGTTTACCTCGCAACGCACCCGGAGATCAATCGAAAGGTCGCCGTGAAGGTGGTCAAACGAGGAATGGACTCCGACGAGATAGTCCGCCGTTTCCGCCTTGAGCGTCACCTGCTCGCCACGCTTGACCATCCAAATATAGCGAGGCTGCTCGATGGCGGGACCACTGCCGACGGACGGCCTTATTTCGTTCTGGAGTATGTCGATGGCCTGCCGGTCACTCAATACTGCGACCAAAAACGGCTTGGGGTCGAAGATCGGCTCGCCATCTTCAGCCAGATATGTTCGGCGGTCTCCTATGCCCATCGCCACCTGGTCATCCATCGCGATATCAAACCGACGAACATCATCGTTGACTCAACGGGTCGTCCGAAGTTGCTCGATTTTGGCATCTCAAAATTGCTCGACCCCGCCGGCCCCGGTTTCTCGATGATGGACACAGCCGTCGGAATGCGGCTCCTGACGCCCGAATATGCATCGCCCGAACAGCTTCAGGGCAAGACGGTCTCCACGGCTTCTGACATCTACAGCCTTGGCGTCCTGCTTTATGAATTGCTCAGCGGACGCCGGCCGATAAGGCTCGAAGGCAGGCCGCTCGATGAAATCTCGCGCGTGTTGTCCGAGAGCGATCCGCCCGCCCCTTCGACCGCAATGAGCCGCCCGCAGACCCTCTCCGGCGGCCGCCAGACGGGCGAGGAGGTTTCGGCAGAAACGCTTGCCAAACACCGCGGCGAGCGGCCCGATCGGCTTAGGCGTCGGCTTCGCGGCGACCTAGACAATATAGTGCTGATGGCACTCAGGAAAGAGCCCGATCGGCGATACGGGGCGGTTGAGCAATTTGCCGAGGATATTTCGCGGCACCTGTCCGGCTTGCCCGTAATGGCACGGCCGGCTTCGATCGGCTATATCGCCGCCAAGTTCGCCCGGCGACATCGTCCGCAGGTCGCGGCGGCCGGTGCGGCACTGATCGCCATCTTCGCCGGGTTCGGCGCCGCTCTCTGGCAGGCAAAGGTCGCAACAGATGAAAAGAACCGCGCCGAGGAACGCTTTACAGAAGTTCGGCGGCTTTCCAACCTGTTGATCTCCGGCTGGGATGAAGGGCTCGGCGAAGCGTCCGTCAGCCACGAAGCGAGAGCGAGGCTGGCTGATATTTCCGCCGGCTTTCTCGACAATCTGACGACCGAGTCCGAAGACGCCACGCTTTTGAAGGACCTTGGCGAAGCACACATCAAGCTAGGCCACGAATATGCATACCAGTTGATCGATACGGCAAAGGCATCGGCCCATCTCGACCGAAGCGAAGCGATCGCAAGGCGGTTGGTCGCCGCACACCCGAATGAGCTGAGTTACAAGGACCTCCTGGTTCGAGCACTCCTCAAAAAAGATGAGTTTTTCGGGCACACCGACCTTAATGCGTCGCTGGCAAACCGCCTTGAAAGGCTCGAGCTTCGCCGGCAGATAATGGAATCCGACGCACCGACCGAAATGACGACGCGAGGTTATGCCCAGGCTCTTGCCGACGCGGCCAATGGCTACGCGGAGATCGGGCAAACGGCAAATGCCGATGTCAATTTTCGCCGTTCCGTTGAGGTCTTCAGGCAGAGGATCGAACTGCTTTCCGCACTTCCGGCCTCCGCGGAGCGCGACACAAAGATCGCATCGAGTTACGCGTTCATCGCCGATCACTACGGCCGCCAATTGAACGATCTCAGCAGTGCCCTTGCCGCCGCCGAGAACTCGTTCAGGTCGGCCGAAAGTGCTTACCGCACTGATCCGGCGAATAGCGGAGTTGTCATCACTTACGCTATGGCGGGATTCATGCTGGGACAGGCGCGGCAAAGAGCCGAAGATCTCCCCGGCTCACAAGCGGCTTTTGAGCAGGTTGCGGCGGCTTCTCGAAAGATGATCTCCGATAACCCGATATCATTTCTTGCCCGCAAGGAATACGACGCATACCTCGAACTTGCCGAACTCGCCCATATGAACGGCGAAACGGCAAAGGCACTCGAGTTCGTTCGGCTTTCCGACGAGGCCCGCGGGCAATGGCTTGCAGGCGATAGCCACCGCGATCGCGGACGAAGCGTTTACGGCAGTGCGATCCATCTGACCGTTTCCGGCAAATTGCTTACCGCGATGGGAAGGTTGGAAGAAGGCCGTTCGCGTTTGACCAGGGCCACCGAACTGCTCGAGCAAATTTCAAGGAGCGAGCCGAAGAACAATCTGCGGACCGCAAATCGCCTTGCCGGTATCTACCTGACGATGGCCGATATCGATGCCGGACTCGGGGTCTGCGGACCACGGCAGCGGCCATTCGGCGGCGTTACGGAACAGATCGCATACTGTAAACCGCCCTCCGGCAGCGGCCCGCTGCGAACAGCCAGAAATGCCAGATCGGCCGAACTCTATGCCCGAGCCGAGCGTGTCTTTCGGGAACTGGAGGCTGCGGAAATGCTGACCGCAAAAGAACTTGCCGATCTTGCCGTCGCGCGTGAAAGGATCCATGGGACGGCCGGCCTTCTGGCCAGCCGCAAATAGAGGGCTCGACAATGTCCGATCAGATGACCACCTATACCGAGTTTTGGGATTTTTACGTAAGCGAGCATTCAAAACCGCTAACGCGCGTTCTGCATTTTGTCGGGACGACGCTCGGGCTGTTGCTGCTCGCGTATTTCATCTGGCGCGGTACGTGGTACTACTTTCCGCTCTCGCTCGCGGTCGGTTATGCCTTCGCCTGGTTTGCCCATTTCGTCGTTGAAAAGAACCGGCCCGCCACCTTCAAATATCCGCTTTGGTCATTCATCTCAGATTACAAAATGATGTGGTTCATGCTGACCGGACGAATGGCCCGCGAGGTCGAACGGGTCCGGGCCGGCCGCTAGCTCAAATTTGCGTTAATAATATCCACCAAGAGCCTATCTTTCGCGTATTCGGTTAGGCTAGAATCTCGAATTATGTTTGCTGGACGTGAAATTCTCGATGTTGACCCGAAGGCCCTGAGCTCGACCATCGAGTTCCTGACGGCGATGATCACACCCGCCCTTCTCATCTCTGCAACGGGTTCGCTTGTGCTTTCGACCTCAACGCGGCTCGGCCGTGTTGTCGATCGCGTTCGGGCACTCGAGGTCCGCGTCGGCGAACTTATCTACGCCCAGGACAAGGACGCCATTCCGCTCTATGAAAAGCGTGTCGAGGTCGTCATCGATCTTATCGATCTCGTAACAAGCCGGTCGCGGCTTCTCCAGCGGGCGATGACGACCTTTTACTACGGCCTCATGTTCTTCATCCTGACGAGCGTCGCGATTGCGATCGTCGGCATCTTCCCGGCGGTCTATCGCTGGCTGCCGATCCCGATCGGCATTGTCGGCATCATCTTCCTTTTCTACGGCAGCATCCTGATGCTTAAAGAGACGCGAATGGCGACCGCGACCATCAACGAAGAGATGGACTTCGTTTGGGAACTCGCCCGCAAGGTCGCCCCGAAAGACGTCGCCGCCCGCTACGACCACAAGGGCCGGATCAAGGGCTACAATGGACCCAAAGTATCTAAAACTCTTGGCGGAGAATAGGCTCACCGAGCAGGTCGAGGCCCTGGAGGCTCTTCTCGCCGCCTGCACCGTTTGCCCAAAAGATTGCGGCAACGACCGCCTGAAAGACGAGATCGCCGCCTGCTATTCCGGCCGGCTGCCGATCGTCTCAAGCTACACGGCCCACTTTGGCGAGGAGCCGTGCCTTTCCGGTACCCGCGGTGCCGGCAACATCTTTTTCGGCAACTGCAATCTCCGCTGCGTTTACTGCCAGAATTTCCAGATCTCTCAAACCTGGAAAGAACAGAAAAAGAACGAGGTGACCCACGAACGCCTCGCCGAAATGATGCTTGAGATCCAGGCCCGCGGCTGCCACAACATCGGCTTCGTCTCGCCGACGCACTTCGCGCCGCAGATGGCGAGAGCGATCCTGATCGCCGCCGAACGAGGCCTTCGGCTCCCGATCGTTTACAACACGAATGCGTATGACTCGGTCGAGGTGTTAAGGCTGCTCGACGGCATCGTTGACGTCTATCTGCCGGACCTCAAATACGCAGATGCGGACGTCGGATTCCAATATTCTAAGATCCGCGATTACCCCAAATACGCACGTGCCGCAATCAAAGAAATGCACCGGCAAATGGGCAGCGAGTTGGTGTTCGGCGACGACGGCCTGCTAAAACGCGGCCTGCTCATCCGCCTGCTCGTGCTGCCGAACGACATCGCCGGCCTCGAAGAAAATCTCCTTTGGATCCGCGACGAACTCGGGCCCCGCACCGCCATCTCGCTTATGGCCCAATACTACTCCACCAACAAAGCCGCCACCGACCCTCGCTACATCCTTCTCTCCCGCCGCATCTCCGAAGGCGAATGGTTCGAGGCCGTCTCGCTCCTCGAAACCCTCGGCATCGAAGAAGGCTTTATGCAGGAATACGAATCCGCGTCCTTTTACTACCGCCCGGATTTTGAAGATAAGAACGAACCGTTTAAGGATATTCGAGATTTTCAGTAAGCTAAGTCGAAGGTCATGTTATGGAAAAGAACAGGAAAGGCGAGATAAAACTCTTTGAGGAAAAGACAGTACGTGCCCTTTGGGATGAAGAGCAGGAAAAGTGGTACGTAGCGATCGTCGATGTCGTTGCGGCATTAAGCGAAAGTCTTAATCCGCAGGTTTATTGGCGCGTTCTAAAGAAGCGACTAAAAGCTGAGGGAAATGAAACCGTTACAAATTGTAACGCTTTGAAAATGCTCGCTCCTGACGGCAAAATGCGTTTGACTAACGTCGCTGACACCGAACAGATATTCCGTCTGATCCAGTCGATCCCGTCGCCGAAGGCTGAGCCATTCAAGCTCTGGCTTGCCCAGCTCGGCAAAGAGCGTCTCGATGAAATGCAGGACCCCGAGCTTACGATCGATCGGGCATTGCAGCAATACTTGAGTCTTGGTTACTCTGAAAACTGGATCAATCAGCGGCTGAAAAGCATCGAGATCCGCAAAGAACTTACGGACGAGTGGAAGCGTCGGGGGGTTGAAAGAGGGTATCCAGTTTGCAACCCTACCGGATATCATCACCAGGGCTTGGTCGGACAGAACCACGAAAGAATACAAAAAACTCAAAGGCCTAAAAGAGGAAAACCTCCGCGACAACATGACCAATACCGAGTTGATCCTCAATATGCTCGCTGAGGCCTCGACCAAAGACATCTCGCAGGCCACCGAACCGAAAACGTTCGATGAAAATAAGACGGTCGCTCAACAAGGCGGCAACGTCGCGAGGGTCGCCCGCCGCGAACTCGAAGAACGGACCGGGGAAAAAGGTGGTCACTCCGCTCAACGCCAAGAGCCTGCAAAAGCAACTGACCGCTAGACAAAAGAAATCTAGATAAACTGATTTAATAACAAAGATTGTTATTAATAACAAACTATGCTATTTTCTACGTGAGGCTATGCTATGAATGTATCTTTGACCCCGGAACTTGAGGCGATAATTGAGCAAAAGGTCCGCTCGGGAATGTATGGCTCGGCAAGCGAGGTCGTGCGGGAAGGCTTGCGGCTCTTGCAGAAGCGTGATCAGACACACGAGGCGAAGCTATGTGCGCTCCGTGCTGACATCCAGAAGGGTATCGACAGTCTTGAAGCAGGGCGATATCGAGACGTTTCTGATGCGATGGCCGATATTAAAGAGCGTTTGATGGCGAAAAAACCCGAGAATGGTTAGGCCGATAATCACACCCGAAGCCGAGGAAGATATCGACGAAATTCTCGGCTATATCGCCGCAGACAATTTCGAAGCGGCAATCACGTTGTATGGACGATTGACCGGTACTTTTGAGATGCTGGCCGAGAATCCCTTTGCCGGACGCGAACGAAGCGATCTTAAAGAAGGACTAAGATATTTTCCCTCGGGAAGTTACCTGGTTTTCTACCGTACTTGGGCCGGCCGGGTCGCGATAGTTCGTGTGCTTCACGCCGCCCGCGACATTGATGAGATTTTTAGCTGACCCCGAGGATGAAAAAAATGAAAGTTGGCGAAGCAGCACCGAATTTTACGTTAAAAGACGGCGATGGTAATGATTGGACGCTTGGCGATCATCGCGGGCGGGTTGTTGTGTTGATATTTTATCCGGCGGATAATTCGCCGGTCTGCACGGCGCAGCTTTGCTCGGTACGCGATCATTGGTCGGAGTATCAGGCGACGGGTGCCGAGGTCGTCGGCATCTCGACCGATTCGGTCGCCTCGCACAAGGGCTTTGCCGAAAAGAACGAATTGCCGCTCCGGCTGCTCTCAGATGCCGACCGCAAGGTCTCGGCATTTTACGGAATGAAAAGCTGGCTGCCCGGCCGCTCGGCACGCGGCGTCGTCGTCATCGACCGCGAAGGCCGCATCGCCCACCACAAGGTCGAGAACCTCGGCCTCTTCCGCCCCGCCGATGCCGACATCCTCACCGCCATCCGCAATGCCTGAGAAATTCTCGCCGGCGTTGTAGTTGTAGGTCCCGGTCTTGAAGGTTGGTTCTTCCAAGAATGTTTCGATAGACCTTCCGGTTCCTGCGAGCATTCCCCGAAATGTCCGTCCTCGGAACAAACTCGCTCCGGATGGTCGTGACCAGTACGCCCGCACTGTAGGCATCCTCAAGAATGATAACAGGTGAAAGTGGGGGTTTTCGGCCGGGGTAGGAAAAAAAGTGGTTGGCGCAAGGCAATCTATGCCTCGGCACCGGCGAGTTTTCTGAGGCGTTCGACGGTATCGGCCGTTGCCGCGATCACCTTTTCCACTTCATCGTCTGTATTGAACCGGCCGAGCGAAAAACGGATCGATCCCATTGCCCGCGAGTAGGGAATCTCCATCGCCTTGAGCACGGCGGAGGCCTCCTGCGTCTCCGCGTTGCAGGCCGAACCGGTCGAAACGCAGATGCCGGCTTCATCAAGCAGGGCGAGGATCGCTTCGCCATTCGTTTCTGCAAAGGAGATGTTTGCGGTGTTCGGAAGCCGATCGCCCGCGGCACCGTTGCGAAATGTGTTCGCGACACGGCGAAGCAATTCACCTTCCAACCGGTCCCGAAGCTCAGCTATCTTGCTCATCATAGAGACGTCAGACGCAAGCCTTGCAGCGACGCCCATCCCGACGATCTGATGAACGGCTTCCGTCCCGGCCCGCCGGCCGCCTTCCTGCCCGCCGCCGACTGCGATACCCGGAAGCTCGACGCCCCTGCGGATATAAAGGGCACCAACGCCCTTTGGCCCATGGAACTTATGGGCCGAGATCGAGAACAGATCGATCGCCGCCTGTTCTAAGTCGATCGAGATCTTCCCCGCGGCGTTGACGCCATCCGAGTGGATCAACGCGTCCGATCGCTCCCGGACAGCGGCGGCGATCTCCGCGATCGGAAAAATAACGCCGGTCTCGTTGTTTGCCGTCATCACCGAAACGACCGCCGTATCCGGACGCAGGCTTTCAAGCAATTCGGCGATGTCGAGCCGCCCTTCGTCATCAACGCCGATCCGCGTCACCTCGCAGCCTTCAAGCTCGAGCCGGTCACAGAGTTTCCGCACGGCTTCGTGCTCGACCGCCGTCGTTACGATATGCCGCCGTTCCGGCATCGCCCTCAAGGCTCCGAGGATCGCCCAGTTGTCGCTTTCGGTTCCACCCGAGGTGAAAACGACCTCGTCGGCCGCCGCGGCCCCGATAAGCCCGGCCACACTCTCCCGCGCATCGCCGATCGCCTGCCGGACCGACCGCCCGATCTGGTGCGATGACGATGGATTGCCGAAAAGTCCGCTTAGAAAAGGTGCCATCGCCTCGGCAACTTCCGGGAACGGCCGCGTCGTCGCATTGTTGTCGAAATAGATGGTTTTTTGCATTGTCATAATGCCGCGAGCGGTTCATGCCGCTTGTCCGCTTTTAACATTTGCCGGTTAATCTTTACAATTAAAACAGACGTGGCTTCTTACCTAAAGATAACAGAACCGAACGGCGATATACGGGAGTTTCGCCTGATGCCCGGTGCCATTGCGACCATTGGCCGCTCGAAGGACAACGACATTGTTCTAAATGACCGACGAGTTTCTCGCAAACACGCCCATATCAAGGCCGAAGGCTCCGGATACAAACTGGTCGATGGCTTCATCGATAACGGCCAGCTTACCCGCAGCGTTAACCACGTTTTCGTCAACGGTTCCCCGATGCTTGAGAAAGTGCTGGAACCGGGCGATTCGATAATGATCGGTGAGTCGCGGCTTGTCTTTGGCGATACGGTTGCCGAGGCCCACATTGAACCGGCGTTCGTAGCCCCGCGTTCGGTGCTCGTTAACCCGAGCATCGCCCGAACCGGATCGGAAAGCGCACCGACCGTCGTCGATCTGCCAGGCGGCGTTGCCTTTGGCGACGAACCTCTCGGGCAGACCCAGCTTCTTATCTCCGCCAAGGAAATAATCGGCAGGCAATCGCATCTCTCGTTGGAAAATGCGATCGCGACGCCAGAAGAGATCAAGGACCTTCGCCGCAAGGCAAAGATGCTCGAGCTTCTCTACGAAATGAGCAAAACGCTCGGCAGCATTTTCGACCTCGGCGACGTATTCGGCAAGGCGACCGACCTGATCTTCCGCGGAACGCCGGCCGACCGCGTTGTTGCCCTGCTCGCGGATGAAACGCTCGATGGCCGAATTCTCGACTTCAGCCTAAACCCTGTCGCAGTAAAGACCCGCGACGAAAAGATCGCCAAGCTGACCGAGAACATGACCATCAGCCGCACGATAACACAAAAGGTGATGCGCGACCGCGTCGCTCTGCTCTCACAGGACGCTCGTGCCGATGAGCAATTCTCCGGGGCTGAGTCGATCGTCTCGCAGGGAGTCCGCTCGACCATCTGCGCTCCGCTGATAACGGAAAACAACGTCCACGGCGTTATCTATGCCGACCGCCTCGATCCCTTCGCCGCGTTTACCAAAGACCACCTTGAGATGATCGGCGCCGTCGCCGCCCAGGCCGCACTGACGGTCGAAACCGTAAAAGCACACAACCGGCTTGCCCGCGAAGAGGTCGCCCGGGCAAATTACAGCCGCTTCATGCCCGAATACGTCGTCAAACAGCTTCTTGAAAACCCGCAGTCGTTCCGGCTCGGCGGCGTGAATCAGAAGATCACCGTGCTTTTCGCCGACATCCGCGGCTTTACGGCAATCTCCGAAAAGGAAAACCCGGAGAAGATCGTCGGCTTGCTGAACCGATACTTTTCGGCGATGTCCGAGATCATCTTCGAACACGGCGGAACGCTCGATAAATATATCGGCGACGGGCTGATGGCTCTCTTCGGAGCACCGAACGTCTCGGAAGAGGACGCGCTCAATGCCGTCAAGGCCGCCGTCAAAATGCAGAAGCGCATCCGAACGCTTAACGACGAACTCCGCCACGAAGGCCTCAGTGAAATATCCGTCGGCATCGGGCTTCATACCGGAGTTGCAACGGTCGGTTATGTTGGCTCGGAAAAGCGGTCTGAATATACCGCTATCGGGGATACCGTAAACCTCGCCGCCCGGCTTCAGGACATCGCCAAAGGTGGGCAGATAATAATGACCGAGGCCGCCCACGAAGCAAGCGGCGGAAGAATTCCGGTAAACGTTTTGGACCCGCTCACCGTCAAAAACCGCGTCGAGCCCGTCAAGGTGCTCGAGGTCCGATGGGCGTAGTCGCCCGCAAGATTTCTCTTTACGCCCCGGCCCTATTACCCGTATAATCTTTCAAACGCCGCAGATATGCTCAAGATCTCGTCACTCAAAAAGCTCGTGACCGACTCGATGGCGATCGACCTCGGAACGGCCAGCACGATCATCGCCGTCAAGGATCGCGGCATCGTGCTTGATGAGCCCTCGCTTGTCGCGATAAACGAGCTTACGGAAGAGATCGTCGCTTTCGGCCAGGAAGCAGCGGACATGTCCGGCCGCGAGGGTCGCGACATTATTGTAAAGGCTCCGCTGATAGGTGGTGTGGTCGCCGACTTTGAACGAACCAAGAAAATGCTTGCCCACTTTGTCCGCAAGGCGAAGTCGGGCGGCTCGAACCTCGCGATCCAGGCCGTGATGAGCATGGTCTCGGACGTAACGCACGTCGAACAGCGTGCTCTGCTCAATGCTGCCGAAGATGCCGGCATCGGCAAGGTCTTTATGATGGAGGAGGGCCTCGCGGCGGCATTTGGCGTCGGGGTTCTGCCTAGCGACAAGCGCGCCTCCGCTATCATCGATTACGGGGCTGGTTCGACTAATGTCGCCATTGTCGCGAAGGGATCCATCGTCACCTCGACCAGCGAACGCCACGGCAGCTTTGAGATAAACGATGCGATCGCCACGCACCTCCGCCGCCATCGCGGCATTCAGGTCGGCGAGGAAACGACCGAGATGCTCAAGACCTCATTCGTCTCTACCTTTCTCCCGGACGATATCTCAAAAACGATCGAGGTACGCGGACGCGACGTGCAGACCGGAAGCCCGGCGGCTGTTGAAGTGACGATCGGCGAACTCTACCCGGTGGTGGAAGCGGTCGTCCGCCGCATCGCCCAACTCGTCAAAGATACGCTGACGGAACTCCGGCCCGAAGTCGCGGCCGATATCTACGACCGCGGAGTGATCCTGACCGGCGGCGGCTCGCTCCTCGATGGGCTCGATCAGTATCTTCGGTCCTACATCAACCTCGCTGTTACTGTTGCCGATGAACCGCGTTACGCGACCGTCAAGGGGCTCGTAAAAATGTTCGAGGACCAAAAGCTGCTCGACCGCGTCAAGGCCAACGAGATGAACGTCCTCCGCGACGCCGAGATCCCGTTCGAAGCTTAGTCTTCGGGCAACTTCCAAAGAAAGCTTCCAATTTCGGGGCGAAGTTTGGTAAACTCCCAGAAAAAATTTTCCTGGCCCCCGGTGGCTCCCTGCAATGAAGTACGAACATTATATCTCTCTGATCAAGGAACTTGAGGCATTTGCCGAACGCGACCGGAAGGGCTACGAGCGACGAGTCCTCGGGCTCGCAGCACTCGGCTATGCCTATTTCTTCGGGCTCATTCTGCTCTTTATCGCTATCCCGCTCTCGCTCCTGACGTTGCTTTTCTTTGCTCCGCAGTCGCTCGGCCGGCTTCTGCTCTTCGCGATCCAATTCTGGTGGATCGTAGTTCCGGGCGTGGTCGTTTTCTTCGGCTTTCTCGGCGGTGCGGTCCGTTCGCTTTTCACCAAGTTTCCTGAGCCCGAAGGCCGCGAGATACAAGAGGCCGAAGCACCGGAGCTTTTCAGCTTTATCCGCGAAACGACCAAGGCACTCAAAGCCAAATTCCCAGACAAGGTGCTCATCACCGATGAAATGAATGCCGCTGTCGTTACTATCCCGCGGATCGGGATGTTCGGCCGAAGGGTCTTTCTGCTGCTCGGCATCCCGATAATGAAGACGCTGACGCCGGATCAGTTCAAGGCCGTTGTCGCCCACGAGATCGGGCACATCTCCGGACGCCATGGCGGCTTCGGCAAATGGGCTTATCAGCTCCGCGAATCGTGGGGCCGGTTCATCGAAACGCAGGAGTTGAACGATCACAAGTTCGCGTTCCTTTACGAGAAATTCGTCAATTGGTTCTTCCCTTACTTTCAGGCGTATTCGTTTGTGCTGATGCGCGAGCACGAAAAAGAAGCGGACAGCTATGCCGCCGGCCTCGTCGGGGCTCGCCCGCTTGGCGAGGCCCTGCTTGCACTTGAAACGCGAGGGGCAGAACTGAACAACGTTTTCTGGAAGACTATCCACGAGGAAAACCTCGAGCGATCAACTCCCTCGGTCAACGTCTTTTCGCGTATGCTCGGCTCGCTCTCATTCGTTGACAGCGACCGCGACCGCGAAACGGTCCTGGCCGCAGTCAAACGCCCGACAGATTACAACGACTCACATCCCTCACTCGCCGATCGCCTCAAAATGCTCGGCTACTGGACGGGCGAGGACCTTCCGCCGCTTCCGGTCAAGGCAACGGTCTCCGCATCGGACCAATTTCTCGGTGAGCAGGCCGCGGAGCTTATTGCCGATTTCGAACAACGGTGGGACGAGCATATCGCTTCGACCTGGGCCGACCGGCACAGCCACTTTGAAAGCTCGCGCAAACGCTACGACGAACTCGAAAAGAAAGCCGCCGAGGGCGATTCGACCGCGGAGGAAATGCTTGAGATGGCCGGATTGCTCGCCGAACGAAAAGGCAATCTCGAGGCACTTCCGCTGCTGCGGGAAACGGTCGAAAAGTTTCCCGAGAACGCCGAGGCACACTACTCGCTCGGCAGCGTTCTGCTAATGAACGACGACGAAAGCGGGCTCGAGCACGTCCGGCGTTCGATGGCGATCGACATCAAATGGCGCTACGCCGCCAGCGACATCGCGTTTCAATTCCTGCGGTCGAAGGGCCGGTTCGAGGAAGCGAAGGAATATGCCGCGACGGTCGAAAGCCAGGCCGAGGACTTCGCAAATGCCGAACGCGAACGGCAGAGCATTTCTGTGACGGATTCGTTTCTGGGCCATGAGATGACCGAGGAAAAGGTCGCCGAGATCGTTCGCAAGCTCCAATACTACGGGGAGATCACGGCGCTGTATCTCGTCAAGAAAGTGGTCAATTATTTCCCTGACGTTCCTTTCCACGTGCTCTTTATCGAGCTTCGCGAACGCGGGCTCCTGAACCGGACGAACGACATGAAGCCCGAAGACCTGCTCTCGGCCGTGGCTTCGCGGCTTGAGAATTCGGAGATCGGATATTTCGCACTTCTTCGAGGTGAGTTCATCCCGATCAAAGAGGTCTTCCCGAGGATCCCGAATTCAAAGATCTTCGAGCGAGAGTAGCTGGTAAACTGGTTTCTAAATTACACCTTTGAATGACATTCGGTGGTAAGGACACGGGCCGTGGCTGCGGAGTGCGGCAAAGTGAGAAGCGGAGCCATAACCCTTATGGCCGGCAAATCCGTATTGCGGGAATTCGGCGTCGAGCCGCTTCATCAGATCGTCACGGTAGGTCTTTGCGATCACCGACGCTGCCGCGATCGAATAAGAAATGGAATCGCCCTTGATCAGGGCCTTTTGCGGCAGGCGGAGCGTGCGGAGTTGCAATGCGTCGATCAATAAATAATCCGCGGCTGGTTCAAGTGCTTCGACCGCGAGCGTCATCGCTTTTTTGGTTGCTTCGAGAATATTGATCCGGTCGATCTCGTCTGCCTCGATGGCTCCGATGGCAAAGGCGACGGCACTTTCGCGAAGCTCGGCGGCGATCGCCTCGCGGCGTTTTTCGGTAAGTTTCTTTGAATCGTTAAGCCCGGCGGGAACCGGCTTCGCAAGGTCAAGAATACAAGCGGCCGCAACGACCGGCCCTGCAAGACATCCGCGGCCGACCTCGTCAACCCCGGCGATGAAGCGATAGCCCTCGCTCCGGGCCTGCTCCTCAAAATCAAAGCCGATCGTCCACTCGAACCGCTCGGCCTGAAGCTTGAATCCATTCACATGAGCATTATAGGCAGTCGAAGTCCGTTCCGCTATCATGCATTTTGAAAGCTGGTGTCGCCTAGCTGATGTAAAGAGCCTTAGGCATTTTCCTAGCGATTGCGAGAAGACGTAGGCTCGAACCATTCGGCGAGTTTTCGCCCTGCTCCCATTTTTGCACCGTGCGCGGAGATATATTAAGCAGGACGGCAAACGCTGACTGAGAAACACCCAATTTCCTTCGTATCCTGACGATCTCATCCTTAGAAAGAGAAGGCGGGGAACCGACTTCCTTTGTCACTTCACGTACCCCTTTTAGCTTCTTTCCCGAAGCGTGAGCCTCCATTTGGCCGAGAGACTCCTGCAGCTTTTTGAAAAGTTCCTTGTCCATATTACTCAACCTCCTGAAGTTGCTTTTTCGTCCTCTTGATGCTGTCGGCAATAAATCCTTTCTCGGCTTTGCTGAGATCATCCTTTACGCCCTTTCCGTAAAAGAGCAACAGGTAGATCCGCTCGTGTGTTCGAAAATAGATATAAACGTAACGAAATCCACCGCGCTTTCCCTTTTGACGCCCCGGGTCGGCTATCCTCGCTTTTCTAGCGCCGTTCGTGCCCTGTATGATCCGACCCCGCTCGGGATCTGCAAGCAGATCACTCTCTATCGCTGAGAGCACCTGATCCGAAAGCGGTTTGCCGAGTTTGTCGATCTGTTCCATAAAGACCGGCAGCTCTACGAAGGAGAGTCTCATCAAAAATACTGTACCCGCTAAGGGCATAGTATGTCAAGACGAAATGAACTAACGGTCGGCACGGTCTTCTCACGACCAACAAATGAACGGGCGCATTTAAAGGGCGTCGCGAGCTTGCCGGTGCAAACTCGCGACGCCCCATCTTTCTCATAGGCCCTTGGTCAGTTTCGGCTTACTTGGCGGCCTTGGCACCCTTGTTTCGGGTGTCTTTTTCCTTGATGCGGGCAGCCTTACCGCGAAGTTCACGCAGGTAGTAGAGCTTTGCCCGGCGGACGCGGCCGCGGCGGACGACATCAATGTGATCGACGACCGTTGCGTGAAGCGGGAAGATACGCTCGACGCCGACGCCGAAGCTTACCTTGCGGACGGTTACGGTCTCGCGGGCACCGCCGTGCTTGCGGGCAATCACAACACCCTCAAAAACCTGGATACGCTCCTTGTTACCTTCCTTGATACGGACGTGCACCTTGACGGTGTCGCCGGACTGAAAGGCCGGGATGTTGTCCCGTAGCTGTGTTTGTTCTATTGCGTCTAGTCTGTTCATATCGTTTCGGCAAGAGGTCAGTTAAGGAGCGCGGACACTCTTGTCCGCATCGCCGCATTGCGGCGAGAATTGCTCAGTAACTCACATTTACCATTTTCTCCACTTTATTTATTCACTTTCTACTGGCGGACAAGAGTGTCCGCCCTCCAAAAGATCCGGACGAATTTGCTTCGTCTTTTGCATCGCCATTTCGCGACGCCATTTTTCTATCTCGGCGTGGTCGCCGCTTAATAAAACCTCGGGGACCTTCATTCCCCTGAACTCCGCCGGCCGCGTGTAATGCGGGCAATCGAGCAGCCCGTCGGAGAACGAATCGTTCTCGGCCGAGGTTTCGCTGCCGAGCGCATCGGGCAGAAGCCTTACGATCGTATCGGTCAGCACTACCGCCGCCGGTTCGCCGCCCGAGAGCACGTAATCGCCGATCGAGATCTCGTCGGTGACGAGTGCGTCATTGACCCGCTCATCAACGCCTTCGTACCGGCCGCAAATGACGATGAGGTGCTTCGCTTCATCGGCCAACTCGCGGGCCGATTGCTGCTTAAGCGGCCTGCCCTGCGGCGAGAGCAGCACGACTCGCGTTCCGGCCGGAAAGCCCGATCGCTCGGCCGCACCTGTTATGCGCTCGACCGCGCCGAATATCGGCTCCGGCTTCATCACCATCCCGTCGCCGCCGCCGAATGGCCGGTCGTCGGTCATCCGGTGCTTATCGGTCGCGAACTCGCGGATATCGTGGACGTTTATCTCGACGATCCCGGCGAGCTTTGCCCGGCGAATTATTCCAAAATCAAAGACCTGTCCGAAAAACTCAGGGAAAATTGTAAGAACATCAATCTTCACCTAAAACTCCAATAAGCCTTCCGGCGGATCGACGACGATCCTTTTATTCTCAATATCGACCTCGGGGCAGATCGCTTCGGCAAAAGGCACAAGAAATTCTCGTTCGCCGCCCCGAATGACCAAGATCTCGGTCCCGCCCGTTCGCATCACCTCGGCGACTGTTCCAAGTTCTTTGCCCGCGAGCGTCACAACGCGGCAGCCCGCAAGTTCCCAGTCAAAGTACTCGTCCGCTTCAAGCTCGACCGCGTCCGTCTCGGCAACGCAGATCTCAGCGTTTCGTAGCTGCTCGGCGGCCTCGACCGTATCAATGCCAGCAAATTTCAGCATCACGCGGCCCTGATGGAATCTAGATCGTTCGATCTTCAATTCCTCCCGGCTCGAATCGCCAAGCTTTGCGGTAACGCTCTCAAGCCCCTCGAACCGTTCAGGAAAATCCGTGACGATATCGGCCGTGACCTCGCCGCGGATGCCGTGCGGCCGGGCGACCCTTGCAATTGTGACCAGATCGCTCATCTGATCCCTTTCACCGAGCGTCAATCCTCGAGCAGGTCAAGCTGGTAGCGCTTGCCGTGCTTCTGGCCGGCGATGAAAAGCAGGCTGCGGATGGCCTTGATCGTGCGTCCCTCGCGGCCAATGACACGGCCGTAGTCGTCGGGCGCGACGCGGACGGCGAGCCGGACGGTCTTCCCGCCGGTCTCTTCGACCTCGACCGCATCGGCATTGCCGACCAGTGCTTTCACGATCTTTTCAACTGCTTCTTTCATCGCGCTCCCACAAATCCCCTGACTTTCTAGACTTCCCAGACTTCCTAGACTGTCTCGACTGCTTCGGCGGGATTGTGCTTGATCAGGCTCGCGACCGTTTCGGTCGGCTGTGCTCCGACTCCGATCCAATACTGGATACGGTCGTGCTTGAGGCTGACCTCGGCCGGGTTCACCATCGGGTTATAGGTGCCGAGATTCTCGATGTACGCACCGTCCCGCTTCGAACGCTTTTCCTTGACCACGACGCGATAAAACGGCTTGCCCTTCGCGCCCATTCTCATCAAACTGATTGCTAACATATCTTCTTTCTCTTCAAATAGACTGCTGATCCAAATCGCAAAGCGAACTCCCTAACTATTCACTATTCACGATTCACGATTCACTTTCTTTTCTTATGCCTTTTCTTTTTCTTTATCGAACGCGAGGCCGGTTGTTCCGGCCCGTCATCGTCCATTCCCGAGCCGAGCATTCCGCCCAATCCGCCGAGTCCGCCCATGCCGCCCGAGCCAAGCATTCCGCCCAATCCACCCGAAAGCCCACCGAGCATCTTCTTGCCGAGTCCGGCGAAAAGACCGCCCTTGTTCATTTGGGCCATCAGCTTCCGCATCTGCTCATATTGACGAAGAAGTTGGTTTACCTCCGCGATCGTCGAGCCCGAGCCGCCCGCGATGCGCGTCTTGCGGCTGGCATCGATAATGCGATGATCGTTCCGTTCGGCCTTGGTCATCGAATCGATGATCGCCTCGGTCCGCCGCATTTGCTGATCGACCTCGGCCGATTGCTCTTCCGAAAGCGAAAGCCCGCCGGTCATCTGCTCCGGGAGCATCTTCATCAGCTTTGACATCGAGCCGAGTTGCTTGAACTGCCGTAGCTGCGAGCGGAAATCCTCCAGCGTAAACTGGTTCCGCGACATCTTGAGCAGTTGGGCCTGTGCTTCCTGCTCGTCGATCTTGCCCTGGACCTCTTCGATCAAGGTCAGGACGTCGCCCATTCCGAGTATCCGCTGTGCGATGCGGTCCGGATAGAAGGGCTCGATCGCGTCGTATTTTTCTCCGACACCGACAAATTTTACCGGCTGGCCGATGACCTGGCGGATCGAGAGTGCCGCACCGCCGCGGGCATCACCGTCCATCTTGGTGAGAACAACGCCCGTAATGCCGACCCGCTCGTGAAAGGTCTCGGCCGAGTTTACGGCATCCTGGCCGGTCATCGCGTCCGCGACAAAGAGCACCTCGATCGGCTTGGTCTCGGCCTTGATCTGCTCGAGTTCGACCATCAGCTCGTCGTCAATGTGAAGACGGCCAGCGGTGTCGATCATCAGCGTGTCGAACCCGAGGTCCTGAGCGTGCTTCATCGCTCCGCGGACGAGCGTCATCGGGTCTGACGTCTCTTTATTCTCATAAACCGGGACGCCGACGGCACCGCCGACAACGCGAAGTTGCTCGCGTGCGGCCGGGCGATACAGGTCCACCGAAACCAGAAGCGGCTTTCGCTCCTGATTGGCGGCGAGCCACTTTGAGATCTTTCCGGTCGATGTCGTCTTGCCCGAGCCCTGCAGCCCGACGATCATTACGACGTTCGGGATCTGCTTAGTAAAAACAAGCCGCGACGACGTGCCGCCCATTAAGGCGACCAGTTCGTCGTAAACTATCTTGACGACCTGTTCGTGCGGGTTCAGCCCCTGCCAGACCTCTTGCCCCTCGGCCTTTGCCCTGACGGATTCGACAAATTCCTTAGCGACCTTGTAGTTTACGTCGGCCTCTAGCAGGGCCATCCGGATCTCGCGAAGAGCTGCGTCAACGTGCTCGGGCGTCAGCTTGCCCAAGCCACGCAGATCGCGCAGCGTTTTCTTGAGTTTGTCGGACAGCGATTCGAACATAAAGGCACACTTCGGCTACAAGAGTCGAAACTATAAATACTAGTGTTTGCGGCAAAAAGAGTCAAACTTCGGAGACGATGGCTCAGCCCAGCAAAACCGTCGCGATATTGAAATAGAACACTAACGTAAGGATATCCGTCGCTGCGAGCGTGATCGGCCCGGCGGCTATCTTTGAGTCCTCATGGATCGCGTGGAGCAGCGTCGGGATACTCATCCCAATTATGCCCGCGGCAAACACCGACAGCAGCACGCTGAGCCCGATGACCAGAGCCGCGAGCGGCTCGCCACGCCAGACCCAGGCGATCGACCCGACCGCCGCTCCGCAAGCAAGTCCAAGCAACAGGGTCGCCGAAGCTTCCCGGCGCAGCCATCGGAAATAATCCTTCAAATTCGGTGTGCCGAAATGCAGGTTCTGTAAAGCGACGGTCATCGACTGGATGCTGACGCTCTCGCCGAGGGCGAGTACGAGCGTAATGAAGAACGCAAGCACGATCGCCTCCGCCAGCGTCGCCTCGTAAAAACCGGTAAGCAACGCACAGATCGTCCCGCTCGCCATTGTTGCGATCAACCACGGAAACCGATAGCGGAAGATGCCGAACGCCGATTTTCCTTTGATCTGCTGAATGCCGAAGCCGATCATCTGAAAAACGTCGTCAACGTGGTGCCGCTCTGCGATGTTGAGCGTTTCTTTTGTAAAAAGCCCGGCATCGACGACGCCAAGCATTCGCCCGTCCTCGTCAACCACCGGAAACGCCAAAAACTTGTACTCCAAAAACATCTCGCACGCCTCAAGCACCGTGGCCGAGGCCGGCACCGCGACGATGTCCGTGCTCATTATGTCGCCAAGCCGGACCGAAGGCATCGATGTGAGCAGCTTGCGCGTCGGGAGAATTCCGCGCAAGTGGTTGTCGGCATCGACAACATAAAAGTAAATGATCCGCTCGCCGAGCCCTTCGAGCCTGATAAGGCGAAGCGCTCCTTCGACCGTTAGCGATTCATCGAGCCGCGGAAAGTCGGTCCGGGCAAAGCGCCTGACCGGTTCCTGTAGGTGGCCGGCGTCGTTCGGGTTGATAGTGCCATGTATGTCTTCTGAAAATTGCGATCCCATTAGTGCTTGTTTCCTCCGAGCCTGAAAGAGACTTTTCTACTTGCCCGCCGCTCGCTTGTCTAAACGTGGGCGGCCGGGAATGTTCCATTGTTCTTCGACTTAGGAAACTCGGGGCGGGGAACGGTCGGAGCCGGATGTGAGAAGGAACTTGGTGCGCTGTGGTCCGATCGCACTGATTAGGTGCGTAGATGCGGCGGCAATCTTGCGGGTCGTAAGTGCCGGGAGGCCTGTATGGCAAGCTCCGTCGCCATCGCCGGCCACATCTTTGCAAATCTTGGTCAGCTTCTGACCGTGGAATCCATCCTGCGGAAATATCGAATAGCCGTAAAGCTTTGCCCCGCCTTTGCCGAGCAGGCTCGCGGACTGAGTATCAACACTCGCTTCGGCAAAAGGGAAAATATGGACACCCTCGCCGCGTGAAACACACAACGAGACCAGCAATACCGCGAGTATTGAAAAGCGTTTGACCATCGGGATCCGGGAACAAGAAAATTATATCATCTTTGTCGCCTGATCAGCCTTTTCAATTAGTTGCTCCGCCGCCGCAATGACCCGCTCGGGCGGGATCGAGAGTATGCAGCGTGGTTCGCCGAAGACCTCGCAGCGGTAACCGGGGCAGGGCTGGCAGTCGAATTCCTCAAAGACTGTCTCGCTCGGCGAGTCGCCCCAGGGGCGCCAGTGGTCGCGGTTCGATGGACCCGAATGTTATGAAAAACTAAAGATATTTCTTGACGTCCCAACCGCGAAGCGAACAAGGGTGAGCTGGTACTGAGGCGAACTAAAAGAGGATTTCACAAACGGTTTCACGGAACCGAGCAAGTTCACTAGCATTGTGCCGAAAGGCCTCATGGTTCCATGTCACACTTGTTTCGCTTATGCAGTCTTCTGCAAGTTTCTTCCCGACGTTTTCCAAGCCTCCAAGATTAATTTCTTCGGGCTCGTCCAACGAACCAAAAACAAAGACCCGGTCCCTTATATCATCGGGTACCGAATTCATAATTTCCTCAGCTCGCTTGGCATTACTATCAAAATCGATGATTAACACGACGTGTCCGTTTGGCCTTTTTCTAAGGTAATCAATATATTCTCTCTTGAACGCTAACATGACCTTGTCTTTGCCACCGCAATAAGGCAAGATCTGCATTTGCCGTTGTCTGGCGTAATCAACCTTCAGGTGGATTCCATTCAGAATCTGCGTATTGGCGTAATCCTCCGGCAAAAAAAGGAGATGAGGACGGTACTGGTTAATCGCCATTTCAACCTAGATCACCTCGAATTAGTGCGTCGATCGGGTCGCCCAAATTGGGAATGTCGGCAAGTTTGCGAACCATTGTTGGGTCCAGGTGACTATCTCTCGAAAGTACCAAAGTGTTTTCTTCAGAAAATCGACGAATTGCTTCATCGTTATGTGAGGTCGCAATAAATTGTCCTCCATTTTCGAACACCGTTCGCAACGAAAGCAGGAAGTGCCCAACTTCTGAAAGCGCAAGATAGTTATCTGGCTCATCCCAAAAACAAACAAGTGGCCCGTATGCCCTGTTTGAAGCAATTACCAACGAACAAATCATGAAGCATTTTTCTCCATCTGATAAATCTTCAAACGGAATTGAAATCTGCTCCAGATTCCTAGAGAACTGCACAGTCAGTCTTCTGGCATCCGTCGCAACGATCGGATTCTTAATATCTCGAAAGTCAGGCATCACTGCTCGCAAATACTCGTCAATACTCGAATAAGCAGACGGCGAATTTGCGATCAGACCGGAGAACCATGCTCCAAAATTTGTTACTTGAATATTCGGCTGTAAAGTCTCTTCATTAGAATCTCCACCAATCAATGCGGGCATTGGCCGCAGAATAAGCATATTAGAGAGCCATTTCTTGAAAATGCTCAGTGGGTCCAACTCCGAGCTTTCCTGGACAATCGGAAGAGCCACCAAATGCCAATCTATCCGAAACTCCGCTGCCGCCCCCGCGCTATCTTTGGGAAGAGAGACTTGGGCAAGTTCTCGTGAATAAACAGGCTGCCCATCAACGGTTAGTCTCTCCTCGGACACGCGAAGCTCCTTAAATTTATCAGGAAGTTCAAGCGCGAGCGTGTATTCGTAGATTTGAACCCCGAGCGCTGCTTCCAGAACAATTTTTACCGGAACAGAGGCCCGTCCATAGGTGAGGTCCTTGGAGCCTATTAAATCGCTTACTCGATTTGTACCTCTTGCGATTCGCTGTAGAATTTTCAGAGCAAGTCCCACAGTAGTTTTTCCTGATCCGTTCTTGCCAATCAAAAGGACCGAAGACAAACCATCAAGATTCAATTCGAAGTTTTCTAAAGAGCGGAAATTGTGTACGTAGAGGCGTCGAATCACGGTGCGATAATAATCTACTGCGTTGTTAATCTCAAGAGGTTAGCAAACGGTCGACTCTGGAAATGACCGAAGTAACATTGACGCTGAGTATGCAGCGTGGTTCGCCGAAGACCTCGCAGCGGTAACCGGGGCAGGGCTGGCAGTCGAATTCCTCAAAGACTGTCTCGCTCGGCGAGTCGCCCCAGGGGCGCCAGTGGTCGCGGTTCGAAGAGCCGAAGATGACGAGGGTCGGCGTTCCGACCGCCGCCGAGATGTGGGCGATGCCGCTGTCGTTCCCGACGAAGATCTTCGCCCGTGAGGCTAGTGCGGTTATCTCCGGCAGGCTAAGGTCGTCAAATGTCGTTACCGGAACGTTGGACCGAGCGACAAGCTCATCAAGCACGCCCGATTCGCTCTTCGAAGCAACAGCGACCGCCGCGAGGCCCCTTTCCGCGAGATGCTCGGCAAGCCGGGCGAAGTTCTCCGCCGGCCATTGCTTTGTGACAAACGCGGTCGAGGGATGAAGAAGAACAAATTCGGAATGCGGAATTCGGAATGCGGAATCTGCGAGACGCTGCTCGATCGATCTGAGAGCTTCGGCAGCTATCGGCAAGCGGCTCGGCGGCCGGTCTTCGACCTCAATGCCGACGAACCCGAGCAGTGCAAGCTGCTGCTCTGCCGAGTGGGTCGGAGTTCTCCCCCAGAAATCTGCCGAAGATGAGAGAAGATCGGTATAGAAATTCGCGTATTGATAGTTTGCGTAGCCGACTCGATGGCGGGCACCGGTCGCCCGCGTAAAAAAGGTCGAGGTTGTGCCGCCGTGGAGATTGATGACGACGTCGTATTTTGTCCGGCGAAGTCGTCGGGCCGTTCGCATCCGCTCGAGTCCCGAGCGGCCAACGGAAATAACGCTATCGACCGAATCAAAGCCCTCAAGAAGCGGCGCGACCCAATCTTCGAGCAAAATATCGATTTGCGCTTCCGGAAGCTGCCGGCGGAGTGCCACGAGCGAGGGCGTTGCAAGAACCGTATCGCCGATCGAGCGAAGCCGAATGACGAGAACTCGCTCAACTTTTTCCCAGTCAATGTTCATCGCGGACAACGGCAATTGTCCACTCTCCGCTGTCCATTGTCCATTGCCTAGTTTTCAATTGTTGCCTCATCGACCAGCATCACCGGTATCTCATCCCGCACCGGATAGACCAGCCGGCACTCGGGATTCTGGCAGGTAATCTTGGTCTCTTCGTCGTCGATCTTCACCTCCGCCTTGCACTTTGGGCAGCGGAGTATCTCTAGCAATTCTGGGCTTATCGGCATTTTATCGCTCCTGAAAACATCTATATCTTCGCGCACTTTAGGCGAAAAACTCAGCGTCCCCCGCGTTTAGTTTTGGGCAAAACGCGGAGGACGGTCAAGTTTACTGCAATTCGGGCGAAGCCCTAGGCGGCCTCGGGTGTTTTGGTTCCGCATTCGGGGCAGAACTTGGCACCCGCCGAAAGCTCGGCCTGGCAGCCGGTGCACTTCGCTTTCTCTTGCGAGGAGCCGCACTCCGAGCAGAACTTCGCACCCTCGCGAAGCTTTGCACCGCATTTTACGCACGGCACCTGAGCGATCTCCATCTTGCCGCCGCAATCGGCGCAGAACTTGGCACCTGCCGCGTTCTGTTTGCCGCAGCTCGGGCAGGAAACTCCTGCCGCCGCGGTTCCGCCGCCGCCCGGACCGCCCGGCTGATTTGCGGTGAAAGCGTTTGCCATATGGCCACCGACCGCAAATCCGGCACCGAGTCCGGCACCGAGCCCCGCACCGCCGCCTTCATTCTGGGCCGCGTCGCGAAGAGCATCAGCCGCCTGAAACTGCATATATTTTTGCGCGTCGCCGAGAGCTCCCATAGAGGCACGCTTGTCCATCGCCGCTTCAACCTCGGGCGGAAGCGAGATGTTCTCGATGTAGAATTTCGTTACCTCAAGCCCGTAGGACGAAAAGTCCGCGTTGATCTTTCCGCGGATGGCCTCGCCGAGTTCTTTATATTGTGCAGCCAGGTCGAGAGCAGGGATCTTCATCTCGCCGATGGCGTCGGAAAACTCCGAAACGATCGCCCGCTTGAGCTGGCCGTCGATATCTTCGGTCTGAAAATGAGCGTTGGTCCCGGCGATCTCTTTGATAAAGCCTGCCGGGTCGGCGACGCGAAGGCTGTAAGCTCCAAACGCACGTAGCCGGACGATGCCGAAGTCCGCATCGCGGAGCATTATCGGGTTCGATGTGCCCCACTTCATATCCGTGAACTGCTTCGTATTGACGAAATAGACCTCGGACTTCATCGGCGAATTGAAGCCGTATTTCCAGGCGCCGAGCTTCGACAGGATCGGCGTGTTGCCGCCGTCGATGGAGTAGCGGCCGGGCGTGAAAACGTCGGCCACCTGGCCCTCGAAAACAAAAACGGCCGCCTGCGATTCGCGAACGATAAGCTGGGCACCGTTCTTGATCTCCTGTTGATATACGGGGAACCGATAGACCAGCGTATCCTGCGAAGAATCAAGCCACTCGATGACCTCGATGAACTGATTCATCGCGGCTTCCTTAACCTTGTCAACTATGCTCATTCAGACCTCTCCTTATGCTATTTCTAACGTCAAACTATGCCACAAAGTTCGGCCAATTGGAAGTTTTTCGGCCCCTTAACGCCGATGAACGGTAGCTGTTCGTCAATGAACGGACAACATGAGGCTCAGACTGCGGGCTTCTGCACGTTGTTTCATGACCGCTTCTTGTTATGGGTTACAGATCTGGACCGGAGACATCCTGGTTTCGTCTTGGTTTTGAACCGCCACGTTGGGCGTCAGGCCGCAAAGTGCTCCATACGGTCTATCGCCTTTACAATCATCCTTGAACGCCTGGAACGCCTGGATCTTTTCGACCGCATCTTCGATCGAATGCAAATAGTTGACGTTCAAACATTCGTCGCGAAGGCTGCCGTTGAATGTTTCGATGAATGCATTATCCGTCGGTTCTCCGAGACGGGAGAAGTCAAGCTAAACGTTGTTCTCATACGCCTTTTTGATCGGGAAGCATGAGCTATCCAAATAAGCCGACTGCTCAGAGCTTGAACTCGGCGATGACGGGCGCGTGGTCGCTCGGCTTTTCAAGGCTCCGTGTGGAGCGGTCAATGACGCAATCGATGCACTTCTCGGCCAGGGCCGGCGAGGTCCAGATGTAGTCGATCCGCAGGCCGCGGTTCCGCTGCCAGGCACCCTCGCGGTAATTCCACCACGAAAACTCCTGAGCGTCGCCGTTGATCTTCCGAAAGGTATCGACAAAGCCCCATTGCTTTACGTGGTACATCGCGGCTCGCTCGGGCTTAGAGAAATGGAGCTTGCCTTCCCATTGTTGGACGCTCCAGACGTCAAGATCCTCCATCGCGACGTTGAAATCGCCGCAGAGAAGCACGTCGTTTTCGGTCGAGCAGTTCTCGTCAAAGAACCGCCGAAGCTTCTGAAGCCAATCGAGTTTGAATGTGAACTTGTCTGTCCAAAGCTCTGTGCCGTTAGGGATGTATGTATTGACGATGCGAACACCGCCGATGGTCCCGGCGATCAGGCGCTTCGGCGATTCCCCATCGTCATCGGGAAAACCCTTGACGACATCTGAGATCTCGTGCTTTGAGAGAATGGCGACACCGTTATAAGACTTCTGGCCAAAGAACTCGGCCTTGTATCCCGCCTCGGTGATCGCGGCAAACGGGAAATTCTCGTCAACGCACTTCGTTTCCTGAAGGCAAACAACATCCGGCCCGGCCCGCTCCAGCCAGTCAAGCAGATGCTCCATCCGCGCGTTTATCGAATTTACGTTCCAGGCTGCTATTTTCACTTTTTCTTCGTTCGGCCAATGAGCCTTGAATCAAGGATCAGGTTTTCGACGTTTCCGTATTGAACCAGCTTGGAGTCCGGGTGTTCGAGATTGATAACGTAATTCGCTCCCTTTGGTATCACTGATGTAGGAACTTCGAGGATCGCGGACCGTTTGCCTTCGATCCAATCATCGCCGATCTTCTGAACCTTTTCGGGAATCGGAAATCCACGCCACTTTGGAGGCAGTTGAGCGAGATCCTCCAAACGGACCATAAACTCCTCGGCGAACGCCACGGATGCAAACAAAAAATCCGGCAGAATTTCTTCATCATCAAGGTTTACTAGGACCTCCAAAGTCGCGAGGGCAAGGCTCGATGAGACATAAAGTACGCGCTTCCCTTGCGAGTTCCAACGTCCGCCATAGCGGAACGCTCCGTCGCCATCGTTCCACGTAGCCGAGAACATTGAATTGAAAACCCTAAATCCGGTTATCATCGGCTAGCTGAAAACCCCATGCATGATCCGCCCTATCAGGTTCTCGACCTCTCTTGAGCCGACCTCGGTCGAGGCAACCTCCAGCGGTGAACGTCTTCCGAGGGCTCGGTTGGGCGTTGTGAACCAGCGATTTGCGTTGGCGATCCTTCCGTCGAAGAGCTCTAAGGTAAGGGCAAAGAGCCGTGAGACGGAAACGAGCCGGTCAGATTCTTCGGGCGAGAGGCGGTTAACGCTGCGCCGCCGTGCCATCGTTCGCGGGGTCAGCCTGATCGCTTTTCTGACATCATCGAGCGGCAATTTCACATTCTTGCTAAATCGTTCCATCGAAGTGAACGAAAGGCCTGCTTCGACCTTGGCCGCGAGGTCCAGGTTGTTTTTCGACCTGATCCCAAGGAGCCCCATCGCGGTGTAGCCGTTCCTCGGAGTTTTTGCTCCCACTTCACTCATTTGATCACCTGCCATCTGGCATTCAAGTATAAGCCAAATGGCGTCAAATGCCAATACGGAAAGTGTCGGGATAGATCCATTCACTCGATTCCGAAAAATTTGCGGTAGACCATTATCTGGTCTTCCGGGCTCCAACCCTCAAAATCACCGGCAACCAAGCATGCGCCAAGTATTCTGGTGCACCAGTTGCCTCTTCAGCCGCCTCTGAAAGAAGCTGTCACGTAGATTCGATACCCGGATCACAAAGCAATTGAACATCGATCGTGCTTAAAAGGTCGAAATTCGACACTTCGCCTGTACAGACTTATTTCATATACCTTTTGAACCACTCAATTATCCTCCGTTCACGATCAAGCCTGTTAATGCTAATCCCGTGTTCGTCGTCCGCGTAGATGTGGAGTTCGTACGTTTTTCCAAGAGATTGGAGTTGAGTTGCCAGGCCGAGCGCCTGGCTCCCCGGACTCGAACGCCAATCTGCACCTCCATGCAGGATCAAGACCGGCACATTGATCTTATCCGCGAAAGACACTGCGGAACGCTCCCGCAAGACCTCTTCTGTCTTCTCGGCGTATCCCGGCATCAACCTGCTCCAAACGCGCTGAGCCACCTCTGGCCACTCTTTTGCCGCCGAGTTTAGATCGGTAAGTGCTCCATGAACTGCCACAGCATTCACGTTCATTCCTTTCTTCAAGGCGAGAAAGGCTTGCATACCACCACGCGAGGCACCGTGCATGAAAACATTGTTCATATCCACGTAGTCAAGCGAACGCGCCAGCGGGACAAGATTCAGGACATCATTGATGTCTGCCCCGCCGAACTCATCCTGGCCCTCGCTACCGTCGGCTCCGCGATATTGCGAACCGATCACAACGAAACCATTCTTAACGTAGGGGAAATAGAAACTCTGTGGCGTTAGCAGAGCAAGATTCGGATTGCCTCCACGATTAACGATCACGACCGGGAGCTTTTTTCCAAAGGTATTTTTCGGTTTCCAGATAAACCCGACAACCTTAAGGCCGTCGCTAATGTATTTGATCTTGCGGCATTCGAAATCGGAGAAGGATTCCCGTTGTTCAAAATCATCCCGGCTCAAGACGAAGCGATCTAGATTCTCGAGATAGTTGACCTTATGACCGGCACGTGCCGCGGTCGCCACCTCTTGTTCGAATGACGTTCTTTGATCCTTGAGATACTGTTCGTAACTCTTCTTCGGAGGCATTACGCACGCCTCATTTTCAACGATCGTACCGTTCGACTGATGCTTTTGCCCAACCGTGTATAAATGGCTAAGGAAACAGAAAGTTAGGAGAACCAGTAATCGAAACAATGTGTTCATGACGCACCTCCTCGGCAAGTATCTCATTCATATCCGGTCAAAAGATAAAATCGGTGCCCTTCAATGTCAACAGTTTCCTAACCGGTCATCGACCGCTGTTCCGTTCCCAGAAGACGCCGTCGGCGAGGCCTTGGATCGAGGTGTCGGTTTCGGCGAGTTCGAGGCGTTTTGCAGCGAGGAGGCAATACTCTTCGTCGGATTCGATGGCGGTGAAATGCCGGCCGAGCTTACGGGCGACGACCGCAGTCGTGCCGCTGCCGGCGAAGGGGTCGAGGACGCTATCGCCTTCATTGGTCGAGGCAAGGATGATCTTGGCGAGGAGCTTTTCGGGCTTCTGCGTCGGGTGATCGGTATTCTCTGGCATCGACCAAAAAGGCACGGTGATGTCGGTCCATATGTTCGAGGGGTGCGTGTCGCGAAAGTTTCCGTCCGGCGATTCCGTCCAATCTTTCGGTTTGCCTTGTTCCCGATACGGCGCAAGCACGCGGCGGCGTTGCTTTACCGCATTGAGATTAAAGGTGTAATCGTCCGAAACGGTAAAGAACCAGATGTCCTCGGCGGCGTTCTTCCAGTTTGCCTTTGCCCCGCGGCCCTTCTCGCGTTCCCATGTGATGCGGTTTCGGAGCTTGAAATACCGCGAACCGGCCCGCTGTATCGCCGCGGAGCTTCGCCAATCTCCGCAAATGTAAACCGAAGCGGTCGGCTTCAGAAGCGGAGCACAAAGCGATATCCACGAATCGAGCCACGCCTCATATTGCTCCTCATCCGTCCGGCGAAACCGCGAACCGCCGAAGGTCTTTGAAAGGTTATAGGGCGGATCGGCAAAGAGCAGGTCAAAGCTCTCGGCCGCGAGCTTCGGCAAAGCCTCGAATGCATCTCCGTTGATCAATCGATCGTTTTGAAACTCCTGCCCGAGCCGACCCAATGCACTTTGCAGGCCCGGCCTTTCATCCTCGCTTAGCGTGAGGGTCCGGTTCCTAGGAGCCCGGTCATTTTTCCTGTTGGTCTTGGGCATCTATCGTGAGATCGTCGGTTCGGTTTTTGGGCTCGGGACGGACTGGATCAGGCGGAGAAGCGTCTCCGGATCGGCGGCATCGGTCAATCGCATCTTTCCGTCCTCAGCAGGCATTTTCAACTGGTGACATTTTGTCACCGTTTCACTACCTTCCTTATTTAACCGCTCTTTGAGTTTGTTCCAGTACTTTCTTGCGGTCTGAAAGTCCGGCTGCTGTGTCAGGACGCGGATGATATCGACGACTGAAAAATACCATGTTTCGGTCTCCTCGTCGTATATTCGGCGAATCTTGAAGCCTTCGAAGATTGCGAGTTCTTGTTTCATAAAAGCAACGGGATATTAGAGGTGCCTCTACGATACTTCAACCATTGTTTGCTCTGCAAATCAGCCGTGCAACCGCTCCTTGACCCTTGTTTCGGGCGCGTGATAACCTTAAATCTTTTGAGCACAAGGACGCCGTTTTGTCCCGTAATTTAATAGTTCGTTTTAATACTTAAAATATGTTGACGCTGGCACTAGCCGGGATCCAGCTTTTTCCGGACGGCACACTTTTCATCCACATCGCGCTCATACTCGTGATGATATGGGCGCTCAACCGCACGTTTTTCAAGCCCATCAACGAGGTCATTGCCAAGCGCTCGCGCCAAAAGGCCGGCCGCGGCGGCGAGGCCGACGATATCCTCCGCGACGTTGAAGAAAAGAAAAAACAATACGAGAAGCGAATGCTTGAGGCCCGCACCAGGAGCTACGAGATGATCGAGCGGGAGCGTGAAGCTGCGGTTGCCGCCCGCCAGGCCCTGATCGATAAGGCAAAGGCGGAGACCTCGGCCTACCTGAGCCAGGAGCTTGCAGACCTTGAAAAAGAACGTGCCGAGGCGAAAGTGACGGTTGCCCTTGACGCTCACAAGATGGCGGAAAAGATAACGAGGGCGGTCCTGAAGGGATAGTATGTTTTCCTTTTTACTAACGGGTTTATTTCTATTCGCGGGCGGCGGCACGGGTGCTTCGCCCGAGTGGTGGGACAAGTACATCAATTTTCCCGGCTTTGAGATCTGGCGTTTTGTAAACCTCGCGATCTTCGTCGGCGTTCTGATCTATATCCTCAAGAAGCCCCTTTCGGAGGCTTTCAAGGCACGCCGCGAGATCATCCGGGCGGAGCTGATCAAGGCCGAAGAGGCCAAAAAGGCCGCTCTCGCAAAGCTGACCGAGGTCGAGACAAAGCTCGCCGGTGTTGATGCAGAGATCGACCAGATCAACCGCGAAGCAAAGAACGACATCGAGAAAGAAAAGGCAAGGCTGATGGCACAGGCCGAGGCCGAGGCCGCAAAGCTGAAACAGCAGGCCGAAAACGAATCGGTTCGCGTCCATCAGGTCGCTCAGCTCGAGCTTCGCCGTTTTGCCGCCGAGGAAAGCCTCCGCGTTGCCGAAGAGAATCTTCGCCAGCGTGTAACGCCCGAGACGGACAACCGGCTCGTTAAGGAAGGAATTGCCGCGATCGGAGGTTTGAACTGAAATGAGTAGTGTTGAAACAGTTGCACGCCGCTACGCGACAGCCCTTGCCGATGTGGTCGAAAAGACCGGCGAGGCCGATTCGGTCCGCTCGGAGATCAAGACCTGGGAAGCGATGATCGCCTCGAACGCCGACCTGGCAAATGCCTTCGGCAATCCGGCCATCGCCCACCTGAAAAAAGAGGCCGTGCTCGAAAAGCTTATCGAGCGAGCAAAGCCTTCCCGGACAACCTCGAACTTTCTTCGCGTGCTTTTGAAGAACGGCCGGTTCAATGAACTCGGTGAGGTCGGCACAAAGTTCGATTCGGTCATCGAGGAACGCCGCGGAATCGTCCATGGAACGGTCACCTCGGCCCACGACCTTTCGGACGCAGAGAAAACGGAGCTTAAGGCCGCACTCGAAAGGGTAACAGGCAAGACCGTTAACCTCGCCTTTGGGATCGACAAGGACCTGATCGGCGGCGTTGTTGCCCGGATCGGCTCGACGGTTTATGACAGCTCGGTAAAGACCCAGCTTGAGACTTTAAGAGAAAGACTTTTAGAAAAATAGGTGTCCTTCGGCCGGTGCTAACAACGCTACCGTGCTGAATATTTAATACATATGGAAGCGATTAAAGCTAACGAGATCAGTGAGATCATTCGTGCCCAGATCGAAGATTTCGATGCCAGCATGAAGGTGGACGAGGTCGGGACCGTTATCAAGGTCGGCGACGGTATTGCCGAGATCTATGGCCTTGAAAAGGTGATGGCCGGCGAACTTCTCGAATTTGACCACGGCGTCCGCGGCCTTGCCCTCAACCTTGAGGAAGACAAGGTCGGCTGCGTGCTCTTCGGCGATTTCCAGAAGATCAAAGAAGGCGACGAAGCCAAGCGGACCAAGCGCATCATGAGCGTCCCGGTCGGCGATGCAATGATCGGCCGCGTGGTCGATGCACTTGGCAACGCAATCGACGGCAAGGGCGAGATCATCACCGACCTTTACAATCCGGTCGAGCGTATCGCCCCGGGCATTATCGACCGCCAACCGGTGAAAGAGCCGCTCCAGACGGGCCTTAAGGCCATCGACGCCATGGTCCCGATCGGCCGCGGACAGCGCGAGCTGATCATCGGCGACCGCCAGACAGGCAAGACCGCCGTCGCGATCGATACCATTATCAACCAGAAGGGCAAGGACGTTATCTGTATATACGTCGCCATCGGCCAAAAGGCCTCGACCGTTGCCCAGGTCCGCCAGAAGCTCGAAGAATATGGTGCGATGGATTACACGATCATCGTCAACGCTTCGGCTTCGGACCCGGCGGCGATGCAGTTCCTCGCTCCTTACTCGGGATGCGCGATGGGCGAATACTTCCGCGACAATGGCCGCCATGCTCTAACGATCTACGACGACCTTTCGAAGCAGGCAGCGGCTTACCGCGAGATCTCGCTTCTGCTCCGCCGTCCTCCGGGCCGCGAGGCATATCCGGGAGACGTTTTCTATCTCCACAGCCGCCTGCTTGAGCGTGCGGCTAAAATGTCTGACGCCCGCGGCGGCGGTTCGCTGACTTCGTTGCCGATCATCGAAACGCAGGCCGGTGATATCTCTGCCTATATTCCGACCAACGTCATCTCGATCACCGACGGCCAGATCTTCCTTGAGTCCGACCTCTTCAACTCGGGCGTCCGACCGGCTATCAACGTCGGTAACTCGGTCTCCCGCGTCGGCGGTTCGGCACAGATCAAGGCGATGAAGGCCGTTGCCGGTACGCTCCGTATCGACCTCGCTCAGTTCCGCGAGCTTGCTGCCTTTGCACAGTTCGGTTCGGATCTTGATAAATCGACCCAGTCGCAGCTCGAACGCGGCAAGCGGCTGACCGAGATCCTCAAGCAGGGCCAGTATCAGCCGATGGAGGTCGAGGACCAGGTCATCATCATCTGGACCGTGACGAACGGCTTCGCCGACGACATCGCGGTCGAAGACCTGAAGGCATTTGAGAGGGAGCTGCTTGCTTACATGAAGAACACGCAGCCGGGTGTGATGAACGGCCTCCGGGAAAAGAAGAACCTCGACGACGCTCTGAAAGCCGAGCTCAAGGAAGCGGTCGAGGACTTCAAGGCAACCCGCTGGGGCAAGGGAGAAGCCGGAGCGGCAGCAGCTTAACGATCTCGGAATTGCGATCTGGGATTTGGGATAGAGAGTTATCCCTTCGATCCGAATCCCAAATCCCACATCCGATATCCCAATTTTAAGTATGGCAAGTCTTTTGGACATGCGCCGGCGGATCAAGTCGGTAAAAAACACGCAGCAGATCACCAAGGCGATGAAGATGGTGGCGGCGGCAAAGCTTAAGCGGGCACAGGACCGCGTTATCGCCGCACGCCCTTTCGCCAAGAAGATGTCCGAGGTGCTCGGCAGCTTGAGTGCCCGGGTTTCGGACGATTTTTCGCATCCGCTTCTGGAAGCGCGTGGCGATGAGAATTACCTGATCGTTCTGGTCACGGCCGATAAAGGCCTGGCCGGTGCTTTCAACGCGAACGTCATCAAAGCGGCGCAGGCATTCATCGCGGACAACCCGGGAAAGAAATTCCGGATGATGGCGGTCGGCCGCAAGGGGCGCGACTTTTTCAAGCGGCGTGAGATCGACCTGACCGAAGAATACGTCGGCATCACCGGCACGGGAACGGTGCGATACACAGACGCCGCCGAGATCGGGCAGAACGTGATCAAGACGTTCACCGAGGACGAGACGATCGACAAGGTCTTTCTCATCTTCACCGAGTTCAAGACCGTTCTTTCGCAAAAGCCGATCGTCGAGCAGCTTCTGCCGATCCCGAAGATCGCTTCGGAAGGTGCGGGCGAAGAAACTGCACAGGCCGAATATATCTACGAGCAGCCGCCGGCCGAGATCTTCGGCAAGCTGCTGCCCAAGCAGGTCGAGACGCAGATCTACCGATCGATGCTCGAGTCCGTTGCCTCGGAACAGGGCTCGCGGATGACGGCGATGGATTCGGCATCAAAGAACGCCGGCGAACTCATCGATACGTTGACGCTCAACATGAACCGCATCCGCCAGGCGGCGATCACCAAAGAGATCATCGAGGTCGTCTCCGGCGCCGCGGCTCTGTAGTCAAAGATCGCTACATTATTTACGTAGGGCAGGTCTCCGGGCCTGCCTTTTTCTGTTTTTCTCGCTTCTTTAATCACTGCAAAAACAGTTTTGCGATTTTCCGCAAAAATTCATTTCCGAAACGTCTGCGCATCGTAGAAGCTTTTTCACTAATACGCGGTACAGGGTGATGAGAGTCTCCATGTGCCGAAGCCATAGAGTTTTTCGGCTTGTGACTGAGTCAATCCAGGATTTCCCACCGGATCCCTCTGATTCCCGCAGTTCCCAAGCTCCAGAAGTATTAAGGAGGCGGAGAATGAACCAGGTAAACCCCCGAATACAAGATCTGATCTTGGATAATCTTCGGAGCTTCCACCCTATCCGAATGAACAATCCGAGTATCGGAGACTGCCCGCTCGTGGGTTCAGGTTCGGCAAACTGAAGTAAAACAAAATGAACAATACTCGATCGCTTTTCGGCTAAATCCGGGGCACCAACTCCCCAGGGTGCTTAAGGACCGACCGAATTTCGGACGAACGGCTACGCTCTGCAAAGAGCAAAAAGTCAACAGTGTAGCTGACTGCCGTTCCCCGCCGGAAGACTCGGATCCGGTTGACGGTAGAGGTGTGCCTTGCAGCCGCAACATTCGAGAAACACTCCGTTTCTGCTTCGCAAAGCTTTGATCCAAAGGAGGTGATCGGTATGTACGGATGAAGTTCTTTAGATGGGTTCGGATGGACGTAATAGTCAATTAACGAAGGTTCAGAGAGCCGAGCATGACTCGGCAGGAGGTAAATATGGCAAAAGTTAATGTGATCATTGAATTGACACATAGTAAGAAACTTGAGAACAACGCAACGGCGGGCATGGAATCTGAAGGCCCGGTCAATTTGGAGCTTGCAGCATCTCAGCGACTTTCAATGGTAGATTACGACGAGACTTTTCCCGCCGTTATGCTGCCGTCGATCTCAGAGGTCGAGTTCCCCGAGGACGAGTCGTTCGATTCGAACGCGGCAGTAGCTTTCGATGCCCTACCCGACCATTCCACTTACATCGTTCGCGGACAGGTGGAAGAGGCCGACATTCCAAAGCTTGAAAAGGAGGCCGAAAAGAACAACGCGGTCGTCAACGTTTATGCGGATGTTGGTATCGAACCGATGCTGATATGTCCGGGGTCGCCGCCGATGGGGACAGACGCAGATGTCGAAAGGCTGCTCTGCACAACGACAATGCGTTCAAGGGGTATGGACGGGAGCGGAGTGCTCGTTGCTATCGTCGATACTGGCGTGAACATGGCATTCCTGAACAGCAAGGGCAAGACCCCGACGTTCGATGCGGCCCGAAGCTGGTCGTGGAACCCGGCCGTCGTGACGCCCGGAAATGCGCCGGTCGGGCATGGGACGATGTGCGCATTCGACGTGTGCATTGCTGCCCCGAAATGCACGCTTCTGGATGTCGTTCTTCTTCGTCCTTTGAGTACCCCTCCCGGCGGAAGCTTGATGAGCGGGCTGCTTTCCGATGCGATCCGGGCATACCGGCACCTTCTCAACGTGATGCTTGCTCCGCGGCGGCCCGGTGAACTTCGGTCATTGGTCGTCAACAACAGTTGGGGAATGTTCCATCCAAGCTGGGATTTCCCGGTCGGCCATTCCGGAAACTACAGCGACAACCCGAATCACCCCTTCAACGTTATCGTCGCGACCCTCGAACGGGCAGGTGCGGACATTCTTTTCGCCGCCGGCAACTGCGGAGCGGATTGTCCGGATGGCCGGTGCCAGGGCGTTACGACTCGGGCGATATATGGTGCAAACTCTTCACCATATGTGACGTGCGTTGCCGGCGTTGATATCTCAAAGAAGCGTGTCGGCTACTCGGCCATAGGCCCCGGCCGCCTTGCCGTTCGGAAGCCCGACATCTCCGGCTACACTCACTTCAAAGGATCGGGTGTTTACGCGGCTGACGGCGGCACGTCAGCGGCCTGCCCGGTCGTGGCCGGAGTCGTCGCTGCGGTCAGAAGCCGAAAACCTCATAACCCCGGGGATTCGTCTACGAGCGCATCGGCGATACGAAGCCTGATAACCTCGACAGCCGAAGACCTCGGAGCCGTCGGGTACGATTTTCTCCACGGCCACGGTGTGATCAACGGATGCGGACTTGCTCGCAAGTTCCCTTTCATTAGCATTTGCAGGCGTTTTCCGTGGATCTGCAGGCCGCCCATAGTGGATATTTGCCGGATCCGGCCCTGGCTTTGCCGCGGCGAGGTTCCGCCGATCATCGATTTCTGTCGGCGATATCCGAACCTTTGCCGACAGCTCCCGGTTCCTCCCATACCGCCGATTCCTCCTATTCCGCCTCGGCCTCCAATTAACGAACTCGGGCTAGAGATGGTTTACGAACAGCCCGAAGAAGAGTACTTTGACGAGTTTGACTTTGAGGGCTTCGAGGGCGGCGAAAGCACGGATGCCGAAATAGCATTCCTGCTTGGTAAACTAGCTTCGAGACAGGAGTCTTCGGCAAATGCTGAAAAGCGAAGCGGTGACTGCGGTTGTGGAAACAAGTGACGTTATCGCCCGCAGAGGAGGATCGAAGAAAAGCGGTCCTTCTCTGCTTTCTAAAAATCGTGGAAAGGAGATTAGAGGAATGGGCAAGAATCTATATACGATAGAGTGGAAAGGCGAGAAGCCGACCCGCGAAGAGGTGGCAGAAAGGTTCGGTATCGACCCGGGCGATCTAGACGAAGAGTTTGGGGTCATCGAGATCGATCCCGAACGTAATCTCTACAGCATTTTGGTCGATGATGCCGTAGTTCCGGACGAGACCGACGATCAAATAAAGGGGCCGTTCTCAAACCCGAAGATCGAGCCCTTTGGACTTGAGTGATCAATATCGCAGGTCGCTAATTGTAGAGCGGCCATTAATATCGAAGACAATTGCAACCGGCAAGGAATTCGAATATGCTATCGGTGCTTTTCGCATTTTCGTTACTCACAAGACAAAATAACGGAGGACCCTATGTTTCTAGGAATCGGCGCTTTGTTGATGTTGATCTGTGTGATTTGGTTTGTAGTACTCAGTGTGCAGACGGGTGCAAGTACGGGCGAAAAGGTGATCTGAGCAATAGTCAATCTGCTCTTTCAGCCTTTGGCCGGGATCATTTTCTTCTTCGTCAAGAAGCAGGGGCTTATCCCAATGATACTTGGGATCATCGGCGTGGTCTTTTACGGCTACGGGTTTACGACCTCGATGGGCGAGATCATGAGCACGATGCCATAGGATGAGTTTTTCGGAATTGTTGTCTTACAGGTGGCGCGAGCGGTTCTTCCGCTACGCGCCGCTTTTTGTTTGGCTTGGCGTGATCGCCTGGCTCTCTTCAGATTCGGGTGCGATGAGCGAGACCTCGCGGTTCGTCCGCCCGATCTTGCGTTTTCTTTTTCCGGAGGCGAGCGAGGAGACGATCCTGACGCTCCACGGCCTTGTCCGAAAATCGGCCCACGTTTTTGTCTATTCGGTGCTTGCGTTTCTCGCCGCCCGGGCGTTCTTTGTGACTTCGTTGGCGGCAATTCGGAGCCATTGGGCAGCGGCGGCGATCGGAATGGTCTTCATCACCGCTTCGCTAGATGAGCTAAACCAGAGCTTCTCCGGCGGAACTCGCACCGGCTCTCTCTGGGACGTCGCCCTCGACACCGTAAGCGGAGCCTTTGCCATCGGCCTTATCTATCTTCTGCTCAAGCGCCGGTTCATGAAAAAGCTATTAGGCCAAATCTGACTTCCGTATCTCGCAATTATTATGAAATCATGCCGGATCGTAACCGCTAACCTCAGTGACTCCGACAACCAATACATCATAAGAACCATGACTCTAGCAATCGTCTCGTTGCCTCGGTAATAGATAATTCAAACTCGTTCTGCCAGGTACATACAGGACTGCCAAAAAGAAAAATTCACTGACAACTCCTGTCCCGATAACCGGAAGGTCCTAGACCTGACTATCTCTCCGTGCCATATTCTGCATTCTTAACGTGTGGACTCCTATGCCAATTGCTAACAGCCCAAACAATAAGTATGGGTACTTTTCATCTGAATGTTCGTTCGACAAGAACAGTGTAAGAAAAACGCCAGCCATGAATGAAGCTATAATAAGCCGTCCGTTGTCATCAACCCATTTCCTAACAGCAAAACTCACGACAAAGAAACCAAGGAGCAGAATGATAGGAATAAAATCGTTCATTATTACCTCCTCTTTTACTTTTCTTTTCTATGTTTCGTTCGCGTTGAGATCATGAATTATCTTGATTCAACCCATTCATAGCTTAACCTGAGATCGTACGTCTGCAACTTCACATGAGGAACGAAAACACCTCGCTTGTTTCAAAAGAGACATGCACACTAAAGGCGGTCCTCTTAAGTGAAAAACCGTGGGTAATTTGCGTTTGTCATAATCCCTGCCGTTATTGCGAGATGACTGCGTTCGATTTTTATGCCATCAGATGAGCTGACAAACCGACTTTAAGCTGGTATGACCGCTTTAACCTCAGAGGTTTTGTCGGAGCACGCCAACTTATATACATAAGGCACGAAAGCCTGTCAAGCCTCTAATACTCGGAGCAACAAGTCTGAATCTGCTGTGGGTTAGAGGTTGAGACCCGGAACAGGAAGAGCCGATTATGTTCAGCGAGCGAGGTGGATCCGATTCGAAATGCCTGGAACGGGTTTGTGAAGTCGGAACTCCAAGCCCGCAGCTTTAATAGCTGTAAATGTTCCAAGCGGCATAGCGTTTGGCTCGCGGACTGAAAGCGGTCGAAGACCGCGGCATTGTTGAAGCCCATGTCGTAAGATGTTGGTCAGCAACTCAACACTCAGAGTCGCCGAAGACGACGGCATCAAGATGTGAGAGCCTCTCGTCTGCAAGACATTATTATCACCACTCATCCTGTGTCTTCCGTCTGCGATCTCTGTGTACAGGCCCGGAATTCCAAATGCACGAACCACAAAACAAAAACCGGAGACACGGACCGACCCGCACCTCCGGCTTCTGACTTCTGTCTTCTGTCTTCTCTCCCCTACCTCACAAACGCATTCGGCAGCGGGCGGTCGCCGGTCGTGCCGAACTGCAGGATGAGCGGGCCGGCCGTTGACCTGAGAGCAAACCAGTTCGAGTTCGATGGCCGGAAGACCGATGCGTCGATCCGTCCGTCGCCGGTGTAGTCTCCGGGAACCGCAACGTCGCCACATTGCTCAACAAACTGCTGATCGAATTGACGAAATCTCGTCCCCGCCACTCAAACGATAATGCCCATGCCGAATCCAAGAACGGATCGATCGTCCGCAGGCATCTCGGTTAATCCCACATCCCTCAAGGGTATGCTTACTTCATAAACCGGTTCCTAATAGACCACCTAAACCCCGTACCTCAACTTTCACAGCCCATGCTTCTTCCCTGAAACCGTCATTGACCATCGCGGCAAACAAACCAAACGCTACCCGTACAACGCTTAACGCAAAAGTCAATCTTTTTAACACCATCCATGAACAGAAATCCAAGCCACTCGCTATATCAACCCTTAACCCTGTTTCAGTATCATTTCTGGATTAGAAAATACTCACGTTTTCATCTACATCAGGTTCCCGGTCGTGCACTCGATCCGGAATCCGGAAATTGGAATTCCGGTTCGTTGTTTTCGGGAGGTCATAATGATATTTTATGAGTTTGCGGTAATTTAAAAACGATATCGGGTAATACCCCAAGAAACCGGAGAATTTTAGATGAAGATCGGACTGCCAAAAGAGATAAAGGACAATGAATATCGGGTCGGGCTGACGCCGGCCGGTGTGCACGCACTCGCGGGGGCCGGGCACACGGTCTATGTGGAAAAGAGTGCGGGCGAGGGCTCGGGCTTTACGGATGAGCAATACGAAAGCGCGGGAGCGACGATGCTCGAGACCGCCGACGAGATCTGGGCCGAGGGCGACATGATCGTCAAGGTAAAGGAACCGATCGCACCGGAGTATCCGCGAATGCGCGAGAACCAGCTTCTTTTCACCTATCTGCACTTGGCGCCGGAATTTGAGCTGACCAAGCAGATGATGGAACGGAAGGTGACGGGCGTCGCCTATGAGACCATCACCGACAAGCAGGGCCGTTTGCCGCTTCTGACGCCGATGTCCGAGGTTGCGGGCCGAATGTCGGTGCAGGTCGGTGCGACCTATCTTGAGAAGATGAACGGCGGCAAGGGCATCTTGCTCGGCGGCGTTCCCGGAGTTCCGGCAGCAAATGTAGTCATCATCGGCGGAGGGGTCGTTGGAACCGAGGCGGCAAAGATGGCCGTCGGGCTCGGGGCACGCGTCACCATCATTGACCGCAATCTCGACCGGCTGCGGCAGCTTGATGACATATTTCTCTCAAAGGTGCAGACGCTTGCCTCCTCGCGTTACCAGATAGAAGAAGCCATTTCGCATGCCGATCTCGTCATCGGTGCGGTGCTCGTCGTCGGTGCGGCGGCACCGAAGCTAGTTACCCGCGATATGCTTCACCTTATCCCGCAGGGCGCAGTGCTGGTTGACGTAGCCGTTGACCAGGGCGGCTGCTTTGAGACGACGCGGGCGACCACGCACTCGAACCCGACCTATTACGAGGAAGGCGTTCTCCACTACTGCGTGGCGAATATGCCGGGTGCGGTGCCGCGGACCTCGACCTTTGCACTGACCAACGCGACGCTGCCCTATGCTCTCGACCTTGCAAACAAGGGCTTTGAGCGGGCGATCGCCGATGACGCCGGGCTCTGGGAAGGCGTTAACACCTACGCCGGCAAGTGCACCTACGAGGCCGTCGCGAACTCGCAGAACATCGAATACACGCCGCTCGATTCGCTTATCGACCTAAAGGCTACCGCGGCTTGAACGGGCTTTGCCCGCCTATGTGCGGAAAGGCCTGGTCTTTCCTATCGCGGGTAGAACATGGGCGCGGCGATGGCGCCGGGCAAAACGGAGGCGCAGCCTCCGTTTCTATTTTGAGACGACAACGGAAAAACAAGCCTCACCGCTCTGCGACGCGGGGAAGGCGCGATAGTTCAGAGTGCGGGCTTTAGCCCGTTGATTTGAGTTCCGGCTTTAACCGAGCCGCGCCGGAATCGGGGTTTGCCGCCGCCGAAGTTGACGAAGACAAAAGCCCGGGGTGAGGCCCGGTGAATGAGTTGTTGTATGCAAAGCTCTCTGAACGGGAGCAAAATCCGAAGGCGGAAAAGTGGGGGATCTGATATAGCCGCCCACGAACGCGGGCGGCCCTGAGCGTCCTAATCGACGAATTCGATATCGACGTTGTGCGGGATGATGCCTGCTTCGACGCCCTCGCTGAGCAGGCGGCGGACGCCTTCTTTGCCTCGTTCGCCGTAGTCGAGCGTCAGATCATTGACCCACATCGCGACGAAGCGGTCGGCGAGCTCCGGCGTCATATCGCGGGCGAACTGCATTGCGTAGGCGAGCGCGTCCTCGCGGTTTTCCATCGAGTAAAGAATACTGCGGTGCAGATGCTTTGAGACCTGCCGCATCAGCTCCGGCCCGAGGTCGCGGCGGATGGCGTTGCCGCCCATCGGCAGCGGCAGGCCCGTCCGTTCATGCCACCATTCGCCGAGGTCGAGCACCTTGTCAAGCCCCATCTGCTTATAGAAAAGCTGGCCCTCGTGGATCAGCAAACCGGCGTCGGCATCGCCACGCTGGACCGCCTCGATGATCTTATCGAAAGGCACGACGACGTGCTCGAATTCGCGGTTGTAAAGCCGCAATGCGAGATATGCGCTCGTCAGCTCGCCCGGAACGGCGATCTTCATCTTGCCGATCTCGGCCGGGTCGCGGGGTTCCTTTGCGACGACGATCGGGCCATACTTGTCGCCGATGCTGGCACCGTGCGGCAGCAAGGCGTACTTGTCTGAGACGTATGCATAGGCGTGGAAAGAGATGGCCGTTACGTCGTAAACGCCGTTCTTGGCGTCCTCGTTCAGCGTCTGGATGTCCTTGAGGATGTGCTCGAACTTGAGCCCCTCGGTCTCAAGCTTGTTCGTCGCCAGGCCGTAGAACATGAATGCATCGTCCGAATCGGGCGAGTGTGCAACGCTGATGGTCCTGGTCTCGGGAGATTTCTCGGGTTGTGAACTCATATATTAAAGCCTTGAGTAAAAGACATTCGTGTCGTAGAAAACTGTTATTCTACCGCTTTCGTTGTGTTTGGCAAAAAGCGATTCGAGCTCTTTTTCGAGCAGCGGAAATGCCGGGTCGTTTTCGTCCGGCATATATGAAGAAGAGACCAGCCGTCCGCGGAGGCCGGCGAGGTCAAAGACCTGCCGGTTGGCGAACGTCGCCCTGCCAAATTCGGCTTGGAAAAAGCCGCCGAGCACCGCTTCATCGATCTGCTCGTGCCGCACCTCGGCGTAGTCCCGGCCATATTTGAGCAGCAGCTTTTCGTATTCGCGCAGAAACTCGGTCGTATCAAGCTGCCGCTCGTTCCAGATCAATGCGACGTAGCCGCCGGGCTTCAGTATCCGGCGAAACTCCGCCCGCGTCGCCTCGGGCTCGAACCAATGAAACGCCTGCGCCGCAATAACGAAGTCGCACGAGGCATCGCCGAGCGTCGTCTCCGCCGAGGTGCCGTCCGTGCTCTTGAAGCCCGGAAACTCCGCCAGAAGATCCTCCGCAGCCTCACGCATCGCCGCGTTCGGCTCGACGCCGTAAACCGTGCAGCCCGCTTCAAGAAATGGCCGTGCCGAAAGCCCCGTGCCCGAGCCGACATCGGCAACGACGGAGCCACTCGCAAGCCCAAGCCGCTCGCGGAAAAAGGCCATCATCTCCGCCGGATAGCCGGGCCGGTATTTTACGTAATTGGCAACGCGGTTAGTGAACCGCTCAACTGAATTTGAGTTATCACTTTCCACTTAGCACGTTTCACTTTTTACGCAACGACCGCCGTTCAAATCTGCTTCTAATCGCCGGCGACGAAAAACGTCATTTTCCACACGCCCCGCTTCTTTTCGAACCCGGCCCGAAAGTCGAGCGGACTACGGACGTAGTCCTTATATACAAAGCCCTTCAGCCCGCCCATCGTCTCAACAAAGAACCACTCGACCTCCGATTCCTCATCGCCCGGCCTTGCCCGCACCGAGCGGTTCCAATCGACCTTGACGACGTTGTAAGAAAGCTGGCCGATGACCTTCGCGTCCTTCGAACCCGCCTCGCGGAGGTTGACGTTGTTGCCGAAGATCGCCGAGAATTCGATGTCGTCAATGCCGCTGCCCCAATTCGTGTAGGTGTATGGAGCGGCAAAGGACGTCCGCTTGCCGCGGCCCTCGCCGGTGAAGGCACCGCCATTGCGGATCACGCGAAGGAATTGGTCCCAGAACTTCGAGTCCTTGCTCTCCGGCTTCCAATATTTCTTGAACGCGGCCGCCCCATTCTCAAGCCCGAACGAGATCTGAATATCTCGATCGATGATCGAATAGATATAACGAGCATCCTTCCGCTCGGCCGCCGCGATCAGCTTGGTGCGAAAAGCGAGAAACGATGCATCCTTCGAAGCCTCGTCCACCGGCCGCACGAACCGCTCCTGCCCCGCCGCCGCCAGGGCAAACACAAACACCCAAAATATCGCCAATACCTTTATCTTCATACTTTATATAAGTAGCCGGTAGCCATAATTCAGAAGTCGGAAGTCAGAAGTCAGAATTCAGAAGTCAGAAATCGGGGCCTCAGATTCCAAATCCATCGTCCACTGTCCATTATCCATTATCCACTACCGACCATTCATCATTCACCATTCACAATTCACCATTAACTCTCCACTTCCTCCCCCGTCCACACCGACCGCTTTGAGTGCGGGATATCGAATTGATCGAGTATCCGGAAGCATAGGTGCTCGACTAGCTCGTCGATAGATTTAGGACGGTGATAGAAGCCCGGACTTGCGGGCAGAATGCGTGCACCGGCGTGCGAGAGCCGGAGCATATTCTCAAGATGAATGGCGTTGAAGGGCGTCTCCCGCGGGACGATGACGAGCTTGCGACCCTCTTTCAGGCAGACGTCCGCCGCCCGATGGATGAGGTTCGCTCCCGCTCCGCTGGCGATCGCCCCGAGCGTCCCCATCGAGCACGGCACGATGATCATCCCGGCCTGCTTGTTCGAGCCCGACGAAGGCTTTGCCGCCAGATTATCGAGCCGCCAAAAGCGTATCAGCCGCGACTCCGGCGCGAGGCCGAGCCATTCGTTTATCTTCGGCACGGTCGGGTCCCTGAGATTTACGCCCATCTCGACCTGGGCGACCGTTGCCGCCGTGCCGGACATTATGAGGTTAATCTGCTGCACCACGCCGCTCGCCGCCAAGAGCTGCAGCGTCTTGTGTGCGTAGATCGTGCCCGAGGCACCGGTTATCCCGACGGTCAATTCCATCATTCTATACCCCGCATCTTAACCAAGTTTGCGGCCGATTTGCTAATCTTATAATTCGCTAATGGATAAAACAGAGATTCTAAAAATTCTTGCAGAGGTCCGCGACGGCTCGCTTGACCAAGACGCGGCCGCCGAACGTATCAAGCATCTGTCGTTTGAAGACATCGGCTATGCCCGCGTTGATCATGGCCGGGCGGCGCGGCAGGGCTTTCCCGAGGTGATCTTCGGGCTCGGCAAGCGGCCCGAGCAGATCGCCGGCATCTTTGAACGGATCGTCGCTCGCTCGCCGAACGTGCTCATAACCCGAGCGACCCCCGAGGTCTTCGGGCTCATCCGCAATATTCACACCGAAGCCGAGTGGCACGAGGAGGCGCGGCTCATCCGCGTCTTTCGCGACCGCACCGACCTCGGCACCGGCGAGATCACCGTCTGCACCGCCGGCACCAGCGACATCCCCGTCGCCGAAGAGGCCGCGCTCACCGCCGAGACGATGGGCAACCGCGTCCAGCGCATCTGGGACGCCGGAGTCGCCGGGGTTCACCGCATACTCGCCGAACGCGAACGGCTCCAGGCCTCGCGCGTCGTCATCGTCTGTGCCGGAATGGAGGGCGCGCTTCCCTCGGTCGTCGGCGGGCTCGTCCGCGTCCCGGTCATCGCCGTCCCGACCTCCATCGGCTACGGCGCCTCGTTCGGCGGCGTCACCGCCCTGCTCGGTATGCTCAATTCCTGCTCCTCGAACGTCACCGTCGTTAACATCGACAACGGCTTCGGTGCCGGCTTCACCGCCAGCCTGATCAATAGAAGCCCCAATGCACAGGCCCGCGCGTAAGCAAGGGCTTAACCGAATGATGAATGATGAATCTGGAATATGGAATCCGGAATCCCCGTTTTGAGTCCCGGCTTCAGCCGGCCTGCGGCTCCGCCGCCGCTCATACCGAGTTTTCGGAGCGAGCGAGACGCATTGAACCGTTGTAAGGGTCGGGCGAGGTCCAGCGGCCGGCCTGGTTCTCGTGTTTGCGGAACCAGGTGTGCTGCTGGCCAGACGATTCATCATTCTCCGTCAGGCCATAGCCCTGGCGGGTCGCCTTATCGGCGGAATAGCCTTGCTCGATCTTTCTCAAACCCACCCCAACACCGATCTCCTCGCCGAACGCCTGATGGTCCGTCCGGGCAACCACATGGCCGTTCGCATTCGCAACCGCCCTTAAACTGCCCTGCCAGTCCTGCTGGATGTACTTCACACCGCCCGCTCCCTCGGCCGGCACGCCATACTCCGCAACCAGCTTCCCAAATGCGTCGTAAACCATCAATTGCCAAACATCATTGATCTTCGTCGCCACACTGGCAGAATGATATAGACTCGATCCTCGGTGGCGGTTGGATCATTGAGGATATTTTAGCAAAGGTGTCAAGGAGGCGGGCGGAATGGTGAATGGTGAATGGTGAGTGGTGTATGGTGAGTGCCAGATTTTGGATTCCGCATTCCGCATTTGGGCGAATCGCCCTTGCTTACGCGCTGGCCTCGGACACGGTGGCCTCACACAGGCGGAAACCCGGCCGGCGTGCGAAAGAAGAAAGGAGAAAGTGGGACCTTTTGTTTCGTATTTTCTTTGTTCGTGGTTAAAAATTCTTCAATTGGCCGGATGCCGATGCCACCGTCTTCGACGGTTCCGGGTTCATTTGGGAACGCGACCCACATCTCGCGATGTGGGCTACATCAATCCCGTAGTCTTCGACTACTCAAGCATGCCAGCTAAAGCCGGAATCAGATAAATGCGGAACTCGGAATGATGAATGCGGAACCTGGACCTCACCCCTCCGCAACTTTGAAACTCTGAAACTCTGAAACTTCGCAACTCTCGCAACTTCGAAACTATCCAGAACTTCCATATCATCCATATCTCACGGATCGCCGTTCACTATGGGTTCAGGGTTGATGAAAATGGACAGCGGTAGGTTCGTCAATCGTGAATCGTAAATCGTAAATCGTCAATAGTTCTTCAAGCAGAAACTTTGCGGGGCCTTTGCGTCTTTGAGGGAAAGTGGTCATTAAACGCGGAGTCCGCAAGGATCGCAGAGGCAAGTTAACGGTGAGAACCGGATCGAGGTTACTTCACTTTGGTCGGTTGATCATTAGGGTTTGGGAATCAGCCATTAGCTCTTAGCCATAAGCCGTTAGCCGGGATTCAAATAACAATGACCCAGCGAAAGAAGTCAGAATCCAGAATTCAGAAGTCAGAAGCCAGAAGTCAGATGTCAGAAGTCAGATGTCAGATGTCAGAAACCAGAGTGCGAACATGCAAAGACCAAAGACCAAAGATCGAAGCCCAAAGATCGAAGCCCAAAGCCCAATGTCCTCTCTTAACCAATTTACGATGGTCCAATTAACAATTGACAATGCGAAAGAATGCCAAATCCCAAATCCCCAATCCCACATCACAAATCGCCAGACCCGGCCGCGTGTCCCAGATGTCCCATCTGTCCCATCTGTCCCATTCGTCCCAATTGTTCCAGTTGTTCACGATGTATCCGATGTTCACGGCGTTTTCGCGAACGCGCAATGCCTCCACAATAAAACAAAACGGGCAAAGTGCCGGAGCGATGACACTGACCGACCCGGAATCCGATGTAAATTATCACTGAATGAGTATTCATTCAGTCGCTTTTTTGTGATATACTCTTCGCACTTTTGGAGGATTTCAGCGTGGACACACAGATGGCAAAAGATTATATGAAGGGCGGAGAGTTTTTGATCGCGGGGCAGACGACTGCCGAGGTTTTCACTCCGGAGGATTTTTCCGATGAGCATCGGATGATCGGCGAGACGTGCCGTGAGTATATTGATAACGAGGTCGTGCCGAACCTGCCGGCTCTCGAAAATCACGCCTGGGAGGTCGCTCGCGATCTTCTCAAGAAGGCGGGCGAACTTGGCCTTCTCGGGGCAAACATCCCCGAGGAATACGGCGGAATGGAACTCGACCAGACGACCGGTGCGATCATTGCGGAGATGGTCGGCCGCGGCAGCGGATTCGGCTCCACCTACGGTGCCCAGACCTCGATCGGCCTGCTGCCGATACTCTACTGGGGCTCGGAGGAGCTGAAGAAAGAGTGGATACCGGGCATCATCTCGGGCGAGATCGTCTCGGCTTATTGCCTCACGGAATCGGGCTCAGGCTCGGACGCACTCGGTGCCAAGTGTGTCGCCAGGCTCTCCGAGGACGGCGAGCACTGGATACTGAACGGCGAGAAGATGTGGATAACCAACGGTGGTTTCGCCGATGTTTACCTTGTCTTCGCGAAGGTCGATGGCGAGAAGGAGAAGTTCTCGTGCTTTCTCGTGCCGCGGTCGGAGAATTGCCGGCCCGGCAATGAGGAGCACAAGCTCGGCATCAAGTCGTCCTCGACTACGGCAGTCATTCTTTCGGACGCAAAGATCCCGAAGAGTAACCTGATCGGTGAGGTCGGGGACGGTGCAAAGATCGCCTTCAACGTGCTCAACGTCGGTCGCTTCAAACTCGGAGCCTCGGTCACCGGCGGAGCAAAGCTCGCGATCCATGAATCGGTGCGATATGCCAATGAGCGGCATCAGTTCAACAAGCCGATCTCCTCGTTCGGAGCCATTAAGCATAAGCTCGCCGAGATGGCGATCCGGACGTGGGTCGCGGAATCGATCACCTACCGGACGGTCGGGATGATCGACGCGTTGATCGGCGATGGTGCCGACGGTGCGAAAAAGCTGCAATCGATCGAGGAATATGCCGTCGAATCGTCGATCAACAAGGTCGCTTGCTCGGAGGCGCTCGACTTCGTCGTCGATGAGATGGTGCAGATCTACGGCGGCTACGGTTACTCGGCCGATTATCCGGCGGAGAAGGCTTACCGCGATTCGCGCATAAACCGCATTTTTGAGGGCACGAACGAGATCAATCGGATGCTGATCCCGGGCCAGTTGATGAAGCGGGCGATGAAGGGCAAGATCGGTTTGCTGCAGGCGGCAAAGGCTTTGCAGGACGAGATCTTGAATCCGCAGATGTCGTTTGATGAGGATACGGGACTGCTCGCCGCGGAAACGAAGCTCGCCGAAAATGCGAAGAAGATCGCCCTGATGGTGCTCGGCACGGCGGCCCAGAAATATATGATGGGCCTCAGCGAACAGCAGGAAGTGCTGCTGAATTGTGCTGACATCATCATGGACGCCTACCAGATGGAAACGGCGATCTTGCGTGCAAAGAAGTACGCCGAAAAGAACGGCGAGGAAGCAGCCGGACGTTACATTGACATGGCCGGCGTTTTCTGTAACGACGCGATCCAGCGGGTCGAGATGAAGGCTCGAAACACGATCGCCGCGATCGCCGAGGGCGACGAGGGCCGCACGCTTTTGGTCGCACTCAAGCGCTTCACGAAAAACAACTCGCCGATCAACACCATCGCCGCCCGCCAGAGGATAGCCGATGTGATGATCGCCGCGAATACTTATACCTTCTGAAACCGATGGCGCTGTGAAACAGATCCCCGGTACAACCCAAAACGGTTGCAGCCGGGGACTATTACTTTAGGCGGCATGGTCAGAATTTTGCCGATGGAGTTCAATTCGCTAAGCTCGAAGTATGAATCTGCAGTACCGAGTCGAACGATGGAACGAGCCATACGCACCTGACGCGGCTTCGCTGAGGTCACGTCTCACCGCTGAAGGATACTCGGTCGTTCAATGGACCGACCTGCCGGGGACAGAGTACGGTCCTCACTCACACGCTAACGAGCAGTCGCATTGGATCGTTTCCGGGGAGATCGAGCTTGAGGTTAAAGGAGGCGGAAAGCATGTTTTGGCTGCAGGTGACCGCGACTTCATGCCTCCGGGTACGGAGCACACGGCCCGTGTCATCGGCGATGTCCCGGTAGTTTATCTGATCGGCGAAAGGGTCTGAAATAAAGAGCGGCAGGCCGCTAAGCCCGCCGCTCCTCCTCCCCGGCTCGATATTGTCGTCAGTCTAGTTTCGACGATAAACGCGTTCGTACTTCTTGGTCTTCGGATTGATCTTGTACGTATAGACCGCACCTGCTCCTCCACCGGCTAACGCTCCCCAGGCAGCCCCTTTCTTGCCGCCAAGAAGGCCTCCGACGATCGCACCGGCACCCGCGCCGATACCTACGTTAATGATGTTGCGGTGGCGGTCGTAAACATTGCCATCATTCCGCTCGTACCGGTCACGGTCGCGATACCGACGCGTCTGTGCATCTGCAGACGAGGCGAAAAGCGGAACCATTACGGCCATCATTGCCATCATTGTGAATGCTGTTAGAAATCTTTTCATATCTCTTTCCCCCTAAACTTGCTACGGAGGAACTGGCCTCCTGCAACTGGGTTAGGAGCAAAGGTTGTGCCATAAGGCCAAATAGCAATGTTTACAACAAGTTGCAGATGTCCGCAGCATGCGATGCTTTTCCCACGGGCACCAAAACAAGTACGGCATCAACGCTATGGTATGAAGGTACGGATCCTCCGGGTCGGCAATTCAGCGAATAATCAGGGATATGCTAAACTTGCCCACGAATGCTGAAAAGCGACATACACGAGCGGACATGGTTCTTCGATCTCGAGTGGGTTCCGGACGCAGCCGCAGCAAAAAAGCTCTACAATTTACCGGACGACGTGACCGAGATTGACGCGATGCAAAAGCTCTGGGAGACGGCGTCGGGATATTCGGAGGATGTACCGCGGCCATTCGTCAAGTATCTTTTTTCGCGGGTTATTTCGATCGCTTTTCTTTCACGTAACGTCGTTTTTCGCGACGGCGAAGGGCAGATAGAGTTTGGCATTCATTCGCTGCCTAAACTGCCGACCTCACGCGAGGAACACGACGAGGCCGGCATGATCGCCAAGTTTCTTTATTGGATAGGTGAGCGAGAGCCGCAGCTTGTCGGGTTTAATTCGCTCGAATCGGACCTGCAGGTGATCATCCAGCGGGCACTGATAAATGAGGTTTCCGTCCCCTCATTTGCACGCCGGCCGGCAAAACCCTGGGAAGGCCGCGACTACTTCGATTCGAAAAACAGCGAATGGCATTTGGACCTGATGCAGCGTTTTTCGATGCGTGGCGGGATGGCACCGAAATTGAATGACCTAGCCGTACTTTGCGGTTATCCAGGTAAGATAGATGTTGCGGGCGATCAGGTGGTGGACCTATGGCTTGCCGGTGATGTGAACCGGATAGTTGAATATAATCAGACAGATGTTCTGAATACCTATCTCGTTTGGCTGCGGGTCGCCTATTTTTCGGGAAAGCTGAGCGAGGAAAGCTATTTTGCAGAGCAGGATGTTTTTAGATCGTTTCTTGAGGCGGAAGCGGAAAAACCGGGCGGAACACATATTGCGAAATTTTTGGAGATGTGGGAGCAATGACCGGCAACCGAATCCTCGGTTGTGGCACCGAACCTGATAGCTTGGGGCAAGCGTGCTCAGTATGAATACTGAAGAGATACCGATCAGGACAGGTACCGTTTGCTCGGCGTGCGGGACTTCGGTTCCCATATCAGAGGAACGTTTTTGCCCGGTGTGCAGCAAGCTGCTTTCCGAGGATTATCAGCCGCTCGACGCTCTTCGCTCGTCTTACGGGCTTCAGAGGCAGACGTTACCAATGGTTGACGCGGGCGTGGTTTCGGCTGAACAGGTCTTCGGGACAAGGCGCGAGAACAACCTTGCCGAATTGTCATGGGCGTGTTTCGTGTATTCGTTGGTGCCGTATCTCGGCATACTTTTCATTCCGGTCACATTCTTTCTTGGTACCGTCGCGGGGATCTGGTCGGGGCGGCGAGATGACAGGGCCGGTGTTCGGCTTGCGTTTGGTACGGTTGCGGGGAGCGTACCGGTCCTTGCGGTTCAGATACTGCTTTGGTGGCTTCTCTATTTGATCCCCGAGCTTGGCGACGTTCCTTCGATGTAAAATGATTCCAATAGCGACGGTCATCGGGTCAAACTCACACCTTGAGTATGTTGCTCGATTGAAGAACAAAGATCTAGACCGGACCGGCCATGCGCCGGGTCTTGGCGATTTCGTCGAGATCATTTCGGGAGAGATGACGGCAGTTGGCGTCGTCTTCGACACCCGGATCTTTACTCCCGAGATCGCCGGAACGGGCCAACGCATAGGAGCTCAGCCGGCTTTCGGCCTTGCTGTCGGAGAAACTGGAGGCGAAAAGGGCCATTTACTCGGCATTTTGGTCGTTGGCTTTCGGCCGGGAGAGAACGAGCCCTATGAACAGCAGCCGCCGAGATTCGTTTTGCCACACGGGAGCGCGGTGCGGCTGATGTCTGAGGCTCATTTTCGCGAGTTTCATTCGGGTGAGGGCGGTGTGCGTGTAACCTACGCGAGCCGTGTTCTGAAACATGCCGGGATGCTCGGCCAGCCGCTGATGCGGTCGCTGATCGTTCGACTGACCAATACCTTTGGCGAGGACCCGGCTCCGGCTCTCGCATTGATCGGCCGCTCGATCGCCTGGCGAGATTCGGGGATCTGATCCAATCGCGACTTCCTAAATGATCGAATTCGGAAAGATCTATAACGAAAACTGTCTCGAGACGCTCGGCAGATCGTCGGAATCGTTCATCGATATGACTATAACAAGCCCGCCGTACGATGACCTGCGGGACTATAACGGCTATCATTTTCCGGTCGAGGAGATAGCGTCCGGACTTTTTGAAAAGACGAAGGATGGCGGAGTCGTTATCTGGGTGGTAGGCGATCGGACATACAACGGCAGCGAAAGCCTAAGCAGTTTCTCGCACGCCTTTGCATTTCGGGACGCCGGGTTTCGCGTGCACGATACGATGATCTACGCCAAGAACAACCCGATACCGAGCGACTGCGGCAAGCGATACCGGCAGGCATTCGAGTATATGTTCTGTTTCTCGAAGGGCCAGCCGAAGACGTTCAATCCGCTGACCATTCCGATCAAGCAGGAGAAGGCGTTCAAGTCGTTTCGTATCACTAAGGTCGGCCGCAACGATCTTGCACATGACCACGTTGCACCGAAAGAACGGAAGGTCAACAATATTTTCTTTTACAACGTCGGTACGTCGTCATCTAAGGACAAGATCGCATTCGAGCATCCGGCGATCTTTCCTGAACAACTCGTAGAAGACCAAATACTGACCTGGACGGACGCAGGTGATACTGTGTACGACCCCTTTATGGGCAGCGGGACAAGCGCTAAAGTAGCGGGCTTGCTCGGGCGAAGGTGGTTTGGCTCTGAGATCTCAGCGGAGTACGTGGAACTTGCCATGCGCCGGCTTGAGAATCATAAAACGGATACACTGACGTTAAACGGCGGGCAATGACAACCATTCCGAAAGACGAAGCGTCTTAGTTGCCGTATCGTCGAAATTTAGAGGTTTGTTTATGAAGAGCTTTTTTACTGCGTTATTTCTACTAGGGGCATCGATCGGGCTTGCGGCCCAGGTTCGTCCCGCAGATGCAGGTGGGACCTCCAATGAACGGAAAGACCCGGCCCCGCAGTCCTTTGAGGCAAAATACGAAGGCGGGATGTTCGGTTATGGTAAGAAAGAGTCCGGCACGCTAAGGTTCGATGACATTAACGAACGCATCGTCTTTTACGGAAAGGACGGCAAAGAGAAATTCTCTATCGGCTTTCAGCAGATCTTCGTCATCTCGCCTCATTCACGCTCGGTCACCTCGACGACCGGCAATGTAGTTCGCAACATACCGCTTCCGGGTTCGGTGCTCGGCGGGCTGATAAAAGAAAAGAAGCGTTATCTGATAGTTCAGTTCGCAGACCGAGATTCAGATGTCAGCGGCACCGTCAGCTTTAAGCTGGACAATCTGAAACTTCTTGAGTCCGTCATTCAGACCCTCGGGGAAAAGGCAAAGATGACCAAGAGAGGCGATGCCTATTACCGACCTCGTCCGGTACGAAGCGTGATCTAGTTCATGTCGCCGAAACGGTGCTGAATGATCGCGGTTAGTGCGATGGCCGCCGTTTCAGCACGAAGGATCCTGCCGCCGAGTGTTACCACGTCGGCTTTTCTTTTTTCTGCGAACTCCAGTTCTGTATCAGACCAGCCGCCCTTTGGCCCGTAGATCAGCATCAATGGAACACCCGGCGGGATGTCCTCGATCCGCGATCCGCCGCGCTCGCTGAACAGGATCACGCGGCCGTCCCGGTTTCGGTCAAATACATCCCCAAATGCGATCGGTTCCTCAACGCCCATGAGAACTGCCCGGCCGCATTGTTTTGCCGCTTCAAATGCGATCCTTCTCCAGCGTTCGAGCCTTCGGGTCGCGACCGACGCCTTGACCTCCGTGCGATCGGTAATAAGCGGGATGAGGCTCCGCACTCCAAGTTCAACCGCTTTTTCCACCGCCAGATCGTATTTCTCGGCGGGCGTTACGGCCGCGGCGATGGTCAGGTCAAGCCCGGACTCGGGGGCCGTCGGTTCGACATCGGAGAGCACCTGAAGCACGGCCTCGTGTTTAGTGACCGATCGGATCTCTACGGCGAACTCACGTCCTTCGCCATCGAAGATGTTGGCCCGATCGCCGGCCTTCAGCCGCAAGACGTCGCGGAGGTGATGCGTTTCACCGGCATCAAGCCGTGCATGGTCTTTCTCAAAATTTTGCGGTGGACAGTAGAAACGGTGCATCGCTATTGGTCTTTCGCGGTCAGGAAGTTCTCGGCGTATTTGGCCGAAGCCTGCCGCATATCGATCCAAGCCTCAAAGACTTCGGGCGAGCCGAGCCATATCGTCAGCCACTCGGCGATCTCCTTTCGTACAAGTTCCGGTAAGGGGCGAAGGCGGGTACCTGTTGAGCTCATCAGATCATCCTTTTCCTCGATAGCAAACTGGCGAAGCAGGCGAAGTCCTTCGCGGTCGTTCTGGGCGGAGAATTTACGCCGGAGATTCTCCATCCTCCGTAGCGACGAGCGGGACGGTTCAAGGCCCGTAAAATCAAATAGGTTGCGGAATTCCGCAGCGTACGGCCGGTTTTCTTCCCGTTCGACGTGGAGTTCCATCAGCTCCGAGTGGCGAAGCTCGGCCCCCTCATCGGCAAGCAGACGGGCAATGGACATTACCGGGTCGACCGCTTGCGGGCCGAAACGCTCGCGGACGGCAGTTTCAATTGCCTCGATCTCGATCCGGCCGACGCTTTCGCAATCCAGGCGTTCCCAAACGTCGATGATCAGGTCGGTCTTGTTTCGAACCGTTTCCATCTATTGGGATCTTCCGTCCTATCTGGTAAGTTCGCCGATCATCTCCGACGAGGAATGATCCTTCGGATCGCCGACGATCGCAACTCGGCCGCCGATCGAAAGAACTACATCACGCTCTGGAACATTTTCCTCAGTATAGTCGGTCCCTTTCGTGTGAATGTTGGGCCGGATCGCGAGGATCAGTTCTGTAACGGTCGGCTCGTCAAAGATCGTCACGGCATCGACGGACCGAAGCGATGCGATCAGTTCCGCACGTTCTTCAGCGGGCACGGCCGGGCGGCCCGGGCCTTTCAGCTTCGCTACTTGTCGGTCGCTGTTGATGCCTACCACAAGCACGTCACCAAGCTCCTTTGCCGCTGCAAGATACCGCACGTGACCTACATGGAGCAGATCGAAGCAGCCATTGGCAAGCACGACGCTCTCGCCCGCGGCCCGTCGCTCAGCAGCGAAACGTGCTATCTCATCGCGATCGAGGATCGGTCCGGCGGTATTCATAATGCTTCGTCAGCTGCGGCAGAAACCCTCGGAGCCGCCGAAGCTAGCGATTCCGATAGCTCTTCGAGTGACACAGTGGCCGTCCCGCGTTTCATTACCACGATACCACCTGCGTGATTCGCGATCTCGGCCGCCCGGTGAAAGTCGAGTCCGGCGGCGAGAGCCATCGTAAAGACGGCTATAACGGTATCTCCGGCGCCGGTCACGTCAACGGGTTCGGCCGAGCCGACGACCGGAATTTGTGTCACCGGCTGGCGTTCTTCGGAAAGCAACATTCCATTACCGCCGCGGGTGATAAGCAATGCGCGGCACTCAAGCAGCCTGCGAATCTCTTCGGCGGCTTCAGGCTCAAAACAACAGCCGATGATCGCCTCGGCCTCCTCGAGGTTCGGTGTTGCGGCCGTTGCACCCCGAAACTCAGCCAGCCGATACCGGGAATCGACGACGATCGGGACATCTCGTTCGCGGGCAACGGAGAGAAGCTCGGCAAACAGATCGACATCGACAGCACCATAACCGTAATCAGAGATGATGATCGCGTCCGATTCGGCGGCTGCTGAAACCGCAAGCCGGCGAAGGTTCTCACGATCGTCCTTGCCAAGCCCATGCCGGTTCTCATGGTCAATTCGGAGCACCTGCTGCCGCGATGAAGTGCTTCGGCCGGCGAGGACCCGGGTTTTGGTCGTTGTGCTATAGCGTGACGAAGCGAGGATCGACCTCGTCTCGGCACCGAGAGCCGCAAGCTCGGCGGTCAGTTCTTCGCCCGAAGCATCTTTACCGACGATGCCGACCGCTAACGAAGCGCCGCCAAGCGACGCGATATTCGCAGCGGCATTTGCGGCACCGCCAGGGAAAGTTTCCGTCTGGTCGTGTTTTACGATCAAAACGGGGGCTTCTCTTGAAACCCGGTCGATCGTTCCGCGAAGATATCGGTCTGCAACGAGGTCGCCCACGACCGCGACCCGCAGTCCGGCAAATCTTGCGGCAATGTCTGTCTCCTGTCTGACCATCATTCAGTAATCAAAATACTACCGCAAAAGGAGGAAAAACAAAGAGCCGGGCACCAAAAGGAACCCGGCTCGAGTGTTTAAAGGTTGTCGATGATCTAGTGCGTGTCGTAGCTCGCAACCGGAAAATCGTTGGGCGAACCCCACTGATTTACAGTGAGTGAAAGGTTGGAACTATTTAGCACGAAGAACTGGCCGGTGGTATTTCTCCAAACTGCGATATCCGTCTTGCCGTCGCCGTCATAGTCACCCTGGACCAATAGGTCGGAACCTGTCAGGCCGAAGGAATAGGCGTTGAAGCCGCCATCCGAACTCCTGCGAATGTACCAAACCAGATTGGCATCAGGAGTTGAGCCCTCGCGGACGACCGCATAGTCTGTCTTTCCGTCGCCGTCGTAGTCACCGGGAACTACAAGATCGTTGCTGATGCCCCACGGAATGATCTCAACACCGCCGTTGCTCAAAGCGGCATAGAAGGTCGCCTGCGAGGTCGGTGTCGATCCGGGCCGCTGTACAGCGAAATCGAACTTCCCGTCGCCATCATAGTCGCCGGGGGCGGTGAAGTCGGTCGAAAGGCCAAACTGGAATGCCGTGAAGCCCTGATCGGATGACCGGTAAACGTACCAGACCATGTTGCCATTCGTTCGGCGAACGACCGCTACGTCCGTTTTGCCGTCTCCGTCGTAATCACGAGCGACCGGCTCGTCACCGCTGATGCCAAAGGTTATCGCGTTAAAGGTACTGTTTGAACTATTGAGCCAGTACCAGACACCGGTGGTATCACGCCAAACGGCAATATCGCCGCGGCCGTCACCGTCAAAATCGCCCGGCGTAACAAAATCTTCATTTGCGAGGCCGAAAGTTTGGATAGAGAAGCCGCCGTTGCTCAGCAATGAATACCAAGCGTTGTTGCTCGGCCGGAAGACCGTGTAGTCCGCTTTTGCGTCACCGTCCACGTCCATTGCTTTGCGGAGCGAGAGCTGAGCAAACGATGAAACAGACAAGGCGAAGATCGCCAGAGTCACGAACGCTAATCGTCCGGTGAAATGATTGTTTTTCATGATGAGTTCCAAAAAAAGACGCATGCCCGCTGGTTTCAAATGAGGAGCTCGTCCGAATCTCTAACTATACAGTCTTGCGAGTGGCCGTGGCAAGACAGAAATCTTGCTCCGTAAGACAATCAAACAGGCATTCTACCCTTATTTTCAAATAATTATGCCTTTTGACGCCTTGGCAGCCAAAATAGTTGGTCAAACCGGAAACTATTTCGCACCAGAACGATCCTGAATGAGTTCGATAGTTTGCCCACCGATCTCAAACGTCGAACTGCGGCTGATCGAAGGATTAACACCGATAAAGACATCGACCACAGCAGAGCCAGATGTTTGATTCCGATCCAAGACGCGTATCCATCGGCTTCCTGGCTTTAAGGAGTAATCACAGTTCGGTTGAGTTTTTATTGTGAACCTGATCAACCCGCCCTTGGTCGGGACATGTCTTGTTAGAGGGCCGACATCCGCGGTGCAACTAACCGGGTTTTGAAGAGCCGAAGCAGCGTTAAGCCGCCCCGAAGTTTTCACAAGGCTGGCCCAATCCGGCAGAACATCCACGTTATTCAAGATCGTCGCTTTTAGCGAACTGGCGTCTAGGGATGGATGTTGGGCCGCAAGCAACGCCGCAACTCCGGCGACATGAGGAGCCGCCATAGAAGTTCCGCTCGAATTGCCGTAGCTCGTATTCGAGCCGTTGGTCGTGCTGTAGATCCCTGCACCAGGTGCGGCGATGTCAACCGAGACGATCCCAAAATTTGAAAAGCTTGCACGGGAATCGATGCTGGTCGAGGCAGCGACGTTGATAATGCTTGGCGAATCGTAGCTGCCCGGATAGAACGGCAGGTTATCCGTGTTGCGGTTGTTATTTCCAGCAGCAAAGACGTTGAGGAGGCCGGCATCGCCGAGAGCGTCAATGGCGTCCTTGGTCGCCTGATCGTATCCGCAGGCCTCAGCACACCCGCCGTAAGAATTATTGGTAACACGGATATTGTGCCCGGCGAGCTTCATCATCCGCACATAATTATAGGCGTTGACCAGCATCGCTGAGGTTGTGTCGTTGGCGGCCTGGCTGTAGATCTTGATCGGCATTATGCGGACGTTCCAGTTGACGCCGACAATGCCGGTAGCATTATTTCCAACAGCGCCGATGGTGCCCGCGACGTGCGTTCCGTGGCCGTGTTGGTCGGTCGGGTCGCTATCCTCGAAGCGAAAATCCCATCCGTGGACATCGTCAATATAGCCGTTACCGTCATCATCGATGCCGTTGTTCGCAATCTCGCCGGGATTGACCCAAAGGTTCGCCGCGAGGTCCTCGTGGCCAAGCCGCATTCCGGTATCGATGACCGCGACGATCACCGTGCTCGACCCGGTCGTAATATCCCAGGCGGCCGGAGCCGAGATCTTCGGCAAGCCCCAAAGTCCGGCGTTCGAATATTGCGGGTCATTCGGAAGTGCGGTCAATTCGTAATAGAAGTTTGGTTGAGCAGCGATGACGGCAGGGAATTTCTTGTATTGAGCAACGGCAGATTCGACGCTCCGGTCGCCGGAAATTCGGATGCGCTGCCAACCCGTCTGGCCGAGCACTTCTAAAATGTTTGAGCCGAGGCGGTCGTGAACCGATGCGATCGCTTCACTCTCAAGCGAGGGATCGAACTTGACCAAAACCTCGTCCTTGACGAACCTATCGGAACGCGCGGGAGCCTGTGCCGTAATGCTAACGGCAAAGACGAGTAGAAATAGTTGTAAGACGAAAAACCCTTTTTTCAAGATTAGAAACCTCAAGGGCAATGATAAACCACCCATGTCCCGAAATTAAAGAAAAATCGGTGACCGGGTTGGCATTTAACGGAAATGAATCAATTTTGAAAGGTAAAATGATGGGGCGGCTAGTGGGAATCGAACCCACGACATCCAGAACCACAATCTGGCGTTCTAACCCCTGAACTATAGCCGCCACAAGTCAATTTCGGATCTTGGATTTGGGATCTTGGATCGGAGCGAACGAGGATCCGCAATCCGAGTTTCCAAATCCCAAATCGATCTCGCCCCCGGCAGGACTCGAACCTGCGACCCACAGCTTAGAAGGCTGTTGCTCTATCCGGCTGAGCTACGGGAGCATATCAAACAGCAAACCGAAATCTTATCGGGTGCGGATGCAATAGTCAAATTATTTCAGGATCAGGAAAATGGCGTAGATCACTAGGCCGCCGATGATCGGATAAAGGGCGAGACCGACCATCAGCTACGCTTCTCGGGTAAAATGTCCGCTAGGCAGCCGCACTCTTTCTTTCACGAATTACCGAGAGCATTTGTTCGAAAACTTCGTTCAGGTCTAGCTCGGAGGTGTCGATCACCTCGGCGCCTTCCGGTATCTGCAGCGGCGAATCATCTCGCGAAACGTCTCGTTCGTCGCGTTCGTTTATCTCGGCGAGGGTTTGTTCGTATGTTGTCTCGCGACCTTTCGCTTTGTCTTCCTCAAATCGCCGGCGGGCTCGGGCTGCGGGTTCGGCAGTCAAAAAGAATTTGATGTCAGCATTCGGAAATACGACCGAGCCGATGTCGCGGCCCTCAAGAACACAGCCGTTAGGAGCCTTTCGGCCCATCTGTCGCTGAAGCTCGACCATGCGGCGGCGAACTGCGGAGTTTGTAGAAACACGTGAGGCCGCCTGAGCGACTTCGAGCGTTCGTATTTCAGCGGTGACGTTTGCTCCGTCGAGCGAGACCCTCTGGTTTTCGGCATTGCCCGTCAGCTCGATAGCGGATGACTTGATCAAATCCGCAACTCCGACCTCATCCTCAAGGGGAATACCCGCCCGGAGGACCGCAAGTGCCCCGGCCCGGTACATCGCACCGGTATCGAGATACAAGAGGTCAAGCTCGCGGGCAAGCATTTTGCCAAGGGTCGATTTACCGGCGCCCGATGGGCCATCGATAGCGATTATCATCGAGATAATTCTACCGAAATCGCCGGGAATGTCATTTTGCGGTTAACGCTTGCGGAAAACCTGAACCGCTCGGTCGGGATAATCGGTAATTATACCGTCCAGATCGAACTTGCTCATACGCTCGAGATCGGCGGACTCATTGACCGTCCAGGTCACAAGTTTCATACCCTTTTCACGGCAAAAGGCCACCAACTTCTCATTTACAAGCGAGAAATGCGGGCTGAGAGTATCCGGCACGAAGGTCAATCTTTCGAGCTTGAGAACGGGGTCTTCGGTTGGGCCGACGAGGAGGGCAAGCTGTTGGGTCGACGCCATCTTTTTCAATTCCTTTAGCGGCCTAAGATCAAAGGACTGGATGATGACGCGCTTTTCCAGGCCGAATTTCTTGATATCAGCGAGAACGAGCCGGGCGAATTCATCCGGAGCCGGATGAAAAGTACCGTCGCCCTGCGGTGCCGATTTGATCTCGATGTTGTACCGTACCGGGGCAAGCTTCTTGTCATTTACAAATTTTTCGACCGCCTTGAAGAGGTCCGTCATGAGCGGCTTGCTCACCTTCATCGGCTTCTGATCGGGAAAGCCGACGTTGCCGATGCTGCCGACATCATACTTCGTAGTCTCGGCATAGGTCATCTTATAGATGTTGTGCTCACGTTCCTTTTCTTTCTCGATCCGCTCGCCGTTAGGAGCGGTCGAGATCAAATGCGAGAACCACGGCTCGTGCGAGACGAGCACTTTCTTGTCCTTCGTAACGACAACGTCGAGCTCGAGCGTATCCGCACCTTGCTCCAGCGCTAGTGTGAACGACGGTATCGTGTTCTCCGGCAAGTAACCACGAGCCCCGCGATGGCCTTCGATCGAGACGAACTTTGCTTTGGGCAATTCTGCGTTCATCTGCGGGAACGAGCCGGTCGCGAAGCTAACGAGAACAAGAACAAAGAGGAACGATCGCGGCATACGAAGATCATTACATTGCGAGCTTAACTCAAAGTTACAGACAGAGATCACGATGCAAGGACAGCCGTCATTGCGGCAAGGGTCAAATCGATCTCTGCCGCAGACACATCGCAATGCGTCACCATCCTTATCGTGTTGCCGAAGCCGATGGCGAGAATGCCGTTGTCCTTGAGACGGGAACAGATCTCCGCTGAGCTCAATCCGGTCGCGGCGATGTCGAAGATGACGATGTTCGTGACCACGCGCTCTACGTCTATCGCAATGCCGGGAATTCCCGCTAATCCCTCCGCCAGTCGACGTGCATTTCGGTGGTCTTCGTGCAGGCGTTTTGGCGACTCTTCGAGCGCGATCAGCCCGGCGGCGGCAAGTATGCCCGCCTGGCGCATTCCGCCGCCGAAACGTTTGCGCCAAACGCGGGCTTCCTTGATAAAATCCGCCGAACCAACGAGCATCGAGCCGACCGGAGCTCCGAGTCCTTTCGAAAGACAGAACTGGACCGAATCGCAGTGGCGGGCGAGATCGGCGACCGAGGTTTCAAGTGCCGCTGCGGCGTTAAAGATCCTCGCCCCATCCATGTGGACCGGCAGGCCGAGTGCGTGCGCTTTCTCACAGATCTCGGCGCAATGCTCGGCGGTCATCACGCTGCCACCGGCGAAATTATGCGTATTTTCAAGACAGATAAGCCCGGTCGGGCACGAATAGTAGGGCTGGTCGATATGGAGTGAACCGGCGATCTCTTCCCATGTCAGATGGCCGCTGCCGTCGTGGCTTTTTACAGTCCGCATCATGACACCCGAGGCTATCGCGGGCGTGCCCATCTCGTAATTGTAGATGTGGCCGCGTTCTTCGATGATGACCTCGTCGCCGGGCCGGGTATGGAGCTTGACCGCGATCTGGTTGCCCATCGAACCGGTCGGCACAAAAAGAGCCGACTCTTTTTCGAAGATCTCAGCCGCGCGTTCCTGCAGGCGATTAACCGTCGGGTCTTCGCCGTAAACGTCATCGCCGACCTCGGCCGCCGCCATCGCCCGCCGCATCGCGTCCGTCGGCTTTGTTACCGTATCGCTTCGTAGATCAATCATCTTGGGTTTTGAGATCGCTGAGTATACAAGACTGACGCAATCGGTCCAGTTAAATTATTCGCCACCAAGGAACTGCCAGAACGTCCGGGGCGATCCATTCGGTTCTTTCCCCGGAGTGGACCAGCAACCCGGAGCGTACGCGTTCCTTTTGAGTTTGGCGAAAGGCCCGTAGATGCCGAGCATCATCGATCCGCGGTCGCGTACTTGATTTTATTTCGATCGGCAGTATGCCCTTGGCTGTTTCGATTATAAGGTCCACCTCTGCACCTGCGTGGGTTCGCCAAAAGTATATCTCAGCCCGCTCGATCTGAGCGTCCCGCCAGGCAAGAAGATCATTTAGGACAAGGTTCTCGAAGTGAACACCGCCCGGATTTTGTTCTTCTGAAATGTGAAGGGCAAGGCCGGTGTCGCCCCAATAAACTTTCGGAGATCGCATCAGCCTTTTGGTTCGGTTCGAAGCGAAGGCCGGAACGCGGCTCAGCAGGTACGAAGTCTGCAAAAGGTTTAAGTATCTATGAATCGTCGGCTGCGGTATGCCGATATCACGGCTTATCTCCGATTGATTTATCATCCCGCCAAGCCGCAGGCAAACGGCTCGCATCAATCGTCGAAAATCAGGCAGGGCCTCAATTGACGACAAAGCCTGAAGGTCGCGCTCAAGATAGGTACGCACGTAGCCATCGAACCAGATTCGGCGCTCCGCGGAATCCGTCAGTTCCACTGCAGGCGTTGGGAAGCCTCCACGCATTGCGAATGCGTTCCAATCTTCGGCTTCGCGTCCGGCCATTTCGATCAGGTCGATCCATTCCCTCTCGTCGGCGTTCAGAATTTCGCTCCAAAGACCGCAGCCGCCGTTGCCCAACTGCTCTTGCCGTGTCATCGGCCAAAGTGTCAGGTAGCTCGCCCGTCCAGCGAGAGACTCGGAAACCTTTCCCATTAGAAGCAAATTTGCTGAGCCGGTGAGCAAGAAATGGCCCGGTCGCTTTCTTTTATCGATCGAACGCTTTACGGCTTGAAGCAATGCCGGCTCTCGCTGGATCTCGTCCAAAGTGACAGGCTCATCGCCCTCTGTCAGTATTTCAGGCTCATTACGAGCGGCCTCGAGGACGTCAAGATCGTCGAGTGTAAAATAGCGTCGCTTACCTGAGGTCAATTTTTGGGCAAGGGTACTTTTGCCTGTTTGCCGGGCTCCGGTGATTACAACTGCCGGCATCACAGCCAAACGTTGTTCGAGGCTTTCAGAGACTAGCCGCGGCAGTGTAAATCTATTCACATCATGAATGATATCCATTCGTACTGTGAATTGCAAACTTTAATCATTCGAGAGTCAGCTTATATAAGCGAGTGCGGACTGATTTACGTGAAGCTAACCCGCCTTGAGTTCGTCCGTGTCCCAGCCCGCGGTCTTCGCACCGGCCTGATAGGCGCTTTCGAGAAAATCGAGAACTGCGGCGCGCGGGTCTGCGGAGCTTCGCGCGTCGTCGTACATCAGTAAAGCGAGGTGGGCACCGTTCGATTCGGCCCATTTCGCAGTTGCCGGCGAGAGCGGCTCATCGGCGAGGCCGGCGGGTTCCGGCGCGACGTAGGCGTAAAACGCGGGAGCCGGAACGCGGTCGTCACCGAACCAGAAGCCGAAGCTGATGACCTCATGCGAATAGGCCTCGCGTTCGACGCGGTTCGCCCCCTCGCGGACGGGAACGCGCTTGCCCGAAAATCGCGTCAGGGCGACGTCAAAGCTGTGCCAGAACATATGCACCGGCGTCGATTTGCCAAGAAACCGTCCGCGAAATTCCTCAAGCACATCATCCACCGCGACAAGCGTCTGGTGAAAGCGGCGGACATATTCCTTGTCGTAGGCGGCGTTCTCGGTGTCTTCGGGAAAAGGCGTCGTGGACGGCGCTTCGTACGGGATCGGTTTAATCTTTGGTTCGATACCGAGCTTATTGAGATTGGCAAAAATGCTGGTGTAGAAATCGGCGACCGAAAGCCCGTCGTAGAGAGCGAAATCTTCGCGGTCTCCGTTGCTGGCTGTGATCACAAGCCGATGGTCGAACAGGTCGAACTCGATCTCAAAGCTTCCGCCTGAATAGGGGATTCGGCGCGTTGTCAATCCGCGAGGCGAGACGTAAAGCGGCACATGCCACCAATGGTTCAGCCGCGGGTGCATCGCCAGCCGGACCTTGCCGACGATCTGGCAATATAAGTGAAGAGTGTCCTTGGTCGGACGCCAAGCCTCAAGCGGGATATCGGGGAATGTGCTCATGTCGTTGCCCTCACTGTTCTTTTTGAATACTTCGGGCACATTATACACGACCGGAGCCAAGCGGCTTGACGCTGGTTTTCAGGGCCGAACAAAAACCGGTGCCTGATGGTATTTCCGTTCGCTTGCCTTCGTAACGTTCGCCAAACTCTGTGTGCGGTAATTATAGAGCATCAGGTCGTAGCGGCCCGTCGTTTCATCGCGGCTGTCGAACACGAGCCATTCGCCGTCAGGGCTCCAATCATGCCAGCCTTCGTCGATCTCTAGCTTCGTGAGTTTCCAGTGCCGCTTGCCGTTCGGAGTAACCGCGTAGATCGATTGTTTACCCGCCTGATTCGATTGATAGGTGATGAAGCCGTACTTCGCATTCCAACGCGGCGGCCCGACCTTGTATACGGGCGTTTTGCCGAGCGGATCGTCTGCGGGATAGGCCGTCAATTTCTTGCGGTTCGTGCCGTCTGCGTCCATTATGTAAAGCTCTTCTATCTCGCTGCGATCGGTGCGATTCTTTTTGAATACATAGACGATCTTTTTCCCGTCAGGCGAAAAGAGCGGATCGCGAAATGCCGAAGCGGGCTCGTTCGTCAGGCGCCGGAAGCGTCCGGTCGCCCGATCGATGATGAAAAGCTGATATCGGTCCGCCGGGCCGAGCCGGCCGGTGACAACAAGTTCTTTGCCTTTGTTGCGGCTTCCCATCCACGAATCTTCAAGCTGAAGATTCGAGACCTTTCGGATATTCGAGCCGTCTATGTCTGATTCGTAAAGGAAATAGCAGCGTTTGCACGCGTTGCGATCGCTTATGAAAAGCAGCTTGCCGGGGATGGTGTAATAGATCCACGCCACGTCCTTGTTTTGCGTAATGTTTGCGATCGCCGAGCCGTCGCTGTTGATCGTGTAAACCTCGTAGTCGTCGGCCTTCTGGTCGTCGAGTACGTTGAATGCGATCTTATGCTCTTGAGCATGAACTGGCTGGCCAAGGGCGAACGCAAATAGGACGAATATTGCTGCTGATCCCAATGAACTTAGTGACATCGCGAATGTGACTCCTTGATCGCTTCAGCTATCGTTTCGTTGAGCTGTTTCGGATCGGTTAGGATAAACATATGTGAAATGCGGGGCATCGGCCCGCTCAGCTTTGCCTTCTCGATAAAGCTATCGAACGGCCGGTCGCCGAGGTCGAGCCCGACGCGAAGTTCCTTCGCTTTGATGTTCACGGCGGCAAACTCGCGGTTATCGAGGATCGAAACGTAGGTTTTCTTTGGCAGGACCGTAGCGTTTGAGATGATCGATTTGATGAATGCCACAAGATCATCGAAAAGCGGGCGCATCGCTTCCGCCTTCGCGAACTGAACGTCAAGCAAGTTGTCGGTGCTCTGGTAGACGAGCTTGCCGCCGTTCGCGTGGATAGCCGCGAGCATCGCGGCATTCATATGCCCGAAACCATGCTCGGATTTCAGCCAGGCGATCACTTCCGGGCGCTTTTTGCTCCCGAAGCCGTCCAATACTTTCATCCAGTTTCCAAGGTCCTTGCCGGTCGTGGATTTGATGCCGTCAACAAATTCCTTCTCAAATTCACCCGATGTTTTCTGTGCCATGCCTACCTCCAAATTCCGAGAATAAAGCCAATGACGGCGAAATATACCACGATGTAGCCACAATTGATGAGCATGTATTTCAGCGTTCGCTGTTCGAAAAGTGCGATGACGACAAACATTCCCGCGACCCAGATCGATGTCAGTAGCCCGGCAGCAAGTCCCCATTGCCAGGTCGTGCCGGGAGCAGCCAGAAAGAACGCCAGATTGTATGACATTAGCAGTGCGATGATGAAGGTGAGCCCGAATGTTTTTACCGGATTCGCTTTTGCGAGTTGTTCATCCGAAAGTCCGGCCTCCCGTTGCCACGCCTTTGCGAAAAGAAGCGGCGACCACCAGAGCCCGCCGATGACAAGGCTCATTACCGCACAAACCGCCACAGCGATGTGATTGATGTAAAAGTTTTCCATAGCGGGGTAAAGATAACCCTGCGGGCTTTCGCCGGTATTGGAAAAAATTTACCTAGCCGACCGGCACGTAATTCTGATAATTCGTTTGAATGCGGGAATATTGTTCCGGCGTGAACCCGGAGAAGTGTTTGAAGTCATTAATAAAGTGCGACTGATCGTAGAATCCGCATTCGGCGGCCATCGCGGCCCAGTCGATCTCTGCGGTCTCGGCGATTCGCTTGATCGCGTGCTGAAACCGCATTATTTTTAGATACGCCTTTGGCGTTACGCCGACCCGCCGCCGAAACATTTCGGTGAAGTGCTTTTGTGAATAACCGATCTTCTGATTCATCCGGCTGATGCTGACCGCATCGGGCCGGCGGTTCATTTCGCCGATCGCAAAATCGACACAAGCGTTTTCGGCGAGACGGTTCCGAAATCGATCAAGCAGAAATGCCTCGACCAATGCGAAACGCTTTCGGATATCTTTTTCGGCGAGCAACACTTCGCGAAGCTCTCCGAAGCCGGAACCCCAAATGAGGTCTGCATCGAAAACGCAATCCGATATCTCGTCCATCGGGAAGGGGAAGAACGGGGCGGCCGCTCCTTTCCGGAACATGATCACCATCATGGCGGCATTATTTCCGGCAGGGATCGTTATGGGTTCCGTGCGCACCCCTGAAGCCCAGACGTGATGGCATGACTGGATCTCCTTTAGCGTCTCGTTGTCGTAAATGAACTGGGGCGTGTCGTGAAAATCGATGAGTATCTCGGTGTCGCCGTTCGGGAGAAAGCGATCGACCTTGTGGTCTGCCGGGACGCCTTCGTAGTAATAGAAGAAGCGGATAAAGTGGCCGAGCGGCGGCCCCGGGATGTGCATTTGCTGGATCATCGGATCATCTTGCTAGGCATCCGGTTCGATCTTTTCGACGCGGCGTTCGTGGCGGCCGCCTTCGAAATCGGCAGCGAACCATGCCTTTACGATCGCGGTAGCCTCGTCCTCTGATACGAATCGAGCGGGAAGAGCAAGCACGTTTGCGTTGTTATGCTCGCGGGCGAGCCTGGCAATATCCGGCGACCAGGCGACTGCGGCGCGTACGCCTTTGACCTTATTCGCAGAGATCGCCATTCCTGTCCCGGAGCCGCAAAAGAGCAGGCCTTGCTCGGCCTCGCCGCGGGCAACACGCTCGGCGACCTGTCGGGCGAAGTCGGGATAATCGACGGAGTCCGACGAAGCGGTACCGACGTCATGGTATTCGATCCCGAGCTCGTCGAGCGTTTTCTTGATCTTTTCCTTTTCCTCAAAACCGGCGTGGTCGGCCCCGATAGCGATTCGCGTGATCATTGCCCTAGCGTTATATCACCAAAAGGGAGCGGGTTGCAAAGGGATGCACAAACCGCCGCCCCATCGGGAAAATGTTTGTTCCCGGCGGGGCAATCACATATAATCCAGACAAACCGACGGCGGTCATCGGAAGGATGCGAAGGCGTTTTCTCACCATCTTTATCACACTCGCTGCGGCGGCGGCGGGGCTTCCTGCGCTCACATATTCCCAGGATCTTCTACCGGCACTTGTGCGGCGGGTGAAGCCCTCGGCGGTTGCGATCGAGACCTTTGACCAACGCGGCCAGATCGTCTCCCGCGGTAGCGGTTTCTTCGTTGCGGCGGATCGTGTTGTCACGAACCGGCATGTAATAGAACGCTCAACGCGGGCCGAGATACAGACCGTTGACGGCCGCAAGTTTCGCGTCCGCGGCGTGCTCGCCATCGATGGCGAAGGCGACCTCGCGATGCTGCAAGTTGAAGTGCCTGCCGGAGTTGCGGTGCCGCTGCCGGTGACCCGGGCCGTGCCGCAAGAGGGCGAATCGATCGTCGTCGTCGGCAATCCTTTCGGGCTTGAGGGCTCGGTCTCGAACGGCATCGTCTCCGCGGTTCGCGAGATCGCCGGCTATGGCCGCATAATCCAGATAACGGCGCCGATCAGTCCGGGCTCGAGCGGTTCGCCGGTCGTGAATATGTATGGGCAGGTCGTCGGCGTGGCGACCTTGCAGGCCGCCGAGGGCCAGAGCCTTAACTTTGCAGTGCCCGCCGAGCGCATCCTGCAGATGCGGATATCCGAGGCGCGGAGCTTTGCCAACCTGACCGCCGAGACCGAGCGGAACAAGCGTGCGGCGGCCGAACGCCTTTATTCGCAGGGGGTCGTGCAGCTCTCTCGGGATGAATACGAGCGGGCGTTGCCGTTCTTTGTTAATGCGGCCGAGGCCGACCCGAACTATGCCGAGGCGTGGTACCAGGCCGGATATTGCTACGGGGTGCTCGGCCGGCACGAAGAGGCTTTGAGAGCCTCGCGGCAGGCGGCGAAACTCCGGCCGGATTGGGCTCCGGCCCATGTGAACATTGGGGTTTCGAGCTATGCGGTCGGTCAGTTCAAAGAAGCGGCCGAGGCTTACCGGACGGCGATACGGCTCGGCGACGCGAGCCCCGAGACGCAATATGCACTGGGCCTAAGCCTCGGGCGGCTCGGGCAAAATGACGAAGAGATACTTGCCTTCCGCCGGACGCTGCAGATCAAGCCGGACCACGTCGGTGCCATCGAAAAGCTCGGCGATGCTTATCTCAAGTCAAAGCGTTGGGCAGAAGCGGCGGCGATGTTCGAGCAGCTAAAGGCCTATAAGCCCGAGGCCGGCACCTTCAATTCGCTCGGCGAGGCACTGCTTGAACTGAACCGGCTGGACGAGAGCCTGATGGCCTTTAACAGCGCCGTCGGCTACGACCCCGATCTCGACAAAGCCCGGTTCAATCTCGGCCGCACCTACGTCAAAATGGGCGACCGCGGCATGGCCATGGTCCAATACGAGATCCTCAAAAATGCCCGCTCCGACTGGGCCGATCGGCTGTATATTCTGATCAATCCGTAAATCTGAGTTGCGAAAGTTGCAGAGTTGCAGAGTTGCAGAGTTGCAGAGTTGCGGAGGTTCGGAGTTGCGGAGTTACGGAGTTGGGCTTATCGGACGGCGGGTTAGAAGCGAGCTCACGGTCATCTACGAGCTCTTAGACAGCCTCGTACACGGGCTGCGGCTAGCCAGAAATTAGGGAAAATTCCGGTTTGTTGGGGATGGTCGGGGTGTCGTTGGGCGAGGTCGGGGTGTGGTCGCTGGTGCTCGGGGCGGGATCGGGTTATGGCAGCTTGCGGTGGCCGATGGCGGTTGTTTGCGGGGCGGTTGGCGGGCTCGCGAGACCTCATTGGCGCCGACAAACCAGCTGTCCGGCGATCACGATGGGCCAATCGGTGACCAAGCCGGCCGACGAGCACATCAAACGAGCATTTCAACGAGCATTTCAACGAGCATTTCAACGAGCATTTCAACGAGCATTTCAACGAGCCACGTAGCAAACAGCCTACGAACCTCTACAAGCCAACATTCGACGTGAAACAGTGTGCCGCTCTTGACACGCCATTCGTTTCATATCATACTACGACCGTATGATATCTACAACGAAAAAGCACATCCGTCGAAACTGGCAGATCTTTCCAAACGACGACCGGCTCGGCCGCTGGTGCAAGCTTTACGCGACGCTCAACCGTGATGGCGATATCATGATCAGCCGGTTCACCCACGAAGCACTCGGCTCGCCGGAGTGCGTATTGCTCCTGTTTGATAGCGATGAGCGCGTCATCGGGCTCAAGCCCGCCCGCGAGACACAAAAGGACGCGTTCCCCGTCCGCCCACGCGGCAGCTACGGCGGCCGCCGCATCCGGGCCTATCGGTTCTGTCAGCGGCATGCCATCAAGATCGACGGCACCGTCCGCTTCCCACGCCTCGAGATAGACGCCGAAGGCATCCTCATCCTCGACACCAAAGACATCGAATACTTCAAGATCCGCCGCCGCCGCGTTCCGGCACCACGCACCTAAGCAAACGCCCCCGGGTTGCGTGTCAGTAGCCCGTACGTAAGTAAGGGCACACCTCGGCAATATTCGATTTTGGACTTCAGACTCGCCCGGACATACGTTCTCCGTATGTACAAAGATTATGTTGAGCTTAACGGGAGGCTTTACGCTCTCCGCCTTATCGATTTCGGTTCGGAAAGGGGAGTTTATTTTGTCGGTTCGGCACAATTGCTTAGCTTGCTTTGGGACGACGATAGCGGCTACACTTCCGACGATGCGAAGTGGGTCGATGAGCTGATCTTCTATTTCATCCCAACTCACTATTTCAAACTTTCAGACGTCGAACTTCGAGATAAAATTCTCGATGAAATTGTATGATCAAGTTTCAGTTCTTTCCCCGTTCTCAAGGTATTACCAAGGAAATAGGAGACGTGGTCAACTGTTTCCGTCAGGTCGAAAGCGAGATTGACTCAGCGACGAAAACGCTTTCAAGCAATCAGGTTCTCGCCAAGCTTCTACCCGGCTTAGATGCCCTTGGGTTTAGGGTCGAGACCGGAAAAACCCGAGACAAAAAGATCGGAGTTCCAGTCCTTTTCGGTCAAGACAACAAAATCGATAAATCGTTCAACGCTGACGCTGTAAGCAACGATGGACGGATTGTAATTGAGGTCGAGGCGGGTCGTGCTGTGGACAACAACCAGTTCCTAAAGGACATCTTTCAAGCCTGCATGATGTTCGAAGTGGAATATCTAGTCATCGCCGTGCGGAACCAATATCGAGGCAACGACGACTTCACAAAGATTTTCACGTTCCTCGAGACTCTGTACATCTCCGCCCGATTACGCTTACCGCTCAAGGGCATCTTATTGATTGGTTATTAATTGCCGTCTTATTCCGCGGCGGCGGCCTACGCGAATTTCAGGAATCGTGAAATTAAACAGCAAACGAAGGACCGGCAAATTAGTTTTTCAAGCGTTTTCGCAACTGTTTCGAAGCAATTAGATCATGCCCTTTGTGGTTTAACCACAATTCCACTTCACCCTGTTTATTAATTCGTGCGATGAATGGCCGAGGTTGGGTCACCAATATTCGCGCAATCTTTGGGATAGCTTTTTGAAACAATTTAATCTGCTCTTCGCTAGTAATTTGGGCACTAGTAAAGAAAAAAGCCCCGAGATTCGAATTCAGAATCGCAAGCCTCTCAAGAAGGTTTCGCTTGATGTTCAAGTCACTACTTATTATTATCCAGTTTTTCTTCGCACAAGCCGCGATCCAATCGGGATCAATCGTGTCAGGGGCAAAATGGTCATCATGTCGTTCGACATTTAATCCAAGCTCGCGTAATCCATCCGAAAGTTCATACCTCCCAGAGGATCTGTCGACGAAGAAAACAGTTTCTTCAAGCTGCTTTCGGTAACGCTCCTTCGTAGATGAGAGCTTCTTTGACTTGCTCTTCTTCGATGCCATAGTCAAGGGCTAGCGATTTTTGGCGCTGTCCCGCAGCAAACCTTCCAGCAATCACATTTGTCGGGATACCGGTGCCAAATATGGTCGGACGACCGAACGCAATCAGCGGGTCAATTACTATCGTCTTTGGCTGAGCCTCAAGTATCTGCGTGCTAACGATCTCATCCTTGGCTTCAAGGACTATTTCGCTTGCGAACGGGAACAGGCGAAATGGCTGTAAATCAACGTCGCGGTCGATCCGGTGCAAGTATTGCTTGATAGCAGCTTCGATCACATATTGACCTCGCTGCGACGTGCAAATCAATCCGCCAGCCTCCTTAATGAAAAGGTCGAAACTATCGGTCCAGAATTGTTCTGTTGCTAAGGGATTATTCTTTTCTGGGTACACAGCTTCAAGATATTTTAACGACTCACGCACTTTACGAAACTGAACATTGTGAATCCGGCGTATGCCCAAGAGAACGTGTATTTCAATTAGATTCAGAAATGACAATTTTTGAGTCGAACCCTGAGGAAGCTTAATTACCGGCGCCCAAAACCTCTCGGTCCCATCCTCCAGCTTATAGGTGCGTCCCTTAATCCATGACTTAAGCGTCGCGACATTAACCTTCAGGTAGTTTGCAGTTTCACGCAATCCGTAAAGCGGCAACTCCCTCGGATCACTGCCGTAGAATCTCTTGATTTTTTCGCTGTAGACGTTGACCTTTTTCACAAGTTCCTCCTGACCACGGGGCTCTGGATTCAAGTCGTCATTGTTACATCATAATAACAGTTTGACCTAGCCGGTTACCAGAGGTTTATCTGATATTGAATCCGGCGCGTGCGGATTCGGGATTCGAGTTCGGCGATTGTGAGCAATGCGTGGGATGAGCCGCGTTCGTGGAGGGAGACGAAGCAGAAGCGGAATTTCTCGCCGAGCATTTTGCCGAAGTCGAATTCGTTTTGTGTTGCGCCGAAGAAGAAGCCTTTTGGATTTTCGGGCAAATATTTCTTTGTGACCTTAAGCTCGACGAGGATGATCTCGTCGAGCCTTGCTTCAATCATTTGCTCCGTAAGCACCTGGCCGACATATCGCGGGATATAGACCATATCGAACGCTCGGGAGAATTTGTGGGGAAAGCCGAGCAGGTCGAGGATGTGTTTCCGCGTAGGGCTATCGACATAGAAGAATCCAGTTTCGTGAGCCTTCAAATACTCGATGCCTTCCTTTTCGGTTCGATTGTTGGAGAGCGTGATTGTGAACGAATGGTCCGGCATCAATCGTCACCTCCGAAATCGAGAAGCTCCGAGATTTTGAGTTCAAGGATTTCAGCGAAGGTGGCGATGTTTGTGAGCGAAAGGTTGCGTTCGCCGCGTTCGATCATGCCGATGTAGGTTCGGTGGAAGCCGGTTAGTTCGGCGAGTTGTTCTTGGGTTAGGCCGCGGGCGGTGCGGAGGCGGCGGATGCGGCGGCCGAATTTGAGCAGGAGTTCGCGGTCAGGCATTTTTTTGCAAATGGACAATGGAGAGTGGTCAATTGGGAGCAAACCCTAAGATCTACCACCCCGTCACCGAAGCGGTGCCACCCCTCCTAAACAAGGAGGGGAGCTTTCTGGAGAATGCGGAATTCGGAATGATGAATGCGGAATTCCCGATCCAGGACCGCTACCACCCCGTCACCGAAGCGGTGCCACCCCTCCTAAACAAGGAGGGGAGCATTTTTGGGCTACCACCCCGGCCTTCGGCCAACCCTCCTAAATAAGGAGGGGAGCTTCAAGGTATACGGATTGTATGCGGCGATCAACAGACAATTAGTAGCATCGGAAGAAGTCAGAAGGCAGAAACCGGAAGTCGGATCGTTGGAATTGCGGGTTTTGGTCTGTGGGTTCTGTGGTAAATGGCGATGCGGACACCGGGCGGCTAACTTGCCCTAAGACCGATTGTGACCCGATCGCGAGGCCTTCGCTGCCGTACCGTGAATTTTAAGGAAGTCACTGCGGTTGGTAATAACTCTCGAGTAACGCCCTTCGGCTGCTTCAGGCAATTAACCTGCTACCTGCGAATATCGGCGGGCTCGGCAAGCAGATCGCCGAGCTTTTCGCGAGCAGCCGCGAGGTGGGCAGACTCAAGATGAGCGTCAAGCGACGCGTCATCGGTCCATTCCTCGATGAATGTAAAATCCGTTGGATCGGCCGTATTCTGGTGCAACTCATACGCAACGCACCCATCTTCAGCACAAGTCGGCCCGATAAGCCCAAGCAAGACCTCCAGCGTCTCATCGATGCTATCAGGCTTTGATATCAAATGTGCGACAACTCGTAAACTCATTGTTTTTTACTCTTAAGATTCGAAATAAGTGGTAAGGGAAAGGGGAAAAGTACCAGTAATGCAACTCAGTTAAAACTTCTAACTTTTCACCTACTCCGAAAATTATCTTTACAACCTAGAAGCCTAGATGATCGTCGTGACGATCTCGCGGATCGAGCGCTGGAGTTCGCGGTCGTCGGTTATCGGCGAGCAGATGGCGACCTCGGCGGCGTCGATGGGCGAGATGCCTTTGGCTATCATTTGAGCGGCGTAGATGAGCAGGCGGGTCGAGACGCCTTCTTCTAACCCGTGGCCGCGGAGGTTCCGCACCTTTTGCCCGATCTTGACGAGGTCGGCGGCCATTTCGGCATCGATGCCGCCTTCTTTAGCGACGATTGCGGTTTCCGCCTCGGCTTCCGGATAATCGAACTCGAGAGAGACGAACCGCTGCCGGGTCGATTGCTTGAGGTCCTTGAGGATCGATTGATATCCGGGATTGTACGAGACGACGAGCATGAACTCGGGCGGCGCTTCGATGATGGTGCCGCGTTTCTCCATCGGGAGCCGGCGGCGGTCGTCGGTCAGCGGGTGGATGATGACGACCGTGTCCTTGCGTGCCTCGACGACCTCGTCGAGATAGCAGATCGCCCCTGCGCGAACCGCGGCCGTCAGCGGCCCGTCGTGCCAGACGGTCTCATCGCCCTCAAGCAAAAAGCGGCCGACAAGATCGGTCGATGAAAGATCCTCGTGGCAGGCAACCGTTATCAGCGGCCGGCCGAGCCGATGGGCCATATACTCGACAAAACGCGTCTTTCCGCAGCCCGTCGGGCCCTTAAGAAGCGCCGGGAGCTTTGCCGCGTAAGCCGCCTCGAAAAGCTCGACCTCTTTGCCGATGGGTAGATAATAGGGCTCATCCGCGACCCGGTATTTTTCGACCGCAAGTTCCATTAGGAAAATTATAGAAAGAAAAGGCCCGAGATGCACACGAAAGAACCCGGGCGGTTTGATTGCCCGGGTTCTTGATCGCGATGCTGCTTGTCGTCTTCAGGCCTTGAACTTTGACCAATCGCCGCGAATGGCGAGCGTTACGCCCGCGGTCTGGAGATTGACGAAAAGCGTGGAGCCATCCGGCGAAAAGACCGAGCCGGCAAATTCGCTCCGCGGAAATTCGGCCGAAGCATTGCGGGCAAAGTCGGCGATCTTGCCTTCGGCAGTGAGTATGCGAAGGTGGTTTATCGACTGTTGGCCGGCGTAGTCGCTGTCTTCGCAGATGAACGTCAGCCCGCTCTTTGGCATCATGCAGATGTTGTCCGGCATGTGGAGCACTTTGGGGTCGGGCGACTCGAAAAGCAGCTTGAGCCTGCCGCCCTCGCGGCCAACGGGTTCGAACATCCAGACCTGGCCGCCCTTGTTGTCGCCGCCGCTGGTTGCCGTAAAGTGAACGCGGCGGTCAGGATCGATCGCGCAGCCCTCGAGCCGGGCAAACGAGGCAGCCCCTTTGCCAAAGCCTTCCTGAAAAACGGCGTTCGGCTGGGTATCGGCGGCTTCCGGGTCGGGGTCGTTGATAGTTACCCAAACGGTCTCAAGCACGTCGCCCATCTTCATGCCCGTGCGGGTATCGAACTTCGGCTTGTCCTTGACCGCGAGCACCTGAAGCATTCCGCCCTCGGCAAGCCGCTTATTTCGCTTTGGAATGAAGCGATAAAAACCGGAAGGGTTGTAGTCCTCGGTCAGGTAAACGATGCCGGTCTTCGGGTCAACGGCGACCGCTTCGTGGACGAACCTTCCCATTGCCTTGAGCGGCACCGGCTTCACCTCCGAGTTTGCCGAGGCCGGCACCTCAAAGCAATAGCCGTGGGGAACTGGGTATCCGCCGGTCTTCACACCACGCGAGTTTGTCACCTCGGTTTTACCGATGGTCGTCTCTTCGCAGGTGATCCAGCTTCCCCAGGGCGTCGGCCCGCCGGCACAATTTACAAGCGTGCCTGAAAGGCTGACAAAATCGCGGATGAGCGTGTTCGTCTTGGGGTCGATGACGAGTGTCGTCGTGCCGCCGCCGGCCATCGGGTCGTAGTGGTTCTTCGAGCCGATCGCGGAGCCCTCGCGGGGAACGCGGCCATTGGTCACCTCATGGTTGCGGACGATGCGAAGCTCCTTGCCGACCTTGAATGTCCATTGTCCGTCGTGGGCCGGCGGTGTCGTCCGTCCGTCTGTCATCTTCGTGCCGCGTTTGCCGAGGACGTTGTATTCAAAGCCCTTCGGCAGGGCGAGGAAGGTTTCGCCGGTGTTCTTTGCCGCCGTGGGGAAAAGCTCGCCATAGCCTGCCGCACGAAAAGCCGAGAGGTCTCCGGTTTGAAGGAACGCCTCTGCCCGCCTGCCGAGCGACGTCCCGGCAAGTGCCACCCCGCCAGCGAAAACAGAAAGGTTCGCAAGAAATGATCGCCTGTTCATAAGTGCTCCTATAGATCGTTTGGCAGGTACTCTCCTAGCTTACTTCGTCTCTTGTGTTCATTTCAATAGTTGCACTCCGGTGTTAATTTGATATGAATTATTAGCTGTGATGACGATAAGACAAGCCGAAACGGCGGATGACATCGAAACACTGCGCGGGCTTTTTCGGGAGTATGAGGTTTGGCTCGGGCTGAGCCTGTGTTTTCAGGGTTTTGAGGAAGAGTTGGCGTCGCTGCCGGGCAAATATGCACCACCCGAGGGCAGGCTTTACCTGGCAAGCGTTGACGGGGAAGCGGCCGGCTGCATCGCACTTCGGAGCCTCGGCGATGGCATCTGCGAAATGAAGCGGCTTTATCTTCGGGATAGTGCACGCGGACTTGGGCTCGGGCGGCGGCTGATCGAGCAGGTGATCGCCGATGCCCGCGAGATCGGCTACCATAAGATGCGGCTTGATACCTACCCGCCAAAAATGGGAAAAGCCGTCAGCCTCTATGAGGCCCACGGCTTCCACCCGATCGAAGCCTATTACGACAACCCGCACGGCGACACTCTTTTCATGGAACTCGACCTGATCTGATCAGATCCTTTGCCCGAAAACGCCAGGATAAGCATCCGGCGGCGGCGGCTCATGGCCCGGTGACGGCAGCTTATCGTCGGGAAATACCTGGCGGTACGCAAAGGCATAGGCGACCATTACGAGCGGGTAAACGAACAGCATTCCGAGGCACACGGCCAGCATCCCGATCGTCAAAATAACGCCGCTGATGATGTAAAGCAAAACAAGGCCGGGAAGGTTCATCCAGGCCGCCCTGGCGCTTAGGCCGAACGCTTCTCCGAACGAAAGGTCCTTATCAACAATGAGGGGGATCCAAAAAACGCAGGTCAAGCCCCAAACCATTGCGATGGCGAAGAACACTAGAGCAGCGATCAGGAATATGGCGACCGTTTCCTGAGGTGCTTTTTCGATCCGGTCGATCATCTGCGACATCACCGTAAGCGGCAGCCATGGAAGCCCGGCGACAACGGCAGCGAAAAAGACGCGCCAGCTTTTTCCTTTGAACCCATCACCAAAAGCAGTGGAAAGGTCGTACTGTTCGCCGCGAAGTGCGCGAAAGACCATTGCGTAGATGCCCGCCGTCAGGAACGGCGCCAGCAAGCCTCCGGCCGGAATACAGCAAACAGCAACCAGCAGGATGGAGGTCACGCCAAAAAATGGCCAGTAGTTGCTGCTCAGCAGTCCCCAAGCATCGCTTACGGCTGTAAATGCATTAACCGAAAACCGGTTGTAGTCCGTGTACATATCGTTATGCCGGCTGCTCGAAAGGCGGAGCCTATCGCCTTATGAATTCCAAAATTCCGCCGATAAAGCCCGCGACGGCTCCGATGAGCATGAAGATATCCATGACCCTATCCATCTTATATGTTTCGCTCGGGACGGCTGGTTGGCCGACGGAATAGACAAACCACCCGAGCATAACGAACCCGAGAAATAAAAGAAAGCCACTTTTGATCAACCGATTCATTGTCACTTCTCCTGACGCCCAATAACTCCGATCATCTCAATTTCGACTTCCGAATCCGGAGCAGCAAAGCCCGGAAACTCGATCTTTTCCCGTTGAACCATGTTCTGCTTTTTCGCGGTCAGCCGCAGCATTTGTATCGGCCCATGCCGTGCCGTCAGCTCAAATCTTCCATCCGCACCGGTGGTTGCCGTCTGCACCGCTAAAGTCGGGCCGAACTCAACGGTCGCCCCTTCGACCGGTGTACTACCTTTCATCACACGGCCGCGAACCGTGGTGCTGAACGACATGCATCCGGACGCAACGACCACAAACATTGCTAGAGCGATCAACGAAGTTACTTGATTCTTTGCTTGTAGTCGCATATTAAAAGTATTTCGCTGGTAAGAACTAGATCTTCTGAATTTGTGCGATATCTGACTCCTGACCCCGGCGTTAACAAAGTTTGTTTGCGGCGTAATTCTCAGATTGCTCGCTCTTGATCACACAGTCTGACCTGCAGGCTCGTGAATGTCCTTAATTTTCCTGCTAATTTTTCCTTAAATTTCCTAATATGCCGCTCGCTAGCGTTTACATGGATAATCATCGTTTTCGACAGATGGTCAACAATAGGCGTTTGCATCCGGTTTAAGCCGATCTGCGGGCTTAGAGTCGAGGCTCATGTCGCCCAAGTTGCCGGTCAGGGGTGTGAAATTAACCGATCTTTTTCGCGGGCAGGATTTCCGCGACATCGTTTTGCTTTCGGCGGCAAAAGAATAAAGCCGTAAGCCTTATTCAGGCCGACGGCTTTTTGTTTAACAAGTGTGCGATCTCGCGGGCTACTCCATTCCCTGGCCAAAGGAACTTCCGTATTCCTGAGGTGACGGCGGTTCCATTCTGAAGTTGTCCGTATCGATGGCCGGGAAGACCTGCCTATAGGCAAAGGCCCAAGCGGCCCAGAAAAGCGGCAGGACGAAGAACACACCGATACACAGAGCAAGCACGCCGAGCAGGGCGATCAGTCCAAGGAGGATCGAGGTCACGATCACACCGCCGACGTTGCTCCAGGCGGCTTTTGCGCTGAGCGTAAGCGCCTCGACCGGGCCGATGTTGTGCTCGGCGATAAGCGGGATCGCGAACGCGAATGAGATGGACCAGACGACGGTCACAATAAGAAAGACCGCGGCAAGAATGAAATAGACCGCCGAGATACCTTCGGCTAGTCCGGGTGCTGACGTTTCCTGAAAGAAGTTACCGCCGCCAAGCGAGCCCGTTCCCTGCTGGATGAAGATCGTCGAGATGTTCATCGTCGTATCGATGATCTGCCAGATGATGCCGGGGATCGATTGGACAAGCCCGACGACGAGCGCCGGCAAGAACTTTTCAAAGCCCTTGAACATCATCCCGAAATCGACCGATTCGCCCCGCATGTCGCGAAGCAGAGTGTAGTAGACTCCGGCCAGCACCGGCCCCATCAGGATATAGTTGACGCAGGGAATGCACGAGACGATGACCCACGTCAGCAGCGAGATGGCAAAGTACATCCAGTATTTCGGCTTAATGAGATTCCAGCCATTGCTGATGCACCCTGAGGGATCGATCGCACCGGGATAGTATTGAATGTTGGACATAAAGCGGGAAGAGGCCCTTGGCCATTTCAGCGCCCGAGCCAGGTCAGTGTATAGGCCGGCGGAATATTCTTTACGATCAGGGGGCTTCGCCGCGACCGGCCGTAGCGCTTGCGCATAAAATCTCTAAGCTTGATCGCCGAGGGCGAATAATAGCCGTGTGCATATTGATACATCCGGAACATGCATCCCTCGGTCATCAACTTTTCAACCTCGCCAAGTATCTTCCCGCCGACCTCGTTCGGAAGCGAGACAAAAGGAAGGCAGCAAACGATATAGCCGACGCGGCCGAGACCCGAGCGGCGATGGATCTCGGCAAGGCTGGTCGCATCGCCGGTGACGATATTCAACTCGTGGAAGCTGCCGCGAAGCGAACGCACGAGCGAGGGGTCGATCTCGATTCCAAGATAATTCTCCGAGTTCGCACCGGCATTTCGAAGCTGTTTCGTGATCGCTCCGGTACCAACGCCGAGTTCAAGAACAATGTTCTCAGGCCCTGGCTCGATGCCCTTGACCATTGCCCGGGCAAGCTCCGGCGAGCTCGGGGCAATGGAGCCGACCGAGGTCGGATTTTTCAGGAATGCCTGTAAGAACTGAATGTTCTCGTTCATAGGGCTCAAGCGACGGGAGCGGCCGTGTCGGCCCCGGCATCTGCCGCTTCAGATGTATCGACGACGGAAATCTTATAATCACACGCCTCGTTTTTGCAATAGCGGACGGTGCCTTCTTTCTTTGTAGTCTTTTCGAGCGTAATGGGCGCGCTGCACTCCGGGCAAGGTACGGCGATCGGTTTATCCCAGAAAACCTCGTCGCATTTCGGGTAATTTGCACACCCGTAAAAGGTCTTTCCGCGCTTTGATTTCTTGACCGCGATATCGCCGCCGCACTTCGGGCAGGCGACGCCGATGGTCTCGCGCTTGATGTAATCGCACTTTGGATAATTCGAACACGAGATGAACTCGCCAAAGCGGCCCTGCCTGCGGACTAGCTGGCCTCCATCCTTGGGGCAGGTTTCGTTGATCGGTTCGGGCGGCGGAGCGGGCTTCTGATCGCCCTTGGCGATCTTGCGAATATTCTTGCATTCGGGGTATCCGGTGCAGCCATAGAAAGGGCCGAAGCGGCCTTTCTTCAATGCCATCTCGCGGCCGCAAAGCTCGCAGGGCGGCACGGCCTCTGCCTCGCCGGATTCGCCTTCGGCCGCCTCGCTCGAACGCTTGCTCGCGACCTCGCGGGTATTCTTGCACTCGGGATAATTCGAACACGCGAGGAACTGCCCAAAGCGGCCGAACTTGATGACCATTCCGGCCCCGCATTTTTCACAAACCTCGTCGGTCGGTATCGAGGTCTGCTTCTTGTTCTTGATGTTCTCGACCGCGTGATCGAGATCCTTTGAAAACTTGTCGTAGAAGCCGCGGAGCGCGTTTCGCCAGTCGAGCTTGCCTTCCTCGATGTCGTCAAGTGCAAGCTCCATCCGCGCCGTGTATTCGGCGTTGAATATGTCGTCAAAGCTCTCGAGCAGAAGGTCATTAACCGTAGTGCCGAGCGGCGTTGGGTGAAAGCGTCCTTCGATCTTTTCAACGTACTCTCGGTCCTGGATGGTCGTCATAATGGCCGCGTATGTTGACGGGCGGCCGATGCCTTTTTCTTCAAGTGCCTTGACAAGCGTGGCCTCGGAAAATCGCGGCGGCGGTTCGGTAAAGTGCTGATTGGGTGTAATACCGTTGAGCTTGAGCGTTTCTCCTTCCTCAACAGCGGGAAGCCGGAGTTCGGCATCGTCGTCCTCGCCGTCCTGCGGTTTGTCGTCGCGGCCTTCCTGATAGACCTTGAGAAAGCCGTCAAACTTTTGGACCGAGCCGGTCGCACGGAAGGTGAATCTTCCCGCCTTGATGTCGATAGTCGTTTGATCGAACACGGCCGGTGTCATCTGCGAAGCGACGAACCGCTGCCATATCAGCCGGTAGAGCTTCAACTCATCGGGCCCGAGCAGCCCACTCAAGTCATCCGGAGTGCGGTTGACATCCGTCGGGCGGATCGCTTCGTGGGCGTCCTGGGCGTCCTTCTTTCCTTTGTAAATGTTCGCCTTGCCCGGCAGATAACTTTCGCCGTAATGCTTCCCGATATAGCCTCGCGCATTCTCGATGGCGGCATCGGAGACACGAACCGAGTCCGTTCGCATATAGGTGATCAATCCGGTAAGCCCTTCGGTGCCTAGGTCTATCCCTTCATAGAGCTTTTGCGCCGTGGTCATCGTCCGCTTGACGGAAAACCCGAGCTTGCGGGCGGCTTCCTGCTGCAGCTTCGATGTGATGAAAGGCGGCGTCGGGTTTCGCTTGCGCTCCTTGCGGGTAACGGATTCGACGATGAACGATTCCTTCTCGGCCTCCGCGACAATGGCTGAGGCTTCGTCTGTTGTTTTGACGTGCGTTTCGTTCGCCTTGAGGTCCTCATCGAATTTGCCGGTCTTTACCGTCTTGTCCTCGATGCGCGAGAGCTTTGCCGTAAAGCTCGGCGGAAGTGCGGCGGCGAGGTCGGCGACGATCGACCAATACTCGGTCTTGACGAAAGCCTCGATCTCGCGTTCGCGTTCGACGACGAGCCGGACGGCGACCGTCTGTACGCGGCCGGCGGAAAGCTTGCCGCCGATCGATTTCCAGAGGATCGGCGAAACTTTGTAGCCGACAAGCCGGTCGAGCACGCGGCGGGCCTGCTGCGCGTTCACAAGGTTGCGGTCGATCTGCTTCGGCTCGATAAAGGCGTCCTTGATCGCATTCCGCGTGATCTCATTGAACATCACCCGAAAGACGGGCTTATCGCCTTTCTTCGGAACGATCTCTTCGGCAAGATGCTGGCAGATGGCTTCGCCTTCGCGGTCGGGGTCGGCTGCGAGAAATATCGCTTCGCTGGCCTTCGCCGCCTTTTTCAGGTCCGAGACTATCTTTTTATTATTGCGTTTCTTGGTGTCCGGAATGACCTCGTAGGTCGGCTCGAAATTATTCTCGACATCAACCCCGAGTTCCTTTGCCGGCAGGTCTTTGATATGGCCTATCGAAGCGAGAACGGTATAGTCCTGCCCGAGATATTTATTTATCGTCTTGGCCTTTGCCGGCGATTCTACTATTACAAGGTTCTTTGACATCGGAAAAAAATAGTCAGATGCGCCGTCCGCTCGGAAACGCTCTGACATTTTGACTTCTAACACCTCACGGCGAAATCTGTCAATGCGTCCTATGACGATACGCCATAGCACACGTTTCGGCAAATCTTGGTTCGTCGGATTCGTTAAGGGCCCACCTTGCTGCCTGAAAGTTTCTTACCGGCCTGCGATCAACGCCTCGGCCGCGGTCAGGGTGATGCCTTCGAACTGGAAGTGCCGCCAGGTTTCGACCGCCGGATCGAAGGAGTGAAGCACTCGCTCTTCGCCGCACCGAAGCTTAACGTTGATCTGAAGTTCGCCTCGACGCTCGGACCGCTCGATAGATACCCGGGTGATCAAAGTCGGGTCCGAAGGCAGGGCGTCGCGCTCATCGAGACGCGCGTTCGCTTCCATCATTTCATCGAGCGACAGGAACGGCTCGATGCCGTAAGCTCGGCGAAGCGCATGGCAGCGGTCGCTTCCGGCGTCAAAATCGCGGCACATCTGTGGGCGATCTTCATAAATGCGGCAGGTGGCGTGCTCGCCTAAGTTGCCCTCAAGCTGGGCGCATGCGAGCGTTTCTTCATCGCGGCGAAGGTAGAGATCGACCTCCCATTCACCTTCGTCGTCGCTTTTTGTAACACTCCACGTCAGCTCGCGGTCCGGCTCTTCTCCCGGCCGAACCCCGACACAGAGCAGCGACGAGCAGCAGACGCCGCACGTAACGCAATCCGGTATCTCGGCATCGACCGGGGTGACCACCGAACGCTCAAGCCGCGACCGCAGCCGCGAGGTCTCGATCTGCGGCGGGAGCAGCCGTTCCCAAACGAGCTCGTACATCCGGTTGATCGCCGTGTAGAACTCGTCCTCGGGGATCGACCGCTTGCGGGTTATCTGTATAAGTTGTTGGTCTTCCATCGTCGGCCTCAGATCCTCCTCGCATAATGCTTGCCCGGCAAAACGCGGATGAGGTCGCGGATATCGAGCCCGACGAGGGCCGTATTGAGATCGCCGAATGAGAGCCCGGTCGCCTCGAGCAGGACGTCGATGTGCATCGGCTCGTCGGGCAGCAATTTCCCCCATACCTTTTTCTCCGCGGGCGAGAGCCCCGAGGGTTCGAGCTCGGGCTGCGAGTGATCTGCGCCGTTCTCGTCGCGCTCCATCTTTGGCGGAAGGATGGTCGCGTTCACTTCGTTCGGGAGTTCGGCGACGACGTCCTGCCATTGCTGGACGAGTTTTGCGCCGGCCTTGATCAGGTAATTGGTGCCGATCGAGGTCCGCGACGTTATGTTGCCCGGAACGGCCATCACCTCGCGGCCCTGTTCGGTGGCAAGCCGTGCGGTGATCAGCGAACCGCTCCGCTCCGAGGCCTCGACCAGAACAACGGCGAGGCTCACGCCGCTGATGATCCGATTGCGATACGGGAAGTTCTCTTTAAGCGGCGGCGTGCCGAGCGGAAACTGAGAGACAACGGCTCCGCCCGCGGCGATGATCTCATCGGCGAGTTTTTGATTCTCCTTCGGATACGGGTCGTCGAGCCCTGTGCCGATGACGGCGACGGTCCGGCCGCCGGCAGAGATCGCCCCGCGATGGGCCGAGGTGTCAATTCCGCGGGCGAAACCGGAGACGACCGTGAAGCCCTGGCCGGCAAGGTCGCGGGAAAGCATCTCGGAGGCATTGCGCCCATAGGTCGAGCAGTTTCGCGAACCGACTACGGCGACACAGGGCTGATCGAAACAGGCCTGCCACTCGCCGCGGACGTAAAGCGTTATCGGCGGATCGGCGATCTCGCGAAGCAGGGCCGGATAGCTGCCGTCATCAAGCACGAGGATATCGCCGCCGAGCTCTTTGACGCGGTCGAGCTCTTCGCCGGCTTTCGGCTCAAACTCGCGTTTCATTATGCTCTCAATGGTCTCAGGGCGAAGCCGTAGCTCCTCAAGCTCGCGCCGCCGGGCGGCAAAAACGCCCTCCGGCGAGCCGAACCGCTCAAGCAGCTTGGTCGCCGCCCGCGGCCCGACACCCGGCGTCATATTAAGAGCGATCCACAATTTCATACGGATTTGGGATTGGTGATTTGGGATTTCGGATCTCGTCGTTGTTTTGAGGTCTTTATAGATGACACAATGATGGACACTATCTGGTTACATTCATCGAGCAAGTCGGTCAACAAATTCTCTTTTACTTGCCCTGATTCAATAAGCAACTCCATCCAATACATTGACTCGTCCGCTTCCTCTTCAACAATAGCAAGCTTTGCGATGAAGTCCGCAGTTGACTTTGCCCTGCAGGCTGCCCGATAGTTTGCCCCGACGGACGTCGCACTTCGCAGAAGCTGCCTGCCGATCACTCGCCCGGCATTTGTTTCCGGAAGACCCTCGACAAGATTCATCACCCGGAGGGCGAATTGCTTTGTCCTTCTCTTCATCTCTGTTTGAGTCATTCCGCTGGCAAATAATCCGAAATCCCAAATCTCAGATCCAAAATCGAATTGGCGGAGGCGTGTGGGAGTCGAACCCACCCAGGCACGCTCTCGCGCGCCCGCTGACGGTTTTGAAGACCGCGCCCATCACCGGACAGGATGCGCCTCCGGAACAAATTTCTACTATGTGTCCGATAGGACCTATGGGTCCTATAGGTCGGCTACAAAGAGTGTCACCAACGTCGCGCGCTTCGCGATATCGCTCACCAAAATATGCTCGTTCAGCGTGTGCGCTCCGTTGCCGGCGATGCCGAGGCCGTCTAGGACCGGGACGCCGAGGGCGCCGACGAAGTTTCCGTCGGAGGCGCCGCCGACCTGGGTTTCGCCCAGCTCGTAATCGAACGAGGCGGCGGTCTCGCGGGCTTTCTCAAAAAGTGCGACTACAGCATCGGTCCGTTCCATCGGCGGGCGGTTGATGCCGCCTGTGACCTCAAGCGAGACGCGTTCATCGACCGACGTGAGTGCCTTTATCGCGGCGTCGATCCGCTCGGCCTCGGCCATCGAGCTGAAGCGGACATCGACGGTGCACTCGGCGTGTTCAGGTATGACATTTGTCGTCGTCCCGCCGCTTGCGGTGCAGACGTTGACGGTCGTGCCGATATCGGGCGAGTTCATCTCGTGGAGCCGCTCGATCTGCCGCGAGAGCTCAAGTATGGCACTTGCGCCCTTTGCGGGGTCGAGCCCCGCGTGCGCAGGAACGCCGTGGGCCCTGACGACATACATCCCAGTTCCCTTGCGGCCGGTCTTTACGCGGCCCGCGGCCGAGGGCTCAAAAACGAGGCAGCATTCTGCCGCCGACGCTTCGCGCTCAACGTATTCGCGGCCCGTGTAGCTGCCGACCTCTTCGTCACAGGAAAGCAGGATGTTGATCGGCCGCGAGGGACGCGTTTCGCTCGTTTTGAAATATCGAAGCGCTTCGAGCATCAGGACGATGTTCGCTTTCATATCGAAAGTGCCGCAGCCGTAGAAGCGGTCGCCCTCGATGCGTATCGGGTTCTTCGCTTTGGCCCCGACCGGATGGACCGTGTCCGTATGGCCGAGCAGGAGCACCGGCTTCGCATCGCCCGGAAACGCTCGGATGATCAGGTGGTCGCCGTCCGCCTCGGTCGGGTACCGCTCGATGGCAAGCTCAAGCCCCGTCGCCCTCGCCGCACTCTCGATCCAATCAACGACCTCGCGGCTCCGTTCGGCATCATGCGAAGGCGACTCGATCTCGACGATCTCGCGGATCTGGTCGATGATCGCGTCTCTGCGGCCTTCAAAATATTCAAGCGTGGGCGTCATTTACTTTCCAAAGATGTCGTTCAGCGTTTCTCCCATGCGGTAGCCCGCGAGGGTTAGCCTGTATTCGGAGATGCGAAGGGCGTTGCGGCGGTAGGCGTCGCTCGGCGTTTCAAACCGCTTCAGGTCCGAGCGGAACACGTCCGTTTGAGCCAACTTGAGGCTTTCGTCCTTCCATTGCACGTAGTTCGAAAGTGCAAGCCCGCTCTTTTCCGCCTCAAAGCTGTATCGCGAGGTGAACGCCTCGGCGATGTGCTTTACGTAGCAGCCTTCACAGAAGCCGAAATCATATGGGATATTTCGCGGTACGATCGAATCCCAGAACCAATGGAGATTTTGCTGGTCGGCTCGCGGGGTTCCCTGCGGCGAGATCAAAAACGTGTTTCCGCCGCGGTCGCCGTCCGCCTCAAGGTCGGTCACGCGGCTTGAGGTATGAAGCGGCTGGTGGATGTCGCCGCCGATGTGGAGAAACCACGCGAGTGCGATCGCCTTGTCCCTGTCGCTTACGGCCGGGTCGCGAAGCGCCTTTTCAAACTCGGCCAGCTTTTCGATCGCCTGGCCGTCCGGCTTTTTACCCGCGATCAACTCGGCCCGCCCGCCGACCTCACGCCAAAAGACCGACGTATAGTGCCAATCGCCCTTGTGATATTTCTCATAGCGGACCGGAAACGCACGGTCGCGGACAATGTCTGCCCAGGTCGGCACCAGCATGAAATACTCGAGATGCTTGTCCGCCTCGGTGCGAACGCCGTACGACTGATAGTAAACCGCCAGGTGCGAGTCTTCCGGTGCCGAGCGAAGCACCTTGATCACATTCTCGCGGGCCTTCGGCGACATCCGCTGCCAGGCGATATAGCCCGTGATCTTGTGGCCCACGTCGTCCCAGGCAAATGCCGGTGCAGCGAGGAAAATGGAAATAAATGCGATAAGAAAAGTGTTTATAAGGCGTGAGGGCATCGGTTTCTCCTGAATCGTTTTACACGAGTTTACCGAATACTCGGTTCAAGAGAAAGATTAGGCGGCATTTTGCGTCTATTGATATAGAGAAAACCAAAGCGGGGCGGGAAACATCTTAAGTAATGCAAAAACTTTCCCCGTTGAGCGTTCTAATTACAGCGGAAATCACGCGTTAGTAAACGGGTGAGGGAAGCAAGGAAAGGGATATATGCAAAACGTTATCGAAAACACGGTGAATTACAGCCCGGCGGCCTCGGCCGACGGTGCAACCCCGGGGAAGAAGATCGGCATCATAGGAAAGATTTTCGGATGCTGGCACAAACGTTTGAGCCGGCCCTTTTCGGAAAGGAACGTCTCTTATCGCTCGTGCCTCGAGTGCGGTGCGCGGAGAAAGTTTGACACCGAGAGTTTTAAGACCTCGGGTCCCTTCTATTACCCTCCCACGGTGCGGCCGGAGAATATCCAGGCAACACCTTAAACCTGTCATTATCACCTACCAAAGGATACCTTCCGAGTGCGGCCGACCAATAAGGCCGCACTCTTGATTTTAGAGAGTTTCTCACCACAAAGGGCACAGAGGAAACGGGGATGGGTCGGATTCGCATTTCACGGGAACTATATAATTCGTAGTCGAAGGATAAAAACCTCTTTGTCCTCTGTGGCTAAACCTTCTTCAAAACCAATGCAGAGTTCTTTGACCCGAAACCTATGCAGTTGCAAAGTGCGACATCTACGTCATGCTCGCGTGCGGTGTTTGGTGTGTAGTCGAGGTCGCAGGCGGGATCGGGCTCGTCGAGGTTGATGGTCGGTGCGACGACACCCGTCTTGAGCGTCATCAACGCCGAGGCAATGCCGGCGGCTCCGGCAGCACCCTGCGGATGGCCGATCTGCGATTTGGTCGCGGACATCGGCACGCTGTAGGCGTGTTCGCCGAGAGCTATTTTGACCGCCCGCGTCTCGATGCGGTCGTTGAGTTGCGTGCTTGTGCCGTGGAGATTTACGTAGCCGACCTCATCGGGCCGAATGCCCGCATCTGCGAGAGCAAGCGTCATCGCCCTCGCGGGTTCGACGCCGTTCTCCTCCAGCCGGACGCGATGATATGCGTCGCAGGTCGCTCCGTAGCCTGCGATCTCTGCATAGATCTGGGCCCCGCGGCGGCGTGCCGTTTCGTATTCCTCGAGCACAAAGATCCACGAACCTTCGGCGATAACGATGCCCGATCGGTCAAGCGAAAAGGGCCGCGAAGCACGCTCCGGTTCTTCGTTCCATTTATCGGTGACGACCGTCATCACCTCAAACCCTCGCAAAATGCCGGGAGCTATCGGCGAATCGACACCGCCGGCAAGCATCCGATCAACGCGGCCAAGAGCGATGTGTTCTGCCGCGTAAAAAATAGCGTCGGTCGATGATGTGCAGCCGGTCGAGATCACGTGCGATAGGCCGTGGAGCGAGAACCGCATCGAAAGCTCGGAGGAAAGCCCGCCGTGGGTCGAGGAAGGAATGGTGTAGATGCTGCCCTTCTTTTCGTTGCCGGAGAACCAGTGGCCAAATTGCCGCTCGGTAAAGGCGAGCCCGCCGCCGCCAGTCCCAAGCACAACGCCAAAGGCGCGCTGCTCTTCTTCGGTGAGTTGTGCGGGATCAATGCCGGAATCCGCAAGTGCCTCGGTCGCAGAAATAAGAGCAAGCGGCACCGTGCGGGGTACGTGCTTGCGATCCTGCGGAGTGAGGAGCGAATCGACATCAAGGCCCTCGACCTCACCGGCGATGCGTACCTTAAAGCCCGAGGCGTCAAAACCGCTGATGGTCCGGGTTCCGCTCCGGCCCTCGCGAAGTGCGTCCCAAAAGGCCTTGCGGCCGATACCGAGCGGCGTCGCGCAGCCAAAGCCCGTTATCACCACTCGCCGCGGCGTTGAAAACCCCTTGAACATAAAATTCCTGGCCGACTAGCGGTTCAATTCCTGCTGAACCATCGACCGCAGCTCGGGCTCGCTCAGCCTAAGCATCCGGCGGCCATTGACGAAAAAGGTCGGCGTTCCGCGAACGCCCGCCGCTCGCCCATCGGCAAAGTCGCGGTCAACCTTTTGGTTGTGCTTTGGGTCGGTAACGGAGGCTTTCAGTTGCTCCATGTTGAGCCCGATCTCGCCCGCCCACTTGTCAAAAAGCGTGCTCGGTTCGGGGCGAACGGGCTGCGGCCCGCCTCCGTGGATCTCGCCCCACATCGACTGGTTGACGAACATCTTGTCCATCATTTCCCAATATTTGCCCTGCTCGCCGGCGGCCTCAAGATAGGCGGCCGCGAGCCGGGAATTCTTATGGAACGGCATATAGCGGATGACGAGCCGGACATTGCCCTGAAACTCGCTCATCACCTTTTTGACCGCCGGGGCGAAGGCGGCGCAGGATTCGCATTCGGGGTCGAGGAATTCGACGATCGTAACTTTCGTATTCGCCGGACCGAGCGTCGGGCTATCAGGCCGGATGAGCGTAGCTTCGACCTCGGCCTTGTCGATCTTCTGAACCGCCGGTGCGCTCGAGCTCCGGTAAAGAAATGTTCCGATCACGGCCGCGGCGACGATCAGGCCGCCGACAACTAACAGAGTTTTTACTTCTTTCGTCATTATTATTCGTTAGGTCTTGATCCGGGCCGGTAAATGATCAAACAAAAAAGTATCACGGCAAAGGATGCGAGCGACATCAATGGAATGGTTATAAAGCCGAAGAGTTCAAGCTGGCGTGCGTTGCAGGGAACGCCTTCGGTGCAGGGCGTTATCTCCTCCGGAATGATGCCGTAGTAGAGCAGGTTGTGATATGCGGCGATGGCGAGACCGATCACCGTCAGCACCATCGCATACCGACGCCAGCCCGCGTCGCGATAGGCGATCCCGATGCCGATGATCACCACCAGCGGGTATAGAGCGATCCGCTGGTACCAGCAAAGCACGCACGGCGGAAACTCGAACACCTCGCTCAGCACGAGGCTGCCGACCAACCCCGCAAGTGCTATCGCCCACGCCGCATAGGCAGCAAGAAGCGGGCCGCCCGCACCCGAAAGTTCCTCATTACTTTCGCTCACGTTGATATTTAATCATTGCTCCGTGCCTGAGGTGAACTCGGGCCTGAACGATTTTTCTTCGTTGCCCGATAAGTTTTTTTGCCGGTGACGGAACTTTTCTCGTCTGAGGGTCGTTAGTCTCCTGTGTCACAAGGCGGTTGGAGGTAATTTTTACAGTGAAAAAAATCGGAATTCTAATATTCATCATAGCGTTAGTGGTCGGACTCGTTCTCGGCAATCTCTTTTCGTTCGGCAAGGTCGCAGCCGGCGATCTGATCAACATCTCGTTCGGGAAAGGCGTTCGCGGCTCGGGCAATGTTACTGCAGAAAAACGTTCGGTCGAGGCTTTTGAGGGCATCAAGGTGAGCGGTATCTTCCGCGTCGAGGCGGTCGCGGGCCGTGAGCAAAGCGTTGAGATCGAGGCGGACGACAACCTTCTTCCGCTTATCACCACCGAGGTCCGCGACGGAGTTCTGGTCATCGGAACCAAAGAGAGCATTCGGCCTACGAGCACCCTCGTAGTTCGCGTTTCAAACCCGACGATCGCGAAGATCCAAAGTTCCGGCGTAGCAAAGGTCACGGCTTCGGAACTCACAGGACCGTTCGAACTCGATATGAGCGGAGCCTCGAAGGCCGAACTCAAAGGCAACGTCAGCGAGCTCAAGGTGAGCGTTAGCGGTGCCGCAAAGATCGAAGCGACCGAACTTCAGGCTGCAAACGCGGATATCAAGGCAAGCGGTGCATGCAAGGTCAACGTCGCCGTTACGGGCGAACTCAAGGCAAATGCCAGCGGCGCAAGCAAGATCTACTACACGGGCGAACCGGCAAACATTATCAGGAACACTTCCGGTGCTTCAAGAGTGAAGCAAATGTAGGGTGAAGACCGTTCCTCCCTTCACCATGCCAAGGCCCGAGACGCGGAGCAAGACCGCATCTCGGGCTTTTTCATTTTCCGCAATTCGCCTTAAAATCCTGCCATGGCGATAATGCTCAAACACCGCACGCACATGATCGCAACGATCGCCGTGCTGGCGATCATCTTCATTGCCGTTATTCAGATCATCCGCGTCAACCGCGAGGAACCGCCGAAGCCGGTCATTGTCCAAAAGACATACACAAGCGGAAACTTCGCCGGCGGCGAGGTACTGATAGCTCCCGGAACCGCACAGGAATTCCCATTCGAATTGAATCGCCGAACGCGGCTCCGCGGCTCATTTGAAACGCCGGACGAGAAAAACAAGGTCGATGTTTTCGTGATCAAGGCAGAGGACAGGCCAAAGTGGGAATCCCGGGCAGAGTTCAAGGCCGAATCTGCGGTCATAAACCTTTCGACTGCGGAAACGAACCTGACCCTCGGGCCTGGAAGCTTTATTGTTATTCTGGACAACCGCAGCGGGAAGGAAGAGATCAGAGCTACGGTCAACTATTCTGTCGATTAGGTCTCGACCGCACGCGTCCGGAAACCGGCGACCGATCCCTCGGACGTTTTCCCGAAGACGACAATATCGATCTTCACTTTGCCTGTGCGAACGACGCTAAGATCGGTCAGGTGGTCCTTGAGGTATTTTCTTATCTTCGAATAGGCCGCGGTCCGCTTTTCGTCGTCTGGGGTGTGCCATTCCTTCCTGGCGGTCAGGCGATCAAAGAACTTATCGAAGGACACTTCCTCCGTGTTTTCCGCACTCGATTCAAGTTTCTCTCGGAAGTCTTGAGTTCCTTGTTTCTCTGCGAACGGTTCGAGCCCTGCATCGGTCTCGCTGATGAAAATGACACCATCGGTCAGCCTCGAAAGCTCCTCGAGCGAAAACTCCTTGAGTTCGTCCGCGGCTCGAAATTTTTTTTGTGTTTTTTCGGTCATTTTTGCACCCGTTTTATGTCCGCGAGAGGTTCCCGATCGGCTCCAAATCATTGTAGAGAAAAGGGCTTAGAAGCAAAAATCGGCCTCTTTGATTTTCTGTGGATTTTCGTTTGCAATGGGCGTTTCCGTATGTTAATCTGGCACCCGTTTCGAACTAGATAACCCTTGTAACTTGTTGAAAACAAATAACTTAAAGTGACACTTTAAGTTTATGTTTCATTTCCACAGTCCTGTGGAAAACTTTGTGGAAAATCTTCTGAAACGGCTTTGGCGAAGCTATTGCCCGCACGGTAAAAGTCCTTTATCGAAAGAGTTTTCGCGGCTTTTCTCTCCCGCTGCTTTAAGGCTCGGCCAACGGCCGTTGCCGGTAAGAATTTTGACGATCTTTTGGAGTCACATTAAGTGTCTGATCTTTTGGCAAAATCCGAGATTTGGAACGAAGCACTAGCGATGGTCGAGGCAAGGCTCAACCGCCACATCTTCGATTCCTGGTTCCGGTCAATAGAATTTCTCGGCTTCGATGATGAAGCAAAACTGGTCGAACTGGAAGCCTCCGACGTTACGGCCGATTGGGTGAACCGTTACTACACCGAGTTGCTGCGGCATTGCCTCAACTCTCTCGGGAAGGATGGCTATTCGATAAAGTGGTCAGTTAAGCCCGCCTCATCCGAAGCGGGCGATGACGATGCGGAACCGGAGACAGCGACCGAAGAGCAAATAGCCGGAGCGATCCTTGAGCTGGAACGCTCACCTCGATCGACGGCCACGCGTTCGACGACCAATTTCGTCGATATCGAACCGGTCGAGAACTCGCTCAACCCAAAGTACACCTTTGACAAGTTCGTCGTCGGCTCAAGCAACCAGTTCGCACACGCTGCGTCGCTCTCGGTTGCGGAAACGCCGGGCAAGGCCTACAACCCGCTCTTCATTTACGGCGGCACCGGCCTCGGCAAAACGCACCTGATGCATGCCATCGGCCACTCGATAAAGCAGAATAACCGCCATATGCGGGTCGCTTATATCACGAGCGAAAAGTTCATGAACGAGCTGATCAATGCCATCCGCTATGACAAGACGCACTCGTTTCGCGAAAAATATCGATCGATAGATGTGCTGCTGATGGACGACGTGCAGTTCTTTGCCGGAAAGGAGCGGACGCAGGAGGAATTCTTTCACACATTCAATACGCTTCACAACGACCAGAAGCAGATCGTCATCTCGAGCGACTGCCCGCCGCGTGATATTCCGACGCTTGAAGAAAGGCTGCATTCGCGCTTTGAGTGGGGATTGATCGCCGATATCGAACCGCCCGACCTTGAGACCAAGGTCGCGATCCTCAAGCGCAAGGCGGACATGGACGGCTTCGAACTCGATGACGAGATCGCGATCTTTATTGCAAGCAAGATCCGGAGCAACGTCCGCGAGCTTGAAGGCTCTCTGGTTCGCTTGGTGGCCATCTCTTCGCTTCGCGGCGTGCCGATAACGAAGATGCTTGCCCAGGACGCCCTCAAGAACATAATCGATAGCGAGCGTCCCGAGGGGCTGACAATGGAGCGGATCGCCCGTGTCGTTGCCTCTCACTACAAGCTTTCGGTCGATGAGATGAAGTCGAAAAACAACAGCCGGGCGATCTCATTCCCGCGGCAGGTGGCAATGTATCTCTGCAAGCGGCTGACCAAACACAGCTATCCGGAGATAGGCCGCGAGTTTGGCGGCAAGCACCACACGACCGTGATGCATTCATTTGAAAAGATCGACACGATGACCAAAGAGAACCGCGATTTCCACAAGACGATCAGCGGCTTTATCGATAATCTTTGCAACTAGTTAGCGGAGGACAAGGCGGTGAAGGAAAGGGAAGATATCCACATGAAGTTTCGCGATGTTGTATCAGTAAGTCTTTTATTTGCAGCACTTGAGAAAAATTTTCCACTTTTACACAGCGAAGATTCCGGGCAGCCTGTGGACTCGGTTGAAAAAACAGAGAGGATCGGCGTTTTCCACGCCATAAGGAATTTTTCCACAAGTTTTCCACACTTTTCCGCAGAGGAAAAGGGCCAGTAAAAATGAGGACTTTAACCGCTTTTCAACATATTCACAGGCGATACTAATACTACTGGAGATAAATAAAATAGAATATTTTGAAAAGCAGGAGTTAAACGCTGCGGCTTCGATGGGCAGTTTAAGGCGGGTAGATTATAATCACCAAAACGCAATAAAGGTTCGAGGAACGAGTTATGGAATTTTCAATCAAGCAAAGCGTTCTGAAAGAAGAGCTCGGATACATCCAGGGTGTGGTCGAGCGGAAGAACACCATTCCGGTGCTTTCAAATATCTTGATCGAATCGCTCGGCGAAGGTTCGATCCGCATCGTCGGAACGGACCTTGATGTCACCATCCGCTGCGATGCCGAGGCGACGATAAAAACACCGGGTGCGATCTGTGTTCAGGCACGGAAGCTTTTCGATCTGGTCCGGACGATGTCCGATGGCGACGTTCATTTCAAAAAGGAAGAGAACGAATGGGTGCAGATGAAGGCCGGCCGGGCAAACTTCCGGCTCGCTGGCGTCAACCGCGAGCAATATCCCGAGATACCGATCTTCAAATCTGCGCCTCTTTCTCTGCCGGCCGATGTTTTTCAGTATTTTGTTCAGAGCACCGCGTTTGCTATCACCAGCGAGCAAAGCCGCTTTACGCTCTCGGGAGCGAAGTTCATCTACGGAGACGGCATTGCCAAGATGGTGACGACCGACGGACATCGGCTTGCTTACGTCGAACGTGCGATCGAAACAGGAGCTGATTCGAAAATGGACGTCCTGATCCCGAAGAAGGCACTTCTTGAACTCGTCAAGATATCACGCGACGCCGGCGGAGACGTTCAGTTTGGCGAGGACCAGAACCACATCTATTTTGAGACCGGCGGAAGGCTCCTGATCACCAGAAAGCTTTCGGGCAACTTCCCGAATTATGAAATGGTGATGCCAAAGGACAACGACAAGACGGCCACCTTCGAACTCGGCGAGATGCGTTCGGCGGTCCGCCGCATTGCTCTGATGGCCGATGAAAGGAACCGCTCGGTTCGCCTCATCGTCCGTGATGGCGAGATCGAGATCGTTGCTCAATCAAGCGAGGAAGGTGAGGGCCATGAGGTCGTGCCTGCGGATTATGCCGGCGAGGAATGCACCATCGGGTTCAATCACGTTTACCTGCAGGAATACCTGAATACGGTCGGCGCTCTGGTCGGAACTGGCGATGCCTCGGCCGAGGATGAAACCGATGCGGCGTCCGGTAATGGCGAAGGCTCTGCCGCTGCTCCGGCACGCGAGGCGAAGTCGCCGACGAGGATCTCGTTCGAGTTCAAGGACTCGAACGCCGCAACGCAAATGCGAATCGCCGGCGACTCTGCATACAACTACAAGTACATCGTAATGCCGCTGAGGATATGATCGGTTTCACAGGTCAAATGAAAGAAGCGGGCTTTTTATGGCCCGCTTCTCTATTTACCAGGGAGACAATTCTATTTGCTCGCCGGTGATGCGGCGGGCTTGGTTTCCTTCGACTTGTCATCGGCCTTGTCGGCTTCTTTCTTGTCGTCCGAATCGGCCTTTGCCTTGTTGTCCGGTTTGTTGGTGTTGCCATTGGTCGGCGAGACGGTCGGTGAAGCGACCGGGCTCGATGTCGGGGCCGCGGTCGGGCTTGGGGTTGCCGAGTTCGGCGTGGCGTTGTTCGCCGCTCCGCCTCCGCAGGCTCCGATCACAAAACTCATTGCGGCAACAAACGCTGCCAAAAACATAGGTCTTCTCATTTTCTTAGATCTCCTGTCTAAAACCTTGCCGCATTATGCGGCTTCTATCATTCCGGAAAGGCCCCGGCCGGCCCGGCGAAGGTGATCCGCCATTGCGGTATTTGCACCATTCATCTTTCCGCCTTTCACGGACATTCCAGGTGCAGAACAACAGCACCTTCGAGCCCCGGAGAGATGATGAATTTCAAACCGCGTCCCTAAGAACGGGCCGCCGCGGTTTTCTTGCACGGGAATCGAGGAAATTATTTTGAGTAGAAATAGAACTGGACCGCCTGGCCGATGCCGATGATCAGGCCAAACAGTGCCCCGAACAACTCGATGGTTCTAAGATGTTCTTTTGCAACAGATAGAACGATCTCCTCGAGCTTTTCGGCCGGGTAGTTCATTATCTTTTGCCGGACCACTCCGCCAACGTCAAACTCGCGAACGGCTTCGGGGAGTTTTTCGCGAATGGCGGTGATGATCGTTTCGGTCAGCGTATCGCCGGCGGCGAGGAGTTTTTCTTCGGATATATGGTCGGAAAGTTTACCGATCGGGGCCGAGAGAAGGCCCTCGATCTTGCTTGAGAGCATTTCGTTGATGATGCGAGAGGTATCGGGCCGCGCGATGACGCTCATCATTCCATTTGTAAGCATCCGCTTGAGCTTTGCCTCCGATTCGGGGTTGAGAGTCCGCATTATCGAATCAAGGCTGTGCGGCCGAAAGCGGGCAAGCGTTTCGCGGACGTAGCGTTCTATCTGGGAATTCAAAGCATCGCCGCGGAGAAGGCCGAGGACCGAAGAAGATATTTGCCGCTTTACGCTCTCGAGCTGCGATGGCTGAATAGTGCCGACGAGTTCGCTGAGCGGGCGGGAGAGAGCGTTCTCGATGCTTGAATCTATAAATCCCTTTGCCTCCTCGGCAAAGACGTTGCCCTTGAGCGTTTCCTCGATCCGCTTCGGCAGGCTTTCATTGACCAGGTCATCGACCTCTTTCAGCAAGTTCTCCCGCGAGACGAAGATCTTCTTGAAGAAAGGCAGGTTCTCGTAGTAGTTATGGACCTCTTTCTTGACGAGTGCGGCGATCTGGTTACGCGTACGTTCGGCGGCAGCGATCTCGGAAAGATGATGGGCGATAGGCGATATCTGCTCGCCGGCCTTTTCTTTCAGAAGCCCGACCGCTTCCTCGGTAAACATCTCACCGAGCGGGCTGGCGGCACCGATAAGGTCATCGACACTGCGGCCGATGAACTCATCGACCTTTTCGGTAAAGCCCTCTGAAGCGATAGCCGCCCTGATCCGCTCGACGAGGAACCCGACAATGTCATCGAACGCCTTTTCGTCGATCACCTCGGAGACACGCTTTGATAGTACTTCGTCAACTCGGCGCTCGATAAAGCTTGCGATGGTCTGCTGTGTTTCTTCGCTCCGTAGAACTTCCTCGATGTGTTCGGCGACCTTGAACTGGAGGGCCGTTATCGAATCAAGAACGGGCTCGCGGAGGCTCGAGGGGAGCGATTCTATCAGCGAAGGGTAATTTGCCTTGAGGAGTTCCTGGCTGTATGAATCAACGACGTCGTTGATCTTTTTCCGCAGGAAATCTTTGCCGAGAAGCTCTTCAAGTATTGTTTCCTGCGAAACGAGTTCTTCACCGACCGCCTTGCCGATCGCATTGGCAAGCCGTTCGCGGTGCCGCGGGATCATCCCTTGTGGAAAGAGCGTGATGCCGAGAACTTTGAAAGGCTTCCGCGGCCGGAAGAGCATCCGGACGGCAAGCCAGGCTGCACCATAGCCGTGGAACGTAGCGATCAATATAAGCGAGCCCATCTGAAACCAGATGCTTGAGAACATCGGCCGGGCTGCGTTTACGATCTCGTTAAAGGTCTCCATCAAATAAAGCTAGAAGATCTGAAAGCCTTTTGAACGAAGGCAGAAATCGGAAAAATCCTTTAGCCAGTCATGCCCGACGCTGTAGTTTCGCCATTGCTCGTCCTCGTCGCGGTAGATGGTTCCATCGTCGGGTTCGTCCGTTACGCTCAAGTCGGCGAACATCCGCTTGTTCGGGGCAAGCTGCGGCAATATTAGGTCGCGAATTCGCTCGCCGAGCATGTGTGCCTCCTCTTTATCGACCTTGATGCCGAGGGCGTTATAGCCCATCTGCCGTACCATGGCCTCGCTCAGCACATCAAGGCTCTTGATGACCTCAAGAGCCGCTTTCCAATTCCATACGTTGGCGGTGAACTCGTAGTTCTCCGAACCCATGTCGATAAATGTGAAACTCATATTTACAATCGGTTACGAAAAGGCTAAAGCCTTGACCGCCAAATGGTCAACGTACACCGGCAGAGACTATAATCGGGTATCGCTGATGAAATATGATATCCCATTCCGTGTTCGCGTTACGAAACCGCTCGAAGGGGTTTTGATGCGGGTCCAATCGGGAAAGAACGACCTCTTGTCGCCAGTTGCAGAATCAAAAGCAGAGATCGTCTTTGAATTCTATATAACTGTCGATCTCTCCGCAGATGCTCCAAACTTTCTGGGTAAGTTTTCCCATGGACCAAAATCGGCCCGCTTTGTCTATGTAAACTCAGGAAGGCAAGCAGGCCAGGGGCACACAATGTGGGACCGGCGAGCAAAGCTTTCGCTGATGAGCATCACAAAAGAGCAGATCGAAGACGTTTTTTCGAATGGTTCGACCCGAATTGAGACCATAATTGACGGCGTCGGGCGCGATGGCGGGCCGGTCTGTGCCGGGGTGAAAGGACTTACCTGGAGCGTTTCGAAATGAACACTCAAAAATATCTTGAACGTATCGGTCTTGGCGATGCCGAATTAGCGGCCGACCAGGGATCGCTAAGGCTGTTGCAGCGTTCTCATCTGTTGACCATACCGTTCGAAAATCTGGACATACATTGGAAACGGCCGATCGTTCTGGATATTGATCGGTTCTTTGACAAGATCGTTGTCGAAAAGCGAGGTGGTTTTTGTTACGAACTCAATGGTTTGTTCAATCAACTTTTGTTATCGCTAGGGTTTATTACTAAACTCGTTTCCGCTCGCGTTTTTCACGCGGACGGAACGATCGGGCCCGAATTTGACCACGCCGCGATCATTGTCACGATCGGCGAGGATGAATTTTTAGCTGATGTGGGCTTTGGCGATTTCACCGCCGAACCGCTGCGTTTTGTTTTGGATCAGGAACAACACGACGCAAACGGAGTTTTCACTATCCGGCGGTTTGATGATGAATATCTTGAGGTTGCAAAACGCGACGGCGAAAGTTGGCACGGGAATTATTTGTTTTCCGAAACCGCACGAGACCTCTCCGAATTTTCCGCGATGTGCGATTTCCAGCAGTATTCACCCGAATCGCATTTCACCAAAGGCAAACTGTGCTCGATCATGACCGAAACCGGAAGAAAAACACTTACTGACAGAGCCTATGTCGTAACCACATGTGGCAATCGTACCGAAACCACCGTATCCTCAAATGAGGATTTCGAAAAGAGTTTGATGCGAGAGTTTGGGATATGCCGGTTGCAGTTAGGATAGATTAAAAAGGGAGCAGGGTTTTAGAATGCGATTCGATGTCGTTATCACAAAAAGTGGCCAAATAACGATTCCGGCAGCCATTCGGAAACGCCTTGGGATCAAGCCTGGTCAGAAAGTGTACCAGTCTATCCAAAACGGAAGGATTCTATTGGAATTCGATCTACCAAATGAGTCGGTTGAACGAATTCGAATCCCGAAAAGCAAAGAGTTATAGATTATGATCTCGTCGATCTCTTACGCCGATGCCGGCGTTTCAATAGACAACGCGAACCGGGCCGTGGCGAAGATCCGCGAATATGCCCGGAGCACTTTTAATGAACGAACGCTGACCGAGATAGGCAGCTTCGGGGGGATGTTCTCGGCGGCCTTTCCGGGTATGGCCGAGCCAATCCTCGTCGCTTCGGCCGACGGCGTTGGGACTAAGCTGAAGCTCGCCTTCGAGACCGGCATACACAACACGGTCGGTGCGGATCTGGTCAACCACTGCGTCAACGACATTCTGGTCCAAGGGGCTCGGCCGCTTTTCTTTCTTGATTATTTCGCGACCGGCAGGCTCGAACCGGATGTGACGGCCTCGGTCGTCGAGGGCATGGCCCGAGCCTGCCGCGAGAACGGCTGCGTCCTGCTTGGCGGCGAGACGGCGGAGATGCCGGATTTCTATCCTCTGGGCGAGTATGACCTCGCGGGTTTCATCGTCGGCGTGGTCGATAAGGCGAAGGTGATCGACGGCAAAACGATCGAGCCCGGCGACGTAGTTCTCGGCATTCCCTCGAACGGCCTGCAGACGAACGGTTATTCGCTCGCCCGCAAGCTCTTCTTCGAGGTCGGCGGCTATAAGGCAGATACGTTCATTGAGGAACTCGGCACTACCGCCGGCGAGGCACTGCTCGCGACCCACCAAAGCTTTCTGCCGCAGCTCGGCCCGCTGCTCGATGGCGGCCGAATCAAGGGACTCGCACACATCACCGGCGGCGGTTTTCTTGAAAACATTCCACGCATTCTGCCCGAGGGCGTCGGCGTGGAGATCGAACGCGGTACATGGCCCGAACTCCCGATCTTCGGCCTGATGCAGCGCCTCGGCAACGTCGCCGATCACGAAATGTTCCGCACATTCAATATGGGCATCGGGATGGTCGTCCTTTGCTCCGAAAGCAATTCGCTTCAGATGCTGGACACACTTGGCGGCGCTTTTGTCATCGGAAAAGTGGTTCGGGGCAAGGGCGAGGTTAAGATCAATTAGAAGTATGAAAATCGGAAGCGAAGTTAGGAATTGTTTTCTTTTAGTTGTTTTGCTCGGCACTTTGTCCGCTGCCACATTGGGGCAGAATACGGCTTCGGAGCATTTAAGGCGAGGAAATGAGCACTATAGGAACCAGAACTACACGCAGGCGATAGCGAGTTTTTCCGAGGCGATAAGGCTTTCGCCGCGGTCACCGGAGCCGTGGTTCAACCGCGGCCAGGCGAGGTATTATTCGGGCGACGTCCGTACTTCGATCGGCGATTTTCAGCAGGCCACGGCGCTCAACCCAAACTACGTTGACGCCTGGTTCCAGCTCGGCTTGGCCCGTAACAAGACAGGCGACAATGCCGGTGCGATCGCGGCCTATACACGCGGGCTGAGCATTGCCTCGGGCGATTCGCAGCTTTATTACAAACGCGGCATTGCCTATGCGGACAGCGGCCGCGACGACCTCGCCCTTGCCGACTACAACCGTGCCCTGCAGATCAACGCCAATTACACCAAAGCATTCGTGAACCGCGGTGCCGTACACTATCGGGCGAAAAGGTATGACGCCGCCCTTGCCGACCTCAACCGCGCCATCGAGCTAGACCCCGGCTACGCCGAGGCGTGGAACAACCGAGCCGTGCTGTATAACACGACGAACCGTTCGCAACTTGCCCTGCAAGATCTGGATCAGGCAATAAAGCTCGACCCGACGCTCAAGAAGCCGCACCTTGATAAAGCAATTGCATACAACAAACTCGGGAGGAACTCCGAAGCGATCGAGAGCCTCAACAATGCGATCAAGCTCGACCCGAAGTACGTTAGTGCGTATATATTCAGAGCCGCCGTCTATTTTGACACTAGAAAGTTCGACCTCTCGAAAGCCGACGCGGAACAGGTGCTTCGGCTCGACCCGAAGAACAAATTCGCCGCCGACCTGCTAACAAAGATCGCCGCCCAACCGCGGTGATAGCGTCGGCAGGACGGGAACTAGTAATGATATCGGGCCTGCAAAAAATCTACCCGGTCATCCCGAACCCGATAGACCACTCGGTGCTCTTTCGTAATTCTGCGGGACCACGTGCCGGAGGCTTCGTGTTTTAGCGGCTCGGGTTTGCCGATTCCGGAGAAGGGGTCGCGGACTATCGCCTCCATCAGGTCGAGCACCTTCAGGAGCAATTTCCTGTCGTTCTCCGCCCAATATCGAATATCTTCGCGGAAGGCGTCACTTAGAACGACGTCGCGTTTTTCGGACGGGCTTTTCTGCATCGAATTCCTTTCGCAACTTTTCGATCGTGGTCACCTCTCCGCCGCCCGCATCCGTTTGTCGTATTGCGTTCAATAATCTTTCAGCGTTCTTTGGCGAGCGGAAGAGATACTCGGTTTCCATGAGGCTCGAAAGTTCGTCGGCGTCGATCATCGCTACGGACGAACGCCCGCGACGTTTTATCACGACGACCTCCGAATCATTGGTGATCTGATCGAGGATCGATGCTAAATTGTTCCTTGCTTCGCTATAGGTGACCTCTATCGACATGTACAAGATTATTGTACAGGTGCGGTATTTCTGTCAATTACTTTTTCTGGGTTTCCGGTGGGCAACTTCCTTTCGACGAAAGTTCCCGCTACGCTTTGGTTCGGTGGTAGACTTCGACAATGGGCTCACGGGAGATCACTATCGATTTTGCCGAAATAGGCGGGAGGCGTTTATCTGCGCTTTGAGCACCACCGGCGAGGACGTTCTGGGATGTTGCTGACAGAAGAAAAGACCTTCTTAGGCATTCCCGAGTGATCCCATTAACGGCGGTTAGCCGTGGCCTAGCAATATGGAATTTTCGCTTGATCAAAATCTCTCTCGAAAACTAATCGGACAGATTGAGGATATTTTTCCAGAAAGAATACCCTCTCTTCCGCTGATCCATCATGATTGCGAAGAGTGCTTTGAGCTTCAAAATGCGTTCGCGGGTAAATCATGGAAAGAAATTTCTTCTGAACTCTTAAAAGAAAACTTTTCGAAACTTTCTCTTTTCTCAGAAGAAGCGTTTCATGCTTTTATACCAGCCTACTTGATTCATTCGATCAAGAGTCTTGACGGGGATGATTTCGTCAGCGAATTCACCGCATATGCCTTTTTGCCGGACGAGTTGGTGGATGAGGATGAGGGACACCGCAATTGGTGGGTACTCAAGTTAAGCTTTTTCACGGATGAACAATTTAATTCGATTCTAGGATACCTCGATTTGGTCGAAGCTACCGACGAGTATTTCGATCGAGATCTAATGAAACGAGGTAGGCAAGGCCTACTAAAGCTGCGCGAAGAATCAAAAGATCAAAGTTAATGGAAATAGGAATTCTTATCTCAGGCCGTGGGTCTAATATGGTGGCCTTGGTTGATGCCGTCGCGAGCGGCGAGATACCGGCGAGCGAGGTCGCGGTTGTTATTAGTGATAAGGCGGATGCGGCGGGTTTGGCAAAGGCCGAGGAGCGTGGTGTCGAGACTTTGGTCATTGAAAGAAAAGGCCGAAAGCGTGAGGAGCACGACGCAGAGATCGTCGCGGCTTTGAAAGATCGCGGCGTAGAGATCGTCTGCCTCGCGGGCTATATGCGGCTGCTTTCGCCGATGTTCGTTCGCGCCTTTCCGGACCGCATCATCAACATTCACCCGAGCCTGCTGCCTGCATATCCGGGCCTTAACGTCCACGAACGCGTCATCGCCGCGGGCGAAAAACGCTCTGGCTGTACCGTGCATTATGTTGACGAACTTCTCGACCACGGCGAGGTGATATTACAGCGAGAGGTTCCGGTTCTCCCGGACGATACCCCCGAAACCCTCTCCGCCCGCATCCTTGAACAAGAACATGGCGCGTACGTCGAAGCGGTCAAGAAGATCTTAACCAGAGAAAGAGCACGGAGCGAACAGAGAGAAATTGAATATGGTTTTTCTGCACGGCATTAACGACCGCGTCAATTATTTAATGTTGCCGCTTTCTCCGCTTCGTACTCCCGGTGACCCCTGTGGCATGGCCTTCCGGCTGAAACGGCTTGTTTTACTTTGACATTCGGAGGCTTTATTCCGTAAAATCAAGGTTTTCACTTTCGGGTGAATTTGATGGAGAGCAATTATGCCGAAGAGAACGTTTCAACCAAACAACCGAAGACGCGCAAAGAAGCACGGGTTCCGGGCCAGAATGGCGACGAAGAACGGACGCGCTGTGCTCAAGCGCCGCAGGGCGAAAGGCCGCAAGCGGCTGACTCCGCATCATTATTAAGCTTTGGTTTGCCGAAGGCTGCGCGGATAGCAAAACGCGCAGATTTTCTTCGGGTTTACCAGCAAGGCGTGTGTATAGAAGGCCGTTTTATGACGGTTTTCTTTTTGCCTTCAGGCCGCGATCTGCATCGCGTCGGCATCACGGCGACGAAAAAAGCGATCGGCAAGGCACACGACCGGAACCGGGCGAAAAGGCTGCTTCGAGAGTGTTTTCGCCTGAGCCGCCGGGAGCTTGATGCGATCGGGCAGAAATGCGATTGGGTCTTGAATGCCCGCCGGAGCATTTCGCACGTAAAGCTCGAAAAACCGCTGGCGGAGTTTCGCGAGATAGTAAAAAGGGCCGGAGCGAAGTTGTGAATTGCTGAATTGTGAATTGGTGTCGATATTTTCGGTGATCCCAATTTACAATTGATCAATTGGCAATTAACAATTGAGAACATCGCGGGATGAAATTTTTGGTGCTCGACATCCTTAGTGTTTATAAGGCGGCGGTCTCGCCGTTCCTGCCGCCGGCATGCAGATTTGAGCCGACGTGTTCGGAATATGTCCGGCAGGCGGTCGAGAAATACGGTGTGCTGAAGGGAACCTGGATGGGCATAAAGCGTATCTTAAGGTGCCAGCCATTTTGCAAAGGCGGGCACGACCCGGTGCAATAAAGCGTTCGAAAGATTTTAACGATGGATAATTCGGATAATCAGGGTCAATTCCGGCTTTTTGCCGCCGTCATTCTTTCGATGCTGATCCTCGGGGTCTGGTCGTATCTTAACCCACCGGCACCGCCGCCCGAACAAGCTCAAACGGAAACCGCGACGAACCAACAGGCCACGCCTCAGCCGACCGAGTCGCCCGCCGCACCCGCCGCGACGCCGGCTCCTCCGGTTGACGAGGCACCGAACCGGCAGATCGTGGTCATGTCGCCGCTCTATCAGGTAACGCTCGATAGCCGCGGAGCCGTTGCCTCAAGCTGGATACTTTTAAAGAACAAGGTAAATGGCCGCGAGACGCCGCTCTTTGCCGATGGCGGCACGGCGGAGAACCCGAAACCGCTTGAGCTCATCTCGAACGAGGCTCGGAGCCGCACGCCGCGTGAGCTTCCCTTCCGGCTCGCGACGGGCGATGCCGCGCTCGACACGCTTCTCAACGAACGAAATTATCAGGTTAATGCCGAGGGCGACACCGTAACGCTAAATGCCGGCGAAGAGAAGACCATCGAGTTCACGCTGACGGACGGCGCCGGGCTTGAGGCACGCAAGCGTTTTCTTTTCCGTGCGGATGGCTACATTGCAGACCTCGGGCTTGAGGTAAAGCGAAATGGTCAGACCGTCCCGAACACAAAGCTCCTGATCGGCCCGAGCATCGGCGACCACGCAATAAATAACCACACTTTTTATCGGATCGAATCAGAAGCGGTTGCCTCGGTCGGCGGGGATATTTATCGGAAACAGGGCTATTACTCTTTTGAATACGATGCCCAGAACCGCGGTTCATTGACCCTTCCAGGAGCGGTGAGTTGGGCGGGCGTCAGCGATGCCTATTTCGCGATGGCGGCCATCCCGGCAAATCCGGCCGAGGGACTTGAGGTCCGTGCATCCAAGTACGAGGTCGAAACGCAGCCGTTCTATCCGAGCATTTTCAGTTGGGCCCTTCGCAGTCCGACCACCAAAGAGACGCGGCATTTGGTTACGGCCTACGTCCCGGTTGCGGCGGATGGCTCGGTAACGAAGATCTACACTGGAACGAAGGATTACTTTCATCTTTCGTCGATCTCGGATGACCTCAATGCCGCGGCCGGCCGAGAACTTGAGTTCGTCAACGTCATCAACTTTGCGACGTATCGTATCGTCCGCTTTTTTGTAAAGCCGCTTTCGGTCCCGATCCTCTACGCCCTTGATTTCTTTAACCGGCTGACCGGCAACTACGGCGTCGCGATCATCGTCTTCACGTTCCTTTTCTATTCGCTGCTCTTCCCGCTCCGCTGGTCGCAGTCAAAGAGCTTCAAGAAAGCGGCCGGCAATGCCCCGAAGATGAAGGAGGTCCAGGACAAGATCAAGGACCTGCAGAAAAAGGGCGTGCCGATGGACGACCCGCGGATGCGCGAGCTCCAGATGGAGCAACTGCGGATGATGAAGGGAGCGGTGCCGATCGGCGGCTGTCTGCCGATGCTGCTTCAGTTCCCGCTCCTTATCGCCTTCTATACGGCGATCACCATCGCGCTTGACGCGAGGCAGGCGAGCTTTGCCTGGCTCCCGGACCTTTCCGGTGCGGATCCGTGGCACATTCTAGAGTTCGGCTTTGCCATCTCGATGGTGCTCGCGATGAAGTTCACACCGACCGGTGCGGCCGTAACGCCCGAGCAGCAAATGCAGCAGAAGATGATGACCTGGCTGATGCCGGTCATGATGCTCTGGGTAATGTGGACGGCACCTTCCGGACTTTTGCTTTACTGGTTCTTTGGTAATATCGTTAGCTTCGGCCAGCAGATGGTGATCAACTATATGAATAAACCTGCGGAGCCCGAAACGACCGAGGTGGTCAAAGAACCGCTGCCGAAGAACATCAAGAAGGTAAAGGGCGGGAAGAAGGAAAAATAGAGACAAATGAGCGACATTTGCGAAAGATCAGAAGAATTTCTCGAAGACCTTTTCGATGACATCGGTCTCGACCTTGAGCCTGATGCCGAATGGACCGACGAGGGCTGCTACATAAACCTAACGGGAAAGGATGTCGAGCTTGCTGTGGCGGAAAATGCCGAACTGCTTGACGCTCTCGAAACTCTGCTTTTCCAGATGTACGGCCGAGAGCTTGAGCGTGAGCATCGCTTTGTTTGTGACGCGGACGGTTTCAGGAAGACTCGCAAGGCCGAGCTCCATGCGATGGCGCGTTTTGCCGCGGACCAGGTTCGCAAGACCGGCCGGCCTTTTACTTTCGGGGTACTTACTTCGACCGAACGCCGCATCATTCATATGTCGCTCCGCGAGGCCGACGACCTGCTGACGGAATCGGTCGGTGCCGGACGCGACCGCCGGCTGCAGATCAGCCCAAAGTAAAAGACGGCGGCAGATTGCTTTTTGAAAGGGTGAAACGGCCTCGGCCCTTTCACTCTTTTTTGTTTTCAGGTAAGAGATGAAAGATACGATCGTGGCACTTGCTACGCCGCTTGGGCGGAGCGGCATCGGGACGGTTCGCTTGAGCGGCCCGGACTCGGCACGCATCGCCGGACGCTTCTCGGATGCACCCGATCTTGAACCGCGGCGGGCGACGCTCGTTAAGCTTTCCGATCCCGAAACGGGCGAAGCGATCGACGAAGCGGTCGTTACCCTTTACCGCGGGCCGAATTCTTTTACCGGCGAGGACGTTGTAGAGATAAGCTGCCACGGTTCGCCGGTCGTGCTTCGGCAGGTTATTGATGGCTCACTTCGGTTGGGAGCTCGAATGGCCGACCCGGGCGAATTCTCGCTTCGCGCTCTGGCAAATGGAAAGATGAACCTTGCCGAGGCCGAAGCGATCCGCGACCTGATCGACTCACAAACTGCGACCGCCGCCCGGCAGGCCGTAAGGCAAATGCGGGGTGAGATATCGCAAACCCTTTCGCCGGTCAGGGACGAGCTGCTTGATGTGATCGTCGTGCTCGAATCGGCGCTTGAGTTCGTTGAGGACGATCTGCCTGATGTTCAGACGGCGGCGTTGAGCGATAGGCTCAGGCGAATCGCCGACGAGCTTGACCGCTTTGCCGCAACCTTCAAACAGGGCCACCTCATTCGCGAAGGGCTGCGGGTCGCGATCATCGGCCACCCGAACGTCGGCAAATCGAGCCTTTTCAATGCACTTTTGGGCAGCGAGCGGGCGATCGTAACCGACATCGCCGGGACCACGCGTGACCAACTCCACGAACGGTTCACCATCAACGATATTCCCATTTCGCTTATCGATACGGCCGGACTACGGGAAACGACCGACGTCGTGGAAAGCATCGGCGTCGAGCGCTCGCGGGCGACGATGGCCGATGCCGATCTCGTCATTCTGATGCTCGATGCCTCGGTCCAGACATCGGATGAAGACCGGCAGTTGATCGAAAGCATCAAGGGCTTGAATTACATCGTCGCGCTGAACAAGATAGACAAAGTTCCCTCAACGGACATTGACCGAATGATCGCCGCCGAAAATTCGTCGCTCGCTTACCTTCGCGACAAGATCGTTCCCATCTCTGCCAAAACCGGCGAGGGTCTTGAGGACCTGAAAGCCGCGATCATTGAACCCTTTTCGCCGGGTGCTGTCGATTCGAACGGATTTCTGATAACAGATGCCCGCCACCATGACCTGTTGCTCCGTGCGCGCGACGAAGTTCTCGGCTCGATCCGCCTGATCGAGGAACGGGCAAGTGAAGAGATAACACTGGTCGGACTCCATAATGCGCTTCGTTATCTCGGCGAGATCACCGGCGAGACGACCACCGAGGATATGCTAACCCGCATCTTCTCAACCTTCTGCATCGGGAAGTGATGTTCGCGTAAAAGCGCGTGTTTCTACGCGCTTCGCCCCATCTAATTTCCGCAAGACCTAAGTAAATCAGTGACTTCCAGCCACCGAAGCAACGGGCACAGTGATTGCGGTCACATCGTCATGTAATTCTTTGGACCTGTTGCCTTTGGCCGAAAGGCCCCGGCATTTGAAGTGAGGACGATCGAAGATGAAGATCCTGATCGCAACAGATGGTTCCGAGTTCAGCATTTCGGCCATCGACGAGGTATTGCGCTATCACACCGACGCCGAGACCGAGGTGCTCATCGTTACAGTTGTTGAACCATTGGTCAACACTGTCGGCGCACCCTTCGGTGTGCTGGACACCTACTATGCCACATATCTGAAAGACGCCCGCGAGCGTGCCGAGAAGGTTCTTGAAAAGGCTGAAAAGCGATTCCGCGACTCAGCCGCCGAGAGCGCATCGGTATCCGCAAAGGTTCTTATCGGAAAAGCGTGGCAGGAGATCGTAGATGAAGCCACACGTTGGCCGGCGGATCTGATCGCCGTCGGGTCTCATGGCCGCGGGTTTTGGGAGCGTGCCTATTTGGGATCGGTCTCGAATGCCGTTACTCACCACGCTCCATGCAATGTGCTTGTTGTTCGCGGAAACGCGGGCTCGAAGCCTCGGGAGGAGTTCTCAAAATGAACCTGCCAATTTTGAAGATCGAACATAAATGTCCGGAGTGCGGGCTGCAGAAGGATGGGTTTTTCTGCTGTGTTTCCGACGACAGCCTCGATCTGTTTCAGGTCACGAAGATCACCAACACCTATCCGGCAGGAAGCATGCTCTTCATAGAGGGACAGCCAGCGAACGGAGTTTACATCCTTTGTCAGGGCAGCGTAAAGCTTTACACTTGCTCGCAGGACGGCAAGGTCGTCATCCTGCACATCGCAAAACCGGGCGAAATACTCGGCTTGAGTGCTATCGTTGCTGGCGGCGAATACGAAGTTTCGGCCGAAGTGCTTGAGCCCTGCCAGATTAACTTTGTCCGTCGGAAAGAGTTCCTGGACCTTATCGAAAAGCGGTCTGACGTCGCCATGCGGGCCGTCGAGCATCTGAGCCAGCAATATTACGACGCCTACGATCAGATCCGCTCTTTCGGGCTTACGAACTCCGTTGCCGGTAAGCTCGCGGCGCTAATGCTCTCTTGGTGTCGCGACACTGGCAATGGCTACGGAGCGGTCAGGCTGAAGCTGCCATTCACGCACGAAGAGATCGCCGAGATGATCGGTACTTCGCGAGAGACGGTAACGCGGCTCTTAAAGGACTTCCGGCAAGACGAGCTAATTACCCTTAAGGGGTCAGACCTCCTGATCCACGATCCTGAGCGTTTGCGATCGGTGGTCACAAGGCCACGTGGTTCGCGGGCGCGAAGCTGACTGTGATGCTGATCACATAAGGGTGTGACGGTTGTCCTATCTCTCAGTGCCAACTAGACCAATAACTAGCGGATAACTTCTTCTCCCGCAGGGAGGCCGCTTGATCGAACTGCCGGATCGCAGCTTCAACCCTCGAAATAAGGTCACAGACCGTGCGGTGCCCGTCCGCCCATTGATATTTCATCTCGATGAAGCGGCAGGTTCACGGCTCTTGAGCTATGGAAAGCCGATGCTGGCTGCCGCCGGCGAACGTTTGATGGGCGCGGATGAAGTTCCCCGACGTGCCCTTTTCCTTCTAACCGGTAGAGCGTCCCTCCATCTGCTCAATTCATCTTCATCTGACGTCTTCGGCCGAAGCGAGTTGATCGGGTTTGCCGAGGCCATCTCACGCAGGCCGATGTGCTATTCCGTGGTCGCCGAAAGCGACTGCCGCATAGAAATGATCGACCGCGGTGAGCTACTGCTCGCAATAACCAAAGACGATCATTTGAGACAGAGCCTGATCCTCGCCCTGAGCACGGAAATACAAGAAATATATAGACTTTTTGCGCTTTTGTGACACCTGTCACAGAGAGCCATCGTTATTCGATATAGAGTTAGTTGGCAAAATAGCCAAAGTTCTACAATTTTGTTCCCACGTTTTCAGGGAGGCGACCATGGCTTCAACAACATTTATTAAACTTATCCTGGTTATCGTGACCTTTTCGGTCATCGTGATCTGGGGTGCTTTCGGAACGGTCTCGCAGGCCATCAGTACATCGGAAGTCGCCCTTTATGAAAACGAGGCCGTTTATCAGGTCGGGCAGGACGACTACGTTGGGTCGGAGACCTGCAAAGCCTGTCACGAACAACAATTCGACCAGGTAGCAAAAACCATACACGGAAAACTCGGCGAACTGACCGGTTGGAAAGGCAAGGTTGTCGGCTGCGAGGCGTGCCACGGCCCCGGCCGCGAACACGTTGAAGGCGGCGGCGACCGCACGAAGATCAAGATCTTCAAGGAAATGGACACAAAGGCCGTTTCCGAAAGCTGCCTTACCTGCCATGCCGGCCGAGAGAACCACAACAATTTCCGCCGCGGCGACCACTTCCGAAACAACGTCGGATGTACGGATTGCCACTCGGCACACGGTTCGACATTCGGGCCGGAGAAGGCGGGTTCCATCACCTTTGCAAATGATGCGTCACGCGAACGCCCGACCCTTGCAAGCCGGGCGATGCTCATCGCGGCCGAACCGCAGCTTTGTATAAGCTGCCACTCGGAAATGAAGGCCCAGTTCTCGAAACCCTTCCGCCACAAGGTGCTTGAAGGGACGATGAACTGCAGCGATTGCCATAACCCGCACGGCGGATTTGAGAGCAAGCAGACTCGGGTTGCTCTGGGATCGGATCAATCCTGTCTCCGTTGCCATACTCAGATGCAGGGCCCGTTCGCATTCGAACACGCTCCGCTCAAGACCGAAGGCTGCGGCGCGTGCCACACACCGCATGGCTCCAACAACCCGAAGATGCTCAAACGCAGCTCGGTCAGGCAACTCTGCCTTGAGTGCCATACGAACATCGTGAACGTCGAACTCGACCCAAATATTCCAACTGGGCCGCACACGCAAACGAGCATTCGCACACAGAACTGCACGGTCTGCCACTCGCAGATACACGGTTCGAACAGCAACAAGGATTTCTTCAGATAGGGGGCACAGAACAATGATCTCCATAGAAAGAAAAAACGTTCCGCTTAGAGAACTCTGTTGCCGCCCGGCGATGAGCCTATCCATTTTTGCGGCGCTCATCGCGTTCGCATTCTCCGCGACGGCCCAATCGCCGACCCCGACACCAGAAGACCGGTTCACGATCAAAGGTAGTACCGAGATCAGCGCCCGCTGGGTTGACGTAGAGGGCAGCGAGAACAAGTTCCGAAGCGATTTCAACTACAAACGCGGCTTTCGTGTTTTCGATTCAGGATTGACGATCGAGGACACAAGCAAGTCAGGCTCCAAGGCGTTTGATGCTTTGACCATTTTAGGATCGGGTTGGGGAGCAGACCCGAACGGTTATTTCCGTGCGAACATGGAGCGCGACGGTTACTACCGCTTCGACGCTAATGTTCGCAGGGTTGTTTATTTCAACAATGTGAATAATCACGCGGTCGGAAACGATCTCCGTAATCTTCACAATTCCGATCGGCGTCGAAACTTCGGCGACCTTGATCTCACCCTTCTTCCGCAGAATCCGAACATTCGTTTCCGCGTCGGTTATTCGTTTAACTTTGCTGATGGAATGGGCACAACATCAACACGCATCTCGCGTGGAGATGTGTTCCCGGCCACGCAGGATGTGGACTACACAGCCAACGATTTTCGTGTAGGCGCGGACGGCAAGGTTCTGGGCTTCAATCTCTCGGGAACCTACGGTTATCGGTCGTTCAAGGATCGGACCCGCTTCTTCGTGAACAACGATCCGGGCGACGTTACGACCAACACGGTCAGGATCAATTCGATGGAGCGGACCTATCCGATCGACGGCGAGACCCATTTTGGTGTCTTTAGCCTCAACCGGACGTTCGCGAAAGTTTTCGACGTAACGGCGAAGGTGACGCACGCAGCGGTCGCGACGGACTTTACATTCGATGAGGTTGTCAATTATTTCAATTCAACGAATGTTAACGTTATCGATACCTATAATGCTGTTGGTGATTCAAAGCGTTTGCAGACCCGAGCCGATCTTGGTTTGACATGGCGAATAGCGGATAGGTTCCGCATCTCGAACACGTTCAATTTTGACGGGTTCAATATCAACGGCGGAAATGTCTATCAATTTGTCGGCGTTCCGGGATCGACGACCCGGCAACTCAACTACACGGCGACGCGTTACCGTCGCTACACGAACACGCTCGAGGGCGATTTCCAGGTCAACAATCGGTTTGGATTCAATATCGGCTGGCGCTATACGCACCGTGAGGTTGCTCTTGGTATCTCTACGGTGAATTTTGGTACGCCGATACCTGCGATCAATCCGGAAGAGGCCGAGAACTCGACCCACTCGGTGATCTTCGGTACGAAGTTCAAGCCAACGTCGAATTGGACGGTCTTTGCCGACATCGAGGCCGGCAAGGCAGATAACGTCTTTACGCGGCTCGCGAATTATGAGTTCGCAAATTTCCGGGTAAGAAGCCGAACGCATTTCAACAAGTTCGCCGTTAATTTTTCCTTGATCACCAAGGATAATGACAACCCCGGACAGAGCGTAACGGCTCCGACGGCATCGTTCGTCACCGAAGTACGCAGCCGCATCTTCTCAAGCTCGGTCGATTGGAATCCGATCGACGAGGTCAGCATTACCAGCGGCTACGATTACCATTGGCTAACGAGCGAGGTCTCAGTGCTGATCCCGCTTGGCGGGCCGGCAACTCCGGGACTTAGCCAGTACTTTGTTCGCGACAATTACTTCTTCATCGACGGCAGCTTCCGTCCGCATCCGCGGGTCGGCATCTTCGGCAGCTTCCGATGGAACAAGGACAACGGAGCGAATGTTGCTATTCCGCCGCTCGGTTCTTCGCTGATCTTCAGCGAGTACCCGATCGACCTGAAGATGCCGGAAGTGAGAGGCACATTCAGGCTCAATCGCTACATGGACTGGAGCGTCGGCTATCAATACTTTGACTACAGCGAGCTGACGCCGCAGCAAGTTCAGTACGGCATTGCTCCGCAGAACTACAACGCACATCTTCCGTATGTTTCGCTGAGGATCTACCTCGGCCGTGCGGCTATGGACAGATAGTTTTCGGTCGTCCTCCTCCGAAAAGAGAACTGCGGCAGCGATCGCCCCCGGATCGCGGCCGCAGTTTTCCTTTTTAAATTTCCTCAGCCTATTTTGTGATCTTATAGTTTTGGCCCGTGTGGCACTCCGCACACTGGAACCGGGAGATATCACCGAGGTTCAGCGGATGCTGGAACGCCCGGTCGCCGGTGTGGCAGGCGGCGCATTGCCAGGTGTTTCGGTCGCCGAGGTTCACCGGATGCTGGAACAAGCCGTCCGTCGGAACTATCCGCTGGCCTGCGAAGGTCTGGTCGAGCGTTGTATGGCAAACGGCACAGTCGTTGCGGATGACGCGGCCCTCGGGGCTCTTGTGCTGGCCGTCATGGCAGCGGAAGCAACCCTGTGCATTGAAGTGGCCGATGTTGTTGGTATGGCTCGACCAATCGGTCTTCATCTCGGGGAAGAAGTACGTCCGGTAGATACTTGCAACCTCGGATGCGGCAGCATCGACCGAAGCACGCTTGGCCGAGTAAACGTCAGGGTAGGTTTCACGATAGTAGCGCGGCAGATCGGCAAGTATCACCGCGACCGCTTCGTCCTCGGTGTTGTATTTGCGGGCGAGGACTTCGACGGCTTTCATCTTAAGGAAAGGCAGGGTCACATCGAGCCGGGCTGCGGCGAACGCCTGATCTACGGCCTGGTTCGGTGAGAGGTAAATATGTGCCGGGCGATTGTGGCAGTCGATGCAGTCCATCCTCTTCTTTTCGGCCTGTTCGATCGCCTGTGCCGTCAGGTTCGCGCTTGCGGAGGTGTATTCGATGATCTGTCCGTCCTTTGTTTTCATCCGCACCCAGGGGATCTCCTGGCGTCGCTCATCGGTAGCAACATATGTGATCTCGTTATCGAGATTCATGTGCCAATGGATGCCGCCGACCTCGCCGCGTTCCGGACTGCCGCCGCCGACCTTGATCATCATTCGGATCTGCCGCAGCGAGTTGTTCTCGTCATAGCCGTAATGATTAAAGACCTTAAGCTTGTCACCGTAATACTTTTCCGGCCAATGACATTTGGCACAGGTCTCATTGGCGTTGCGCATGTTGTGGATCGGCGTTTTGATCGGGCGGTCGTAGGTATCAAAAGCGACGGCGTAGAGCTGCCGCATCCCGTTGAACTTTGAGCGGACGTACCACTCCGGACCGCCGCCGACGTGGCAATCAACGCATTTGATGCTGGCGTGTGGAGCGGCCTGGTGCGAAATGAACTCGGGCTTCATCACCGTATGGCATTGCTCGCCGCAAAACGAGACCGACTCCGTATATTCGAACGCCCGGTAGCTGCCGAATGCCGTCAGAAAGAGGAAGATGAACCCGCCCGCGATCAGGGCAACGAGCGATCGGCGACACGAGGGGTCGTTGAGATCGAGGACCGGATACGGAGCGATCGGTGAATCAGGCTGCTTCCGCCGCCTTCGCCGCTCGAGCAGAGCTCCAACGATCGCGACAAAGAAGCCGAACCCCATAACCGACGGCAGCAGAATGTAAGTAACAAGAACAGTGTAGGGATTGTCCGAGCCGCCCGAAAACTCGACAAGCACAAGGAGCGCAATGCTGGTAAGTGCGGCGATGACGATGGCGAAGCCCGCAAAGCTGATGAAATTACGGAAAAGGCTGGGCTTTCTAGGCTTTTCTTCCTCGGGTTTCGGCGTTTCTTCTTGCTTAACGTTCTCTTCGCTCATCGATTCGTTCTCCAGTCGTCTCTGTCAACTCACTCCGCGGCCCTAAAAGCGCAAGCAAGCGGCGTGACCGTTTTCGGGTCATCGCCGGCTTGCTCGAGGAGGGAACGCAGTTGCGTTCACGGATGTTCCTTTACAGTTGCTTTGTATCAACCTTTGGTGCGGCTTCCGGTCATTCGCTCGGCGGTGTCCGGAGTTCGCGCATATATTTCACGAGTGCAAGTGCCTTTGCTTCATCAATGCCTTTATCGCGATATGCGGGCATATGAGGCGGCTTGGCCGCTTTCTTTCCGTCAAGGATCGCCTTGACCATCTCTTCGTCTGTCATCTCAGTATCGAAGGATTTTTCGGCCTTTGGCGAGTGGCACATCGCACACTTTGCCTTATAAACGGCGGCCGTATCGTCATCAGCGAGCGGAGCCGCGTTAGAGATATCCGGCCGTGCGGCTAGAATCAAGAAAACAGGTAACAGAATGGCTGCGATAGCGACAAATTTTACGGGGATGTTTTTCATAATACAGGCTCCCAACTGTTAGTGCTCGGGAGAGCTTACCGGAACCCGTCCGGTGCATTAAGCCAAGTCCGCAATCCGTGTTCCGTAACGGAAGCTCAATAAATTCGCACCTATAATTTGCCCAAGGGCCGCGCTCACCGCGAATTTCATTGCCGAATGGTCAAAACCTCGCGAAGTTTTCCGCGCTTCGAAATTCCGCCGTGAACTTGAAGTTCTCGCCTTTATGACAGCGGCTGCAGGAGGCGAAATCCTCGCCGCCGAACGCCCGCTTGCCGTTGTGGCAGGTAGCACAGTTCTGCCCACGTGCCGTCGCAAGGTGCATGACGGCGGCCGGGGCGGTCATCTGCCTTCCTCTTGGGGCACCGGGCCTTACATTGTGGCAGCTATTGCAGCTAAGCCTTTGTTTGGAGCCGTGCGCAGAGTGCGAGAAATTTGCAGCAAGTGCCCTGATGCCGCCGAGCCGAGGCCCGGGCGAGCCGGCTTCGTGGCAGGTAGCACAGGACGCAATGTCATTGCCTTCGAACTGAGCGTTGGGCGAATGGCACTGAAAGCACGTCGCGTGTGAATTCGCCCGCGTCGGCACGGAAAACGTCGCACCCGAACGGGCCGGCTGGTGGCAATCGGCGCAGTTGGAATGCGGCGTATGCTTCGCGTGGTCAAATTTTGCATTGAACGACCGAAGCGTTGGAAATTCTTTCATCGCACCGGTTGCCGAGTCCGTGTGGCAGATGGTGCAGATCTGTCCCTGCGGTTCCTTGAAGTGCTCTACGTGGCAACTCGCGCACGGGATGTGGCCGGAGAACTTCATCTGCGCCGAGTTATCTTCGCGTGTATGGCAGACGAGGCAAGGAAGCCGGGCGTGCTGTTCATTATCGTGGCCGAACTTCGAATAATCACCTTCAGGAAACTCGAATTTTACTTGAGTCGATTCGGCAACGGGCGTCGGAGTTGCGGCCGCGTTCAGCGCCGTTTGCTCCGGCGAAGAACCGCAGGCGGCAAAATAGAGCGAAGCGGCGAGCACGGCGAATGCGACCGCCGCGAGCTTGGACGCCCGCATTGCGGAAGAGCTGTTCGCTTTGGGGTTGTTGCCTTCCGGTCCCATTACTTTTTCAGTTCCCTGCCATAGCCGCCACCGCCTTGATGTGCGATTCGGGTATCGGCTGCGAGCCGAAGGACAAGTGGCACTTGACGCAGCGAAATGAGGCATCGGCCTTTCGCGAATCGATCTCAAAGTTCAGTATCCCGCCGTCGTCCGAGGTCGCAGTAATGTGACAGTTGTTGCACGATGTGATGGCGACCTTCATCGAACGCGGATCGAGCGTTTTTAGTGCTGAGACATCGTGGCACGTGGCGCAATCCAACTCGGCGTGGCTCGCGAACTCGTGACGGAATGTCCCGGACGAATAGCGGGTTGACCAGGCATCGCGGATGATCCGGTCGCGGAGCCCGACGCGTGCCCATAGCTCTTTGTCGAAATCGGCCGGCGGCTGCTTTTGCTTCATCGCATGGCAAGCGGCACAGTTCGTCGGTGCAGGCTCGATGCCGGTATCGGTCGAGTGGCAAGTGAAGCACGTCGTATGGCCGATCGGCGATGTCTTGAAGGTTCCCTTTTTCAGCCAGAAATTGTCGCCGAGGTCTTTCGGTGGTGCCGCCGCAAATTCAGCGTCGGAATCGCCCTGCGGCATATGTGTTTGATGGCAGACCTTGCAGCTTTCCTCGCTCCGCCGCATCCGCGTCCATCCGGCACGGACGAATTCGACCGCCTGCGGTCGAAGCTCGGAGACGATATCGACGTGCGTCGAGTGCGGGAAGTTAATGTCGAAGTCCGATTCTGCGTCCTTGCCCTTCGGAGAAGCGTCAAAGACCTCACGCGGATTTGGGAATGGATGGCGAGTGCTGTTACGCGGTCCCGGGTTCGTATGGCAGATGGTGCAGATCTGCGGGCGTGCACCGCGAAAGAACTGCTGGCGATGGCAGTTTATGCACGAGGCGTGGCTCGGGTATTCGGTTATGTCCGGGAACGCACTGTCCGCCGGCCTGACCGCTTTCCAGTTCTTCGAGGGAAAGCTATGGCACTTTGAGCAATCCATCTTGTGTGCCAAAACATCGTGTGAAAATGTTGAGTACTTTGACTGCGGGGAGGCTTCAGGGGGTTCGAGCGGCGAGCCATGTATCACCCTTGTTTGGCCGATGAGCGCGAACAGGATAAATCCCGCCGACGCACAGAGTGCAGCGGCGAAGAGCTTCAACCTAAGATCGCGTCCGGTCCTGTTCATCGGTTCGCCTCAAGCGGCAGACTTATTGGAAAGCGCAAGCCACGTCATTCTAATCGCTACAACGCCGCGTTAATGTGATGAAGGTCACATCCGGCCTAAAGACCGGTTGCTAAACTTCCCTGCGAGAAACTTCGCAGCAATTCCGTCAGCCTCACGTGTTTTTCTGCGATCCGGGGCCGGATCCGGGCAAAATTCATCAACGGCACAAGGCTTGCCACATGCCGATTGATGCCAAAAGGGGCCTCGCGCTCACATCCGGAGAACAAATGAGTTTACCTGCAGTCCAGAACGCGGAACCGATAGGAGCGGTCGGCGAAGTTCGCCTTCGCCGCGGAACGTTGGACAAGGTTTTGAAGTTTGCGGGTTCCGTTCGGGTCGGAATTGTGCTCCTGGTCCTTCTCGGGGCGGCGTGTACCATCGGCATGCTGGTGATGCAGCAGAACGTTAACGGCTTTTCGGAGTATTATGCCGAGCTGACGCCGGCACAGAGAACGGTTTATGGTTCTCTCGGCTTTTTCAATATCTACTACGCCTGGTACTTCAATGCTCTGCTTGCTGCCCTTTCGCTAAACATCATCATCTCAACGCTCGATCGTCTGCCAAAGATATTGCCCTACTTTTCGCGGCCGGCCTCGACGGTTCCGCTTCGCTGGCTCCGCGACCAAAGGAACTCGGCTTCGGTAACGCTCGGGGCGGCGCCTGACGAAACGGCTGCGGCGATCGAGAACGCATTCATGAAGGCCGGCTGGGGAAAGCCGGTCCGCAGCGAACGAAGAGGGATCACATACTTTTTTGCCGAAAAGGGCAAATGGAACAGGCTTGCTTTTTGCGCCGTTCACGTGGCGTTGCTGACCATATTTCTCGGCGGATTCCTGACGGCCCAACTCGGAAGCAACGGCAACCTTCCGCTTTACCCGGGCCAGACGACGAATCTTATTTTCGACACCGCGTTTGACCTTGACCGGATGCGGCAGATAACGAAGCAGCTTCCCTTCGAGGTTACTTGCACAGACATCGAGCAGAGGCTGATCCGCCACGACGGACCGCTGACGGCCAACAACACCATCGACTGGATAACCCGGTTCACCATCCGCGACGAGACGGGCGTTCACACTGCTGAGGTCGGAATGAACCGGCCCTTCGATCATCGCGGCTATCGCTTTTTCCAGGCGAGCTTTGTACCGATCGGGCGGGCACGTACCGTTCGAATGGCTGTCACGAATGCTTCGACCGGGGAAACCGAAGAGGTCACGCTCGAGCGCGACGGGACGCATCAGCTTGCAGATGGGACGAAGCTGATATTCAGCGAGTTTCGCGGGGATTTCGTCATTGGGCCCGAGGACCCGAACGAGGATACGACCTCTTATCCAAATCCGGCGGCGATCATTCACGTTGCTCCGCCGGGCAGCGGACTTGAGACGGCAACCGTTTTTGGGCCGGAGATGGCGGACATTCCCGCCGCAAAGAAGCCATACGGCGGCTACATATTTCGAATGCTTGATTTCGAACGCGTCTCACACCAGCATGTTCTTGCGGTGCAACGCGATCCGGGCTCGACGGTGGTTTACATCGGATTTGGATTGCTGACGTTTACGCTTGCCAGCGTATTTGGCTTCTCGCACCGAAGGGTCTGGGCGGCAGTAGAAAAGGGTGCGGACGGAAATACCGAGGTCACACTCGGCGGGCATACGAACCGGAATCCGAATGGATTTGACGAGCAGTTTGACGAGCTTACGCAAGCCGTCAAGGGCTTCGGGGAGGAACGGGAATGAACGGACACTCGATCACATATCCGCAGGCGGCAGCGGCGGTTGAGCCCGCGAGCAGAACGAAAGGCCTTCAAGGGCATATTCCTTTCCTGCTCGCGATGACGGCAGCGGCGGCCATCTTCGGCCTTCGGTTCGCCATCGGCGGCGAGCGGTTCATCGGCGATGAGGCTTTGATGATGCTTGCCCTCGCGGCATATCTCACCGCTGCGATCTTTTACCTGACCAATTTCTATGCTCCGTTCCGCTTTGCCGAGCGTCTCGGCCTCTGGGCGGCCGGGATAGGTGTCGCGCTCAATCTGGCTAGCTGGCTCGTCCGGTGGGTTGCAGCTTATGACCGCGAGTTGGCGATATTTCAGTCGCAAGGCCGCTCGGCCGCGGAGATGCCGTGGCTCTTCCGTTATGTACCGTTCGCAAATCTCTACGACCTAAGCCTTGCGTTTGCGTTCGGTGCAGGTGTGACGACGCTGATCGTGATGCGGCGACGCGAGCTTCGCGGTATAGCCGCGATCGCGCTTCCGCTGGCGGCGATAATTCTTGTACTCGCCCGCTTCATCGGAGGCGAGTTCGTTGACCTGCCGCCGGTGCTCGATTCATATTGGCGGCCGATACATGTTGGAGTAGCTTCGATCGCATATGGCGTCGGGCTGGTTTGTTTCGCCGTGGCGGTTCTTTATCTTCTTAAGGACGGGCTTCGGCCTGAGAAGATGGCATTCTGGACAGCCGCGTTCGTACTCGGGGTCTTCGCGACCATTTCGCGTTTCGGTGTTTTTTCTTTCGACACGTTCGCTACCTATGCGTCTTCCATTTTTGTCGGCACCTCGCGGGTATCGATACCGCTGCGTGCCGATCTTCCCTACGTCGGTTGGCTGATCGTAGTTGCTGCCGTTTTGCTGCTCGCCTCGCTTGGAGCCTGGACATCGTTTCTTTCGAATGGCCGAAAGCGGTCACAGCAGATCGGCCTTGGGCTGATGGCCGCTTCGCTGGTCGCGCAGGGAGCCGCGATCGGGATGCTTGTATATCAGGTACGGACGCTCACGAACGTCGTTTCCCGGATCGCTCCTGAGCAGTACGAACGGTTCGGCATCTGGATGCTTCAGCAGCAGGGAGCGACGCCGCAGCAGATCGCGACCGTTCCCGCGATGCAGCTTGCCGGAATGGCCGATACCTGGATCCGCCAGAACAGCGATTCGCTGCGTTTGAGCCTTAATGCAAATCCGGTAGAGCTCGCAGCCTTGATCACTGCCTTTACGGGCACGTTCTTTATAGTGCTGATGGCCGCGAAACCGGAGCGGATCCGTGAGTCACTTCCCGCCGCTGCCACGCTGGACGGGCTGATGTACAAACTCGGCGGTATAACATTTGCAGGCTTAGCATTGCTGCTCATAACCGGAGCCGTCTGGGCGAACGAATCCTGGGGGCGATACTGGGGTTGGGACGCCAAAGAAACAGGTGCTTTGGTCGCGTGGCTTACCTATGCCGGGTTCCTCCATTCGCGCGTAGCCTATGGATGGCAGGGCCGGCGGTCGGCATACTTCGCGATCGTTGCATTTCTATTCATCATTTTTACGTATCTCGGTGTAAGCTATCTGCTGCCCGGGCTTCATTCGTACGCATAACACCATGATCAACAAAGAGAACATTCTATTCTGCATCGTCGGCCTCCTAGGGGGCGTAATTATCGGCTTTATGTTCGCCAACTCAATGAACCAAAAGGCGATGCTCCAGGCCGGACAGGCCAATCAGCAGATGGCGGGGCTTCCTTCAGGGCATCCGAACATTGGCGACACGCAAAGCGGCTCGATCCCTGAAGTACAGGCTGCTATCGATACGGCACGTGCCGAGCCGCAGAACTTTGACGCGCAGATCAAGGCCGCGGAGATGTATTACCAGATACAGCGGTTCGACGGCGCCGTCGAATTTCTCGAGCAGGCACGGAAGATCAAGCCGGACGATTACAACACCATCGTAAACCTCGCGAATGCCTATTTCGATTCTAACAAGTACGAAGAGGCCGAAAAGACCTATCAACTTGCCATTGAGAAAAAACCGGATGACATAAACGTCCGGACGGACCTCGGGCTGACCTACGTATTTCGTCCGAACCCGGATTACGACAAGGCGATCAAGGAATTCAACGGCGCTTTGGAGAAGAATCCGAACCACATTCAAGCTCTTCAGAACCTGACGGTCGCTTATACGAAAAAAGGCGATGCGGCAAACGCTACAGCGACACTCGCTCGGTTGAAAACGGCCGATGCGACGAACTCCGCTATCGCGAAGCTACAATCGGACATAGAAAAGATCGGGCAGAATTGATCGGTTCAACAAGGCAGAAAAAAGCCGGGCCCGGGCCCGGCTTTTTGTTTGGAGGAAAGACTTCTAACGCTAACGAACTACCTCGACCGTGCAGTGTGCACGTGCGGCGACCGCCGACGATACACTACCGAGCAGAAAGCGCTCGAGCTTGCTGCCGAATGCATTTGCACCGACGAAGATCGAATCCGCACCCCATTTCTCGGCCTCGTCAACGATGACACGTTTCGGCGCACCCGGAATGATCAAATGGCTTGCCGTAACATTTGCCGCGGCAAGGTCCGCGATCGCTTCGGCGGCCTGCGTTGTCAGCCAGTCGGTCTCGGCTTCATTAACCGCTTCGACAGCGGCATTTACCGGCGGGACGAAACGGCCGATCGCCGTAGGCGAGATCGGGTCGGTCACAGAGATAAGCTGTGCCTCAGTGCCCTCGGGCCAGACGCGGGCGGCTACTGAATCGACCGCCGCACGTGCACCGCGGCTTCCATCAAATCCGATGGTCAATCGGATCGGGGTCGGATCGACCTCATTCTTGCCGCGGGCTACGCGAACGGAGCATTTTGCTTCGCTCAAAACCTTTTGGGAAACGCTTCCGAGAAGAAAGCGGCTCAATGCCGATTGTCCCTGCGAACCGGTGACAATGAGGTTGGGCTTGAGATCATCGGCCTTTGCCAAAACCTCCCAGGCCGGCGAGCCATATGTCGCCTCCGCCGTGATCGTCCACTCGGGAAAGAGCGTCCGCATACGCGACTCGGCATGGTGAGCATAAGCCTCGTACTCGGCAAGCGCCCGCTCGCCTTTCTCGCGGCGGCGTTCGACCAAATTGCGGATGTAAGGATCATCGGTCAGGCTGCCGTTCGCACTTTCGGCCGGCGGAAGCCAAACCTCCGCTACCGAAAGTATGAAGGCTTCTCCCTTGGCCGGAAGCCCAGCCCGTTTAAGATCATCGAGCGCCGCCTCAGCACACCGGGAACCATCGTATGCGATCAGTAATTTCATAATAAGTTTGCCGGTAAAGTCACAATTTTAACTCAGGCATGGCCACAAAGTGCAATGTATGTGCCAACAGCACATACATTCAAGCAGGTTGGTCACTTTCAGCGGTTTTGTGCAAAGCGTAAATTATCTGCGCGAAAAAATTCGCGAATATAGGCTTGATGCCCGAATTCATTCGCGATATACAGATAGTTGAGACACGCCCTGCACGACCCTAATTTTCATTGCATCCGATGCCGGAAAAGAACGAGAGAATACTGATAATCGACGATGACGGCTTCATCCGCATGGCGCTTACGGAGGCGGTTTCGAGCTGGGGCTATGAAACGCATTCCGCCGAGAGCATTGCAGCAGGGACAAAAGCGTTCGAAGAGTTTGAACCGTCGATCGCTTTGATCGACGTCGAACTTCCGGATGGCTCGGGCATCGACCTGCTCAAGAAACTTAAGGAAGCGAATACGGAACTCGTCGCTATAATCGTCACCGGCAATGTCGATGTTGAGCATACGGTCGCGGCTCTCCGCGCCGGTGCACACGACTTTATCGGAAAGCCGGTAAGGCTCGAAGAGCTTGAGGTCACGCTTCGCAACGCGGTCGAGACGCGAACACTCCGTCGCGAGATCAAGGCCGCACGAAGGGAACGCGCCGTGACCCTTACCTTTGATGAGATCATCGGCGAATCACCGGCGATGCAAAAGGCAAAGGAGCTTGCCCGGCGGGTCGCGGATTCCGACGTAAATTCGATCCTTCTTCAGGGCGAGACGGGAACGGGCAAAGATCTTTTTGCGAGGGCGATCCATTTTGCCTCAGATCGTGCAAAAGCTCCTTATCTTGCGATAAACTGCGCCGCACTTCCGGCGACGCTGATCGAATCGGAGCTCTTCGGCTATGAGAAAGGCGCATTCACCGATGCGAAGCAGAGAAAGGAAGGGCTTTTCGAACAGGCTCACGGCGGAACGATCTTTCTGGACGAGATCGGCGAAATGGAACTGCCGCTGCAGGCAAAGCTTTTGCGAGTGCTAGAGAACGGGCTCTTTCGCCGCGTTGGCGGACTAAAGGACATCAAGATGGATGCCCGGATCATTGCTGCCTCGAACCAGGACCTCAAGCGGGCCGGTGAGGACGGCCGATTCCGTTCGGATCTTTATTTCCGGCTCTCGGTGATCCAGGTCGATATCCCGCCGCTTCGGGAACGCGGCGACGACGTAATGCTGCTGACCAAGCTGTACATCGACCGAGTCAACATCAAGCGAAAGCAGAAACCGCTCAAGGGGCTGACGCCCGAGGTCGAACGGATCTTTCGGACATACGATTGGAAGGGCAACGTCCGCGAATTGAGGAATATCATCGAGCGTGCGTCGATACTCGAGGACGGCGAGTTTGTTACGACATCGCATCTGCCGCAAGACATGCTCGAGGAATTCGCGACAGTTGCACCGGAACGCGGCGGGATCGTTCTCCCTTCGACCGGCGTTACGCTCGACGCGGTCGAGGCCGAACTTGCAAGCCAGGCCGTTGAACGAACCGCGGGTAACCTTACACAGGCCGCAAAACTTCTAGGTATCTCCCGCGACCAGCTAAGATATAAACTGCGGAAGGCCGGTCTTTACGATTCGCTTAGCGAGAAAGAGTCTGCGGCCGGCGAAATCGAATGAACGACGAGAAAACTGACAGCCCGAACACGGATGTACTTAAGGAGCTTTCGGACCTCAAGTTTGCGATAGATCAATCCGCGATAGTTGCGATCACCGACCAAAGCGGACGCATCACCTACGTCAACGACAAGTTCTGCGAGATATCAAAGTTCACCCGCGAAGAACTGATCGGGCAGGACCACAAGATCATCAACTCCGCATACCATCCGAAGGAGTTCATCCGCGACATTTGGACGACCATTGCCCGCGGCCGCGTTTGGCGGGGCGAGATAAGGAACCGGGCAAAGGACGGCAGCATTTATTGGGTCGATACGACCATCGTGCCAATGCTCGACGCGGACAAAAAGCCGTTTCAATATATCGCGATCCGGTATGAGATAACCGAGCGAAAACTTGCTGAGGAACGCATCCGGCAGCAGGCATCGCTGCTTGAAAAGGCGCAGGACGCGATCATAGTCTGCGACCTGAACTACCAGGTCATTTTCTGGAACAAAGGCGCAGAACGCATTTACGGCCGCACGATCGACGAGGCGCTGGGCCGTCCATTCACCGAGGTAGTTCCCGGCGGCGGCCCGGAACGGATACTTGAGATTCGCCGCGAATTTGAACGGCATGACGAACACCGCTTTGAAGAGCGGCAGTTCACAAAGGACGGGACATCGCTGGTGGTCGAGAGCCGGTGGACGCTCGTCCGCGACGACCACGACCAGCCGGACTACATCCTTGTCATAAATACTGACGTCTCTGAAAAGCGGCGAACCGAGGAACAGCTTTTCCGTGCCCAGCGGCTTGAATCCATCGGCACGCTCGCCGGCGGCATCGCCCATGACCTTAACAACATCCTTTCGCCGATCCTTATGTCGGTCGGGATGTTAAAGCTCCGGAATCCGGACGACGAGACGACGAAGTGGCTGGACATGATCGAGAAGAACACTCAGCGCGGAAGTTCACTCGTCCAGCAGGTGCTTACCTTTGCCCGAGGGCTCAAGGGCGAACGTGTAGCCGTCCAGGTCCGCCACATCGTAAAGGACCTGATAAAGGTGCTCTCCGAGACACTGCCGAAGAACATCGAGGTCAAGTTCGATGTTCCCGCCGAGCTGCCGGTTATCTCCGCCGACCCGACGCAGATACATCAGGTACTGATGAATCTTTCGATCAACGCCCGTGACGCGATGCCCGAGGGCGGAATGCTCTCGATCGAGGCGAGCCGGGTCAACATCGACGACAACTACGCTCGGATGAGCCCGGACGCCGTTCCGGGCGAGCACATCGTCATCGCCGTCAGCGACACCGGCCTCGGAATGCCGCCGGAGGTCAAAAAGCAGATATTCGACCCATTCTTTACGACCAAGGACATCGGCCGCGGAACCGGACTCGGGCTCTCGACCGTGTTGACGATCGTAAAGAGCCACGGCGGGTTCATCAATGTTTACAGCGAACCGGGTAAGGGCTCGCGGTTCTCGATCTATTTCCCGGTCGCAGATTCTGCGGCCATAGAAGATAGTTCCCCTACAACATTTGACGAACTCGCAGGCAAGGGCGAATTGGTGATCGTCGTCGATGACGAAGAGTATATTCGCGATGTGACAAAGGCGACGCTTGAAAAGTTCGGGTATCGCGTCCTGACCGCAGCGGACGGCACGGAGGGCCTCGCCCTCTTTGCCCAGCACGGCGCCGAAACGGCCGCGGTGATTGCCGACGTTGCGATGCCCTACATGGACGGGCCGTCAATGGTAAGAGCGATGCGCAAGATGGACCCGAAGCTCAGGATGATAATGATGAGCGGGCTGATGAATGAGAATCAGCGAAGCGAGATCGAAACGCTCGGGATCACGTCGGTGCTTTCAAAACCCTTTACTGCCGAGAATCTGTTGGAAGAATTGAAGAAGACCCTGCGTTCTGATTAGTTCACTCGGGCCACGGCACGCTTTTTCGGGGCAGGCTGAGACGCCTGCCTTTTTTGGTATCGCGATTGCACAGTTGTTTGGTACTCGAGATCGGGAGCACAGATCGACTCTTGATCCGGGGAATGGAAATTATTTCCGGGAGACAAGCAATGGACAGCGCTCATCTACATTTAATGCTCAACCATTTTCCGTTATTCGCCTTGGTGATCGGGGTTCCGATCGTGCTCTACGGTGCGATACGAAATTCTCAAGCGATGGTGAACACGGGTTTGATCATCTTTCTTGCGGCGGCCGTGGTCGCTGTGCCGACCTACTTAACAGGTGAACCCGCCGAGGATATCGTAGAAAATCTTCCCGGAGTATCGGAAGCTTTTATCGAGAGCCATGAGGACGCGGCGAAGATAGCCCTGGGCTTTGCTGTCGTGACGGGAATCGCCTCGGCAGTCGGGCTCGCGATCTGGTTTTTCAAGCCGGCCATTCAGCGATATGCTGCGACACCTGCTCTGCTGCTTGCGGTCGTAACGCTCGGCCTGATGGGCTGGACGGCAAACCTTGGCGGCCAGATCAGGCACACGGAGATCCGCGCCGGCGACGCGGCGGCGACCCAAAGCGAGCCCAAGCGTCCGGAGAAGAACGACGACGATCACTGACCGCGGCGCAGCCTGAATGCGATAAGCGGAGCGAGAACAAGAACGAAAAGGCCGAAGAGCATCAGCGAACCGGACCGCGGGTCATACTCCGCGATGATGCGCTCCCAACCAAACCCAAAGCCGTAGATGCCAATCGCCGCTTCAAAGCCGAGCGTGAGCAACATCCACATCAAGCCGATAACGAGTAGTTCTTTGAACGAGCGAGCCCGGATCCAATTGATGAAAAGATAGGCGGTTCCAAGTATGATCGCCGAGCCTGTGAAAAACGCGATCTGTCGGGCACGGAGGTCGCCGACCTGCGGTGCGAGCAACACGGTGCGCAAAATGCCGTGGACCGTTTCCGCTGCCATCATTATGAGCCAGACGGCAAGGGCCCGCAGCCAGATCATTCTTCACCTGCCGGTTCGCTGCGAACCACGAGCACCGAACACGGAGCATGATTGACCACCGAATTCGAAACCGACCCAAGAAGGCGTCCCCAGAATCCGCGGCCGTGCGACCCGACGACGATCGTTTCGGCACCGATCCTTTCGGCCAGATCGACTATCTGCGATGCCGGCTTTCCACTGAGCACCTCGATAGTGACGCTCGCGTCCGGGCACCCGGACCGCAGTGCTTCGACCGTTTGATCCGCGTTATGTTGAGCCTGGTTGCGGGCCGCATCGGTCATTTCCTGATAATACTCAGGCGGCAGTGCAAATGGCTCGGTCGCCGCGATCGGTACGTCCTCGAAGACCGAAACGATAGTAAACTCGGTCTCTTTCAACCTTCCAAAAAGTCGGCAGGCCTCATTCGCCGCTGCAAGGCTAAAACTTGATCCATCGGTAGCAATTATGACTTTCATGATAACCTCCGAACATTCTGTTCGCTGATATTGAACGGCAAACTACGTTCCAAGCGACAGCCGTTTAAGGGAATGGGCATTGCTTCCATTCACTTTGAGAAAATGCGAGCGGCGCCCGCAGGCAATGCTATCATTGGGGTCAAAGTTATGATCGAAGTAGTAGAAATGAGGATGAGCGAGATCGAGCAGTTGCTCGATGAGGTTAATTACGGTCATCTCGGCTGTTCGCAGAATGGGATGCCGTACGTTGTACCGGTGCATTTCGCCTGGGCAAAGCCGGTGATCTACATCTACACGACCGAGGGCAAGAAGGCGGAGATAATCCGCGGCAACCCGAAGGCGTGTCTCCAACTCGAAGACGTAAAGAACAAGCGCGATTGGCGAAGTGTTATCGTGCAGGGCGAGGCGGCTCAGGTAACCGACCATGAAGAGCGGGAAAAGGCGCTAAAGCTTGTCGCCGAGATCAACCCGACGCTTACACCGGCGGTAAGCATTCGCTGGATGGATAGTTGGGTGCGGGAAAATATTGAGGTGATCCTTAAGCTGACTCCTACCGTAATGACCGGACGCTTTTCGGTAGACCGGCAGGGCGACGAAGTTCCGATGGTGCCGGCCGGAAACCCTGAAAGAACTCGGCGGCAGTAAACAATTGAAAATCGCATCAATAACAGGCTCGGCATCTGCCGGGCCTTTTTGTTGCGAACAAACACGCGCAGGCGGCGGCCGCGGTGCGGAGGATTTCGCGGCCGCAACCTGTGCAGATGCTGATTTTACGGGTAGTTCGCAGTGGCACGGGCGTTGCAAATTACCGAGGGCGAGAAGGCTCCAACTTCTGCCATCAAGGCAGCGGAAAGTCTCTCGAGGAGGACATCATGTTGACAAAGATCTATATCGCACTTTGGTTGGTGATAGCGGCTGCCGCTCTCGGGGTTTATGTTACCGGCAATATGACGGTAACGGCGGTCGTGGCATTTGGCTTTGTCTGCTTCGGAATGGTCTTTATGGGCATGATGTCCGTGTTGCCGACCGCGGTACACGATTCGCTGGTCCGGCACTAGGCCATTGATCCGTTGTGGACAGGGTTTTGCGAAGGGGTTTCGGCCCCGACGCGAAACAAGGGGCTCGCTCCGATATGCAGGGTCGGAGCGAGCCCCGTTTTTTGCGCTTGAGTGGGGCTTTATTCGAAGCTGAGAGCCTCGATCGGGTCGAGCTTGGCCGCCTTCAATGCCGGAAATATCCCAAAGACGATGCCGACGAGGGCCGAGACGCCGATACCGACAAACACTGTCCACAGCGGAACGTAGGCCGGCAGCGGCGAATAAGCGTTTATCAACCAGCTTGAAACCAACCCAATGATCAATCCGATCAGCCCGCCGATGCCCGTCAGCACGACCGCCTCGATCAGGAACTGAGAAAGAATCACACTCTGCGTTGCACCGACGGCCTTTCGGATGCCGATCTCTTTCGTCCGCTCTGTAACCGAGACGAGCATTATGTTCATCACGCCGATGCCGCCGATCATCAATGCCACGGCCGAGATCGCCGTCAGCACAAGATAGGTCGCGCCCGTTAGCTGGTTATAGATATCAAGCAGCGCGTCCTGAGATGAGATGTAAAAATTATCCGGTTCTCCGAAGGGTACGCCGCGGACACGCCGGAGAATGTCTCGCGTCTCATCAGTTACGGACGAAACAAATGAGCGATCCGTCGGGCGAACGACGATGATGAAGACCATCTGCGGATAGGGAATATCACGCCAATATTTCTGAAATGTCGTCAGCGGGATGAAGACCGAATTGTCGCGCGACTGGCCAAAGATCGAGCCGAGATCGCCCATTACCCCGACTACCCGAAATGGCCTGCCGCCGATCTTTACCTCCTTGCCGATCGGTTCTTCTTCAGGGAAAAGTGCCTTGACGACATCCTTGCCGAGAACGACGATGTTTGCCCGCGAGCTAAGGTCTGCCTCGGTGACAAATCGGCCGCGCTCGACAAATTGCGAATGCACTTCTTCATAGTGACGGGTGGCTCCGATCAATATCGGAGTGTCACTCTGCTTCTCGCGGTACCGAACCGTTTCGGATATCGTCCGCTGGATGGGCGAGACGCCGACAATGTTGCGGAGTTCGGCCCCGAGGGCTTCGGCCTCGGCGAGCGAAAGATCTTCTCGCATTCGTTCTTCCTGGTTCGGTTGGCGGCCGAAGGACGAATCGAACTTGGTGATGAAGACGATGTTGGACCCGATCGCCTCGAGCTGCTGTGCGAACGATCGGTTGAGCCCTTGAATGATCGAGACCATCAGCATTACCGTTACAACGCCGACCGAAACACCAAGGATCGTCAGGCCCGAGCGGAGTTTGTTCGTCCGGACGGTGTCGAATGCCATGACGGCCGATTCCCTGAAGTGGTCGAGTCTCATTCGCGTCTCATTGCCTCCACGGGGTTAAGCTGGGCTGCCCGCCAGGCAGGATAAAGCCCGCTGATGATGCCGACAGCTGAGGAAACACCGATGCCGAGAAAGACCGACGCGAGGCTGACGAGAGTCGGGAAACCGATCAAAAGCGAGATCAGGTTCGCGAGCCCGAAACCGAGAAAAAGCCCGATGACACCTCCGGCTGCTGCGATGACCACCGCTTCGGTAAGGAACTGCCGCATAATGTCCGAGCGGCGGGCACCGACCGCGAGCCGCAGCCCGATCTCCTTCGTTCGTTCGGCAACGGAGACGAGCATGATGTTCATTACAACGATGCCGCCGACGATCAGCGAAATGGCCGAGACGCCGATCGTGACCAGATAGATGTTGCTCGTCGCGTCGCTGTAGATCCCAACGAAGACGTCCGCCGATTCGATGGTGAAGCCCTCATCGAGTTCTTCTTTATCGCCCGTGTGAATGGCGATCTGTCCTCGGCGGGAGCGCATCACGGCCGTAGCTTGGTCTTTTGCGTTATCGAGCTGGGCGGGGTCTTCGACCTGAACATTGATGACCAGCGAGCCGCGGCCGGGCAATATCTTGAGCGAAGTGTGATACGGAACAAGGATGAAGTTGTCACGAGAGACACCGAGGATCGAACCAAGCGGTGCCACAATGCCGATTACACGGACAGTCGCCCCGCGGACGCGCAACTGTCGGCCTATGATCGTCTCGGGCGGGGCATCGGCGAAAACGTTCTTGACGATGTCGGCACCGATAACGGCTACGTAATGGCCTGCGTCGGCCTCGTTCTTTGTCCAGATTCGGCCGGTCTCGGCGGTCATGTCCTCGATATCAAATTGTGATAGCGTTATGCCGCGGATGATGACGTTCTCTTCCGTCTTGTCGGCGTATTTTACGATCTCCGCACCGCGGGCCGAGTAGCCTATCCGCCAACAGAGCGGGCACCCGCGTGCGACCGCTTCGGCATCTTCCTCGGTAACGTCACGCCGCTTGCCGACCTTGAGCATCTGCTCGCGGCTGGTGATCACAGTAGGGCCCTTCGAAATGGAAAATACGGTCGAGCCGTTGGCGGAGAAGGTGTTTGCGACCGTTTCGTTAAGTCCCTGAATGATGGTAACGACGGCGATCATTGAAGCAACGCCGACGATGATGCCGAGCAGCGTGAGGAACGTGCGGAGCTTGTTGACGAAAAGGTTACGGATCGCGAGTGCCGTTATCGACCAGGCACGCACAAGCGAAGCATCGGCCGCTTGAAGGACGCCGAGTTTTTCGCCGAATCTCCGTCGCGGACTCACAGCTTTTTCGTTTTCTTTCATAGCTATTTTTGCTTCCCACCGCCGCCTTCGGAGAGCAGTTTCTCAAGCATTCGGATCTGTTCCTGCTGCATCTCGACAAGGGCGGCCCATTTGTGCTCGCGAAGCTCATCGAGTTTTTCATGAAGGAGACGTACCTCAAGTTCTGCCTTGAGGTTCACCTCGTAGTCGTGTTCGGCATTTTCACGATCCTTTGCCGCCTGGCGGTTTTGCGACATAAGAATGACAGGAGCCTGAACCGCTGCAAGCATCGAGAGAAACAGATTGAGCAAGATGTACGGGAACGGGTCGAACGCATCACCGCTTCGAGCAAGGATGTAAGAATTGAGAATTACCCACGAAACCAAGGCGAGAAAGAAAACCGCGATGAAGGTCCAAGACCCGCCGAAAGATGCCACTCGGTCCGCCAATCTTTCGCCGAATGTCCGGTTCTCCGGCTCTGCGTGCCCGACTCCATGGCTGATCGGTTCCCGTTCCACAAATTTCTCGATTACTTTGCGGTGCTTTTCGTGATAAGCGGCACCGCGCTTCTTTTTGAGCTCGTCGAGTATCTTGTCGATCAGTTTCTGTGATTTCATGGCCGTTACTCTTTTTCCGTATCAAAACTCGTTCCCGTTGCTGGTTTGATGACTATACGACCTTTTGGGCCTTCGGGGTCAATAGGGCAATTGGGATATGCGTGAATGACCGTCCCGAGCGCTGATTTTCCCGCATCAGTGAACGCGAACTTTAAGGGCGATGATGGACAGCAAAGGCATTTCCAAAGTATCGACCAACGGAACGCCAATTGCAGTAACGGTAACTGAATACCATTCTGGCATTCGGAACTTTCGTTTTTGGAGAGTGAAATATGGAAAAAGAAGTAAAAGCATTGGAGAAGGTCGAAAAGGCGCCGGAACCGGCTCCGCTCTTTGTTGATGTCGAGAAGATGTTCGAGCGGTCAACCGAACTTTTCCGCGATGTAGCCTCAAGGGCTTTCGAGTTCTTTCAGGAACGCGGCCATATGATCGGCACCCAGCTCGACGATTGGTTCAGAGCCGAATCCGAGATCCTGCGGCCGACGCCGGTCGAGATCACGGAGAAGGACAACATTGTCACGCTCAAGGCCGCGGTGCCGGGTTTCCGTCCGGACGAGATCGAGGTCAGCGTCAAGGGCGACCGCGCCTTCATCAGCGGCAAGTCCGGCAACGAACTCAAGAGCGAGGATGAAAAGACATTCTACTCGGAATGGAAAAGCGATCGGTTCTATCGCGAGCTGCAGCTCCCGTCGCTGGTTGAGGAAGATGCGGTCAATGCCGAACTTAAGGACGGCATATTGACGCTAACGATGACCAAGCGTGCGGAAAAGGAAGCGACAAAGGTTTCAGTGAAGTCGGCTTAGGCCTTGTAGCATAGGCGGCAAGCGGATACCATCGCCGTTGAATTGTCTGTGAACGAAAATGAGGCAGCGAAGCGGCGGTGGGTATTTGTCGCACTCGGTTTTTTGATCGCGGCGGCCTTGCCGCAGTTTGTGGTCGAGAGCGCTCTGTTTGCACGCGTGCTTTCGGTCGCGGCGGTGTGCCTAATTCTCTGGCTGAGTGAAGCGACGCCGCCTTTTGTGCCTTCGCTGCTGCTTTGGGCATTGATCCCGCTCGTCCTTGGGCCCCTTGATGCGACCCTCAACTTCGCACGGGTGATGACCTGGGCAGCGGATCCGGTTCTTGCGCTTTTTTTCGGCGGTTTTGCACTCGGCGTTGCGGCTGAAAAGTTTGGCATCGACCGAGAGATGATCCGCTATGCCTTCCGCATTTCGGGCACCTCGTTTTATCGCCTGTTGCTGCTGGTGATCCTGATCACTGCCTTCCTCTCGATGTGGCTTTCGAACATCGCGGCAGCGGCACTGATGATCGCGTGTCTCCGGCCGGCATTTAACGGCCTATCGGAGAGAGATCTGCTTCGTCGGACTCTGTTGATCGGCGTTGCGCTCGGAGCAGACCTGGGCGGAATGGCGACGCCCATCGGGACCGGTCCGAATGCAGTTGCGATCGCCTCGCTTGCCGGCACCGTCCATGTCTCTTTCATCGGCTGGATGGCGTTTGCTTTTCCGCTGACGGCCGGAATGCTTTTGCTCGGTTTCGGGCTGCTCTGGCTGCGGACACGCGGGCGCGTTGCAATGGAAGCCACCACCGGTTTTGATCTCGGTTCGCTCGAGCCCACGCCCGCGGCCGATGGTGAACGGACGACGGGACGACTTATATTCCTGACGATCATGGCGATCACTGCGGCGCTTTGGCTTGCCGAGCCGCTCCATGGAATTGCCTCCGCGGTGGTCGCCGTCGCAGCAAGTGCGGCTCTCTTTCTAACGGGCCTTCTTGGCCGGGAGTCGCTGCGAAAGATCGATTGGTCAACGCTCTTGCTGATCGCCGGCGGCATCACGCTCGGCAAGCTCTTTGAGGCGACCGGAATCGTTGCCGCGGCGACCGAGGCGATCCCGTTCGGAAGCTATTCACCGACCGTTGCACTTTTCATTGTCTGTCTCGCGGCGGCATTTTTCGCTTCGATAATGAGCAACACAGCGTCGGTGATAATGCTTATCCCGATCGCAACCGCGCTCATTCCGGAGCCCTCGACAGCGATCCTGGTCGCAATATCGGCATCGTTCGGTATTCCCTTCAACATCAGCACACCACCGAACGCTATGGCATACGGCGAAGGCGGACTCCGCTCCGGCGACCTCTTTTGGCCGGGCATCGTGATCATGATCGTCGGATGCGTGTTGGTCAGCACGACCGGGCCGACAGTTCTTCGAATGGTCGGAATTGGTTGATCGGCCGCGCTTTTTGGAGAGTAGCTTTTATTGCGACTTTCTTACGGGAAAAATTGGAGTCCCGTTCTAATGCAAGCTGTGGTAACATCCATCCTCAAGGAAAGACTGATGTCGATAGGCGATCCTCCGCGACCGGAAAGAAAGCAGACGCGAGTTCAGTACGTTGTTGAGATCGTACTTGACTCGTCTGCCGGAAGGCGCTCGTCCCGGATAAGCGACCTAAGTATGGGCGGCTGCTATGTTGAGTCGATCTCGACCTACCGGGTCGGCGAAGAGCTTGCTTTTGAGCTCAAGTCAAATGGAAAGACGCTGAGGTTCACGGGAGAAGTAGCATATGTCCTTGAGGGATTTGGCTTCGGACTCAAGTTTACGAACCTCGGCAGCGATCACTTGGACTTTCTGAAAGCCGCGGTTCAACCTGACTGATCGGCGGTCCGAACCGAACATTTCTATGAAATTGCCTTCCCTTGGTTGCCTTTGCAGTCTTTCTCAACAATTTCATTGAGGTTGATATGGTTAGCAACGAGAATATGCTGGAGGCAATGTTCTCCATGGAATCGGACCGTTCGGGCGTTGTTGAGGAGCCGCCTTTCCGGATGCTTGTTCTCGGTGATTGGGCCGGCGACGGTGAGCGGAAGCCCTTTGCGGAAAGAGGGCCGGTCGAGATCGATCGCGACGATTTTGACGACGTGCTGAACCGGCTCGGCGTCGCCCTTGAGCTTGATTATGACGGCGAACCGCTTCGGCTCGAATTCAACGAGCTGGAGGATTTTCACCCGGACAAGATATTCCAAAGCGTTCCCCTTTTCGAGGAGCTTCGTGATCTGCGTCGCCGGCTAAAGCAGGAGAACACGTTCGACTCAGCTGCGCGTGATGTGCGGGCGATGTTCGGCGGACCCGAACGTTCCGAGCCGACCTCGACTCAGGACGTGCCGGCAGAGGTTCCTGCGGATGATCTTTTGGGCGCCATTCTCGCCAGGCCCTCGGGCGGTGCGGCCGTTCCAAAACCGAAACCGTCTTCAGACCTTGCAAGGCTTATCAGCGATCTTGTTCGTCCGCATCTTGTAGAAGTAGATGAAGGCGAACAGGCGCAGTTGACCGCGGCGGTCGATGCCGCGACGAGCGGGCTGATGCGCGGCATTCTCCACGACCGACGGTTTCAGGAACTCGAAGCAGCATGGCGAGGGCTTTTCTTTCTGGTTCGGCGAACCGAGACCTCGAGCGACCTGAAGATCTTTTTGCTGGACGCGACGAAAGAAGAGCTTACCGAGGATCTAAAGTCTTCGGAAAACCTCTCGGGGACGACCTACTACAGGCACTTTGTTCGTGAGGCCGTAGAGGTTCCCGGCGGCGACCCGTTCGCTTTGGCTCTTGGCAATTATGCTTTTGAGGGCAGTATCGACGACATCGCAACGCTGATCCGCATCTCAAAGATCTCCGCCGCCGCAAATGCTCCGTTCATTTCCCATATGCGGCCGGACGTCTTCGGTGTGCATTCGCTGGCCGATCAACCCGACGCCGCGACCTGGAAGCTCGCCGAGGATTCGAACGCTTCGAAGCTCTGGCTTGCCCTTCGCGATCAATCTGAATCTGTCTATCTTGGGATGGTCACGCCGCGATTTCTCACCCGCTTGCCCTACGGCCGCGAGACCGACCCGCTCGAGATGTTCGATTTCGAGGAATTTGATGCGATGCCCGAACATGACAGCTACCTTTGGGCAAACGGGTGTTTTGCTGCGGGCCAGTTGCTCGCAGATAGCTTTGCTTCGTACCGCTGGGACATGGGCCGGGCACTGAAGCAGGACATCGAGGGCCTGCCCGTCCACGTTTACAAGGACGGAACGGAAACCGTTTACAAACCCTGCGGCGAGGTTTTGCTTAACGATATCGCGATGCAGAAGCTTATGGACTTCGGCTTCATGCCGCTGGTCACGTACAAGAACTCCGACCGTGTAAAGCTCGCCCGCTTTCATTCGATCGCGGACACGGCGCTGAAAGGAATGTGGAATTAGGCGGTCGGCTTAAGTAAACCAGCTATTTCTTGATCTTGAGTGTCGGCGAATTTGTTTCTTTCAGGCGTTTCCAAAGAATGGTGATGTTGCCGGCCGCGTCTCGATCGACAATACGAAAGGCGACGATGACGTCCCTGCGTCGGTCGTATTCGAGCTCATCGTACGTAACGCCGTCGATCGAACGAAAATAGCTTCCTCTGTATGCCACTGACCGGATCGCAAAGGTCATCTGGCCGCGAGCCAGGAATCCTTTCCGATAACGGAAGCCATCCTTATCAATACCGGCTGCCAGTTCACGGTCGTAGGCGAGAAAGCCTTCGCCGTCAGGCGGCGGTTTGAACTCCGCGAGATATTTCATTCCGGGTGTCTGCAGCGTTACGGCAGGGAGCGGCACATCTTCGAGCTCGGTCATGATCACCTGCTGCAGCACAGCGTCCGCCCGGAAATACCCATCGAGGAACATTAGATCCGCAAGGCGCGGAAGACGATAGCTATCCGTTCGAAAAGAATATGCAATACCGGCTCCGGGCATCCCGAACCTGAGGCATTCTTCCCGGGCGTTGAGCACCTCGGAGTTCGCGGCACACTTCGAATCTGCGTTGAGCTTAACGATACCGCTATCCGGCAGACGCAGAAACTCCTCGTGTTCTCGCAGCACCGATTCACTTACGGTAAGAGCTGCGACCTCTTCCTTTCCCGGGCGGCGGTAAATGCCCCTCTTCGGATCAAGCAGCGGATGATCCGGTTTGCCTTGCCGTCGTTCATTGATCAGGTCGATCGAACGCAGACGGTCGTAGCGGTTGTTGTCGTCGAGGACCGGCGAGACCGGCCGCTGTCCGGGAACCGGTGTCGGGGTCGGAGCGGGGACCTGCGAAACAGCCGCAATCGACACTGCCAAGGTAAGTATCAGGATAGATAACCCTCTGCACATAATAGGAGTTCCCCGCTAAAGTAGATCGCAAAGATTCCCACCGAACCGATAAGCGTTGAACAATCAACTTATATCATTACCTGATAATGCGGGCAATAAATTTTGCTTCCGCAAGCTGATCACTAAAGCTGCAATTGGGGAAGTGAAGAACGCGACCGAATATTTCTATTGGCAAAAGGGCCTACCGTCCTTTAAAATCAAGCTTTTTCGCGGTGGACCGAAAAGATGTTCGACGAGTCGTTTGATGTGATAGTTATCGGGGCGGGGCACGCCGGGTGCGAGGCGGCCTCGGCCTCGGCGCGCTTAGGGGCAAATACTGCGCTCGTAACGATCAATCTTGACCTCATCGGGCAGATGTCCTGCAATCCGGCCGTTGGCGGTATCGCGAAAGGCCACGTGGTTCGTGAGATAGACGCGCTCGGCGGCATCATGGGCCGAGTTATCGACCGGACCGGCATTCAGTTTCGCCTTTTGAACCGTTCGCGAGGGCCGGCGGTCCAATCGCCAAGGGCTCAGGCCGACCGCAGCCTTTACCGAACCGAGATGCGGCGAGTGCTCGAAGCAACCCCGAACCTGCACCTCCGGCAAGGTGTTGTAGTTGATTTAATTGTTGAAAACAATAGGGTTATCGGCGTTGAGATGCAGGATACGCGGCGTTTTGCGGCAAGGTCCGTAGTGGTCGCGACCGGCACCTTTCTCAACGGAACGATACACACCGGTCGGCAGACCTTTTCCGCTGGACGAGCAGGCGAACCGGCATCGATCGAGCTTGCCGAGTCGCTACGGAAGCTAGGATTTCCGGTCGGCAGGCTGAAAACCGGGACGCCTCCGCGGCTAGACGGCCGGACTATTGATTGGGACGCGTTTGAACCGCAGCCGCCGGACGAAAAGCCCGTGCCGTTCTCCTTCGCGACCGAACGCATCGAGCAGCCGCAGATCAAATGCTATATCGGTTACACGAGCGGCGAGATCCATCAGGCGATCCGCGACAACCTGCACCAATCACCGCTTTATTCAGGAAAGATCACCGGAGTCGGGCCGCGATATTGCCCTTCGATCGAGGACAAGGTCGTCAAATTTGCCGATAAGGACCGGCATCAACTTTTCCTCGAACCCGAAGGCCACGACACGAACGAGGTTTACCTCAACGGTTTTTCGACCTCGCTTCCCTCAGCACTGCAGCTTGAGCTGCTGCGGATGATCCCGGGGTTTGAGCAGGTTCAGATAATCCGCCCGGGCTACGCCATCGAGTATGACTTCATCGATCCGCGGGAGATGAAACCGACGATGGAATCGACCCGAATGGATGGACTCTTCCTCGCCGGGCAAATTAACGGGACGACCGGATACGAGGAGGCCGCTTGCCAGGGACTGATGGCCGGGATCAACGCAGCATTTGCAGCGGAAGGGCGTAAACCCTTTATTTTGCAACGAGATACGGCCTACATCGGGGTTTTGGTCGATGATCTGATCCGCCACGGAGTGGATGAGCCCTATCGGCTTTTCACCTCGCGGGCAGAGGCACGACTGACGCTTCGTCACGACAACGCGGACCAGAGGCTTTCGCCATTCGGACGCGAAGCCGGCTTGCTCGGCGACACGGATTGGGAGCGGTTTAACCAGAAACGCGACCGGCTGGCAAGGTTGCGGAACGCACTCGACGGCACGAGGTTCAAGCGGTCCTCTGTCGAATACGCCGCGACCGCCCAATTGCTCGGGGCAGACCTCGGCGATTCGTTCACGCTTTCGCAGCTTGCAATGCGGCAGGGCGTTAATCCCGATCTCGTCCATCGGCTGCTTCCGGCTGATATCAGGGTGGAGGTTAAGGAAAGCGAACTCGAAACCGCTTTGGCCGATTCGCTCTACTCAGGATACATTGAGAAGCAAAGAGCCGCGACCGAACGGGTTAATCACCACGACACGCTGAAAGTACCCGAAAGCTTCAGGTTTGCAGAGATAAGCGGGCTTTCGAACGAGATGGTCGAGCGGCTCGAGCGGGCACAACCGCGGACGTTTGCACAGGTGCGCTCGATCGCCGGGTTGACACCAGCCGCTCTTTCTACGGTTCTCGTCCACCTGACCGCTGCGCAGCCAAGCGGAACCGATCGAAACTAGAAATATGTGGAACGTTCCACACGGCGGCCGAATTTTTGTGGAACGTTCCACATAGTCAGGCCCCACGGGTTTGATTTGACCCGAGCTTATCCTAGAATCAAGCTACACGAATACTTTCGGTGCAAATTTGCCTGAAAACTCGCTGAAATCGCCAAAAATGGGAAAGATAATCGCGATCGCCAATCAAAAAGGCGGCGTGGGCAAGACCACGACCGCGATAAACCTTGCCGCGGGCCTCGCACTTGCGGGCAAAAAAGTGTTGCTCGTAGATGCCGACCCGCAGGGAAATGCGACCTCCGGCTCGGGTATTGAAAAACTCCCGAACCGCCGGTCACTCTATGACGCGATGATCTCCGGCAATTCGGTTCGGGAATCCGTTGTGCCGACGGAGATAGATAAGCTTTGGGTCCTGCCCTCACACAAGAACCTCGCCGGGATCGAGATCGAATTTGCCGATGACAAGAACCGGGCGAACATCCTAAAGGACCTTCTGGAATCGATCCGTGAGTATTTTCACTACATTATCATCGATTGCCCGCCCTCGCTCGGGATTCTTACGGTCAATGGCCTGACCGCGGCAGATTCGCTTTTGGTTCCGATCCAAACCGAATATTTCGCTCTTGAGGGCGTTACGGAGCTTTTCGAAACTCTTTCGCGGCTAAAGCGTGAGCTAAACCCGGGACTAAAGATCGAAGGGTTGCTGCTTACGATGTTTGACGAGCGGACGAACCTCTCGACTGCGGTGGCAAAGGACCTGCGAGATTTTTACGGGCCACAGGTACTCCGCACTGTTATCCCGCGGAACGTCCGTTTGGCCGAGGCTCCGAGCTTTGGGAAGCCGATACTGCTTTACGACCCGAAGTCACGGGGGGCCGAAAGCTATTTTCAATTGACTAAGGAGATAATCGAACATGGCTAGAAAACCGCTTGGCCGCGGGCTCAGCGCACTGCTTGGCGAGCCAGCCGAGAGCCCGACGGCGGCTGCTGAACCAACGGAATCGCCAGCCGGGGTGAAGGAGATCGAGGTCTCGCGTATCTCGGGCAATCCCGAGCAGCCCAGAACACGCTTTGACGCCAAAGCACTCGATGAACTTGCAAGTTCGATAGCCGCAAATGGCATCGTCCAGCCGATCGTTGTCCGCCGGGCCGGAAATCGATACCAGATCGTTGCCGGCGAACGGCGTTGGCGGGCGGCGCAGAGGGCCGGCCTGCACAAGGTTCCGGTCGTGATCAAGGAGGTCTCCGACGACAAGATCCTTGAGATCGCCCTCATCGAGAACATCCAGCGGGAAGAGCTGAACCCGATCGAGGAGGCCAACGCGTATCGCAAACTTATTGATAACATTGGACTTACGCAAGAGCAGCTATCTGAGCGGGTCGGCAAGGAGCGGTCGCTGATCGCCACCTCGATGCGGCTTTTGAAGCTCCCGGACGAGATCCAAAAGCTCATCGAAGAGGGCAAGCTGACCGCGGGCCACGGCCGCGCGCTGCTTCTCACAGATGACAAAACGATTCAGATACGAACCGCCCGTTCTATCATCGAAAAGCAGATGTCTGTTCGCGAAGCCGAGCGGATGGTCAAGCGAGCCACCACTGAAATCAGCGTAACCATTGCAAATAAACACGTTACACGAACCACAGATCCGAACGTTCGGCATGCCGAGACGAAGCTTATGCGATCCTTGGGGACGAACGTAAAGATCCGCCCGAGTGGGAAAGGAATCTCCGGGAAGATCGAGATCGAATACTATAGTGCTGAGGACCTTGACCGCCTTTATTCACTGCTTATGGGTGAGCGGGATAGGACGGCAGGAGCGACATAAGCCGTTTAGCTGCAGAAATTAGACAGAGCGACAAATCGATGAAAGGAGGAAATACGGACCGATGACCAAGCGTTTGACGGAAATGGTCTCCTGTGCGGGTTGAGTGGCCAAACTCGCCCCCGGCGACCTTGCTCAAGTTTTGAGCAAACTTCCGTTACAACCAACCGAAAATGTGATCGTCGGTTTCGAGAATTCCGACGACGCGGGCGTTTTTCGCCTTTCGGACGACCTTGCTCTGGTTCAAACGGTCGATTTTTTCACGCCCGTTGCCGATGATCCGGTGATCTATGGTCGCGTGGCAGCGATAAATTCGCTAAATGACGTTTACGCGATGGGCGGCCGTCCGGTGACGGCCCTGTCGGTTGTTTGCTATCCGCAGAAAGGTGATTGGGACGTGCTTGGCCAAATACTGCTCGGCGGGCAGATGGCGATGAACGAGGCCGGTGTGGTGGTCATCGGCGGGCACTCGGTCGATGACCAGGAGATGAAGTTCGGCTATGCGGTAACGGGCTTTGTGCATCCGGACAAGGTCGTCACGAACGCCGGAGCGATGCCTGGCGATTCTCTGATCCTGACCAAACCGATCGGGACCGGGACGATCAACACGGCCGTCAAGCGCGGCGCAGCTAGCGAAGCCGTTATTGAAGCCTGCATCGCGGCGATGACCACATCGGCCGCTGCCGCGTCTAAAGCAATGACGGAGATCGGCGCAAATGGCTGTACGGATGTTACGGGTTTCGGACTTCTCGGACACGCGTACGAGATGGCAAAGGCGAGCGGTGTTACATTTACAATAGAGTCGTCCGCCGTACCGCTTTTGCCGGAGACGCTTGAGCTGATCGGGCAGGGAATGCTCACTCGAGGCGATCGCAACAATCGAGCGTATGTCGGTGATACAATCGAGTTTGACGCAGCGGTCTCGGGCGTGATGCAGAGTGCGCTTTTTGACCCGCAAACGGCGGGCGGCCTGTTGATAAGCCTTCCGGTCGAACGAGCAGACGAATATACGGCGATGGTTGCCGGTTCTTTCGTTATCGGCCGGGTCGGGCCGCTTGGCTCAAAGCTGATCGAGGTCGTTTAGCCGGAGTTTTTTTGTGCTGTTGTTCATTTTCCAATCTATCGGAACGCAGGAGTTGATCCTCATCGGCATCGTCGCGCTCATTTTTCTCGGCCCGCGGAGGTTGCCCGAGTACGCCCGAAAGATCGGCAAGATGATGGCCGACCTTCGCAACACGGCAGGCGAATTCCGCTCTACCTGGGAACGCGAAGTTGACCTTGAGAATGAGGTCAAGGCCTTTGACCTTGATGCGATCGAGAGCGAAGCTGAAGCAAAAAAGAAGACCGAGCCGCGGATCGCTCCGTCACGAGAAGCGAATGCCATCCAACCCCCGGCGATAAGAGAGGTGGACGCAAGCTCGTTTCACCCGGAGACTCAGCCCGCCGAAAAGCCGCCGTCCGAGCCTGCCGAAGACCTCGAAGAAGCGAACGAACTCGACAAACGTAACTGGCTTTGAACCGGCGAGGCACCCGGCCATATCCATTAGATGAAGCAGATCGAGAACAGAATGAACGGGCCGGCGGTCGAAATGTCGTTCCTGGACCATCTGGATGAACTCCGCAAGCGCATCGTCCGTTCGGTCATCTTCATAATCATTGCCTTCGTCGGCTGCTGGTTCGTTTCGGGAGCGATCTACGATTTTCTCAGTATTCCTGTTCGTGAGGCGTTGTCCCAGGCGGAACGCCGCGAGCTGCCGGTCGAGGGGCGGACTGGAGAGGAGCGGATACTTCCGCTTTCATCATTGAAGCTCGGCGACAGCGGACGCTACGTTTTCGACCGTGCGACAACTCTCGGGGTCAGCGTGGTTCAACCCGGAACTTCGGTGCGGGCCGTGGTCGGACAAAATGCCGAAGGCAAGATCGGGCTCTTTACCGACGAGCCCATTTACACCATAAACGCGGTTATTCCTGCCGGTGTGCTATTACCGGTCGATCTGGCTCCCGATGCCGTGCCGGCGGTCGCAGCCGATGAACGGATGATCGTCACGACCGCCCAGGAGCCCTTTACGCTCTACGTAACGGTTTCGCTATATGCGGCGATCGCGATTTCGGTACCGTTTTTGCTCTTGCAGATCTGGGGTTTCATTTCGCCGGCCCTCTATCAGCACGAAAAGTCTTACGTAACGCCGTTTATTTTGCTCTCTTCCGTCGCTTTCGTTGCAGGTGCGGCCTTTGCCTACTACATTCTTTTTCCGCCCGCGGCCAGGTATCTTCTCGGGCTAGGGTCGGACTTCAGGCTGTTGCTCAGAGCAACCGACTACTTCGATCTGATCACGCTGATAATGCTCGCGATGGGCGTTATCTTTCAGATGCCGGCCATCGCTTACGTGCTCGCCCGCATCGGGCTGATCACTCCGCGGCTGATGCTCCGAAGCTGGAAGATCGCCTTGGTCGTGATCCTGATCGTTGCCGCCGTCATCTCGCCGACCGGCGACGCGGTAAATCTGGCCCTTTTCGCCTCGCCGATGATCGCCCTCTATGTGTTTTCCATTTTTATCGCGTGGATATTTGGCAAAGAGCGCCAGCACGACGGCCCGGCCACCTGATCCGCTACCGCAAAAAGCAACCCCAAATAGGGCTTTGAGCATCTTGAATTAGCAGGGATTACTGTCTAAAATCTAGAGTAGGGAAATTTATCCGTTTCTTCCGGTTGCTTTTGCGTCTATCGCCTGAAGTTTAGGAGCAGTTTTTATGACGAAGATCTATTTTGTTCGTTTCGTTTTTCTTGCCGCAGCGTTGATGCTGGCGGCGAGCGTCCCGGTCTCGGCCCAGCGTGATAAGAACGATAAAAATCGTCCGAATCAGGACCCGACCGAGCGTCCGCGCAACGTCAAGCCCGAAATCAAAGAGGCTTACAGGCGGTGGCTTGACCAGGACGTTCCGTACATCATCACGAAAGAAGAACGCCGTGCGTTCATGGCTCTCCAGACTGATGAGGAACGCGAGAATTTCATCGAGAACTTCTGGCGTCGCCGCGATCCCAACCCCGACACGGAAGAGAACGAATTTCGCGAGGAGTATTACGAGCGGATCGCATACGCGAACGAACGCTTCACCTCGGGCATTCCCGGTTGGCGGACGGACCGCGGCCGGATCTACATTGCCTGGGGCAAGCCGGATTCGATCGAATCCCGTCCCTCCGGCGGTGCCTATGACCGGCCTGCATATGAAGGTGGCGGAACCACTACCACCTATCCTTTTGAGGTTTGGTTCTATCGTCATCTCGACGGCGTCGGCGACGGTATCGAGATCGAGTTCGTCGATCCGACCGGAACGGGCGAGTACCGCATTGCCCGCAACGCGAACGAAAAGGACGCGCTATTGATGGTTCCTGGTGCTGGATTGACACTATCAGAGTCATTAGGCCTTTCAAGCAAGGGAGATAGAATCTCGGGGATCAACTCAAACAATACTTATACTCGAGAGCAGGATATGCCCTTTAGACGGCTTGAGATCATCACTGCTTTACAAAGGCCGCCGGCAGTAAAGTACGGCGATCTGCAGAGCATGGTCGGCGGCGACTCGGGTGTGCTCGATAACAACCCGCTCAACTTCGACCTTCGCGTTGATTTCTTCCGCCAGTCGGAAGAGCGGGTGGTCGTCACCTTTACGATCCAGACACCGAATCGGGAACTCCAGTTTGAGAATGAAGGCGGCATTCAGACGGCGAAGTTGAACATCTTTGGTCGCATCACGGCGGTCTCGGGCAAACGCTCAGGCATCTTTGAGGATGCGGTAACGACCTATGCTACACAGGAAGAACTTGCGACGATGCGCGACCGCAAGTCGGTTTACCAAAAGGCATATACGCTGACGCCGGGAACCTATAAGGTCGACGTCGTTGTCCGCGATGTAGCGACCGGCAACCGCGGCATCATCAATCAGGGCTTTACCGTTCCGCGTTACGACGACAAGTTGCTTTCGACCTCGACGCTCGTGCTTGCCTCAACGCTCCGCCCGACCGAAGAGCGCGACATCGGCGCAATGTTCGTGATCGGCAATGCGAAGGTCATCCCGAACATCGAAGGCGTTTACAAGAAGGGTCAGGATGTCGGCGTCTATATGCAGGTTTACAATGCCGGCATCGACCAGACGACACTCCGCCCGGCAGTTGATGTCGAGTATGTTCTGACCAAGAACGGCAAGGAAGTGCTTCGCCAGCCCGAGAATTGGGAAGGGCTCTCCGATTCGGGACAGCGGCTGACGCTTGCAAGGCTCTTGCCGACCGGCTTCCTCGACACCGGCGAGTACGAGATTAAGGTTATGACCCGTGACAAGGTCAGCCAGCAGGTCGTCGAGAACAAGGGCAAGTTCCGCATTGTCGATTAACGACGCGGGCTTCATCGAAAGAGCGAGCGGCTCCGGAAATTTCCGGGGCCGTTCTCTATTTCCGGCAGCGATGCCGGGCGTTGGTGACAATCACGGCATAATGGGTTATATTTCTCTACGAATTGATTGTGGCGAAAACTCACACCGCCCGAATTCGAATAATATTTTGTCGGCAGCCGACCGGACGGAAGCCGCACCGCCCGTGCAAAAACCCTGATGATCGTCGGAACGGAATGGCTCATCGAAGCTGAAGGATGCGATCCCGAACGCTTGAGAGACGAAGCTTTGCTTCGCGGAGTGCTTGGGCGCGTTCTTGCCGATCTTGACCTCAAGAGCATCGGCAGCGTTTGGCATAAATTTCCCGGCGAAGGCGGCGTAACGGGCTTGATCGCCTTGACGGAGTCGCACCTTGCCTGCCACACCTATCCCGAATACGGAACCGCAACATTCAACCTATATTGCTGCCGGACGCGTCCCGAGTGGAACTGGGTGACCGAGCTGAAGGATTCGCTCGCGGCCGCGAGTGTAATGATCACCAGGTTCGAACGCGGCACCGCCAGTGACGAAAGCAGCTACCCGATGACGCGAACAGCCGGAGGTGCCGAATGAGCGTGCTTGCCGCGAGCTGCCCTTCGTGTGCCGCCCCGATTGAGTTCAAAAAGGGCTCGACCCTGGTGCTCGTTTGCCCGTATTGCCGCTCGGCAGTGGCACGTACCGACCGAACTCTTGAGGACCTCGGCAAGGTGGCGGAGATCGCCGATTCGCAATCGCCCCTCAAGCTCGGCCTCAAAGGCGAATTCAAAGGCAACAGATTCGAGCTGACCGGACGTGCCCAGCTCAGGCACGAGCTTGGCGGTTACTGGGACGAGTGGTACGCGACATTCTCGAACGGCTGGGTCGGTTGGCTTGCCGAGGCGCAGGGGCGTTTTTACATGACGTTCTTTCAACCGATCCCTACGGGAACGGCCCTGCCCGGGTTCGATGAGATCGAGGTCGGCAAATACGTGCCACAGATCCCCTCGGACGGGCCGCTGATGGTACTCGAAAAAGGCGTTGCGACGGCCGTTGCGGCCGATGGCGAGATACCGTATCAGCTAGTACCCAATGAGCAGTCGCGGTATGCCGACCTCAGCGGTACCGGCGACCAGTTCGCGACAATCGACTACAGTATGTCGCCGCCGTGGGTCTTTCTCGGGAAGCAGGTAAAGCTCGAAGAGATCGGCCTCGGCGATGCCCGGCCTGCTCAGCGAGAGGCACGCCGGACGACCGCCGCGGGCATGGGCTGCCCGAATTGCGGAGGCCCGCTTTCGCTCACCGCACCGGACAAGGCGGAACGCGTCACCTGCCCGAACTGCTCGTCGCTGCTCGACGTAAACCAAGGAAACCTCAAATACTTCAAGGCCCTAGAACCCTGCCCGACTTCCGATCAGTTTCTGCTCAAGGTCGGACAGGAAGGAACATTCCCCGGCGATGTGAAGTTTCGCATCATCGGCCGGATGGTCCGCAGCGTCACCATTGACGGCACGACCTATTATTGGCACGAGTACCTGCTCTATAACCCGATGGTCGGCTTCCGCTGGCTTGTCCATTCGGACAACCACTGGAACTTTGTTGAGCCCGTTAATCCGGCCGAGGTCGAAATGCCGGCCGTGATCGGCGCAGGTGCCCGGGCCGGATACAACGGCCATACATTCAAGATATTTCAGGATGCGCCCGCCTCGGTCCGCTATGTTGACGGCGAATTCTATTGGCGGGTCGAGCAGGGCGAGACAGTCCGTGCGGTCGATTACGTTGCCGCACCGTTGATGCTTTCGCAGGAAATGACGCCGGGCGAGATGAACTGGTCTGCGGGCGTCTATATGACGAACGATGAGATCGAGAAGATCTTCGGCGTCTCGGGCCTGCCGCGTCCATGGGGCGTCGCACCCAATCAACCGTTCAATGCCTCCTGGTACTACACCTGGGGAGCAATTCCGCTGCTGCTATTGGTGATCGTCGGTATCTTTATGCTGCCGCTGACCGGAAATACCACGACCGTGCTGAGCCAGCGGATGGAGCTTCCGCCGATGGCGAACGCGACCCAGCCGCAGGCCGTTTTCAGCCAGCAGTTCGAACTCAAGGCAAACCGCAATGTTCGCATTCGTGCCAATGCTCCGGTCAGCAATTCCTGGGCAGACCTCGACGTTGACCTGATCAACGACCAGAGCCAGGAGGTCGAATCGGTGAATGTCCCTATCGAATATTACAGCGGGACCGACAGCGACGGTGCATGGACGGAGGGTAATCAGACGGAGGACGCGACCGTCTCGTCGTTGCCGGCCGGGAAATACACGCTCCGGGTCGAAGGCACCTGGCAGAACTGGCAGCAATCGATGCCCGTTACGGTCAGCGTTACGCAAGGCGTCAATCGCGGCGTCAATTTCTTTTGTGCCTTTCTGGTGCTCCTCATCGTCCCGGTGATCGGGCTTATCAGGAAGGTCAGCTTCGAGTCGCGTCGCTGGAGCGAGAGCATGTTCAGCTCAAGCGGCGGCGAGTGAATCGGTGAGTCATATGGCAAAGATTCTTTATCTGATATTCGGTATGTTCGTGCTGGTGCTTTACACGTCGGCAGCTTGGTTCGGTTGGGAGCTTGCCAATTCGGGCAGCAAATCGCGGCTCGGCGTGCCGTTCTTTTATTCTGGATTTCGTGGAGGAAAATAGATGTTGATGAAATTGGCCGGCGCGAGCTTGCCGGGCTTTGTCGTACGCTTCGATCAATTGGCAGAGATACTTGTCACGACACTTATCTTTGTTGTGCTCGGGCTTGTGTTCTTTACCATCGCATACTTTATTTTGAGCCGCATTTTCGATATTCATCATGAGATCGAAGAGGATCACAACACGGCGCTTGGCATTATCATCGGCTCTATCATGATCGGTATTGCGATCATCATCGCGGCGGCCATCCATGGCTGATAGTTCGACCGCGGGGGTCCGAACAGGTAACGAGCCTGAGAATTCGTTAAAGTAGTTTTGGAAATCCTGTTTGGATCTTGAATGAAGAGAATACCGCTACTTTTCTTGAACGTAGTCATCATAGCGACCTGCGGGCTGATCTACGAACTTCTTGCCGCGACGGTCTCAAGCTACGTCCTCGGCGATTCGGTCACACAGTTTTCACTCATCATCGGCATCTACCTGTTTGCCATGGGCGTCGGCTCATGGCTTTCGGGTTTTTTGGAGAAAGAGCTTGCGCGGAAATTTGTCGAGATAGAGCTTGCCGTCGCGTTGATCGGCGGGTTTTCGGCACCGCTGCTCTTTCTTACCTTCGCGAACGTTTCCTATTTCGCCGTCATTCTCTATTCGATGGTGTTCATCATCGGCGCGCTCGTCGGGCTTGAGATACCGCTGCTGATGCGGATATTGAAAGACGAGCTCGACTTTAAGGACCTTGTCTCGCGGGTGCTTGCGTTGGATTATGTCGGTGCACTCGTCGCAGCTCTGCTTTTCCCGATCTTCCTTGTCCCGAAGCTAGGGCTGAACCGCACCTCGCTCCTCTTCGGGATGCTCAATGCGGCTGTCGGGCTTTGGGGCACGTGGCTGCTTGAACCGCTGATCCGCCGCCGGTTGACGCTGCTTCGTGTCAAAGGTTTCGTCGTGCTCGTCCTGCTCGCGATCGCGTTCATCAAGGCCGAGTCGCTGACGACCATGGCCGAGGACGCACTGTTTCCCGATCAGATCGTTTACGCCAAAAGCTCTCCGTATCAACGTATCGTCGTCACCCGCGGAAAGCTCGGGCATTCGCTTTTCCTCAATGGCAATCTGCAGTTCAATTCCTTTGACGAATACCGCTACCACGAAGCTTTGGTTCACCCGGCGTTTGCGGCATTTGAAGGCGAGCCGCGGCGGGTGCTTGTGCTCGGCGGCGGCGACGGCCTTGCCGTTCGCGAGATCCTGAAGTATCCATCGGTCGAGAGCGTTACGCTGGTCGATCTTGATCCGCTGATGACGGGCCTTTCGAAAGAGCTTCCGGCACTTGCGGAGCTCAACCGCAATGCGATGGATGACCCGCGTGTCACCGTGATAAATGCCGATGCGTTCGTATGGCTTGATGACGTTGAGTCGCCGCCCTTTGACATCGCCATCGTAGATTTTCCCGACCCGAACAACTTCGCCCTCGGTAAGCTTTACTCGACCCGCTTCTATAAACTGCTCCGCGAACGGCTGCAGCCCGAAGCGTCCGTGGTGATCCAATGCACCTCGCCGCTCTACGCACGCAAGTCCTTTTGGTCGATCATCAAAACTCTCGAGGCCTCGGGCTTTACGGTCAAGCCATTTCAAACGACCGTCCCAAGCTTCGGCGTTTGGGGCTACGCACTAGCCAAAATGCAGCCCTTTGAAAAGCCCGGCGAGCTTCGCAGCGGCATTGAACTAAAATTCCTGAACCCAACATCCTTTCCGTCGCTCTTCGATTTCCCGGCCGACATGACGATGCCCGCGGAAGAGATCGAGATCAATCGGCTCGACAACCAGGCACTCGTCCGGTACTACGAAACAGAATGGCGCAGGTTTGAATAGGTGTGGTAAAAGCACATATTCCGGATTAAGTAATAAGAGATAAGTGAAAAGTAATATGGCAGATCCATTGAAAGAAAAGTCTTTCGCTTTTGCATTAAAGATCACAAAACTCACCGACCATATTCAAAAGGAGCGAAGGGAATTTACGCTTTCGCGAAAGGTGCTGGATTCAAGCGTCAACATCGGGCTTTTCATCGAAGAGGCCCGGCAGGGTGAAGACCGCTCCGATTTTCGACAGAAGTACTCGCTGGCAAACAAAGAGGCCTTCAAAAGCAACTATCTGATCCGGCTGCTTCACGGAGGCGGTTATATTTCCGACGAACAGTTCAGTTCATTGATCTTCGAGTGCGAAGAGCTGCAAAAGATGCTGGTCTCGGCGCTTAAATCGCTACGCCGAAGCGAAGTATGACTTCTCACTTAAAACCTATCACTTATTCCGAATGAATCTAACGCGGCGAGAACTGCTAACCACTTTCCTCGGAGCGCCGATCGCTTTGGCGGCGTGTGAGCGAAGTGCGCCGCGGGCGCTTCCGGAGGGCGAGATCGTCGGTGCCAATTGGCAGCTTGGCCATGTGCTTCGCGAGGGGCGTACGTTCGAGGTCGCGGCGGATAAGTGGAAGCGTGTGCGGGTGGCGATCGTCGGTGCCGGTGTGGCCGGGCTTGCGGCGGCCTGGCAATTGAAGCGAAAGGGCGTGAACGACTTCGTCGTGCTCGAGCTCGAAAAGGAAGCAGGCGGAACGTCGCGTTCGGGCGAGGGCTCGCCGGTCGGGTATCCATGGGGAGCGCATTATCTTCCGGTGCCATTTCGTGAGAATACGAAGCTGATCGAGCTGCTTGATGAGATGTCGCTTGCCGAAGGTCGAAGCGACGAAGGCGACCTCGTTATAAAAGAGCAATACCTCTGCCGCGAGCCCGAGGAGCGCGTTTTTTACAAGGGCCGCTGGTATCCCGGGCTCTACCTTCACGTTGGTGAAAGCGAGGCCGACAAACGCGAACTTGCCGCGTTCGAAGAAAAGATCAACACCTGGGTAAATTGGCGCGATGCTCGCGGCAGAAGGGCCTTCGTCGTGCCCGCGGCACTCGGGTCCGATGACACCGAGGTGACTGCGCTCGACAAGATATCGTTTGGCGATTGGCTGCGGCGGGAAGGGTTTACTTCGGAAAGGCTGTTCTGGTACTGCGATTATGCCTGCCGTGATGACTACGGGCTGAAGCTCGAGCAAACGTCGGCGTGGGCTGGGCTATTTTACTTTTGTTCGCGTGTGCGGAAGAGCGGGGACGAATCGCAGCCCTTCATCACGTTTCCCGAGGGGAACGGGCGCTTCGTCCGGCACATGGCCGAACGGGTGCGCGAGCATTTGCTTTCCTCGCACGCAGTCGTTTCGATCGTGCCCGGCGACGGCGGTGCCGAGGTGGTCTGTCTTGCGGATGACGAGCTGCGAGGGTTTCGGTGCGAAAAGGTGATCTTTGCCTCGCCGGTATTTACGGCACCTTTCGTGATTCGAGGCTTTAGCGAAGAGCGGCCTTTTGATGCTTCGGCGTTTCACAGCAATTCGTGGTTCGTGGCCAATCTGCACATGAAGGATCGACCCCGCTCGCGGTTCGCACGCGACTTCCCGGTCGCCTGGGACAACGTGCTTTACGAGAGCCCGTCGCTCGGTTACGTTAACGCCACACATCAAAAGGGCATCGACTACGGCCAGACCGTTTGGACCTATTACTACCCGATGTGCCACGAAGAAAATGGGCGGACGAAGCTGCTCAACTACGATTGGCGGGAGCTCGCCGAGGTGGCTTTGACGGACATCGGCCGGGCTCATCCGGAGATCTGGGAACTGACAACGCGAATCGATATAATGCGTTGGGGCCATGCGATGATCAGCCCGCGGACGGGCTTCCTCTGGGGCGGAGAGAGGCAAAAGGCCACGCAGCCCTATCGCAATATTCACTTTGCCCATACGGACCTGAGCGGCATCGCATTGTTTGAGGAAGCCTTCTTTCATGGCCTCCGTGCCGCGAAGAATATATTCGGCGACGAACGGAAGTCGGCATAGCGCTAATGAAAACAAGAGTACATCTGCTATCAGATTATGCTATCATCACAATTGAGCCGTAAACATCGGCTTACCCTAAAATCGATATTTGAGGCGCCTACGAGGGCGAGTATACGCTTTGCAGATATCGAGAAATTGTTCACCGCGCTTGGCGGAAGGGTTGGCGAGGTAAAAGGTTCGCGGACTTCCTTAGAACTTTCTGACAACGAAATCTTTCTACACCGACCCGAACCCGGAAAGGAGGCGATGAAATATCAGGCTGAGGCGGTCCGCGAGATACTTTCCGCGGCAGGAGTTGAGAATGGATAGCACACTTAAATACAAGGGCTTTGCGGCTAAGATCGAGTTTTCGGCTGATGACGGCGTTTTTGTTGGGCGTGTTCTTGGGATAAAGGACATTGTTGTGTTTCACGGGAAAAGCGTTGCCGAGCTAAAGCGCGAATTGAAGGAATCGATCGAATTCTATCTGGAGGTTTGCGAAAAGCAGAATAAAGAAGCAAAAAAGCCGTTTTCAGGAAAAGTACTCTTTCGCTTGCCGTCCGAGCTACACGCTCGCATATCTGAGGCCGCCGCCCGCAAAGGCAAGAGCGTCAACGAATGGGGCAAGGAAGTTTTTGAATCTGCTGTAAACGTCTAGAGACCACAAAGATCGAAGTGAAACTTAGGAAGCAAATTATCCTTTTTGTCGGACTCTTCTTGGGTCTTCTTGCAGTCTTGGTTGTCATTCAACTTTCTATTCATTCGTACGCCGACAGAGGAATTGCGTATCATATTGAGATTTATGAGACCACGGGCAACGCCGACGGACTAAAGGCCTTCATGACTGAGTATCTTGGCGAAGCGGAGAACCATGAAGCTGCGATCAAGTTCATTAATTGGGGAATCAATAATCCGGATCGTTTCCTGCAGATGACTACTCTTTTTTCCGGAAGCGAATCCGAGTTGATTGCTTCCCGGCTTGCATTCGCTCTCTCCGATACAGGCTCTGAGAAACGATTCGATGAAGCGTTCGGCGGCACTGAATCAACATTCATCCGAAATATTCGATCTAAACTTCAACTATCGAATCAGAATTAGGTTTGGAGAACACCAACGAGAAAGGTATTTGGCTTTTTTCACGCGGCATTGACCTCACGGTCTTTCTCGGCAGTGCGGTCGTGTCGCTTTTGTTGCTTGCGGTTGGTTGGCAGCTTGGGATACTCGACGAGGCATCGCCTGAGTGGACGTGGATAACGGCGATCTTGCTGATCGATGTCGCTCACGTTTGGTCGACGAGCTTCCGCGTCTATTTTGTCACCGAAGAATACAAACGCCGCTTCTGGCTTTACACACTTGTCCCGGTTTTCGGCTATGCGGTCGGCGTCGCGCTTTATTCCGAGGGCGAGCTTATCTTCTGGAAGACGCTTGCGATCGTCGCGGTCTTTCATTTCGTAAGGCAGCAATACGGCTGGGTCGCGCTTTACCGGCGAAAGGCGGGCGAGCGCGAGCGTTGGACCTGGGCGATCGATGCGACGGCCGTTTATCTCGCGACCCTTTACCCGCTCGCATTTTGGATGACGAGCCTGCCACGGAACTTCAATTGGTTTCTTGAGAACGACTTTTTCGCTCTGCCAACCATCGTCGAAGACGTTCTTTTCCCGATCTACATCCTCGCCCTCGCGGCATATTTTCTAAAGTCGATCTATCTTTATTTCACCGCCGGCTTCCTAAATATCGGCAAAGACATCGTCGTCGCGACTACCGCGATTTGTTGGTATGCCGGCATCGTCTTTTTCAATTCCGATTACGCCTTTACGGTGACGAACGTCATCATCCACGGCGTGCCCTATTTCGCGTTGATCTACATGTACGCCCGGATGCGGCGGGAAACTGCCGGTCCGGTCTATCGCGGGCTTTCGAGCAATTGGCTCGTTTTTCTCGCGACGCTTTGGGCACTCGCATATATTGAGGAGCTTTTCTGGAGCCGCGGCGTTTGGCATGAGCGGACGTGGCTCTTCGGTGCAAATTGGGACGTTGCCGAGTGGAAGATGTGGATCGTCCCGCTGCTCGCGGTGCCGCAATTGACGCACTATATCCTTGACGGCTTCATCTGGCGGCGACGAGGAAATGCGGGCGTCGCCGTGGCAGGCGGTTAAGCTGCCGATTGTGCTAGATTTAAGCTGATGGGCCTTACCTGGCTGAAAAATAGACTCTTCCTCATTGGGTTGGCCGTTGCCGTAGCCTCGTTCGGCGGGTGTAAAAGCTCGGGCGGGCTCGGCGATATTGTCGCGCTTGATGAAACGGCCGAGGCCGGAAAGATCGTCGAGGACGCGAACAAGGAGTTGAACAAGATCAAGGTCCTATATCGCGACAACGAAGGCAAAAGGCTTGAGATCAGGCAGGCACTCGAAGCAAACAACACGGCAGAGGTGCGGCGGCTCGCCGGTGAGATCGTCACCATCATTAACGAAGGGACGAACCTTGCGGCAGACGCGATCGACAAACTGGAAGCGGCGCGTTCGATGAAAATAAACGCCGACTACGAGCGCTATCTTGAGCTTAAGATCGACGCTCTCAAGTCGCAGCTCGAGGCCTTTCAGAATTTCCACAAAGCGGCCCGGACGCTCCGCGACAACTATGACCCAAAGGACGCCGCCGCCCGCGATAAGGTAAAGGCGGAGTTTGAAGAGCTGACCGAAAAATACCGTAAGACGATGGAAGACGCCCGTGCCCGGAGCAGCGAGGCAAACGACCTTTACAAGGACACCGTCCGAAAGGAACGGCAGTAGCCGTCAGCGGCGAAAATGAATCGGCCCCGGTGTTCGCCATAATGAAACGCCGGGGCCGAAATGTTTAAGGGCAAAGTGGCCGGACTAAACTACGCGGCCCGGGAAGAAGAACTCACCCATTGGACGCGGTGCCGCGGGGGCACGCGGCGCGCGCGGCGGTGCCGGAACGCTGAAGAAATTCTCCGGATAGCCCTTCGCGGCCTCCGGCGTTACGCGGATCGTCTGGCGATTTCGGTCGCGGACGATGCCAAGCTCGACATCGCCTTCTTTCTTGGCCGAGATTCCGCGGATAACCTCCATTTCGTTTGCGATCTCCCTGCCGTCAACCGCGACGATGATATCGCCCGCACGAAGCCCGGCCTTTTCCGCCGGCGAGCCCTCGCGGACGTTGTTGATCATCACGCCTTTCTCAACGCCGAAGTGAGCTGCAAGCTGCTTGGTCAGAGGCGTTACGCCAACTCCGATCTGCCGCGAACCGGCCGTGCGAAAGACGAAAACGTCGCCATCGCCGCCGCGCGGCATCGGGAAACCTTCGATCCTCGGGATCTCCGGCAGTTCCGGCATCTGGAACTCGAAATCCTCGCCGTCCGGAATGGCAATGCGGAAGCGGCCGTTCTCAAACTGCGGCATCGGGCGCTTGCCGATGGTAGCCGTGATCTCGGTTTCCGAACCGCCGCGGACGACAGTCAGGCGAACCGAATGGTCGGGAGCGACCTCGCCGATGAGGCGGGTCAGCTTAAGAGCACTCGTCACCTCCTCGCCATTGAAACGGACGATAACATCACCGGCACGCAGGCCGGCCGACTCGGCGGGCGAGCCCTCGACGACCTTTTTGATAGCGACACCACGGACGGACGAAAGCCCGTAAGAAGCATAGTTCTCGCTAGTGACATCTGCCGTTTCAACGCCAAGGAAACTGCCCGAACCCGGCACCGACCAGGACATCACACGCGGAGTCCGCGGCTCGGGCGGACGCGGCGGCGGGGTCTGCGCCGCAAGGGAAAGCGAGCCAAAAGCCAAAACTACGAGCAAAACAAAAGATCTCTGCATTACTAGAACCTCCAACAAATAGATACTGCTATTAAAATACACCGCAGAAAGTAATTTTGTTGCAGAAACGCGAAAAAAAGGTTGCCTGAGGCTAACCCCTCTTAAGCGTCATGAGCCGTTCGGCGGCGGCTTCGAGCGTCTCGTCCCGTTTGCAGAAGCAGAACCTGACCATCTGGCTGCCGCCGCTCGATTCGCGATAGAACGAAGACATCGGCACGACCGCGACGCCGATGTTCCGGATCAGGTGCATCGTGAACTCCACGTCGTTCGCAAACCCGAACCCAGAGATATCCGCCATCACATAATAGGCACCCTCGGGCAGGTCGCAGTCGAAGCCCGCCTCGCGGAGCACGGGCACAATGAAGTCGCGCTTACGCTGATATTCGGTCCGCACCTCTTCGTAGTACTCGGGCGGAAGCGACATCGCGTAGGCACCGGCGTGCTGCAACGGATTGGCTGCACCGACGGTCAGAAAGTCGTGGACCTTTCGAATAGCGGAAGTTATGTCCGGCGGGGCGATGCAGTAACCGACCCGCCAGCCCGTGACCGAATAGGTCTTTGAGAGCGAATTCACAACCACCGTACGTTCGCGCATGCCCGGGAGCGTCGCCATCGAAACGTGCTCGCGGGGCCGGCCGGTCGCGGGGTCGTCGTAGGTGATGTGCTCGTAGATCTCGTCGGTAAAGCAGAGCGCGTCAAACTCACGGCACAGCCCGGCGATGTACTCCATCTCGTCGCGGGAGAAGACCTTGCCGGTCGGGTTGTTCGGGTTGCAGATGATGATCGCCTTCGTCCGTTCGCTGAACGCCGCCCGGAGTTCTTCGCGGTCAAAGGAAAAGGTTCCCTCGCGGCGATAGAGCGGGACGTGGACCGGGACGGCATCGGAGAGAATGGCGTCCGGCGCATAGTTTTCGTAAAAGGGCTCGAAAAGGATCACCTCGTCGCCGGGGCTTACGGTCGCGAGCATCGCCGCGATCATTCCTTCGGTAGAGCCGCATGTGACGGTGATCTCAGCCTCGGGGTCGATATCAAGCCCGAGAAACCACTTCGTCTTCGCCGCGATGGCGTCGCGAAAGGGCTTGACGCCCCAAGTGATCGCGTACTGGTTATGGTCGGCCGCGATGGCTTCCATCGCCTTTTGTTTGATGTCCTCCGGTGCGGCCCAATCGGGAAACCCCTGCCCGAGATTGACGGCGCCGTATTTCGCCGCCTCGCGGCTCATCTCGCGGATAACGGATTCGGTAAAGCTCGCCGCTTTTGCGGAAATGCGGGGCTTGACGATGCGTGGTTCGGTACTCATAACTTTTGCCGGAGAAAAACCTGACTTACGCCTATAGAACAAGCAATTAACTGCACTCGACGGGCACTAGCGGTCTCGAACGACGCATCCTCTGTGCTCTTTGTGCGAATCCATTGCGGCCTTTATGTTTTAACTGGCTTTCAACCACAAAGCTCACAAAGCTTTTGCACAAAGTTAACAAAGAGAGGTTCGTTCTTCGATCGCATCGTTCAATTGAAATTCTTGCACGACATGTTGCTATCGATAAATACTCTACTTATAACCCTCAGGGTGCTCGGTGTGCCATTTCCAAGCCGAGGCGATGATCTCTTCGATTCCCGTGATCTTCGGCTGCCAGCCAAGTATCCTTACCGCCTTTTCGGCATTGGCGATCAGCTTTGATGGGTCGCCGGGCCGCCGTGGGGCGTTTGCTACGTTTATCTCGCGGCCGGTCACGCTTCGTGCGGCGGCGATGACCTCATTGACCGAAAACCCGCTGCCGTTGCCAAGGTTGAAAGCGTCCGAGCCGCCGCCGTTATCAAGATGATCAAGAGCAAGCAGATGTGCCTCGGCAAGATCGCTGACGTGGATGTAGTCACGAATGGCCGTGCCGTCCGGCGTCGGGTAATCGGTGCCAAAGACCGAGATGTGCGAGAGCTTGCCCAAAGCGGCAAAAAGCACAAGCGGGATCAGATGCGTCTCGGGAAAATGATCTTCGCCTCGCGTCGCGGTCGCACCCGAAGCATTGAAGTAGCGCAGTGCCACGTAACGAAGCCCATACGCCGCCGAGTAAGCCTCGAGAACGCGTTCGATCATCAGCTTTGACCAGCCGTAAGGGTTGGTCGGCTGCTGCGGGTGCTGCTCGTCTATCGGCGTGCATTGCGGCTCGCCGTAGGTCGCACATGTGGATGAGAAAACGATCTGTTTTACGTTATGCTCAAGCAGGACATCGAGCAGGTCAAGCGTTTGGCGGACGTTGTTTTGAAAATATTTCTGCGGCTGCTGAACGGATTCGCCGACGTAGGCGTATGCGGAAAAATGCATGCAGGCTGTAACGGAATGTTCGGCAATTATCCGGGAGACGAGCTCTTTATCTCCTATGTCGCCTTCGTAAAACGGCACCGAGGCATCGACCGCATTGCGGTGGCCGTAAACGAGGTTATCAATAACGACGACTTTTTGTCCGCGTCTCCTGAGGGCCTCGACCGTCACGCTTCCGATATAGCCGGCGCCGCCGGTAACAAGAATCGACATAATTGCAGGGTCATTTACCGGCCAGCCCGAGCTTACCGGGTTGGGCAAAAGCCTTGCCGGGTTCGGCCTCTTCTTCGCTTTCGGAATCGGTGGGCTCAGTGCCGCTCAGTGATGCCTCTGGCAGCACGTCGGCGAGCACTCTTCGGATCTCGGCCTCGTTCCTAAGCTCGACCGAACGCCGAAAGCGTTCGACGATCTCGGCGACCTGATCCTCCGTGTAAGCCGCGATCTTGCCGATGAAGATCTTCGGATGCCGGGTCTTGAGCAGATTCTCGCCGGTGATCTCGAGTTCCTCGAAGAGCTTCTCGCCCTTCCGAGCCCCGGTGAATACGATGTCGATATCCTCATAAGGCATCAGCCCCGAGAGGCGGATCATTTCCTCCGCAAGGTCAACGATGCGGACCGGCTGACCCATGTCGAGGATGAATATCTCGCCGCCCTCGCCGAGTGCCCCGGCCTGAAGCACGAGCTGCGATGCCTCGGGGATGGTCATGAAGTAACGCGTCATATCCGGATGCGTTACCGTTATCGGCTCACCGCGGCGGATCTGTTCGCGAAAGATCGGCACGACCGAGCCCGCTGAACCGAGCACATTGCCGAAGCGGACCGAGGTGTACCGCGTCTTGTACCGGCGACTGAGGTCCTGAACAACGATCTCCGCAACGCGCTTCGAAGCGCCCATTACCGAGGTCGGGTTGACGGCCTTGTCGGTCGAAATAAGCACGAAATGGCTTGCGCCGAATTCGCCGGCAAGCGAGGCAACGTTAAGCGTTGCAAAGATGTTATTTGTGACGGCTTCGATCGGGTTCGCTTCCATCATCGGCACGTGCTTGTGTGCCGCTGCGTGGAAGACGACCGTGGGCCGATGCCGCTCGAAAAGCTCGCGCATCCGCGCTTCATCACCGGCATCGGCGAGCAGCGGCCGCGTCCGAAGCTCGGGCAGGTCGATCCGGGCCTCGCGTTCGATGGTGAAAAGATTGAACTCGGCCCTTTCGACCAGCAGCACCTCTTTCGGTTTGAAGCGGGCGATCTGGCGGACAAGCTCCGAACCGATCGACCCGCCGGCACCGGTCACCATAACGACCTTGCCCGAGAGAAACTCGTGCAAGTTGCTTTCGTCGAGCTTTACCGGGTCGCGACCGAGAAGGTCCTCGATCTCGACATCGCGGATGCGGTTTATCGAGATCTTTCCCTGGGCTATCTCATTGAGATTCGGGATCATCTGCGCCTTGACCGGTATCGAGCGGCAGATCTCGAGAATCCGGCGGAGATCTTTGCCGTTGCCCTGGTCGATAGCGATGACGACCTCTTCGACGTCAAGTTCTTCGACGAGCCGCGGAAGGTCGTGCGTTGTTCCGAGTATCTTGATGCCGCTGACGCTGCCGCCCTGTTTGCGGCGGTCGTCGTCAACAAAGCCGCGAAGCAGGAGCCGCGAATCCGAGCGGCCGACGACCTCTTTTGCAAGTGCCGCTCCGGTTCGCCCGGCTCCGACGACGAGAGCCGGTTTTCGCTTCATCCGGCGGTGCGGGACGAGCAGCGTTCGCTTTTCGCCGAGCTCATAAATGAACCTGCGACTGATCCTCAGCGCAAGCAAGCCGCCGAATGCGAGCACCGTGTCGATCAGGATCACCGAGATCGGCACCTGCCAGAGCGGAAACTCGGCAAAGCTCAGCGAAAAACGGAAGAGGATAAGCACGGTACCCGAGATCGCCGCCGCCCAGAGAAAGACCTTGAGGTCCTCGATGCTTATGTAACGCCAGAGGATCGAATATGCTCCGGTAAGGAAAAGCGAAGAGAACTGGACAAGAATGACAAGCGGCAGTTGGCTAAGAGCCGTATTGAAGTAGAACTCGCCGAGCTGGATATTGATCGCCGGCAGATACGCAAGAAAGAACGCGACCGTCATAACGACAAGGTCCGCCGCCACCTGCGTTGGCCGCCGGAGATACCACAATCTTTCGCGATAGTTCTCTTTCACGTTAAGGAACCGAAAATTCGGGGGAAACACTAATACTTTGAAACGATTGGCCCCAAGGTGCAAGCGCCGGAGTCGGGTTTGTTACAACGCGGTAAACACAACAAAAGGCAACGGCAAGGGCGGAAAATTGAATCGAATCGGGTTATAAGATAGTCTGAGGGTCGGTGAAAACGGCCGGAGAAGTATGATGTTCAAGAAATTTGCCCTTTCGCTCTTACCGATATTAACGCTCGGCCTTGCCGCCGCGGCCCAGGTTCCGGAACCGGCGGACGGCCCGCAGGGCTACCTTATCGGGCCCGGAGACGAGATCACCGGCAAGGTGCTCGGCGAGCCGCAGTTCGATTTCGTGGCAACCGTTGATGAGGACGGCAAGATCGAAGTGCCGTTCTTCGATGAGCCGATCGTCGCTCGCTGCAAGACGGAACGCGACCTGCGTGCCGATGTCGTAAAGCTCCTAACGCGCTATTTGCGTACGCCGCAGCTCAGCCTCCGCGTAACGCAGCGGAACAGCCGCCCGCCGGTCAGCATCTATGGCGAGGTCCGGCAGCAGCAGCAGGTAAATCTTACACGCCGTGCCTATCTTCTCGAACTCATTTCCTTTGCCGGCGGTGAAACCGAAAAGAGCGGCGGAATGATCCAGGTCTTCCGTACGCGGCCGCCGATGTGTTCAGAGGCAAAAGAGAATTGGAGCACCTCGGGTGCCGAGGTGCCTTCGCGGATGTATAGCCTTGCGAGCCTTCGGCAGGGCCGCGAGGAATCGAACCCCGAGATACTTCCCGGCGACATCATCATCGTCCAAAAGGCCTCGCCGGTTTACGTAACTGGTGAAGTGCTGAAACCGGGCGAGCTGAGCATTCCCGAAGGCGGACTGCCGCTGATGCAGGCGATAGCAATGGCAAGCGGCATCACCCGCGAAGCGAAGACAAAGGACATCAAGATCTATCGGCGAAAGCCGGGATCGGTCGATCCCGAAGTGCTGGTCGCAAATTACGACGCGATCAAGCGAGGAGACCAAAAGGACGTTATGCTTCAGCCCTTTGACATCGTAGAGGTCGATAAGGCAAAGAAGAGCTTCGCGGATATTCTCTACGATGTCGTCGTGGGCCTGCCGAACCGGGTACCGATCCCGATCCGTTCCTTCTAGCAAAGTTTATTCTTCTTCGTAAAGTTTTTCGATCACATCAGCGTATTTTTCATCGATGACCCGGCGCTTTACCTTAAGCGTCGGTGTCATCTCGCCGCCTTCGACCGTAAGCTCTTCGGTCAACAAGGCGAACCGCTTCACCGTCTCAAACCGAGCAAGGCCCTCTGTTGCAGAGGCGATCTGCCTTTCGAAGAGGTTGATGATCCTGGGGTGCGAGACGAACTCCTCCGGGCCAGAGATCTCAAGGCCCTTGTGTTTTGCATAGGAGGCAAGCATGTCGAAATTAGGTACGATCAACGCCGCAACAAATTTTCGCTCGTTTCCGACGACCACGGCCTGATTGATGAACTTTGACGATTTGAGCATCTGCTCGATCGGCGACGGCGCGATGTATTTTCCGCCCGAAGTTTTGAATAGCTCCTTCTTGCGGTCGGTTATCCGCAGAAAGCCGTCCTCATCTATCTCGCCGATGTCGCCGGTCCGGAACCAGCCGTCCTCGGTAAAGGCATCGCGTGTGGCCTGCTCTTTGCGGTAATAACCGAGCATTACGCCCGGGCCTGTCGCCTCGATCTCGCCGTCCTCGGCGATTCGGACCTGAACATTGCGGATCGGCTTTCCAACCGTGCCGAGCCGGATGTCGAACGGGTTGTTGGACGAGATCACGGGCGAGGTCTCGGTCAGGCCGTAACCCTGCATTATTGGGATCCCGGCTCCCGTAAAGATGAGATAAATGTCGTCTGAGAGTGCCGCTCCGCCTGTGATGCAGGCGCGTAGCCGTCCGCCAAAAAAGTCACGGAGCTTTGAATAGACCAGACGGTCGGCAAGCGAGTGCTTGAGCTTCAAACCTAATGGGGTATTCGCATCGCTTTCATTGAGCAGGGCATATTCCTTCGCAACGGCGATCGCCCAATCAAAGATCTTCTCCTTAAGACCGCCGCTTTCGGCTGCTTTCAGCTTTGCCTTGGCATAGACCTTTTCAAAGATGCGCGGCACACCGACGAGTATCGTCGGCCTTACCTCGGCAAGGTCTTCCGGGACCTTTTCGATCGAACGAGCAAAGCTGACCGATATCCCGTTGAAAATGTAGAGATACATTGCCGAGCGTTCAAAGATGTGCGAGAGCGGCAGGACGGAAAGGCACGAATCCGCCGGCGTGAACGAATACTTCTCACCAGCATCGATCACGTTCGAAAGAATGCATGTGTGAGTCAGCATCACGCCCTTCGGCTCGCCGGTCGTCCCGCTGGTGTAGATAAGCGTCGCTACATCTTCGGGGTCGGCCTCGGCCTCAAGCTTGGGCAACAACTCGGGTTCGTCGGTGCGGAGTTCAGCACCGCTTATCTCTAACCGGGTGAGGTCGATCGCTGAATGCCGCTCGGCAGCGGCCGCGTCAAAGAAGACAACGTGCTCAAGCTGAGGACATTTAGGAAAAATTTCGGCGATCCGCTCGAACGCCTCGCTCGAGTCAATGAAGATCGCCTTGGCGCCAGAATCGTTCAGGATGTACTCGATCGAAGCCGGAGCAAGCGTCGTGTAGATCGGAACGTCGATCACACCCGCGAACTGGCAGCCCGCATCGGCCAGCGTCCACCACGGGGAATTTGCGGCAAGGATCGCCGCGCGGTCGCCTTTCCTCAGGCCTAGCGAATAAAGCCCGAGCGCAATGTTTCCAGCTTGCTCGAGCATTTCGCCCGACGAGATAGCCACCCAGCCGTCCCGCGTCCGGTAGCGGAGAGCATCCGGCCTGGCCTTTTTCGCCGCCGCATACTCAAAGAGCCCGCTTAGCGTCCGCGGCTCATCGGGAAAAAGCGGCAGTCCGCGGCCGGTGTTCCGCCGCGGTGAATGAATTCCGGTTTCGAGCGAGATGGTCACTTGGCCGCAATACCTCCCAGAAATATCTTCATTACTTCATCAGCCATCGGGCGGAGCGGGTACGAGCGCTTTGAGAGTATCCAGTTCGTCACCATCTCATCCAGCGCACCGTAGAAGATCTTAGCCGCAACGACCGGCTTGATGTCCTTTCGAAAACTGCCCTCCTTCTGACCCTCTTCGACCGTTTTCTTGATTATGTCCAGATACTTTGCGAACCCGGTTCGCGAGAATTCGCTCATGAACTTTGTCGAGCCGCGAAGCTCTACCTGAAACACCACGGCCAGTTCGCGGTCCGCCCCGAGCCGTTCGAGGTGAAGCTCGGCAACGCGCCGGAGCTTATCGGCAGGAGCCTCGATCTCGGCCAGTTCGCGGAGCCCGTCCCCGATGAACTCTTCCATCGCCCGGTCGAAGATGTAGTGCAGGATCTCTTCTTTGCTTTTGAAATAGAGATAGACCGTGCCGTCGGCAACACCTGCTGCGGAAGCTATATCGGCGACCTTTGAATTGAAGTAGCCTTTCGCGGCAAAGACCTCGACCGCCGCACGGTGGATAGCGTTGCGTTTATCGGTGACGGCCGTGCGGGCCGCCGCAGTGTTTTTCGGGATCCGTGACATTAGGCGAAAGAAATGAGCTGCCCAAACCGGGGCAAACGACTGAATGAACCATCATTCATTTGCCAAGTTACCCTAATTCTTCAGCGGGGTCAACAATTTTCGGTTTCGAACGGCTTGAAAGGAGATGGCGGAGGGGACAGGACTCGAACCTGCAAGCGATTTCTCGCGGTAGTTTTCAAGACTACTGCCTTACCAATTAGGCTACCCCTCCGGCTGTTGCGGGCGAAATGAGAATATAGCGTAAATCGAGCACGCGGACAACTCCTATTGTCACAGATAGGCCGAACCGAATGCCCACCCGGCAAAGAAAAAAATGTCCGGCCGTTCCCCAACAACCGGACTTCAAGGAGTAAAGAGAGAACTTGGTGCCTCCTATTCGGAAGCGAGAATTCTTTGTATCTGTGCGTCGAGGTTCGAGGCCTTGTCGAAACCATCGGTCCGATGGGCTATCTTGCCCGACCGGCTGATCAGAAAATGCGCCGGGTAACCCATATTCACGCGTCCGCCGGCGTCCATATCCGCAAACTTGAGCAACACGCCGAAGCTGTTCGGTATGATGTTAAAGGTGAACGGGTTCTTCCGTAGATACGGCTCGATGCGAACGTTGTTTTCCATCGTCAACGCCAGAAAGACCACATCCTTTCCGCGGTAACGCTCGACGAGCTGGTTGAGCTTCGGTATCTCGCTGTGACAAACGGCACAGCGGGTCGACCAAAAGGTCATTACGACAACTTTGCCCTGAAGCTGCTTAGAGTCGAAAACGCCGCCCTCAAGCGACTGAGCCGTGAACTCAGGCGCCGGATTTCCAATGCGCAACTGCTGCTGCGCGGAGGCACCGGCGGCAACGAGCAGCAAGAGCATCAGAATTGAGGCGAAACGCATTTTTGAGAGTCCGTAGTGTTTTCTCTAGTTTAAGAACGTTTAACGTTCCTAGTTTAAAAAAAACCCAATGGCTTCAGCTTCCAGAAACCTGAAAATATTCTTCCGAACGGGCCGGGAAGCCCAATTGTCGGCCGGCGTGCTAAAATTTGCCTATGCTGCTCGAGAATCTCGAGGCCCGGGCCATTCGCAACCTAGCCGGAAAGATCGATTGGGGGGACGGACTAAACGTCCTAATTGGCGACAATGGCCAAGGCAAAACGAACTGGCTCGAGGCGATAAACCTACTTTCCACGACCCGATCCTTCCGGACAGCGAAATTGCAGGAAACCATTCGTTTTGGGGAAGAACTGGCGATCATCCGTGGGCGTGTACGCCAGTCCGAAGGTATAGCTCGTGACCTTCAGGTCACTATAGAAAAGAATATAAAGAGTTTTTCGATCAACGGCAAGCGCGAAACTCATGCCCGCTACTCGGAGGAGATGCACTCTTTCGTCTTCAATGCCGATTCGCTCGAGGTCGTCCGAGGCCAGCCCGAGGCACGCCGGCGTTTCCTTGATGAGAGCATCATTGCCGTTCATCCGCCCTTTGTTCAGGCATTTCGCGATCTCGCCCGGACCCTAAAGCAAAAAAATGCATTGCTGCAGTCCATCGCCGAACGCGGCGACCCGCTCGAAAAGGCGGCCGAGTTGCTTGAGCCATGGAACGAACAGCTTGTTTCGCTCGCCGGCCGTGTTTATCGCGGACGGGTGCGTATCGTCGAAAGGCTCAATTCTGCGCTCGAAAACCGGCTTTTCGGCAATGAGGACGTTGAGCTTCGCTATGTTTCATCGCTTGAGGGCAAGGGCGACCTTTCGGACTACGAGGCTCTGCTCGCCGAGCGGCTGCGGATGCGCGTTCAGGCTGAGGTCGTCGCCGGCCGGGCCTTGATCGGCCCGCACCGCGATGAGCTTGAGATCACATTCGACGGGCACGATATCCGGAAATTCGGATCTTCGGGCCAACAGCGGAGCGCAATGCTCGTGCTGCTACTCGCGAATCTGGAGGTTTTCCGCGCCACGCGGGGCGAATATCCGCTCCTTTTGCTCGACGACCTCGATGCCGAGCTCGACTTCAAACGAATCGGCAGCCTGCTCGAATTTCTCAAGGGCCGGAGTCAGACATTCGTGACCACCTCAAAGGCCGCATTTGTCAATGAATTCGGGGCTTCGGCAGCAATTTTCAGGATCGCCGCGGGTGGTGCCGAAAGTGCCGCCAGATCGGCTGTTTGATGGCCGCTCGCCACTACACTAACCCCTTTAGAAATGCTATAATTATGTATTGTTTAAGAGGCCTGAAACCTCGCTTATTTACCGCATCTTGAACGTAGTGTCTCGCACGAACTTTTAGATCGAAAATAGAACAAAAAGCACTTATCTCTAGATCGAGGTCGTTAAAACTTTGGCTATACCAAAAACAGAATACGGGGCAGATGCCATCACAGTATTAGAAGGCCGCGACGCCGTCAGAAAGCGTCCGGCAATGTATATCGGTTCGACCGGGGACCTTGGGCTTCACCACCTTGTTTACGAGGTGGTCGATAACTCGGTAGATGAAGCCCTTGCGGGTTATTGCGATACGATCGAAGTTACCATTCACATGGACAACTCGATCACGGTCGTCGATAACGGCCGCGGCATCCCGACCGATATACATAAACAGGAAGGCCGCTCCGCAGCAGAGGTCGTGATGACCGTGCTCCACGCGGGCGGCAAGTTCGACTCCAATTCATATAAGGTCTCGGGCGGCCTCCACGGCGTCGGTGTCTCGTGCGTCAATTTTCTCTCAGAGTGGCTCAAGCTTGAGATCTGGCGCGACGGCAAAACGCACGAGATGGAATTCCAGGTCGGCATTCCGGTCGCACCGCTCAAGGAGACCGGAACGACGCAGAAGCGCGGAACAAAGATCACCTTCAAGCCCGATGCCGATATCTTCGAAGCGACGGTTTACAGCTTTGAAAGGCTCTCGGAGCGGCTCCGCGAAAAGGCGTTCCTCAATAAAGGCATTCGCATTTCGATCAAGGACGAACGCGAAGAACCGGAGAAGTCGCACGAATTCTATTACAAGGGCGGCATAGCGGAATTCGTAAAGCATCTTAACCGCAATAAAAGCCCGCTCCATGACGAGCCGATCTACTTCGAGCACGTAGCCGACGATCTCTCGATCGAGATCGCGATGCAGTATAACGACAGCTACGACGAAAAGATCTTCTCGTTTGCTAACAACATCAATACCGTCGATGGCGGAACGCACCTCTCGGGCCTTAGAGGGGCACTCACCCGGACCATTAACAACTACGCCGAAAGCTCGGGGCTGACCAAGAACGCGAAGGTCACGCTCTCGGGCGATGACGTCCGCGAGGGTCTGGTCGCGGTCATTTCCGTAAAGATCCCGCAGCCGCAGTTCGAGGGCCAGACGAAGGGCAAGCTCAATTCGCCGGTCAAAGGGCCGGTCGAATCTTTCCTTAACGAAAAGCTGGCCGACTATTTCGAGCAGCACCCTTCGGTGGCGAAAAAAGTCGTCGGCAAGGCGGTCGATGCCGCACGCGCCCGCGAGGCCGCGCGCAAGGCCCGCGAGATAGTCCGCAAAAGCGCGATGCACGGTTCGGGCCTGCCCGGTAAGCTCGCCGATTGCCAGGAGAAAGACCCGGCACTCTCTGAGATCTACATCGTTGAGGGCGATTCGGCTGGCGGCTCGGCAAAGCAGGGCCGCGACCGCAAGAACCAGGCCGTCCTGCCTCTCAAGGGTAAGATCCTTAACGTCGAAAAGGCGCGGTTCGACAAGATGCTCGGCCATGGTGAGATCAAGGCGCTGATAACCGCGCTCGGCACCGGCATCGGCAAGGACGATTTCGATGTCTCAAAGCTCCGTTACCATAAGATCTGCCTGATGACGGACGCCGACGTTGACGGCAGCCACATCCGCACGCTGCTGCTTACATTCTTTTACAGGCAGATGCCGGAGCTCGTTGAGGGCGGCTACGTTTATATCGCACAGCCGCCGCTCTATAAGGTCAAGAAGGGCCGCAAGGAAGAATACATCAAGGACGAAAAGTCGATGTTCCGTTACCTTATGCGTCAGGGGACGACCGACCTCGTGGTCAGCGCCAATGGCGGCTCGCTTGAGGGGCGGCAGCTTACCAAAATGCTCGAAAACACCATCGAGCATCAGCGATATGCGCAGCGGTTTGCCCGCCGTCTCGGGCACGATGAAGCCTTGCTCGGCGCGATCCTTGAGGCTTTTGCCGGCCGCCTGGGCGTGCTCAACAAGCACAAAGTCCGGCTCAAAAAGGTCTTTTCCGAAGAAGCGCTTATGGCCGAGGTCGAAGCGACGGTCGCCGCTGCCGGTTTCTCGACCGAACTGATCCCGGACCTCGAACACGGGCTCTGGGAGATCGAGGTAAACTACCCGAACGGCACCAAGACAATTTTCGACTGGAACATGGCGAGCTACGTCGAGTTTCAGAAAGCGGTCGAGCTAAAACGCGATCTCGATGCCGACTATCCGGGTCCTTTCATGCTCGGTGAGAACGGCAAGACCGAAGAGGTGCCGACCCGCGAGCTCCTGCTCGAAAAGGTGACGGCACTCGCCAAAAAGGACCTTTCGATCCAGCGGTACAAGGGCCTCGGCGAGATGAACCCCGAACAGCTCTGGGAGACGACGATGGACCCCGAGAAACGAACTTTGCTTCAAGTGACGATCGAGGACGGCGTCGAGACCGACGGGCTCTTTACCGTCCTAATGGGCGACCAGGTCGAACCCCGCCGCAAGTTCATCGAAGACAACGCCCTGGATGTGAAGAACCTTGACGTCTAGCGGAAGTTGCAGAGTTCAGAGTGCGGGCTTCAGCCCGTCGTTTTGAGTACCTGCTTTAGCTGGCTACACGAAACAAAAACACAACCGGGTATCTGGAAACGGGCGATTTTGCCGCCGGATACCCGTTTTTATTTCCCGGTGACGCGTTTTCGGTCTCCGGTGACGCGTTTTTCCTGGCGAATAACCAAACTTCGGGCAAAACGGGCAAAAACGACGAGTTCAATGAGACGCGTCAGAGAACGACAAATTTCAACCGTGCACTTCGCAAATTTTCCTTGACCGCAGATGCACCGTTGTGCTATCTATAAGACAACGGCCGAACGGCGGGTGACTGACGTTCGGCCGCGAAGCGTGTCTTATGAAGATCGGCAGAGATTCTGAAACGTTCCTCGGCGGGCCAAATGAAGCGATCGCCCGGCGGCTCCATGTGACCATCACCCCGCAGAAGCTGATCCGACTAAACCGAAATATGTACGCGGCGATGGGCAGGCCCGCGGCCGTCCGGCTCAGCTACAGCCGAGCCCGCGACCTGATCGCCATCGAACCCGCAGACGCGCGCCAAGCCGAGGCATTTCCCGTCATGCCCGATAGCTGCGGCTGGCGGATCAACGCCGCCCCCTTCTGCCGCCACTTCAACATCGAGGTGGACTCGACCCGAAAATTCATCACCCCCCGACCTCGCCGGCAACACCCTCTACCTGTCCCTCGCCAAAACCATCTCCGTCGCCACCCGAAAACGAAAGAAGAGGTAGCCACCCGCGAGACCATCAATAGTTCGCCTGTACGGGAGGCGACGGCTTTTCTTGAGAAGTAAAAAAACAAGAATCGCAATATCGCTGGCCTAACCCCGATGTTTTACCGCGGAAAACCTAACAAGGATGCGAAACTTCAATTCCACAACTTTCGACACAGACTATTTCTATGGCTTCGCTTTCATATTCTGGCGGCTGTCAGAACTCAATCAGCCAAGTATATCTTTTGCGTTAACTCGCAAAGACCGAGCAGGTGCCTGTTCATCAAGATCGCGTGTGCGTGCTCAGGTATATTGTCTAGCGTTCCTTCCCAACAATATGGCGGCTTTTTCTCCGAGTATAATTCGGTGCCAGTCAAAATCAACAGCTTTGTCCCGAGATAACTTGGATCCTTTTTGCCAAGCTGTTTGCTAAACGCCCTTATTAGCTTTTTCTCTTTTGCATCAAGTTGAGTTTCAAGCGTTGAGAAAACAAGGTAAGAACCGGGGAATCGCTCTGAAAGCTGCGTCATAGTACTAATATCTTTCTCAGAAAACGGCTTATTGTAGGTCTTGCATTCGGCAAAAATAAGATCAGGCCGTTTTACAAATACAGAATCGTCGCAAAAAAATAGGGCAAGGTCGGACTCCGTTTTGTTATCCGAACTTTGTTTTTCGGCTTTCGGCCAAATTTCGAGTCCGAAAATTGGGGTCGTACGTCGATTTAGCGTCCTGCTGAAGAATCCGAGCGTCAGCAAAACGGAGTATGATCCGTAATCACTTGTCGCTGGACTAAATGCGCCGATAGTTCTATAAGCCCAAATAAGTTGCTTATCCGGAGCATACGTTGGTAGATCAATTACTTCAAGACAGTTCGGACATTTTATCTGATAGTCTAAATCGTCAATTGAATGCCACGACGGTTGATTGCAAAACGTGCAATTTAGCTCGACACCAAGTTGAATGACGTTGGCTTTTATAAGTTCTTGAAGAAGATTGTCCCCTGAACGTCGCCAGAAAGCTTCTCGCGTATTGGAGATTTTCTTGAGCTTTCCGATAAGGTTTTTATAGCTGACCGGTTTGGATTCGATTCTTACCGGTCGTTGTTCGTCCTCACTTTGGTTTAGATTCCCCTTTCGGAAATCATTGTGGAGCAAATCAAACATCTGCTTATTTCTCAAAAGCCATATTCCATTAATTCCGCCAAGACTTCTAAGCATTTGCTTGCCGATCCGTCCGGCTGGTGACAAGTTCGTATCAAAACTAGAGTTCTGAAACCAACGAAAGAAGATATCCTCCGCCTTTGGTGGTTTCAGTACCAACGTTTCGTCAGCGAAAGTTGCTAGATAAGTTATTTTTCCAGCTCGAAAACGGAAGTCGGGAAAATTAAACCCATCTAGTGCGACCGCCATCACGCGGTCGCCTTCGGGTATTGCTTCGGCCATAAGTTCCCTGTCGTGATGCAGAGTAAGGTCAATATCGTTCGCGTATGCGGCACTGCGAATTCCTGAATGCAGAAATTCGGGATTAGGAAGTCTAATCTCTAATCGAGGAGTGTCCGCAAATCTAAACCGGGCTTCCTTTGCTATTGGTCGATTCACACTCGGCCGAAAGTTGCGTTCGAACGCCTCGTCTCCGACTAGCGGCAAGTAGCTAAAGATGACTTTATCCTTAGAGCTCTCCCCATCTTTAATTGGCTGTCGGAAGGGGATCCCAATTTCGGCAAAATAATCCTCAGCCGGTGACGAGAGAAACGGTGTGCTAGAACTTTCATACGCGGTGATACACCACGACCCGGGATAATTAGAAGGACGAAAGTTGCGCTCCACAGCTCGTATAACAAAGTCTCGCATTGAACTAGATTTCGTATCTTGCTTTGCAATCGGTATAACGTGGAAGCCAAGTGCCCGAAGGTTCCAATAATGCACTATGTCAATAAAATTAGTCGCATCTAAAAACAGAATGCATTCGGAAGCGCCTCGAACATTGACCGTGTAGGCTGTCATGCGGCTGGGGTATAAAGTCCCTTGTTCAAAATAATCTGTGAAATCGTCAATTGAGACTTCAGGGCGTTCGCTACCAAGGAACTGCGCATAGCCATTTTCGAAACTTTCAAGGATGTCTGCAGACCACTCACCGAAAACACTGGCAAGAAAAAGAGCATACTTACCCGAATACTTAGGAACGACAAACCGCCTGGGATTTCTTTCTACATACTTATACTCATAGCGCGCGATATGGTTCAGGATTTCAAATGTACCTATGCCATAGTGCGGCCGATTCCATGTTTCGAACCCTATGAATATGTCCTTCAATGCAAGCAATGGTACGTTACATATTTTCGAATCGAATTCAATGGAGTCCTCAAAAACAACTAGAAAGTCCGGCTCGTACACGTCGAGGTGGTTTCTAATATAGTTCTCATTCCGTATCTGATTCTTCAAATGGGGAGGAAACCTCCTGGGGACCTCGTTGAATGTTGGAATAATAGGATTGTAGATTCCTCCCCATAGAAATGAGTTTATTCGAATAGCTTCGCGGAGCTTTTCAGTGTCTCCGTATGGGACTAGGAAACCAAATCGAACCGGTCTAAGTTTTACGTTCGCGTAGGCACTGCCCACAACATCCTCCTTCATCAGCAAGCAACTTAGGATACTAGGGTAATAAAAAAACGAGAAAGAAACAGGGTCGAGCCTGCGGTAAGGCAGTTCTTTCCGCTTGGTTGTGCAATTTTAGACCTTGGGGGTGTGAGATGGCAAGAGAAATTCGGTTGGGGGTTGAGGCCGGGTTTTATTGTTTGGTCGTGTGAGGCAACGGCCGGAAGAAGATCTTTCGTTCGCGTGGGGATCACGGGCGGTATCTCGCAATGCTCGGAGCGGTCAGGGCGAAATTGCTGTTCACGCAAGTTCTTGAGCAGTACAACAAAGCAAGAATCGCAATATCGTATAACCAAGTTGTTTTGGGCCAGTGCCCATCGTTCTGATTCATCATTCCAAGT
>JAHBSL010000030.1 GCA_019639135.1 Acidobacteriota bacterium
TCGGATACGCAGTCGCTCATTCCTAACTCTTTCGCGAACTTCGCGGCGTCCTCGTATTCGACCGAGTTCTTACTTTCGAGCCGGCCGGCGAAGTACATCGGCATGAACCAGCCCGATATGTGACAGGTCACGCCGAGCGTGCGGCCGATCGTCCAAAAGATCTTTTCGCGCGCCGGTTTGGGCTTCGCCCCGAGCTTTTCAAGCCACTCGCCAACACGTCGGCGATGGTCCCATTCCTCTTCCTCTATCCGCTTGATCTGTTTCCTTTCCGGGCTGTCCTTGAGCGACTTCCAATGCCCGCGATAGGCATACGCGGCTGCCACCTCGCCCGAATAGGCATTCTGCAGAATGCGAATGAGGCCTGATCTTGGATCGCCCATACAGCTATTTCTTAAATACCGTAAATACATTCGTCGCACCGCGATCTCCATTATTAGAATTAACCGGCGGTCAGGCAACCTATGAATTGTTTCGTTAATCTTAAAGCCACTCGATCTCAAAAAAATCTGCCACTCCGGAGGATCACAACTTGAAAACTTCTCTCAAAGTTCTTTCTTTGCTCCTTCTTTTCTTGTTCTACTCCGATCATTCCATTGCACAGTCCGCTAATGGAATCGTTTCTGGCCGCGTAACAGAACGAAATACCGGGCAACCGCTAACGGATGTGCGCACGGCACTTGTCAGCGGCGGCAAGGTCGTCTCTGAATCCAAAACAGACGAAAAAGGCGAGTTTCGTTTAGAATCTAGCTCGGGAATTTATGAGGTCTTAATCGAACAAACCGGATTTACCTCTGTTGTAGTAAACAGGGTCGAAGTTGTCGGGGGAAGGATAACGGTCTTGAATATTCCGGTCGATATACTGCTTACTGACAGCGTAGTCATCAAGAGCGACAATTTTGCCGTAAGTCCGGAACAACCTGTAAGCAACTATGTGCTTGGCCGAGAAGACCTGAGGAGTACACCGGGGACAGCGGGTGATCCGCTTCGGGCTCTTAATTCTCTCCCATCGGTAACCGCGGCTTCGGGTGAGTTCGCGGATCTTATTGTGCGCGGCGGAACTCCAGATGAGAATTTGACATTTATCGATAATGTTCCGGTAAAGGATTTCACTTATTTGACCGACGCTTTTGACGGAAATCGCGGAGGAAGGGCTTCGATACTTGCACCGGATGTCTTTGAGCGAGCCGAATTCTCTGCCGGTGGTTTTGGGCCGCGTTACGGCGACAAACTCTCGTCGGTGCTGGATATCGATCTTAGAAATGCCAATCGCGAAAGAGTTCAGGGTGTTCTTTTTGTCGATTCGGGAACTGCAGGTGGAACTGCCGAGATCCCTTTGGGTAAGCAAGGCGGATGGTTGGTTTCGGCACGCCGAAGCTATATAGATCTGGCGTTTGATGTTGCGGGGCTCTCGGACGAAGCAATTATCGGATTTCCGCGCACACTCGACTTTACTAACAAGGCCGATTACGAACTATCTTCGCGCAATAAACTAAGCATATCGCTATTGAATTTTTTTGAAACGTTTGAGTTGGGCGAAGACGAAGCACTTAACATAGCCAGAAGCAGCGACCGTTTCATAACCCGCCGGACATCACAGCGGTTGATATTCGGCACCACCTTAACCACAAGGATCAACGAGAAGAGCCAGGCCAGAACGACATTGTGGGTGACCGGAGCACATAATGACGGTACTTTTCTAAGGCCCGGACTTCCTATCAGGTTGGTACAGCGTTCCCGCGATCTTCGGGAGTCTCAGATCGGAATCAAGGAAGATATCAGCACATCTCCTTCAAGCAGGCTTAACCTGTCATTTGGCGGCGGACTTTATTTCGACCAGGCAAATTTTTTTACTTTTGAAAACGGAGGACGGCTTTTTTTTCCGCTTGAGGAGGAATTCAATTCGCATCCGCGATCTAACAGGCTTCGCTTGAACACTACGGCTTCCGGTTACGGTTATTTTCAAGCAACTTTCAATCCACTTCCCCGCCTTTCGATAACGCCGGGCATTCGGTTCGATTCGTATGGGATCACAAAAGAGAGCTTGGTCAGTCCTCGGCTCGGAGCACGTTTCTCTCTGTTACCGAACCTTTCGCTTACCTTTGGGGCAGGGGTTTATCGCCAGCCGCCGAGCTTATTTGTGCTTTCTCTGACACCGGAAAACCGCAGCCTTAGATCGCAGCGGGCGTCGCACTACATATCCGGGATCGAATGGACACCGCGACCAGATACACGCATCAGATTTGAGGCCTACCATAAAAACTACAATGACCTGATCGTGCGGCCGCTCCGACCGACCGAGAATTTCGCCTTGGATGGAAACTATTTCGATTCGGGCAGCGGCACGGCAAAAGGAATTGAGATTTCGGTCCAAAGATCATTGAGCGGTCGCTTTTCCGGCCAAGCATCCTATTCCTATACCGAATCGAAACGCCGATTCACACCAGGCGGAGCCAAACTGAATTCCGACACTGAGCGCCCGCACCAATTGACTCTCATCGGGATCACGCGGTTTTACGGTTTCAACATAGCGGCAAAATACAGGCTGGCAAGCGGCCTTCCATACACAAGGCGGACACCTGTAGATATCCTTCCTCCCTTTGGGGTCATTGTTCAGAGAGTTGTGAACGAGTCAGATATCAACGCACTGCGTTTGCCGAGTTATGCAAGTCTCGATCTCCGTGTCGAAAAGCGGTTCGTTTTCAGGCGGTGGTCATTTGCACCATATGTTGACATTTTTAATGTCACCGAGAATAAAACGATAGTTCAGCCAAATTATGAACTATTTCAGCCGCAGGTCTCATTCCTGAACGAAGGCCGGCGGCTCCCGATCTTCGGACTCAAGATTGCCTTTTAACGAGAAGTAAATTTTTGCCCATCAAGGCTGGTATAAAGTTTCAGAATAATCTTTCCAGAGCATTTATACCTGATATAAACCCCTTATCTCTTTCGCGTTAGGTTGCGGGAGAGTTTTTATGGCTGCAAATGTTTCGGTTTTGAGTCCACGTCTGGCGGAGCGAAAGCTGCACCTAGCGACAGCGATCGGCTTTCCGCTCATTGTCCTTATCGGCTATTTTAAGTCGTACTATTTCAGCTTTCTTTTCGATGTGCCGCGGGTGGCGAACGCACTTGTGCATGCTCACGGGATCATTATGTCCGCCTGGGTGCTTTACTTCGTGATGCAGACGGCACTGATCCGAACGCGGAACGTTAAGATCCATATGACCAGCGGGCTCGTCGGCATTGCGCTTGCGGCCCTGGTCATCGTGGTCGGCCTGGCAACGGCGGTCGATGCCCAGCTTGTCCGGCAGGCGGCGCCTCCGGGAGAGAACCCGCACTCTTTCTTCTTTCTGCCCGTCAGCGATATGGTGATCTTTGCCGGGCTCTTCGCGGCGGCGATCTATTTCCGCAAGCGGCCCATCGAGCACAAGGGCCTGATGTTCCTGACGGCGATCGCCTTCGTTCCCGCGGCCCTGTTCCGCATCCCGGTCGTGCCGCCGGAGTATGCAATGCTTTGGGCTTTCGGCGTGCCGGCCTTGATCGCCTCAGCGGCGCTCGCCTGGCATTCGGTTAAGCACGGCAAGGTCAATCGCGTTTTCGCCGCGGGTGTTGCGGTGATCGTTGCGGCCGTGCCGCTCCGGCCGGTGATCGCTAATTCGGAGCCGTGGCTATCGTTCGCTGCGTGGGTTGCATCAGTGGTTTAGCCCGAAATGGGCGTCGGAGCAATAAAGGCTTCCAAAGGCATCGAAACTGTGACAGAATGTTGCGCCTCAAAGCGTCACTACGCCAGGAGGCCGCAACATGTCTTTGCAAAGCCAGATGCTTCAGGTGCTCGGCGACCGGCAAACGAGCCGGATCAGCTTTTCTTTCAGCGGCTCGACAGGGTTGAACATTGAGGTCAAGCCCTCGAGCTTTCTTCGCGTCGGCGAGGCGATCCGCGGCGAAAGGATCACGGTCTCGGAAGGCGGCGTCCCGCCCGGGACAGCGCAGTACGATTCCGAATGGAACGTGTTTCGCGTAGCCCGCGGGCAGGAATGGTCGCGTGCCTATAACGCATTGCTGGTCCATGAGGCCGTCCACGCAGCTTTCGATCTTGCTCGGTCGCGGCTGCCCTGGCTCGATAACGAAACCGCAGCTTACATCGCACAAGGCTACTATCTTCGCAATTCCGGGTTCCCGCGGTCGCGGCTTGATGAACTCGGTCAGCCATATCTGGGGCTTCTGCTTGTTGATTCGATCATCCGCGACGGCTCTCCGGATTCCGAACTGATGCAGGAACTGCAGGGCACACTGCTTTCGAGCCCACAGTATCACCACTACATCCGCCGCGAATTTATCGGCGACGGTTAGCGAATTTTTTTCTTAGGTTGAGCAACCAAATCCGCGGCCCGCGGCACTAACGGTTCATCGCGAACGCGCCGTACCGGACGGCGGGAACAAAAACCAGAAAAACTTGTCTAACTTGAGTTCATACGCATTCTCCGAAATGCGGTGTGGGGGGTATTCCTATGTCTAAATTTGAAAAGCTGCGAAAGCTTCGTGTAGCCGAACCTTGCAGCGAGAACTGGAACGAGATGTTCGGGAACGAACGGGTGCGTTTCTGCAGCCATTGTGCGAAGAGCGTTAACGACCTTTCGGCGATGTCACCAAAGGGGGCACTGAGGCTCGTAAAGCGGTCGCGAGGCAATATTTGCGTCCGTTATGTCGAGCATCCGCTGACGAAAGAGCCCGTCATCGGCGGCCGGCTTTATAAGATCGCCCGCCGTGCGCCTGCACTTGCTGCGGGTGTTGTTGGGGCAACGCTCAGCCTCTCAGCGATGAGCTACGCCCAAGGCGGAACGCGTACGACGCCGCAGCAAACGGACACGGCGATCGCCGTCAATATCGATAAGGAAATGCCCTCGGGCAGCGGCACGGCGGTCATCTGGGGAACGGTTACGGACTCTAGCGGTGCAGTCATTCCCGGTGCAAGGGTGATCTTGCTCGGCCCCGACGAGAACGAAATTAGGTCATTGCTTTCCGGTTACGACGGAACCTACAGATTCGAAGGGATTCCAGCGGGCAAATACTCCATCAGGTCAACCGCCGAGGGCTTCGCGACGGCCCTGATAACCAACGTCGAGCTCGATGAAGGCTTAGAACGGATGCAGCCGCTGGAACTTCAAGTCGGTGAGTTGGTCGTTATGGGCTCTGTTGCTATGACGACGACCGTTGTGACGATCGAAAGCGAGCTTGCGAGGGCGGTTGATGATGAAGATCTCGAGTTGGTCGGCGACCTTCTTGCCCGCGGTGCTTTTGCCGATGAGCAGGGACCGGATGGCTCTACGGCTCTGTTCATCGCTGTTCGCAACGGACACACTGAGATCGCAAGAAGGCTGATCCTCTTCGGTGCGAACGCCGACCGCAGGAACGAGAACGGCGAGAACGTACTTTTCCGAATTGATGATGACACCCCCGCCGAGTTGATAAAGCTGCTGCTCGAGAATCGGGCAGATGTCAACGCCGCAAACCGGACGGGGAGAACGCCGCTCTTGCGTGCGGCCGAGGACCTCGAAGCCGACATTGTAAAGCTCATGCTTGAGACCGGTGCCGACGTCCGGGCAAAGGACGAGAACGGCTGGACGGCGCTGATGCATGCGGCGTTTGACGATGACCTTGAAAAAGTGCGGATGCTGGTTGAGGCCGGTTCGGACATTCACCTCCGAGATAAGGAAGGCGAGAACGTGCTCGACCAGGTCGCTGACGAAAAGGTCGAGGCGTACCTCATCAGCCTTGGGGCAACGCGCTCAATGCCGAACCTTTTCAACAAGGAAGAGGAGGAAAATGAAGAAAGCGAAGATAACTAAACTCCTCGGAACGCTGTGGACAGTGCGGGTCGATTCCGGGACGTGTGCTTAACGTGGTAATATTCCTGAAAGTCACGAAGGCCGCGGTCCGGCGGCATTGATCCGCTTATGAAATATTGCCCGACGTGCAATACCCGCTACGACGAAGAGATCTTGCGTTTTTGTATGAAGGACGGCTCGCCGCTCGTTGATGAGGCCGAGCCGAAGTTCATCGAGATGCCGAGCCAGGCCCTGACCGCTCCGCCGGAGGAAGACGACCCCGGCGAGGTTACCGTCATTCGCAAGAAACGGGACATCGCGCCGCCAACTCCGCCGCCGGGTTTTGATGACGACGATGATTTTGAAGAGCAGCCCGCTCCGCCGCCGAAGATTATCGTCCCGACCACACCGCCGCCGGCACCACGGGCAGCCGCTCCTGCAGCATCACAGTTTCAGGCACCGCCGCCAAAGGGCCCGAGCACGGCACTTGTTGTAATTCTTACGATGCTCGGAACTACCGCCTTGATCGCCCTTGGGGCGGGCGGCTTTTGGCTCCTGACCCGCAGCGGCACCGATGCGAATACGAACGTCAACGCGAACCTCGCCAATGTGAACACAAATGTGAACACCAATACGGGGTTTAACGACATCTTCGACTGGAACGTCAATATCAACGCGAATCGTCCGGCGAATTCGAACGTCAATACGAACGCCAACGCTAACCTTCGGACGCCGACGCCGACCCCGAGCCCAACGGCAACGCCGAGTCCTTCGCCGACCGCAACGCCCGATGAAGACGCAACTCCGCGGCCGACACCCACGGCAACACCGACGCGAACGCCGACACCGGGAAGAACTCCGGCACCGGTTCTTTCGCCGACGGTGATACGCCCGGGTTCAAGCCCGACCCCGCGGCGAACTCCGACACCGGATCGCGACAATTAATTTTCAGTGAAGTTCAATGCAGCCTCGACCGACCGCCTGGGATCGATGACGCCCCATCCCTGGCGGTCAACTTCATAGTGCGGCAGGCGTTCGGCCGTTGTGATCAGGATGCGCTTGATCTGCTGGGGCGAGAGATCCGGGTTTGCTTCGATCATCTGAGCGACAAGTGAAGAAACGATCGGAGCCGAGAAGGACGTGCCATCAACGTATTTGTAGTGCTTTGTGATTACGTTTTCCTGCCGGAGCTTTATGGTGATGATCTGGCGGAGCGTATGTATCGGCCGATCAAGAGCGGCATCGAGCTCGGCGTCAACTCCGGGATGGTCGCGGACGATCTGGTGAAGCTCCGAATCGGCGCTCTTATCGAGCCTCTCAAGAAATGAAGCCTGCTGTGCGGTCGGTGTGTTCGGCAGGATCGGTGCCGGCACCCAGATCGAAGGTGCGATCACCTCGGGTTTCTGAAGGCCATCGACCGTCGGCCCGTAGGACGAACGATACATTCCGCGTTTCGCCCGGTTCATGGAATTCTTATCATCAAGCCCGCCGACCGCGATCGCCGAGGGTGCGCTCGCCGGCGGCACGACCGGATGATTCGGCAAATGCCCGGAGTTTCCAACCGCGCATACTACGGTGATACCTGCCGCGGTGCACCGTTCAACTGCCTGCGAAAGCGGATCCGTCAGGTAGTGCTGTTCGTCATCGCCGCCGGCGGAAATATTTACGACGCGTATGCGGTGGCGCTCGCGGTTCGCAAGCACCCATTCGAGCCCGTCGAGAATGTTCTGGTCCGTGATCCGCCCGGTCCGGGCAAGCTTGATCAGAACGACATCTGATTCCGGAGCAAGCCCGCGGTAAAAACCGTTCGAGAGCGAACCGTTGCCGGCGGCGACGACCGAGGTCATCATTCCGTGCCAACTCGCTACGTCCGGCTGAAAGAGCGAGCCGAGGTCGCCATCGGCCTTGAGCAGGTCGCGATAGCCGATTATGCGGTTCCGCGGTGTGGTGAGATCGACATGCGGGTAAAAGCCCGAGTCGAGAAAGGCGATCGTGACGCCGCGGCCGGTGAATCGCTCATCGGCGTCAAGCCGGAGCGGTGTTGAAAGGACGTGCGAACCGTCCTTCTGAACGGCGGCGTCCTGAATGATCTGGTCCTTGGCTTTCTCAAAAAGCCGAAGGCATCGCGAACAGACCGCCCGGAACTCGGCCGTATCCGGCGCATTGGCCGCGATCAGGCGCTGAAGGTCGTCCTCAAGTACACGCATCGGGACAAACTCATCAAGCGTCTCACGCGAGCAGACCGGGCAGACGCTTTCGCCGGCGGCGATATCTGCACTCGTCTTGTGGCGTATAAATGCGAGGGTCTCCTGGGGTGTCACGTTCGTCGAGGCTTAAGTTTTCCACAAAGGGTCGGTAAAATCAATATGTAAGCTTCCCTGCATTGTTCAATATGGAAAGAAAGAAGATCGGCCTTGCGCTTTCGGGCGGCGGAGCACGTGGTTATGCCCATCTCGGCGTGCTGCGGGTGCTTGAGCGTGCCGGGATCCCGATCGACATGGCGGCCGGATGCTCGGCAGGCTCGATCGTCGGTGCGGCGATCGCCGCCGGACTGCGGTCGGACGACATCATCAAGTTCAGCCGTAACCTGGGTTGGTTCGACGTTTCCGGCTTCTCCTATTCGCCCCGAGGATTGCTCACGAACGAACCGCTCGGCCGCTTCATAGAAAAGAACTTTCCTCTAACTAAGTTCGAAGAACTTGCAATGCCGCTCGCCATAGTCGCCTGCGACCTGGCAACCGGCAAAGAGGTCGTCTTCCGCGGCGAGGGCAGCATTGCCGAAGCGGTCAGGGCAAGCTGTGCGATCCCGGGCGTTTTCGTGCCCGTCACCGGGCCTAACGGAAAGGTGCTGGTTGATGGCGGCATTGCCTCGCCAATGCCGACGCGGGCCGTCCGAAAGCTCGGCGCTGAAAAGGTGATCGCGGTCGACCTTTTGACATGCGGCTCGGTCGATGCCGGCACACCGAATACGCTTGTCGGCACATTCATCCAGGCGGCGATGATGATGATCCGCAACTCGTCCAAGAGCCATCACTACCGTGCGGATGTCGTCATCGAACCGGCAATCGCGCACATTCGTCCGGACGAGATGCGGCGTGCCGAAGAACTCATCCAGCTCGGCGAGGCGGCTGCCGAAGAAAAGCTCGATGAGATCCGTGCACTCACCGAGTCCTAACCCGAACCTTTGCTTTGCGTTAAATCGTCTTTATCAATTTGCCAAACGCACCGTTCGTCGTCATTATTAACAACGTTGGTCCTTCTCTCGCGCATCAACGGTGATGCGCCCCGATACGATAAGGTTTTGTTCGACGGCGTTAGGAAGTTCGAGAGCGGGTTATGTTGATAGGCTGAGAAGCAGCTCTCGGGCAACCGGAAACGAATCTTTGCGGGCAGACCGTTACTCCAAAGCAACCTCGTTCCTTTTCGCTTCTCTTGAAATGTCCGCCTAAAAGGCGCGACAAAGGATGATTATTAGAATGAAACTTTACGTAGGAAATCTCTCTTTCCAGACCTCGAGCTTTGACCTCCAGGAACTCTTTTCAGGCATCGGTACCGTTGAATCAGCAACGGTTGTAGAAGATCGCGATACCGGCCGCTCACGCGGTTTCGGCTTTGTCGAAATGGCGACCAAGGAAGACGGTGAAAAGGCCATCACGGAACTCAACGGAACCGAGCACAACGGACGTGAGCTGAAGGTCAACGAAGCCAAGCCCCGCGAAAATCGTGGCTTCGGCGGCGGTGGCGGCGGACGCGGCGGCAACCGCGGCGGCGGCGGTGGCGGCTACGGCCGTGACGGCGGCGGCTTCGGCGGCGGACGTAACCGCTGGTAAGTTCCGGCAAGGAATCTGAAATAGAAAAGGGCTGCTCCAGCGAGCGGCCCTTTTTTCTTTGCTTGGGGTGTCAGTTCTTTCGCGGCGGCCGCCTTCGGGCGGGAGGCTGTCTTTGATTTTCGGTAAAGGATGTCGATGGAACTACTGCGGCCGTGCCCTTGACGTCAAACTCGAGCGTTTTCTCCAGCTTGTCGTTGATGAAGATCTCCGCCCGATATTTCCCGACGAACCAGACCTTTGCCGGCCCGCCCGAAAACTGGACGATGTTCTCGCCCTGTTTGGTCGTGTAGCTGGTCGAAACGATCTGCGAGCCCTCTCGTAGTCCGGCGACCCGAACGGCAACAAGCTTCATCCGTACGGTCTGCGGATCGGTGCCGGTCAGATTAACGACGCAGTAGATCGGATTATCGGTCGTCTTGAATTCCGCAGATTCCTCGCCGGGCCCGCCTTCGCCATTTGAGAATGCCAGGAACGCTTCGGCGACCGGTCCTTCGGACTGCTCGGGCTGCGCAAATGCTGCCGAGCAAACCAATAACATCAGGAGAAACAATAATTTAGACATAAAACAGCGAACACTCAGCCGGGTTCAATGAATCCTTAGTGCAGCGAGCGGCTTAAATGGTTGCTTTGCGGGGATGCGAAAAATTGCCTGCAGTGAAGCTGCCGCAATAAATCGGTTGGGTCATTGCGCCGGCAAATTTGAAGATACCAACTTGGAGCAGATACCTGTTATAATCCGACGAACTGATGCGATTTGTCTTCTCCGGACGATTTTATTTCCTTGCCGCATTGAGCCTCGTGCCGCTCTCGCTCTCGTGGAACTTTCCGTTTCTGCGGTGGGTCGCACTTGCCTACAATCTGCTACTTGTGACGGCCGCCGTCGCCGATCATTTCCTGAGCCGCAAACGGATCGAGGACGTTTCGGCCGTTCGTGAGTTTCCGGTACGGTTCGCGATCGGCGATGCGAACGAGGTGCGGCTTCTACTTGAAAATACCGGCACGCGTGACATCCTGATCAAAATAAAGGACGAGTATCCGCCGGATCTCGAACTTCTCGACCCACGCGAGACCGAGTTCGCGCTCCCGGCAAAGCGGCGGGCAGAGTTCTCATATCGGCTGCGTCCGACGCGGCGTGGGCGATATGCATTTGGGCGGATCGCGGTTCGGTTTCTCTCGACGCTAGGGCTCGTCTGGAGCCAGGCAGAGATCGGTGAACAGGAGGCCATAAAGGTTTACCCGAATATGCGGCGTGCCCGCGAGATCGAGCTGAAGGCTCTCGGAAATCAATCTTTTATCGCCGTTCAGCGGCGCTCGACCCGACGCGGTGAGGGCCGCGAGTTCGAATCAATGCGCGATTACGTCCGTGGCGACGAGCTTCGGCATATTTCTTGGACCGCAACTGCCCGTCGATCGAAACTCACCACCCGGCAATATCAGATCGAGCGCGACCAAACGGTGATTATCGCCATCGACGCGGGCCGGATGATGACCGGCCGAATCGAGGGCGAGACCAAATTCGACACGGCCATACATGCAACACTTGCATTGATGTCCGCTTGTGCGAGGGCGGGAGACAATGCGGGCATCGTTGTCTTCGGCCGCCGTGTTCGCAAATATCTGGCGCCGAAACGCGGCGTCGAGCACATGGACGCTGTTCTCGAGGCCATGCACGACATGGAGCCTGAACTCATCGAGCCTTCATACGCAAGGGCGTTTCAGTTCATCGCCTCGAACCTGAAAAAGCGGGCGTTCGTCGTTATCCTGACCGACGTTGTCGATAAGGACAGTTCGCGGGAACTCATCAATTCACTCCGGCTGCTTCGGCCGCGGCACCTGCCGCTGGTCGCAACGATCGGCGACCGCGACCTGAACGCAATGGTCTCTGCAAAGCCGGAAGAGATCCGCGAGGTCTTTCTCCAATCCGCCGCCGAAGAGATCATCCACCAACGGGAATCCGCTCTCAGGCTAGTAGAATCGCTCGGCGGACTCGCCCTCGACGTAACCACCCAAACGCTCGGCCCACGTCTGCTCGAAAGTTATCTTCGGGTAAAGGAACGCGGAATGATATGAGAGTTGACTCGATACGTTCGACTTCTTTGCTCCTCGGATCTCTGATCGCAATCGTGATCGCGACAATGGTCGGCAACGATATGCTGGACAAGCCGTTCAAAATAAGCCACGTCGCCGATTTCTATGCGTCGTTCGCTATCTATGGTACTGCGATCTCACTAATTGTCTCCCTCGCGGCGAGTTGGCTTCTGGGTCGAAAGATACCGACCTTGCTTGCACCTGTAGTTCCGACCCTGATCTTTCCATTCACGCTTTGGGCGGTATATCAGATCGCGTTTTTTTTCGGGAAATGAGGTTGGAGTTGAACGGTCCGATCTCTCACCGCTCACGGCCGAAATCGAACTCGCTTACATTCTGATTCGGTATGGCACGCTAGGCATGTTCTTGGCGGTTGTGGCTGGGGTCATAGCAATGTATATCCAGAGGCGTTGAATTCAGGATGGGAAAATGGTGCAAGGTTTTTTGTAGTTGCGAAAATCGACGGCCTATATCGGCCGGTAAGTGGCCAGATTACGATAGTTATAGAAGGAATGTTGGGGCACCAGCCAAGACGCGGGAGTTTTGGGAGAACCACGTCAAAGATCTCTACGAATGCGGGCATCGTGCCGGAATCTTCCATGAGACCTGGCCCGGAGATATTTTGCGAATAGGCTTTGCGCTTGAAAGAACTTTTAAGGGAAGCAATATCCAATTTCCGATCTTCAGAAAGCTTGCAGACTTCTCGTATTACGACGATGAGGTCCTTGAGATAGCCTTCGAAGAAGTTCAAGATTGGGCGGTGGAGGTAGGGCATCTAAAGGATATCGACGCCGGTCGACAATTCTTCCAATACCACGAACAAAAACGATTCCTTGATTCTCTCAATGAAGATCCGTTTCTTTACGGCGACCTTTCGGCTGCCTTACAAGAATGTGAGCGGTTGATCGATACCTGTCGGCGAACTGGCAATGGGATCTTGTTTTCACTGTAGTTGCATTTTGATTCGAAGAAAGTGGAACGGATTAGAACTTCGTCGCTCGTTCACTCGTGGATTATGAGAGGCAGTTTATTTTTCGACCGCTTCCGCTCTCGCATCCGGCTTGATCCCGACGAAGCCGAGATAAAGCAGCATCAGCGTTCCGGTCAAAACTCCGGTCGCTATCTTTGCCGGGACCGGCAGGTCGGACGGCGAGATAAAGCCTTCGATCACGCCCGCCGCAAAGAGGAAAAGAGCGATGCCGATGACGATCCTCGCCGCCTCGACGCCACGTTTTTTTAATGCCTCGGCCCGCGTCAGGTCGCCGGGAACAAGGATCGCGTAGCCGATAGACATTCCCGCACCGGCGGCGATGAAGATGCAGAGCAGCTCGACGACGCCATGAGCGACCATGAAGTTCGCGAGCCCCGCACCGAAGTTCGGGTCAACCCGATAGCATGTCCCGAGCACGCCGCCGATCAAGAGTGCGTTATAGACAAGAACGTAGATCGTCCCGATGCCAAAGAAAGCCCCGAGCCCGAAAGCGAAAAATGCAACGCGGATGTTATTCGTCAAGATCGCCGAAGACCCGACCTGATTCGCCTCATTGAGCGAAAGCCACCAGCGGCTATTTGATGTGGCCATTGTTTCTACATCGGCCAGGCCGAGTAGATTTGTAAACTCCGGGTCGCGAAAGGCAAGCACAAAGGCCGCCACGACAAAGAACATGAAAAGGAAAAAAGCAAACGCGGAAAACGGCAGGACGGTGCGGAACGCCGCCGGCAGGTCGCGGCGGAAATAGGTCTTGAAAATGCCGACCGCACCGCCCTCGGCCCGGTAGATGCGGCCGTGAGCGCGAACCACGAGGCTATTGAGGTAATTGATGACCTTCGGGTCGCGCGTCTCGGCTCGGGCTATCGCAAGATCCGCCGCCGCCCGGCGATATAGCTCGCCAAATTCGCGCACCTCCATCTTCGAAAGCCCCCGCAGCCCCGAGCCGCTCAGCATCCCAAGCAGATCCTCGAGCCGTCGCCAGTTGTCCTTATTTTCGTCAATAAAGCGGTTCATTCGCTAAGCCGGATTCTAAAGGGTTGGGTCAATAGAAGTAAAGAAAGGCGTTGGCATTTTGTGCTATTATGCTGATGTCGAGGGCAGTATGGACATACGAAAAGAGATAGTCAATAAGATCAACTCGCTTCCGGAGGGTGCCCTTCCGGAAGTTTATGATTTCGTCGAGAAGATAGCTGTAGGATCGGAAGGCGAAGGTATTCTGAGACGATTACAGAAGATTCGTATTATCGGGCCACCCGACTTCTCGGAGAACTTTGAACTCTACGTTAGTGGGGAAAAGAAGTTTGAATAGCACATTTGTTGATGCCTCTTTCATTATTGCCCTCGTTAACGAGTCCGATCAATATCACGACCTTGCGAACAATCTGGTCGAAATCTACGACAAGCAACCTTTGATTACCACCGAGACTGTGTTGATCGAGATCGGGAACGCCCTCGCTGGCCGTTTCGTCTGCAGGCCATTCAGATCCTAGACGAGTTTGCCGCCTCTGATCGAATCGAGATAATACCTCTCGAAACTGCCCTATTCAACAATGGATTTGCACTCTATCGAGATCATACTGACAAGAAGTGGGGTTTAGCGGACTGCATCTCGTTCATTGTCATGCGTGAGCACGGGATCACGGATGCCTTGACCCACGACCGGCACTTCCAGCAAGCGGGATTTCGGGCATTGATGCGTGAACCTGTAAACTAAGCTCAAGTCGGAAAGTGTCTTCGGAAGTTACCAAATACCATGAAGAAGAGGCCATCGGGAAGACGTACGATCTGCGCATCGTTCGGCGGCTGCTCGGCTATCTTCGGCCCTATTGGCACTTGGCGGCTCTTGCCTTGGTGCTGACCTTCCTGACAAACGCGTTGATCAGTACGCAGCCGCTCTTTACAAAGATCGCGGTCGATAGCTACATTACGCCCCGCAACACCGACGGCATCTGGCTTTTCGCCCTCGCCTTTTTCGGCGTTTTTCTTTTTCGCTTTATCTTTTCTTATTTGCAGGAGGTATTGCTCAACCGCGTCGGCCAGCGGGTGATGTACGACCTCCGCAGCCAGATCTATGCCAAGCTCCAGCGGCAGGAGGTCGCGTATTTCGACCGCTATCCGGTCGGGCGGATAATTACGCGGCTCACCTCGGACGTCGATGCACTAAACGAACTTTTCACCTCGGGCGTCATCGATGTACTCGGCGATCTGGTCATCATCATCGCGATCATCGCCTGGATGTTCGCACTCGATTGGAAGCTCGCGATCGTCTCGCTGATAACGGTCCCGCTTCTCTTTACCGCGACGAACTGGTTCCGCAAGCGTGCCCGCGAGGGCTTTGACAAAGTGCGGACGCGAAACGCACGGCTCAACGCTTTTTTGCAAGAATATGTCTCCGGAGCACAGACCGTCCAACTGATGAACGCCGAGGACGGCTCACAGAAAAAGTTTGCCCACATCAACGATGACTATCGGCAGGCAAATATCGAGACCATCTACTATTACTCGGTCTTTTATCCGCTCGTCGATTTCATCGGGGCGGTCGGCATCGCGGCTGTCATCTTCTTTTTCGCATGGGAGCAAATATCGAGTTTTTCGGCTGCCGAGGCAGGACTGACGGTCGGCATCCTAGCGTCGTTCATTCAATACTCGCTTCAGCTCTTTCAGCCGATCCGCGATCTTTCGGACAAATTCAACGTCCTGCAGGCGGCGATCGTCGCTTCGCACCGCATCTTCATACTGCTCGATCTAGACATCGAAATAAAGAGCCCTGAGAAGCCCAAAAAGACCGGCAAGGCCGAAGGCCGGATCGAATTTCGCAACGTCTGGTTCGCTTACAAGGATGACGCGTGGGTGCTCAAGGACGTGAGCTTCACCATCGAACCCGGCGAGAACGTCGCCCTCGTCGGCCACACCGGTTCGGGTAAAACAACTGTCACGAATCTCCTTATGAGGTTCTATGACATTCAGAAGGGCCGCATCTTGCTGGACGGCGTCGATATCCGCGACTGGGACCTCGCAGACCTGCGGTCGAACTTCGCCGTTGTCCTGCAGGATGTATTTCTCTTTAGTGGTTCGGTTGAGGACAATATTCGCCTCGGGAATCGGGCGATCGGCGACGATCGCATCAAATGGGCGGCCAAAGAAGTTCACGCCGATGCGTTCATTTCCGAGCTTGATGGCGGATATGGCCACCGGATCCGCGAACGTGGTGCCGGACTTTCGGTCGGGCAAAAGCAGCTTGTCTCCTTTGCCCGTGCACTCGCCTTCGACCCGCGAATTCTGGTGCTTGATGAGGCGACGAGCTCGATCGACACCGAGACAGAACAACTCATCCAGATCGCGGTCGAACGCGTGATGGAAAGCCGGACTTCGCTGGTCGTTGCCCATCGGCTCTCGACCATCCAGAAATGCGACAGGATAATGGTCTTTCACCACGGCGAGCTTCGCGAGATGGGAAGCCACAATGAGCTTTTAAAGCTCCGCGGGCTTTATTGGAAGCTCTTCCGCCTTCAGTATTCCGAAGCCGACCTCTATCCCTTGCCAGGCGGCTTTCTGGCCCGCGAGCCCGAGCCGGACGCCGCCTAGTATTATCAAATACTTGTGTATTTGCTAGTTGCTAGTCTATTCGCCGTTGCTTAGTTATAATGTTCGGGCAATGCAGGAAGGCAACCCACAATTTACAGAGATCATAGCCGCTGCCGGGCCCTCGATCGGCGAGCTGTACGCTCGCTGCAAAGAGAACGCGCCGAACTTTAGCTGCGGCGAGGAACAGTTTCGCCTCTCGATCGAACGCAGCCTTCTGAAGTTTTGCCGGGCTGCCGATACGCCGCCGACCGCCGAAGAAGTAAGCACCTTTATCGGCCAGCTTCAGGCGGATGATCTCTTGATGGCGATCGCCTGTTCAAACGGATGCGAGCGTGCCTGGTGGGAATTTGACCAGCAGCACCGGCCGTATCTCGAACGCGTTGCACGCCACCTTGCCAAAACTGAGATCGATGCCCAGGATGTCATCGATACGGTCTATGTCGAGCTTTACGGCACGCGGGTCGTGGATGGCGAACGCATCTCCAAATTCGCGACCTATAGCGGCCGCGGTTCGATCCGCGGTTGGCTCAGGACTGTGGTTTGGCACTCGCTGGTCGATCTTCACCGAGCCAGCCCTGATGAGGTCTCGCTGGACGAGATGACGGAAAATTTCGGCGAAGGTGCGGCGCAGTCAACATTTCTTGTTAGCGTAGAGGATGGCGAAAAGGAGGCTGTGGATCAGCTTGCAGAACAGCGTTACCGGAAGGCGACGATCGAATCGCTTTCGGCTGCCTTCGCCTCGCTCGAACCGCATGAGCGGCTGCTTTTGCTCTACTACCATAAAGAGAACCTGAAGCTCCGCGAGATCGCCCGGCTTTTGGAGAACGCAGATTCTCCGCTCCGCGGATGGTTTCAGCGGCGGTCGCAAACCCGCGATTCCGGCGGCCGGACGCACGAATCGACCGTTATGCGCTGGCTTGAGAAGTGTTACGCCAGCGTCCTTGAGAACTTCCTGAACGAGCTTACGACCACGCAGGGCCTCTCCCGTGAGGAATCGGCGATATGCATGGAACTGGCCACTCGCGACCTTGGTTCTGGTGACCTTTTCGCAAAATTGTCGGCAACATAGCGTAAAGTTTTTGGCATCAGAAACTTTTTTGCGGGTACCGACATAAGTTTACGCAAAAATATTTCGGCCATACCGTCTCAGTTACGGGAGGAAAACCGGAACAATGGCTAACCAAGAAAGAATCGACCCACAATATGAAACGATCAAGGCACTGCTCGGCGGATTTCTGGCAGCGCGCAGGGAGGCTAACCCGGCCGCGGGCCACATTGAGCAGGACACGATCGCCGCTTTTGTTGAAGGCAACCTGAGCGAACGCGAAGCCGCCCCTGTGATCAGCCATATGGCAGACTGCGGATTCTGTCTGCACGTTTCGGCCGAACTCATCCGGCTCGACACCGCATTCGCCGAAACTCCGGCAACGGTAACAGAAACAGCCAGCGAACCCGGAAAGATCTCTGAGGTTCTCAGCGGGCTCTTCGCAAAAATATTCGGAACCTCGGATGGAGCCGTTTTCGCTCACCACGAGGAAGAGAAGAAAGAGGAACAGGAAGACTCCGACGAAGAAAAGAAGTAGAAGTTAGGGTTACTCCTCCACACACCGGGCCGCTGCCGTTACCATATGGCGGCGGCTGTTTCTTTTGTCCGCGATTTGTGAAATACTTTTTGTTTCGACGGCAGGCGCGTTTTGCCAAGCCGTAACTTAAGCATCTGTAGAGGTTTTCGCCGCTTGTTAGAACCCGAACCCAAATGCCCTCCCGAACCGGAGCCGCTCACAGTTGAGCACATTGCGACCGCGAAATTACCGACCGCCATCGGCGAGTTCCTTATATCAGGCTACCGCTCGACCAACAGCAACGAGGAGTTCGTTGTGCTCCACAAGGGCGAAATGCGGCCCGATATCCCGACGCTTGTCCGCATCCATTCGCAGTGCCTGACCGGTGATGTCTTTGGTTCCGTGAAATGCGATTGCGGCCCGCAGCTCGAACAGGCAATGCGGATGATCGAGGCCGAAGGCCGCGGTGCCATTGTCTATCAGCAGCAGGAAGGCCGAGGCATCGGCATTATCAACAAGATCAGGGCCTATGCACTCCAGGACGAAGGCGCCGACACGGTCGAGGCGAACGAGAAGCTCGGCTTTGCCGTCGATGCCCGCAGCTACCGGCAGTGCGCCGAGATCCTCTTTGACCTCGGCCTTTGCAAGGTCCGTGTGATGTCAAACAACCCCGATAAACTCAAAGCCCTTGAAGAAGCCGGCCTCAACGTCGTCGAACGAATCCCGATCGAGATCGACACCCAAGAACCCGCCGCCCACTACCTCCGCACCAAAAAAGAAAAGCTCGGCCATTTACTATCCTAAGAATTAGATGTAGTCTAGGCGTAAGCTATTAACACGAAAGGAGGTGAGCATGAAGCTATTCGCAGATCGAGCAGTTCCGATCACGGCACTGGCTTTTCTTTTCTTTGGAGCGCAGTTGGCCTACGCTCAGACCAGCAGGATACAGGGTCATGTAATGGATAAAGGTCGACGTCCTGTAGCTGAACTAAATGTTGAACTTCTCAATGAAGTTGAGGCCGTGGTTATGCGTACTAAAACGAATGGCAGCGGTGGCTATGCATTTGGCAATCTGCCTCCAGGAAGATATTTCATTCGAGTTCGCACTTTCGGTACTCCTTACGAAGAACAGACACAAGAGGTTGAGATCAACACTTTCATCGGCGGCAGGCAGGTGGCTGATTTCCAACAGCGCGACTTCTACTTGAAGGATAGGAAGGACTCCGAACGAAGATTAGGGCCTCCGGGAGTCATTTTCGCACAGGATGTTCCTCCCGACGCCAGGCGCCATTTTGACCAGGCCGTAGAAAGGATCAGCTCGAATCAATTAGAACTTGGAATCGAGGAATTGCGAAGCGCGGTCAGTGCATTTCCTGACTACTTTCTGGCACTTGAGCTATTGGGGCTTGAACTGCTGAAACAACAGAAATGTAGTGAAGCAGTTCCTTATTTTGAACGTGCTGTCGCCATAAATGATAAAGCGGCGAATGGTTGGTTTGGACTCTCATTTTGTTACTATTCTACGGAAGCTGGCCGGAAAGCTGTCGAAGCAGCCAAAAAAGCTGCGGGCCTAAACCCTGAGTCCGCGGAGGTTGCACTGATACTCGGCATGGCACAAAGAAAGGAGAAACAATTCATCGATGCTGAGCGGTCGCTTTTGCGGGCAAAGAAACTTTCTGATGGAAAGTCGCCAGATGTGCATTGGAACCTCGCACTGCTTTACGCATATAACTTAAAGAATTACAGACTCGCCGCCATTGAGCTTGAAGCTTATCTGAAATTGAAACCGGATCACCCCGATGCTCCTCTCTTGAAGAAATTGATCCAGCAATATCGAAACCAGGGTTAGTTTATCCTGTTCTTCTTATTGCATCAAAACCGTCGTCATTGGCGGTTTTTTTGCAGCCCTCGATTCCTGCTTGTCTAATCCTACGTATTTCCTATAGGTCTGTTTATTTTCAATTTGAAGCCTTGGCAGCTAATTGAACCAGTGCGGTGCATCGTCGCTATACAGAGCATTCCCATTGTCAACTATCCATGTTTGTCCGCACAATAATGTAGCAATCAAAAAAAGCCGCCCGATCGAAATCAGGCGGCTTATAAAAATGTTCGACCGACGGATCAGAAAATGAACCGAAGACCGAAGCGGACCGAACGAGGTGACTGATAACCGTTTGCCAGCCCATAACGAGCATCCTTACGATTCGGGGCACCATTCATATAAGTTTGAACAGTGTCGTAAAGCTGTCCTGCGGTCAAGGCATTTGCAGCAGCGACAGGATCGCTAAAGCCAAGTGCAGCCTCAGTGATTGTTACAGCCGAGAGCGTATTGTAGTAGCTGGTAATGTTGTCCTCATCAAAAAGATTGATGACGTTGACATCGGCAGCCAGTGTGAACCGGTTATCACGACCAAACCGATACTTGTGAGAAACCGCAAAGTCGGTTTGAGTGAACATCGGCGTACGTCCCATATCGCCTCGACCATTGAGTGGAATTGGAGTACTTCCAGCGTGAAAAGAAACAAGTGTGGTTTGTGGGGTACCAGACTGGAAGGTCGTGAAGTACGACAGCTCTGTTGAATTCGTCCGACTTCCCAACCAGTTGAAGATATATGCACCGTAAGAGTTCACTACGTGTGTACGATCAGTGGCGAGGAGTCCGTTGTCGGGCTTGCCTCGGTACGTCCAACCGATATAGGGAAGGTCAAAGAAACGGTTAACGCCTGGACTTGTACGGCCACCTTCATCCGAGCTCGCAAGACCAGAGTAGTTACCGAACAACCGACTCCAAGTGTAGTTGATATTGAAGTAGAAGTTGTTCGCCAGCCTGCGGTCGAGCGAGATCTCCCACGCCTTATAGTTTCTCTCCGGTTTCACTGAGCGTTCATAGCCGAGTTGGCGAAGCACCTGAGCGTGAAGCCCGGAGCCGGGGTTGCCGATGATGTAGGCTTCGCTGAAGTCCGGAGTAAGGATTCCGGCATCTTCGACCGCCCACTTGACATCCTTCCATGTGAAACGCGAGCCGATCACGAAGTTCCTAAAAAACTCTTGCTGGTAACCGACTGTTAATTCATCCTGCTGGAAGGGTTTAAGATCCGGGTCAACTTGGCCGGTGAAAATCGTAGCATTTGGATTGTTGGATGCAATACGATAATCATACTGACACCGGCTGAGTGCCCCCGGGGCAATAAAACCGGTCGTAGGACAGTTTCCACCCGGCGCGTCATTCCAGGTTCCGAGAATCTGTTGAATAGTGAAGCTTCGCCAATCCGGGCTGTTTGGGAAGATCTCAAAGTAATCCCAGCGATAGAAATCGCCGCCGAACGACCCTCGGGGAAGTTCGAACTTCAAACGATCATAGAACTTACCGTAGCTACCCCAGATCTTTGCAGTACCAGAGTTATTAAGCGCCACGGCAACGCCAACTCGAGGAGCAACCTTGTCACCCCATCCGAAATTGATTGGTGGTGCAAGACCGTTAAAGGAAGGCAGATCTTCCTTCTCAAAGCGAACACCGGCATTGAAGGTGACACGGTTACCAAACTGGATCTTATCCTGGATATAAACCGATTGGTTCGTATTCTCACCTGAACCAACTGTACCGAAACGGATAAGTTCGCCCGCACCGATAGCATTCGGATCGGGTGTGGAAGCTGCACCTATATCTTGAATGGTAAAGCCCATGTAAATTCGAATGATGCCCCGGTCCTTATAACCTGAACGCACATCATTCCGAATACGGAACCACTGGTATCCGCCCTTAATTTCGTTGCGTACGCCTGCGACGCTCCCAAGATAGGTGGCATCGCCTTCGATCGTTGTGCGAACCGAAACATCAAACTCGGTAAGCGATGGCGAGGGATCCTGTTGGTTTGTCGGGCAATAGTTGCCGCCAACAATACATCGATAGCTGGTGCCGCTGAAAACAAAATAGTTGTTAGGCTTCTGGTTGAGGAAGCCACGCGAGAAACGTCCGCTAGCAACGAAACTGCTATTCGGCGTCCAACTAACCTGGCTGGTAAAGTTGTTTGCGTTCTGGCGACCGCCCTGACGTGAGTAAAGGTCCGCCCCAGTGTAGGTCTGACCATTGACAGTGACTGAAGCGGGGTTACCGCCAAGACTCACAGTTCCGAATGGAATCACACCCTCATTAATGAGCGGGTTCCAAAGAAAGCTGGCATTAACACGAATGTTCTCGGTCGGCTGAGCATCGATTCGTGCAAAAGCATACTCGTACCTGGAAGTGGCCTGATACGTTTCCGAGAAACGGTACGTTCTCGGTGCCGCTGTCCCCAATTGGGTTGACGGAGCATTCGTGTAAAAATCCGTCGTTACCCTAGAACTGAAGATTTGAGGAGCATAGCTGCCGAAGAACCAAAGTCGATCCTTGACGACCGGACCGCTAAGGCTGAATGTGGGGAAGAAATCCGTTCCTCCCGCTTTTGGCGGCTTAATGTATTCCGTCCGCTGAAGGAAGTTTGCCCCTGAGCCGTTAACAAAACGAAACAGCGACGGCCGTGGATCGCCGTTGAGTTTCTGCGTGTTAAAAGCAGCCCCAACCTCACCGCGCCAAGCGTTTGTTCCACCCTTCGTGATTACGTTAATGACACCGCCTGTGGCCCCGCCGAACTCGGCTTCAAATCCGCTTGACTTGACCTGAAGCTCCTGTACCAAACTCGTCGGGATAGCGTTGTTTCCGTTCAGAGTGCCGGTGCGGAAGTTTGTGACCTCCTGACCGTCAATATAGAAGGTGTTTTCAGAACCTGATGCTCCGTCTATCGAAACACCACCAGCCAGCCCTTCGGGACGGGTTCCTGGTGCAAGCTTCAGCAGGCTGGTAAAATCCACGCCCTTGGGAAGCAGCTCGATCTCCTTTGCAGATACAGTAGTCTGTACCTTTGAGTCGGTCGAATCCACCGGGGTAACCAATTCGTCGCCTGTGATATCGACAATTGCGTCGGCCCCACTAACAGCAAGCTGTATGTTTACGGATGTCGTCGTCTCAACGCTAACCGATTGGTTGGAGGCAGCCTTCTCCGCAAAACCACTCGCAGCAACGTTGATGTTGTAGGTGCCGGGGGGCAGTTGGCGGAAAGCGTAAAAACCCTGTGAATCGGTCGTTGCGGTACGTGACAAGCCAACTGAAACGCCGCTCAGGGTGACTTTTGCACCGGGCACGACTGCTCCATTTGGATCCGTAACCGTACCTGTGATCGCGCCGAACTGCGACTGCGCAAATACACTTGAAGTGTAAACTACAACACAAAGCAGAATAGACGAGATCACGATAAGATTCTTTCTCATGATAGTCTCCTTTTCAAAAATTTTAGTGATCACAACTGTACAGTAAACATCGGGTTGGAATCTCGAGTGTGTTTACCTATCTTAAATATGCAATTATTATGCCGCTATACTTCATTAATCGGGTGCCAATGAAAACCGAATGATAAACAAGATTTCTCAGTTCTAAAAACGTAAAGCAAAGCTCATATCCATCCATCTTTCTGGATTTTTTTCCACAAAACTGGACATTTGGCCTGATTCTTGGACAAGGAATTAGTAAATTAGGAAGGTAGAACTAACGGAAAGTTAAGATCAAAGGAACCACTATTACTTAGAATAACATGTAAATGGCAGATAATGAACGCCACGATTGCTTGTGCTAAGCTCAAATTTTCAAATGGAACGAATTTACCGTGATCCGGTTCATAATATAATCCGCGTCAGGGGTGATGAGCCGGATGGGCGGCTGATCATTCGCCTGATCGATACGCCCGAGTTTCAGCGGCTGCGGCGGGTGCGGCAGCTCGGGCTGGCGCATTTTGCCTATCAAGGGGCCGAGCATTCGCGGTTCACACACAGCCTCGGTGCCTATCATCTCGCCACGCGGATAATCTGGCGGCTTGCCGAACGATACCCTATAGAACCGTCGGACCGGACCGCCGTTCTTGCCGCAACCCTGCTCCATGACGTCGGCCACGGCGCATTCTCGCACGTTATCGAATCTATACTCGGCTTTCACCACGAAGATTTCACGGTCGAGTGTGTCCTCAGCCCCGAGACGGCCGTGGGACGCGTACTTCGCGAGGCGGACGAGGAACTTCCCGCCCGCGTTGCCGCAATAATCCAGGGCACTTTCCGGCCGATGGCTCTCGCTCAGCTCGTCTCGTCGCAGCTCGACGTTGACCGGATGGATTACCTGCTCCGCGATTCGCTGATGACGGGCGTCAAATACGGCGTTTACGACCTTGAATGGATCGTGAAATCGCTTGAGATCAATCTTGACGAAGATCAGCTTTACGTCTCGGCACCCGGAATTTACGCCGTCGAAGATTATCTGCAGGCCCGCTACTATATGTTCCGCCAGGTCTATTTTCATCGAACCTTGCGTGCAGCGGAGATGATCCTGAAATCGCTCCTAAGGCGAGCTCTCAAGGTCTTTGCCGAGGGCGGCGACGTCTGGTTCACGAGCGGGACGCCCTTTGAAAAAATACTCACCGGAACGAAGCTTTCGCTCGGAGAGCATCTGGCGATCGACGATTCGGACTTCATCTTTCACATAAAGCAATGGCAGCGTTCGGCGGATGCGGTGCTCTCGGATCTCGCTTTCCGGTTCCTCAACCGGCGGCTTTTCAAGGCGCTCGATCTCGATATGCCGGAGGAAGAGCGGATCGAGTTCGTCGCCCGTTCCCGCGAGGCCGTCGCGAATGCCGGGCTCGACCCCGAATATTATCTGCTTGAGGATACAGGCGGAGACGTTGAGCACAACTTCTACATCGCCGACCCGTCAAAGCCGAAGAACCTGATCTACGTTGAGGACGGCTATGCACATCCGCAGATCCGCGAGATCTCGGAAGTAAGCTCGGCCGTCCGCGGGCTTCAGCAGGGCTATCGAATTCACCGGCTATGCTTTCCGGACGAGCTAAGGGGCGAGATCGCCGACCTTTACCACCGCCGATGATCATATTCCGTACAACACTAGCCGCTGCGACTGTCGTGATATTTCTTGCGGCAGTGCCGGGGTTTGCCGCCCGCTTTGCGGTCATCGCTCCAGACAAGAGCGAGCTTTCCGCGCGGTTTGCGGATGGCGTCACCAGTTCGCTCGGCCCTGATTCGGTCGACCGGTTGGCGGCCGAAACGGCTTTCGACACGCTCGGCATCGACACCCCTTTCAATCAAACGGCTGAGGACGCCCGCCGGGCGGGCCGCGTCATCGGAGCGGACGTTATAGTACTGATCCGAGCCGAGGTCATCCGGCGAAGTGCCTTCGGCCGCGACCGATATTTTGAGGCGGCGGCGGCGGTGTATGTCGTTAGTGCTCGTACCGGGAGGCTTGCCGAATGGTTCCTGGCATCGGCCGAAATGGACACTGAAAATGGGGCGGCCGGGGCACTTGTTGAACGCGTCCGTGAGGTGGCCGCCCGCGTCCGCGAGAGCGGCACCGCGGCAATGCGGGAGGATGTTTCGATCGGCGGACCGGATGAACTTCCCGGCCTTGTGATCATCGATACGCCTTCGGCGACGGGTGTTCGGGCTCCGATGCCCTATCGCCGGATCAGGCCCGAATACACCGCCGAGGCATCACGGTTTCGCCTGCAAGCGACTGTCGATGCCGAAGTGGACATTGACGCAGAGGGCCGCATCGCCCGGATCGAATTTACCCGCTGGGCGGGCTATGGGCTTGAGGGCTCGGTTGAGAAGGCCATCCGCTCGATGAACTGGCGGCCCGGCGAGCGGAACGGCAAGCCATTGCCCGTACGCGTGCTCCTGCGATACAATTTCACAAAAGTCGAGCGCCAAGAACCCTGAAACTGCGTCTCGAGCTAGATCCGAGAACACCTCCACAAATTTCCGATGAGCCAGATCCGAGCAATTCTCCGCTTTGCCGCCTTCACCCTGGTATCGGTCGGTATCTACAGTTTGTGGTGGGTCACCTCTTTCTTAATCCCAAATAAAACATATTGGCGGCAGCTTGCCTTCGGGCTTTGGTCGCGGGCGTTCATCCGCATCGCCGGTGTTCGGCTAAATGTAATTGGCGAACCGCCACAGCCGCCCTTTTTCCTCGCGGCGAATCACCTCGGCTATGCTGATATCCCGATCCTGCGAGCAGCGGCAATAGGCGTTTTTGTCGCAAAGCACGACCTTGCCGATTGGTTCCTCGCCGGGCGGATGATGCGCGACATGGGAATGGTCTTCATCAATCGCGGCAACCGGCGGGACATTCCGCGGGCCGGGTCTCAGATCATCGATCGGCTCTCGGGCGGCGAAGGGATCATAGTGTTTCCCGAAGGCACGAGCACGAAGGGCGAGGAGGTGCTTCCCTTCCGCTCGTCGTTCTTTGAGTTTGCGGCCAAAAGCGACGTGCCGGTCTCATACGCCTCGATCAGCTATCGGACGCCCGAGGGCGAAGGCCCGGCAAGCGAATTCATTTGCTGGTGGGACGATACACCGTTCCTCAAGCATATGCTGCGAATGTTTTCGCTTTCCGGATACGAGGCGACGGTCGTTTTCGGCACCGAACCGATAGTTCGTACCAATCGCAAGGAGCTTGCCGGCGAACTTCACCGCAGGGTCGAGCAGAGCTTCATTCCGGTCATTTAGGGCCGAAATACGAAACCGTTCGGTCATTTCCCGCGTATTTATTGGCACAACACCATACCTCAGGAGATAACTATGTTCACTCGACCCCTGCGTACAGTGCTCGCTTTCGCTGTAGCTCTCAGTTTTTCGATAAATGCGTTTGCCGACGTCCCGGCCTTCGACACCTCGCGGATGGACCGGAGCGTTTCGCCCTGCAACGACTTTTTCAGTACGTAAACGGCAACTGGCTGCGGACGACCAAAATTCCGGCCTCAGAAGCTCGCTGGGGCACATTCAATATACTCGGGGAACGTAACAATCAGATTCTCCGTGAGGTGCTCGAAACCGCCTCGGCCGCAAAGGCCCGCACCGGAAGCGACCAACAGTTGATCGGCGATCTTTACGCGACATGCATGGACGAAGAGGCGATAGAGAAGGCCGGAACCTCGCCGATCGATCCGATGCTTCGCCAGATAGAGGCGATGCGTTCCCCGGCAGACGTCCGCCGGCAGCTTGCGATGCTGCACAACGCCGGCATTCCGTCGGTATTCGGCTTTGGTGCGGGCCCTGACCTCAAGGACTCCAATGCCGTCATCATCAATGCCAATCAGGGCGGACTGAGCCTCCCGAACCGCGATTACTATACGAACACGGACGCAAAGACCATCGAGACCCGGCGCAAATTCGTCGATCACGTAACGGAAATGTTCACGCTTCTAGGCGATACGCCCGAGCAGGCAAAGGCAAATGCGAACACCGTTATGCTGATGCAAACGGCCCTTGCCAATGCCTCGCTCTCGCCGATCGAACTCCGCAATCCGGACAACCGCTACAACATGGTCACGCTCGCCGAAGCCGAAAAGGTGGCCCCGAACGTCGCCTGGGCAAGCTATATGCGTTCTCGCGGGATCGCTCCGGAGAAGCGCTTTAACATGGCTCCGGTAAAGTTTTTCGAAGCGGTCAATTCGATGATGACGGAGACGCCGGTCCGTGACTGGCAGACCTATTTCCGCTGGATGCTGGTCAACACGGCGGCATCTTCGCTTTCAAAGAAGTTTCGCGATGCAAGTTTCGAATTCTTTGGCCGATACCTGAGCGGGCAGAAGGAACAGCAGCCGCGGTGGCGGACCTGCGTTCAAACGGTGAACGGCATTCTCGGCGAGGCACTCGGGATGGAATACGCCCGCCGCGAATTCAAGCCCGAGGCAAAGGCCCGGATGAACGAGCTGATCGACAACCTGATGGTTGCGATGAAGGAACGGATCGACAACCTTGAATGGATGGGCCCTGAGACCAAACGCGAGGCACAGACAAAGCTCTCGACCTTTAAGCGGAAGATCGGTTATCCGGACAAACTTCGCGGCTATAAGGGGCTGAGGATCGGTCGTGCATCATTTGCCGGAAATGTGTTGACCGCAAACCGATTTCAAGTGCGCCGAAATTTTGAGGACCTCGGCAAGCCGCGTGACAAGACCCGATGGGGATTCACGCCCTCGACCGTCAACGCTTCCTACTCACCGGTGAACAACGAGATCACGTTCCCGGCCGGCATCCTTCAGCCACCTTTCTTTAATTTCAATGCCGACGACGCGATCAACTATGGGGCCATCGGCGGGGTCATCGGCCACGAGATCACGCACGGCTTTGACGACCAGGGCAGCCGCTTTGACGCCGAAGGCAACCTCAAAATGTGGTGGACATCGACCGACCGTGCGAAGTTCGAGGAGCGTGCGGCCTGCCTCGTCAAACAATGGGATGAATATGAGGTGCAGCCGGGGCTCTTTATGCAGGGTCGCCTTGCTCTCGGCGAGAACATCGGCGACTTTGCCGGCCTAAGTGTTGCATGGGATGCATTTATGCGTTCGCTTGAGGGCAAGCCGAGGCCGGCTGAGATCGACGGATTCACGCCCGAACAGCGGTTCTTCCTCGGTTGGGGGCAGATATGGGCCGGGAAATACACACCCGAGGCCGAACGGCGGCAGGTGCAGACCGGGCCGCACTCGCTGCCGAAATGGCGGGTTAACGGGCCGCTCTCGAATATGCCGCAGTTCCAGCAGGCATTCAGCTGCTCGGCCGACCAGCCGATGGTCCGGGCGAACCGCTGTTCCATCTGGTAAGCGAAAGTTCATTTCAATCGTATAGGAGGCTGAGTTACCTCAGCCGTCCTCCCACATCACCGGACGTACCGTTCGGCATCCGGCGGGTTACATAGAGTTTTGAAGCCTCCATTTCTGATCGAGCAGTGACACGAGTCCGATTCGATCAAAGAATTGATTGGGGAATGCCTCATTCATATGAGACGCTCCCGCGTTGTACCAAGGCCCGCGTCCGTTTCCGGAGATCTTCCACGCACGCTCCTGTTTCAGCCCTCTTTTCATCAACTCTTTCATCCGTGCTTTTGGCCGCTTCCAACTGCGCCACAGTAGGCAACGCAGCTTTCGCCGCAGCCATCCGTCCAGGTCTTCAAAGATGCCCTTGACCTCTGCCAGGCGGAAATATTGGATCCAGCCTCGCAGCAGCGGGTTTAGTTCTTTGACGACCTGAGTCAGGCTGCGGCCACGGCCCATTCGCATGATGACTCGTATTTTCTTCTTGAATCCGGTCAGCACTGTCTTGGCTACTTTCAGCCGCGGCTTTCGATTCCACGTCATCGTGTAGCCGAGGAACTTCCGCTCCCGGACCCGTCCGACTGCACCCTTTTCCGCGTTGACCTTTAGCCTCAGACGTTTGTTAAGAAACTCCGTGATCGATTTCAGAACTCGCTCGCCTGACAACCGTGACCGCAGGTAAACGTTGCAGTCATCGGCATATCGGCCGAACTTGTGTCCTCGTCCTTCCAGTTCCTTGTCCAATTCGTCCAGCAGAATGTCTGACAGCAGCGGTGACAGCGGCCCGCCTTGCGGAGTTCCTTCCGGTCGCCGAAACTACTATGCCTTCTGCTGACTTCTGCCCCCCCCCCCTCATCGGCTCGCCTCTCGACCAGCCTGGCCACCGTAGGCAAGACGGCAGACCTCCCCGGGTATCATGCATTCACTTTCACGCTTATGTCCGCCGCATCGCGCGTCCTCACTTCCCGTGCAGGTATCGGACTTTGAAGATCATTGCCTTCTCATCCAGCCAGACCGCCTCTTATGCGATTCCTGTTCGTCGGACCAGCACTTTGCTTTTACAGCTTCCTTCAGATCCCTTCTCCAGATCCCTCCTCCAGATCCCACCTCCAGTTCCCTCCTCGCGATGAACACCCTCGCGATGGACACCCTCGCTGTTCAGCTAAACGACTCCCCCTGCCGGGGCCGCCAGGGACTTTCACCCTTTAGCAAATGCACCCTGCCGAGCCCACAATAAAAAAGCCTGCCGATCAGAAAGACCGGCAGGCAAAGAATCAGGGAACTCACATTAGAAGGTCAAGCGGGCACCCAATTGGATTGAGCGTGACTCACGGGTATCAGTATAGACACCGAAATTCGGGCTCGAAAGGTTTAGGTTAATGGTCGTGAATTGCGTTGTATTCAGGAGGTTGAACGCCTCGAACCTAAGTTCGAGATAATTCGATTCGCTGAACAGCTTGATGCGTTTCGACAAGATCGCATCCCACTGATTGATGGGATTGTCCAGACGGAACTGATTTCGGCCCGACGTTCCTCGTCGTCCGACGCCGCCGCAAAGTGCGAAATTGGTTCCGCAGTTTGCGATAGCGAACGCATTGGCATTGAAACCACGTCGATTATTTTCGACCCCGTTGAGTGCGGTATATCTGCCTGGACCAAGGTCGGCAAAGTTGATAAGAGCTCCGCCGGTACCATCAATATCAATTGTGTTACCAACACTAAACACCCTGCCAGATTGGTAGGTATAGATGCCGCCAATACTCCATCCATCAACGACGCGGTTAAGCAGTCCTGTCGTTTTCCGGAAGAACGGAAGTTCGTAGATGAAACTTCCAACGAAGCGATGCGGAGCATCGTCATCCGAGAGCCCGCGGCCCGCAGAGCGATCAAGAGCATCAAGCTGACCACGCTGCGAATCAGAATCGTTGATCGACTTCGAGAAAGTATAAGCAAGCTGGAACAGAAGCCCGTCGTCACTCATGCGCTTTTGGAAGTTGGCTTGGAAAGCGTCATAAGCCGAGTTCGAGCCGGTGGTCAGTTGGACTAGCCCTAACCGGATGTCGTCATTCAACCTGCGTAAATTTGCGTTACCCGTTGTAGGTGCGGGTACCGGTTCAGGCCGCAAAGAGCTGGGGAAAAACGTGCCAAGCGATGGGTTTATCTGCTCGCGTACATAAAGTCTACGCCCACGGTTGCCTACATAGCTTATGCCGATAACGTAATCACGGGCAAAGCCACGCTCGAGAGTCAGGTTCCACTGCATCGTGTACGGTGTCCTGATGTTCGGGTCGATCGGTTGGGACATTTGCGAAAGTGGAGCCGTGACGTTGAACGAACTCTGTGCAAATGGATTGGGAACTTGCCCTTGGTCGCCTCCCCAGTTCGGATACGGGTCCGGAGCAAAGAGGTCGGCAAGAGTTCCGCTTGCAGGAAATCGGAAAAAGTTCGTTCCGTTATATCCAGGTGCTGTTAACTGCTGAAGCGCCGTATCACCGATAATAGCTCCGTAATAAACGCCGAAGCCGCCGCGCACAACGGTTTCGTCACTTCCGACAACCCGTCTTAGGAAGCTGTTCTCTGGGCTACCAAGCGACCATGCGAAACCAACACGCGGGGCAAAATTGTTCTTGTCCGGTTCGATTCCGCCAACTGGGATGGTACCGCCGAGTACCGGGTCTGGGTCACCGACATACACAAGTCCGCGCGGAGCACGTCCCCCCGGAGGAATGACGATCCGTTGACCTCCCGGAGTTGTAAGTTGCCCGGAGGTCAAAAGCTGAGAGATCGCCCCCGGTCGATAGTATGCAACGCGGTTGAACAGATCCTTCAAAGGCGAGTTGTATTCATAGCGGATACCGAAGGAAAGCGTCAGATTTGGAGTCGCCCTCCATGTGTCTTGGCCAAAAATCGCCCAGGCGCGTTGCCGATAATCACGCTGTCCCGCAGCACCGAACTGAACGGCGGCAGGACTGTTGCCGATAAGGAAATCGGCGAAATCATCACCGGTCGTATTGGTCACTCCCAACAACCCGTTGGCAGCGTAACTAATCAATCCCTGGTTGATGAACAAGAAATCAGTGTCTTGTTTGTACTTTGTATAATCGAACCCGAATTTCATTCGGTGATCGCCAAGAACCCAACTGAGCGAATCCTGGAACTGTATATTCTCGGTGAATCGCCTCTGCGGTCCTTGAATCGAGTTACCTAGTATCAGCCCTCTGTCGAGAAGGCGGATCTGAGGCGGGCCGACGAATGTCCCGTCGGCTACAAAGTTCGAGGTAAAACCGATCTGGGCGGGTGTGGTCTGGTTAACCGGAGCAACGCCGGGCTGTTCGTTTGTCGAATAATTCACTAGGAACGAGTTGACCAGATTCGAATTGATCACATAGGTATAACGGCCGACGTAATTATCGGTACCACGGATGTCATTCGCTGCGAATCCGGGAACGTTGGCTCCACCGAAGGCAAAAGGAGAGAAAACCTCAGAATCGAAGAAGCTGTAGGTAAAGTTCAACAAATGATTCTGCGTGAAGCTGTGGTCAAACCTGGTTGTGAACCATTGATTTCTTGTTGTTTGGTTCGCCGACACCTGTGCCTGGCCCCCGGCTGTGGCTTGGGGGAGGAAGCCCAAATAGTACTGAGCGATCGGGGAAATCCGGTTTTGTGGAATCGTATTATTAGGGAACGGCTGGCCTGTGGCAGGGTCGAAAATAGTATTGCTGAAAACACCCCCTCTTTCTGCAGCGCTCGGCAATGTAGGAAGTGTTTGAGACTGGCCCAAAACCTGATACCGTCGCTCGTAATCAGCAAAGAAAAATGTTCTGTCCCGACCGTCGTAAATGACCGGGACACCTTCGCCAAAATTCAAGAAATAAACCGGGCCTCCGATGTTGAAACCGTAGTCCTTACGGTCGAACCGTCGACGAAGGTCAGCTCCCGGCGCCGTACCTGCCGGTGGCAGGGCCTTGTCAAGAAAACGAGCTGCTGAGAATCCGGTGGGCCGATAAAAAAACCTGGCATTACCGTGGAACTCATTCGTGCCGGAGCGGGTGACTACATTGATCACAGATCCCGTGTTTCGACCAAATTCAGCCTCAAAATTAGATGTAAGCAACCGGAACTCTTGAATGGCATCCGGACGCGGCTGGCCGCCGATAGCACCGCCGACGGCAACCTCATTATTGTTACCGCCATCGAGCGTGATGTTGTTCTCGACACCGCGGCTTCCGTTTACACGGATTCCAAGTCCATTGCCAAAGCCTCCGGCCGCAGGCAAGACTCCCGGCTGTATAAGGGCGAGATTAAGGACCTCACGCCCGTTAAGGGGCAACCCAACAATGCGTTCATTTTCGACGGTTGTGCCCAGCGCGGGAGATTCCTGATCGATCAACTGAACGCCTGCCGAAACCGTTACCTCTGCCGTTGTGCCGCTAAGTGCCAACGCAACGTCTGTGGTTACGTTCCGATTTGGTTCGACCGTAATCCTGCTTACGGTTGATTCACCAAACCCCGAAGCGGTTACGATGATGTTGTAGGTCGAAGGTTCGACCTCGAGGAACTGATACCCTCCACTGTTGTTGGTCTGAACGGAACGTACTTCAGTACCTCTGATAGCGTCAACTAATCGAACCGTCGCGCCGGGCACAATGGCGCCGTTGGGGTCAGTAACAGTTCCGCGGATCGTGCCGCGTGTGCCCTGAGCAAATGCTGAAATAGCAAAAACCGCGAACAGCAAAAAAGCTATAAAAATCTTCTTCATTTACAACCTCCTAGTCTTAGTTGTGGTTAACCAAAAAGAACGATATGAGACGACGACTATTAAAGGAAGGCAAGAACTGTGCCAATTTTCAATAAAGGATTAAGCTCCCCAAAGACAGGGAAGATCGATCTTTGGAGACTTAGTGTTCTCTAGAAATTCATGGAATTTATCCGAAATTCTGGAAATAAATGGGACAAAGCTACGTTCCCCTTGCGGTCAAAGCCCCACATACAACTTCCAAGATTCTTTAGGTTTCGTCAGATTAGACGGTAAGTTTTC
>JAHBSL010000031.1 GCA_019639135.1 Acidobacteriota bacterium
GACCCATTTCCTCTCGTCTTACAAAAGGGCTTGCATTCGGTGGTAGAATCTATTTAACCTTTTGCGACTCCTATGGATAGCCAAATCAAGAAAACTCTCCTCTCGGTCGAAGATCGTGATCTGCCGCACACTTTCCCTCGCAGCCATCGTCCGGACTCGCGGGTCAGTTGTTTTATAATAAATTCAGTTTCGGATGCCGCCGAGATCAGCACTTTCTACGGAGGATCCTGCCTTGTTTGAACAGGCCTTTAAGAACATCGACAATACTCTCCGCAAAGAGGCGGGATGTGCAACAGAGCTCGACTATATCGAGCAAACCTCGTGGATACTTTTCCTCAAGTATCTGGATGATCTCGAAAATACAAAGAAAACTGCGGCTGCTCTTGCTGGCAAGGACCATAAGCCGATACTGACCGATGATTTTCGCTGGAACTCTTGGGCCGCACCCAAGAAAGCCGATGGAACGCTTGACCATCATAAAGCATTGACGGGCGACGATCTGATCGATTTTGTAGACCAGAAGCTTTTCCCTTATCTCAAACAGTTCAAACGAGATGCCGAGAGTGCGGACACCATCGAATACAAGATCGGCGAGATATTCTCCGAGCTTAAAAACCGTATCCAGAGCGGATACAACCTGCGGGAGATCATCGACCAGATCGACGAGCTTCGGTTTCGTTCCCGCGAAGAGAAGGACGAGATGTCTGCTCTTTACGAAGAGAAAATCAAGAACATGGGCAATGCCGGGCGGAATGGCGGTGAGTATTACACGCCGCGGCCGCTGATCAAGGCGATCGTTCAGGTGGTTGCTCCAAAGATTGGCGACCGGATTTATGACGGAGCGTGCGGCAGTGCCGGATTTCTTTGCGAGGCTTTTGAGTATCTGCGGAAAAGCCGCGAGCTGTCCGTCAATGATCTCAACACACTGCAAAAGCGATCATTTTATGGCAAGGAAAAGAAATCGCTCGCCTATATCATCGGCATCATGAATATGATCCTCCACGGGATCGAAGCAGCGAATATCATTCACACGAACACGCTCGCCGAGAACCTTGCCGATATTCAGGAGAAAGACCGATACAATATCGTACTTGCAAATCCACCCTTCGGCGGCAAGGAACGTGCCGAGGTAAAGCAGAATTTTCCTATCCAGACCGGCGAGACAGCATTTCTTTTCCTGCAGCACTTTATCAAGATGCTGAAGGCCGGCGGCAGAGGCGGCGTGGTTATAAAGAACACGTTTCTTTCCAATGGCGATGCCAAGGCTTTGCGAAAGATGCTGCTCGAAGATTGCGATCTTTTCGCGGTCCTTGATTGCCCGCAGGGAACGTTCCTCGGTGCCGGCGTCAGGACCGTTGTTCTATTTTTTGAGAAAGGAAAGGCGACGCGAAACATCTGGTATTACCAACTCGATCCCGGAAGAAGCCTCGGCAAAACAAATCCGCTCAACGACGCCGACCTCGCTGAGTTCATTGAACTGCAGAGACGAACGCAGATTCCGATAAGTCCTGGACGGTCAGTATCGATGATATTGATAAATCGACATTCGATCTTTCCGTCAAGAACCCGAACCGCGTCGAAGAAACCGCTCTCCGCGATCCGAAAGAGATACTCGAAGAGATAAAACGCCTCGACGCCGAAACCGCGGAAATCCTAAAAAAGGTGCAGCGTTGGTATGAACGAGTTGTCCGCTTTGCCGTTAGAGTATGACTGAATATGAGCTAGTTGAAATTTATGCTAAAGCATTGAACCGGCTAGATTTCGAGCTACTTGAACCGTTCCTCGATGACGATGTTGTGTACGAATCACAAGAGGTTCTTAGTTCGCTCAAAGGAAAAGCAGCGGTTTCTGAATACCTGAGGGGCAAATTTGCGACAATAAGGAAAGCGATCTGGAGATCTCAAGTCTATGCCGAGATAGGACATTGCGGCACGCAAGATGGAAATAATATTCAGGTGTTATCTGCGGAGCCATTTCGTCCTTGTATTTTGATGGCACAAGGCGATCCGAGCAAAGTACTCGTCCTTGTGTTACTTGACGTTGAATCAGCCAAAATAAAGCGTATTGACCTTTGCACTGTCGTGCCTCACCCGTCGAGCGCTATTCGAAGCGGAGTTTATCCCGAGTAGATCATACAACAAGGTCCGAAGAGATTAATGAAGAACGGTTGGGCAAACAAGAGGCTTGGTGATGTCTGTGAGTTCGTGAAGGAACAAGGAGAATGGACAGGCTTGCCCTACGTTGGGCTTGAGCATATTGAATCAAACACAGGCGTCTTTCTTGGCTCGCGATTACCACAAACAGTTAAGAGCACAACGTTTCGGTTCACTCCGGAACATGTTCTTTATGGCCGATTGCGCCCATATCTGAACAAGGTTTTGCTTCCTGATTTTGTCGGCCTTTGTCGGCCATTGTTCGACCGAGATTTTCCCAGTTAAGCCGACCGAACAGCTAGATCGAAACTACTTTTCATATTGGTTGCGTTCCGATGAGACTGAGAGGGTCTAATAAAACGACACAAAAAAGTCTCTTATAATGGAGGGATTATGAAGAGATACGACGAAGAGTTCAAGAAAGGGGTGATCCGGAGGTTCATGGAGGGGGAGACGATGGCGGCGCTGGTGCGTGAGACGGGAGTGAACAAGCAGACGCTGTATAAGTGGAAGCAGGAGTTGGTGCGGACGGAGGACGGCGAGGTAGATAAGGAAAAGCTGGCGATGAGAAAGGAGATACGGGAGCTGCGAATGGAGGTAGAGATCTTAAAAAAAGCGGCGTTGATCTTCGGGCGAGGGGGATAGAGGCGAGGGCGAGGCGATACGAGTTCATCGATGGTCAGAGGAGCAGATACCCTGTGCGGGTGATGTGCGGCTGTTTGAAAGTGAGTGCGAAAGCGTATTACGCGTGGGCCGAGCGGATCAGACAGCCTGAGACGAGAGAGACTTCGGTAAGGGCTGCGGTGAGAGAGAAGTTCTACTTTCACAAGAGGCGATACGGTTCAAAGCGTCTGTCGGATGAGCTGAAGGACGCAGGGATAGAGGCCGGACGATATTTGACAAGGCGGATAATGCGGGAAGAGGGCCTGGTCGCCAGACAGCCTCGGCGATTCAGGCCGCAGACGACGGACTCACGCGGGACGCGTCCGAGCCCGAACCTGCTGAAAGAGTTGGGGAATACTGAGCTTGGAGCCGGCGAGGTGCTGGTCGGCGACATCACATATCTCGCGATGACGAACTCCCGGTTCTGTTATCTGGCGATGTTCCAGGACAAGCGGACAAAGCGGATCGCGGGCTGGGCGATATCGACTCGAATGACCGCCGAGATTGTCACGGATGCTCTGCGAATGGCTCTCAGACGCGGCTTTGTTAAGCGAAACGCGATCATTCACACCGACCGCGGCAGCCAATACGCCTCGAACGCTTTCAGGCAGATGCTAGAAAGATGCCGCCTGAGACAGTCAATGAGTGGCAAAGGCAACTGTTACGACAACGCCCAGGCCGAGAGCTTTTTCTCAAGGCTCAAAACCGAAGCCGATATGAAAATATTCGACACGATCGACGAGGCACAGAGCACGGCATTTGATTACATCGATTGCTATTACAACCGCGTCAGGCGCCACTCGACGCTCGGGACCACAATCCCGATCTTCGAACAACGCCTGTCGCTCCAAACAACCGGCTGTGCGAGAGCCGGAAAAGCCTCAAAACAGGACTTCCCACCTCTCTCACAGCCACAACAACCAATTCAATCTAAAGGAGCAAAACGAGACTTTCGTGTGTAAGAAAACTTGACACCCTCAATCTGCCCGGAATGCAGTATAAGCGGGCGGGCATTGTGCTTGGCGGGCTGACCCGTGCGGATGCCGTCCCGCTGCGACTTTACGGACAGCGGTCGTTCGAACGCTGGCACAGGCTGAACCGTTTTATCGACGAAATTAACCTGCGTTACGGAAGGGATGTGATAAAGCTCGCCGCTCTCTACGAAAACGGCGGGTGGCAAAGTCAGAGCATCCGCTGGAAGGACATAGACGCGGCATCGAACACGGTGCTGATCCGGGCGGGGTACGCAAAGACAGGCAAGGAGCGGCGAACGATCATCACATCACGCGGACTAGAGGCTCTCGACGCAATTCGTGAAATAGCCCCGGCGGAAGGTCCGTTCACTGAGATCGGAGACACCAAGCGAGCGTGGAACTCAGTACGCGAACGGGCTGGGCTTCTAGACATTCGCTTTCACGATCTGCGAGGCACATTTGCCACGCGATTGGCCGCGGCGGGAGTGAGCGAGCTTATCATCATGCAGTTGATGGGGCATTCGCCGACGACTGTGACCAGGCGGCACTACATCGGCCTTGACTCGTCCATCATTGCGGATACGATCGAAAAGATAGAAGCTTGGCGTAAACGTCACCAAGGCCTGCCAGTCACATCGAACGCGATCGCATTATCGGCGGCCGTGAATTAGTGTTTGACACAAATGGAGCGGACCGGGATTCGATGTAGAACCCGTGACCCCTAGAAAGCGTTCGTTGGGAGCCGCCTGGGACAAATGGGCCACAGGCGTTCGACCGGAATAGTTCCCGATCTCCAAATAGGCCCGCAAGAAAGTTGTGTTTGGTTTCGCCGGTGTTGCCGTGCGGGGATACCTGCCAAATGCAAAGAAATATGGGCGGGAATTGGATTACTGTCAATCAATTTGTCATTTCCATACACCTTTGATATTGCCGTACTCGCTTTCTCGATCACACTCCTTAAGGCGGTTGAAGGAATCAAGAGAACTCCAAATGAAATGTCCGAGGGATTAGGCTTAATGCTAGAATCCTGTGCGGTCGAGCCATTTTTTTAATCATAAGATAAGTCAGAATAGTGCAATAAACTCCCAAGTTTCAAGTCCTGTAAACGATAACGAATACCAAATAGCGGATAGCGAACACTGCATTTTCAAGAAGAGGCTTGGACCACTAGTTGCGAAACAGCGGCCGACGTTTAGCGGACAGATTTATGTCTTATAGAAAGGAAGTTCGGGAGGGACAACGTATGAATAAGATTAGTCGAGGTCGAAATCTGGAGTGTTTAACTCGGTAGCATTCGAGGTCGCGTTGTTTTACGTTTCGCCGCGTTTCTTTTATAGAGCCTTCCTCAGATCTCGTTCTGCGTTTTTGGTAGGATTTCGAGTTGGGCTTGTAGTTGGTTGATTTCTATCTCTCAAAACTCGATTCGGTATTCCGTATATAACTTTGTGTGAGTTGTTTTTGACTTAAAGGCTTCGAGCTCCTTGTTTGTGAGCGAGTTTTGTAAATCTTTATTGATTTCTTTGAAAGAACTAGAATCGGCTAACAGAACCCGCCCGCGACATTTTTCTCGGAGGCGTTCCCAAAGAGTCGGATACGGGAAAGGCCATGACTGTCGCTTGGCTGTGGATCGGTGAACAGGAATCATCGCAACCAGGTCGTCGCTGGTCATCTTTTCCAGGCCCTTGGCTCGTAGCGTAGCATTGTGACTACCGTGATGGCCGACCTTATAGAGTACTGTTCGGGCGAGAAGATCGTCTATCGTAATGGACTTCGCCTGCCCATTCCTACCCTCTACCTCCCATGTCAGATCAGACCATGAAAGCCAGTTTCCGACTTGAGCATCACCTGGAAAAAGTAGCACTTTGCCCTCGACTCCCAATTCAACAGCTAAAGCGAAACAAGTGTTGTTCGTATAGCTATCCAAATGGAGGGCAAGTTCACCGGCTTGTGCCAGCCAGTCATGGTCGATACGTCTCCAGCGATTATTGTCTTTGGTAGCGAAACCATAGTGACTCGCAAAGAAAGGATTGCTTTTTGCATCATTTGGAAGCACGCGGAATCTTGGATCAAACGGATGCGATCGTTCTTTCAGTTCTAGCTCGTCTGAATTTCCATTTTCAGCGAACGCGGCCGTGAACCCGACAAAAGCTGCAAACGCGTGTTTTCCTTCGTCATAGGTTTCTACTTTTGAGAGCTTCCTTTTGATAAAGTCGGGATCCTCGGGTGGTCCAAGAACGTAGAATCGAACATCCGGTAGATCGTCGAGAGCGATCGGGGCAGCTTTGGGACGGCAATACAGTTTCTTCTTTGATCGGTTTAAGTATCTTTCCCAGGCTCTGTCCGTTTTATTGCGTGCTCCCGCCCCCAGCCCGCCAAAAAAGCCGAAGAGTTCCGTAATTGGTTTTCGATACATCCCAAGCCGGGATTCAGCCGTATCATCGGGAAGCTTTGTGATTGCCGCCTCAACGGCTTTTTTTGCTTTCTTAAATCGGTCCTTTAGGACCCTCGCCGCGGTATTGCCGGGTTCCTCGGTCCATGAAGTCCAAACAGTCCCGAATTCTATCGAATCAAACTCCTGCCCTGCCTGTAAGAACCCGGAAATATGGTCCCAATGTTCGTGAGTTGCGATCACTACGTCAATATAATTTTCGGTTTCCGTTGCAATGTCTCTGACGACTGACTTTAGTTCCTCATCCGTCGAAGAAAAGCCGCCACAGTCGATCAGCATTCGAAATGGGGCTTCACCCGCGGCTTTGGGTAGCGATAGCAGAAAACAATCGCCGAGGCCAGGTCGATACATCCTTACAGACATTTCACGCTTTGTGTTCCCGTTGGACATCCTTATAACCTCTCTTCGCTAGTTGAACGATGTAGGACTGCAAAAGGCTCCCGCATATCGTCGAGATCCTTAAAGTAGGTAGCTCGCAGCGAGCCACCCATCTCAAGCTCGTTTTGATATGTCAGTAGCCGATTTAGTCTAGACTCGTCATCGATTCGCTTCGTAATTGCGTACTCTAATCTCATTGTTGCAAGGTCGAGAATAAGCGTACTCCCCCCGCGGAATTTGACAGTTCGTGGTTTGGATTTAGCGTTTGAAGCCTGATCAGGGATCGGCACGTCACGAGTTTGAACGATCGACATGATCAACTGGTTAAGGGTTCGTCCGTCGGGTCCAATCCGTCGAGCGGGTCTTAGGGAATGGATCTGAAACGTAGGAAGGTCTGGTTGTTTCTTCGACCTCCTCATACCCACCAGATCAAAATCGAATCTGATCCCCGCGACCTTACTGAACTCTCTAAGGTCACGGTAACCTTCACTCTTGATCCACATGTTCAATCGTTGACTTATTCGCTCGGTCTTCAAAAAAATTGCATGTCTATCTAGAGGCAGCGAAAACTCAGACAGATGAGTTAGAAGTTCCTTTGCAAGTGGTTTGAAAAATCTTTGAGCTTCATCAACCTTCGGCCAGCATAAACTTTCGGTCGAAAGTACTCGAATATCGCGGGGATAAATGCCTCTACCGCGAAATGCCTCGATAATTGCGATCCGGTACCCTTTTTCATCATTGGCCACGAGATCGCGATCCGCGGTTATCATCGCCCTCAGGTAGTCACCAAAATTGATATCAACGGGTGGACAGTAATCCAGGGCTCGAATGCACACGTTTAGAACATGCTGAGCCGAGCGTGCTGCCTCTTCCGCGAGACGATTGACCAAATCGGGATGCAGTTCTCCTTCGGGTAAAATCCCCGTTCCAGAACTAGCAATCCGTAAGAGATCGGCAACGCGGCGTTCATAGATAGCTATGAACGCATCAAAAACGGCTGCTACCAGGATCGCCCCTCGGCCATGTGGCTCGATGATCGTTTTGTAATCATCCGGGTCCGGAACGAACCGCTCGAGCTGTCCTGTCTGCGGGTTTTCTTTCACGATCGCACTTCTCAACGCCCCGTAGTTGCCTATCGCCTCACCGAACTGTTGTGCGAGCTCGCCGAGTAAATTCTGTGATTTGAGGTTTCCCCGCGTCTTTCCGATCTGATGTCGAAGCACATCCCTGAATGTAAAGTGCTGGAACAGGGCAACGATATCCGCAAACGCTTCGTGAAAGGCCAGCGAGTCCGGGTGACTTGCTTCGACAAAATGAGCGTAGGTTCCGTCGAGCAGTGCGTGTGTCGTTTCGTGAGCGATGATGTCATGCGACAAACAAGTAAATACCATGCCGCCTGGAAAGAATTTTCCGGGTCGCATTCCGGATGCAGGAAAGTACCCAAAAAGTAGAGCTTTCTTCTCGGGGCTATAATATGCGTTGGCTTCCCGTAGGGCGTGCGGATAAACGCGTAGCCTTCGGACGAATTCGAAGTTTTTGCCAGCGGACCACAATGCCTTACGTCCCAGTGCGCGTTCAAAGTTTGCGATCGTCGTCATGATCACCGCATAGACCATCTGCTGGTGAAATTGTGGATTCCCTTCGGAAGGCATTAGGCCGTCTTGAGCGAGGATAAGTTCATCACTCAAATCCACCGGGTTATAAAAGCACTCGCTTGCGGGATCATAGTCGACAACCTCGACGTATTCGCCTACCGGGCCGGGCATTAGCCCTTCGTCCCGCTTCCTAGATTTCTTTTCCCATCGGACCTGATAAATAATTTCGTTTACGAATGCAGTATCGAGTCTGGTTGAAAGACTTGGATCGAAAGCGTAACCTCGCAGCCTCCGAAACGGCGGGTCTGGCGTTTCGACGCCCGCGAAATGCTTGTGCCTGACCTTGATTTCGGGCTTACTTTTTGTGACCGACGGGTCATCGAGTATCGCTTGTTGGTATTCCGCCTGCTTATTCATTCTCGCTCCTATTTAAAGAGTGATGGTCAAACACCCACTTCGGGATACGGAAAGTCCTCCGCCGGAGGCGAAGCGTTGTCAGCGAACCTTTTGTATGACCTGTCACAAGCCGCATACCCCCAGTTGATCAGCCGCATTTGAAGATCGTCTGAGAGTTTTTTTAGGCGGGTTCCCACGCTGGCCAATTCGCGAGTCTTCTCTGGGGGGGTCTGCAGAGAGTACGTCTGGCCCGAAGAATCTGAGTACTCATCTTCAATCGACCAATACGCACCCGTCCGCGTACGATTTGGGGGTGACAACGATCCGATTACATGTCTCTTCCGTAAGCTACGAACCTGATTATCGATAGTCATTAGTACTCGAAAGGTGTGCCTGAACCAATCACTTCCAGGTCGAGGATTTCCGTCAAACCCGCTTCCCGCATCGCTGACCAAAATCGTTTTGTATCGTTTCCATGCGGTTTCTAGCCCCAGATTGTCATAGACGCCGCCATCTGTCAGGACAAGCCGTTGCTGATACTCACGAAGTTCAAGGTCGTCGCCAGAACCCTTAACAAACTGCTTTGAATCAAAGGTAAGGATCATCGGTGAGAGAACAGGCGGAAAAGCCGAAGACGCAGCAACCGCGACAGCAACTTCAATCCTTGGGTTTTCTATTTTGCCAACACGGTAGTCCCAGAGATAAGGCTTCGAGAAGCGGCATAGCACCCCCGACTGGACATTCGTGGCATTAAAAATAAATCTCGGCTCATCTGGAAGATCCTGGAGGTTTGAATTCGCGAAAAGGTGGCGCCGATACGAAGCTGCAATTCGATTTCCGGCACCGAACAAACCAACGACAGATCCGAGAACCGCCCAGCGATCAATCGTGCGGGAAGCCAGCCCACGAATTGGTTTGATCACTGAGTCTTCAAAAGAGCCGTGCGAACCAGTGTCGGGATAGAGTTGTTTCCAAGATAGAGCAAGAACTCCCGCTGATATTGACCCTCCGGAAACCGAGGAAATCCTCTTGAGCTTACCGAGGACTCGAAGATCATGAAGTCGCCATAGCACCCCAGCGTGAAAGAGCATTGCCCGGTAGCCGCCGCCTGAAAGACACAATGCGGTTCCGTCTTCAGGAGATCTTCCGGCGTCCGCCGGTATCAAGTGCACCGGTTCACTGCAAATCTGCATTCCAGATGTCCTTAGGTCATTCTCTTTCATAAGGATTTTCAGTCGGCAGAAAGGTACTGCTGATATTTCTTGCCGCTGCGATGAGGGCGAGAATTCTGGCCTTGGCGCTCGTTCCCGTTGCACTCATCTCATCAACTAGTGCCTCTAATTCATCAATCGTTTTTGTTCCGTTTTCAATCGCGTTTTTAATCTGTAACAAAAACTCGGCATCATCATTGCCCTTTTCGATTTCATCTTTTAGCTCGCGCAACAGTTCTGGCACGGCAACATTCCGATTTCGAATCGCCTGAATCAGTTCGCTCACACTCTTTGAAGTGAATGCCTCGTCGAGTTTCCGGGCCCACCTTCTAAGATCATTGAACTCTTCTAAATCGGCTTCTACCAATTTGTTTCGAAAAGTTCCCAAAATTTCTCTTAGTCTCGGCCGATCCGCGTTGCCCGAAACCCCCAAGACTTCGACAAAATCGTCGTAAACACTAAAATAGTCGAACGGGTTAGAACTACCGTCATCGAGATTTAACCCGCGGATCTTTGTCTCTAGTTGACCGAGTGTCATAGATTTGCCTCCCTAGGCTTTTAGTCGGTTTCGTCCGTTTCTAAGGCCGCCCAGATTTCCTTAACCTTTGCCGCCAGCGTTGCCACCGATAAAGTTTTCTTCGTGTTGACCGTTACGCGCAGATTGGCGTGTGTCGCAGCCCACGTGTTGAGTGCGCTGCTACTCGAAACCAAAAGTTTGTCGAGTTTCTTCTGACTAGTACGAATCGCCCCCAACTCTGTGTTGATACGGTCGAAGTCCGGCTTGATGCGCTCCCTTTCGGTGAGATATCTTTCATTCTCGTTGAACAAATCAACCACCCGAGCATTCAGAACCGTTTCGATCAAACCGTTGCCGTGATCAAACTGGCTTTTCGATATCCGATTGATAATTTCGGTAAGTTCGTTGCGGTCGCCTAAACACGACATGCAAGTGATAAACTGCATCATACCCGCGCACTTGGTTTTCGCCGGTCGACCGTTTATTGCGGGCGCGTCACATTCAGAGATTTTCGCCTCCAAATCCGTTATTATCTGACTATCCAGCCGGTAGATCGAACTCAACTTAAATCTGAGAGTCTGCTTGTAGTTGCTGATGCGCTTTTCGGTTTGTGTCTTTTCCTCACCGCTGGATCGCAATAGTTTGAAATCTTCCTCTTTGATTTTCGACAAGTAAGTTTTGTAGTCGAGTATGTGCGTAATTTCTCTTTGAACGCGGGTGTTGTAGTTGTCAATGCCTTGATACAAATTAAAAGTCGTCCGGTTGTTCTCGATGAAATTGCGCTCGGTAAGACTGGCAACGTCCTGGTTAATACGCCGTAAATCCTGCATTGTGAATATCAATAGATCAATCACTCCGCAACCGGCTTGATTAAGCTCATCGGAAACTTCTCTTTCGGCCTTCTTAAATTCAGGAGCGAGTACCGTTATCAGGAATTCCTTCTTAGCACTTTCGTCCTCCAGTTTTTGGTAATTCGGGGCTTTTTCGACATCGCTAATGAGGCTTTTTTGTTTTTCGGCATACCGTCGGCCAATGCTTTCGATTGCCGACTTTTTGTCGATTGTGCATACCTTTTTATACTCAGTGATTGTCTTTGCTTTTCCGTCAATCAAAACCTCGCGGTTGACTTCTCTAATTTTTCCTTCGACAAGTTCCGCCGCAGCATTGACTCTATTTCTGAAACTCTTCGCCGTTCTAAACTGTTCGGCAGCGGCGATAACTCCGGTGCCTATTCTTAAGGCCATTTCTGGGAGTTCAAGAGCCGCGGTCGGCGGGGCAATGACAAGCTTCGAGGCGGATGACACTAGATTATCAACTGCACCGACCAAGGCTTTCGAGTTTTCGGCACTCTTCCTGTTAGCTTGTCTGAGAGTATTCAGAGCGTCGAGATACGAGTCGAGCGCATCAAGCGTCTCCAACGTCTGCTGCATCGCAGTGTTATAGCTTTTACTGTGCTTCTTAAAATCGGCGATCGTCTGCGGCTCAAAAAGACCGTCATTCTCAGCCGCGGTTTTCAGTGCGTCGCCAGTATCTTTAACGCCCTTTCGAATGCCACGTGTCATTTCTGCCGATTGAGTCGTGAATTCGGAAATATCGGGAACATCACAGCCCGTAAGAAAGACTGAAATGAGCAAGATCCCTGCAACAGTTTTTGAAAAACACTCTTTATTTAACACTCGCGCCTCCGAATTGTTTGAGATGGAATTGCTGTTTCGACAAGCAGTATCTACCGCATTGACGATCCGCAATCTCTCTTGCCGACGTTCCGCCAACGCGACCCTATCACCCTTGACGCATGGTCAAGATTCTTAACCCTCGCGCGTAAATATCGCGCTCGCCGCAAATGCCGCCTCGGGGCATGTTTCAGCCCTCTGCAGTTTCACGAAATTATGGGCACTCACGCGTTGGAACCGGGAGAATCAGAAGGTGATCAGCCTTTGGATAGACCTGGTTTCAAGCCGAAAAGGTTAAGGGCCAAGGTTGGGGGATCAAAAAGCAATCCTCGAACCGCTTAAAAATGTGAAAGCAACTGCTTGACTTTGGGCGGAATGATACACCCGAAAATTCAGAAGTCAAGAACTTTTTTTACTTTCGAGAAAAAAAGTTCAAATGTTCCGAAATCAAAGGTGTGAGCTAACTAACTTTGTTGGGGCCGCGCCAGTAACGTTTGTGATCATCACAGGCCGATACCGTAAGAACCGCATCGAACAGTGGACATCTCATCTGCTATTCCTACCGGACATATGATGTGCTAGAGACACATTGGAAAAAAAGTTATTGACACTTGATCGGGGTCCGTGGTAGTTTTCTCGGCAAGCTATTTTCGTTTTTCTGGCCGTGCCTTGGTGCGGCGATCATTCGGAGAGGTTCCGGATGCTTAGCTGGGGTATCCCGCATTTTCAGCTAGATGGTTTTACGTTTCTTCCCAAGTTCAAGAGTTCAAGAAGGATCTTCCACCGGGATTCACGAGTTGGTGTGTGCCTTTTCGATAGCACGGCCGCCCGGCTCCGAGCAGTCCGGGTGCGAGGCATCCGTAAGCGAAAGTCGTTCGGCGAAACGAGCGAGCAGCGAAAACACGAGAGAAGTTCGACCATAAATGAATGAGCCGGCCGGTAATTGGCGTTACCGACCGGCTTTCTTGGTTCATAGAACGGGACCCGAGGGTTCCGTAGTATGCCCCCAGACAAGCGCATACTACACCCAGAAGTCCCCAAAAATCAACATACGACCGCCGCTGGGCGGCCATCCGGCCCTTGCCAAAAGGGCTCGGTCTGGCCATCCACATGAGAGAGGTTCACCTGATGTCAAGATCGAAGAGTTCAAAGCGGACGAAGCAGACGGCGATCGACGCACCGACAGCCGAGCCGACCGTTACACACGAAGCCGCAGCCGGAGCGACGAGCTCCGTGATCCGCTACTTTCGGCAGCGTCTCTGGCTTGTTGGTGTCTTGCTTCTGCTCGTCGCCGGTGTTGCCGGTGCCACGCTCAAGTACATGGAAGAGGACGCCCGGCGGCAGAACGCGATGAAGCCGCGTGACCGCTCGCTGCTTTCGGCGATCAATCCCTATGTGACGAGCCCGAGCCCGACGCCGACCCCGCAGCTCTCGAAGGAGTACATCTACGCGGGTTCGCGGCTGCTGGCGGTCGAGGATGCTAACGCCAACGCCGCACAGCCTGCCGATCTTGCCGTCTGGCGGCGGACGACCGGCACCTGGTGGGTGCTTGGCGGGACGGGTTCGCAGCAGACCTCGTTCCAATGGGGCGGGAGCGGAGACGAACCGGTCCCGGGCGACTTTGACGGCGACGGCAAGACGGACTTCTCGATTTATAGAGAATCGACCGGCGAGTGGTGGATCTATCGCTCATCCGACAACACCTCGACGACTCTCGCCTTTGGACAGACCAACGACCTGCCCGCGGTTGGTGACTACGATGGCGACGGCCGCTCGGATGCCGCACTTTACCGGCCATCGAACGGCACCTGGTACATCACCCGTAGCTCGGACAATACGAACTATCAGGTCCAGTTCGGGCTCTCGAGCGACACGCCTGCACCGGGCGACTTTGACGGCGATGGCAAGGCCGACATCGCCGTTTACCGCAGCTCGAACACAACGTTCTACACCTATCGCAGCTCGGACCTGACCGTCGCGACCACCAACATCAACTCGACCGGCACACCCGTCCCGGCCGATTACGACGGCGACGGCAAGGCCAACTACGCCGTCAGAAGCGGAGCCGACTGGATCATCATGAATGCTGCCGGGACCTCGACCACGACTACCGCCTGGCAGCAGTCCGGCGACGTTGCCGTCCACAACGACTACGACGGCGACGGCATCGTTGACATCGCCGTCTGGCGCGACTCCAACGGCACCTGGTACATCCGCCAAAGCTCAAAACTTGGCGTCTCGGGCCAGACGCCCACACAGAACAATCCCAACCCGAACGAACTCCGCTCAACATCTTGGGGCACCACCGGAGATATTCCCGTCCCTACTTTTTATCAGAGGTAGTCATAAAAAACCTAGACTTAAACTAATGGAAACTACAAAAGCTAAGAACTTCTTTTTTTCGTCTGTAACCCCTTTTGTAATTGGATTGCTATTGATCAGTTATGCATCATCGGTCTTCTCACAAGCTAAAGACACCGAGTATACTGCGGACAAAAATCTTAAATCGTCTGCACGAATCAACCCTTCCACGCTGGCGATGGAGTTTTCGTTGCCACTCGGGCTGTATCCAGGACGAAACGGCAACTCCATTCCCGTTACGTATTCCTATTCATCAAAACAGTGGCAGATGGAAATGTTTCGAACATGGATGTGGGGTTCGAGCACAACCATTGATCTCAATGCAATTTTTGCAAAAAACACAGCGGCTGGTTGGACTTCTAGTCTTCAACCTCCAAGATTAAAAGAGGCAGTGACAATCTACGATGGTGCGGGATTTAAATTCACACCCACTTATGCGACGTTCATGCAAATGCCGCAACAGCCGCTAGAATACAATGCTTCGCAGGGCAGCGTCGTCTTGGATTATCACTGTTTCAGAGCTTGCGTTAATGTTGAAGGAGAGCCATCTGATTGTGAGCATTTCTGTGAGCCCACATTAATACCGCGAAGTTTCGACGAGCCACCCGGCAACAATAGCGAAAACTTGCGGCATTTAATAAAAAGGTTTTCTGTGATAATGCCGGACGGTTCGAGCGTCGAATTTCGCAAGGACGATAGTATTTACGTCCTATGCGACAGTAACAATCCCTCTCCGCCGGGCTGCCTTACAAACTTAAATCAAAATACGAATGGGACATATTTATCAGTTGACGGCTCGGGAAGAAGGTTGGAGATAGGAGAGCTACAAGCAGACAGTCAATATAGGAATGTATTGTATCTGCCCAACGGTGGAAGCTATTTGTTTTCAGATTCAAATTCTTCGGCAATTCCTTTTGAGCATCCCGCGGAAAAATTCATTGACGTAAACGGTAATCAGATTAGCTATGACTACACAGGTGTTCATCCGGAGAAAAAAGTTGTTGACACACTAAACAGAGAAATCACAGACTATTTACCTCTTAATGGCATTTCACAGAATCAGTCGGTCGGCACACAGACATTCAGTCTAGAAGGGTTAAACGGACAATCATTATCCTACAGTCTGAAATGGGAACAGCTAAAAGACCCTAACTGCGATTCTACACCAACACCTGGTTGTGGTAACAGTATTTTAGAAAACGAAGCTCAGGAATTGTTTTACCGAGGCGGAAACACTTGTGTCGGCAATCACACGGAAACATATGCGCCCGCTCTTTTTCAAAAATACGATTATTCCGAAAGAGTTTGCGCAAAACACACAAGCGAACATGCAAAACGATTCAATCCGATTGTGATGTCGGAAATCACCCTGCCGAATGGCAGTAAATACAAATTTAAATACAACGTTTACGGTGAAATTACTCGGATTGACTATCCGACCGGCGGTTACGAGAGATTTCGATACGATAAGATTCCGGCAGTGGGTTATGGAGCCGAACCCGTTTATGATCAGACTAACAGAGGTGTGGTCGAAAGATGGTTAAGTATTGACGGTGTTACCGAAGAACAGCATTGGGAATATTCAGTCAGCGGCTCAACCTACACAACAACGGCTCCATATATCGTTATATCAACCGCGCCGGATGGCAGTTATACTGAAAGATATCTGCATTATTCTTCTTCGTCTGAATTCGGGTTCAGTAACACTCTCAGCGGGATGCCTTACGAGGAGAACGCGTTTGATGCTAGCGGAAATTTGCGTTCTCGGACTCTGACGGATTGGGAGGTTCGTGGGCCTCAAGGTGCAGGTGCTAATCAAAATGCGAAACGCGATCCACGGGTAAAACGTAGCGTCACCATCATGTTCGAGGTGGGGTCGAGCAGCGCCCTGGCGACGATGACGGTCAATGAGTTTGATGATGCAGGAAGCACGGATCCTGAACATTTCTCTCACCTGAACGTCAAACGAACCAAGGGTTATCACTACAAGGTATTAAACGCAACGAACGTGGACGATGAGCAGCTTTCATGGGCGACCATTGAAAGCTGGTTCAGTAATGTGCCGATTGCCTCGATCACGGAGACCGATTACTCGTATGATCCCGACTACAAGGCTCGGGGGATTACGAGCCGGCCGGTTGAGACGCGGGTTTTGAATCCGGCGAACCCGAACGATGTGCTGGCCAAGACACAGTTCGTTTATGACGAGGCGGCTTATTTTGACAACAATTACACGACTACGAACTGGGTAGATCCAAACTCGACGCTTCGTGGGAATGTGACGACCACGCGAACCTGGAACAAAGACACCGATACTTGGCTCGAATCCCACACGATGTACGACAACTTTGGTAACGTCCGTAAGGTGTGGGATGCGTCGGGCGACGCGACGAAGTTTGTCGAGACCCAGTACGATCCGCTCTACAAATACGCCTATCCGACGAAGGTGATCACGCCGGCGCCTGACCCGACGAATACGCATGGGACGAATCAGACCTCGACGGCCGAGACGACTTACGACTTTGCTACCGGGCTGCCGTTGACGGTGAAGGATGATTTCGGGCAGGTGACGACGACCGAGTACGATGCCGTGCTGCGCCCGTTTCGCGTAAACCCGATCGTTGTTAATGGAGTTGCGACGGGGCCGATAACCGAAACCATCTATGGCCAACCGGACGCCAACGGCCAGCTTCCTCCGAACCAGCGGTTTGTTAAGGTCCGGAAGCAGATCGACGCGAACAACTGGGACGAGGCCACGACCTGGATGGACGGGCTTGGCCGGACGATCAAGACGCAGGCGACGGACAGCCAGGGCGATGTCTTTGTCGAAACGTTCTACGATGAATACGGCCGGGTCGAACGGGTGACCAACCCCTATCGGCAGGGCGACACGGTCTATTGGTCAAAGACTGAGTATGACGTTGCCGGGCGGGCGGTGCAGACCTTCGCACCGGCAACGCTGGCAGATGTAACTGCAAACAATCTGACAAGCCTTGGGACGACCGCGTTCGATATTTCGACCGTTAACGACGCTTCGGGCAATTTTGTCGGCACCGTTGTCACATCTACCGACGCCTCGGGCCGCAAAGGCCGCTCGATCACGAACGCGCTCGGGCAGCTTCTCCGCGTTGACGAACCGACCGCAATCGGCGGCACCGAAGAAGCCGATCTTGGGCCCCTCGATGAACCGCACCAACCGACCTATTATCGGTATGACGTTTATGGAAAGATGGTTGAGGTTACGCAGGGCGTGCAGAAGCGGTGGTTCAAGTATGACTCGCTTGGGCGGTTGATACGCGTTAGGCAGCCGGAGCAGGAGGTGAACGCCGGGCTGGACCTTCCCGATACCTACAATACCTCGGGACAATGGACCGCCGGTTTCACTTATGACGTGTTGGGCAATGTTCTGACGGCGACGGACGCCAACGGCGTGACGATAGCAAACGAGTATGACCGTGCGGGCCGGGTAAAGACAAGAAGCTATTCTGGCGAGCCGCAAGGCCAGACCACGCCGGCAGTCAGCTTCTATTATGACGGCAAGGGGCTCGCGCAGCAGCAAACTCCGCACAACTTTGCCAAGGGCAAGCTGACGAAGGTAGACAACACGGTCTCCGAGACACAGTATCAGGTCTTTGACAACCTCGGCCGGATGACGCAGATGGCCCAGATCACCGACGGCCAGACCTACACCTCGAAATACACCTACAACTTCTCGGGAGCGTTGATCGAGGAAGAGTATCCCTCGGGACGAAAAGTGCAGAACGAGTTCGAATCAGACGGCGACATTGCTCGAATATACGGCAAGGCAACGCCGTCTGCGACCGAAAGAACGTATGCGAATTCGTTTAGCTACATGCCTGACGGGCGGATCGAAAAGCTGAAGTTGGGCAATGGGCTTTGGGAGGCTGCGAAGTTCAATACCCGTTTGCAGGTGACGGAATTTGCGCTTGGCCATGGGCCGGAATCGGGCAATCTGTGGAAGCTGCAGAAGGAATACGGTGAGCTTCAGTCGAATGGCACGGTTGACGCAAGTAAGAATACCGGGAACATCGCTAGGCAGACGCTTTCGTTTGATGGCCTCCCGCAGCCCTTCGTAACAGGGTACGAATACGACTCGCTTTACCGGCTCGTCAATGCGAAGGAGACGCAGAACGGGACGCGGACGTGGGAGCAGGGGTTTACCTATGACCGTTATGGCAATCGGCTGAGCCACGACAAATTCATCGGTGCGTCGCAGATCGCGCAGACGAATCTTACCCACCCGACGATCGATGCGAACACGAACCGCTTTACAGCCGGGCAGGGCTACGCCTTTGACAAGAACGGCAATCTGGTCACGGATCCCGCCGACTCGGGGCGGAGCTTTGTCTTTAATGGCGACAACAAGCAGGCGGAGGTCCGCGGGCCGAGCAATGAACTGATCGGCGAGTATTTTTACGACGGCGAGGGGCGACGCGTCAAGAAGCACCGCTACGTCGGCGGGGTTCTGACCGAGGTGACGGTTTTTGTTTACTCGGCCGGGAAGCTCGCCGCCGAGTACTCGACCGCCCCGCCGGAACAAAACCCGACCACGAAGTGGACGGTGACGGACCAACTTGGCAGCCCGAGGGTTTTGGTCGATAGCCTCGGGCAGGTCGTTTCCCGCCGCGACTTCATGCCCTTTGGCGAAGAGATCACTCCAGACGGCACGCACCGCAACGCCGACCTGAAATACAGCTTCGGCGACAACATCCGCCAAAAATTCACCGGCTACCAAAAGGACGAAGAAACCCAACTCGACTTCGCCGAAGCCCGGATGTACCAGAACCTCCACGGCCGCTTCACCGCCGTCGATCCGCTCCTCGCCTCCGGCAAATCCGCCAACCCGCAGACCTTCAATCGGTACGTCTATGTGATGAACAATCCCCTTGCCTACACAGACCCAACGGGACTTCAAGCGGCAACTAATCTTGAGCCGTGTGCTCAGGGACAAACCTGCAGCGACTGGACTCAGAGTCCTGCACAAAGAAGGAACAGGACAGTAACCGCAACGGGAACGGCTTGGGTTGATGTAATCATTGATGCATTCGAAGATATTGTTGAAACAGTCCAAACCACCATTCAAGACACGGCTGCCCTATTCACTCTAAACGGCGACCAACTGGCGAACGCCAATGCCGCTCGGATCCAAGCCCGCCTTGATGCGGCAAGCGGCGATCCCGAATCGGCTGAAATGTTGAACCAGCGAATCCTTCCCAATCAAGGACCAACCGTTGATTCCGTCCTCGACGAAACTACTCGGGCGGTTCAACGTGCGAAATGGGTTGGCGAGATTGGTTTGTCTGTACAAATGCTTTTTCTTGCCCCCGCAACGGCAGGATCAAGAAACGCAACAATGGCTCCGGTAACCAGAGGATTCAACTACTCTCCTTATGCTTCGAGCGGTACTAACCTTGCAGGTGGCACAAATCGCGCCCTATCTAGCCGCTATCCGGCAAACGACGGGTTCCTCGGCAATCCAGAAACATTCACATTGAAGCCCGGAACAATTATCGATCGATTCGGTATGCCAGACGGCAGGTACTTCTCTCCGGCCGGCACACCCCTAGCGAACAGGTCTTTACCACCCTGGGCCGACACGGGGACCCTAACATCGTTTCGAGTGCTAAAGCCTCTTGAGGTTCAGGCCGGACGAGCTGCTCCATTCTACGGTCAGCCAGGATTCGGTATACAATACAAGACCGCCGAGAAAGCGAGGGAACTCTTCAGAAAGGGCTATATAGGGGTAATGAAGCCATGATTGCTATGAATAGAAAAACTCTAGAATCGAGACTGAACGACCTCGGTGTTAATCCGCGATTCTATTCTCTCGACGGAAGTTTATTAATTGCGGGGATTGTCTTACAAGAATCATACGGAAAATGGACTGTTTTCGATTTGGATGAGCGGGGCAACAAGAGCGATGAAAGAACTTTCGCGTCTGAAGACGCAGCTTGCCAATATCTTTACGAATTATTTGAAGAGCAAGTAAGAATATTTGGACCTTCAAAATGAGATAGATTTGTTTTGCTCGATACACCAAATATTACGTTCTCGAACCGCCTACCGAAAACGCGACAGCGAAGTGGAGAGGGACGGCGAGGGCAAGCGGGTCAAGAATTTGACTGATGGGGAGACGACTTCATAGAAGGGCATAGGCGACCCTGTCGTTTAGTTTCTTTAAGCAGCCTGTCACGGACCCGGCCGACGCGGGCGTAGCTTTGTCTTTAATGGCGACAACAAGCAGGCGGAGGTTCGCGGGCCGAGCAATGAACTGATCGGCGAATATTTCTACGACGGCGAGGGCAAACGCGTCAAGAAGCACCGCTACGTCGGCGGGGTTCTGACCGAGGTGACGGTCTTTGTTTACTCGGCCGGGAAGCTCGCCGCCGAGTACTCGACCGCCCCGCCGGAACAGAACCCGACGACCAAATGGACGGTGACCGACCAGTTAGGTTCGCCGAGAGTCCTCGTCAACTCGCTCGGCGAGGTCGTCTCCCGTCGGGACTTCATGCCCTTTGGTGAGGAGATCACGCCCGACGGCACGCACCGAACGGCCGATCTCAAATACAACTTCGGCGACAACATCCGCCAGAAATTCACCGGTTATCAAAAGGACGAAGAGACCCAACTCGACTTCGCCGAAGCCCGGATGTACCAGAACCTCCACGGCCGCTTCACCGCCGTCGATCCGCTCCTAGCCTCCGGCAAATCCGCCGACCCGCAAACATTCAATCGGTACGTCTATGTAATGAACAACCCGCTGATCTACACCGATCCAACAGGTTTGCAAGCGGGTAATTACACAGGCTCGGTCTATTATAAAGTGCTGGAGGATGGACGGTGGGCATTTTCTGATCGCCCCGGAGTATCATCTGTGTCAGGAATAAACTACGAAAATCGATACACTGGTGGCTGGGTTCGCATCACAGGTGTAGATGGGTATCAGTACACCGTATCCTCAAGAGGCTGGCGCCAACATGGCCTTGACGTTGTTGCGGCTCGCGGACGATCTGAGTCAACGCCGCAATCCCCGAAGAGCCAGACGCAATCAATACAGCGTTGTTGAAAGACCTCGGTATGAGAGCACCAGCAACGCAACAATTTCTGTTCCTACTTATGGCATCCGGTGCTGCCGGAGGAGCTGGTGCGGCCTCCGCCGTTGGTACTGGAGGGGTTGTATTCGCATCGACAGTCGTGGGTGAGGCTCTTCTTGCTGAACAGGGGCTGCGTCAACTTGGTGAAGCTCAACGCGAGTCGTTGATGATGGGTAGTATTGACAGCGATCGCAGATACGCCGTCGATCAGGCGTGGAAGCGAGAAGCCGAACTCGTTCGAGAAACTGGTCGTGGAACGCAGCCGTGGACCGACGACCAGAAGAAAGAACTTCTGGAAACCGGCCGAGTGAAAGGGTATGAAGGCCATCATATCAACAGCGTTAACGGTAATCCGGAACAGGCGAGAAACCCGCAAAATGTCGAATTTGTCACGAGAGATGAGCATTTTGAGCGACATATGCGAAATTGGAGGAACCAGACACGAGGGCCTTTGAGGCCGAGATAGGATGTCATATGAGCGAAGTTACAGATTTGATTGCGTCAAAAGTTAAAGAACTTAGAATTTTCGGGGAGCGCCTGCTTCCGAACGGAACACAGTTGCTTTCTCCGGCTCCTGAAATTGCACCCAAAGCGTGGCACTTTGTTTTATTTGCCCCGCTGAAACCCCATGTAATAGAAGAAATGGAGAAGGAACTGGACGCCACTTTCCCCGAAGATTTTCGGAATTTTCTGAAAGTGTGGAATGGCGTGAGTTTGTTCGGCTATCAGATGGATGTATGGGGAAAAAGAAAAAACTTCGCACGAGAGGGTGACGAGGCATGGCAGCCCTTTAATCTTTCAAGTCATAATCGACGATCCGAACGTCCGGGAGGAAGTCCGGAAAGCATCGTTTATATTGGCAGTGCCGAACACGGCGAGAAATGGATTTTTATTGACCTAAGTGAAAACGGCAAAATCGGTAGTACACCACGTTGGCAGTACGAACCCGATCAATACTGGTCAAATTTCAATGAATGGCTACGTTCGGAATTTGTTCGACTTTGGACGGAACACTATGAAAGAGAATCATGACGGATTAGAAGTACGGTGATCGATGCGAACACGAACAGGTTCCAGATCGGGCAGGGCGTGTCTTAGCCCCTTACGTTTCCAACTTTTCCTACACAGCATCCGGCGGGATCAGCCAGATGCGGCTTGGTAATGGCCGGTGGGAAACTGCAAAGTTCAACACGCGGCTGCAGGTGACGGAGCTTGGGCTTGGGAGTTCGGCGACGGATGCGGGTGTTTGGAAGACGCAGTATGACTACGGCCAGCTGGACGCGGAGGGGGACGTCGTTGCTTCGAAGAACACGGGTAATATCGCCCGGCAGACGTTGACGGTTCCGGGGACGAGTTTTGTTCAGAGCTATCGTTATGATTCGCTCTACCGCTTGACCGAGGCCGCGGAGACGACCGGCTCGACGACCAACTGGAGCCAGACGTGGAGCTATGACCGCTACGGCAACCGCATCGGGTTTGCACAAGACATTGCCGGAAACACCAATGCCCCGAACCCGACCGTTGACCCAAACACGAACCGCTTCAACGCCGGCCAGAACATTGGGTATGACGCGAACGGCAATGTTGTTTCGGATATTGACCCTCTAACTTCGCTCCCCCGGCAGTTCGTCTTCAACGGCGATAACAAGCAATCGGAAGTTAAACGCGACGGCGTCACCATCGGCCGGTATTTCTATGATGGCGAAGGCAAACGCGTCAAGAAAGAAACCGACACCGAGACGACCGTCTTCGTCTATTCCGCCGGGAAGCTGATCGCGGAGTATTCGACGCAGCTTTCGCAGTCGCCGAGCATTGCCTACACGACGACGGATCATCTCGGCACGCCGCGGGTGATCACGGACCAGTTTGGGCAAGTGAAGGCCCGGCGGGACTTCATGCCCTTCGGCGAGGAGCTTTACACGGGCGTCGGCGGCCGCACGGGCGACACCGGCCTCAAATACTCCTCCAACCAGGACGACATCCGCCAAAAATTCACCGGCTACCAGAACGACAAAGAAACCGGCCTCGACTTCGCCGAAGCAAGAATGTACGAAAACCGCCTCGGCAGATTCACGGCGGTAGATCCACTTCTTGCAAGTGGAAAGTCGTCAAACCCACAAACTTTCAACAGGTACGTTTATGTGATTAACAGTCCTCTCATTTTCTTCGATCCAACCGGGGAGTTCCCTATATCCATCGTTGTACGTGTATTTGCACCGTTCGAGTGGTTTGGTCCGGGCAGAATCGCCAGGGGGGACGGGTCGGATAGACGTTTTTCCGCAAGGCCAGACGAGAGTCGATATCGCATCGCGGCTCGTACTCAATATGAAACTAATGATCGAAGAAGTACAACCTATTCATTCGGTTCCCGTTCTGAAGTTAGATATTGTGCGTTGGGCTATTGTACGAGCGTGACTGGCTGGTCGCAAGGCTATGTAAGAGATGAGCGAAACAAGAGATCATCAAAAAGCACTATGATTGAGCAGACTGGGCAAATCAAATATCATTTGTATGGTAATGACTCTGCTCTTTTTCCGGGGCTAAGTGGAAGAAAAAGCCCAACACCGGACATAGATATTCACTCATCTTTCGGAGTGGCGGTTTGGAATTACAGAAATCCGGTAACTAATAAGAATGAGAAAGACAGATTTGTTCTCAACATCATGGGACGCGTTGAGGGCGACCGTTTTCCAGCAGCCGAGGTGATGGTAAACGACAGAAAGGGCGTTGGTGTTCTTCTCGGCGTTTTTGCAATTCCTATGACAAATGCAAATAAGGATCAAACTGGCCCATTGACTGATTTACCTGGTGATAATCGCGGTGACATGATTTGGTTTCAAAATGTTCAGATTGTAACGAATCGAGAAGGTGATTTTCTCGGAGTGTTGCAAGATGGCAAGATGATTAGAATTGATGATTGGAACAGGCAATTTCAAAATCGGCCGACGACAACCTCGCCATGAAATATTTGACCCTGAGGTCAAACACAGAATTTTATGATCAGAACTGCAACTGTGGCCTTTATCTTCGCGCTTTTGTTCGGTTATTCTTGCCTATTTACGCAAGATGCCGGGGAAAGTATATGCCTCATTCCAGAAGGTTACGAAGGACCTGTTTTTATCATTTTCGGACAGAAGAACGGCCACCCGCCGAAGATTGAGGATGGACGCCGCGTATATGTCATACCGGACGACGGCGTTTTGAAGACTACAGCTGAAGTTAACTTCCGGATAGATAACAACAAATTTTATTATGTTAGTCCGGACGGTAAGCGCAGAAGAATTGAATACTTATTTCCTGGGGGGAAAGCCTGGGTAGACAAGCCGTACACGGAGGATAAAATTGACATCTCGAAAGACGAAGTTTATGTCTTTTCAGATTTAATGGGAGGAGTAACGAACACAATGGGGAAAGAAGTTAGATTTCGTCAATTCCTTGTCGGAAAGCCAAAGGAGAAACTTCAACTTCACATGGAGAGCGAACGAAAGATAAGCTTATTGACAGGTGCTCTTGACGATTTCGAATAAGCGTTATAAAGACCGGCGGGAAAAAGTCCTGTAACGGATCGACGGCACTGTAAGCTGAATGACAACAAAAAACTTGAGAGTTTGCGTTCGAATCTTTAGCAAGCTAGGGCATCGATCAGCATGGTTGAAGTTTTCGAGTTTATGGAGCTGGCGTAAGTGCCATAACGCTAGGCTGCACTGTTGACGCAAGTAAGAATACCGGGAACATCGCTAGGCAGACGCTTTCGTTTGACGGGCTTCCGCAGCCTTTTGTGACCGGTTACCAGTATGATTCGCTTTACCGGCTCGTCAACGCAAAGGAGACGCAGAACGGCACGCGGACGTGGGAACAGGGGTTTACCTATGACCGTTATGGCAATCGGCTGAGCCACGACAAATTCATCGGGGCGTCGCAGATCGCGCAGACGAATCTTACCCACCCGACGATCGATGCGAACACGAACCGCTTTACAGCCGGGCAGGGCTACGCCTTTGACAAGAATGGCAATCTGGTCACGGATCCGGCCGATTCGGGGCGGAGCTTTGTCTTTAATGGCGACAATAAGCAGGCGGAGGTCCGCGGGCCGAGCAATGAACTGATCGGCGAATATTTCTACGACGGCGAGGGGCGACGCGTCAAGAAGCACCGCTACGTGGGCGGCGTTCTGACCGAGGTGACGGTCTTTGTTTACTCGGCCGGGAAGTTCGCCGCCGAGTATTCGACCGCACCGCCGGAGCCGAACCCGACAACGAAATGGACGGTCACGGATCAGTTAGGCTCGCCGAGGGTTTTGGTCGATAGCCTCGGGCAGGTCGTCTCCCGCCGCGACTTCATGCCCTTTGGCGAAGAGATCACGCCCGACGGCACGCACCGCACGGCCAACCTCAAATACAACTTCGGCGACAACATCCGCCAGAAAATCACCGGTTACCAGAAGAAAGTTTAACCACACCTTGAGCTCTTGCCTGCACTGGAGCTGATCTACACCGACCCAACGGGCCTGACAACAGAGAAGTGTTGGAATAGCAGGATATCCGTGCTATTGTGTTAATAATGATCGAGTCCTTCGCCGACAAGGCCACAGAGGATATCTTTAACGGCGAAAACACGACGGCGGCTCAAAAGCGATTGCCTCGAAATCTCTGGAATGTTGCCTTTCGAAAGCTCGATCAGATAGATTCGGCGGTTGCCCTGGATGATCTGAAAGTCCCGCCGGGAAACAGGCTTGAAGCGCTGAAAGGCAAGCGGTCGGGACAGTACAGCATCCGCATAAACGACCAATTTCGCATCTGTTTCGAATGGGATCAAAACAATGCGGCGAACGTAAAGATCGTTGATTACCACTAAAAGCGGAGGCCGAAAGATATGGTCAGAATTCCTAAGAACCGTCCCGCGACTCATCCGGGCGAGATACTGCTAGAAGATTTCCTGCAGCCATTGGGGCTAACGCAGTCTCAACTGGCCAAGGACATTCGTGTGCCATTCCAGCGGGTCAATGAGATCATTTCGGGCAAACGCGGGCTAACTCCTAGCACCGCTTTGCGACTTGCAAAGTACTTCGGAACCTCCGCCGGCTTTTGGACGAACCTTCAGGTGCGTTGCGACCTCCAGGCCGCGGAAAAAAATGAGTTTGAGGTGATAAATAGCATTGTAAGGGCTCCGCGGCTTGTGGCCTGAGTAAACGCTGCTATTGTGACGGGCGACTCCGGCCTTAAATATTCTTCCAACCCGGAGGACCTCCGCCAGAAATTCACCGGCTACCAGAAAGACAAAGAAACCCAACTCTACTTTGCCGTTGCTCAAATGTTGCACAAAAACGAAAAGGGCTGCCGGGATGGCAGCCCTAAGTTGTTGAAAATATTGGTGGCCAGGGACGGAATCGAACCGCCGACACGCGGATTTTCAGTCCGCTGCTCTACCAACTGAGCTACCTGGCCGGAATCGCGTCTTCAGACGGCGAAACCCTTAATATACGGATTCGCTTGTTTGCTGTCAAACGAATCGGGCACGCTCCGTTTCCAAATAACCGCTCGGCCACATTCGGAAAAATCCGGCGAAATGTGGGAAAATGCAGTATATGAATTTGCGTCATTTATCTCTTATCACATTAGTGTGGATTGCGGGAGCCTGCGGCGGCGGTGCGGTGGGCAATTCGAACCAGGCCGCGGCCAATAACGCCAACCTACCGGCGGGAATGCAGCCGATGCCGATCCAGCCCTCGGGCGAATCGACGCCCGGCATTCCGCCTCAGGGCCAGGCCAACGTCGTAGAAAAAGGGCCGACACCGACTCCCGGCATCGACCCTGCAAATGTAAATGTCCCGATGAAGCCCGGTGCCACGCCGACGCCCGGAATTCCCGATCAGGAAACAATTCGCCGGCAGATGAACCAGCGGAATACGAACGTCAACGCTCCGCCACCGGCTGCTGCAAATACCTCTTCGACTATGCCGGACCGCAAACAGCCGCGTCCGGTCGGCCAACAGTAACCATTCAAACGGCGGCGTCTTGCGTTTATGCAGGCGCCGCCTCTGCCGTCTCAACAAAGCCGAGAGCTGACTTCACATCCTTTTCGATGCGGTCGCGAGTTTCGGTGTTTTCCTTGAGCATGTTCTTTACGTTCTCGCGGCCCTGGCCGAGCCTTTCGCCCTTGTAGGAGAACCACGCACCGGTCTTCTCGACCACGTTGTTCGCCACGGCCAGATCGATCAGGTCGCCCTCGCGTGAGATTCCCTCGCCGTACATGATGTCGAATTCCGTCTCGCGGAAAGGCGGTGCGCATTTGTTCTTTACGACCTTAACGCGGGTCCGGTTGCCGACCACCTTGTCGCCGTCCTTGATCGCGCCGATACGGCGAATATCGAGCCGGACGCTAGCGTAAAACTTCAATGCCTTGCCGCCCGTCGTCGTCTCCGGCGAGCCGAAAAAGACGCCGATCTTTTCGCGAAGCTGGTTGATGAAGATGAACGTCGTCCGCGAATTGGCAACGATCGCCGTTATCTTTCTGAGAGCCTGCGACATCAGCCGAGCCTGAAGCCCCGGCAGCGAATCGCCCATCTCACCGTCAAGCTCCGCCCGCGGGACGAGTGCCGCGACCGAATCGACCACGATGACGTCGATGCTGTTCGAGCGGATCAGCGTTTCGGCGATCTCAAGCGCCTGCTCGCCCGAATCCGGCTGCGAGATGAGCAGGTCGTCGATGTTCACACCGAGCTTACCGGCATATTCCGGATCCATCGCGTGCTCGGCATCAATGTAAGCCGCAATTCCGCCGGCCTTTTGGGCAGACGCCACGACCTGCAGGGCCAGCGTCGTCTTGCCCGAGCTTTCCGGGCCATAAACCTCGATGATGCGTCCCCGCGGCACACCGCCGACGCCGATCGCCGCGTCGAGGCTCAGGCAATTTGTTGAGATCGCCCCGACTTCCTCATGCGGGCGTTCGCCCAGCCGCATTATCGAGCCCTTTCCGAATTTCTTTTCGATCTGCAGAAGCGCAGATTCAATGGCCTTGCTTTTGTCGATGCTCATTTATTTGTGGTTCTCCTGATTTTGGGATTGCCGATACTTTACTTATACTCGACAGATTTTCCAAATCGGCTATAATGTATCACAGATGAAACGGACAGGCAATCGTGGGAGGCGGTTTAATTCATGGTTTTCGCTAAGCCTTTTTCACGGCGATCGCGGCGAATGTTTGAGGCTTATCCGCTTTGCCCTATAATGATTTTCAATTGAATTATCGGCCGGAGCCCGGAAAGCCCCTGCCAAAATCGGAGACAATGAATTTTTCCAGCCCGATCGGCCAAACGCTCGACGGCAAATACAACATCGAACGCGAACTCGGCCGCGGCGGGATGGGAACGGTCTATCTTGCCACGCACCTCGGCACCGAGCGGCCGGTCGCGGTCAAGATAATCGCGCCGCAATTTATGCAGCGGCCGGAGTTCGTCGAGCGCTTCCGCCGCGAGGCCCGTGCGGCAGGAAGGCTGCGTCATCCGAATGTCGTCGATGTAACGGACTTTGGGTTTGCCGAAACCGACAGCGGCCGCGTCGCTTATCTCGTGATGGAGTACCTCGATGGCTGCACGCTCGGCGAGATACTCGATGAGGAAAAGAACCTGCCCGTAAGCTGGACGCTCGACATCCTCGAACAGGTCTGCTCTGCCGTCCACGAAGCACATCAGCAGGGCATAATCCACCGCGACCTCAAGCCCGACAATATCTGGCTTGAGCCGAACCAACGCGGCGGCTATACCGTCAAGGTTCTCGATTTCGGCATCGCAAAGGTCGATTCGGCCGGGCATTCATTCAATTCCGCCGAAGTGCCGCGTCCGGGCGGCGCGTCAACGGTCGCGATGGACTCGCCGAGCACATTTGCTGGCGATGAAGGTTCGACCGCGATTCACGACAGCATTTCGCCGACGCAGATCGTCGAGGCCCGGACGCTGATTCAAGCCGCTGCTGAGGAACCCGAGGTCGCCAGGCCGAATCCGGCACGCCAGACCGTTAGCCTCACCGCTGAGATCGATCAGGAATCGGTCGGCACAAAGATACTCGAAAATGGCGACGCCGAACTTCCGGGCGGAGCGACGCCGCGTTTGGCCACCGCCGAGGTTACGAAAGACCTGACCCGAGTCGGCGCCGTGCTCGGCACTCCGCTCTATATGTCGCCCGAGCAATGCCGTGGGCAAAAGCTCGATCCGCGTTCGGATCTTTACAGCATCGGCGTGATCGCCTACCAGATGCTCGCGGGCGAGCCGCCGTTCCGGGGCGATTTTACCGAAGTGATGGCCTGCCATCGCGAGGCTCCGCCGCCGCCGCTCAAGGTCCGCAAGGTCCGCCGCAAGCTTCGACGCGTGATAATGTCGGCGCTTGAAAAAGACCCCGATCTTCGGCCGCAGTCTGCCGCCTCGTTCGCAACGATCCTCCGTTCGCGGAGCGAGGGCATCGGCGGCCTGATGCGGCGGGCCGTTATGATCTATTCCGAGCACATTGGTAAGTTCCTCGGGCTCTCGGCTCTCTTTTACATCCCGATGACACTGATAACGCTTGCGATCGTTACCGTCGGGGTGATGACCGCTACGGAGTATATTTCAGAAAGTTTGGGTTTTCCGATCCTGGCCATTTTGCAGATCTTGTTGTTCTTTGCAACGATCCTGACGGGTTACCTGATACTGGGGACGAATACATGGATCGTCGCCCATTCCATCGCCGTCCCGCTCCGGCCGATCCGGGTCCGTGCGGCGCTGCGCGAAGTTAACAAGCGGCGTGCCCGGCTTCTCGGAACCGGACTGCTCTCTACCCTGCTTCAGCTCGTGATCGGTGCGCTCACCTGCGGCATCGGCTTTTTGATCACAAGTGTCCTCTGGGCTTTGGTCGGGCCGGTCGTGATGATGGAGAACCTTCGCGGCTGGAAAGCCATCAAGCGTTCGAGCCAGCTTGTTCGCCGTTCGCTCGGGACGACCATTGCCGCCGTGCTTATAATGTTCTTTATGCCAGCGGCCGTGGCCGGGACCTTGTCATTCGTCATCAATATCACGGCCGTCGCGATCGAGAAATCGGCCACGAACGTCGTAGTCACCGAGAACAAGGAAAGCTCTGAGACGGAGGTCATCGGCAGCGAATCCGTCGATCCCGAGACCGGGCGACGCGAGGGCCAGGTCACGATAAAGACCGGAAACCAGCCGGCGATCCGGTTCGTCAACATGGACCGAGACACCCGCAAGAAGGTGACGAACTCGATCCTTGAGAGCCTGCTTCAGATACTCCTGATACCGATCCAGCTCGTGATGATGTCCTTTACGGCCATCATCGGAGCTCTGCTTTTCATCAAAACGCGGCAGGCCGGCGGCGAGCCGATCAGCGATCTCCTCGAGCAGTTTGAAGACACGGACGGACCAAAGAAGAAATGGCAGGAACGGGTCCGCCAGCGGCTTATCCAATCGGGCCGCATCTCCGGAAACAGCAAGTCCTAGCGATGCAAAAACCATTCTCATTAATGCTTCTAGCCGTACTCGCAGCGGCAGTGTTTGCCGTAGCGGCGAACGGGCAGGGAAGCGTCCGCGAGATACGCATCGCCGCCGGGCAAACGCTTGAGATCACAAATCCGCGAGGCCGTGTTATTGCCCGGACCGATGCCTCGCTAACCGATGCAGGCAGGCTTGAGCTTACATCCGCTGCTGGTGTTGCCGATGGCGTCGCTCAGGTAACGCCAAATTCGATCACAATTCCCGCAACCGTCCGCGACCGCATCGATCTTGAGCTCATAGTCCCCGAACGCTCTTCGCTCCGCATCACGACAACCGACGGAGAGATCCGGGCCGAGGGCAACTTCCTCAAGGTCGAGGCTCGCTCCGAGACCGGAACTATCGCCGTTGACCTACCCGAAGACCGACTCGAATATTCTCTGCTCTGGACCGAGTCTCGCCCGCGATACGTTGCCGATTTTTCACTCGAGCCGGTCAAGGAACGCTCGCGTGGCCGCTTCGAGATCAAGGGCAGGCATTCGGCAATCGCCGAAAGCGAGGGCAACGGCATCGCCGAACGAGCCGCTACGCTCAACGCCCGGACGGCTCGCGGCATCATCGTGATCAACGTTCCGCCGAATGAGATCGCCAACGACCTCCGCGAGCGTCCCCTGACCGAGGCGGCCAAGGGAATGGTGCGCAGCGGCGACAGTATCTTGATGGAGGCCATCCGGCGTGCGGCACCAAAATATTACGGCGATTACGCCCGCTCGCTGCCGCCCTTTCGCCGCGAGCCCGGACTCCGCGAAAGCGATTCGACCGCATCTTTCTCCGGGCCTGGGCTTCGGCGGGCGACCGTTGCCGTAACGGACGAGAATGATCGAGCGATCGCCGGAATTCGCCCCGAAGAATTTGAGATAACCGAGGCCGGCCAGCCTCGCGAGCCTATCTCTGTGACGCCGGTCGAGGCACCGGTAAATCTCGTCCTTCTGCTCGATGTTTCCGGCAGCGTCGAGGGCTACGTCAATTTCATCCGCCGAACTGCAAGGGCATTTATCGCGACGGTCGATCCGCGCGACCGCGTCGCCATCATCACCTTTTCTGATGACGTCAAGACGCTCGTCACATTTACGAACGACAAGGCAAAGCTATCCGCAAGCCTCGATACCTTCGACGCCGGCGGGGCAACGGCCTTTTACGACGCCGTCGGCTACACGGTCGCCGAAACGCTCCGCCCGATCCGCGGCGAACGGACGGCCATCGTCATTCTCACCGATGGCGACGACAACCGCTCGTTTCTACCTTTCGATCCGCTCGTTTCTGCGGTCGGTGAGAGCGGTGCTCTCATCTATCCGCTTTACATTCCGTCGGCGCTCGTAGCCGCGGCCGAGACCGCTCCGGACCGCCGCGTCGATCCGCTTCGGGCACGCTACTTCGGCCTTTCAAAGCGTGCCGAGGGCGAAGGCGAGCGACTGGCGAAAGCCTCGGGCGGCGTCTATTTTCCGATTTCGCAGGTCGCCGAGATCGACCGAGCGTATGAAGACATCGCCCGCCAACTCCGCGCCGCCTACGACATCACATATCGCTCCGAACTCTCCGACCCCGACCCGAACCGCCCATCGCCCCGCCTCCGCATCCGCGTCAAACGCCCCAACGCCCAAGTCCGCATCGACCGCGTCACAGATCTAAACATCAGGTAACCACGCGTTCACTAGCGGCATTTTGATTTGACGGTTTTCGATAAACGGGAATTGACTCAATAGAGGAGTTAATTAATCGAGGGCACCAATGCATATGCCCCCGCGTAAGCAAGGGCTCAGTGCAGAAGCCCGCGCGTAAGCAAGGGCTTAACTGTGAAGGATGAATGGTGAGTGGTGAGTGGTGAGTGG
>JAHBSL010000032.1 GCA_019639135.1 Acidobacteriota bacterium
AGCAACTATCAATAGGGGTTGCGCTCGTTGCGGGACTTAACCCAACATCTCACGACACGAGCTGACGACAGCCATGCAGCACCTTGTTTTGGGCCAGTAAACTGGCGATCGGAATTACCCTCTCTTCCCTCACATTCTAGCCTAGGTAAGGTTCTTCGCGTTGCGTCGAATTAAACCACATGCTCCACCGCTTGTGCGGGTCCCCGTCAATTCCTTTGAGTTTCACTCTTGCGAGCGTACTCCCCAGGCGGAATACTTAAAACGTTAGCTACGGCACCCGGAGCACTTAGAACTCCAGACACCAAGTATTCATCGTTTAGGGCCAGGACTACCGGGGTATCTAATCCCGTTTGCTCCCCTGGCTTTCGCGCCTCAGCGTCAGTGTCGGCCCAGCAACCCGTCTTCACCTCAGGTGTTCCTCTTGATATCTACGCATTTCACCGCTACACCAAGAATTCCGATTGCCCCTTCCGCACTCTAGCGCGACAGTATCACTTGGCCGTTCCGAGTTAAGCCCGGAGATTTCACAAGTGACTTGTCATGCCGCCTACGCGCCCTTTACGCCCAGTAAATCCGAACAACGCTTGCTCCCTACGTATTACCGCGGCTGCTGGCACGTAGTTAGCCGGAGCTTATAAATGGTACCGTCATTTATTCTTCCCATTCTTTCGAAGTTTACATACCGAAATACTTCATCCTTCACGCGGCGTTGCTGGGTCAGGCTTTCGCCCATTGCCCAAAATTCCCGACTGCTGCCTCCCGTAGGAGTCTGACCCGTTATTCAGTGTCAGTGTGTCCGACCGCCCTCTCAGGCCGGATACAGATCGTAGCCTTGGTAAGCCGTTACCTTACCAACAAGCTAATCTGCCGCAAGCTCCTCCTCAAGCGGATTACTCCTTTAACAACTGTCACCATAAGGTGCCGCTGCATTATGCGGTATTAGCAGTCGTTTCCGACTGTTATTCCCCACTCGAGGGTAGATTACTTACGTGTTACTCACCCGTGCGCCACTTTATGCACTCCCCGAAGGGAGCTTTAATCGTTCGACTTGCATGTCTGAGGCACGCCGCCAGCGTTGATTCTGAGCCAGGATCAAACTCTCGTTGATTTCTGTCTCATTTATTTATCGTCAGAAATTCATCTGACGTGTCCGTTGAATCGAAATTCAACGAACATTGTTCGTTATACGAATTAACACATGGACCTACATATCTAGTTTTCAAACATCAACCTTCGCTCGAAAAGACCACATTCGAGGCGAAATTCCTGATTATACAGAACCAGGAATCATTGTCAACCGCCCTCGCAACTTTTTTCTCGCCTTGTCAAAACTTCTGTTCGGCGAACCGCAGGGGCAAATATGTATTTTCTACATCGACCCCTATCCTGTCAAGCGGCTAGAGCAATTTATTTACAAAGATCGAAAATCGTTATCAGGCGGCCCCGGTTATTGGCCCCGAACGATGTACGGTTCGTGGCGGCCGAGCATGCCTTCGGTAAATCTCAGGCCCCGTCGAGAGCATTCTCAAACCTTCCGGTTTCCCTTCGCAGCTCACGCGTTCAGGGCGTGACGCCTTAGGACGACGATACCGGATCGATGGTTGCCCCCAAATAGCTGGAGCGGGCGACGGGGATCGAACCCGCAACTTTCAGCTTGGGAAGCTGACACTCTACCATTGAGTTACGCCCGCTTTGAGAACGGAATTATTGCAGAAATTTTAGACGCCGACAAGAGCCGGACGAGGAGTGGTATCAATCTTTCCGGGCTTCCAGCAGCAGGTAGATCACTTCCTGGACCGCACCCTCGCCGCCTTTGGCTCTTGTTACATAGGCCGCCGCAGCCCTCACATCTTTAACCGCATCTGCAACTGCGACCGGAATTCCAACCCGTCGCATCAAACCAAGATCGCCGAGGTCGTCTCCAATGAATGCGGTTTCCTCGTCCTTAATGCCAGTTTCAGAGAGTATCCGTTCAAGGTCCGCTACTTTATCGTTCGATCCGGTGACGACAAATCTGATACCAAGCTCACTGGCACGAGCCTCAACGATCCCTTCCGACCGCCGCCCAGAAATTATCCCTGAAATAAAGCCAGCTCTGTGCCAGTCAACAATCCCCTGTCCATCGCGAACGTGAAAGGCCTTCATCGCTTCTCCGCTCGGACCGAAATAGAGTTTGCCGTCGGTCAATACGCCATCGCAGTCCATTAGGAGCAATCGAATACTGCGGGCCTTTTCACGAATCTTGTCGTTCTGCATACGAAGGCTCTTACCGTACTTCGAAGATCTCGACTCCAGCGAGCTTCCATCCCGAACCTGTCCTTAACAACCGAAACACCGCCGTTCCCGCTTCGGGTTCGCGGGTCAGCAAACGGACATTCAGATTCGTTTCGACGATCGCTGTATTCGCATCGAACATATCTGCATGCAGAACAGTAGTTGTCCAGTTGGTTGCCTGGCCGGAGATGCCGCTGACAAAGCGATTGACCTCGCCCGGAACAGCCAGGGCATCGAGTTCGGACTTTCGATTTGAGATAGCCGCTCGGTCGAACTGAGTGAAATAGGCCTTTATGGATTCATCAACTGAAGAACGCTGGTTTATCCGGTTGCGTAGATTGCGAGCGGCAAGGCCGGCTCCATATTCGGAATCGGCCATGATCGCCGCGTTAGCGTGTGTCGCTGCTTCCGAGTTCCGATTCGTACGCAAGGCGACATCCGCAACCCCTACATTCGCCCAACCAAGCGATCGCGAGGTCGGGAGCGTTTCATTGAGCACCGCTCTAAACTCGCGTTCAGCTTCCGATATCTTGTTTTGAACAAGCAGAGAGCGGCCAAGAAGTATGCGGACGTCGTCGAACCTCGGAAACTCGGCAAGCACTTGCCGGGCATTCTTTTCAGCGGCGGCAAACTCCTGCCGGTCAAACTCCCGTTTGACCGCAAGAAGAAGATCGCTGTCCGTGAACTCCCGCGGTGCGACGTCATCCGAATAATCGTTTTGGGGATAGAGCTTTTCCGGATCGACCTCGACCCGAGAAATTCGGGTTGACGTTCTGAAATTTATCTCGCCAAAACTCCTTGCTCTGATAGTTGCCGGGGCAGACATTGATTCGCCATTTTCAAGCCGGGCGACCACTTCAACGGTAACGTCTATCGGTCCCGTGTTCCTGAGAGCGACTTTCCACTCCCCACCGGCAGCTTGCGGCAAGCCGGCCTGCAGATTCATATCTGTGGGCTGGTCAAGCATATAGTCTACTACTTCTTTCTGGCTCTCAAACTCGCGACGGACATCGGTAAGCCGTGTTGTCTCTTTGGACAATGCGGCACGAAGTTTGTTATTGAATTCCGTTGAGCCCAGCTTTCTCTCCATTACCCGCCAAAACATCGCCCCTTTATTTGCTACCGCCGCGAAGTAGTAATCATCAAGCGGCGTAACTACGTTGAGCGGGGCATCTCGCCGAGCGATGGCTGCGTAGGCCATCCGCTGACGAAGCACTTCGACCTCTCCAACCTCCGGGCCGTACTTTGTAGCGAGAAACTTGGTCGCAAGGTATCGGGCGAGGCCCTCGCGGATAACGCCCGCACCGTCGTCTGTCAATCTGTTTGCCTCGCCTAGCCAAAGTTTCGCGGCCGCCTCGGCAACGTTCATTGCTGTGAAAGAATCGATCTTTTCCCTGCGAAAAACAGCTTCGTCGATAAGTATCGTACCTCCCGTGGCAAATCCGCCGCCGCGCCGCATTGCAACAAGCCGAAGAGGCACATTCGGTGCGGGCCCGAGTATCTTCTCGGTGAATGCCTTCGCCTCACTGAAAAGTGTCGCTAGATCCGCCGCCCTCGCTTTCGCCATCTCGCCGGATCCTCTCGGAATGTAAACCGAAATCCCAGAACTGTCCGCACGATCCCAGTTTCCCGCAGCGACGAAGGGTTGACCATTGAGATTGTTGTCAAAAACTCCCGCAGATTCCGCTCCGGCACTTATCGACGTGAGCCCGGCAGGTGTCGTTAGCCTTACCTTGAAGGGAGCGTAGTCGGCCCCGCGGGCGAAGAACCAGCTATTCGGCGTTGGGTACCAGAATGAAAGGGGCAAAAAATGCGAAGCGACCGGAGAGATCGAATTGACGCCGGTGTTGTCCGTAACTGGGAGTTTGTAGTCAACTACCGCGGTCAGTTCCCCGCCGGCCGGGACTGCCGGCACACGCAGAGCAATGCGTTGAAGCGTTGCGCCGCCGAGCCGTTCCTGGCTTTTTGCCGCATCGATCACCGATCCGTTAATGCTGGTTGAAATGATCTCGGCGTTCTGATTAATGCGGAGTGTAAGGCTGGTCGCGGGGCGTTCGGTTACATTGCGTACACGAATGGTTGCCTTTGCGGTCAGGTTGCGGTCGTTTTCATTTGAAGGGAGCGAGGCTGCGATGTCGTACGACACCACTTGCCATGTCGCGGCGATCCGATTATCCGTCTGGCCATGTAGTTTAAATGGCGCTGATAACAGAAGCAGCGGGAGAATCAAGATAAGTCGTTTCATTTTGCTAAATTCCAATTGACAAAGATGCTCGGATCATTCGGCGAGGTAGCCCGTTCAAAATTCGAACTTTAATCCATGTACAATTCCAACCACCATCTAACGTCCCGATTCGGATAACGTAATAGCCGTCAGCGAGACCGGGATGACAAAAGCGGCCCTCTTCATCGGTCTCGAAAATCAGAATGGGATCATATTCATTAGTAAGCCGATGCGAATCACGCTTTCTTTCGGAACGCTTTATCTTGTAGACCTCGATGCGAACCGGTCCATCTCCCGGCCATTCGATTCGCCCTTGCAGTCGATCTGACGCAACATCCGTATATTCTTCAATAACGCTCTCACAAGCTACCCCGTCCTGAACTGAGCGGCTTTTGCAACCACTATCTTGCGCCAAACCGCTCAACGTGAACATAAAGAGGACGGTAAGAAAAATTAGCGAAAAACTAAGTAATCTGAATGAGCCCATTGATCTTCTTAAGAGTCGCAAGGAGCGGTTCAAGCCGGGCAAGCGGCAATTGATTCGGCCCATCGCTCGGAGCCTTTGAGGGGTCGTTGTGGACCTCCATAAATACGGCATCGACGCCGCAGGCAACACCGGCACGTGCAAAATGTTCGATGTATTGGGCTTGCCCGTCGGTTGCTTTACCAAGTCCGCCCGGCAATTGCAGCGAATGGGTCACATCGAAAACGACCGGTACCCCAAACGAACGCATTATCGGAAAAGAGCGAAGATCGACGACGAGATTGTTATAGCCAAAGCTCGCCCCGCGTTCGGTCAGCAATATCTTTTCGCAGCCCGCAGCCTGGAGCTTTTCGACGATGTTTTTAGCGTCCCAGGGGGCGAGAAACTGTCCTTTTTTGACGTTTACGGCCTTTCCCGTTCTAGCCGCGGCAACCAGCAGATCGGTCTGCCGGCAAAGAAATGCGGGGATTTGCAGGATGTCAGCGACCTCCGCAACCGGCTCCGCCTGCCAAGGTTCGTGGATGTCCGTGATGACCGGGACGCCGAACTCTTCCTTTATACGCCGAAGCACATCGAGCCCCGCGTCCATCCCGTCCCCGCGAAAGCTCTCGATAGAACTCCGATTAGCCTTATCAAACGAAGATTTATAAACAAACCCGACCCCGACCCGCTCGCAGATCTCTTTGATCGACCGGGCCATCATCGCGGCATGGTCGTGAGACTCGACAACACAAGGCCCGAGGATGAACGAAAGCTCGCCGCTGCCAAATGGCACATTTTCTATATTGAATGACTGCATCAGCTATCTAGTTTCGCTTGATAATCGAGCCAAGCTTTAATATCGGGTCGCGTCCAGTTCCACCAGACGAATGCTAGCCAAAGCGGAGGAAACAGCAGTTGCATCGCCAATTCAAATGATTGTGGAGCATTTCCAACCTCCATAATGGCGCTAATAACAAGATAGAACCACCATGCAACGTTGAGGGTCAATAAGCCCAGTGTAGCCCAACGTGCCTCACCAACGCCAAAAAATGTGATCAACGCTGCTCCCACGGAGAACAAACTCAAGCAAATTGTAATGATAAGCAGTAGTATCGGGATCTCGCCGTTTGCGTCCTGCAGAACCTAGACCGAACCGTTGTACGGTAAGAATCGCGGACCAACGAGTAACAGGCCCCCGGTAAACGGGAATACCGAAACAAGCGGGAACAAGCCATAGGCGACAAATATAAAGATCGTGATGACATAGAGCCTAATCGGCTTATCGACCTTCTTAACCATTGGAATCTACTCCTCCACGGTAATATTTGCCCTTTCGGGAATTTCGACCTGCTTATCACTCGAGACATCATGCTCCAAATTTTCGCTCTTTAGCCTGTTCTCCCAGGCGGCCTTTACGAAGGCGACGAAAAGCGGGTGCGGAGCCAGCGGTTTTGATTTGTATTCAGGGTGAAATTGGCAGGCCACGAAATAGGGGTGCGTTTCACGCGGAAGCTCGATCATTTCAACGAACTTCCCGTCCGGCGAAACCCCACTGACAACCAATCCCTCATGTTCTAGCGCGTCGCGATACTCCGGATTGAACTCGAATCGGTGCCGATGCCTTTCGCTGATCACGTCGGCCCCACCGTAAATTTTCTTTGCGATCGAACCTTCCTTCAACTCGCAGTCCCACGCCCCGAGCCGCATTGTTCCGCCGAGTTCGTCAACGCCGACCAGATCGCGGAGTTTGAAGATGACGGGGAAAGGCGTTTGCTCATTAAATTCGGTCGAATCGGCGTCGCGGAGCCCGCATACGTCGCGGGCAAACTCGATGCAGGCCGTCTGCATACCGAGGCAGATGCCGAAGTAAGGCGTACCGGAACGCCGAGCATAGCGAATCGCCCGGAGCATTCCCGCGATCCCTCGCTTTCCGAATCCACCCGGAACCAGGATCGCATCGTAATCCTGAAGGTCGTTCTCGTAGTTGTCCTTCATCAGGTTCTCGGATTCGAGCCAAGTGACATTAACTCGCAGATCATTTGCTACTCCGGCATGCGTCAGGGCCTCACGAAGCGATTTGTATGAGTCTTCAAGTTCAACGTATTTTCCAACGATGGCGACCTTGACCGCCCCGCCGCTTGGCTCCTTGATGGTCGAAACAAGCTCCCGCCAACGCTTTAGATCGGCACTCGGAAAGCGTTCCGCGAGCTTGAGGTCTGCGACAACAAGGTCATCAAGGCCCTGCTCATGGAATGCTAATGGCACCTCGTAAATGGTCGGGACGTCGAGTGCGGAGATCACCGCATTTTCCTGAACGTTGCAGAAAAGAGCGACCTTGCGGCGAAGGTCGAGCGGAAGCGGTCGATCCGAGCGGCAAAGCAAAATATCCGGCGCGATACCTATCTCGCGGAGTTCACGGACGCTGTGCTGTGTCGGCTTGGTTTTGAGTTCACCGGCGGCAGCGATGAACGGAACGAGTGTTACGTGGATGAAGATCGCATTCCCGCGGCCTTCCTCGTTGCCCATTTGCCGGATCGCTTCCATAAAAGGCAGCGACTCGATGTCGCCGACCGTTCCGCCGATCTCAACTATAAGAACATCCGGCTTGTCCTTGTCGGAAACGGCACGGACGGCCGCCTTGATCTCGTCCGTGATGTGTGGGATCACCTGGATCGTCTTGCCGAGATAATCGCCCCGCCGTTCTTTTTCGATAACGGAAAGATAGATACGTCCGCTGGTCCAGTTATTTGCCTGCGAGAGCTGTGCGTTCGTAAATCTCTCGTAATGGCCAAGGTCGAGGTCGGTCTCGGCACCGTCATCCGTTACAAAGACCTCACCATGCTGAAATGGCGACATCGTCCCGGGATCGACGTTAATGTACGGATCCAACTTCATCATCTGGACCTTCATACCGCGAGCCTCTAAAAGGCAGCCGAGCGAACTCGCCGCCAGACCCTTTCCAAGGCTCGAAACCACTCCGCCCGTCACAAAAATGTACTTTGTCATCTTTTCTCCGATTCTTGCCTATCCGCCCACATCCTTCTCTTATTCGCCATCTCCTTGTACCGTCCCGGGTTCCACCAAACCAGAATGAAGCCCAAGACGATCAGCAATGGTGTGTAAAGGATCATCCCAGCGAATAAAGCAAATAGATTTGGCAAAAAGCCTGGGAAATAACCCAAGACTACTCCCAAAGCCAATGCGGACGCGATAAAAAGTGAAAAATAAGCAGTTGGCCGTCCAATTCGGTCTCCGATAATGTCGCAGAGCATTCTAATCACGCCACCAAAAATGATGGCAAGAAAGCTAAAGCCGATTGACTGCGTGCTTACTTCATTCAACTGATCCCGACCCCCAAGTTTTAAAGATCCGAATGTATCAGGCAACTGATCGGGCAAACTCACGTCGATTTACGTAAACCGCCTTTATGTTTCCGCAGTCTTCCCGTCCTGCTTTTTCTTCTGGTACGTGCCCTCTTTCATCTCCACCGCAACCTGTTTGGCCTTTGCCGAGCCGGGATCGAGAATTTCTTGGAGAGCATTAACCGAAGCTCCAACTCCCGATGTGCTTTCGGCAGCCCGCCGTTCAAATTCCTCTTCCGTTCGCGTTGCCGGTCTCGCAAGTGTGCGAAGGCCGAAATACGCTCCAGTGATCACAAGCACGATGAACCCAAGCCCGATCCAATCACCCATTGATCTAAGCTCCCGCCGCCTTGTCTTCAAGTATCTTGCGAACGCTTTCGAGGTCGGCCGCGGTATCAACACCTATCGAACGGCCCGCGGCTTTGACCGCAACTATCACTGCCCCATTTTCAACTGCACGCATCTGCTCGAGCATTTCCGTTTCCTCGATCGGTGTTCGAGCAAGCCGCGTAAATTCGAGCAAATACTCCCGCCTGTAAACGTAAAGCCCCGTGTGCTTTTTGAACTGACCGACCAACGACGGCTCGGCAATCAGGGCAGCCTCAAGCGATCCATATTCCAGCGCAGCTTCGCGCGGAAAAGGGATCGGCGAACGCGAAAAGTAAATTGCCCGGCCGTCCGGATCCGTTACGATCTTAACGGCATTCGGATCCATCACCTCGTTCGCGTTGTCGAAATGTTCGAAAGTCGACGCCATCTGTGCCGCGCTATTTGCGAGCAGTGCTTGAACGGCCGCATCGATCGTCGCCGCAGGGATCACCGGTTCATCACCCTGTATATTTACCACGATCGAATCCGCAGGCAGGCCGCCTGCCACTTCGGCGATACGGTCGCTGCCCGAAGCGTGTTCAGGCGAGGTCATCGCCGCCTCAACTCCCGCTTCCCTTACAACATCGAAGATCCGGGCATCGTCCGTAGCCACGATAACGCGGCCGATGGTCGCTGCCTCACTTGCCCGGTCAATGGTATGGAGGATCAACGGTTTTCCGGCAATGGGGAGCAGCATCTTCCCGGGCAAACGGGCAGAAGCATACCTCGCCGGTATGATCGCTACGATATTTTTGTTGGGGCTTTCCCCGTGTGACTCCACGGGCTTTTAGACTATATCGTAAATGCCGCAATTTCAAGGTGAGCATTCGCAATTTGGAAGCAGTCTGCCGGTTCGCTAAACTTCGTATGTGGAAACGACCCAACAGCCCATCGAAGCAGAATTGCCTGTAACCCTTGAAACCTCGCCCGACCGCCCGCATTGGGGTGCCCTTGCCGGCATCGCCGTTTGGATCGGAAGCATTGCCCTTCTCGTTATCACTCAGGGATTGGCCATCAGCGGTTATGCCATATTTTCAGGCCGGGAGTTTGCCGACAACGCCGCCTTTGCTGAGTTCGCACGGACGGATCCGACAGCCATTATCGTTCAGGTCGCTTCAACTCTGCCCGCACATCTTTTGACCCTCGGGCTTTGCGTGTTGGTCATCACCGCATTTTTTCAAAAGCCTTTTTGGAGTACGATCGGCTGGAGCTCCGGCGGCATTAAAGTATGGCATTACGTCGCTATGATGTTTATTTTCTTCGTCGCGGCACTTACATTACTGAATCTTTTTCCACCCGGGGAAGACGACCTCGACCGCATCATCAAAAGCTCAACCACAGCTCTTTATATAGTTGGGTTTATGGCGGTCTTCAGCGCTCCGTTCGTTGAGGAAGTCGTATATCGAGGAGTTATGTATCCCGGCTTCCTTAAAAAAATGGGAATGCCGCTAGCGATCACGCTGACGACCGTTCTTTTCGCTCTGGTCCACGTTCCGCAATACTATGAGAACCCGGTCAAAATTGCTCTCTTAACGCTTCTCAGCTTCATGCTTACCGCTTTGCGGGCGGTGACCGGAAGCCTGCTACCCGCATTTATTCTCCACACCCTGATCAACGGCACACAGATCGCACTTCTCCTCGCCGAACCGCTCGTCCGTCGCTTTGCGGAAACGGGTTCGCAATAATAAGAAGGGCGAGCAGGATAAGCTCGCCCTTCCTTTTGGTAATTGCTTGGCCCTAATTATCCCGTCCTTTCGACGAGCCACCAGACAAAGGCGGCGTCACCGGGCCACGACGTTCGACCGGCGGAGTAATAACGACAGGCGTTGATGGCCGGAATATCGGTCCGCTGTCAACCGTTGTTTGCACCGGACTCTTGCCTTCCTGTCTCTGCATTCGCTCGAAGGGCGGCAAAGTCGGCCGTCTCGGTTCCGGTGTAGTTGTAGGCGGTGTCGTTGGAGGGTTGGTGGTCGGCGAGCCTCCCGTTTGCCCACTGTTCGGATAACCGCTACAGGAACCGAAGTAAACACACCTCGGCACTCCGAACCTCCAAATGTCGTAATCAAACCAATATCCGTAAGGCGAACCCCAACCATAACCGAAGGGCACGAAGCAGTAGCCTCCGATGTACGGGTTAAACACCCAGAGCCCGAGCGACCGGTGAAGCGACCAAACGCCGGAAGCGTAAGCGCTCATAAGCGGGTCGTAAAGTGACCTCCGGTCGAGGCGTGAATTAGCCTTTGCAAGAAGTTTAGCACGCTCCTGGCTCCACTCGTCGAGTTCGTCACGTTCTTTCTTTTCAAACTTCGAGACCTCAACGCGTCCATCGACGATCGACGCTTCGCGACCTCTTCGTACTCGGCCGTCCTCTGCTCCGACAATGGCCGCTCGGCCCCGGAGCACCGCAATGTTACTGTTGTCGGGTTCGGCGTTCACCCGATAAACGCCTGACTCGGCAAGCAGAAACTTCGTTTCGGGCGTCTCAACAGTAACTGCAAAGTCATTGCTGGCGAATACCTCAAATACGACCGAACCGCGGTCGACCACAAGCTGAAGATCATCTAGCGAGGTCGTCTTGAATGAAAACGACGAGTCAGCACCGACGCGGGCGTACGAGCCCGGATTCAGCAGGATCTCAGCCCGGCCGTTGGCACCCGTAATAACCTCGTCGCCAACATCTACAGAATCGCCCTTGACCAAGATATGCTTCCGGCCGTCTCGTCTGAGAACTTCCACCTGCCCTTCGACAAGGTTTACCCCGCCGGCCTTCGCCGAAATAATGTAGCGGTCGCTGACCGAGCTTGGGTTATTCACCCTTTGAGCACTCGCCACAGACGTGATCGCCAAAAATGCAACAACCAACAACGTAAGATTCTTCATAGATTTCGGCCTCTTCGTCCTTAGAATACGGGGAAAGATGGTCTAAGAATACAACTTTTTTCGTGAATCAACAACATTTATCGCAAAACCCGTTCTTTTCTACAGTCTTTATGATGGATTTGACCTCGGCAAGGGTTGCCGACACTTTATTCGAACAACCTTTTGCCTCACTTCGTAATCTTAAGTTCGACGGTGTACGCCGTCAGGGGAACCGAATGGCCACAGTCAAAGACCCAACACTATGCTTTGCACCGCTTGAGGTGGTTGAGCGTCTCCTCGAGATAAGACAGGAACTCGGCTACCGTCCGGCAATATTTCTTGAGCGAATCAATGACCTTACGGAAGTGCTCGACGCATTCGGATTCGACATTTATGACCTTTCCGGAAAACGCGGCAAGTTCAACTATGGAGATTACACATCGCCGGTAGTGCCCGGAGGCGATTCAATGCATACATCGGCACTTGCTCATTAGCAGCAACGCTCAACGATTTCACAACTGAAGAATCCGGAAGGCATGTTTCGAGCTTTTTCTTTCGAACCCTTCCGGGTTCTTTTCTTTTGTTAGAGAGATTTAACTATAAAGAGCGTGCCGTCATCGTCGAGGAACTTCCGCTCCGTGAAATCAGCGACGCTTTTCCGAATGTGGTCAACCATCTTTTTCGCCGGAAGATGAATGCAATCAAGAACACTTTCGGCAAAACGCTCTTTTCCAAATTCCTCGCCCTCCGCGTTAGCCGCTTCCGTGATCCCATCCGTATAGACGACCATTACCTGCTCCTCTTCCAACCGAATGAAATGCTGATGGTAACGGGCATCGCGAAACATACCGAGCGGCATGTCGCCGTATTCCACGTATCGATAGTCGCCATTGGGCTTTATGAGCATCGGCGGATTGTGGCCGGCATTCGAATACACGAATGTCCGATTCGTGCCATCCAGAATTCCGTAGATCGCCGTAATGAACTGATGTTCCTCGGTCGAGTCCCAAAGGAGATTATTCACCTTTGTCATGGCGATGTGAGGAGCATAGCCAACCTGAACACCCGCCCTTAGCGAGGCCCGTAGGAAAGACATCAGAAGAGCAGCCGGTATTCCTTTCCCTACGGCATCCGCAACGACGATCCCGAGCTGATAATCGAATATCCTCACCCAGTCGTAATAATCGCCCGAGACCTCTTCGGTCGGAAAAACATAGGCGGAAATATCGAAATTCTCAAAAACCGGGTCGTTGTCCGGCAGCAGCTCGAGCTGAACTTGCCTTGCGATCTCAAGCTGTGCTTCGATCCGCTTTTTCTCGATCGCCTGCTCGTGCAGCTTCGCCTTTTCGATTATTATCGCCACCTGCGACGCAAGCAATTGGAGAACCGAGAGATCGTCCTCGGTATAGGCATCAAGGTGGTCGCTCTCCAGATCAAAAGCCCCGATAACGCGGTCGTTCGAGATGATAGGAGCGACCATCTCTGAGCGTGTCCGCTTGCGTGCAGCGAAGTATCGCGGGTCCTTGGTGACATCCGGCGATATTATGGGTGTGCCGGTCTGTGCCACATATCCGATAAAGCCTTCGCCCATCCTAAGCTTCGGCTCGACCAGCTCGAAACTTATCTCATAGCCCCGGACGACTTTCGACTTGAATATGTAAGGATTACCGTTTCTATCGGTGTGCTCGATGATATAGATCCCCGCCGCGTCGTAATCGAGCAGCGAAGAGAGCGTGTCCATAACAAGGTTAAGCACTTCCTCAAGGTCGGCGGAGCGGCTGATCTTAGTAGTGATGTCGAGCAGCATCCGGAGCTTATCGACCAGCGTTATGTCCGCGATCCTTGAATTACGTTTGTCGGTTTCTTGCTCCATCTATGAGGAGGTCCGGAAGATATTTTCGGAATAGGTCTGCCAGAGCCGCGAGACCTTTATCCTGTATTCGACCAGCGGTCGGCTGACGCCGTAATGCCGGGCGATTTCGGCGGCAGTTTTTCCCTGCTCAATGAAACTCTTTAAACCTGCATAGGGCACCAAAGCGGCGGTACCGGTCCCGTATGCTTCTTCTTCGATTGCCGCGTTGTAATCGCGGGCACGCGTTTTCCCGTCGATTCCCTTTTGCTCGACCGCCAATCGGCTTGGTTTGTGGCCGAGAAAAACGTGGCTGATCTCTTCCATTAGTGTCGCACGCTGGCGGAGCGGACTGTGCTTCGGGTTAAGTATGATGAGCTTTTTCCCGTCCGGCAGAGGTAATGAGGCCGCTCCTCCGGACCACATCTCGCTTCCCGGCCCGAGCAAATGTTCTTTTGTTTCCTGGCTCAGCCCTTCGACCGCCTCGAAGGGAGCGACAAATAACTTTGCGTATTTAGCCAATTTAAATGGATCAAGCGGCTGGTCGTCCCGCGTCAATCCGGCAAACTGCCGTAACCCTCGTGCACGAGTTTCATGATGCCGTCCCTTAATCGTAGGCGGCTCATCTCGAAGGGGATCTCTTGCCATCGCACAAACAAAGCGTATAAATGCGGAACGGGCCGGAATCGGCTCCCGGCCCAGTGATTTCCGGGGTCGCAACGTACTGTGACCTATACTTCTTTGAACTCGGAATCTACGTCCTCGCCCGAAAGAGCAACGCGGTAATTCTTTGATTGCTTCTGCTTGGTGATAAGCAGATCGTCCTTCGTCTTTAGAAGGTCGGCCCGGTTATAGACCGAGATCTCGAAGTTATAGCCGTGTGTGATGGCATCCTTCGGGCAAGCCTCTACGCAGAAACCGCAGAAAATACAGCGGCCATAGTCGATGTTATAGACCTTCGCGTAGCGCTCGTCGCGGCCGATACGGTCGGCATACGGGCGCGGGTCGTCTTCGGCCTCGATGTAAATGCAATCCGAGGGGCAAGCAGCCGCGCAAAGATAGCATGCAACGCACTTCTCTTTGCCGTTCTCATCCACGTGGAGCAGATGCTGCCCGCGGTACCGCGGCTGAACCGTGACGGGCTCGTCCGGATACTGCACGGTCCATTTTTCCCGCGGTATCTCCGAAATGGTCCGCCGCATTCCCTTGAGCACGGCGGCCGTTGATTGAATAACGTCTGTGATGATCGACATCCTAAAACCTATTTACCTCTTATTCGTTACAGCCCTGCGACAACAAACTAGTTCACACCTTGCATCATTAGGGCCATTCCATTAAAGAAAATTGCGAAGATCCAAAGGGCAATCCCAACGAGCAACCCGAGAAAACCGGTCACGATGCCTCCCAGAGCAAGTCCTGCCCCTCCGTAGTTCATCGGATCACTATTAGCCTTTCCGCGAGCCATAAAGCCCAAAACAATTGCGATTAGATTTGGTAGAATTCCTCCGCAGCACACCGTGATACCTAAAATTCCGACCACCAAAGAAACGATGGCGAGCGTCTTGCTCTGCTGTCCGCCGACCGCTCCGCCCATGTTCGCCCCCGCGGGGCCTTGTCCGAACTGTTGATCTTGCATTGAGGTCTCCTGTTGTCCAAAGGTTGAAATAGGTGCCGGCTCTTCAAATGAAGCGGGAGCGGCGGCGTTTTCGAAGGGATTCGCCGAGGCGGCCGGATCGGCAAACGGCGAACCGAAATTCGGCATTGCCGGTTCCGGCGTCGGCTCGGGTTTGATCTCCGTGTCCGGCTTCGGCATATCGAGCGGCTGTCCCATCGGCGAAGGGATCGGAGGCGTCGTATGCAAAAATGGATCGCCGACAAGATCGTGACCCGGCGGTTCCGGAGCGGCCGGCTTTTCGGGTTCGATGAAAGCGGGCGGCGGAGGTTCGGCTGAAGGCGGCGGCGGAATTTCCACGACCGTCTCTTGACCGACGTTCAGATTCGCGAGTTCGGCACGCATTTCCGATTCGGAGACGACCTGCGTCTTTCGCGAATCGTCCGCGGCGGGCAGGTCGAGAACATCCTCGGCCTTCGCTTCCGGAGCAGGCGGCGCTTTCGGTATGGCCGCGGCGAAATCAGAGGGCTTGCCGACCATTGTCTTGAACGGATCGAGCGGTTCCTCGAGGGCTGCGGCTGCCGGAGCTTCGACAAGCGAGGCTCCGCAAACCTGGCAGAAATTCAGGTTGTCTGCAAATTCCTTCGGACAATCCGGACGCTGGCACGCGGGGTTGATTTTCATAAGCGATTTTCTGAGACCGAACTAAACAAAAATTGCGGATAGAATAGCAGAAAACTCCGAAAAGCGTAACCGGCCGAACCATTCGAAGCCCGGCCGGAAGTGTTTTTTCCCTGAAGTTTAGACGAGTTCGAGCTTGCTGAAGAAATAAGCGATCTCGATGGCAGCATTCTCGTCCGAATCCGAGCCGTGAACGGCGTTCTCGCCGATCGACGAAGCAAATTCCTTGCGGAGAGTTCCCTCGGCGGCTTCGGCCGGATTGGTCGCTCCCATTAGTTCGCGCCATGCCGGCACGGCGTTCTCTTTCTCGAGCGCCAGCACGACGCACGGCCCGCTCGACATAAAGTCGCAAAGCTCGTCAAAAAAGCCCTTGCCAGCGTGGACGGCGTAGAAGCCCTCGGCCTGTTTCCGCGTCTGGTGGATCAGCTTCATTCCGCGGATCTTAAAACCCGCCGCCAGAATGCGGTCAACGATCTTTCCGTGATTACCGGCCCGAACAGCGTCCGGCTTGATGATGCCAAATGTTAAATTGCTCATTATTAAATGTGTCCTCTTGTTTGAAATTTGATACGAACTGCAAACTCCAGAGGATACAATATCGCGCCAAAAACCCGAAAGCCCGCGACGGGAGAATGGTGATTGGTGAATTGTGAATGGTGAGTCTTGAATTGCAGAAGATTTGCCCGAGATCGATTCCGACCAGCTACCAGCTAATAGCTGACAGCTAACAGCTTAAAAAAACACTCCAAAAACTTCTCACCGCCAAAGGCTGGAAGCTGAGAGCTAATAGCTGGCGGCTGATTCTAAAACCCTCTTCACTGCTCACTGCTCTCGGCTCCCCGCCAAAGGCTGGAAGCTGAAAGCTAATAGCTGGCGGCTGTTCCAAAAACCCTCTTTACCGTTCACCGCTCACTGCTTACTGCTCACTGCTCGCTGACAAAATCCAGCCCGGCGATGTCTTCATCGAGCGTGACGGTCCGCGTCGGGGCGGCGAAGGTGAAGCGTTTTGCACCGGCGGTGAGAAAGAACGTCCGGCCCGCCGCGAGCCCCGCAAACCTGTAATACCCAAAAGGATTGGTCACCGCCCAACGCTCGCCGCCCTCGCCGCCGCCCGAAAGCCGCACATACGCCCCGCCGATCCCGCGTCCATCCGCCCGAACAACCCGCCCCGAGATCGAAAGATTCGAAGAACTCGGCCCAGTCGCATTCGAGACCGTCATCGAAAAGTTGTCGATCGCAAGGCCGTCTTCAGAACCTGCAATGTCAAGGTCCACCCATCTAAAATAGAAGGTTCCGCCAACTGGGATCGACAATGACGTCAAAACAGAATTGATACCGGGCGTTCGATTCGTTACGTCGTTTCCGTTCTTCTCGCCGGCGGCGCTTAGCGTATTCGGACTCGAAAAATCAAGAGCGTCCACGTCCGTCCACGCCCCGTTGGTCAAAGCTGTTGCGTCAAGGCTGTATTGAAAGTCGAGGCGATCGGAAACTCCTCGGTTGCTCGTACCAAGCCGCCATTGTTCTCCATCGTAAGTAATCGAAATAGATGAAATTGCGGCATTCGTATCGTTTACAATGCAACCACCTAATAATGGGACGTTAGAGTTGCTACGAAGTCCACCAAAAGCACGGTCAGCAAATGACGCCTCTGGAGAAGGCCTTCCGTAGCTGTAAGTATTTCCATTGTTTGCACTTCCTCGATTTACGGCGTACGTGTCATCGGACAGCGTTCCAGATTCGATGAAGCCAAAGCCAACTGGGACAACGCTACTTGTGCTGATGTCTACATTGCTCAATCCATCAAAATTTTCGGACCAAGTCAGATTTCCCGTCGTAAACGAATAGCACACCGGGTTAGCGGCACCAATAACGCCTGCAAAAACAGCAATAACGACGAGCATTAAAGTCAGCTTGTTGAGCATCAAGATTCTCCGTAATGGGATAGCGTGAAGCGGGAATAAATTTCTGTCTATAATACAAAAATTCGGAAACGGGTCAACTGTGCAGAAGGAGCATCTTTTCAGATAGTTAACCTCGTTCCTCTTGTAGCAATCGGTCGTCGGCTACCGCTCACGTTATTCGATGGCGAGCTTATTGCGGAGGGCGAGTTCGCGGGCGTTCATCTCTCCGGTGTCGGTTTCGTGATCGTAGCCGCAGAGGTGGAGAAGGCCATGGAGAATGAGTTGTTTTATCTCGAGTTCGAGCGGGAGGCGGGCGGCGGCGGCCTGTCGGGCGGCCTGCTCGGCGGAGATGACGATATCGCCGAGGAAGGCAGCGGGCGGCTGTCGGTCGTCAGTTGTCAGAGTTTCGCTGTCAGACGAGCTGAAGCTCGCACTCTGAGCGTCGGGCGAGCTGAAGCTCGCACTCTGAACCTCGAAGTCGTCGGGTTCGTGGGGAAAGGAGAGGACGTCGGTGGTGGCATCTTTGCCGCGGAAAAGCTTGTTGAGCTCGCGCATCCGCCGGTCTGAGACAAATGCGACCGCCGCCTCGCCGCCCTCTGCCTCCTCGATCGCCGCCAAAGCCTCCGCCAAAAAACCCGCATACCCGCGAGCCTCAAGCTTAACCTTCCGCTGGAGATTGACGATCATTTGCTTATTTAACGCAGTCCAAGATCAGACTCGCCGCCGTAAATGTGGCGGATGAGGACGCGGGCGAGGTTTGCCGATTCGAAGTTTGCGTGGTGCTCGCACATCTTCAGGGTGTCGCGGGCGAGCTGCGGATCTCGGCGAAGGGCCGCGACAAATTCTTCCCAGTCGCCGCGAACACCGCGCTCGAAAAGCGAATCGATCGCCATCAGCGTCCATTCCTCGTTTTTCAGATTTCGGTGCTTCATCTTCTTACTTCGCCAGAACACGGACAGAAAGCCTCTCGCCGAGCTCCCGACACGGCACCTGATCAAACCTCAACAATTCGAACTCCAGGAAAAGCTGATCGAAACAACTTAGCATCAAGAGTTAAAAGTTCGTGACCTTTCTCGTTTGTATGTGCGCCAATCAAAAAATCAGCTAGGATCCGTCGCGGAAGACCACTTTTCTGCTTCTTACGGCGTTTCGCGTAAGACTGAAACGCTTTTCCCGCCGAAACCCAAATCGCTTCGCTCAAATGCCAGTCGATTACTATGCCGGTCTCGGAAAAGAATTGGCGAACAAAGTTTTCAGAACTGCTCGGAGCAGCAAGTAGCTCCGCAAACACGGCTCCGCAAACGACGAGACCGCCTCGGTTCGCAGCACCCTGAAGGGCCTGTTGGGCACGTTCCGAGCCTTCCTCGGTGCCATCCCACAAAGCGACAATGACGTTTGTGTCAAGCGAAGTCGACATCCTTATTCGTCAACTCCGTCTCGCATCGCTCGAATCTCGGAAACGATCTCATCCAAACTTCTCCCGCGGCCGCTTCGTCGAATGCCACGATATCTGGCAAAAGGGCTTTCTTTGCTTGCTGGTCGAACGGTTACACCATTCTCGTCGCCCTTTTCCTCGAAGACTATCTTGTCGCCCGGCCGCAAGCCTAACTTTTTGCGCACTTCAAGCGGGATCGTGATCTGGCCCTTGCTGGTTATCTTTGCTTCAACGTTCATGGCGATACCTCAGTTCCTTACTTTAACACGATACGTCCTTACTTTCTCAGAAAAGTTCTGGGTGTCATTGAGGATCGCTAGTCGTTCCCGGCTTTCGTTGAATGGGCCTCGTAGGCCTGGACGATCATTTGGACGAGTTTGTGGCGGACGACGTCCTTGTCGGTGAAGTAGATGAACTCGATGCCTTCGAGGCCGCCGAGGACGTCTTCGGCTTCGCGGAGTCCGCTCTTTTGGCCGCGGGGCAGGTCAATCTGGGTCTTGTCGCCGGTGACGACCGCCTTCGAGCCAAAGCCGATGCGGGTCAGGAACATCTTCATCTGCTCGCTGGTCGTGTTCTGCGCTTCGTCGAGGATGATGAAAGCGTCGGAGAGCGTCCGGCCGCGCATAAAGGCGAGCGGCGCGACCTCGATGATGCGCTTTTCGAGCATCTTCGTCACCTTCTCGGCATCGACGAGGTCAAAGAGCGCGTCGTAGAGCGGGCGGAGGTACGGATCGACCTTATCCTGCAGATCGCCCGGAAGAAAGCCGAGCCGTTCGCCGGCCTCGACCGCCGGCCGAGTAAGGATGATCCGGCTGACCTGCTTCTTCATCAGCGCATCAACGGCCATCGCCACCGCCAGAAAGCTCTTGCCCGTGCCGGCCACACCGATGCCGAAGACGAGGTCGTTGGCGGCGATGGCTTCGAGATATTTGCGTTGGTTCGCCGTCTTTGGGGCGACGCTCTTTTTGCCCGAGGGATTGAAGCGGCCTTTCTCTACGTAATCGCGGAGGCTGTAGGCACGATCCTCAGCTATCTGCTTGAACGCGTCTTTCAGCTCTTTGTCGGTAAAGGTCTGGCCGGCTGCGAAGAGCTCGCCAAACTCGGCGAGAATGCGCTCGACCGTCTCGATGTCCTTCGGGTCGCCGTCGATCAGCAGTTCGTTGCCGCGGGCGCCGATGCTTACATCGAGCAGGGACTCAAGATATTTGATGTTCTGGTCCTGAACGCCGAAAAGGACGTTCAGCCCCTGAGGCGGTAGTTGTAGCTTTCTCAAATCAAACCTTCAAAAACTCAAAATTGGCTGCAGATTGTTATCCTACCGCCGCCTTCTGAAGATTCAAAGTTACGATTCAAGAACTGAGGTCATTTAGGCAAATTGTAAGGTCTGTTCGGCTACGAGCGGCCGGTCGGCCGAAAGCAATCCGCGGGCGTGCTCGGCATCGACAGGGCGGCCGAAGTAATAACCCTGACCGAATCGGCACTCGAGGTTTTCAAGGTGACTAGCCTGCAGCGGCGTTTCGATCCCCTCGGCGATGATCTCTAGCTGGAGAGTCTTGGCAAGCGAAATGATCGTGCGGATGATCTCCTCGCTTTCGCCGCCTGCCTCGATGCGGTTGACGAACGAACGGTCGATCTTGAGCGAGCTAAGCGGCAACCGATGTAGATTGTTAAGGCTTGAATAGCCCGTGCCGAAATCGTCGATGCTGATCCGGACGCCGAGGCCGTTAAGCCGTTCCATCTTATCAACGATCAGGTCGAGGTTATCGACCATCATCGATTCCGTGATCTCAAGCTTTAAGTTGGCTGCGTCAAGTCCGGTGCGATCGAGAGCCGCGATGACACCTTCGACGAAATCGGGCTGGTTGAATTGACGGCATGAAGCATTAACACTTACCCAGAGTTCGGAGAGGTTGGGGTCGGCGGCTTTCCATTCGGCCATTTGCCTGCACGATTCCTCAAGCACCCAGTCGCCGATCTCAATGATCAGCCCGGTCTCTTCTGCGATCGGTATGAACTCTGCCGGCGATACGAGCCCGTGGACGGGATGCTCCCATCTGATCAATGCCTCAAAGCCCGAAAGCCGCCCATCGCCGAGCGAAACGATCGGCTGATAAAAGACTCGAAATTCATTTCGTCCGAGGGCTTTGCGGAGATCGGTCTCGACCTCCATAAAACGCGAGACGTTCTCCTGCATCGCCTGTTCAAAGATGACATAGCGATTGCGTCCGCCGCGTTTCGCCTGGTAAAGAGCGGTGTCCGCATCACGGAGCAGGTCTTCAGCCGAAGCGTAATCGCGGTTCCAGAAGGCAACGCCGACGCTGAAAGTGGCAAAAAGAGAACGTTGCTCGATGTTGTATTCCTTCGCAAGCTCGGACATCAGCCGACCGATGAACTGCTCGACCTCGTCAGGGCTCGCCGCTTCCTCGATGATCATCGCGAATTCATCGCCGCCCAGCCTTGCAACCGTGTCGCTATCGCGGAGAGAGTTTGTAAGCCTTGTCGATATTTGCCGCAGGAGATCGTCGCCAAAGTGGTGCCCAGCCCATATGTGTCGTTGACGAGCTTGAATCGGTCAAGGTCGAGATAGACGACCGCGAAATAGGAATCGATGTGCCGCTGTGAGCGCTTAAAAGCCACCTCAACACGATCCAAGAAAAGAGCCCGGTTCGGCAGGTCCGTGAGCGAATCGTGAAATGCGTCGTGGACAAGCCGTGCCTCTGCACGCTTGCGGTCGGTGATATCGCTGAGATGAAAAATGAACATCCGCGAGTCGCCGTTCTGTTCGCGGATCAACGATGCACTCCAACCGACCCAGATCTTTTCACCGTTTGCCGGTAGCAGACGAAACTCGAGCGAAGCGTGGCCTTCGCCCGTCTCGGCCAGCCGCGACATCGACCGCATCACCTCCAGCCGATCTTCTTTATAGACGTAATTGATGATCGATTGGGCAACAAGCTCCGCCGCACTAAGCCCGAGCATTTGGCAAAAGACGGTATTCACCCGCCGGATCGTACCGGTCTCGGAGACAAGAACGGTTCCGACCGAGGCACTCTCAAACGCTCCACGGAAGAGTTCCTCCCGTTGGCGAAGAGCGGCTGTGAGCCGTTCCTGCTCACCGAGGTGCACCGTCACTTCCTCCACGTGGCGACTAAGCTGATCGGACCGCTTCTTCGCAACACGCAGGTACTTTGACAGCACGAGGCTCAAAGCGAATCCGGCACCCGACAGCGGAACGAAAAAAAGAAAGGCAAAGTTCGAGTATCGGAATGAAAGGAAGACCGATGCTACGAGACAGATAAGGCCGATGAATGAAAAGACGATCTGTAATAAGCGTTCCCGAGTGATCATAGTTTTGCAGGCAAATCCTCTGGGTGAGTGAGGGGATTAAAAGGATTTCGGCTGCCCCTGGGCATCAGATGCAGCGTCATCAAAATTAAGGCCCGGCCGCCGTCAGTAGCCGCGGAGCCTATTTAAAAGATAATCTCAATGCGGCAAGGTCTTCAGTATCCTGGCCGCGAAATTCGAACGAACGAGAACATATGATCAAACCCGGAACACCTGCACCGGATTTCACACTCCCTGCTCTCGCCGGGGGCGAGTGGACACTTGCAGCTCAACGCGGACGTGTCGTCGCGTTGCTTTTTTATCCCGGAAACGAAACGCTGGTCTGTACAAAACAGCTTTGCTCTGTCCGGGACAATTGGGAACGTTACTTGGCGACCGGAGCCGAGATCGTCGGCATCTCGCCCGGTACTCTCGACCAGCATTCATCTTTCGCAGCCCGCCATGCTTTGCCGCTCAACCTGCTCGCCGATGAAGGCCGCCGCATCACTGGCGAATACGTAAAACACCCGATATGGCCGATCTGGACCACGCGCGGAATCGTCGTGATCGACGCAGAAGGCGTAGTGCGCTTCAGCGATGTGATGCTCAGGGCCTTTCGGCCGACCGATGATGAAGTGTTAGCGGAGATCCACCTAGCTCGATATGATCGGCTGACAACCAAATGATCACCACCGAACTTACTTTATGTGCCGGATAGAGAATCGATCGATTTCGCGGGCAGTGTTTTGATTGTCGGCGGCCCTATGTGCTATTCTTTCTCCTTTGTAAATCAGTCGATTTTCTATCTAAATAGAGGAGCAATCTATCAAAAATGGCTAATAATGGAGGCGCTAAGATCGGTAAGGTCGTACAGGTGATCGGACCGGTCGTTGACGTCGAATTCGAAGATTATCTTCCGCCGATCTACCAGGCTCTCCGCATCACCTCGACCGGGTTCGATGTCGAGACGCCGGTTGACGTAGTTGCGGAGGTTCAGCAGCACCTCGGCGAAGGCCGTGTCCGTGCGGTCTCGATGCTTCCGACCGATGGTATGATCCGCGGTATGAACGTCGAGGACCTTGGCGGCCCGATCACCGTTCCGGTCGGCAATGCGACGCTTGGGCGCGTTATGAACGTCGTCGGCGAAGCGGTGGACGAACTCGGCCCGGTCGTCTCGGATACTCGTTATCCGATCCACCGCCACGCTCCGACCTTTGACGAGCAATCGACACAGCTCGAAATGTTTGAGACCGGCATCAAGGTCATCGACCTCATCCAGCCCTTTCTCCGCGGCGGAAAGATCGGCCTCTTCGGCGGTGCAGGTGTCGGTAAGACGGTTCTCATCATGGAGCTGATCAACAACGTCGCCAAGGGCCGCGAAGGTTTCTCGGTGTTCGCCGGTGTTGGCGAGCGTACCCGCGAAGGGAACGACTTGCTTCGCGAAATGGTCGAATCAAAGGTGATCACCTACGGCGACGCCTTTACGCACAACTTTGAGGAGACCGGTGCTTTTGACCTGGAAAAGGTCGATATGGAAGCCATCAAGGGTTCGAAAGTGTCGCTTGTATATGGCCAGATGACCGAGCCTCCCGGAGCCCGCCTTCGCGTCGCTCTCTCGGGGCTGACAGTCGCCGAATACTTCCGCGATCAGGGCAATGACGTGCTCTTTTTCGTTGACAACATCTTTCGCTTTACACAGGCAGGTTCGGAGGTGTCAGCACTTCTCGGCCGTATGCCTTCGGCCGTGGGTTACCAGCCAAATCTTGCGACGGAAATGGGCGAAATGCAGGAACGCATCACCTCGACGAAGACGGGTGCTATCACGTCGATCCAGGCCGTTTACGTTCCGGCGGACGACTACACCGACCCGGCTCCGGCAACGACGTTTGCTCACCTTGACGCTGTTACGGCACTCTCGCGGCAGATCGTTGAGCTTGGCATTTATCCGGCCGTTGACCCGCTTGCCTCGAACTCGCGTATCCTCGATCCCCAGATCGTCGGCGATCTTCACTACAACACCGCACAGGAAGTTAAGAAGATCCTGCAGCGTTACAAAGACCTTCAGGATATCATCGCGATCCTCGGCCTCGACGAGCTTTCGGAAGACGATAAGCTGACCGTTGCACGTGCTCGTAAGATCCAGCGGTTCTTCTCGCAGCCGTTCACGGTCGGCGAGCAGTTCACCGGCCTCAAGGGTGAGTACGTTAAGGTCGAAGACACCATCAAGGGCTTCCGTGAGATCCTCGACGGCAAGTGCGACGACATGCCCGAACAGTCCTTCTACATGGTCGGCACGATCGAGCAGGCTCGTGAAAAGGCCAAGAAAATGGCCGCAGGAGCTTAGGAAAGACGAAATGTGAAAATGTGGAAAGGTGAAAAGGCCGGCCTGTTGTGGTAAAGCTTTGACACCTTTTCACCTTCACACCTTTTCACGTGAGAAATCCAGATGCTTAAACTTGAGATCGTAACTCCAGAAAAAAAAGTAATTGATGCCGAGGTCGATTCGGTCACCGTCCCGACCCTTTCCGGCGAGGCCGGCATCATGCCGCAGCACGCTCCGCTCATTTCTGCCTTGAAGCCCGGCATTGTCACTGTCACGACCAAGGGTCAGGCCGAGAGGCTTGCCGTTGGCACCGGTTTCGTTGAGGTCAGCAATAACCGAGTATCGGTTTTAACAGATGTTGCCGAAAAGGCCGACGAGATCGATGCCGAAAAGGCGAGATCCGATAAGGCGGAGATCGACAAGGAACTTGCAGCCGCTTCGCAGCTTCCGGCTGATGAGACCGAGGAACTCCGCGAACGGGCCGATCTTGCTTCTGCCCGCATTGACGTATCGCGGTCCATTTAATGGAAATGCGGCCCCAAGCAGCATGAGGCGGCTTGACGTGCGGGCTTTCCTGTAACATAATTGCCGAACCTGCAAACTAGAAATAGTTAGATAATTTTAAAGTTCGATTTCGGATGAAAGCCTCCCGGCCGTAGTCCGAAAACAGGAAAGGGTGCCTTGTACGGTGTGGGAGACGTATTAGGTGCCCTTTCCGCCTTTCCGCGACACCCGGCCTCTGGCATTAATCTTTCCATAACTATCATCTGTTATCGTTTGATGATCGAATATCGCGTTATGGAAAGAATTGACAAACAGATCGAAAAACTTGAGTTAACCTGGGAGAGAACGACTATCTCCGGCCATCCTAACGCTATCCGCATTTACAAAGGGGCGAAGCAGGTCTTTATCGGAACGGAGGACGCTGCCCGCGATTTCCTTGTCGAATATGAAAGCAGCCGCCCGAAGCCGTTCAACGAATCCATGATCGGCTATAAGGAATAGCAACATCGGTATGCTAAACTCCACCGTTGAATGGATAATCCGCTTCTCGCAGCCCTATTCGAGCAAGATGAACGCCGGCCCGTGACCGTTTCCGAGCTAAACTCGGAGATCAAGGCCGTGCTTGAGCGAAGCTTTGCTCAGGTTTGGGTTGAGGGCGAGATAACTAACTTTCACGCCGCTGCTTCAGGCCATTGGTATTTTTCACTCACCGATGGAGACTCGCTAATTAAGGCTGCCTGTTTTAAGGGCCAGAATTTCCGTATCCGGTTCAAGCCCTCCGATGGGCTTCTTGTGCGTGTTCGCGGCCGTCTTGCGGTCTATGAACCCCGAGGCGAAATGCAGATCGTGGTCGAATCGCTCGAACCGGTCGGCGAGGGAGCACTTGCCGTCGCGTTCGAACAGATCAAGATGAAGCTTGCCCGCGAAGGGCTTTTTGATGAATCATTAAAGCGGCCGCTGCCTCCGTTCCCCCGAAAAGTTGGAATAGTCACCTCGCGGACCGGTGCAGCACTCCACGACATTCTGACCGTCCTGAAACGGCGAGCCAGATCGGTGAACGTCGTCGTTATCCCGACTCTGGTTCAAGGCGAGTTTGCCGCCGAACAGATCGCCACGGGCATTTCGACAGCCAACCTGTTCAACAGCGGTACGTCTGAGAACGAACGTATCGATGTGCTCATTGTCGGACGCGGCGGCGGTTCTGCCGAGGACCTTTGGGCATTCAATGAGGAAGCCGTAGCTCGTGCGATTCGCGGTTCGGCGATTCCGGTCATTTCTGCCGTTGGCCACGAGGTCGATTTCACTATTGCTGACCTCGCTGCCGACCTTCGTGCTCCGACGCCCTCGGCCGCTGCAGAGATCGTTGCCAGGGCTGAAAATGAAGTGCTTCAACTTCTCGAACATCGTTCGGTTCAGCTTAGACGTTCGATCGGTTCGGCTCTCTTGTCCGCTCGTGCCGATGTGCAGTCGCTGGCAATGGCACCGATCTTTGTCGAATTCCCGGCTCGTCTTCGCGAACTTCGTTATCGAGCGGATGAGCTCCTTATGAGAAGCGAGGACGTTCTCGGCAAGACCCTTAGACAACGCCTTGATTCGCTCCGAAATATTACGGGAAGGCTCTCGCCGGTCGCTCTCGGTGCAAAGCTCGGGGAAAACAAAAGAAGGCTCGGGCTCCTCGAACAACGAGCGGCTACCGCTGCCGCCGAATCACCAAAACGCGGTACCGGACGGCTTGAGAAAGCAATGGCTCAGCTTGACGCCCTTTCGCCGCTGCGGGTTCTGCATCGCGGATACTCCATCACACAGCGGCCAGATGGGCGAATCATACGCGACGCCGCCGAAACTCATATCGGCGACCCTATCCGCGTAAAGCTCGAAAAAGGAAATCTCGAAGCGACCATCACGTCCGCGACGGAATGACGACATATGGCAAAGACCTTTGAAGAATCACTCGACCAACTTGAAGCGATCGTCCGCAAACTTGAGGACGGCGACCTGCCGCTTGAGGAAAGCCTCGAGCTGTTTGAGAAGGGCGTGAAGCTTTCCCGCGAATGTAAGGAACGGCTCGTCCGGGCCGAACGCCGGATCGAAGTGCTGATAAAGGAATCGAACGGCGAGCTGAAACTTGAGGAAATGGCCGATGAGGAATAAGAAAAGGCCCCACATTCAGTAAGATCCTCTCGTTAAGCTCGTTACGGCTTTTGCTGTTGCTTTTCCCTTGCGGCTTTTCGCTGCTCGATCAGGTCGCATGCCTGAAAGGCTCCGGTCGGGTCGATCGCCGTTCGCCCGATCTCGATATGCTGGATCTTCCCGTCCTTATCTATCACGAACGTCCCACGGTTCCCGTAGCCTGAGTTCTCGTTGTAGAGCCCATACGCCTTGGTCGTGTCCCGCATCCAATCGCTCAGCAGTGGAAAGGTAAGTCCGTTCTGCTTGGCGAATTCGCGGTTCGAGGCGAAGCTGTCCATCGAAATTCCGTAAACCTGTGTATCTGCGGCTTCAAATTTTGCGATATCAGACTGATACGCTTTCATCTGGGCCGTTCAGCCACCGGTAAAGGCAAGCACATAGAACGCCAGAACGACATTCTTCTTGCCCTTCAGATCGCTAAGCTTCACCTTATTGCCGGTCGTGTCCGTCAGTTCGAAATCCGGAGCCGTATCGCCGACCTTCAGGTGAGTGGTCGGCGCGGCCGGAGTCTGCGAAGTGACCGCTGCTGCCGAACCAAGCAAGAGAGCCGTGATCAGCATTATCCTGATCTTCATAACATTTCCTCCGAAAATAAGTGTCCCGCTGCACCTAAGATAGCACAGCGGGAAACTCTAACGAATCAAACAACAAGCCTAGTCGCGTGAGCTGAAAATGCTCAGGATGTACCAGAAGAGCAGTGCTATTCCGGCAAAGAGCGTCAATGCGGCAGCAACGTGCTGGCTCGTGTTGTATTGGTGCAGAACCTGCGACGTATTGTAGAGGATCGCCGTGCCTGCAAAGGCGACCATTATAAAGGCAAAGATACTTCCGAGCGAGAAGCCGAAGATGATGCTCGCCACGATGAAGCCCAATGCTGCGAAACCGCCAATAGCCACGATCGGCCCGAGCCACGAGAAATCTGCCCGTGTTATGAAGACCGTCGCCGTGATGCCGAGGAAAAGCCCGAGCGTTACGATGCCTGCCTTCGGAATGACAGATGCGTCCGAATAGGTGGCCGCAATAAAGATCATCGGGACAAAGATGATGGCCTCTGCGATAACGAATATCCCGAGTCCGAGATACTGCATCGCTGTTGAAGTGTTCGACATAGCCCAACGGTTCGCCAGAAACGAGACCGCCATGAACAATCCGAGCACGACCAACCAGCCCATGCTTCCGCCCATGAACATAACCGAAACGATCGCCTGGGCCGCTCCGGTCATAAACAACGCCGCTTCGACCGCGACGAACGCTAAGATTGCCGCCGCAAGAAGCATATAGGTCTTGCGGATGAACTGTGCACGGTATGCAGGTAATGCCTCCGCCGCCGATTCGCCAAATGAGGTGGTGTATTCGTTCATAATTCCTTGTTCTTAGATTCCCAATTCTCGAAATTGTATGCCTATTTCCGTTCTCCAGATTGTACCCTACTTGACCGCAAAAATGAACCGCTAAATTCGTCGCATCCGGTGCACCGATCGAGACGGTGAATATGCGAAAGTAGGAGGTAACTTAAAGCATAGTGAGCAAACAAAGGGCCTCGCAGACACGCTCCGCGGGGCCTTTCCGTATGCACCAGGTCCGATCTGTCATACCAAACGGTCGCCCGCCAAAGCGGGTAGACCGGGATCCCAATTTCCGGGTGTTTCGTTTCTGCGAGGGCATCGCGCTTTTCATGAAACAGAGTGAAAAACTGAAACAAAGTGAAATTGTGAAACGCCGTGGCGTTTTGAGTCCCGGGTTTCGAGAATTCCAGATTCCAGATTCCAAATTCCAGATCTGGAATTCCGCATGCTCCCCTCCTTGAATAGGAGGGGTGGACGCCGCTTCGGCGGACGGGGTGGTAGTAGACTGCGAATACCGGCTTTGTCCGGCTGTTTGTAATTCCAGATTCCAGATTCCGAGTGCTCCCCTCCTTGAATAGGAGGGGTGGACGCCGCTTCGGCGGACGGGGTGGTAGAAGGTTCTGAGTCCCGGGTTTCGAGAATTCCGGATTCCAGATTCCAGATTCCAGATTCGGAATTCCGAGTGCTCCCCTCCTTGAATAGGAGGGGTGGACGCCGCTTCGGCGGACGGGGTGGTAGAAGGTTTTGAGTCCCGGCTTTCGAGAATTCCAAATTCCAGATTTGGAATATCGCATTGGATGATAAGCCCTTGCTGACGCGCGGGCCTCCGCATCCGCATTCCACATTCCGATTTCCGCAATTGGGCGTTTTCTGTTTTTTTCGGGCATCGCGCGTTCGCGGAAACGCCGTGAACATCGCGAACAACTGGAACAATTGGGACGAATGGGACAACTGGGACATCTGGAACGA
>JAHBSL010000033.1 GCA_019639135.1 Acidobacteriota bacterium
AGAAGTCAGAAGCCAGAAGTCAGAAGCCGGAGGTGCGGGTTGGTCCGTGTCTCCGGTTTTTGTTTTGTGTGATTACAAAGCACAGGCGGAAACCCGACCTGTAGGGAGGGTGTCTTGCAAAAGGATGAAGGATAAAGGCGAAGGGAGAAAGTGAACTTTCGTTTTCTTCTTTTCCGCTTTCGTGGTTGATCAGATAATTGTCCGATCGGTTTGGGGAAATAAACCACGGAATAAGAAAAGAAGAAATTGGGTTCCGACTTCATCCTTCACCCTTCACCCTTCATCCTTTAAGAGACACCCTCCCAACAGGTCGGGTTTCTGCCTGGGTGGTTGACGGACGGGTGAAATTCAAGTCGGATGAACCGCCCTTACTTACGTGCGGGCTTCTGCAATGGAGCCATTGCTTACGCGCGGGACTCAAAACTTTCTACCACCCCGACCGCCGAAGCGGCGGCCACCCCTCCTAATCAAGGAGGGGAGTTTTTCGGAGATGATTCCGCATTCATCATTCATCATTCATCATTCCAAGTGACACCCTCCCTACGGGTCGGGTTTCTGCCTGGGTGGTTGACGGACGGGTGATATCTAAGTCGGATGAACCGCCCTTACTGACACGCGGGCCTCTGCAATGGGATTCCGAATCCCTCAACCCGCATTCCGCATTGGATGTTAAGCCCTTGCTGACGCGCGGGCCTCTGCAATGGGATTCTGAATTCCGCATTCCGTATTCCGCATTCCGCATTCCGCATTGGATGTTACGCCCTTGCTTACGCGCGGGCCTCTGCAAGTTACGCTTGGTTGTGGGCCTCGACGAACCAGAGGAGTTTGTCGATGCTGCGTGAGATGCCGGTGTAGAGGTCGGCGGTGTCGGCGTCGCCGAGTTCGTCGGTGGCGTCGATGTTCTTGCGGACCTTTTTGCCGAAATCGGCGAGAGCGGTCGAGAGGGCATCGACGTGGGCCGTGCCGTCGGTGATCTCGAGCGGATACTGGCTGAGCGACGAGCGTTCGGCCGCGATGCGGACGGTGCCCATGGCGGTGCCGCCGAGCGTAGTGACGCGTTCGGCGAGGTCATCGGCGTGGGTTTCGACCGCGGTCGCGACTTGGTCAAAGAGTTCGTGCAGAGCGATGAAGTTACCGCCCTTGACGTTCCAGTGGGCCTGTTTCGCCTGCGACTTCAGGTCCATGGCGTCGGCCAGCGATTGGTTCAGGATCTCGACCAGCTTTTCCCGTTTGCCCTTTGCGATATCGATCTTAGTTTCGTGTAGTTCCATAAGTCCTCCAAGATTAGAATTATTCTAAATCTAATAAATGAGAAAGTCAAATGACGGGCGTGCCGAAAACGGGAAGTAGTGTTTGAAGCATGGTTTTTGTTCAACATAGAGAACGCGGAGGGTTACGCAGAGTTCGCAGAGGTTCGGGAAAGTGCGCTAGTAGAGCGGTTCAGCGGTTGATGGGGCGGGTCGGGCCTTGGGGAGCCGGGGCGTTGCCGCCGGGGTTGAAGCCGGGGCGGACAGAAGGAGTGAACGCACCGCCGCCGCGGAAGAGCGGGGTGAAGACCCATTTCGAGTGGTTCTCAACGCCGTAATATGTCAGCACGGAGCGGCTGCGGCTCTGGCTGGCAACGCCGATGAATGGCGTGTTGTCGGTCGAATCGTCAAAGTCCTCGGGAGCGGTCAGGTCGTCGTCGCTTTCGGTGTTGAGTGAGTTGACGATGACGACAGAGTAACGGTCGAGGAGTTGCGTCGAGTTTGAGGGAAGCAGGCCGTTGTTGTAGTCCTGGATCCGCTTGGCAAAGCGGGCGATGGTCTGCGGGTCGGCCTTGATCAGCCGCCAGCGGCCGTCCTCGCTGAGCGGGTCGATGGCTGCCGAGGGGCGAAGGATCATTCGCTTTTTGGTGCCCTGCGGCAGGCCCTCGAGCAGGTCGTCGATCGATTCGGGCAGCTTGGTGCCGTTGTGGTGGATGATGTACTGCTTGATGGCTTCGGCGATCTCCTCGCCGCGGCGAATGGCCTCTTCTTCCTTCTCGCGTTGGATCTGCAGATAGATCGACGGAGCGGCCGCGAGCAGTGCGACGGTGGTGATCACCATTATCGCCATCACGGCGATCATCGTCATGCCCCGTTCGCCGCGGCGGTCGGTTTTAGTTGCCGTCCGTTCCATCTTCGTCCTGTTTGGTCGGGCTGTTCGGATCGGGCGTCCGGCCCGGAACGACCGTGTTCGTATTGCTGCCCGGCGGAACGTAACGCGGAATGTTCGCCGGAATGCCGGGGATCGTCCCCTGCGGGATGCCTTGCTGAATGCCCTGCGGCAAACCCTGCGGGAAGCCTTGCTGCTGATTTGGAATACGTCCTCCGGGTCCGGTCGGCATTGAGCCGGCGGCGGGCGGCGGCGGGCGGAAAAGTTCGACACGATGGCGGAAGCCGAGCGTAGTGTCCTCGACGACCATTTCGTTCGAGGCGATCGAGACCACGCGGAAGCGACCGCCGACTACGTCACCGAGCCGGGCGGTAAATTCGGTCGGGCGGCCCTGTTCGCGGAGCACGGCCGTGTCGTTGTTCGCATGGCGGCGGGCGATCATGCCGACGTATTGAAACTGCGGCCGCGGTGGAGCCTGAACGCTGAGCAAGAGCTGATTCGAATAAAGCTTTCCGTCCGGCGTTTGGACGATGATCTGCCGCGGGCCTTCGCCGGCGATCATATTCGCCGGGACCTCGCCGACCAGCCGCTGCGGGCTGATGAAGGTGGTCGGCAGCGGGCTCTGGCTTAAGAAGATCCGCGAATCCGGCGTGAATTTATCGCCATTGACTTCGAGCCGGAAGGTCCGCGAGCCGGCGTAAACGCTCTGCGGCGTGACGAATGCGACGAAGAGCGGCGGCGTCGGCGTAGGTATCGGCGTCGGCGGAACGAACGGAGTTGGCGTCGGCGGAACGTAAGGCGTCGGCGGTGGCGGTTCGTAGAAGGCGAAGATATTGCGGCCGGGGTCGGGAGCACCAAAGAGTCCGGGTGTGTAAACGACCGGCGTTGATTGATATTCGAAGATAACGGCGTCCGGCGACGGGCCGTTGTTCTGCTGCGAGCCCGGTGACGGCGAGCGGCGCGGAGTCGGCGTCGGTGTTGAGGTCGTCTGTGCCCGGCTGCCGGAGAAGCTTGGCCCGAACGCCATATAGAGCGTCGCGAGCGCCAAAACACCAAGGACGATCGCGGCGATCATCTTGTTGCGTTCGGTGGTTTGAAAGCTCTTTGCTTCGGCCATTTCGTTCCTTTTCTTTGATGCTATTCGCCCGATGCGGGTTCGGCGGCGGCGAGTGCTCCGCTGCCCGGCCGCCGGAAATACGCCGCCATCTCGAGCCTCAGGGCTACACGCTCGCCGTAGGTCCTGCCGCGGGCAGGCGTCGGCTGTGCCGCGTCGAGGCCAAAATTCGGATCATTCGGGTCGGTGACCGCCTGCGACCGTTGTGGCTGATTGCCGGTTTCCGAGGGCGAAAGCTCGACCGAACTTATCACGACAAAACCCTCGCCGGTCTCCATTTCGCGAATGAACCGCCGCAGGTTCTGATACGGGCCTTCGACGGTCATCGTTACATAAAGCCCCGGAAATAGGCTCCGGAAGCGGGCACGGCCGCGTTCTTCTTCGGATTGATTCGCCTGTTCCACGTCCTGCGGTTCGAGCGGTGCGTAAGCCGGGCCGTTGGTGTTGATCAGGCCATAGGCCGCGATGAGGCCGTTGATCCGCTGATAAAGAGCGGTCTTGCCGATGGTCTCGACCGGCAGAAAGCGAGCCTCAAAATCCTCGACGCTCGAGACGAGCTTCGCTACCTGCGTTTCGGTATTCGTGATATCGCCGTAGCGTTCGCGTGCCGAGGTGAGCTCGACCTCAAGCCGGTCGCGTTCGAGGCGGCTGCGTTCGAGTTCGCGGCTCGATGGTCCGACGACGAGCAGGTAAAAGAGCACGGCGCCCATCAGGAGCAGCATTGCGGCGCCGAAAACGCCGATCTCGAGCGGGCCCCACATTCCCATGTAAACCTTGCGTGGGCGACGCTTTGCTATCTCATCGGCGAGGGCCGGTGCGAGTGGTGCCGGATGTTCTTCCTGTGCGTGCTGTCCATGCAGTTCTTCGCTCATTCGGCACCTCCTTGGTTTTGGGCTTCGTTCTGGGCAACATCGGCGGGCGTGCTGAATGCGATCGGCGGCAGATAGGTCACGGCCATCGTGTATTCGGAATAGGTGCTTCGCTGACCGGCCTGCAGGTTCTGGCTGCGGAGTTCGGAGCGGAAGACGCCGCTTTCATTCATCGCGGCGATCATCGCCATTACGGCCTGATAATCGCGGCTGATGACGGTCACTTCAAGCTCGGCACGAATGCGGTCGCGGTCGCGATAGACGTTCTCGACCGCGATACGCGAGGCGCTGACGCTGCCGGGAATAAGGCGTTCAAGGTCGTAGAAAAGCCGCGACCAGCCGAACGTCTTGTTGGCGACAAGCTTATGAGAGGCCACGAGCAGGTCACGCTGCATCGGCGAAAGCTGCTGCTGAACGGCCTGGCCCTTGGCCTGCTGTTCGGCAATCTCGGCCTTCATTTCCTCGATCTGCCGCTCGGCGATCTCCCGCCGATTCTCGTTCTCGCGAAACTGAGAATAGAGAAGCAAAAGCGAGATGACCGAAAGGAACGCCACCAACGCCGCCAGAATGTAAGGCGTGCGGCGATTGCGGAACGGCTTGGTTGCAAGATTGAGCTTGGTTATCACAAAAAACTAACCCGAAAGAGCCAAAGCCCGAATTTTAACACAAAAAACGGCCCGTGGTCTTAAACGCGGGCCGCGCAAATTAGTTCCAAAAATGCCCTGATCTAATCTGTTCGCGGTCTCAGCCCCTGGGCAAGTTCCTCGGGCGTTATCTCGCGATATGCGCAGACACGGTTGCGGCCCTCGCGTTTGGCGCGGTAGAGAGCGGTGTCGGCCATCTCGACGAGTTCGATCGGGTCGCGCGAATCCTCCGGAAAGGAAGAGACGCCGATGCTGATCGTCACTTTATGCTTTGAGCCGGGACTTCCATGGCGGACGACCGTGAACTCGGCATCTTCGACCTCGCCGCGGATGCGTTCGGCCGCGACAATTCCCTGGGCAAGGTCGGCATCGAGCAAGAACGCCGAGAACTCCTCGCCGCCGAAGCGGGATGCCGCGTCGCCGCTCCGCATTATCTTGATGATCAGCGAGCCGATCTCTTCGAGCGTTTTGCTGCCGGTCAGGTGGCCGTAAGTGTCGTTGACGAGCTTGAAATGATCGACGTCCATCATCAGGACGCAAAACGGCCGCGTTTCGGTCTTTGCACGCGAAGCCTCGCGGCGAAGTTCCGAAAAGAACGAGCGGCTTGAAAGCAGGCCGGTCAGGTCGTCGTGCGAAATGAGCCTATGAATGTGCTTTTGATATTCGCGGTCAACCTCATCGAGCAGGTCGAAGCGGAGAATATGTTCGCCGATCGTGATCTTGTCGCCGTTCTGAAGCGTTTCTTTGGTGATCTTGCGCCCGTTGAGGAAGGTGCCGTTACGCGAGTGCAGGTCCTCGACCACATAGCTATGCCCATCAAAGCCGCCGCCCTCGACCATATATATTCGGGCGTGCTGCCGCGATACCTTTGAATCAATGACGCGGACATCGGCTTCGAGCGCACGGCCAAGGATCACCTCCTCGCGGTCAAGCGGGATCGGCGCGGCAATGAGCTCGCCCGAAAGAAACACGAGTGCCGGGCGAAGGTCGCGGCTGGAGCGTTCAGGACTTTGCATCTAAAAAGCAGGACGGGCAAAAACTTGCCCGCTCTCTAAGCATAATCGAATTGGCCGCCGTGTTTCCACAATTTTTGGTCGAAATCACAGAAAAACATGTTTCGCCGTAGCATTTAGCTTTTCGCACAGGGAAAAGTTAGCATATTGAGGCTTGCGGATACTCATCGTAAAACTAAGTTCGATCGGCGATATCGTCCACGCCTTGCCCGCGGCGGCGATGATCAAGAAGCACCTTCCCAAAGCGACGCTCGGCTGGGCGGCCGAGGAGCGATTTGCCGAGATCATCGAAGGCAATCCGTACGTTGACATGCTCATTCGGCTCGATACGCGTTCGCTCCGCGGTGGAAAGGTGATCGACGAGATCTTTATCGATATCGCCCGGCAATCGAAGGAACTCCGCCGGGGCGATTGGGAGACGGCGATCGACCTGCAGGGGCTTTTGAAATCGGCAACGATCGCCCGGATATCAGGAGCAAAGAAGCGTTGGGGATTTTCAAAAAGCGGCCTCCGCGAGCCGGCGGCACGAGTGCTTTACACCAATACGGCAACGCTTCCGGAACGGCAAAACATAATCGAGAAGAATCTCGGCCTGGCCTCGGCGGCTTTGGGGTTCGAGGCCGCGGACGCTCCGCTCGATCACGGCATTACACCTTCGGTGCGGGACATCAGCGAGGCAGAAGCGGCAGTTGCGAGTTTCGGCGGGCCGTTCGTTTTGCTCAATCCGGCGGGCGGTTGGGTTACGAAGCTCTGGCATGCAGAGAAGTACGGACAACTCGCAGACCGAATCGCGGACGAACTTGGGCTTGTGCCAGTGATCTCGGCGGGGCCTGGCGATGCGGAGCTGGTCGAGCGGGCGGTTGCTGCATCGGTAAGCGGAAAGCTGAAAACGATCGAGCTTCCGCTAAAGGCATTATACGAATCCGCCCGGCGAGCCGAGGCATACATTGGCGGCGACACCGGCCCGACGCACATCGCCGCCGCGGCAGGAACGCCGGTGGTCGGCATTTTTGGCCCGACGGAATGGTGGCGGAACGGCACCCTCAACCCTGACGACATCTGCGTCGAGCGAACGGATATCGGCTGCCGCATCGATTGCCACCGCCGGACGTGCGGCAATTGGATATGTATGGATATTACGGTCGAGACGGTTTTTGAAGCACTCAAGAAACGGCTCGCTTCGGGGAGTGGATAGTTGATAATGGATATTGGACAATCGGGAGTTGTCGGATCAAGGGTTTTCCATTTCTTATCATAATGGCTTCAAGCAAAAAACGACTACTTCAGCGAATGCGTGTGCCGCTCGGCTTTGCGTTTGCGATATTATTCTTGTATTTTGCCGCACCTACGCCCGTTTGGCTTGCGACGGGCGGTGCGATCGCCGTTTGCGGCCTTTTGATCCGTGCCTGGGCGGCGGGGCACATCGTCAAATACGAAAAACTCGCAACGACCGGGCCCTATTCGCACACCCGGAACCCGCTTTACCTCGGCAGTTTTGTGATGGCGGTTGGGTTCACGATCGCATCGGGCGTCTGGTGGCTGGCATTGCTTTCCGCGGGTTTGTTCCTAGGCATCTATTTGCCCGTGATGCGCGTCGAAGAAGATGACCTGAGGAAGCGTTTCGGAGCGGATTTTGATGATTTTGCCGCAAATGTTCCGCTCTTTCTGCCGCGGCTGACGCGGTGGAAAAAGATGGACGCCGGCTTCGACTTTCAGCTATACTTGAAGCACCGGGAATATCAGGCCGCGATAGGAGTTTTGCTCGGCCTTGCCGCCCTCGTCGCGAAGATGCTCTTCCTGCGGTCCGTTTGATGAAAGGACTTTTCAGAACAATTTTGCTTTTAGTTGCTGCGTCGGTTTCGCTCGGCGTCGCCGTTGCCCAGCCGAACGGTGCGAACGGCGTTGCCGCAACGAAGCCCGCGGCCGCGAGTCTGCCCTTTAAAACGGGCGAAACGCTAACCTACGAAGGCAAGCTCAACAAGATCATCCGCGGCATTTCGGTTGCCGAATTGACGTTTACGGTAGGCGAGACTACCGACGGAAGCGATTTCCTGATAAACGCCGAGGCCCGCTCGAAGGGCACGCTGCTCAAGCTCTTTCGCTTCAGCTTCCTGCAAAAAATAGATACCACTGTCGAGCGCGATGGCTTTTATGCCCAGAGGACCGTCAAGCACGACGTTCAAAAGGACCGTGTTCGCGACAGTGAAGCCTATTTTGATTACACCGAGCGACGTGTCACCTATGTAGAGACCGACCCGAAGGAGCCAATGAGACCGCCGCGGCGGATCGCTTCAGACCTTGAAAGCGAGGCACATGACCTTGTTTCGGCGATCTACAGCCTGCGCCTGAGGCCAATGAAGGTCGGCGATGCCTTCATGGTGCCGGTCAGCGATTCGGGCCTTGTCTATTATGTGCCGGTCCGCGTCACCGCCCGCGAGCAGCAGAAGACCATCTTTGGGAAGGTCTGGTGCTTTCGGGTTGAACCCGATATTTTTGGGCCCGAACGGATGATCGAGCGCGAAGGTTCGATGGAGATATGGATCACGGACGACGCCCGCCGCATTCCGGTGCGTTCGCGGGTAAAGTCGAATTTCGGAACGCTCGAGATAAGGCTCCGCGAAGCCGCCAACACGCTGCCGGCCAAGGCCGAAAGAGCGTCGAAGTAAACTTGAGTTAACACACCATTTACACCCTCCGGCTTGTTTACTTCCTAAAAACAAAGGATAATCTTCGTTTATTTAAGGGCCGCGACATAGCGGCATTTTGTTATGAGCGAAGAGAAAAAAGATCTGGAGAGCGGCGAGGAAACGCTTGAGTTCGTGCTTGATGAACCGGGGCTTCCCGGCTCGGGCGAATTCGTTTCGGCGGCTGCCGAGGAAGTTAAAGAAGTCGCGGTTGTTGAGGAATCGCCGGAACCGGCAGAACCTGAAGAAATAGCGGCAGAAGAGATGTCGCCCGTCTTCAAGCTGCTGGCAAGGCCGAGCCTTCCGCGGCTTGAGAGCGAGAACCGTGCCCGGCTGCAAATGCAATCGCCGAACCGGCTTCATTTCTATTGGTCGGTGCGGTCAAATCCGTTTCAAACGCTAAACAAAGCTCTGGGTGCCGCAACATCGAACTACACGCTGGTCGTCCGGCTGGTCGATCTTCGTCGCGAGTCCGAAGAGCTTCACCGCATTGACCCCGAGGGCAATTGGTGGTTCAGCGTAGATGCCGACAGCCAATATCGGGCCGAGGTCGGTTTCTATGCGCCCAACCGGCCGTTCGTCCGTGTGCTTTACTCGAACACCATCGAAACACCTCGCAAGAGCCCGAGCCGGCGGACGGCAGCCGAAGCGGAATGGCGTGTGCCGGCACAGAAGTTTGCCCAGGTGCTGGATGTCGCGGGCTTTAAGCAGGATGCGTTCGATGTGGCGATCGCCGGAGACGACGCCGACGCCGCGGGCGATGCGACCTACCGGGCGTTTGGCCGGCTTTCAGGCAAACCGGCTTCCGAATTTGCCGGGCTCGATACCGAAGAATTGCGTTACGCAATGCTCGCCTTGGCCGCCGGTGCGACGCTTGAGCAGCTTCGCTTTAGGGTCGGCGAACGAATATTTGCGGTGCTCGAGCGGCTTGCCGCAAGTGCCTCGAAAGGCGATGCTTTAAAGGCACTGCGCAGCGAGTTCGACATCGAAGAAGAGGAACTGCATGCCGAGGAGGAAGAGTTCGGGCCGGCGGTGTTTGGGGCGAGCCTGGTGAACTTTCCAAAACGGACGCGGCTCCGCAAGCGGCCACGCGGGTTTGACCGCGTTTCGAAGTTCGAGCCAATGGCTTCGCACAGCCTCGCGGCACGCTAAACGGCTTCATTTCCTGAACGGGATGAGCGGGATGGCTAGGATATTTTCGATATCTTGTTTATCCTGTTCATCCTGTTTCTTTTCGCCCGTATGCCTGTAGGTTATTTCAGCCTCATACTTCACGCCCATCTGCCTTTTGTCAGGCATCCGGAGTATCCCGAATTTTTGGAAGAAGACTGGCTTTACGAAGCGATAACCGAGGTCTATCTTCCGCTTATCGTTATCTTTCAGCGGCTTTACGAGGCGGATGCGGCCCCGCGGGTCGCGATGAACATCTCGCCGCCGCTCTGCGAGATGCTTGCCGATCCGCTGCTCCAATCGCGATATACACGGCACCTCGAAAACCTGCTCGAACTTGCCGAGAAGGAAGTCCACCGGACGGCCGCCGAGGCACGCGAATTTCACGCGGTGGCGCGGATGTATGCGGATAACCTGCGCGAGTCGCTTGAGCTCTGGAACGGCCGTTACAAGCGGAACCTGATCAACGCTTTTCGCGAACTGCAGGACGAAGGCGTGCTTGAGATCATCACGTGCTGTGCGACACATGGTTTCCTGCCGCTGATCTCGACGCACGAAGCACGGCGGGCGCAGATCGCCATCGCGGTCGCAAATTATAAAAAGCATTTCCATCGGCAGCCGCGGGGCATCTGGCTTGCGGAGTGTGCGTATGAGCCGGGCGTCGAGGAACTTCTAAAGGAGTTCGGCATCGAGTATTTCATCTCGGATACGCACGCCATTCTTTACGGCGATCCGCGGCCGAAATACGGCGTCCATGCTCCGGTCGTATGCCCGAACGGCGTTGCGACCTTTGCCCGCGATATCGAAACGAGCCAGCAGGTTTGGTCGGCGGAGATCGGATATCCGGGGAACGATCTTTACCGAGAGTTCTATCGGGACATCGGCTGGGACCTGCCGATCGACTATCTGAAACCGCACCTGCACGAAGACGGAAACCGCCGCCACCTCGGGCTCAAATACCACCGGATAACGGGCCGCAACGTTCCGCAGAACCGAAAGGAGCCGTACATTCCGGCACTCGCGACCGAAAAGGCGGCCGAGAATGCGATGCACTTCATCGGCGAGCGGATCAAGCAGGCCTACAAGCTCCGCGAGACCTTCGAGGGCCATCCGCCGCTTGTCGTTTCGCCATACGATGCCGAGCTTTTTGGGCACTGGTGGTACGAAGGGCCGCAGTTCATCGATTTCCTTTTTCGAAAGATGCACTGGGACCAGAGCGAGATCGCGGCCATCACGCCGGGCGATTTTCTCGACAGCGGCCTGCCGATCCAGGTCCAGCGTCCAACGGCTTCAAGCTGGGGCGAGAACGGTTATTACAAGGTCTGGCTCAATGAAGGGAACTCCTGGATGTACCCGTACCAGCACGACGCCGAACGGCGGATGACGCAATATTGCGACGCGGCGAAAGCCGGACGCGGCGACGCGGAGATGATGTCGCGCATTCTTAAGCAGATGGCCCGCGAGTTGTTGCTCGCGCAGTCAAGCGACTGGGCGTTTCAGATATATCAGGGCACGACGGTCGAATACTCATCCCGCCGCTTTCAGTCGCACATTCAACGCTTCGACCTGCTTGCGGAAATGCTGTCAGCAGCGCATGCGTCAGCGGGCGGCCAGTTGCTCACCCCCGAACAACGCGAACTCCTGACCGAAATTGAATCCCGTGATAACATCTTCGCGGAGATCGATTTCAGCATTTATCGAAGTGCAAATTAGTTGGCAGATCGGTTAGTTTGAACCTTAAATGAGGGAACGAATGAAATACCGAGACGTGCACTTTATCAGTCTGTCAATATTGTTCTGCATCATTTCTGTTTCCTGCAACCAGAAAAATATGGTTACCGAAAACTCAGTGCGAATCGAACAGATCCGTCAAATTTTCATCCGGCTGGAAGCTCAGGGTGTCGATCTAAGAACTCCACATCTATTTGGGTACTTCTTCTTCGACAAAGAACGTCATGGGCTTGAGCGTCTAAGCGAGGAAGTTCTGAAGAATGGTTATACCGTAGTTAGCCTCGAACAAATTGAAGACGGCAAATTCAGGCTCCACGTTGAGAAGATCGAATCACACACGCCCGAGTCGCTTTATCAGCGTGGCCTTGCCTTCACCGAGATCGCCACAAAATACTCGGTTGATGTATATGACGGATTTGATGTTGGAAATCCTGATCCAACCAGGGCCTTGGTAACTGATGAATCTTTTCTCACGTTCATGAAAACAAAGACAAAAAGTGAACTTTTTGCATTTGGCGACCACCTACTTGATCTTGAAATATATGATAGAGCTGAACAGGTTTTCAGAGAGTGTATAGATCAAGAGATCCGGCCTCAAGAGTCGACGCATAGTCTTTCGTTCGCTCTTCTTGAACAAAACAAAACGGACGAAGCCATTTATTTTCTTGAAACCGCGGTGAAAGAATTTCCAGATCACCTGAAGATGCGCTTCAATCTGGCCGCGACTTATTACGAACTCGGTAACTTTCAGAAATCGATCGAACACTATCAGGTTGCCGCCCAACTATCGCCAGATGACTCTTCGATCATCTACGGCATTGCTGCTTCCCAGTTCGGTTTCGGTCAATTTGCCGAATCTCAGGACAATTGTAGAAAAATCTTAGCTTTGGATCCGGACCACGAGTATGCAAAAACTTTATTAAAGCAGTTGGAAGAACGGAAATAGGGTTCAAACTCCTGACCGAAATAGAATCCCGCGACAACATCTTCGCGGAGATCGATTTTCGTATTTATGCCAGATAAAGCTGTGTTAATATCCTGTTTATGGACTCGTTAAAGATCGTAATCGAACGTCACCCCGATGGTTTCGTCTCGTATCCGCTAGGGTTAAAGGCGTCGTCGTTGGTCAAGGCGATACTTACGATGAGGCTCTAACAGATATTCGTTCGGCGATACGATTTCACATCGAGACGTTCGGCCCGGAGGCCTTCGAGAGTGATTCGCCTATCCTGGAAGCATATATTGCTGAGACATCGCTGGCCGCATAGTGTCAAAGTTTCCTGTTGATGCCCCGAAGAGAAAGGTCGTAAAGGCGTTGGAGCGTCTTGGCTTCCGTAGTCGTTCGCGAAAGAGAGCATATCGCGATGGTCCGTGAAAATGCGGATGGCACCCGAAATCCTCTCACAATGCCCAATCATCCATCGATAAAGTCATCGACGCTCAGATCGCTTTGCAGCCAGTCGGGTATCTCGCGAGAGGACTTTCTCGATGCCTACAATAGGTAGCCGGTAGGTGAAAAAGAAATGCTTGTGCATCTTTGAAGTAAATAATGTCAATGTTAAAGATCGGTGATTCTTTCTCTCGGACGCGTGAGGTTACGGATGCGCTTGTTCGGGCGTTTGCGGAGCTTTCGGGGGATTTTAATCCGATCCATTTGGACGACGAATTTGCGGCAAAGACGCGGTTCGGCCGGCGGATCGCGCATGGAATGCTGACGGGCGCGTTCATCTCGGCCGTGCTAGGGCAGGAATTTGCCGAGCGGAAAATAGTTTATCTTTCCCAGACGATGCGGTTCACAGCCCCGGTCTATATCGGCGACTCGGTGACGGTCACCTCGACCGTTTCGCACATCCGCGAGGACAAGGGGATCGTCACCCTTCAGACCATCTGCACAAACCAGAAAGGCGAAACGCTCGTTACCGGAGAATCAAAGGTGATGATACTGGCGTAGTTCTGCCAACCACGCCGTGTTTGCCTTAACATTTTCGTAAAGCTATCATTGCTCTTTCATGGAAGCTGAAACGAAAGCAAATGGGCTTGAGATAGCTCCGGCAACAGGTAAACTCGGAGTTCTGCTCGTCGGGCTCGGCGCGGTCTCGACGACGCTTGTTGCGGGCGTGGAGGCGATCCGCCGCGGTATCTCGCAGCCGGTCGGGTCGCTGACGCAAATGGGCACGATCCGCCTCGGCAAACGGACGGACAACAATGTTCCGAGGATCAAGGATTTTGTCCCGCTCGCCTCGCTCGATGACGTCGTTTTCGGCGCCTGGGACATCTTTCCAGATAACGCCTTCGAGGCCGCAAAAAAGGCCGGCGTTCTTGAGAAAGATCTGCTCGAACAGGTTTCCGAGCCGCTTGCCTCGCTTAAGCCGATGCCGGCCGTTTTTGAGCAATCCTACGTAAAACGGCTCCACGGCGAGAACGTTAAGACCGGCAAGAACAAGATGGAGTTTGCCGAGCAGCTCATCGAAGACATTGCCCGGTTCAAGTCGGCGAACGGCTGCGACCGCATTGTGATGGTCTGGGCCGCTTCGACCGAGGTTTACCTTGAGGCGTCCGGGTGCCACTTGACGATCGAGGCTTTCGAGCAGGCGCTCTACGACAGCGATCCGGCGATCGCTCCCTCAATGATCTACGCCTATGCGGCGATCAAGTCGGGCGTTCCTTTTGCAAACGGTGCTCCGAACCTGACGGCAGACATTCCGGCTCTGACAAAACTCGCCGAGGCGGAGGGCGTCCCGATCTGCGGCAAGGATTTCAAGACCGGCCAAACTCTGATGAAGACCATCCTCGCTCCGGGCCTTAAATCGCGGATGCTCGGGCTCGACGGCTGGTATTCGACCAACATTCTCGGCAATCGCGACGGCGAAGTGCTTGACGACCCGGAGAGCTTCAAAACGAAGGAAGAATCAAAGCTTTCGGTGCTCGAACACATTCTTCAGCCCGAGGTCTATCCCGATCTCTACAAGGATTTTTCGCACGTCGTCCGGATCAATTACTATCCGCCCCGCGGCGACAACAAAGAGGGCTGGGACAACATCGACATCTTCGGCTGGCTCGGCTATAAGATGCAGATCAAGATCGACTTTCTCTGCCGCGATTCGATCCTCGCGGCGCCGCTGGCGCTCGACCTCGCGCTGTTTATGGACCTCGCTCAACGCGCGGGGATGAAGGGAATTCAGGAGTGGCTTTCGTTCTACTTCAAGGCGCCGCAAACGGCTCCGGGGCTTTATCCCGAACACGACCTTTTCATCCAGCTTATGAAGCTAAAGAACACGCTGCGGCATATGATGGGAGAGGACTTGATCACGCATTTGGGCCTTGAATATTACGACTGAAACGCCCGCTGTTTCGGCCGGCCCGATATCGCGAATCGGCCCCGTTTCCATTTTTTGCTTGAAGATTTTCGCGAATTGTGCGAATAATGTTCGAAGAGGAGCCGGTGCTCCCGCGGGGCAGTCCCTGCGGCCACGGCCTTACCCGGATCCAAACTCCAGCCAACGAACAAATTGTTGACATCATCTATATCCTTGACGGTAGCGGGTTTACGCTATTCCGGCAATTCGTTTTATAATGCCTGACAGTGGCAGCCGAACAGTAACCCGTTACCCCGGCGAATTTAGGGAGAGCAAGGTCAAATGAAAACCGACACCACGAAGAAGAAAGATCACGAACCCAAGGGAATTTTGCTGGACCCCGACCGCAAGAGCCCGCGTGCGGCAGATTTTGAGGACCGGCTCGGTGATCTCATCGTCGGGCAAGAGCGGGCCGTCCGCCGGATGAGCGGGCTTTTCCAGATCTATCTTGCCGGGATGAACAACCCCTCGCGGCCGATCGGGACGATGCTTTTCCTTGGGCCGACCGGCTCGGGCAAGACGCGTGTAGTTGAGGCGGCGAGCGAAGTGCTTTTTGCCGACCCGCACGCCGTTGTCAAGATCGACTGCGCCGAGTTTCAGCACTCGCATGAGATCGCTAAGCTGATCGGTTCGCCTCCTGGCTACCTCGGCCACCGCGAGACCTCGCCGATGCTGACACAGGAGAATCTCGATAAGGCTCACACAGAAGATAACAAGCTCACGTTTGTGCTTTTCGATGAGATCGAGAAAGCTTCCGATTCGCTGTGGCAGCTTCTGCTCGGAATTTTGGACAAGGCGACGCTGACTCTTGGCGACAATCGCCGCGTCGATTTCTCGCGGACGATCGTTATTATGACCTCGAACCTCGGTGCCCGCGAGATGTCAGACATGATCTCGGGCGGCATCGGCTTCGCCCCGACCAAGCAGGGTACACCGCGTGAAGACACCGAGATAGACACGAAGATCTACCGTACCGCACTTGAGGCCGCAAAGCGGAAATTCTCGCCGGAGTTCATGAACCGGATCGACAAGGTCGTTGTCTTCCGAAGCCTCAAGGAGCATCACCTGCGGCGGATACTCGACATCGAGCTCCGGTCAGTTCAGGACCGCATCACGGAATCGGCAGGCACGAAGTTCATCTTCGAGTGCTCGGATCCGGCCAAGGAGTTTCTGCTCCAGGAAGGCATCGACCTCAAATATGGAGCACGCCACCTGAAGCGTTCGATCGAGCGGTTCCTCGTTTATCCGCTTTCGAACCTCGTCGCGACGCAGCAGGTCGAGACCGGCGACCTCGTTTATGTGGATTACGATTCGAAGAAGGACTCGCTGATCTTCACCAAGCAGGAAGGCAAGATGATCGTCTCGGATGTCGCTCCGGAAGACGACGACCTGCCGGTTTTGGAAAAATCAGACGCAGCCGGTATGCCGCTCCCCGAGGCCGCCGTCGCCACGCAAATGAGCAAATCAAAAGGCGAAAACAACGACGTTTAGAATACAGCCTAAAGGCTGTTGAACCCGGGAGCGTTCCCGGGTTTTTCTATTTTGCGAGGATCGCGGCGAGTTCGGTCGCGGCGTAGTCCCGGATCTGATCGCGGATGAGGCGGAAAGCAGCGAGTCGCGTCTCTTCGTCGCCTTCGACGGCCGCCGGGTCGTCGAACGAATGGTGGATGACCTGCGTTCTTGCAGGAAAGTAGGGGCAGTTCTCGCGGGCATTGTCGCAGACGGTGAGGACGTAGTCGATCTCGCGGCCCGCGAATTCCTCGACCGACTTTGAGCGATGCCCGCTGATGTCGATGCCGATCTCGGCCATCGCCTTGATCGCCTCGGGCCGGACGATGCTCGGGTGCGTCCCGGCACTAAAAACCTCGAACCGGTCGCCAAAGAGATGCCGGATGATGCCCTCGGCCATCTGCGAGCGGGCCGAATTGCCGGTACAGAGTACCAATACGCTTTGTTTATCCTCAGACATCTGTTTACCTCAAAGCCTCCGGAAAATTGCCTCGCTGCCGCAGGGCGACTCGGACGAGCAGGATCAGGACCGGCACTTCGATCAGCGGGCCGATGACCGCGGCAAAGGCGACGCCGGAATTGATGCCGAAAACGGCGATCGCGACCGCAATGCCGAGCTCGAAGTTGTTGCCCGCGGCGGTGAAGGCAAGCGAGGTGCTCTTCGGATAATCTGCTCCGGTTCGCTTTGCCAGGTAAAAGGCCGAGAAGAACATGATCACAAAATAAAGCACGAGCGGGATGGCGATGCGGACGACATCGAACGGTATCTCGACGATCAGCTGGCCCTTGTAGCTGAACATCACGACGATCGTGAAGAGCAGTGCGAGCAATGTTACGGGGCTGATCTTCGGGATGAAAACGCCTTCGTACCATTCGCGACCCTTCAGCCGCAGCAAAACAAATCTTGTGATCATTCCCGCAAAGAAGGGGATGCCGAGGTAGATCAAAACGCTCTCGGCGATCTGGGCAATGCTGATATCGACGGCCGCCCCCGCCACGCCAAAGAGCGGCGGAAGGACCGTGACGAAGATATAGGCATAGATACTGTAGAACAGCACCTGAAAGATGCTGTTGAAAGCTACGAGCCCGGCGACGTATTCGTTGTCGCCTTTGGCCAGGTCGTTCCAGACGATGACCATCGCGATGCAGCGGGCGATGCCGATCATGATCAGGCCGATCATGTATTCGGGCTTATCAAAAAGCAGGCCGACCGCGAAGAAAAACATCAGGAGCGGGCCGATGATCCAGTTTTGAACAAGCGACAGGGCGAGGATCTTCGTGTTGCGAAAAACCGAGGGAAGCTCTTCATACCGCACCTTGGCGAGCGGCGGATACATCATCAGTATCAGCCCAAAGGCGATCGGTATATTTGTTGTGCCGGCCTGAAACCGGTTGATGAAGTCGGCCGTTCCGGGAACTAAATAACCGATGCCGACACCGAGGGCCATCGCGGCGAAGATCCAAAGGGTCAGGTATCGGTCTAGAAATGAGAGCCGTTTGACCGGGTCTGCGGCTTCAGATGCGTGCGTCGCCATATGATCAGAGATAATATATGCGAATGAGCATATATGTAAACTCGCCGAGAGTTAAATGTTGGTTACGGATCTTGGGACCGAGTCCTGTGACTAAGTCCGATCCTCCATTAGAGCCCTATATATGTCCTTGCATATATCATCGATGTTTTCAATCCCGACGGAAACGCGAAGCAGGCCTTCGGAGACCCCTGCCTGAGATCGTTCTTCCGGCGTCAACGTCGAATGGGTCATCAGAGCAACGGGCTGGATCAATGTTTCGACTCCGCCGAGCGACGTGGCGAAGGTGCATACGCGGAGCTTTCCGACGAGCGACTTTGCGGCATCGGCAGTCCTAACGTCGGCGGCGAGCATTCCGCCAAAGCCGCGCATTTGCCGGGCCGCAGTCTCGTGGCCGGGATGATCGGCAAGGCCGGGATAGTGGACCGCCTTAACGGCCGCAAGCTCCGAGAGATATTCGGCCAGCCGCATCGCGTTTTCGTTGTGGCGTTCCATACGCAGGGCGAGAGTTTTGATGCCGCGGAGCACTAGCCAGGCGACCTGCGGCGCGATGTTGCCGCCGTAGAATTTCGCCGGGCCTTTTCGGGCGGCTTCGACAAGTTCCGTGCGGCCAACGATGATGCCGGCGGTCAGGTCACTGTGGCCGCCAAGGTATTTGGTCGCACTGTGGATGACGAGGTCTGCTCCTAGCGAGAGCGGCCGCTGGTTATATGGCGTCGCAAAGGTGTTATCGACGACCGTCGCGATGCCGGCGGCCCGGCCGATGGAGCTGACCTCGGCGATATCAGTGATTCTGACGAGCGGATTAGAGGGCGACTCGACCCAGAACATGCGAGTGTTTGGGCGGATCGCCGCCGCATACGCCTCAGCATTGGCCGCATCGACGAACGAGATTTTGATGCCGAATTGCCCGCCGATGTAACGCAGAAAATTCGTTGTTGTTGAATACATCGACTCAGGTGCGACGACGTGATCGCCGGACTTCAAAAGGCTGAACGCGGCGGCCGAGATCGCCGCCATTCCGGAGGCAAGGGCAAGGGCCGCCTCGCCGCCTTCGATCTCGGCCATAGCCTGCTCAAGCGCCGTCTGTGTCGGGTTGCCGAGCCGGCCGTAGTAGTAGCCGGGCATTTCGTCGTTGTGGATCGCGATGCCTTCGTCGGGGTCGGTGAACGCAAAGACCGAGGCCGGATAGATCGGCACCGAAAGGGCACCGAAATGAGCCTCGCGGTCTTCGCCGGCGTGGACTGCTAATGTTTCGAATGAATCTTCTTTCATATCGCTATTGGGGCGAATCTCCGGACGCGAATCGGGCGGATCGAGCGGGTCGAACGACCATAGTTTGATGATCCGTTAGGGCCCGCCATATCGGCCCGTTCCGCGTTCGAGATTTTCGTCTGAGACTCAGCAGCATGGCGCTGATGTCGCCCCAATGGTAGTCGCCTTCTGGCCCGGTGTGCAACAGACGGCGGTTGAAAGCTCGGCGTGCTCGACCTTCTCACCGCAGCCGCAGGCCTCGGCCTTCGGTTCGGTGTTTTCGAGCACGACGAAAGCTTCCCATTCATTGCCGTCCGGGTCGCGTGCCCAGGTCTTGTCCTGCAAGGCATAGCAGCAATCGACCTTCATTTCGTCAACGGTCATGAGCCCGGCCTGGGCCCACCGTTCGCGGATCTTTAGAACGTCTTCGGTCGTTGCGACCTGAAGCCCGAGGTGCGAGAGCGTTCCGCCTTCCGAGTAGGGCACCTCATTTAGGACAAAGTTGAGCGGCGGTTCGGAGACGTCGAACTTGGCGTAGCCAAATCGCGGGGCCTCGCTTTCTTCGCCCAATTGCTCGCGAACGACCGAGTGAACGGTCGAGTTGCTCTTTACAAGATTTACAGGCTCTTGCCCGAAAAGCCTTGAATAGAACTCGACACTTTTTTCGATATCCTTGACGTTCAAAGATATATGCGGCTTAAGGTATGTGACATTATTTGATGACATTATGTTCTCTCCTAGTTTATTTTCATATACGCAATAACATATATGTAAAAGCGAATATATTCCTCGTTCCCAGCTTTGTCAAGCAAAAAATTGACACATATGTTATTATTTGCATATGAAGAACTCGGACAGCCTCGAAAGTATGGAGAAATTCTACATGGCATTGGCCGATAAGACCCGGCTACGTCTGCTGAATCTGATGAGGCAGAACGAGGTCTGCGTCTGCTTTTTCACCGAGGTGCTCGGCGACAGTCAGCCGAAGATCTCGCGGCATCTCGCTTATCTCAGAAATGCCGGGATCGTTCAGGCCCGCCGTGACGGGAAGTGGGTGCATTACAGCATTGTTTGGCCCGAGGACGATGGGGAAAGGCGGATGCTTGAGACGGCGCTAGATTGGCTCGCGGAAAAGGAAGACCTTCGGCTCGATCTCGAGAAGTACGAAACGGTATGCTGTACGCCGGAGCTTTTGGTGCAGATCGCCCGGACGCCGATAGATTTTCTCGACACTGTACCCGCAGTCGCCAGTGTTAACAACACCCCGAACCCCAAGCCGGTTCGTCGAGTGTCGAACCCCGTGGACGCTGAGAGTATCGACGAGCCGCTTTTTGCCGAACTTGCTCCGGCTCACAACGAGCTCGAAGAGTTCTTGCTCTGATCCGCGTCGGGGTACGGGCAGTGACGGCAGCCGTTTCCGCAGCAATAGCCACGCTCGCGGAGGTATTTTGCGGTCATCACCAAGAGTCCGTTCTCGAAGTAATAATCCTCATCCTCGACAAATTCTTTCCTCGCGACCGTCTCGCGTTCAGCTTCGTTCATAACAACCGAGAAACTCCTTGTTGCCTTCGGCTCCGGTGATCGGCGATTCGGTGACCCCGATCACCGTGAGCCCTGCCGATGCGGCGAATTCATTTACCTCCCGGACGACGCGTTCGTGCTTTTCCGGTTCGCGGACGATGCCGCCCTTCCCGACCTCGCCCTTTCCGACCTCGAATTGCGGCTTGATAAGAATGACCATTCGCCCGCCCGGTCTCAAAAGCGGAATGATCGCCGGGATGATCTTCGTGACCGAAATGAATGAGACGTCCATAACGGCGAGGTCGAAGGGCGAAGCGAAATCGCCGGGCTTTAATTCGCGTGCGTTAGTGTTTTCACGGACGTCAACGCGAGGATCGCTCCGGAGCTTCCAGTCGAGTTGGTTCGTTCCGGCGTCTATTGCGACAACGCTTTTTGCTCCGTGCTGGAGCAGGCAATCGGTAAAACCGCCGGTCGAGGAGCCGATGTCGATGCATTCCATTCCGACCGGATCGATGGAAAACTCGCGCAAGGCGTGCTCAAGCTTGAGCCCGCCGCGGCCGACGTATCGCGATCCGGGCGCTTCGCCCTTGATGCGGATGGAGGCATCAGGCGCGAAAGTTTCAGACGCCTTTTCGACCCGGCGTTCGCCGACGAGGACAACGCCGGCCATAACCATCGCCTGCGCCTTTGACCGCGATGGGGCGAGGCCGCGGTCGTGGAGCAACTTGTCGATGCGTTCCTTTCGCACAGTTTCGTTCTAATCGTCGAGTGCCGAAGCGGTGAAGTCCATTATATATTCGCCGTCCGAGGTATATTCGATCCGGATCGGACGACAGCAGATCTCGCAGTCCTCGACGTAGCTCTGCTCCGCGACCGAAGGGTCGAGTATGAACGATATCTCCTGCCAGCAATACGGGCAGGTAAAGAAGTGTTCTATTTCCATTAAGAGCCGCTAAAACGCCGCCGGTTTCATTGCGGCCGCGACGGGTGATATCCTTTCGCTTTAGCCTGCAAACCCAAGCTATGGCCGACAAGTTCGAATCTATCAAAACCGCCGGGCAAACGAAATTGAGCGCGTTCGCCCGCTTCGCGTGGTTTGCGGTCGCTTATAACCTCTTGGTGATACTCTGGGGCGTTTTTCTGCGGGCATCACACTCAGGCGATGGCTGCGGCCAGCACTGGATCACATGCCACGGCGAGCCGATCCCCTCGGCCCCGGAGCTTAAGACCCTGATCGAATTCTCGCACCGCGTTACGAGCCTGTTGGCGGGTTTCATCGTCATCGCTTTGGTCATCTGGGCATTCCGCCGGTTCCCGAAGCGGCATCTGGTCCGGCGGCTGGCATTGCTCTCGTTGTTTTTCATTATCGTCGAAGGAGCGATCGGCGGCGGGCTTGTCTTGACCGGGAACACGGCCGGAAACTGGACCCCGACGCGGCCTTACTGGACGGCCGGCCATTTGATAAACACATTCATCCTAATGGCGTTTCTGACGCTGACGGCCTGGTATGCAAGCGGGCCGCGGCGGCTAACGTTCACGGCACCGTGGAAGGTTTGGGTGTTGCTATTCGCCGGGATGGCGGCGATCTTTATTACAGGCATCACCGGCTCGATGTCCGCTCTTTCAACGATGCTGTTTCCCTCCGAGACGCTTGCCGAGGGCATCGCTAAGGACTTTGACCCCGATTCGCATATACTCTTACGTCTCCGCATTCTCCACCCGATACTTTCAATCTTTACGGCGGTGTTCCTCGTCTTTCTCTCGGACACGGTCAAGAAAGCGTCGGGCCGGGTTTCGGTTGCGAAGTGGGGTAATTGGATGTCGGGCCTCGTTCTTGTACAGATCGCATGGGGAGCGGCCACGCTCTTGATGCTGGCGCCGATCGTGATGCAACTAGGGCATTTACTGCTCGCGGATCTGATCTGGCTGGTGTTCGTTCTGATGGCTGCCGCGGCGATCTCAGAGGACGATCACGACCCGGTTCTCCAGTCCGAGCCTCTCGCGACGAGCTCATCGAGCGAGGCCTGAAGCTCAAGCCGCTTTGCCTCAAGCTCTTCGTCACGAGCGTCTTTGTCCACGTAGATCGGCGTTCCGATGATGACATTTGCCCGCGTGAAAGGTTTTGGGATCTGCAGCCGGTCCCAGCTCCCGATCGTCCAATAGCTCTTCGCCTCGACAACAAAAGGCATAAGCGGATTGCCGGTCTTTTTTGCGAGCAGAACGGGGCCGGACTTCGCTTCGTAACGCGGGCCTTTTGGCCCATCGAGCGTAAATGCCATCGGGTAGCCCTGCTTCATCATTCGGATCATTCCGACGAGTGCCTGGATCCCGCCGCGTGTCGAAGATCCCTTGATTATCCCGAAGCCGAACCGCTGAATGCAGCGGGCGGTGTACTCGCTGTCAAAGCTGGTGGATGAGAGGACGATGATGCCGCGGTCGCGGAAATAGTAGGTTCCGGCGACGATGCGGTCGTGCCAGAATGCATAGATCGGAAGTTTTCCTGCGGCTTCGATCGCCTCAAAGTTCTCCCAGCCGGTACGTTCAAATCGAAGTGTCGAGCCGATTATCCGGATCGCGAGATAGAAGGCAAGGCCGGCGAGACGGATCACGATCCGCTGGCCGAAGGTGTAACGTTCGAGCCCTGCAAATCGGTAAACACTCTCCGTAAGTTCCGCCACAGTTAGAAAATAACTAACAACTTGGGTTATTATTTGCAACCGAGGCTCTTTTTTTGTCGTTTTGATTTTTGAGGGAAATGCAGCGACGGATACTGATAATCGATGACCACGACGACCTGGCCTCGTCTCTTGACGAGGTGTTCACCCACGTTGGTCACACAGTTGAAACCCTCAAAAATCGCGATGATGCTCTTCGCCGGGACGACATCGAGGCGTTCGATCTTGTCATCACCGATCTTGACGTTGCCGGCCCTCGTGGCGGCGGCGACCAGAACGGCGGCCCGGTTTGCCTTCCGCATCTTCCTGATGAGACCGATGCCGAGCACATTAAAGCATTCAAGATATGTGCGGCAAATTATCGCCGCGAGGGGTTTGAGGAGGAAGAGCTCAAGAACCTCGTCGCAACGATACTTGATTACAAGATCCGCTACGTTGACACCATCGAAAGTGTAAAGGACCTTCACGAGTACATCGAGTTTGAACTCCCGAGTGCGATCTCTCTGATGCACATCGTGCTTGATTATTTGATGAAGCGGGTCGAAAAGCTTGGTGTGATAAAGCCCGAGCAATCGAACCTTTTTATCGCCTTGGACGAAGCTTTCGTAAACGCGGTCAAGCACGGCAACAAATTCGATGCTGCAAAGCTCGTCCGGATCGCGGCGGAGGTTTCCGGCAAGGAAGCCCGCTTTACCATCGAGGACGAAGGCGAAGGCTTCGACGTCCACAACATCCCGGACCCTCTCGACCCCGAAAATCTCTTCAAAACAAGCGGCCGCGGTGTGCTCTTTATCTACAACATAATGGACGAGGTTGCCTACAACGACCGCGGCAACCGGCTGACGATGGTCAAGAAAAGCGAATCAGTGACCGAAACGTAGACTGCGAATCCAGGTATTGCTTTATTTCTTCGCGAGTTCGATGCCGGCCCTTATCTCATCGAGCGTCGGCCGCTGTTTGTAGTCGGTCTCTATCCGCGCCCATACGACCTTTCCCTGACCGTCAATTACGAATACCGACGCACGGGGAATGCCGTCAAAGCCCTTGCCGGCGTAGCTCGTGTCATAAACTCCAAATGCGTTGATCGTTTTGCCGTCCGGGTCGGACAGCAGGCGAAAGTTGACCTTGCCCTTGCCGTCCTTTTCGATCTTTGAGATCAACCCGCGGCTTTTCTCAGCCGGGTCAACCGAGATAGCGAACATCTCGGCGCTCTCACCCGCGTTCAAAAGCCCGCGGAGGTCTGCAAGCTGTTTCGCACAGAAGGGACACCAATACCCGCGGTAAAATACGACGACCGACGTCCGGCCGAGCTTCGAGAGCGTGACGCTTTGGCCGTTATGATCGGTAAGCGTGAAGTCCGGTGCCGCCTGGCCGACCGCGACCGGCTCGGTCCGCGAGCGTTCGGCCGCCTTCATCTGGCCGCATGTGCCGAGGGCCGAGCAGGCGAAAACTATGGAAACAACAAGAATGCTTAAAAGGTTCATCATTACTCCTCTGTAGAATGGTTTCTACATAGCTAAGGCTGGCAACGGCGAAGATTATTCCCGGATCTGCGGCCGCAAGCGAATTTTTGCCCGGATTCAAATATAATCTCCCTATGCGGGTAACCATCGGGCAGATCAATACGACCAACGGCGACATTGATGGGAACGTCGCGAAGGTGCTCTCGGCCATCGAACATGCCAAGGCGGACGGCTCGGACCTGATCGTCTTCCCCGAGGTCTGCATTCACGGATACACCTCACAAGATTGGTTCCAGGACCGCGACATCATCACCTCCTCGCTCGATCCGCTCGACCGCGTGATCGCCGCGACCGAGGGTATAACGGCAGTGGTCGGCACCATCCGCCCTAATACCGAACGCGATGGCCGCCGACTTTTTAACTCGGCCGCTGTTATCTCGAACGGCAAACTCATCGGCTTTGTCGATAAGACCCTTTTGCCGGAGTATGACGTCTTCGACGACCCGCGTTACTTCGAACCCGAATCGGACCCGAACGGCATCGTTGAGATCACCGACCGCGACGGCAAGCCGTGTAAGCTCGGCGTTGTCGTTTGCGAGGACTTCTGGAACGACAAGACCTTCTGGCGGGAGCGGCTTTACGAGAAAGACCCGACCGATATCGTCATCGAACGCGGTGCCGAGCTGATCGTCGCCATCAACGCCTCGCCCTATAACAAAGGCAAGATCGGGCTGCGGTGTGAGATGGTCTCGCACCGTGCGAGGGCGAATCGCGTGCCGATCGTCTTCGTCAATCTGGTCGGCGGAAACGACGGCATCATCTTTGACGGTGCAAGCCTCGTGGCCGATGCCGAGGGCGACATAATCCTGCAAGCGGCGGCCTTTGAGGAGTTTGTCGAGACCGTCGAGCTCGATATTCGGCGGCCGGATGCCCGCGGGATCTCCGGTGACGAGACGGAATCGATCCGACGCGCCCTTGTGCTTGGCATTCGCGATTACGCGGCAAAGAACGGCTTCCGCACCGCCGTGCTCGGGCTTTCGGGCGGCATCGATTCGGCGCTCGTTGCGGCCCTGGCGTGCGAGGCGATGGGGCCGGAGAACGTGCTTTGCGTAATGATGCCCTCGCCGTTCTCGTCCGAAGGGAGCATCAAGGACAGCGAAGCACTGGTCGCAAATCTCGGCTGCCAAAGCCGCATCGAGCCGATCAGCGACACGTTCGAAGTATTGCTCCGCCAGATGGGGCTTGATAAGCCGACGCGGGGCGGCGAATCGCTCGCGGCTGAGAACATGCAGTCGCGCATCCGCGGCGTTATCCTGATGGCGATCTCCAATGCCGAGGGCCGGCTTGTGCTTTCGACCGGCAACAAGAGCGAGCTTGCCGTCGGGTACTGCACGCTTTATGGCGACACGAACGGCGGGCTTGCCGTGCTCGGCGACGTGCTCAAGACCGAGGTCTGGCAGATCGCCCGCCACATCAATGCTCAGAGTGCGAGCTTTAGCTCCGAAGCTCAGAGTGCGAGCTTTAGCTCCGAAGCTCAGAGTGCGAGCTTTAGCTCGTCGAAACGTGATAAATCGCGCAGTCTGAACCGGGAGATCATCCCGCAGGCGATCATCGATAAGAAGCCCTCGGCCGAGCTCGCCCCGAACCAATTTGACCAGGACAGCCTGCCGCCCTACGAGCTGATGGACCCTGTGCTGCGGATGTATTTCGAGCAGAAGGCCTCGCCCGCCGAGATCATCGCCGCCGGCAACGACGCCGAGCTCGTCTATTCGATACTCAACAAGGTCGAGCACCCGGCAAACGAATTCAAGCGCCGCCAGCTCCCGCCGACGCTCATCATCTCGAAGAACGCCATCGGAGTCGGCCGCCGCCGCCCCGTAACCCACAAATACCGCCGCTCGATGTCCGAACCGCCTGTGTAAGCGGGCCGCCGATGTCAGAACCGCCTGTGTAAGCGGGCGGCCAGTTCGTTTCATCCACGCTCTCAAGTGAACACCGGGCCGTTGTTCTGTTCTGCCTGCGCGCCTTCGCGGGTGGGACACGGCGGGACATTTATCGGCGATTTCGAGCATTTCCACAGAAACTGGGTCAAAATTCCCCAGATCGGGCCGCTTTGTTTCATTTTTTAAAAGTAGTGAGTGCTTCAGAAACA
>JAHBSL010000034.1 GCA_019639135.1 Acidobacteriota bacterium
GGACCAAAGAATTCAAAACCGGACATCTAATGTGCTAATAAAACCGGACATCTTCATTTGCTATTAACATAACTATCTTAGTAAAGTAGTTCCCGAAGCTCTTTCAAGTCCGGCAAAGCGGTCCGGGCACCGACTTCGCGGCAGTTAAGGGCCGCGACGCCGTTCGCGATCCGGGCACATTCTTCCACCGGAAGATCGTGGAGAACCCCATAGAGCAGGCCCGTCCGAAATGCATCACCAGCTCCGGTGGTATCTCGACAGATCCCCGGAACCCGGAAGCCCGGTGTTCTGACGTACTGATCGTTGCAAAGAATTATCGAGCCTGCGTCTCCTTGCGTTATGCCTACCAATCCAGCTCCAGAGATCATGGCAAGTTCACGTAAACCTTTGTCGGCATCAACCGAACCGAACAGCCTTCGCGGCAGATCCGAAGAAACGATCAGGATGTCAGTCAGCTTCATCAGTTCGTGAGTAGCCTCAAAAACGTTATCTAGGTCAACTGAAACTATCGTGCCCGCATCACGAGCCGCTTTGGCCATTACAACGCAGGCTTCGCCGTCGTGAGGCGTCATGTGAAGAATCTTGGCGCTCCGAGCGAGGTCGAGTGGCGCATCTGTCGTGTTGAACTTCAGACGTTCATCGCGCTTCCAAATAACTGTTCGTTCACCACTGCTTGAGTCGATAATAATAAACGCGATCTGCGTAGAGGCACCTGAGATCCGTTCGCATTTCGTGATACACACACCTTCTGCGCTAAGACTTTCTATACCGAAATCACCTGCATCATCGTCACCGAATCTGCCTGCATAGGTAGTTGCGATCCCGAGTCTTTGCAAGCCCGAAAGCGTAGTTGCGATCTCGCCACCCGGGAAGCGGAGATAGTGGCCTAGCTCGACCTTCGATCCGCATGTCGGATAGCTGGGTACAGTAATAAGGAAATCGACCGCATTGGTGCCGAATCCGGCAACATCAAAGTCAGACTTATCGCGAAGCTTAAAAGGTAACTTCATTTGAAAACCAAAAATCCACGGCTTCGTCAAAATACTACCTTCCAATCTTGCCTAGCGGAGCGGCGAGAGGGTAAATTTGAAAAGTCCGTAGAGCGTATTGAAAGCAAGTCCTTAGCTTAACCAACATCGGGAGTAAAACGAAAATGCCAACTGCAATCTGCCCAGAGTGTGATGAGGAAGTCTATGTCGAAGCCGATACCGAACAAGGCGACAAGGTGAATTGCGAGGAGTGCGGTTCCGATTTGATCGTTGTCGGACTCGACCCAATCGAACTTGATCTAAAGGTCGATTCAGACGACGATGATTACGAAGACGATGACGAGGACTACGATTCGTATGACTACGACGACGACCGTTACTAGACCCATCTAGCAGAAATTATCATCAATCCCGTATCTGGTACCTAGATCTATTTTGCTTGATCTCATACCCTTTGATCGATTCGATTTTGACCGATCGAAACTCACCGCTCGCGTTTCGCTCAGGATAGAACGCGAGAACGTAAGACCCCTCGATCGCAGCAGCCAACCGTGTAAGGATCGGGTCGAGATTCTTATCCGTTGCGAGTATGCTCATGCCTCCTGTCGATTCTGTCAGACGGCTCGCTTCGAATGGAGTGATTACCGGGGTTCGGCCTTGCGCCGGACGCAAGAAAGACGGAAGTATCACAGAATGGACGCTTACGCCTGAGTTGTTCGCTCTTTCGATCACAGTATTTGGCGAAACAACATCTCCGACAGGAAAGCCATCGGTAATCACAACTACGGCTCTCTGAGGTATTTGGCCCCGTTTCGTTTTCGGGCCCTTCCTGACGATGTACCGAACTGCGGCATCCACAGCGTCATACGCATGGGTCGAAAGACCGTCTCGATCATGCCGGAGCCATCCAAGCTGTTCAATCAGTTTCTGTTTTCGATTGGTAAACGGGACAACCGTCCTGACATTCATAGCAAACGTAATGACCGAAAAGTAAGCATCGGGCGCCTCAAGACGGCGGACAAACTCCCCGAGGGACGACCGAAGGCTTTCCAGTTCTGCAACTGTCATACTGCCTGAGACATCCAAAGCGAACACAAGTGCCAGGGGCCGCTTTCCGATCGGTCGAGACATCGGTTGGAAGAAATCGATCTTTCTTTCTAACCCGTTCTCAAATACCCGGAATTCATCAGCGGATAACCCGCTTACCGGGTTGCCGCCAGCATCCGTTACTCGAAACTCGAAGCTAACCAACTCGGTCTCGACCCGAATGATGTCGTCGATCTGCCCAATGCCGGTAATTGCAAAAAGCGATAGAAGCCAAGCCACACGTGTGAGTACAGCAACGCGACCGAAAATGATCGCAGCGGTCGTTGGGCTTCTGCCAAAATGAATGAGTCTGATCATTTCAATCGGTCAACATGAACCCAAAAACATTATACCCGTCCTCAAGTTGCGCCGGAACCTAATAATTTCCAACTTGCGAGTTCAACAATGGATGGCACGTTGTTTGAATGCAGGTCAAACGGGAGTTTCGGGAGTTAATTGAAGTTAATGGAGATAGGGGTGCGGAGATTTGGTTACGTTGATTCAAAGATCAGCTTGGTTATCCTGGTCGCGGGTGTCATTGCGATCGTTTACGCCGTTTTTTCCGCGCTTTCGTTGAGCTTTCCCGATTTCACTTTACTGGTTGCGTCTTGCCTGATCGCTGCATTAATAGGCCGCTTCAAACTTACGATTCCGGCAACAAGTATAACTTTCGACCCGAAACTGGTAATGAGCTTCTGGGCGGCGATCTGGCTCGGAATTCCAGGAGCCATTCTTGTAATATTAGCAGCCTCGCTTTCAGAAATGGTGGAGCCCTGTGAAGGCTCGGAACCTGACCTTACGAGTCTTGCGTCAGAGGTTCTCGTAATTCTGGTATCGGCCCATGCCTACACCGTAGCTGCGTCTAACTATCAGGTCGGAAGCGAAATGCTCAAGCTCGGCGAGAGCCTTGTGCCGGCGGAAATCCTCACGGCCGTTTTCGTTATGGCTGCAGTGTACTTTCTCTTTGCTGTGCTGACAATGGCATTACGAGCCGAGGCCAGGTTGCATAGAAGGCAAGATCCCCTCGCCGACAGGCCGGCCATAATTGCTCGAAGCACGATCGTCGCGATCCTCTCTACGCTCCTTCTGGTGCTCGCAGTCAATCATTTTGGACTTGAGCTGGCATGGCTTGCCGTCCCAGCTGCTGTTGCAGTAAAGATTGCTCATCGGATACATGTTCGAAGCCTCGAAGCGAAAACTGCGGAGATCAAGGAGGCGAGCCGCTTGCATTTGGCCACCGTAGAGGCTCTGGCAACAGCCATTGATGCCAGAGACCAGGTTGGCTTGGGGCACGTTGGCCGAACGCAGATCTACGCAGTAGGTCTTGGAAGGATTCTTGGGCTTTCAGAGAGTGAGATCAGCGCATTAAAAATGGGAGCATTGCTCCATGATATAGGCAAACTCGCTGTGCCCGATCATATCTTGAACAAGCCGGACGGCCTAACACCGGCAGAGGCCGAGAAAACGAAGATACATTGCTCGGTCGGAGCTTCGATACTCGAGAAGGTCGGATTTCCATATCCGGTAGTACCGACCGTCAAATACCACCACGAAGCTTGGGACGGCACTGGATATCCGGAAGGGCTCCGGGGCAGAAAAATACCCGTTACCGCCAGGATAATTGCCCTTGCCGATATGTTCGATACGCTCCAGGAGGATCGGCCATATCGGAAGGCGGTCGGAAGACAGGAAGCGATCGAAACTGTTAGGTCGCTTGCCGGCAGTAAGTTCGACCCAATGCTAACGGAAATATTTCTTCGAAACCTGAGCATCTTTGAGGCCGAGATTGAAGCAAACGGGCTGAGTCCGCATGCCATCGATACCAGAAGGGATCTAACAGAACTGAGTCGAGACGCTGGTGTGTCCGCAAACTACGTTGACCAGATCAAAAGGGCAAATCACGAGGCTTTCACTTTGTTCTCTCTCGCTCGTGATTTCAGTAGTGCCCTGAAGCTATCGGAGACGTTGGAACTTCTTGCAGTAAAGCTCGCAGAGTTCATTCCGTATGACACATGTGCGATCTATCTCCTCGATTCAAATTACAATGTGGCGAGAGCTGAACATGTGCGCGGGCTGCACGCTTCTGCCATAGCGGGTCGGGAGATTGTATCCGGGGAGGGAGCAACGGGATTCGCTCTTCGTTCGCGTAAACTGGTATGCAATGTAGATCCGGCACTCGATTTCGCATTCTCTGGGGTCGATATCGCAGCATCGTTCAAGACCATGGCAGCCGTACCGCTGATCGCTCAAGATCGTCTTGTCGGGGTCGTTTCGCTCTATGTTTCGAGGTTCGACAGCTTTGAAGACGAGCACATGCGCATAGTCGAGACGGCATCGAAGTTGGCGGCAGATGCAATAGAAAAAGCCCTCGAGCACGCAGAAACGCAGTTGCATGCGTTTACGGACACGATGACCGGACTTCCTAACGCAAGAGCGTTGATAGCTGAGTTTGCGAAAGAAGTGCAGCGGGCGGGCCGTAACGGAACGAGCTTTCAACTTCTTGTTATGGATCTGGACGGATTCAAAAAGGTGAACGATACGTTTGGACATAAACTAGGAGATTCGATGCTCCACGGAATCGGATGCGTTATTCGAGAACAGCTTAGGGAGTACGACTTTCTCGCGCGATATGGTGGCGATGAGTTTGTTGCAATTCTTCCCGAAACGGACCGAGAATTCGTGCGAGGATTGAGCCAGCGTATAGCGGATGCGGTGTCGGCGTACGAACTAGTAGATGATGATGGCGTGGCGGAGGTCGGAATAAGCATTGGATCGGCAAGTTATCCTTCTGCCGGCCAGACTTTTGACGAACTCATTGATGCTGCTGATCGTGAAATGTATCGAGCTAAGGAATTCAACCGATTAAGAACGATCGGAGCTGAGCACTTGCTTGGGATCGGGCAAGCTGATGTAAATGTCAGTATATCCTCAATAGAGAATGATGATAAAACGAGAAACAAGAGCATTTCTCGCACGACCGAGCAAAGAGCGGCTTCCGTAACACCTATGATCTCATCCGATTCGGTTCAATAAACCACTCAAAACGCCTGGGAGAAGCGGAAGTGTAACTGCCCCTGCGGTAAACGAAACATGGCAGCCGGGCCGTTTCCTTGAGGGATGATAAACGAAGGGGGATTTAGGAGATATCCGTAATCGATCGCAAACTCGCCGCCAACGGGAGTTTTGAGCCTAAATCCCACACCAACCGTATGAGACCACAAAGCTCGAAGATTGCGCCGAAAGACATCGCTGTCCGGAACCGATTGTAGCTTGAAAATATCGCTCGGTCGCCGAAATACGTTTCCCCCGTCGTAGAAGGGAACCAACCGCACAGTCTTTGAGATCGGCACCCTGGCCTCTATATTAACTACAGCAAGTGCGTTTCCTCCGAAAGGTACGGTGAAGGGATCCAGAAACACCGATTCTCCATCCCTGTTTCTGAACTCGCCCTGCGGAACTACGACCACCCTTGGCCCCGCTGATTCAAAATCGAAACCTCGCAGTGTTGTTGAACCGCCGGCAAAAAAGCGTTCGCTGATCGGGAGGATTCCTTCGAGGTCCGGAAAGTCGTCCGATGAAAAACGTTCGCGTTTAGAGAACACGCTTGCAATGCCGATGATGCCGCGGGCAGCGATCGTAGTGTTTTTCAGCTGTGGAAAAGTGTAAAAAAAGTTATATGAAGCTTGAAATTTCTGAAAACCAATGTTTGCTCCAAGTGCTGGCAACGAGAGGTTGTACTCGGCCGTAAAGTAATCACCATTGGTAGGGTCGCTCGCGTTGTATCGGCACGGATCGCCGGGTTCTCCTCGTTGAATGATCTCGAGGATCGAATATTCAATGCCGCAACGCCTTCGCGTATCGCGCACAAAGGTAGCCCCGAAGCCGGAAATGCGTATCTTGTCATCCGGCTTCAAAAGATCACGGATCAGAAGACTGTCGATATTCGAAAGCCGCACATTTTCGAACCGATATTTGAGGAACAGGAGCGATCTGTCCTTAAGGCTTAGTGTCCGGTTCGTTTCCGCAGTGAATGTAAGACGGTCGAGCGTTGGGCTTCCGGCCGGCTGGCCAAATTCGTCTATCGGGTTGCCCTGATCGTCAAGCCTTTGCACTATCCCGAACGTGCCGCGATCAAATGCCGAGCGGAAGAACCGTGTCACCGTCGAATCTCGCTGATACTGGGCGGATATCGTTAGCGGAGCAAACCTTCGCTCGCGATCGGGAAGAAAACGCGGATTGACGAAGTCTATCTGAAACAGTTGCCGCCTCTGGCTCCATCGGACGCTTGCTCCGCCCTGCCAAAGATTACCGAGCAGATTAAAGTGTCGGATATCCGCAAAACCGCTCCAGCCGACATCGGTAGAAAAGCCACCGCCGTATTGCAGCAAACGCGGCTTTTGTTCCTGAACCTCGACGACCACATCTGCAAGCCTGTCGCCCGCGGGGGTATTACCTGCCGGGCGAGTCTTGATCGCGGCTCTTTCGAACGCGTCGGTCGAGTATAAAATCTGTTCGCTCGCGTAAACATCCGCAGATCTCAACAGTTCACCGTTCTCGATGGAGATAGCCCTCTCGATTGCGCTTGTTTTGGTTAACTGGTTTCCTACGACGAGGATGCGATTGACATAAACGGGCCGGCCCTCGTTTTGGATGTTGTAGATAAGCTTGTAACGCGGCGACCCAGTATCCGGGTCAGCGGGCAATTCGTCAAAGGAAAAATTTACGCTCGCATCATAGTAACCGCGTTCGGAATAAAAGGTCGCGAGAGCCCGTTGGCCATTTCGAACGCGTGCGATCGAAATGTTCCGGCCGGCAATATTGGGGAGTACTTGTAGTAATTGGTCGTTCGAAAATGCCGAGTTTCCCCTGATCTCGACGTCTGTGATCAAGGTCGGTACTCCTTCGTCCACTACGAACGTAATGATCAGATTCTCACCGTCGAGTGAGACGCCCTGGTTCACGCGGACCTCGGCATTCCGGTAACCGAGTTCGCGGAGGATCGATCGGATGGCCGCGGCGTCATTTTCAAGAAGCCGCTGACTCGTATAACCGCGTCCGTATCCGAAAAGCGGTATTACACCAAAGACATTGGCCTCCTGCGACTCAAGGATCGTACGAATCTCTTCAATATCTAAAAGGCTGGTTCCTCTGAGCCTTATATCAACAAGTTTGAGCCGCCGGTTGAGGTCCACCAAATACCTGATATTGACCTTTCGTCCTGCAAGTTCCGCACTGTTAAGTGCTGAGCAAATAAACTCGGACTCGGCCGGCATCCCGTCAGCGGGCGGGACGATCGGCGGATCGACCGAGCAAACAGATCGCACATTGGCGAAAAAATAGCCGCGTTCCTGAAAGTGATTTTCGAGTCTGCGTTCGCCTTCAACTATCGCTGCGTAATCGATAGTACCTTCCCGTTTGACCGGCAGCAGCCGTCGCTGGGTCCCTTTACCTACGCTCGCCGCCTCCGAGACGACCTCTACCTCGACCTCAGGGCCTGCCGAACCACGGATCTCGACGGAGATCCTATTGGACTCACTGTCATAGATCAGACGCGGCTCATTGATACTCGGTGCCAGGAATCCTTGGCTGCGAAGATTCGTGCGAAGTCGCTCGACGTCATCGACAAGCCGTTGTCGCGAATATTCCGCTCCTGCCTTCAGACGAAACCCGCGGAGGAGTTCCTCGTTTGCTGCTCCTTGAATATCGACGATCATGTCGTCGATCATTGCCCTTTGACCAGTAGTGACACGGAATCGTATCGCGACCTCATTGTTCGCCTGGAGAGGGATCTGTTCGTAGGTTGCCTCTGCTCGATAGAACCCTCGCTCACGTAGATACTCGACCAACAGGTCCGCGTTAGATTGCAGCGTTCGCTCGCTTACGGTCGCTCCGGGGTCAAGCAGGTTCAGTCGCAAAAGCAGTTCCTGCTCAGTAACGCCCGAGGCTTCGCCATCGGTGACTGTTACGGTTACACGGCGTGCCACCGTCTTTCGCTTGATCCGGAACGCGATCTCAAGCCTATCTGGTCCCGTTGGTCGGGCTTCTGCGGCGACGGTTTCAGCCAGGCCTGTATCGAAGATCGCACTGATCGCGTCGCGGACTCGCACCGCTGAATAAGTTGCTCCTAGAGCACTGGCGGCAAGTAGTCGGTACCTCTCTAAATCCGAAGTGTCGCCGGCAAGCTCCTCGAAAATGATTACGACGCCGTCGATCCGGCGTCCATCCAGGTCAGTTTGGGCAAATGACCCAACACAAAACAAGGAAAAGACGATGAAACAGAGAGCCACCCAGCGCAATGCGCGGAGTTGGACGAAGCTCAGGATTGCCGACGCCGACGATCTCTCGTTCAAAACCTCCTCCTGAATCTGACCTCAAAACTGAAATTATCCCTATTTTGTGTGACGTTACTCAGGGATCGCTGTTCGTATTGAGCGACGAAAGAAAGCCGGTCAGATACACGGTATTCGAACGCGATCACCTGATTCTGATTCTGTGAGAGATTGGTAGCATAGGTGACACGGAGGTTGTTGTTGATCTGCCTTCCAACGGTCAGACGCGCCGAAGGATCCAGGCGTTCCCCGGAAATGATCGGGTCGATCTCAAAAACATTCAACCCGAATAGCCGGTCAGTTGCCCGCCGTGCGGGGTTATTAATGATCGAATCCGTCAGAACCTCTGCTGCCGTGTTCAAGCCGGTAGATGCAAGCGTCGGGATTCCTGTGGACGTATTTGAAAGACTGCCTGTTGTGATCAGAGAGATCACGTCCTGCTCCGGCAGGGCCGGGTTTGATCGGACCGAAGCCGTCAGGGATGCAGTGTCCGTCAAAGGGCCGGAGAGATTAACGAATACCTGATAGCCATTGATCTCCGATTCAGCTTGAAGAAAGATCACCGGATCGATGTTCGTGTCGGGCGGAAACTCGAGTACCCCGCGTTGAACAATATAGCGGTCATTGCGAAAGAAGACGGTTCCGCTGGTCGATGTGATCCGACCGGCAAGCCGGGGATTATCAGTTGTTCCGGTAAGCTGAAGCGAAACAGAGGCAGTAAGATCCGCGATATTATTTCGTACGATAAGAGCGTCCCTGCCCGTGATGTTCAGATTGAACCTTGGAGCCAGCCCCGATGATGAGCCGCCGCCTCCAAGAGAGCCTTCACGCCGAGCACCGATAACGTTCGCGAGTTCGATGTCCCGGCTATAAACGCTCCGCCTCGCGAGGATGCTACCGGAAATGACGTTGAGCAACTCCGTCCCGACACGCGAACCCGAGAAATCTAGCCGAGCATCTCCGGTAGTTACGAAATTCTCAGGGAGCGGTACTGTAACGTTCGAACCCGTAAGTGATACTCGATAGTTTTGAACGGTGAGATTATCGCCAAACAAGATGCCACCGCTTGCCGAAAAGGAACCGCCGCCCAAATAACCTGAGACGCGTTCGAATTGTGCCTGATCGGCCGTGAACCTAACGGTTCCGGCGATCCTGTCCGCCGACAGCCTGCTTGAGCCAATGAAGGTTGCTAAGGCCGCATTCGAGAGTTGGGCAGTGCCGTTGATCCTCGCAGTTTGGTTTACACCGACAAGCCGGACAGAAACATCGGCCATTCCGCCAAAGAACGTATCTGCCTTGGCGATCTCGGGGAAAACATTGAGAAGGCTTAGGTTGAGCCTGCCATCTATCGAAAGGTTGTTCATCTCGCTGTCAGACAGGGCTTTAGTTCCGGCGACAACGAGGTTTGATCCGCCGCCAGCGAACTTAGCACTCTCAAATGTTATCTCCGACGGTGAGAAACGCATGACGACCGGCTCAAGTGCAGATAGCGGCGATTCCTGGATCTGAAGGGTCAGTTGCGAGAAATTTGCAACGCCAGAAAGGTTCGCCGTGCTAAAAACTCTTTCACCGGCATAGTTAGCAACGAACAGGGGGCCGCCAAATTCGACCTTTCCGGTACCATTCCCGCCGATCGAATAACCCTTCAGCTGCGGGATCAAAGCGAAGAACGGCCTTAACGGACTTTGGTCAAGCGAATGTTCGACGCGTAGAGGTAATTCCGGCCGGCTGAGATCAACGCTCGCAAGAAAGATCTGCGGGCGTCCTTCAAGTTCCGTGGTCAGGTTCGCATACAGCATCTGGTCTGACGTTGAACCGTTGAACCGGGTATCGCCGAAAGGATTCTCGTTTATGACAATGCCCGATCCGCGGCCTTCAAACGTGATCTGGATCGAACTGGTTTGTTCAAGATTTCCCGAGCCCATGGCCGAAAAATCTACGGTTCCGATTGCCACCGGAAGTGATTCGCTTGCCGGCAGTAAGGCGAGCAAAAGCGGAACAGGGACTTTGCTGCCTTTGAGTTCGCCGCTGAAATTCTTTGTTGCACGGTCGTATGAACCGGTAAATGTTGCCCGTCCGCCGTCTGCCTCGACCGAGGCCGAGTCGATATTGACCACTGTCCCTTCGAACTTGGCAGCGGCCCGAAGTTCGTCGAACGGCTGTCCGTTAAGCGTACCCTGTCTCGAGACAATATCTATCGTTCCCTGCGACTCGTTCGGAAGCCCCCGCAGCTCGATCGTGCCGGACGTATTCCCGCGAAGTCCTTGCAGCGACGCTGGGAGTTCGATCGGGATCGCCGTCAGAAGACGCCCCGCACTAATGTTGTTGAGGGTGGCTGTAACCGATGTATTGTTGATGCCGGCCGCAGGTATCGCGACCGCAAACTCCATCTGTCCGCCTTCGACCTCGAGCAGCTTGCCGTTCGAAACAAAAATGCCCCTTGATGAAAAATCTAGTTCAGCGGAAACGCGTCCTAGTTCCTGTTCACGAAGCGAGATCGACCCAAGTGACAGGTTGCCTTTGAATTCCGGTTGGGAGAGGCTTCCGGTGACTCTTCCGTCGAATGTCAGATCATCGCGGAGGACGACCCTGTATGCATCCAGTTGCTCTGTAAGGCCGGGAGAAACATCAAGGATTCGGATCATCCTTTCAGCCTCGGAAGCATCCGAAGAGCGAAGCGCAAGTTCAAGATCGGAGTTCGTTCCAAGAAGATCAAATTTCCCCGACGCAATTAGCTCGCTTTTTTCGGTGGCGAGTTTCGCATTCTCAACGTTCAGAAGCCCGTCGGCCGCATTGATCCTTATGGAACCGTTAAGCGGAAACCGTCCGTCCGCATCATTCCCGGCCGAAGCCGCAATGTTCGCATTTATCTCACCCGTCGCCGTTCGGATATCCGTTCCCCTGAACGAAATGTCGGCCCGTCCGGTCGTTTCGCCTTGGATCGGTAAGATACGTCCGGCACCGAGGGCGATCAATTTCGAGATATCGAGAGAACTAAAGTCTGCGTTGATTGTTGATTCCGATCGGGAGGTCAGCGCAATTCTTGCCTCGCCCCGGACTTCTCCACCCATTACCTGGGCAACAAGTTCGTTGAGCTCGGCCCGGTCGTTGGTTATAACTACGCTTGAGCGGGCCGAACCAAGGTTGATGCTCCCTAGGAATCCGCCGCCGATACTCATATCCGCTGTCGCACGGTATCGGCCCGAAGGTTCGAGAACATAGACCGGCTTTGCGGCAACGACATTTTCGATAGTTCCGCCCTCCGGAAATGCCCCGCCTTTTGAGAGTGTCACGTTGCCGGCATCGATATCTTCGGAACGGGCCTCGATGCGTCCTTCCCTAATCGTCAGTCGGACACCTGCGATGTTAAGGCTGCCGAGTGTCGCGCTGCCCGCTTCGACGCGGGCAACCCGCAAACGATCAGAATAGATCAACGTATCGGGGCCGACGTCGCGAAGCGTGACCGTATCCGCCCGGAGTCCTTCGATACGATTACCACCCGAATCCAGGCGCTCTGCCGTGAGGTCGCGAACCGAAAGCTCGGTTGACGATGGAAGGTCCTTGAAAGCAAAATCCCGGGCTTTCAAATTTCTCAGGCGGGCGTCGCCAACGGAAGCATCGTTTGCTTCAAGGCCATCGATATCGACCGTCGTTGTCTGTGCTGAATCCTTAACGCGTATGTTTCGTCCCTTGATGCCACTGATCCGATACTCGTCCGTCTGAAACGAAGCTGCCTGTGCGGACGGAGCGGAAAGCGTTGTTGTTCCGTCATCTACTGAAAGTCTAAGGTTTTGCGTTCGAAGATCGCCGAAGCGGGTATCGGCGACCGAGAAAAGCTGTGCTCGTCCGTTTCCGGCGGTAGCAACGAGTTGTCTGTCCCTCAGTTCGGCAACAGCGTCTGAAACAAAGAGCCCGCCAAGCGAAAGCGATTTCGACTTTGCAGCAATAGCCTGCAATTCACCGACCCACCGAAAATCAGTTCCGGTTCCCATCACATTTCCTGCAATTCTGGGAAACTCGATCCTAAAATCCTCAAAGGTAAAAAGCTCGGCAACGGCACGGCCATTGGCTTCGTACTGCGAGTTCGTTCCTTCGACCGTCGCGGCCACCTCGATGCCCCGCAGGTAAACGCCGTCTGCGGCCAACGCGTCTGATGTAGCGGTTCCCTCAAGACGGTAATCAGTACCTGTACCTACAACTTTTCCTTTGAAATTTCCGACGCCTCTCAAGCTTGTTCCGAGAGGAAAGATCGTTGAAGTTTGGGTCAGGTCGAGCGAGGATTCAATGCTCAGTTCGTAGGTGAATTTCTGCCAGTCCGTGAGCCGCCCGCTCAGAATCGAGTAACCGATCGGAGTGTCAATACGAAGTTCACTGATATCCGCGAACTCCGGGTCGGCGACCCCCTTCGCCCGAATACCGATGTTCTCCAACCGGCCGCCGTCATAGGTGAAAAAGGAATCAGTGGACTCCATTTCAAATCGGAATCGAGACGGGCGGTCGAGCAATTGCTCTTGTTCAGGTGTGATACTAACCGTTAAATTCCTTGCGTCCGCATCGATCTTTCGCGATACATCGTTAAAGTGGATCACGGAATCCAGAAGCAGAAACTTGATCGAATCGTACTTGAAGCTGAGTCTCGACTCTCGTTCGTCAGAAACGAGGTTGGCGAAGTTTGATCGCCCGTTCTCGTCGAACCTGACCCAGACCTCTGCCCCGTAGATCTCGGTTGAATCAACTGAGATTTCGCGGGTCGTTTGCCACGCAAACAGGTCAAGAACCGTTAATCCTAAACGCCCATCTCGGACGAAAAACAACTTTTCTCCCGAAATACGGTCGTTAAATGTCGCGTTTTTCAGCTCAAGCTCAAGGGGGGAAATATTTAGCCGAAACACATCGGCATCAAAAACGATGCCCATATATTCCATTTTCTCTCGAAACTGGTTCTTGACGACCGAATCAACGGCTCCTGATCTGAACAAAACAACACTAAAAATGCCCAAGAGCAAGACGAAAACGCCCACCGCGATCAAAACTGATCGTAGTCTCTTCCTGGCGAAGAATTTCCTCTTCACCGGAGATTCGGCGGCGGCCGGCAAGGCCGGTTCGTGCGGAGTGTCAAGTTCCTCAGGCATTCTTGCAGCCAAAAGACGACCCTGGCCTATTGCAGGCTGACCGTCTCAACTATCTCAAGGCCAAAGGCCTCAAGAGCATTGATCTTTGGGGGATGGTTGGACAAAAGCCGTATCTTTTTGATCCCAAGATCCTTCAGTATTTGGGCACCGATACCATAATCGTGTATCTTTCCGTAGCCAGTTTCGCGTTTTGCGGTCTGAAAATCAACACCTTTTTCCTGCATTACGGCATAGGTGCGGAGCTGATTGACCAGGTCAAGGTGATTTTCACGCTGCCGTAGGTAAATGATCGCTCCGCGGCCTTCATCGGCAATCTTTTGAAGTGACATGTTTATTGCCGGGGCCGCTTCGCCTAGCATGCATCCGAACATTGCAAAGGTCACATTCTCCGTTTGGACGCGAACGAGGATAGGTTCGGTTGTATTAGAAACTTCACCAAGCGTTAGACCTACATGCGTTTCGCCGTTGATCAAATTCTCAAAGATCACTGCCTCGAACTCACCAAATGCCGTTGGCAAAGGTGTCGATACTATTCGCCTGATAAGCGGTTCCCTTTCTACCCGATAACGAACCAGATCTGCGACCGAAACTATCTTCAGGCCATGGTGCTCAGCGAAGCGCTCAAGCTCGGGCAGCCGCGCCATCGTGCCGTCGTCGTTCATTATTTCGCATATGACTGCCGAAGGGTTGAGTCCGGCTATCCTCGCAATATCGACGCTGGCTTCCGTTTGTCCAACCCGAACGAGGACGCCGCCTCGTTTAGCGCGAAGCGGAAAGACGTGTCCCGGTCGGGCGAGATCAGAGGGCCGGGTGTTCGGATCGACTGCCGTGAGTATCGTTTTTGCTCGATCCGCCGCAGAAATACCTGTTGTTACACCCTCCTTTGCCTCTATCGATATCGTAAAAGCGGTGCCCATGCTCGAGGTGTTGTCCGCTGCCTGCGGGGTCAGGTTCAGTTCGTCGCAGCGTTCTTCTGTCAACGGAAGACAGATCAGCCCGCGGCCATGGGTGGCCATAAAGTTGATTATCTCCGGCGTAACTTTTTCGGCCGCACAAACAAGATCGCCCTCGTTCTCACGATCCTCATCGTCAACGATGATGATCATTCGACCGTCTCTAATATCATTTGCCGCTTCCTCGATGGTGCTTAGAGGCATTAAGTCTTTCCTGAACTGGTTTCTAGCATCAAACCTGAATTTTATCGAATGTTAAGTGCCATTGCTAACTTAACTGCCGGTTAACAATTGGACGAACTAGATTTACAATCGAACGATGCCGCTTGCGCTAAAGATTACCTTTCGATTCCTAAGTCTCAGACGGGGCGGCCTTGGCCGCTTCACCGCGATCGCGGCGGCGTCGATGGTTGCGATCGGTGTTTTCGCCTTTCTACTCACAGACACTCTTTCGAACGCGTTCGAAACTTCGCTAATAACATCCCTGATCCGCTCGGAACCGCATCTCGTGATCGTTCCTAAAGTCGATGCGGAAAAGATTGACCTCGCGAATCTCATCAAAAATTCATCAGATGTAGGCAGTGTAGCGGGAGTCCGGCCGGCAGCCGCGACGCACGCATTGATGTCGGCCAATGGAATCTCGAAGGTTGTTTTGATCAGGTCTTTCGAGACAGAAAGTGCCGGTCTTGTTCTTGGTGATCTTCTGGCAGAAGATCTGAGAGTTTCTGCCGGTGACGAAGCCGAGCTCGTCGTACAAGTTAGGGACGGAAACCCGCGTAAGGTACGAACCCGTGTCGGTCGAACCGAAACGACCGGGCTCTACGAAGACGACTCAACAGTCGTGCGTGTGACGCCGACCGAGTATGCTGCAATTGTTGGAGATGAGATATTTACACCTGAATATGTCGAAGTGTTCTTGGACGACCCGATGACCGCTGACATTGTCGCCGCCCGGATCGAATCTGTTGCCGGCGACGGCATCAAAGCTCTTACGTGGAAAGGGGCAAATTTCAAAATCTTCGAATCGCTGCGAGCCGCGGAAAGCTTTTCCGCGATGATCGTTTTACTTTTCGCGGCATTCGGAATGTTGGCGTTGGCCATTACAGCAGCTGTTCTTGTTCGCGAGCGCACCGGCGATATTGCGATTTTCCGGATTTTGGGAATGCGGCGCGGAACGATAGTCTCTATCGTTGCCCTGCATGTGGCGGCGATCGCCGCAGCAGGGTCACTGTTTGGAGTCGCGATCTTTGTTTTGATGATTCTTACTCTCGACCCCCAACATTATCTGTCCTCAATAATAGGAGCTGGTTTGCCGGTCAGGTCTTTAAGTATCAGGCTAAGTGCGATTGAGCCCATTTTGGCCGTAGCGTCCGCAGTGGTCTCGGCGGTATTTTCCGGCCTATTGCCCGCGTTGAGAGCGTCCCGGATCAAGCCACTTGCCGGTTTGCGTCAGTCTTGAGTCAGTTTCAGCGTCTATCCGATCGTGGAATTCATAATGGACAAAGAAAACCAAGACCGCACAGATGGCCGTTTCGCCAACCCCGTCCTTCATATAATTTTCTTCTTGTCGGGTATCGGAACAGTACTCATCGGTCAGGTTCTCCCATATTTCGAACGCACATTCTCCCTTTCTGATGGCCAATTGGCTCTCTTTTTTCCGGCGCAGTTCGCAGGTTCTATCCTCGGAACTCTTATTTCAGGCGTCTTCGGACGGCGGTCGAGGCTTAAACATGCGACTGTTATTGGCGCCGGAGCAATGACTGGGGGAATCCTTTTTATGAATTCGGGCGATCTCTCGCTCGTGCTTCTCGGCTTTTGCTTGAATGGCATCGGCATCGGTTTGACGCTTCCGGCCATTAATCTTCTGGTGCTTGAGATGAATTTGCATAGAACAGCCGCTGCTCTGAGTTTGCTCAATTTCTATTGGGGAGCTGGAGCTATTGTCGCAAAGCCTTTCGTTGACCTTACGTCAACTGTTTCAGCAGGTCTTCTTTACACTACCCTCCTGCTCGCAATACCGCTCGCGATCGGTGCCGTGCTTTTGTCCGTGATCCCGACCCCATCTAAAGAAAATAGTCCGCCGGAATCGGCCGCTTTGGTTAGCACCGGCCTTTGGGCGATGCCGCTTGCCTGGGCGATCGCTGCCTTCCATTGTGTCCATGTGGGCTTCGAGAGTGGCATGGGCGGCTGGATCACAACCTATTCGGAACGCGTTGCTGGAGATCCGGTCACGAATCTGTTGTCGCCCACATTCTTGTACTTTCTTTTTTTCGTTCTCGGCAGGGCATTCGGACCTATCCTTTTCCGCTACTTCAACGAGAATCGGGCGATCATTCTCGGCCTCATTCTGGTTCTAATTGGGCTTGTAATTGCGCTTTCGGCGTCGAGCATCGGCCAACTCAGCGTCGGTTCTATCATCACCGGGATCGGAACTTCTTGGATCTTCCCGACCAACGTCTCGCGGTTCTACAATTCATTCGGCCCGGAGGCTGCTCGGAGGGCAACGCCCCTTTTCATTTGTGGCACGATAGGAGCAACCGCAGTGACCTGGGGAATCGGGGCAGTCTCTTCATTAACAGGCGACCTTAGCTACGGTATGCTTGTACTTGTTGCAGCTGCCCTCTTGTTGTTCGTGTTACAGATCATTATCGTACTGGTTGCCAATGCACGACGAAAGAACTAGAAGTTCATAGTTCTCAGATACTCACGAAACGGCATCCCAAGGTCTTCACGTTTCAGTGCATATTCTACCGTTGCGATCAGAAAGCCAAGCTTATCGCCGGCATCGTGACGCGTGCCCTGAAGTTTGACGGCATAAAAGGGCCGTTCTTTTAGCAAAATCCTCATTGCATCGGTGATCTGAATCTCACCTCCGGAACCCGGGGTCGTTTTTTCGATCGCTTCAAAGATGTCCGGCGTGAATATATATCGACCGATTATTGCGAGGTCTGACGGGGCATCTGCGAAGGCCGGTTTTTCGACCATATCCTTGATCCTGAAAACACCCGGCTCTACCTCGTCTGCGTCTATTACCCCAAACCGCGATATCGCTTCGCCCTCAACCTGCATGGTTGCGATCACGGGAGCGTCGTATTTTTCATAGACATCGATCATCTGCCTTAAAGCGGGACGTTCGGCATCAACCATGTCATCAGCGAGCAATGCAGCAAATGGCTCGGAGCCTACGAAATCCTTTGCCTGATAGATCGCATGCCCAAGACCGAGTGCCTGTTTCTGCCTTGTGTAGCTGATCTTCGCGATGTCGGAGATCGCTCGAACCTGCTCGAACATTTCGGTCTTTCCTTTTTCTTTCAGCAACTGCTCGAGTTCGAACGAGATATCGAAATGATTCTCGATCGCACTCTTGTCGCGGCCCGTGATGATCAGCAAAGACTCGCACCCGGAGGCAACGGCCTCTTCAACCGAATATTGGATCAGCGGCTTGTCAACCAAAGGCAGCATCTCTTTCGGGGACGCCTTTGTTGCAGGAAGAAACCGCGTGCCGAGGCCGGCTGCCGGGAAAACTGCTTTACGAATTGTTTGAGCCATAAAAAGATTGCTAAATTAGGAATTCGCACCACGAAAGCAAACCTGAATTTTAGGTTTTTTCGGTAAGCGAAACAAACCGGAACATATTGACAGATCCTATGCTTGACCTTAATTTCGTCAGAGAGCATCTGGCTGAGGTAAAACTCGCACTTGAAAGCCGCAATTTTCCGATCGGCGCATTGGACCGTTTTTCCGAACTCGACGTTGAGCGTCGGAAACTGATCAGCGAATCGGACTCGATAAACCAGCAGCGCAACGCCGCGAGCAAAGAGATCGGTGAACTGATGAAATCCGGCAAGCTGGACGAGGCAGAATCGAAGAAAGCGGAGGTCGCCGGGCTTAAAGATAGGCATGCCGAGCTTGAACAAAAGCGGGAGTCTGCCGAAGCCGCAATGCGCGATCTCCTTGCCGGCTTGCCTAACATCCCGTCCGCAGACGTTCCGGTCGGGGCAGACGAATCCGCCAATGTCGAGATACGGAAGTGGGGCGAGGTGCCCGCGTTCGACTTTGAGGTAAAGGATCACGTTGATCTCGGTGAATCGCTTGGAATTCTGGATTTTGAACGGGCCACCAAGATAACGGGCTCGCGATTTGCCATAATCAACGGGGCAGGAGCAAGGCTTTCGCGTGCGTTGGTCAACTTCATGCTCGATGTCCACACACTTGAGCATGGTTATACCGAGACGATGCCGCCCTTCATGGTCAATCGAACATCGCTCTTCGGCACCAACCAACTCCCGAAGTTTGAAGAGGATCTCTTTCACATCAAGGACGAACGCGGTTTCGCGCTTATCCCGACCGCAGAGGTGCCGGTTACGAACTATTACGCCGAAGAGATACTCGAAGCCACCGAGCTTCCGAAGTATTTCACTGCTTACACTCCGTGCTTCCGGAGCGAGGCGGGCAGCTATGGCCGCGATACACGGGGCCTTATTCGGCAGCACCAATTTGAGAAGGTCGAGCTGGTAAAGCTCTGCTTGCCGGAGGCCTCCGAAGCGGAACACGAGAAGCTGACCGAGAATGCCGAACGGATCCTCCAGTTGCTGAAACTTCCGTATCGAACTGTTGTCCTCTCGACCGGCGATATGGGATTTGGGGCGCAGAAAACCTATGACATCGAGGTTTGGGTGCCGTCTCAAAACACTTACCGGGAGATCTCGAGTTGCTCGAACTGCGGGGATTTTCAAGCTCGCAGAATGAATCTTCGTTTTCGTCGGGCTGGTGGAGGAAAGCCCGAATTTGCACACACTCTGAACGGCAGCGGGCTTGCGGTCGGCCGGACCTGGTTGGCCGTGCTTGAGAACTACCAGCAGGCCGATGGTTCGGTCGCGATCCCGGAAGTTCTGCGGCCATATATGCAAGGTGCCGAGAGGATAGCTGCAAAGGAGTGAACCTGCAGGCGATCTGCTCATTTTCTGATTGACCTCGAAGCGTATTGTAATCACAATGTAATTATGAAGGCTCAAATCATTCAAATCGGAAACTCCCAGGGCATCCGAATCCCCAAAATGATGCTTGAGGAGACCGGCATTTCAGGCGAGGTCGATCTCCAGATAATGCCCGATGGGATACTTATCCGAAAGACGCGCAAACCGCGTGGCGATTGGGACGCGGTCTTTGGCAGATTTGCCGAGTCTGACGACGAGCTTTCGGAAGATATCAACACGCCTGGCGATTTTGAGCGAAAGGAGTGGCAATGGTAAAGCGATTTGAGGTTTACCTGATCAATCTCGACGACGAGGTCTCGGACGACCCCAAGAATTCGCGTCCCGGCGCTGTGATCTCGCCGGATGAGATCAACCGCAACCTCGGCCACGTGATCATCGCTCCCATCGCTTCGACCACCGCGACTTTGCCCACGCGCATCGCGACCGAGTTTCTGAATTCCGATCGCCAGATCGTTCTCGACCAGATGAGGACGGTTGACAAAGCCAGGCTTGTAAAACGAATCGGCGAGATCGATGGCCGGTCGAAAACCGAAGTTATCGAGATCCTTCACGAAATGTTTGCCGAATGATCGCATTGCCTACTTCGCTTTTGCTTCGTTCCAGAGCCTGTCCATTTCTTCGATCATCGATCCGTCGAGATCCTTGCCTGACTGTTTGATCTGCTCCTCTACGTAGAGAAAGCGCTCTCGAAACTTCCGGTTCGTGCGTTTAAGTGCCGTTTCCGGTTCGACGTCGAGCCACCGGGCAAGATTTACGATCACGAATAGCAAGTCGCCGATCTCTTCTTCGATGTTCTCGCGGTCGCCGGCTCCGACCGCTGCCCGAAGCTCAGCTATTTCCTCCTCGGCTTTTTCAAAGATCTGATCGGTTTCTGGCCAGTCAAATCCGACCTTTGCCGCCTTTCTGGTCAGCTTGAGTGCTTCGAGCAAAGCCGGAAAGTGGACCGGCACCTCATCGAGGATCGATTCCTTTATCTTCTCAGCCTTGCCCGAGGCCTTGCGTTCATTCGCCTTTAATTCGTCCCAGTTATTCAGAACATCGCTCGCCGTTTTGAGATTTGCGTCGCCAAAGACATGCGGGTGGCGAAGAACGAGCTTCTTCGCGACGCACTCGGCGACATCTTCGATTGTAAATTCGCCGCGTTCCTTCCCGATCGTTGAGTGGAAGACGACCTGAAGCAAAAGGTCGCCGAGTTCTTCTTTGAGGTGCTCGGTGTCGCCGGTCTCTTCGGCGTGCTGGATCGCGTCAAATGTCTCATAAGCTTCTTCAAGCAAGTACTGCGAAAGCGACGCGTAGGTCTGCTCCGCATCCCAAGGACAGCCGCCGGGTGCCCGTAGCCGCTCCATTACTCCTACAAGTTCATCGAATTTTTCCGACATACCACTATTTAAGTTTAGGACCGGCCGGATGTCTAGGAAGTGACGGTTGCGGCGGCCGCCCCGGATCGCACTTCGACCCGCACTCGCGGGAATGTTCTTTCTGAACTTTCGGGTAGAAAATCGTAGATGGTAAAATTTTCTCCAAGAAGAGAAGCCATGATCGGACACGAAGAAAATCAAGAAGAGGTCACTTTCAAGGTGACCGACCGTCGAAAGTTCAACCCGGACGGTTCGCTTAAGGATGGCGTTGAGATCGAGCCGGAAGCGCCCAAGGCTGCCGCCCCGCCGCCCGAACCCAAGCCCGAGCCGGCGTTCGCTGCAAAGGTGGATGAGCCGGTCGTGGCTGCTATCGACGGGGCCGAGGGGGACGGCGAGGACGACATACCCGGTGCGGATGATCCGGCGAGCTTCGTCAATTTTCTCTCGACCCTTGCGACCAACGCGGCTGCGGCTCTCGGTGCTGTCCCGCATCCGGCGACCGGGCAGCGTTCGCTCGACCTCGATACCGGCAAATACTGGCTCGATGTCCTGGCCATGATCCGCGATAAGACTAAGGGCAATCTTCACCAGCAGGAAGCTCGGCTGCTCGAGGGGCTTCTCGCCGATCTCAGGATGCAGTATGTGACGATGGTCCGGGCTACCGAGGAGAAACTCAAAGCTCAGGCTGCGAAAAAGTTTTCCGGCGCGGATATTCTCGGAAAGAAATAGTTGAAACGCAGCGGCCGCAAGGATCGAAGCGATCCTTGAAACCTCTGCGGACCTTGCGGCATCCGCATCAAGACCCTCATGCGACTTACCTTCCTCGGCACCGGCACCTCGACAGGCGTACCCTCGATCGCCTGCGACTGCGAGACGTGTCTCTCCGATGACCCGCGGGACAAGCGGCTCCGCGTTTCGATCCTCGTCGAGCACAAGGGAAAGTCGATCCTCGTCGATACCTCGTCGGACTTTCGCCAACAGGCTCTTCGGGCAAATATCCGCCAGCTCGACGCGGTGCTGATCACTCATTGCCACGTCGATCACGTCTTCGGGCTTGATGACATCCGGCCGCTCAACTTTCGCTACGGGGCAATGCCGATCTTTGCCAATGAGATCGCCTGGACCGACCTTCGCCGGATCTTTCAGTACATATTTGAGCCGACCCATCTCGGCGGCGGGCTTCCGCAGCTCATCCCGCACACCGTCTTTCCCGGTTCGCCCTTTTGCATCGGCGAGGTCGAGGTGACGCCGCTTGAGGTCATCCACGGCAAGCTGCCGGTGATCGCCTATCGGTTCAATGATTTCGCATACGCGACCGACCTCAAGACCATTCCGCAGGAGTCGCTCGATAGGCTCCGCGGCCTCGACGTGCTGGTGCTCGACTGCGTCCGTATCAAGCCGCACACGACGCATCTGAACCTTGAGGAAGCTCTCGCCTACATCGAAGAACTCAAGCCGCGGAAGGCCTTCCTTACCCACCTGAACCACGACATCCTCCAGGCCCGCGAGTCGCGAACGCTTCCAGACAATGTCGAACTCGCCTACGACGGCCTCATTATCAGCGATGAGCCGGATGAGGTTTGAGCATCCTTGCCCACCCGCCACGTATTGGTCAATCTTCGATTCGAGGTGTTTCATTTTTTATAAAGGACATATGTTTCTGAAACAGTTGAAACGAATGAAAGAAATGAAATGCCTGAAACACTTGAAACGCCTGAAACGCCCGGGAGTTTTGAGTCCCGGCTTTCGAGA
>JAHBSL010000035.1 GCA_019639135.1 Acidobacteriota bacterium
GGCCCGAAGGCCGCAAATAGACCGACCAAATGTAGGCAGGGTTAGAAGCGGTAACTGGCTCCAAATAGGAAGTTCCGGCCGCCTACATTCGTGAAGCCAAAGTTGAGAAAAGTGGTCGTATTGACCGTGTTACCGATAGTGTTAGCGGGAATAACAGTAAAGTTACGCGTGTTGGTGATGTTAAAGATCTCAGCACGCAACTGTAACCGCTGTGTCTCGCCAAACGTGCGGATGGTCTTTATCACGGACGCATCCCAACGATTTGTACGTCCGGTGCGCTCGGTGTTTGCTCCAAGGTTGCCGACGATTCCACTATTGGCTGCGTTCACAATAAAGTAAGCATTCGGATTCGGATTGGTCGGGGTGGACACGAGCGGATACTGTCCCGCCGGGTTTACCGACACGCGCTGCGAACCTTCAACCGTAGATATTTGGCCGGGGAGGATACCGAGTGCATTGTTCGCATTGAATATCGTAAAAGGTGTTCCCGATGCGTGATTGCCTATCATGGCCAGTTCCCAACCACCGAAGATTCTGTTAAGTACACTGTTGTTTCGGAAGAAGTCAGGGGCCTGATAAACAAAGTTCATCACGAACCGATGTGGCTGATCGAATGCGGAACGACCGCGGTCACCACCAGGATTACGGGGATCCTGCGGTAATGTGCGGTTCGGCTGACCTCCTAGGATATCGTCGGATTCGCTAATGAACGCACTATATGTATAGTTTGCGTTGAAAAGCAACCCGCCCAACCGAGTTCCAAACGCTTTGAAATCGGAAAATCGTCGCTCAAGCGTAAATTGACCGCTGTGATAGATCGAGGACGCATAGCCGTCACCGATGAGAATTGAGCCGCGGGTAGGATCGAGCCGCTGGCCGGTACCGCCGGAAGCGACAGTGAACCCGTAATTCGATTCGATCTCGCGAACGAGATTCGATCCCCGAGTGCCTATATACTCAGCCTTGAATACATAATCTCCCCAAAATTGGTACTGAACTCCTAATGTCCACTGCTGAGACATCGGCTGAGATATCCGCTTGTTGGGCGAATACAAGCGGACCGGAAGCAAAAGTGGGTCGCCGTTGAAGTCCCCAGGGCTCGGTGGCTGCGGGAGGTTAATAAACGGCCGCTGGCCACTTACATTAGTGAACGCAACGTTCACGCCACGGGGAAAGTTACGCGAGTTATTTAGAAGAATGTTCTGGAAGACCTGGTCATAGGAGATCGCGAACCCACCGCGAAGGACCATTTTTCCACCAAACCAATCCTTCGGATTCCAAGCAAAACCGATACGAGGAGCAAAATTGTTGATATCGGGTTTAGCGTTTGAGAAGAAACCAAAAGGCGTAGTCACATACTCGTAACGAAGACCCAGGTTAAGTGTAAGATCAGGATTAACACGCCAGTTATCCTGGGCAAAAAGGCTATGCTCATACGTCGTAGCATCCGTCAGACCGTCGCCTGCGTACTGTGAGAATGAGGCGTTTGTATCGGCCAGGAAATTGGCAAGGCTACCATAGCTGACGGTTCCGCGGGAATTCGGTGCGAAGAAGCTCGACAGTTTGTAAATCAGTAGGTTATAGCCGAATTTCAGCGAATGGTTTGCCGGAGTGAACGAAACGTTGTCTGTGAATTCGTAAACGTCGTCTTGACGGAATTGTGGAAAGTTCGCATTCCCGATCGTGAACGCGCTTGTCCCGCCTACTGAAAACGAGAAGGGAAGATTCTCAGGGAATTGGGCATCACGTCGGCTGTAGGTAAAGCGGGCCTCGTTGAGCCAACGCGGACTGAGAATATATGCGTCGTTAATAGTGAACGAGTCGTTGCGCAGATTTGAACCGATCTCCGTTCCTGGAATTGATGCCGGTGAACCTGGATTCGTCGATTTATCGACCAGATAACGGAAGGAGAGCTGGTCGTTCTTTGTCAAACGCGTATCGACTTTCATAAGCCAGCGTCCAAAATCAGTACCGAACGGGATGCCCCCATCTCGGGCACGGTTAAAAACCTGCAACGGGATAATGTTGACATCACAGCTTCCTGGTGTCTGAGGGTCACACGGGAAACCAACCGCCGAACCGGTGAGGTTTAATTGACCTTGGGCTGTAGGATCGTTGGCCACCGGAAAGGTTGACTGCAAGAATGATACAGCTTCCGGCACAAGATTGGGCCGACCGGGTAACTGAAGCCTCTGTAATCCTATCGGCGAGATAGCGACACGAGCAGCAGAGCTTACAGTAGTGCGGAAATCATTAAAGTCAAGACTGGTGAAAAAGAATGTGTGATCTTTCTTGATTGGTCCGCCAAGGGTGAAGCCATAAGTGTTGTCGACAACTACGCTACGGGCATTGCGAAGCGCTCGCTTATCACCGAGTGTCGCCGCGTTCGCGTTGAATGAACGCTCTTGGCTCGTGGTCAAAGCATCCAAACCGTTGCCTCCCCACACCCAAAAACCACTACCGTGGAACGAGTTGGTTCCGGACTGAGTAATCTGATTAACGTAGGACCCGGCATTACGCCCGTATTCCGCGGCGAACGTATTGGTAACAATCTGAAACTCGCGTATTGCATCCGGGGGCAGATTCTGCCTTGGGATCGAGAGTGATTGGTCGTTGTTGTTCGCACCGTCGATGGTGAAATTGTTCGACCGGGTGCGGTTACCGTTAACAGCAAAACCTGAACCTGGACGGCCATTCTGATTCGGAAGGACGCCAGGATTGAGAAGGGCCAACCCGGTGAGGGTATTTCGGCCGGGTAGGCTGACGATTTGCTGCGAGCTAACAGTCTTTGACACTTGACTTTGGGTGGTGTCCAGCAATTCGGTCGAAGCAGTAACTTCTACCGTGACGGCTACATCACCGGGGGTAAGGCCGAAACGAATATCTGTATCGGTGCCGCTACTCACGGAAACCAAATCGTTTGTTCCGGTCCCAAAGCCGGCTGCGGACGCCGTCACGATATAGTCGCCTACGGGAACGGCAGAAATGCGGAATATTCCATTGGAACTAGTGGTTGCCGAGCGCACAAATCCGGTTTGTGGGTTACGGGCAGTAACGGTCGCACCGGAAATCGCAGCTCCTTGCTGGTCGACCACTGTTCCGGTGATCGTTCCGTTGATTGTCTGGGCGTCCGTGGCCGAAGTGCTTCCCAGCAAGATGACCACGAGAGCGAGGCGGAAAAGTATTAACTTTCTCATGCGTATTCTCCTTTGGTTGAAATAAAAAAAACCAGATGAATAAGTGCAAATCCGTTAAAGTACAAACCCACCTTGAAGAAAACGAAAGAGATGAAAAAAATAAGGATTCGTTTCGATTACCCTTTAAAATTTGGAGGCAATCGGTGTGCCACATTTTGAAATGCATCGAATACTGATTCTTGAATTCATAGAATTAACAATAACCTATTGATTAATAGTACTTTAGCAGGTATATCCTGGATCTAACTCCTTCAAAAAAGGGGAGAACAAAGATAGACTGAACGAAATTTTGGATAATTTTTCAGTATCTTGTTCGCATCTTGGAGTGGTTACCGAATTACTTTTCGGGTGATGTTATAGCTTTTTATCTTTGAATTGAGCGTTGTGGCGTTGAGGCCGAGGAGGCGGGCTGCGCGGGATTGGTGGCCGCCGGTTTGTTCGAGGGCGCGGCGGATGAGGTCGATCTCAAACCGTTTTACCTCGTCGTAGAAGTTAACGCCGCGGGTGATATCGATATCTGCCGAGGCGCCTTCTGCCTGGTTCATCCGCTCCTGAGCAAGCTCGGGTAAACGGACCTCGGGCCGAAGGCATTCGACCGTTATCTCGTCGGTCGCAGCGATGACGACCGCCCGCTCGATGATGTTCTCAAGCTCGCGGACGTTTCCGGGAAAGTTGTAATTCTCAAGCAGTGAAAGAACCTCGGCCGAAAGCTGCTCGGAGATCTGCCGTTCGTTCTCGGCATTGTATTTGCGGATGAAATGCTGCGTCAGCGGGAGAATGTCCTCGGGCCGCTGGCGGAGCGGCGGCAGCTCGATCGGCACGACCGAAAGCCGATAGTAAAGGTCCTCGCGGAAGGTGCCGTTCTTGACCGCTTCTTTCAGATCAACATTGGTCGCGGCGATGATCCGGACATCTACCTTCACCTGCGAGGTCTCGCCGATCGGCGTAAACTCGCGTTCCTGGATCACTCGCAGAAGCCGGACCTGAGTTTCGGGCCGCAGATCGCCTATTTCATCGAGAAAGATCGAACCGGTGTCGGCAACCTCAAATAGCCCCTTCTTAGCCGCGACCGCTCCGGTAAATGCTCCTTTGGTGTGGCCGAAAAGCTCCGATTCAAGCAACTCCGACGGAATGTTCGAACAATTTACCACGACAAAGGGCTTGTCCGCCCGCGGGCTGGCTTCGTGGATCGCCTTTGCGACAAGTTCCTTACCCGTACCGCTTTCGCCGGTGATCAGCACCGTTGAGCGCGCCGGTGCGACCCGTTCGACGAGGCGAAAAATGTCTTCCATCTTGTCCGAGCGGCCGACGATCGCGTCCCGGCTGACCGATCGCGTCATCGCCTGCCGGAGCGATTGCCGTTCCTCTTCCTTCTTGCGTTTGCGGATGCCTTTGGCGACGAGGTTCAGGATCTGCTCGTTCTGGAAGGGCTTGCGGATGACGCCCTCGGCGCCTTTCTCCCACGCCGAGATCGCCGTATCGAACGTGGCAAATGCCGTTACCATCAACACAACAGCCTCGGGATCGAGCTTGATCATTTCTTCAAGCGCTGTTAGCCCGCCCATGCCCGGCATAGAGACGTCCATCAACACGATGTCGAAGGCTTGGGTCGGATAGAGCTCGAGCGCTTCCTCGCCCGTCCGGGCAAGTTCGACCTTATAGCCCGCACCCGAGAGGATTGTCTCGAGCACGTCGCGCATTATCTCTTCATCGTCGCAGACGAGTACGGTGCCTTTGCGTGCCATATGTGTAACATTAGAGATTTAACCACATTGATGCGTTGCCGCAAGCGGAGCGGGATGTTTTCGCACGTGCGATGGATGCCGGAGGGTGTTTCGGGTGTAAGATAGAGGCAAGAAATGGCGGTTTACGACAGTTTTGCGAGGTTTTACGATCGGCTTTTCGTACCGGCCGAGCGGCGGTTCCTTGGCCGCTGGCGGCGGGAAACTCTTTCGCTCGTTCCGGAGGGCTCCCGTTTGCTCGAGCTCGGGGCCGGGACCGGTGCCAATTTTGAATACTACGCGTCGCCCGAAAAGGCCATTTCAAGTGAACTCTCCTGCGAAATGCTTTCCTTTGCCGCAAAAAAGGCCCGCGGAAACGCGCTTATTCAGGCCGATGCAGAACGGCTTCCCTTTGCCGCGGGCTCGTTTGATGCGGCCTTTGCGACGCTTGTTTTTTGCTCGATCCCGCGGCCCGAGAACGCCTTTGCCGAGCTTCGCCGCGTTGTCCGGCCGGGCGGACGTGTGGTTTTGCTCGAACACGTCCGGCCGCCGGGATTACTCGGAAAGTTTTTCGACCTGCTCAATTTTGCGACCGTTGCATTGATCGACGATCACTTCAACCGCCGCACCGCCGAAGCTGCCGTCGCCTCGGGCCTGCGGCTCGTAGAGAACCGCCGCAAGCTTGCGGACATCGTCAACCTGATCGTGCTCGAGAATCCAGCCTGAAGAGCGCGGCATCATTTCTGGAAAACCCTTTTGTTCAAACCTTTTCTCTTTTTCGTCGTATAATTTACGGATACAAGGCCGGTTGACCTAATTGCGTTTTGCGTCAATATTTCCCGGCCTATTGGGATAAGATCATGGCGGCTTCAAAAGGTACAAAGATCGCTCTTGCCATCGGCGCAGGGCTTTTCGTTCTTCTCATCATCGGTGTTATCGCGCTGATTCTCTTTGCCGACATGATCAGTCGGCCGAGCGTGCCGAGCAACAGCGTGCTTATGCTGAACGTTTCCGGAGCACTACCGGATTACGTCCCCGAGGACCAGTTTGCAAAGGCTCTCGGCATCGGGCAACAGCAAAGCTTCACCGGATTGCTGACCCAGCTTCGCAAGGCGAAGGTCGATAACCGTGTCGGTGCCGTCCTGCTCAACATCAACTTTCCCGGCATCGGCTGGGCAAAGGCCGACGAGCTCCGCGATGCGATCAAGAGCGTTCGCGACTCCGGCAAGCCCGTCTATGCCTATATGGAAATGGGCACGAATCGGGAGTACTACATCGCGACCGCCGCCGAACGTATTTACCTGCCGCCGCCCGGCGACCTTTGGGTCAATGGCTTTGCCGCCGAGGCGATGTTCTACAAAGGCTCGCTCGATAAACTCGGCGTTGAGGCCGAGGTAATCCAGATCGGCCCTAAATACAAGAACGCTCCCGACCAATACACCCGCAAGGAAATGGGCGAAGGCCAGGCCGAGGTGATCAACGCCGTGCTCGATGAGTATTGGTCGCGGTTCACCGGTGCCATCGCTGAGTCGCGAAAGAAATCGCCCGAGGACATCGCCGCCCTGATCGACAACGCGCCTTACAACGCCGGCCAGGCCAAAGAACTCGGCCTTATCGACGACGCGATCTATCCCGACCAGATGTATGACGAGATCAAGAAGCGGCTCGGGTATAAGGAAGAGGAAAAGCTGCGGACGATCAGCGGCGGGCAATATAAGGAGGTGCCTTCGGATTCGCTTGGCCTCAACACCGGCGAACGGGTCGCCGTCATTTTCGCTAGCGGTGCGATCAACTCCGGCAAGTCGAGCGACGGAACCTTTGGCGGGCAGATGGTCGGCTCGGACACGGTCGTCGCGGCGGTCAACGCCGCAGCCGAGGATACGACCGTCAAAGCGATCGTTCTTCGCGTCGATTCACCCGGTGGTTCGGCACTCGCCTCGGACCTGATGTGGCGTGCGATCGAGAACGCCAAGGCGAAGAAGCCGGTCGTCGTTTCGATGGCGGACGTCGCGGCCTCGGGCGGTTATTACATTGCGACCAACGCCAACAAGATCGTCGCCCAACCCTCGACGATAACGGGATCGATCGGGGTTTTCGTCGGCAAACCGATCGTCCGCGGACTCTATGATTGGCTGGGTATCACCAATCAATACATCCTCCGCGGCAAGAACTCCGGTATTTTCCGCGAAACGGAAAAGTGGAACCCGGATGAGCGGAAAAAGATGGAGGACTTTGCCAACAACATCTATTTCAACAACTTCATCCCGAAGGTCGCCGCCGGCCGCAATATGAACGTTGAGCGGGCGAATGAACTCGGTCAGGGCCGCGTTTGGACCGGAACACAGGCAAAGCAGAACGGGCTTGTCGATGAATTCGGCGGACTTGAAAAGGCGATAGATATAGCCAAGGAACTTGCCGGGCTGCCGGCCGATAGGGACGTGCGGCGGGTCGTCTTCCCGACTCCGAAACCTTTCTTCCAAACGCTTCTCGGCAGCGACGAGGACGCGACAATTTCATCAGACCAGAAAGCTCAAAAAGCACTCGCCGACGCCCTTCCGCGAGATGCTCGCCGGGCACTCCGCTACGCTGAAATGTATGACCGTATGCAGCGAGGCGAAGCAATGATGCTCCTGCCCTTTGAGTTCGAGATCAAGTAGGCGTCCGCTACGAAGGAAGCCGAATAGCGTCTTCGAAAATGTGAATTGCCGGTGTCTTTGGGACCTTTGTGCAGCCCTTTGCGAGCTTTGTGTTTAAGCATGATGTAAACACAAAGACAGCAGAGTTTCACCACAAAGAGCACAAAACTGAAATCCATGATGCCCAAGCTGGCAATGTGGGATGCTCCTGAGATCAATGCTTTGCTTTCAGGCGGCTTTCGCCTATAATCCGCCTGCGCTCGTTGTGTCCCAACTTGTGCAGTTGATAATCTTCTCAACCGAAATAGTTCTTTTAACCCAATAAAAAAGGAGATAACAAATGGTAAGGATCATTCTCGGGGTCGTGGCGGGTTTCATCGCCTGGTCGATACTTTGGATCGGAGGCGAAGAGGTACTTAGAATGCTCTCGCCGGGCTGGTACGGAGCTCATCAGCTTGAGGCCGAAAAGGCAATGTTCAACCGGAGCGAATTCACCTCGGACACGACAATACTGATGATCAGCCTCATTCGCAGTATCATCACCTCGATCGTCTCGGGCTACCTGGCGGCGGTCATCGCCGGCGAGAATAACCGGACCGCGTTGATCCTCGGTGCACTTCTGCTGGCCTTCGGCCTGATGGTGCAGATCATGGCCTGGAACTACATGCCCGTCTGGTACCACGCGATCTTCCTGATCTTGCTTATTCCGATGACGCTTCTCGGGGCAAAGCTCAAGACATTTCCGGCTGCGGCACCGCCTCCGGCCGAGGCCTAGCGGTAGGTTTCGATCGCAATCGGGATCGGCAAGGCCGCTAAGTTCCGACCGTATGCACGGCGTTCGAGCCTGAGCACTTCTTGCTCTTCCGCAGCAAGTAGTTCATCCGGCGGCAGGTGTTCGGGCCGCTCGTAGCAGGCATGTGTGATGCACGGTAGCGGCTTTGCCTTGCCGTGAACCAGACAACCCAATTCAACTTCAAATAGCGGGCATGCGAACTTCGCCTCTGCCCGCTTTTCGTTTTTGAGAATTGCAGCAGAGGCACGTGTGCGGTTCTCAACCCGCTCTCGCACCTCTTCCGGCAGTTCGCTGAGCACGGCGTTGATCGCCCTTGCCTCGAGCCGAGTGATCCGGACATTGACGAAATGCACGTCCGTGCAGCACGAGCCCTTCACGTTGCAGGTCACGCAGCTCTTCGCCCGGTGCTCGAACCGCTCGCCGATCTCAGCGGCAAATCGGGCCTTTCTAGCATTCGCAAGTTCGATCGCTTTTTGTTCAGAGATCAGCTTCATCGTTCTCTAGCCGCAAAGATAGCACCCTGGCCATTCATAACGCGTAGTAATTCACATCCTGGTTTCATAATGTTAAGCTAATGATTTTCGCGTGCCGCCCGCACATGCGCTCCGGTAACCAGGACATCCAAACATCATGATTTCCCCAAAGATCATCGCAGCCCTCTTGCTTGTTTCCCTGTTTGCGGCCGAGGCCCGGGCCATCGTCAATGACGAGGTCAAGCTCAAGAACGGTGACCGGCTGACCGGTAAGATCGTCGCTCACGAGGGCGAGACCATCACGCTTGAGACCGATTATGCGGGCAAGGTCACCATAGACGCAAAGTTCGTCGATTCGGTCACTGTTGCCGAAGCGAAAGCAGCCGAAACGGAAACGGCATCGAAAACGGCCGCTAACCCGCTGCCGAAGACCGCCGTTGTAGAAAAACCGGCCGAGCCTAAAGCGTCGCCGAGGCTTTTCGGCGGCGAAATGTTCGGGCTATTTACCGGCTGGGAGGGCAATGCAGCCGTCGGCTTCAATTTCACGACCGGCAACTCGCGGACAAGCCAGATGACGACCGGGCTCCGGGCAACGAAGACCGGGACCAAGGACAAGCTGACGGTTTACTCACGCAGCCTTTGGAACAGCAACCGCAATTCGAGCGTAAGCACTACGCAAAACGCCGTTTGGGGCGGAGCCCGCTACGACCGTCGCTTGAGCGACCGGACCTTCGGGTTCATCTCTTACGATTTCGAACGCGACCGGCCGAGGAAACTCTATTTCCGTTCGGTGCCGGGCGGCGGCCTCGGCCATCATTTGATAAAGAACGACCGGACCGAGCTTGATGTCCTCGTCGGCAGCGGTTGGAACCGCACCTGGCAGGTCGGCCAGAATACCGACACGCCCGAAGCACTTGCCGGCAACACGCTCAAGCACCGCTTTAACGGCCGGCTTCGGCTTCAGCAGGCGTTCTCGTTCTACCAGAACGTAACCGACCGCAACGAGTTCCGCTTCATTTTTGATTCAAGCATGACGGTCGATATTACAAAGAAGATCGGCTGGCAATTTACCGTCGGCAACCGATTTAATAACGACCCGACCGGCACGACGAGGCGCAACGACTTTTTCTTTACGACCGGCATGCGATGGAACTTTGGCAAGAAGAACTAGCAGCCCGGGCGAATCCACCGGCAGGTCCGCGTGCGAACATCGGTTCGGTTGTTGTATCTTATAAAGGCAAGAAGGAGTTCGATTCGGAAATATGCTTAATGAAGGCGATAAAGCGCCCGCATTCAAGGGCAATAATCAGGACGGCAAGGCCGTCAAGCTCGGTGATTTTAAGGGCAAAAGGCTCGCACTCTATTTTTACCCCAAGGACGACACGCCCGGCTGCACCAAGCAGGCTTGTTCGCTCCGCGACGGCTTTGCCGAGTTGAAAAAGGCCGGCATCGAGGTGGTGGGCGTCTCGATCGACGACGAAAAATCGCACCAGAAGTTCATCTCGAAATACGAACTGCCGTTCGACCTGATCGCCGATACCGACAAGTCGATCGTCGAGGCCTACGGCGTTTGGGGCGAGAAAAGCATGTACGGAAAGAAGTACATGGGAACTCACCGAAAGACATTTTTGATCGACGAGAAAGGCAAGATCGTGAAGATATTTGATAAGGTAAAGGTAAGCGAACACGCCGATGAGGTGCTCGCCGCCTTTGGGAAATAACTGTTTATGAAAATAAAAAGACTCGGACTTTTGACCGCACTCGCCGCTACCGGGCTGTTTGCGGCGGCCTGTGCCGAAACGGCCACGAACACCGCCCGCAACGCGTCGCCCGCGACAAACGCATCACCGGCCGCAAACGCTGCTCCGGCAGCTCCCGCCGCTCCGGCAACGGCCCGCAATATTCCGTTCCCTGACGTTGAGCGGATCCCGCTCGCCGAGGCCAAGAAGGCCTTCGACGACGGCTCGGCCGTTTTCGTCGATACGCACTCGGCAGCAAGTTTCGAGGTCCAGCGAGTAAAAGGAGCGATAAACATCCCGCCGGACCAGATCGCCGCAAAGGCGAACTCGATCCCGAAAGGCAAAAAGATAATTGCCTACTGTTCCTGACCGGCCGAAAACTCAAGTGCCGGTCTGGTACACGAACTGAAGAAAAAGGGATTCACCAACGTCTATGCATTACTCGGCGGAACCGCCGCCTGGCGAGAGGCCGGTTACCCGATGGAAGGCAAAGGATCGAACTGATCCATTTCAAAAATAACGAAGTCGACCGCGGAACTGAATTTCCCGGCCGGCTTTTTTGTATGAATTTAGAGAAGGGTCACTCAGCCTCATCTTCCTCGGGTTCTTCAAAGTCGATCTTGTCGTAAACTTCCGCAAGCGAGATCGGGCAATCGATCGATTCGAACATGATCGATGAATCGACACCGACCGCCTCCGAAAGCACCCAAAACCCGTCGCCCTGGCGGATGTACTTTTCGATCCGCGCCTCATTCTGCGAGACAAGCACATACTCCTGAAGGCTTTCGATGCTGCGATAGTGCTGAAACTTCTTGCCGCGGTCGTAGCTCTCGGTCGAATCAGAAAGTATCTCGATCAGCAGAACCGGGTTGAGCAATGTGTCCAAAACCGCATCTTGAAACTCCGGCTTTCCGCAAACGACCGAAACATCCGGGTATGTGTATAGCCCGAACCTCGGGATATAGATCCGCATATCGGACGGATAGGCCTCACAGTTACGGCCCTTAAGATGCGTTCTTATCTCACTGCCGATATTCAACGCGATCAGGTTATGGCGTCGCTTTGCTCCGGCCATCGCATAGATACGACCGTTGTAAAATTCATGCTTGATCTCAGAGCCGCGTTCAAACTCGAGATACTCTTCTGCGGTCAATCGCTTTTTCGGAACGGCAGACATGCTTTTCTCCACTCGGCTCGAATAGCCACTTTTCGTCATTATACACGCTATTTGCCTCCTGCCGCCCTCTAAGTCTTACACTACTCTCCAACGAACGATCTATTCGATCTGAGGCCTCGGTCATTTGACACGAATTATAAATAGAATTATTCTAAACCTAACTTTCCAACCGTATTACGATGAAAGAATTAGACCGCTCAGGATTTACAAAGCAGAGGCAGGCGGTGCTTGAGGTCATACGTGAATCGCACGAGCACCTGACGGCGAACGAGGTATTTGAGGATGCCCGGAAACGGCTTCCCGGGATCTCATTCGCGACCGTGTACAACTCGCTCCGCTATCTCAAAGGCGAAGGGCTTATCGGCGAGGTTCGCTTTGGGTCCGATACGACCCGTTACGACCGCAATCTTGACCCGCACCATCACGCGATATGCACCGAGTGCGGGCGGCTTGCCGACCTGGAACTGGCGATCCCGCCTGAGGTCATAAAGCAGGCCGTAAGGCGGTCGAAATTCAAGCCGGGCGAGATCGAATTCACGCTCCGCGGGCTTTGCCCGGAGTGCAGCGGCTAAAAGATCCGGGACCTGCCCGGCGTTCATTGCCGGCAGATACCCAACTACCTGTAATTTTCAAAACTCAAAACAAAGGAACAAAAAAAGATGGGAAACTACGAAATCAATAACCAAGGCGAGGCGCTGGAGATCAACGACTCAAGCCGCTGCCCCTTTACGGGCGGAGCCATCGGCTTTACGACCAGCACCAAGCGCTCGAATCGTGATTGGTGGCCGAATGCTCTTGACCTAAAGATCCTCAGGCAGAACTCGGAACTCGCGGACCCGATGGGGAAGGGCTTCAATTACGCCGAAGAGTTCAAGTCGCTCGACCTCAACGCCGTAATGGAAGACCTCAAGGCCCTGATGACGGACTCGCAAGATTGGTGGCCGGCCGACTACGGCCATTACGGCCCGTTCATGATCCGCATGGCATGGCACGCGGCCGGTACTTACCGCGTATCGGACGGCCGCGGCGGAGCCGGCAACGGCGAGCAGCGTTTTGCCCCGACCAATAGCTGGCCGGACAACGGCAACCTCGATAAGGCACGCCGCCTGCTCTGGCCGATCAAGCAGAAATACGGCCGCAAGCTTTCATGGGCGGACCTCTTCATTCTTGCCGGAAATGCAGCCCTGGAATCGATGGGCTTCAAGACCTTCGGGTTTGGCGGCGGCCGTGCCGACGTTTGGCAGGCACAGGAAGATACTTATTGGGGATCAGAGGGCGAATGGCTGGGCGATAAGCGTTACACCGGCGACCGCGAGCTTGAGAATCCTCTTGCGGCCGTCCAGATGGGCTTGATCTACGTCAACCCCGAGGGTCCGAACGGCAATCCCGACCCGCTGGCCTCGGCCCGCGACATTCGCGAGACCTTTGGCCGCATGGCTATGAACGACTACGAAACGGTCGCCCTCACCGCCGGAGGACACACCTTCGGCAAGGCACACGGAGCCGGCGATCCAGCACATGTCGGCCCGGAACCGGAAGGCGCACCTATCGAAGCTCAGGGCTTCGGCTGGCTGAGTACCTATGGCTCGGGCAAGGGTGTCGATACGATCACGAGCGGCATCGAGGGGGCATGGACGCCGACGCCGATCCAATGGGACAACAGTTACTTTGAGACGCTCTTTGGCAACGAGTGGGAGCTTACCAAGAGCCCGGCGGGAGCAAACCAGTGGCGTCCGGTCAATACTGAACCGAACGTGCCCGACGCGGCCGACCCGAACAAGAAACATTTGCCGATGATGACAACCGCCGACATGGCGATGAGAATGGACCCGGCTTACGAGAAGATCTCGCGGCACTTCCTCGAGAATCCGGAAGAGTTTGCCGATGCCTTCGCCCGTGCCTGGTTCAAGCTGACGCACCGCGACATGGGCCCGAAGGCTCGTTACCTCGGTTCGCTCGTTCCGGCTGAGGATCTCATCTGGCAGGATCCGATTCCGGCCGATACCCGTTCGAACATCGACGATGCTGATGTAGCTGCACTCAAGGGCAAGATCCTTGAAGCCGGTATCTCGGTCTCCGACCTCGTCCGCACGGCATGGGCCTCGGCCTCTACCTTTCGCAGAACAGACTATCGAGGCGGCGCCAATGGCGCACGCATCCGGCTGCAGCCGCAGAAGAATTGGGAGGTCAACAAGCCCGCTAACCTCTCCGGAATTCTCGCGAAGCTCGAAGCTATCCAAAGCGAGTTCAATGCCGGCGGAAAGCACGTTTCGCTCGCGGACCTGATCGTTCTCGGCGGATGTGCCGCGGTCGAAAAGGCGGCGAAGGATGCCGGCTACGACGTCTCGGTTCCCTTCACGCCGGGTCGCGGCGATGCTTCGCAGGAGCAGACCGAGGTCGATTCGTTCCAGTATCTCGAGCCGCAGGCCGATGGATTCCGCAACTACAAGAAGGCCATTCATAAGACCCCGGCCGAAGAAATGCTGGTCGATAAGGCTGCTCTACTCGGGCTGACCGCTCCGGAGATGACGGTGCTCGTCGGCGGAATGCGCGTCCTTGATACGAACTGGGACGGCTCAAAGCACGGCGTCTTTACAGACCGCCCCGGAACGCTGACCAACGATTTCTTCACCAACCTGCTCGATATGAGCACGAAGTGGGAATCGGCCAACGGCGACGGCCAGGTATTTAATGGCGTCGATCGTAAGACCGGCGAGACGAAGTTCACCGGAACGCGTGTCGATCTGATCTTCGGCTCGAACTCGGAGCTTCGTTCGTATGCTGAGGTCTATGCCTGCGAGGACGGCAAGGAGAAGTTCGTCCGCGACTTCATCGCCGCCTGGAACAAGGTAATGAACGCCGACCGCTTCGACCTTGCATAATTTGCATGAAGAAAACCGCATAGCGGATACTCGAGAAGACAGAAGGGCGGGCCCGAAAATGGCTCGCCCTTTTGCGCAATTTACAAGATTAGTTTATGTTCCGGGAAACGGTTTTATTCAGGTGGTCTCAGCTATGTTTAAACTTGTTGTTTTTTTGACCTTGATTTTGGTAAACTGTTTGTTGATGGCCATTGCGGTTTCCGCAAAAGAATTCCCGTTCTATAAAGCCCAAGTCCCACTATTCCCGCTTGCGCAACATTCTAGTGATCTTATCGCCAATTCGTTTGCAAACACATGTCCGGCTACCGGGTATCCATTTTGCAGCTCCGGCATATCCTATAACGGACAAACCCTTCAAGGTACAGCTTCGACAGTTGTCTTCAATTTCTCGCCGTACGGTTTCGCTCAGAATTGTTCGACCTCAGCGACAATGTCGGGTCCCGGTGTTTTTGGAAACGGCCGCGGACACCGCCGCATGTTTCGAGCGAAATACGTCGGTTCTCCTTGAATCGGAAAACGCTCAACCAAGCTCTGTTTATTGCATTAATGCGGTTCACGTCGGTGCGACCGGTGGAGGAACGACAAGCGATTGCCTGATCACGCCTGGGCCAAAGGTCTTGAGCGTGAACTACGAACTTATTCATACCGACGACCTGCCGATAGATGCCAATCCGAATGCGGGCGGCGGCTTGAGGATATTTCCAGATAAAAAGACTCCCAACGAAACGGTTGACCGACGACGCATCCGCGTAAAGGCGCAATATTCGCAGATGACCGCTGGCATCAGGATCTATTTTCGTAACTTCGATGTTGACGACCCCTCAGCGGATACAGCTCCGATAGATGCGAACGACAATCCAAGCGTTAAAGCGGGAAATGATAATCGAGGCAATGTTGATGGAAATTCGTCAACGAAAGCAGGTGTCCTGACCGCACCCTCTGGTTCATCGGGCTGCCAGACCTACAGCTCGGGTTTGTCATGTCTTACTGATTCGTCTGGGATAGCAACGGTTGATTTTGTCGTTACGATGCAGCCGGGGGGGGGGGGATAATTTTTCGGTCGTTGCAAGTCTAGACGAAGATTACATTAACGGCTTGGCACTTGTGGAGGACGGTATCAAT
>JAHBSL010000036.1 GCA_019639135.1 Acidobacteriota bacterium
TATTACGCAAACCGACATAACCTAATCACAAACCGACACGACGTAATCACGCCGCCGAAGACTACGGAAAGAGCCTTGGCGGCGTGAAGAATTCAACCCGGAGGGCTAACGTTTCCTCGGTTTGGTGAAATGGAGGCCGTTAATGGCGTCGTATTGCGGTGAAGCGGCTCCGTAGAGGGCCTTTACGTAGGCTTTGACGAGCTTTTGGGTGTAAAAAACGCCGCCTGGATCGCCATAGAGGGTCCGATCGCGGGCAATGCGGGCGTTAACGACCGCCGGTCTGGTCGAGCTGACGGCGGCATTGGCGTTTTTGAGGATCGTTGCGTAGTTGGTCAGCGAAGCGAGCTGCAGCACGGTCTCGTTCGGGGCGTAGGCCGAATCCTGGCCGAGCACGGCGATCAGATTCTCGAGATTGGCGACGAGCTGCGTATAGCTTTGCTGCGAGGCGGAGTGGCTCCGCTCGCTTTCGTCCTCCGGGGTGTTCGGGTCGTCCTTTGGCTTGGGCTTGGCGCGGCGGCCCTGTATCTTGCGGGCAAAGGTGAGTGCGTCGTCTATCCGGTTTTGGTCGGCGCCGGTCGCCCGATAGGCATTAACGACGCGGGTGACGAGCGGGCGAAGCGACGCAAAGGCGGTCTCGCGTTCATTGACGGCGGTCTTGTGCGGCATCAGGGCGTCGGTAACGGCGACGAGGCTCGCCTCGGCCGCGGCCAATTGCACCTGCATCTCGGCCACCTCAAGGGCGGCGTTCGAGGGCTGATATTCGGCACCGAAGCCCTCGACGATGGCGATCAGCGTCGCGAAATTCTCTACGTTCTTTGCGTGGCCGGTCTCTGCTGGCATAGTTTTCTCTCTCCTCCGAATGGTCCGAACACCAACCCCGGCGAGGCCGACCTGCAACGGGCGGTTTCGGCGGGAGCCGCGGATTTTCTCTCGAATGATGTGGAAGCGGCGGACGATGCCCGGGCCGCATCGAAAAGGAAGTTACCCGAAGCCGCCGCCGCGTGTCAAGCACTTTGCCCGAAAGAACTCGTAAATGCAGGGCTTTGGCCGAGCACGGGCGGCTGGATTAAACTAACTCTCGCCGTTGCTGACCCTTCGGCAGAACAGAAACCCAAAGAAATAAGGAGCAAGAGAATGGCGGCGTCAAAGAAGCGAAAAGGAGCGAAATATGACCCGAAAAGGGCGGTTGCGGCGGCACGGCCCAAGACGGGGACGGTCTTTTGGAACGCGAGGCTCAATGGTTCGCGGCTCCAAATGCTAAGGCAGAACGAGGATTTCGTGAATTTGATCAAGATGGGCCGGGCGATGAACGGGGTTTTCTTTAATATCGACGTGATGAAAGACAACATTGCTGAAGACACCCCGAGACGGCGGCGGCAGAGCCGTAGGGCGTTCTTCTATCTGGGCGGTGAGATCCACGAAGCGTTACAGGTGGCGAGATCGATCCAGGGGCGATATCTCGGGCAGGAGCCCTTTGAGCCGCTGCGGCTTTTAGTGCACGACACAATGTATAAAAAGCACCGGGACTACATAAAAGCAGTCCGGAACAACGCGGCTTTTCATCACGACCAGCTCGACGTCTCGACCCGGCAGACGCTCAAGGAGATGAAGCTGACGTGGTACGACCTGATGAGCGGCCACCAGGGCGACACGCTCTCGCAATATTTCGAATTTGCGGATATCGTTGATATGGGGAACCTGGTCAGACGCTTTGGGAGCGTCGAAACCTGGGGCGAGACGGCAAAGGAAATTCAACGAGAGATATTTCATTTTGCGACGGAGTTTGGGGGAGCCGGCAGTAGTTTTGTCCAACACCTGATGGAGGCGACGAATATAAAAGAACACGTGAAAGCGGGCGTCTTCATTGGCCAACCGGAAGAGCCTGAATTGGAAGAGATAATCGAGACGGCCGAGGCGGCGGGCGAGGAAGGAAATTGATGGCAGAGCAAAGCTTTTTTGAGGTGATGATCGAGCGGGACTTTTCGTCGGCGCATCAGTTGCGGGGCTATAAGGGGAAGTGCGAGAACCTGCACGGGCATAATTATAAGGTGGAGATATATGCCCGCGGCGAGGAACTGAACAACATCGGGCTGCTGATCGATTTCGGCGATCTAAAGAAGGCGGCGGACGAGATAACTCGGTACCTCGACCACCGAAACCTGAACGAACTTCCGCCCTTTGACGAAGAACTGAATCCCTCGGCCGAGAACATCGCCCGCTATTTTGTCGAGTATCTCAATTCGCGCGTCGGCGACGAACGGGTCAAGGTCTATAAGGTCCGCTGCTACGAAACACCGACGAGCGTGGCTACTTATGTGGTGAGCAGTGAGCAGTAAAGAGGGTTTTAGAAACAGCCGCCAGCTTTTAGCTTTCAGCTTCCAGCCGTTGGCGGTGAGAGGTGAGAAGTAAGCAGTAGGTAGTGCAGAGTTAGCGGACGGCCTTGAAGATTTTGGCCGTCCGCAGGTGTTTTGAGGTCAGGCTTTGAAGTTTTTGAAATCGCCCCAAACGGCGACGGTAATGCCCGGTGTTTGGATATTGAAGAAAAGCGTTGTTCCATCGGGGCTGAATGTGGCTCCGGCAAACTCGGTCTCTTCGAAGCCCTCAAGTATATTGCGGGCAAAATCGGCGATCTTACCGTTCGGGGTCAGGATCCGCACAAAGTTATCGCCCCGTCCTGAAAGCCCCGGATAATCGCTATCCTCGCACATAAAAAGATGACCGGTTCCGGGTTCCAGGCAGATGTTGTCCGGCATATCGAGCAGTTCGCGGTCCGGCGATTCGAAAAGAAGCGTCAACCGGCCCTTGTCGCGGCCCGTCGGCTCATAAAGCCAGACTTGTCCGCCGCCGGCATCGCCGCCGCTCGATGAAACGAAATAGATCTTGCCTTCGGGTGAGGACCAGCAGCCCTCGAGCTTATTGAAATGGGTTCCGCCCTTACGTGCACCCTGTTTGAAGACGGCCTGTTCATCGGTATCGGCTCGAACGGTGTTCGGATCGTCGATGGTCACCCAGCGGGCATCGAATCGCGTTCCGGTCGTTTGGCCGAACTGAGTGTTGTAGCTTGGCTTCTTGTGGATGGCGAGCATCTGAAGAACGCCACCTTCGGCCAGGCGGTTTCGACGATTTGGGATAAAACGGTAAAAGCCACAAAAAGGCTTCGCGTCTTCGGTCAGGTAAACGATACCGGTTTGCGGATCGACGGCGATCGCCTCGTGCGAGAAGCGGCCCATCGCGGTCAGGGCAACCGGCGGCAGATTGCTGTTTGCCGAGGCAGGCACCTCAAAACAATAGCCGTGCGGCTTCGCGAAACCGCCGACCTCTTCGTCGTCATCGTCGCTGTACCTGGTCGTGCCGTGTGTGGTTTCTTCGCATGATATCCACGAACCCCAGGGCGTCGGGCCGCCCGCGCAGTTGTTGAGCGTACCGCTGAGGCTTACGAAGTCGCGTTCGATGAGACGAGTTCTCGGGTTGATGACGAGCGTGGTCGTACCGCCGCCGGCTTTATCGTCATAGTGATTAGCGGCCCCGATGGCGACGTCCTGCTTCGGCACATCGTCGTTGATCTCGTGATTGCGAACAAGCCGAAGTTCACCCGCCGTTACGAAGGCGGCCATTCCGTCGTGTTCGTTCGGCGTCAGGCGCCCATCGGACATCTTGTCGCCGGTCTTGCCCAGCACGTTGTATTCAAATCCGCGGGGAAGCGCAAGCACCATTTCTCCGGTATTCTTGGCGGCGGTGGGGACGAGCTCGCCATAGCCGATGGCACGGAGTTTGTCGATGCTTCCTTTTGTTTCGGCGGCCTCGGCCAATCGACCGAATCCGCCAAATGCCACTGCGAGGCCGGCAGTCGATGCCGCAGCCAGAAAGTTTCGCCTATCCATAACTCGATCGTAGCAAATAAAAACGCGGAAGATGTTACAGAACGGGTCTGAAGCATCTTCCGCAGGCTTTATGACACAACGTTATCACCAGTCGATCTTGACACCAAAGGTTGACCACCATTTATAGCGTTCATCTTGACGGATGCGGTTGCTGACCCCTTCATAGCTCTTAAAGGGGCGGTTGTTCAAATTGATGAACTCGGCAAAGACGCGGACGTTCTTCGTGATCTTCTGACTTGCCGAAAAATCGAACTGGAGATGATTTTCGACAAAAAGATCGAACTCCGGCGATCCGGCGACCTCACTTAGATATTTATCGCGGTAATGAAGCGAGCCGCGGCCCGAGAAGCCGAACCGTTCATAGAACAAGGCGAAGTTCGCGATGTTTTTGGCCTGGCCGGGCAGGATCGATTCTCGGCCGGGAAGTGACGGATCCTCGTTTGGGAGCACGGCGTCAGAGTTTACGTAAGTGTAGTTTGCATAAATCCCGAGGCCGTCGAAAGGCTTTGGCATAAACGTGAACCGCTGATTGTACGCAAGCTCGAATCCGTAGAGATTTGCCGATTCGCCGTTGCGGGGTTCCAAAATATCGAAGGTGGAAGGCTTGCCCCCGAAGGTCACATCTTCCTCAAAACGGAACGGGAAGATGTAGTTCTTAAGCCGCTTATAAAAGAATCCGCCGGAGACGACGCCGACATTCTGGAAATAGTGTTCGAAGAGAAGGTCGAAATTGTCCGAGGTCGTCGGCCTGAGAAACGGGTTGCCTCGCTCTATCTCGCTGTCTTCACGAATGATCAATTGGAAAGGCACCAGATCGACAAAGTTCGGCCGAGCAAGCGAACGGGTGTAGGCTGCTCGAAAATTGGTGTTGTCTCCGATGCGGTATTTTGCGTGGATCGAAGGAAACCAGTTCCGGAAAGTATTATCACCTTCACGAGGCTCGGTCAGCTCATAATCACCCTCGTCATCAAACTGCACCCGAAAGCCCGTGTACTTAACATCGGTCTGCTCATAGCGAATACCGGGAACGAGAACAAACCGTTCGCCGAAGCCCAATTGAGCCATTCCGTAGAATGCAAAAATGTTCTCGCGAGCGTCGTAGTCTGCCGAATCTTCTTCAAAAAGTTTCTCACTTTCAGCCCCGGGCGACGTTCGCAAGGCGGCGATACGCTGCGGGTCTTGAAACGCCGGGATGAAATTGTATAAACCGCCGCGGTAGGAGGATTTGTTGTAATTCGTATCGAGAATGTCCGTTAGGAAAAGGTCATCATCCAAGCCGAACTCGAACTCTTCATTGTCGCGTTCTTTCCGGTTATAGCGGTTCTTTGCACCGAACTTGAGCGTTCCCGCAAAGTTGTTGCCAGCCCGAAGCGGAATGGCCAGGTTGAACTGGGCGGTGAAGCTGCTTTCAGATGTGAAATTGTCGGCTGAAGTAAGTTCATCGAGCACAAACTCATTGATGTTCTCATTCAGCGGATTGGCCTGAATGTTTTCCGGGTCGATGGAGCCGGGTGTCACGTTCGGTTCGAAATCTACATCTTCCTGAAGGAAAGCAGAGCTGATGTTCTTCGGCTCATCTTCCTCGGCATACCCATAAGAGATGCGATAGTCCATCAGGATCGAACGGCCCAACAAGTGGCGTCCGCCGCCGGAGAACTGGTAGATTCGCTGTGTCTCAAGGCGGTCGCGGAGTTCGCGGGCGATCTCGTTATCTGCAACCTTGTAAGCTACAAGCCGCCGGAATTCGTCGTCCTTAAAGTCGTTAAAGATACCGCGGAAGTAGATCTCGGAGGAATTGGAAAATCTGTAATCGACGTACGGGTTGATGCCCCATCGGCGGCGGTTTACCTGATAATCACGAAGCTCGATCTCCTCGAGGAAACCTTCATCGTAGGCGGGTTCGACGCTTTCCGAGCCGCGTCGCGTATTGAGATAGCTGCCGGAGAAAAGGAAGCCGAGCTTCTTGTCGGCGAAACGCCTACCAAAGGTACCGTTAAAGGTTTCAAGGCCGTTGTTGACCAGGCGGTTGTAACCGAGGCCGAAGGTTAGCGAGACGCGGGTCCGCTCGGGAGCTCCTTTCGTCACGAGATTTACGGCACCGCCGATCGAGTCCGCATCCTGGTCAGCCGTCAGGGCTTTTGAGACCTCGATCGAATCGAGCAGGTCGGCCGGGATGACATCGAGTGCGACAGCCCGGACATCGCCCTCGGGCGAGGGGATCCGCTCGCCATTTATCTGCATCGAATTGAGCCGTGGCTCGGTGCCGCGAACCTGCACATAGCGGCCTTCGCCCTGGTCGCGTTCGATGGTTATGCCGGGGATCCGCTGTGCGGCTTCCGCCGAGTTGGGGTCCGGAAAGCGGCCGATCTGATCAGAAGAGACAATGCTCTGGATGTTGAGTGCTTCCTTCTGCTGATTCAGTGCTCTTGCCTGTCCTTCAAGGAACGGAGCCTCGACCGTTACGGTCTCACGGATACCGACGGTAAGAGCGATTTCGATAGAAGTTGCCGAGCCGCCCGCGTTCACCGAAACATCGATGGTGGTCGGTTCAAACCCAAGATAAGACGCGGTCAGCTTTTGTCGGCCTGCAGGAACTCTGACGAGGATGAATGCACCGGTGCGATCGGTCTCGGTTGAAAGCGACGTTCCTTCGACAACAATGCTTACGCCCGGCAGTGCATTACCGGTCGTCCCGTCCAGCACCCGGCCGGCGATCGATCCGTTTTCCTGTGCAGAAGATATGGATGCAAATAGAAATATGACAAATAAAATGACAGTATTCGATGCTGCCTTCGTAAACACGCGAGACATAAATTGCTCCTTTTCGGATTGTTAGGTAGAGATGATCAAAACCGAATGTTAGGAGCCGCGCGTTGACTCTGTGTGAACGAGTCGTTAACTCGGCGTTAATTTCGACAGTGAGCCGTGAGCGGTGGGTTGTGAGCGGTGAGCGGTTGAGGTGATGGTTAGAGCGGTTTTTCGAGGACGTCGTTGATGCCGGTGGTCGAGCCGTATGGGAAAGTGATGCTGCCGACTTTGCGGAAGCCGTGTTTACGGTAGAAGCTCAGCCCGCGGCGGTTCTCCTGCCAGACGCCGAGCCAGAGCGAGTCGTGGCCGAGCCGCCGGGCCTCATTTTCGCAGTGCTCAAGCAGCCGCACTCCGAGGCCCTTTCCCCAGTAGCGTTCGACGAGGTATATCCGCTTTAGCTCGATCGGGTTCAAGCCCGTTAGCCCATCTGCCAGCGAGCCCGCGAGAAGCTTTGCATAACCCGCGGCATTGCCGTCCGCGTAACAGAGATAGAAGGCCGCGTTCGGGTCCGCGATCTCTTCCCGGATCGCCTCGGGCGTGAAGTTCTCGGCAAGGTAATTGGCAAGGTCCTGCGGATCGTCCTGCTCGAAGTAAGCCTCAAAAAAAGTGACAAAGCCGAGCATCGCGATCACATCGGCTTCGGCCTCCGCTGCCCTGAGTATCACAATTTCGTTTCTTTCGTCTGGCATACCAACGAAAAAAGGATCGCTCGAGGCGATCCTTTTTTTGAAGTGGTCGGGGCGAGAGGATTTGAACCTCCGACCTCAC
>JAHBSL010000037.1 GCA_019639135.1 Acidobacteriota bacterium
ATGCTGTCCTGAAATTACTCTATCTGGCCCTGCGGAACATCGCGAAAAAATGGACAATGCCCATCCAAAACTGGAAGACCGCCCTTAATCGCTTCGCGATCATCTACGAAGATCGTGTCCCGATAGACTGAAGCGAAACCCGCCTATGGAAACCGTGGAAAGATCCTAAGCGCTCTTCCCACCGTTCCCACAGCCCCTACTACTACTAAATAAATGAAAAAGGAAGACAAAATCAAAAACAAGAAAAGATTATTTACACAGAATATTTGACACTACCGTGAACGTCGATGTTTTCGAATCGCTATGCTCTCTTATGTACCATTTTCCAAACGTTTTTTTTCAACCCGGCGTGCACATCTTAGCAAAACATCAGTCAGAGAGGGGAGGCACGCATTTGCTTTCGGGCTTAAACACAGCTTACTACCTTGAAGGATCGATACAAAGGTTCTTGCAGATCGATGAAACTGGACCAATAACTTCAGAGATGCATCAGTCATGTTTCACCCTTCTTGATGCGCTTGTAAAAACGGCGTCCTCCCGAGCCTATTATCTTCGGGAACAGCTGATCCGGACCCGCCGAATTCTTTAAGGCGTTCACCCCGGTTTAACTTTTCTGAATGGCTTCGACCTTTTAACGATGTCATTGGCGTTTTTGCGCGAGCCCGCCTTCGTTTTATGAAATACAGGTGCATCATGCATCCATTTTCTTGGTTGTGCATCTCACAAAAATAGAAACACGAAATTGGATCGTCGTTAATTAAACAAAATCAAAAAACGAAGCGAGGTAATTTTATGAAGGGCCTGACAAGTTTAAGCCTTACGGTGGTGGTGTGTCTTTTTATCGGGGCCGTGTCGGCGTTCGGCCAGAACGCGTACCGGATCTCGGGCCCCTACACGCACCAGAATTTGACGATCTTCCTGATCCACGGCCAAGACGTAAACAGCAACAACAATTTGATCACGCTGCAAGAGGCGATGGAGATGAAGGTCTTCAAGGTCTATGAGACCGAGGACGTGAACGAGCTTATCGTCGAAAACATCTCGCCAAAGTACGACGTGTTCATACAGTCCGGTGACATCGTCAAGGGCGGAAAGCAGGACCGCGTGCTCGCGATCAGCATCATCGTTCCGCGAAATTCGGGCAAGGTCTCGATCGAGGCCTTCTGCGTCGAATCAGATAGATGGGATGGCCGCGGCGATGAGAACGAGAAGGAATTCTCATCGTCGGAAGAAAGAATAGTTTCCAGGAAGTTGAAGATCGCGGCCAACGGACCAGGAACGGCATCGGGATCTGGAACGGGTTCAGGTTCGGGATCGGCATCGGGTGCGGCACCGCCTCCTCCGACTAGGGGTTCACAAACAGCGGTTTGGAATTAAGTGGCGAAAGCACAGAGGAATATCTCTGCCAACGTGACGGTCGATGTTACGGCGAACAGCTCGGCCACCAGCCTTCAGCTTTCGCTTGAGAACAAGAATCTTGTGAGAACGAGAGAAGAGTTCGCGAAGAATTTCGCGGACCTCTTGAAAGGCAAGACGGACGTCATCGGATATGCGTTCGCCATCAACGGCGAGATAAACAGTGCCGATATTTACGTTTCAAATCACCTGTTTGCAAAGCTTTGGCCGAAGATGCTGAACGCCACTGTGACCGAAGAAATCTCGCTGGCAGACCAGGCGAAAGCAGAAAGCGAACCGACCGTCGGCGATATCAGCAGCTTTCTCACGGCGGCCAATAAAGGAATACCGAAAGAACGTCAAACAGTTGCCAAGTCAAAAGCGGTCACGCGCGCTTCAGAAAATGAGGTCGTGTACGAGGCAAAGGACAAGGCCGGCGTCGTCGTTCATCGGAGCTATGTGAAGCTAAACTGAATCGCGCAGATGCAAGTTTGGCATCGTAGGGGCGTTCAGATAGAGAGGTGAAAGCGATAATGAAAAATGCGGGACTTGCGGTGGTTTTTTTAGTGGTAATGGCGGCGGGCGTTTTCGGGCAGCAGGCGGCGGAGATACCGAACCCGGCGATCGATATGGAGGGTTACCTCAGAATCGCGGGCGAGGCGGCCCGGCACCGGGCAACGCGGCGATTGACCGAAGAGGAGTTCATCCGGATGAGCCGCGAAGCGGGCACGGTCGTGCTCGATGCGCGGAGCACGGAAAAATACCGCGAGATGCATGTGAAAGGAGCCGTTAACCTGAGCTTCCCGGATATTACGGTCGAGAGCCTCGGGCGGCTTTTTCCGGATAAGAACACGCGGATATTGATCTACTGCAACAACAATTTTGAGAATGCCGAAGATCCCTTCCCGAAAAAGATGGCGACCGCCTCGCTCAACATTTCGACCTATATTTCGCTTTACACCTACGGCTACCGGAACGTTTACGAACTCGGGCCGCTGGTCGATATCGGCGCAACAAAGCTCGAGATGGTCGCGTCGGTCGATACGCGAGAATGAATACCCGCGACGAGCGTAACGAAGGCCCGGCGGATCACGGAATCGGATGTTGGAAGCAGAGCGAATAGCCGTCGGGATCGGTCAGTGCCAACTGCCGCATTCCGTAGGGTGCGTTCGTCGGCGGGGCGAGGTCGATGCCCTTTTGCCGGAGGTGTTCGAATATCTCATCCACGCTCTCGCAGCCGAAGAAAAGGGTAGTATCGGAGTGCCAAGCGGTTCGTGCTGCCGGCGGTTCGGCAGGAACATCTCCGGGCTCGTACTGATCATTGAGCATCAGATCGCATCCATCCTTACGCAGCCATACCCAGCTTGCGTCCTCGCCTCCGCCCGAATCGGCAACCACCGAAAAGCCGAGAAGATCGCGATAGAAGGCAAGCGACCGCCGCATATTGAAGATCTGTAAGAGCGGTGTAAGCGATGAGATCTCGATATTCATTTTTTTGCGCACTCCGGCAGATAGTCTCCAAGCAGATTCCGTTCCATGCTGTTTCCCCAGCCACAACCATGGTCGGAAGTGTTTCGCTCGACATGAAGATCGCTGATGTGATGCGGCTGGAATGCGAGGAGCTTTAGCACCGTACCCGGGCGGAGATGCTCGCTCGCCCAGCTTAGCGGCGAATCGCCATGGGCATCTCGGGCACCCTTTTCGGCCCCGTTCTTAATGAGGAATTCGATGGTGTCCGCGTCGGCGTAAGCGGCTGCCCGGTGAAGCGGCGTTTCGCCCTTTGTCCGGACGTCGCGCATGAATGCCCCGGTCGCTTTTCCGGGAATCGTACGAGCATTAACATCCGCACCATTCTCGACCAGCAGTTTGACCACGTAAAAGTAGTACGGTCGGCCCGCTTTCGAGAGCGCGCCGTGCAAGGGTGTTTCGCCGGTCTCCGGTTCGGACCATTTCACGTCCGCACCGTTAGCGATAAGGAAGTCCGCGACCCTCCAATGGCCGAAGAACGCGGCGTTACCAAGCTCCCGCCCGAGGTCGATGCCGGCAAGGTCGCCGCCGGCATTCAACACTGCTTTCAGCGCCGTGACGTCGTTATAGTAAACAAACCACTGGAGCGGGCTCACCTCGCCCGAATGAAGCGATTCGTTCCATCCGGGTGTCGCAATAAGATCGAAGACAAGGTCGGTCCGCCCGCGGGCGATCCGATCGAGTATTTCGCTTTGGTCCATTGACCACTGACTGCTGTTCGTCACGCACAAGGAGATACGTCAATGAACGGGAGATTGTTGCGCAGAAAAGCCCGCAGAGCGCGACCCGAACACCGCCGCTCCGCGAGGCCTCAAGGTTATCGGCCGTTAGCTCTTAAGCGTTGCCGAGAGCGATATCTCGGCACCGGCAAGCACACGCGAGACCGGGCACTTTTCCTTTGCGTCCTTAGCTACCGTTTGGAACTCGTCGTCGGTGATATTCGGGACGACCGCCTCGGTGATGAGGTCGATGCGCGGGATCGAGAACCCGGCCTCTTCCTTTTCAACGTGGACGACGGCCTTCGTCTCGATGCTCGTCGCCTCAAATCCGGCACGGCCGAGAAAGCCCGAAAATGCCATCGTGAAACACCCGGCGTGCGCCGCGGCGATCAATTCCTCGGGGTTCGTCATCGTGGTGTCATCGCCAAACCGGGCATTGAAGGAATAAGGCCCCTCAAATGCACCGCTCTCGAGCTTGAGGCTTCCCTTGCCCTCAATGATGCTCCCCGCCCATTTTGCGTCTGCTGATCGTTTTATGCTCATAATTTCGCTAAACCTGGTTCGCTGATTTTCTTTTACTTTTCCTGTGTCCGATGCTGACTGGCATTCCAATTTGGGCCGCTTTCAAGTTGCCCAAATACCGATGCTTTTGAGAGCCAGCGAAAGTGGTATGCCTCGATGTATTGGGCAGAAATATTGTCATCAGTGCGTGAGGCGTTCCTTTCTTTCGTTAATTAAAGGTCGCAAAAAAATGGAACAAACTCAAGGCGGTATCTTACCGACCGGGCAATTGTATGCCGTGGTCTAATTTGTCTGGACATGACCCTCATGCTGGGCTTGTGGACCAGAATGAGGAGGAAGCGGGAGGCGGTAAGGAGGGGATTTGACAGGCAGAGCGTGGCATCGGCGGCGAGAGAGCTTTGGGTATATCGCAGAATGTGCTCCACAACCGGAAAAAGGTGATGACGCCGGCAGGGAAAGAGGCTATCGAGCTGAAGAAGAAGCTGCGGATGGTTGAGATGGAGAATGAGATCTTAAGAAAAGCGGCCCTTATCTTCGGCAGGGGCGGGTCGCAAGATGCAGGTTCATAGAACGGAAGAGATATAAACCGTCCGAAAAAACTAGTTGAACGGCCAGATGATAGGGATGAAGATGGTCGCGACGATCCAGAACATGACGTTGAGCGGCGTGCCGACCTTTATGAAGTCGATGAATTTGTATTGGCCGGGGCCGTAGATCATCGTGTTCGTCTGGTAACCGACCGGCGTCATAAAGCTGGCCGAGGCGGCGAAGGTTATCGCCATCAGGAAAGGCGTCGGATCACCGCCGAGCGTCTGTGCGGTCGCGATCGCGATCGGGGCGAGCAGTGCGGCGGTCGCGTTGTTCGACATAGTCTCGGTCAGCGTCGAGGTAAGAAGATAGAACGCCGAGACGAGCGCGACCGGCCCCCAGCCGCCGACGTATTTCAGCATGTTCGACGAAAGCAAGGCCGCCGCCCCGGACTGCTCAAGCGCGACGCCTAGCGAGAGCACGCCGGCGAGCAGGAAGATGATCTTCCAATCGATCGCCTCGTATGCCTCCTCGATCGAGATACACCGGACAAGCACCAGGCCGACCGCACCGAGTATCGCCGTAACGACGATCGGCGCCAACTCGAACGTCGCCGCAAGCACGACCGCTGCGACGATCGCGACGGCAAATAGTGCTTTATCCCGGCGAAACTCGGTCGTCTCCATCTCGGAGGTGATGATGAAATCGCCGCTCCGGCGGAAGTTCGCGATCCGCGACTTCTCAATCTCGATCAAGAGAACGTCGCCGGCGCTCAGCTCCGTATCCGAAAGCTTTTCTCTCAGCAGCCGGCCCTTGCTCCGGATGGCGAGCACGGTCGCCCCGAACATATCGCGAAAGTTCGACCGCTGCAGCGTGCTCCCGATGAGGTCCGAGGTCGGCAGCACAACGGCCTCGATCAGGCGGTAATCTTCGTTTGAGAGCGTGTCGTCGCCCCACTTCGTCTGTGCCTTGAATTGAACACCTTCGCGCTCCTGCAGTGTCCGTATCTGGTCGATGTCGCACCGAACGAGCAGAACATCCGCCTCGCGGAGAACGGTGTTTGGCGAAGGGACCTGGATGACACGCCCTTCGCGCTCGATCTTCAATATCGTCAGCTCGAGGTCCTTAACGAGCGGCGCCTCGCGGATCTTCTTCCCGGCCGAGATCGAGCCTTCCAAAATGACGATCTCGGTCAGGTAATCGCTCATCGAAAATTCGTCCATCAGGTCGCCGCCGCCGCGCCGCTCCGGGATCAAGCGAATGCCGATGACGAGCAGGTAAATCGTCCCGAGAGCAAAAAAGATCAGCCCGAGCGGCGTAAACTCGAACATCGTAAAAGGCCGAAGCCCGTTTGCCTGTGCGATGGAGCTGACGAGGATATTGGTTGATGTGCCGATCAGCGTGCAGACTCCGCCGAACATCGAGGCGAACGAGACCGGGATCAGGATCTTCGAGGCCGAAATGCCGTTCTCGCGGGCAACGCTTAGCAGGATCGGGAGAAAGATAGCGACGACCGGCGTGTTGTTGATAAAAGCCGAGAGCACGCCGACGATCAGCATCACGGTGATGATGCCGAACCAGAAACCGCTCTTAAATACCCGCGTCGTTATCTCGCCGAGAAAGCTGACGGCGCCCGTCTTGAAAAGCCCGGCGCTCAGGACGAACATCGCCCCGACCGTCAGCGTCGCCGCATTGCTAAAGCCCGCGAGGCCCTGCTCGGGCGTGATTATCCCGCTCAGCAGCAGAATGCCCATCACCACGAGCGCGACCACATCGACGCGGAGCTTTTCCGTTACGAAAAGCGTGACCGCGAGGACGAGCACGGCGAGAACGATGAGCATTTCGTACATAGGCAAGTGAGACGTAGCGTCCGTCTATCATAATCGCTCGCCGCCGCCGAGACAATTGCGGCGGTTGAGAGCGGGCGCCGAAATGTGCGACATTCTTCGAATGATCGAGAACATCATCCCTGCCCGCGAGGCGAGCATTGGCTCGATGGACGTCCGCCGCGTTCTGCCCTTCCGCGAGCGGCGCTCCGTAGGCCCGTTCATCTTTGTTGACGACTTTGGCCCGGTCGAGGTGGTCGGCGGAACGTCGCTCGACGTGCTCCCGCATCCGCACATCGGGCTCGCGACGGTGACCTATCTTTTCGCCGGCCGGATGACGCACCGAGACAGCCTCGGCTCGGTGCAGGTGATCGAACCCGGTGCCGTCAACTGGATGACGGCGGGCCGCGGCATCGTCCACTCCGAGCGCGTCTCGGACGCCGGAAACGCGGCGGGCAGCGTTCACAATTGAATCACTCAACACCTGGTGATTGCCGAGGACCGGAGGGACTCGAACAAAAATTCTG
>JAHBSL010000038.1 GCA_019639135.1 Acidobacteriota bacterium
TTGTTTCCCTCAACCGCCGAAAGCGGACATCTCATCTGCTACTCCAACCGGACATATGATGTGCTAACTACATGATTTTTTGATCTCTACTCTTCTTCGATGGTTACAAGCAGCGGGTATTCACGCGATTTGGCGAGGTTCATCGCCTTTTGCTGTTTCAAACGGACGATATCAAATGCGTGGATGCCGACCATTGCTTCGATACTTATCGACTGGTCGCAAGCAACTTGTCGACGGTTATCGTACCGTTCATCGACTAAAAATATTCCTGGCGAATCGTCTCGATACGTTTCACCATTCTCATTGAACCCGCAAGCCTCATAAATCCATGACTCTCATACCATGCCGCAAGTCGCTCTGTTCTCGAGTCTAAAATCATTGCTCGAACACCAACCTTTGCAGCAATGTCGACTACCCGCGATTGAGCGTCGCTCAACATGAGATCGCCGTAACCCATTCCCTGATATTCCGAATCAATTCCGAGTTGTCCCAGTAATATTGCCGGAATGCCGCGTTTTATCTTTGGCCTGTCGTTTGGAATCTGGTCCTGCGGAATCTGAATGATCGCGAGTGTGTGGTAGCCGACTATCCGAGTAGGGTCGCGTTCAGTATCTGTGAGTATTGTCGTTCTACTAAGGTCCAGTTCCTGATCCTGCATAGCTTTTTGCCTTAGGAACTGATCAACCGTTTCATCCGAACAGCTGAACGCTTTACGGTTGTGAATTCGCGTCAACGGTTCAATCCGCAAATTCATAGACTACGCCTTTCTTCTTTCCACTTTTATATTTCTTTGCAACTTCAAGTGCCCTTTTCGTTGGTGAAGGAGGGTCGCCAGCCAAAATATCCATAAAGGCGCGACGCTCGCTTTCCGAAAGGATCATGGACTCATGCTCCTCCAGCACCTCTTTTGCACGCTCGTCTAGTGTCGAAACTGCGAACTCCGTAAGATCCTGACCCAGAACAGTCGCGGCCCGTCTTATCCGAGCCTTGAGGTCGGGAGCCAGCCGAACATTTAGCCGGCTCTTGTGCGCATTCTTCTTTTCTATTGTCCGAGCCATAAGTGTAAATCTAGTGTGGCAAGTTGCCACACCAATATTCTCACATAACGAATTCATTTTCAATTCTTATTCATTCTTCTTCGATGGTCACAAGCAGCGGGTATTCACGCGATTTGGCGAGGTTCATCGCCTTTTGCTGCTTCATATAGGCGACCTCGTAGGGATAAACTCCTGCCACGCCGAGGCCGTTGTAGTGGACGCTGAGCATTATTTCCATTGCCTCGGAGCGGGCCTTCTTGAAGACGTGTTCAAGCACAAAAACGACGAACTCCATCGTGGTGAAATCGTCGTTGTGGAGAAGTACCTTGAAAAGCTTCGGCTTTTCGAGCTTTGCCCGCCGTTCGGTCAGCACCTCGCCGTCATGTTCCGGAAATTCTGCCATTCTAAAGCCGCGTTGATCCAATTGCGGAAAAATAATTATAGACACGGCGGGTAAATTCTGCTAATTTTCGAATGCGCTGTTTACTTAGTATTCATTCATTGCATTCTTAGGCGGTCGGCCCGCTGAAAAAGCGGCCTCATTCCGATATTTTTCGGAACCGAAAACGCCATTTATTATGAAACGCTCACCGCTTATCAAACGCGGCCCGCGAGCTACGGCTCCCGGCATCGCGAAGGACCGCCGCGAGACACCATCGCGCGAAAAGATCGACACGCTCTTTTCTTCGATCGGGCAAAAGCTCCGCGAGGGCCTTTCGAGCGAGGCCGAGCGGATCGTCGTTGAAGCGATAGCTGCTTACAGCTATACGGATGACGACCTTGCGAGCCTGAAACGCCTTCATTCCTTTACTCTTGAGACCGTCGGCCGCTATAAGGAATCGCTCGAGGCGATCCGGCCCTACCAGGACCGCGAGAACCTCGACCGCCTGAGCCGCGAGATCCGGATACGAGTGATGACACAGCTCGCCATTGCTTACAACAACCTTGGCGACCACCCTAAAGCAGTTACGCTGTTAAAAGAAACACTCGAAACGGCAAAGGCCGAGGAGCTTACGCATCTCAATGGCCAGATCCATATTGGCCTTGCCCGAGTTTACCGCAAGCTGAACGAATCGAGCATCTGCCGCGACCATGCCAATGCCGCACTCGAGCCGCTCCGTGCCGCCGGCGATTGGCTCGGGCTTGCCGAAGCGTATCGTGAGATAGCCATCAGCTACCATCAGGAAGGCAATAGCGAAGAGGCTCTTCAGTATTTCGACCTCGGCATCAAGATCATCGGCGACCGCTCGGCCCCGTTCATGCTCGGCAAGCTTTATACCGATATGTCCGGCGCCTATTCATTTCTCCGCCGGCCGCAGGATGGCATCGAGTGTCTTGAGAAATCGATCACTTTCTTTGACCAGACCGAGCACGTCCTTAATTCAGTTATCGCCTACAACAACCTCGGCATTCACCTGATGCACGTCGGTGAATGGCACCGTGCCGAGGAGCGGATAAAGCGGGCGCTCGATCTGGCGATCGAATCGAACCACGCCCACATCGCCGGCATACTTGACAGCCTTGGCGAGATGAAGATACTTCGCGGCGACCTGAACGAGGCCCGCAGCCTGCTGACCCATGCCGTTTCTGCCGCCCGCGAACACAAACGCGAGTGGTACGAGGCACAGGCTCTTCGCAACCTTGCCCGGTGCTTGTTGGCCGAAGGTGAATTCGAAAAAGCGGCTGCGACCGCCCGCGAGACAATAGAGCTAAGCGGCCGCATCGGCGACAAGCACTACGCAAAGATGGCAGGACTCGTCCTCGCCGAGGCAATGCTCCGGCTCGATCGGCCGGCCGAGTTCGAGAATGCCATCGCAATGGTCGAGGCGAGCGATCCGGAGTCGGACTTTTTCGTCTTCGGAAATATTCAGCGAATCCGCGGGCTGGCAGCGGCAGGTGCGGGCGACGTCGAAATGGCAGTGCACCATTTCAACCGCTCGCTCACAATCTTTGAGACCGCGAACGATACATACCACATCGCCGAGGCCCATCTTCTGCTTTCCGAATATTTGCCGCCCGACCGCACCGAGCAGGCAATGCGCCACCTTGAGGCCGCAAAGGATATCTTCAAAAAGCTCGGGCTTGACGAACGCCTTAAGCAGGCCGGATCGATCGCCGCGGAACGCAAAGCCCTTCCGGCCCGAATCGAACCACTGCGGTCGAATTCGGTCGTCTCACAGCTTTTGATGGTTCGCCTCGCCGAGGCGACCGCCTCGCGTGAGTTGCTCTTCCGCGAACTGATGGCCGTTCTGCAGCAGGAAACGACCGCGAAAAAGATCGTCATTGCCGAGCTGAACGAAAAGAAGCGGCTGCGACCCTTCATCACGCACGGCATCGCCCCTTCGGACAGCGCCGGACTGGTCGCGCAATACGAGAAATCGGAACATGCCGGCACCGTAAAGGCATTCGAGCGTTCTCGTAACTTCGCCGTCCTTGAACTAAAACCCGCCAGTGCTCCAAAGGCTGCTGTCCTGATCGGCCCGGCCTCTTCGGCGAAGCTCTCGGACGGAAGCACGCTTCAGCCGCTGATCAAGGTCGTCGAGCTCGGGCTGGATGTGATCGACCTCCGCTCTCGCGAACGATCTCGGCCGGCCGAGCAAGAAACGGGATCGCTCGCCTCGACGAGCGTAATGCCCGGCTTCATTCACTCCTCGCCCGCGATGACCTCGCTCGTTGAGGAGATCTATAAGATTCGCTCGTCCGATGTGACAGTGCTCGTTACCGGCGAATCGGGCACCGGTAAAGAACTCGTCTCGCGTGCCATTCATGCACTATCGAACCGCAAGGACAAGGTTTTTATCCCGTTCAATTGCACGGCCGTCCCGAAAGAGCTTGCCGAAGGACACCTTTTTGGTTATAAGCGCGGAGCATTCACCGGAGCGGTAACTGATTCGCCCGGCATCATCCGCTCGGCCGATAGCGGAACGCTTTTTCTTGATGAGGTCGGCGACCTGCCGATAGATGTTCAGCCAAAGCTTCTTCGCTTCTTGCAGGAGGGCGAAGTGCAGCCGATCGGCGAGAAAAAGCCGATCAAGGTCGATGTCCGCGTGATAGCCGCGACCAATATGCCGCTTGAGGAGAAAGTTGCTGAGGGCAGCTTCCGCGAGGACCTTTACTATCGGCTCAATGTCATTCGCCTGCGGGTGCCGCCGCTCCGCGAACGCAGGTCGGAGATTCCGCCGATCGTCAATTACTACGTCAAACATTACTCGGCGAAGTTCAACAAGAGGGATGTGACATTCACGCCGCAGACCGTTGACTTGCTAATGGTCTGCAATTGGGAAGGAAACGTCCGGCAGCTTTGCAACGAGATACAGCGCATCGTCGCCCGTGCCGAGGACGGCGACGTGATAACTCCCGAGCACCTCTCGCCCGAACTGCGGAGCTCGGCAAAGCCGATCACCACCTTTGGGGATCCCGACCCCGACGCAAAGCCGATCACGTCGTTCAACAGTCCGATAATGCCGTTCGCAAATCTCTCGACCGGCACAACGCTCGAAGAGGCCGTCGGCGAGCTTGAGATGCAGATGATAAAGGCCGCCCTCTCACGCCACAATTGGAACATCTCCCGCGTGGCCAACGAACTCGGACTGACCCGTCGCGGGCTCTACCTCAAACTCGCCCGCTACGGCATAGAAAAGGCCGCCTGACCATCGCCCTCTCATAATAAAGGGTCTATGGTAGTTAAGTGTATAATCAAGTATCTGCACCTGATCTGACCGCCAATGAGACGGCTAAGTTAACGGGATTGACACATAAAACGGTCAATCGGTTCTATTTGAAAATTCGTCAGCGTCTGGCTAAGAATCGCAGCGACAGTCACCGTTTTCCGGGGAGGTCGAAGCCGATGAAAGCTACTTCGGGGCCAAACAGGTCAATGGCAAACGGTGCCGCGGGCTGGGGGCAAAACGATCGTCTTCGGCATCTACAAACGAAACGGAAAAGTGTTTACCGAGATCGTCCCGCATGTCCAGAGAAAGACGCTCCAGGCCATTATGCACGGGCGTCTCAGCATCGAGACCGTCATCCACTGCGATCATTGAAGAGGCTAAACGGGCTCGTTGACATCGGCTACCCGAAACACTTTCGGGTCAATCATTCGGTCAACGAATTTGCCAACGAAATTTCAAATATCAACGGTATCGAAAGCTTTTGGCCATTCGGCAAAAGACGTTTGCTAAAATTCAATGGAGTTAAGAAAGGGACTTTTCATCTCCACTAAAAGAATGCCAGTTCAGGTTCGATCATCGTTACGATAACCTTTATAAACTTCTTTTGACCTTGCTTAGAAATTCTCCCTTTTAATGAGCTTAACTACCATAGACCCTTCTCAAATTTGAAAATATCGCTTCACAACAAGAAGCGGCACTAATGCTGCCAGGAATCCGAATCCAAATGCGGCCGTTAGCTCCAGCCATCTGATTCTTATTAGGTCTAAGTATGACTCGTGCATGTTAGACATTTGAACAAAAAAGAAAAACATCAAAAAAAAACCAACAGCAATTGCGTAAACACACGCACCCAACATCGGAATTTGCGGTTTGCCCGATATACCCTTCAGAATGGCCAAATAAATCATCGAAACTATTCCCAAGCAGGCTCCGAAGATTCCGCCAATGAAGACGCTAAGTACAAATGCGATACTACCGTCGCTTCTATCTGTGCTTTGTGCCGGAGAGAGGTTGGGCGAAATATCTATCGTAGTTCCTTGAACAGTAAACACGATAAAAAGTATTAGAACAGATACTAGTATCGAAAACAGGAAGAAGAAACCAAAAATTCTAATTTCCTTCATATTTCATCTAGTGTGCTTAGCATCAGACCGACCAATCAAGCAGGTAAAATATTCAGACCCTGAAATAATATCTCGCAATACTCAATGGGATTAAAGCCGTTAATGTGCCGCTGGTTACCATATACAATGAAAGCAGTCTATCGGCCAAAATCTCTGAGCCGTTATCAACAAGGAAGAACAAATACACAAGAAGCCCGACCAAGAATGAAAAGGTGAGAATAACCCAAAAGGCGGTCATGGAATTCACCAGATTTTGAACTAATCCGACGTAGAAAATACTCGAGATAAGACCGATGGGGATACCGATTACCGACCCATATATAGCTCCGGCCACTAAGGCCGCACCCACTCCGCTAATCATACTAAAGCTGCCTGGCGATGGAGGTCTAACTTTCGAAGCAATATACAACGCCACGAAGGTCAAAACGATGCTTGTTAATACTGTTATAAAAAACACAAACGAAATTGCCTTAACTCGTTTCATATTAGAACCGACTTTCGATTAAAGATTGAAACATTTCTTTCCAATAATTAAGGGGATAAATGCCTTTGAGAATCCGCTGATAAAACCTACAAGCAGACTTATCCATTCATTTCTAAATACCGCCGTGTACGAAGGTAGGGTTTTAAGAAACAAACTGAAGTAAAATCCAAGTTCCAAGACACCGATAGCAAGTGAAAAGGCAATAATGTATGTAAGCGATATTTTTCCACTTTCCAATGAATTTAAAACCAAAATGAGCATCGCCGCTGAAACAAGGCCTAAGAGTCCTCCAAATCCTCCGCCAAATACTATGCCATAACCGAACGCCCAAATAGGATGATCTGTATTCAGAAAACTTCCTTTCGAGATGTTTTGTTCGAAGATTCCACGACCAGATTCGATTATAACCCCCACGACAATCGATAATAGGATTATCGTTCCAAACAGCTTTGTATCCTTCATAATTTTAGACACTT
>JAHBSL010000039.1 GCA_019639135.1 Acidobacteriota bacterium
ACTTCGAGTCCATCGCCATCAGGTCTTCGAAATGGCCGTGCTGCGGACAATCCTTGATCATCCAGACCTGGCCGTCGCGTTCGATGATCTGGGCTTTGATCTCACCGACCTTCTCGTTGATCAGCGTGCTGACATCGCGCTTGCCCGCAAGGATCTCCTCGCGCGCCTCAATGACACAGTTTGGGCAAAGCGAATCGGTCTGCCGCGGGAAGCCGAGCGTCGGCTTCGATTTCTGCCACGACTTCAAAATCGGCTTGTCTGCCCATTTCGGCGTAAATGAAGGATTCGGCTTAAATTGATTGACCGATCTAATCGCATTGAACATTCCGGCTGCGACGTATGTCAGGCCTTTTTCAACGTGCTTGATTGCTCTCATAATAGTTTGATCTCTTGCTCTTAGTAATTTTCAGAATAATACCTTTTCGCCCGTGTCTTCGTCCTCGTCGGTCGTTACTATGTGACCGGCGTCGCCAGTTGCTCCTATATGTAAATGAGGTGAGCGGGCGCAGTTCTATGTGGTGAGACTGCAATAATCGTTCCAGTAGCCCTCCCGCAAACGGCATTTAACTGGGTCGTGTAACCCATTGATATTATTGAGTTTAATTGCTTGTTGCCGGCGGGGACGCCGATAGCCGGTGTGTCTTATCGATACACAGAGTCGGACTTCGGCTAAGTTTTCCCATTTCGACACATTTTTCAACCCGCTGGAAGAACCGTTGCCCCAAGACTGATAACTGGCTAAAACGTGACTTTTAAGGTATTGCTTAAGCGGTATGAAAACACGTTAGGGATGATCAGTGATACGTTTCACCCGGAACTGTTGATTTTTCAAACCTCTGCGATATCCTACGCTCTAAGGCTCCACAAGATCAAGCCATTTTACAGCTTTAAGCGCACATATCAATCAGCGCATTAGCTATGCTGTTGTAATCGTTGCAAATAAATGTGTTATTTTCTTAAAAAAGTGCTTTACAAATTATTTTTCCTGTGATACAGTTTTCGCACTTCGAAGCAATACGCGTTTTTAGCTCGATTTAACAGCCCTATTTATGGACATTCGATTCGGTACTTCCGGCTGGAGAGCCGTTATCGCGGATGAATTTACGTTCGAGAATGTCCGGAAAGTAGTCAACGCGATCTGCTGTTATTTGAAAACTCAAAAGGGATATGAGTGCGGAACGATCATCGTCGGCCACGACTCCCGATTCATGGGCGAGAAATTCTCCGAATTCGCCTCCGAGATAATGGCCCGGAACGGTTTTCGTGTCCTGTCCTGCACCGGGCCGACCCCTACGCCGACGATATCGCATGCGATCCGTTGGCACTCGGCTCTTGGAGCACTTAACTTTACCGCGTCGCACAATCCGCCTGAGTATCAGGGCATCAAGTTTTCGACGGCGGATGGAGCTCCGGCACTGCCTGAGATCACCCGAGCGATCGAGGATCTCATAAGGTCCGGTGCCGAGGCCGAGGCGAAAGCAGGTGGATCGGTCGAGGCGTTCGACCCAAAAGAAGCGTATTTCGCGGATCTTCGGACGAAGGTTCGGTTCGAAGCTATCCGGACTGCCGGCGGGCGATATGCCTACGATGCACTTTGGGGAACCGGCCGGGGATATTTGAATACGTTGATAGCCGATCTTGGTCTCGAGATCGAGACCATCAACGATACTCGCGACGTCCTTTTCGGCGGACGTTCGCCGGAGCCAAGTGAAGAAAAGCTCTTTGAACTACGCGAGCGTGTAACATCAAAAGGACTGACGCTCGGGCTTTCAACCGACGGCGATGCCGACCGGTTCGGTGTGATCGATGCCGACGGGACGTTCATCACAGCAAATAAGCTGATCGCGTTGCTCGCCGATTACCTTATCGAAAGCCGCGGATGGAAGCTCGGGCTCGCCCGCAGCGTTGCGACGTCGCATTTGATCGATCGTGTTGCCGAGATGCACGGCGTAGAGCTTCACGAAACACCGGTAGGCTTCAAGTTCATTGGAGAATTGATAAATAAAGACGCCATAGTGCTTGGCGGAGAGGAATCGGCGGGGCTTTCGATCAGAGGGCATTACCCCGAAAAGGATGGCATCCTTGCTTGCCTTCTGGCCGCCGAGGCCGTGGCAGAAAGAAAGTCAAGCCTTGGCGAGCAACTGAGAGATCTTTATAAGAAGACCGGCAATCTTGAATCGGAACGAATCGGCGTAAAGCTCAACGAAGAGATCGCCGCAAAGTTGAAAACAAAACTCTCGGAGGACCCGGCCGAGATCGCCGGACGAAAGATCCGGGGCGTGAACCGAATGGACGGAGTCAAATTTCTCTTCGAGAACGGTTCGTGGATGCTAATGCGTCCTTCCGGCACCGAGCCGATGGTCCGGATCTATGCAGAATCCGAGACCCGCGAAGAATTGAACGAACTGCTGGAAGCAGGAAAAAACTATCTGCTCGGTCATTGATATATGTCGGCACGAACACGACGAACTGCAAACGCAGAGGTAAAGGCAGCAAAACGGCCGAGGTGGCTCGGCTTCGCTGCTGCCTTAGTTATGTGTCTGCTCCTGGTCGTTACCGTCAATTATAAGTCGTTCACGGTCTTTGAGCGCGAACGCGAGCAGCAGCAGGAATTGAATGAAAAGATCGAGGATCTTGCGGATGAGAATCTCGCACTTCAGGAAGAGATCCATTACCTGAAAACGGATCCCAAAAAGCTTGAGCCCGAGGCTAAGAAGCTCGGACTCGAGAGAAAGAAAGAAGTATTTTCTAAGGCTGATGAACCGGGGACAGCGGAAGTGCCCGCGAATCGGCAAACACCAACCAGTAAATAAACCGCCTTTTGCCTATCATTTCCGCAGGCCTACAGGAAAGCCTTCCGAAATTCGCGGCTCGTGTTTCCCGAGAACACGAGCCGCTCTTCCTTTCTTGGCTACTACCTCCACTTGCAAACTTTGCCCGAAAGATGTGTAATTATGGTTTGCCTGCTTGCTGCCCTGTTTACCGGGCGCACTGAGCAGAGATCCTTGCCGAAAAGGGGGTGAGACAGCAAATGGCACTTGTAATTGTAAACAACAACGAATCGATCGAGAACGCTCTTCGTCGCTTTAAGCGTAAGGTTATCAGCGAGGAGATCATCAAAGATCTTAAGAAGCATGCTCATTTCATCCCGCCGGGACAGAAGGCAAAGCTCAAGTCGGCAAATGCCCGCAAGCGCAATCGCCGCCGTTTTCGTCAGCAAAGGAGCATGAACTCTGCTCCGCGTCCTTCGGGCGGCGGACAGAACCGTTAAGTTTCTGCGTAGTTTGAGGTGGAAAAGTGACAGCTTTGATCGGTAGTCACTTTTCCGCCTTTCAGTTTTAAATCTCTGAAAATGGACCGGAAGCCCAAAATTCTGATAACGAACGACGACGGCATCCACTCCGAAGGCATTGCCGCTCTCGAAGAAGGCCTGAGCGACATCGGCGAGGTTTACGTCGTCGCGCCGGAGTCCGAAATGAGCGGTGCCTCGCACAGCCTGACGCTTGCGCGGCCGTTGCGGATCAGGCAGGTCGATGAGCGGCATTGGACCGTTGACGGCACGCCGACCGACTGTGTAACGCTTGCCCTTAATCAGATCCTTGCACCGGATATTCGGCCGGATATTTGTGCATCGGGGATCAACCACGGAGCAAATCTCGGCGACGATGCGACCTATTCCGGTACCGTGGCCGGCGCGATGGAAGCGACGATACTCGGGATACCCGGGCTTGCATTCAGCCATGTCGCAACACGCAATTGGGATTTCACCGAGTCGGTTCGCGTCGCCCGCGAAGTGACGCTTCGGGCTCTCGGCGAGGGCTTGCCGATGGGCACGCTGCTCAACGTAAACATCCCGAAGGGTTTTGCCAAGGGCTATCGGGTCACGAGGCAAGGCTTCAAAACGGCAAGGCCGGTCATCAGCGAGCACATCGATCCGCGGGGCAAGCCTTACTATTGGATCGGCGAGGTTCGCGACGGCTTTCGGGCCGATGGCGGGACCGATTTTGAAGCGATAGACGAGGGCTTCGTTTCGATAACGCCTATGCGAAGCGACCTAACGAATTACGTGGCGATCGAAGAGATCAGGAAATGGGAAAGCTGATCCCATGGCGATGGACGAATTTGCAATTCCCCGCAGGCGAATGGTCGAGCATCTCCGGCATCATTACCGGATAGCGGACGGGCGCGTCTTGGACGCGATGAACTATGTTCCGCGGCACCTTTTCGTGCCCGACGCATTGAGGTCGCAGGCGTACAAGGACAACGCTTTGCCGATCGCGGCTAAGCAGACCATCTCGCAGCCTTTCATCGTTGCCCGGATGACGGAACTTCTTGGGCTCGGCGGAAAGGAACGCGTGCTTGAGATCGGCGGCGGCTCGGGCTATCAAACGGCGATACTATCCCGGCTTGCCCGGAAGGTCTTTACCGTCGAGCGGGTCCCGGAGCTTGCCGAAGGGCTTAAGCAGATGATCAAGCGGCTCGGTTTGCGAAACGTTTCGGTCCGCTGCGGCGACGGCACCGAGGGCTGGAAGGTCTATGCCCCGTTCGATGCGATACTCGTTGCCGCGGGCGGGCCGGAAGTGCCCGAGCCATTGCTCGAACAACTCGAGATCGGCGGCCGTTTGGTGATCCCGATCGGCGAGACGCAGAAATCGCAGCGGCTTGTCCGCGTTACGCGAACTGAGAGAAGCTTTGAGACCGAAGATGCCGGCCCGTGTGCATTTGTGCCGCTCATCGGCGAACATGGTTGGAAAGAGGCTCGAAACGGAGCTTAGGTAGATCTCAGGGGCAGGACCGATCTTCCCCTCAATAAAAATTACGTGAGAAAGATATTCGAATATCTCCGCCGCCTTAAGGCTTGGGTCGAGAGCTATGCGGAAAAGCCGCACGCCGCATGGGCGCTGTTCATCATTGCTTTTACCGAGTCTTCTTTTTTCCCGATCCCGCCGGATGTTCTTCTGATCGCGATGGCGGTCTCTGTCCCGGCAAAGGCACTGCGCTATGCCCTGATCTGCTCGACCGGCTCGGTGCTCGGCGGCGTTTTCGGGTATTTCATCGGGTGGGCGTTCTTCGAGGCGATCGGGCAGCCGATCCTTCAGTTCTATGGAGCGATGGGCCATTACGCCCACGTCCAGCAGCTTTATAATGAGCATGCTTTTTGGGCGATACTCGCCGCAGGATTTACGCCTATCCCGTACAAGGTATTTACCATCGCGGCCGGGACCTTTGAGGTGTCGATCTGGACGCTGATCGGAGCTTCCATCATCGGCCGGTCAGCGCGTTTCTTCCTCGTCGCCGGGCTTTTCTATTTCTTTGGAGCGCCGATCAAGAAGTTCATCGACAAGTATTTTGAGATCCTGACGTTCGTATTTCTGATACTGCTGATCGGCGGATTCGCGGTCGTGCGGCTTTTCCTTAAGTAGGAACATTGACACGAGCCTAAGGCTTTCATAGACTGTCAGTTCGCGTTTAGA
>JAHBSL010000004.1 GCA_019639135.1 Acidobacteriota bacterium
CTTTACTAAGATAGTTATAGACGAAAGGGCAGCCTGTAAACTATAATTCTAATAACGCTTCGGCGTTCCTTTCCGAACTTCTCCCTTCGCAGGTAACCATCGTCTTCGGCCTTCGGCTTCCCCCAAAGCTCCTATGGACACAAAGATCACACTGCTCATCCAGTTGAACAGTGTATTCCTAATAACAATACTTTCGCTTTTCCTTCGGCGTTCGCTTCAGCTTACGGCCCTTAAATACTGGGCCGTTGCCTGGCTTTGTCAATCGTTTGCCCTTATCTCACTCCGGCTGGCTTTCGACTTTGACGAGTTCGGTACGATGCTCTTCACTTATTATTTTCTTGGCGAGTATATTTTCGGATTCTTGCTGATCACTGGCTGTAAGGCCCTCGAATCAGACTTCGAACTTAATTCAAAGCACGAGGCGTCAATCCTGCCATTTGTTGCGATCGCGATCGTATTGCCGCTGCTTTCTCGGGAGTTTAACGAATTGCTTCCCATTCACGCCGCTATCTTGGTAGGTTTTTATGTGTTCGGCTATGTCACGATGAGTCGTCAAGGGATCCGGACTTTTGGCTGGAAGGTGATGCACGTCTCTCTGCTTCTGCTTGCCATCCAATCGGCCGTCTATTTTGCCGTTTCGCTCGCAGGTATGGATTTCCCGCTTCGAAGCGAACTGCTCATTTACTCACCGATGATAACCATGGTCCTGCAGACCGCGCTTGGATTTGGAATGGTGATCATACTGCTTGAAAAGGTGCTGAGGCGGGCCGAGGACGCGAACGCGGAGCTTGAAAAGACGAAGCAAACTCTTGAAGAACTTGTTCACACAGACCCCCTTACCGCAGCCCTGACGCGGCACGCATTCTACGGCTTTGTAAGACAAGGAAACTCAGAGGGCGTATCGGTCAACGGATGCGTAGGCTTTTTTGACCTCGACGGATTGAAGGCGATCAACGATTGCTTCGGACACACGGCCGGCGATGCTACCATCCGGATGGTCGTTGGCTCGATCAGGTCGCTGATGCGAGCTGAGGATCTCATTTACCGCTGGGGTGGCGACGAATTCTTCGTCATCATGGTCAGCATGAACGCTGAAATGGCGGAAGTGCGGATGACACGGCTCGAGAATCTCCTGCGTGGAGTAAAGGTTGACGGGATCGATGATCTCATTGACATCAAGGTATCCTGGGGCTTCACAGATTTCGATTCGATAGACCAGCTCGAGCAGGCAATCGTATTTGCCGACCAGAACATGTACAAACGCAAACGTCAACCAAAAGATATACCTTCTCGCGATCACGAACCGAGGCCGGGCCGAGATCAGACCTACGATCTCGACATTAGAATCTGATGGGCTCGATCAGTGCAAAACCAAAGGTTGAAGGGTTTGCCGTCTTTCAGCCTTTAACTCTTCTTAGAGTTTTGAGTTGAAGAAAGCAATCGCACGAGACCAAGCGTCACGCGCCGCATCCTCGTCAAATACTTCCGGGCGGGTGTTATTGAAGAATGCGTGTTCGGCGTCGTACTTCAGCGATTCTACGGGCAGTTGGTGCTTCGCGGCGGCGGTCTCAAGTTCAGAGACCTTTTCGGGCGTGATCCACCCGTCGCGGGTTCCCGACACAAAGATCGTCGGAACACTAAGTTTCGCGAGTATTTCTTCTTCCGGAATGTCTCCGTAAAAAGGAACAGCAGCGGCAATGCCATCGACCTCACACGCAGCTCTGAGGGCAAACGTGCCGCCCATACAGTAACCGGTAATACCAAGATGTGACAAGCCGTATCTGCCTTTAGCTGCCGATACCGCCTCACGGATAGTGTCCAACCCATCTTCTATTGCAAGATCATGCATCATCTTTGAGGCATCCTCAGGGTTGGTGGCGATCCTGCCTCGGTAAAGATCGGGAGCTATCGCAATGAACCCCTCCGCCGCGTAACGACCGGCAATATCCTTTATATGATCGTTGAGGCCCCACCACTCGTGGATTAGCATTACCGCCTTGCCATTTCCGGTTGCCGGCAAAACCACATAAGCAGATGTCCCGCCGTTCGCGGTCGTAAATTCAATATTCTCGCTTGTCATAAAAAAGCCCTCCGTTGAGATCGTTACACTTGAGTATAAACGAACTGTCCGAAGGGCGTAAGTTTGCTTTCTACAGATGGAAATTAGTTCATCCCTGCGTCCGCCTAAAAGAATCTGAAAGTGTATCCGACCCGAATACCGCGTCCGATCTCAGGCATGAAATCCTTGACCAAATTGACATGGTTTCGATAGAGCTTATCGGTGAGGTTGTAAGCATTAAACGAGAATATGTGAGCGTATTTTTGTCGTCCGATCGTGTATGACCCGGCAATGTTGACAAGTCCGTACCCTGCCGTCCTCGTTTCCAAAGGAAAGATCTTAGTCTGGGCAGATGCAAAGACGACCTCAGGCCGGAGGCTTAAACCCTCATAACGGAAGTCAAGACCAAGTTTTGCTCGGGCGGGCGGGATCCGCGGAATGTTGATGTCCTGATCTACAAGCTTCGCTCTTACGACATCGAAGATTGCAAATCCGCCGAGCCACCGGTTAAATGTAGCTTCGGCCGAGATCTCAGCACCGACGTACTCGGCATCTTCCTGCTCGAACCGGGCAACCGGAAGTCCGTCTTCAATATCGACATCACCATCGCCATCTTCATCCTGCGGGGCAAGAAAGACGAAATCGTTGATGCGGTAGTAGTAAACGTCACCGGAGAACCGGAACCGCTGCGATGTGTGGCGAAGCGAGAAGTCAAATCCGTTCGCAGTCTCCTTTCGCAAGTTTTCGTTTCCGATCTCGAAAGTCACCGTACCTATGTGCGGCCCGTTGTTGTAGAGTTCCTCCAACGCTGGTGCCCGAGTCGAAAACGTGTAGTTAAATACGAATGCACCGCCATTCCAAAGGCCGATATTCATTCCGGCGGCGCCGGAGAATCCGGTAAAGTTACGGTCACGATACTGCGGATCTTCAGCCCGATAACGGTTGTTCTCGACGCGTCCGCCAAATTGGAATTTGACCCTATCGAAATTCAGCTCCTGAAGCCCGAAAACGGAAAATGAGTTCTGTCTTATAGGTCCATCGATAAGCTGCTCAGCCCCGACAACTTCGTAGTCGCGGTTGAAGCCCTCGAATCCGAACCTGCCGGTCAAGCGTTGATACTGCTGCTGTTCAAAGACCGATCGATAGTTGAACACCTTATTTGAGAAGGTCGTGCCGACCTCGTCGATCCCGTCTTCGCTCTCGATCTCCTTGTGCCTGTAGTCCGTGTAATCGATCGCATAATTGATGCCGCGAAGGAACGGATTGTTGAGATCGCGAAAACCGCCGTTGAAGCGGACGTTGTACCGGCGCATTCTTAGATCGATATCCTCATCAACATCAGGGAGTTCGCCTTCTTTTGGCTTCTCGCCGTGGCCTTCAAACAAGGCGGCAAACGGGATCCCAAACCGACGGACATCGGCACTGAACTTGCCGGAGAGAAATGCCTTCTCGCCGTAGTATCCTGCTCCAAACGAGCCGGTGGTTGACCTTGACGCAGAGTTCGGAACCCGTCCGATCGGGGTTTGATAGTCACCTGTGCGTTGTGCACCGAAATTACCGCGAAGAAGCCAGCGGTTCACGCCGTATTCAATGCCGCCTCCAATCGCACCCTGTTTATCGGCAGTGCCGCCGACTCCCTTTACGTAACCACGGACTCCATCTGTGTAGTCGTCATCGGTATGGTCGATTACGTTAACAACACCGCCGATCGCATTGCTGCCATAAAGCAGAGTGGCCGGCCCTTTAACGATCTCGATCCTTTCCGCCGCCAGTGGGTCCAGAGGTTCACCATGGTCTCCCGACTGCGATCCGACCGAACCGTTCCGTATTCCGTTCTCCAAAACAAGCACGCGGTCACCGTCAAAACCACGAAGAACGGGGCGAGCCGAACCAGGACCGAAGCTGCGTTTTGCAACCCCCGGCTCTCCATCAATGACTTCTCCGATCGAGGTCGAGGCCTTTTCGAGCGCTCGACCGGGACCAATAGACGTTACCGACTGAAACGAATCGAAGACGGTTTGCTCCTGACCGGAGGCGGTCACGGTGACTTCTTCCCGCAACGATGTGATTCCGAGTTGGAAGTTGAGGCTCAGTGAAGCTCCGGGATTGACCGCGATCTGCCTCGCTACATCCGAAAACCCTTCAAGGTGTACGAGTATCGAATAGCGTCCCGGAGGCACATTACTCAATGAAAAATTGCCGTTAGTGTCAGTTCGGACACTCTGTCGGGTCTGAACGATCTGAACGTTCGCACCTTGAAGCGGAATCTCATTCCCATAAGTCACTTTACCGCTGATCGTCGCATTCTGGGCGATCGCAGAGATCGCGAACGCAAGAACTACGATGAATATGTTAAGGATTCTCATAATTGCCTCTCGATAAAAGAATTAACCTGTGTAGGAAACTCCACGTGGTCAAAAAATTGAGAATATGACGAAATCGCCCGAAGTAACTGGGTTTTCAATGAGTAGTCGAAATATACCAATGAATTGTGTTTTGATGGGGCCGACAAGCTCGCCCGGGCCTGAGTGCGGCACTAGATTTTGAGAAGTTGCGTACGAAGTACCTTTGATTGGAGTCGGCTGGAGGTGAGTTCCTGCCCGTTGATCAGATAAATGACATACGTGCCGCCAATTAAGGGTGAAATCCTCTCGACCATCTTAATGTTTGCCAATGCTCCTCGCGATAACCTGACGAAAAGTTCTGGATCAAGACGCGCCTCAAGATCTTTGAGCCGATAATTGATGGTATATTTTGTGCGATCCAAAGTAGTCAGGTAAAGCAGCTCACCGTCAGCAATGATAGAGGCTATCTCATCGACTGGAACCAGGTATATGTCATCACGCATACGGACCGGGATCCGCTTGAGGAAGCCTGCACCTGACGCGTTCTCGATCGTTTCAGCCGCAGCTTCCAACCGCCTTTTCTCAATGCCCCTCCAATCTGCTTTCTCAACCCTTTGCGTTGCTCGAAACACGGTTTCGCGAAGCCTTGCAAGCTCAACCGGCTTCAGAAGGTAATCGATGGCATTCAGTTCAAATGCCTGAACGGCAAAGTTGTCAAAGGCGGTGACGAATGCGACCAGAGGCATATTTTCTGCCGGGATCTTTTTCATAACGTCAAGGCCGTTAAGTTCCGGCATATGCAGATCGAGCAACGCCAGGTCCGGCAACGATTCGTTGATCGCTTCGACCGCGTCAAGCCCATTCTCAGCCTCACCAACAACCTCGACCTCATCGATCTTAGAGAGAAGTTTCTTAAGATATTCTCTAGCCGGCCGCTCATCATCTGCGATCACTGTTCTCAAGGCGGTCATATAATGGCAACCTCCTTCCTCATCCTGCTTTCTCCGCGAACCCTGGCCATTGGGATCGCGATGACCGCCCGGGTTTCGTCGTTACGATGCCGGTATAGTTCGAGACGTGCTTCTCCATAGTAATAACTCAGAAGGCGATCTTCGATATTGCGAAGGCCAACGCCCCGAGACTCGGGCCTTTCAAGAAGTGCCGCACCGTCGCCCGTATCAGAGACCGTTATGCACAAATACTCCTGGTCATCCTCGCGTTCAACGGAGGCTCTGATCGCGATCTCTCCGCCCCGCTTTTTTGCCGAGATGCCATGTTTTATCGCGTTCTCAACCAGTGGCTGGAGGATCAAGGTCGGGATCTCCAAAATCTGGAGTTCGTCAGGTACATTCACCGATACCCTGAGACGCTCTTCGAACCTTGCTTTTTCGATCTCAAGGTAGCTCTTAATAAGTTGTAACTCATGGTCAAGCGTCGCGAACTCGTCTGTTGAGTTTAGAACCCTTCGGAGCAGTTTAGTGAGTTGAAGGAGCGTCTGAAGCGCTTTCTCAGGGGCCTCCTGAATCAGATAGCCGATAGTCGTAAGCGCGTTGAACAAGAAGTGAGGATTGATCTGGGCACGAAGAGCTGTGAGCTGTGCCTCCGCGGCTAGTCGAGAGAACTGCTGTTCTTTAAACTCCCGTTCACAACGCTCATGAACAACTCTCAACGCATCAATGCGCCTGGCAGCACGGTTCGCCAACATTTCAAGCATGGCTATCTCTTGGGAAAGCAATCTTCTTCCACCAGCAAATTCACCGAGATGGACCAGATAAAATGGAGATTCCACAGTTCGAATACATGTCTCAACGTATTCCCCTGTGTTGTTCACGGCGTTCAACCGTGTTTCGTTCCGGACATATTCCACCTCCCGCCAACTACTCGAACCGGCGGAAAACTCTTCTGCAAGCGCATTTGCGACCAAAGCCGGAACCAAGTCGGTAGATTCGCATTCATCGATCCGTTTCGCAAGCTCATGGAAAAAGGTGTCGTAATCGGATCGCTTCAGCAAAGCAACATCTACCAACCAACTCGCAAACCGAACTATCGCGGGAAAAAGGAGCGCAGTACCAACCCAAAAAACAAGAATGATCGCCGTTGATGGGATGGACAGGCCCGCAGCGGCTTCGGTCAGTGGTCCAGCAACCGCGATATAAAGCCCGAATGCGACAAGTGCCAGAAGTATCAGCGATACGGCCCGCTTCAAAAATATGTCCGCGAAGGCAAACCGATAATTCTGATAAAGGATAGCGAGAACCAGCGGCAACGAAGATTGGTGAGCTATCAGTTCAATAGGCCATGATGATCCACTTCCTCTGTGCGAAACTAAATGCAGAGACGAGACCGCGAACACCAGGAGCGAAGTCACCCATACGGCTTTACGCTCGATCGTCTGACGGAAATTCGTAAGCAGAAGCCCGGCCGTCAAAGAGACCGCACCGAAAGTCAGGAGAATCAAACTCGTAGAAGATGGTACCGAGTCACCTGTAACGTAAGCAGATAAATGAAGACCGGCAGCAATCGAGCTGATCGCATAGGCGATCCATGTAAGGATCGGCCGCTGTCCATTTTCAAGTTGAGCGGAATGGACAACAACGGAAGGGAGGAAGCCGAGTGCGGAGTAGGCCAGCACGGAAATGAAGAGATAATTCTCCGAGCCACGGTCAAGAGTAATTGCCGCAAGTTCTCCCGCATTCCATATCAGACCCAGTACCGAAGTGAGGAACAGCAGGATCCTGACTTGCTTCCCGCCGGAGCTTTCGCGGTGGCGAAAGATCATCCACCCGAGCAGGGCATACAAAGCGACCCCGACCGAAAACCCAAGCCAATTGACCAGAAGAGAAGAATTTAATTGCTCAACAACCAACATCCTAGGCTATATCCGTAACCATCTTAAACAATTAAATATTAGCAAATTGCCGATTCTGAAACATGGTAGGTTGAAATCGGACAATGATTGGGATTAGACTCGGGTACAGTTCCTCCCGCAGAGCTTTTCCCGCCTCCCGTTTGTGTAACGTATGAAAACTCTGCTTTTGATGCGCCATGCGAAATCCAGTTGGTCGGATTCCTCGCTCTCGGACTTCGAAAGGCCGCTGAACGAGCGGGGCCGGAGAGCTGCCCCATTTATGGGTGAACTTATTGTAAGAGAAGGACTTCTTCCCGACCACGTTGTATCCTCGCCTTCGAAAAGAACGAAAGAAACAGTGGAGTTGGTTGTAATTGCATCCGAATACACAGGTGACATCTGCTTTGACTCCAGGATCTTTGAAGCGACCGTTGGAGAACTAATGGAAGTTCTGGTCGATCTCCCAGACACAGCCGAGCGGGCTCTGGTGGTCGGCCATAATCCGGCCTCTGAACAGATAGTTCAAACCTTGACGGGAGCGATGGAGGCGATGCCGACCGCGGCTTTGGCGGTTATCGATCTCAAGGTCGATTCATGGGCGAACATCGCTCCTGGAAGTGGAGAACTGAAGCGATTTTTCCGGCCCAGAGATGAGGCCCGACGCGTTCACGGCGTAGATGAAGGAAAGTGAACACATCCGCTCTGACCTTAATTATTTAACATTTCCGAAACCTTTTGTTAATATCACGGCAAGTTGGGATACATAGACTGGTGATGTTCCTGAGAACTCCAATTTGTTGAAACACCGTGATTTATGCAGCCAACGATATTGATAATCGAAGATGATGCCGACATCGCCGAAAGCCTTCACTATAACTTCAAGCGAGAAGGTTTTCGATCAATGATCGCAGAATCGGGCGAAAAGGGGCTGCGTCTGGCTCTTGATGATAAATCCGCCCCGTCGCTGATAATCTTGGATCTCATGTTGCCTGGTATGAGCGGCATGGAACTTTGCAGACGTTTACGTAAGGAAACATCTACTGAGAATACGCCGATAATCATGTTGACGGCAAAGGCTGCCGAATCAGACAAGATTGCAGGACTCGATACAGGCGCTGACGATTATATCGTGAAACCCTTTTCGGTAAAGGAGGTGATCGCTCGCGTTCGTGCGGTTCTTCGTCGGGTTGAAAAAGAATCGACACTCAAGTACCAGGATGAGCGGCTCGAGGTTGACTTTGACGATATGCGGGTAACAGCCGATGGCGTGGACGTTAAACTCACTCGGAAAGAATTTGCACTTCTCGAACATCTCATTAAAAATAGCGGTCGAGTAGCGACGCGCCAACAACTCTTGGACAATGTCTGGGGCTATAGCTATTTCGGCGATACGAGAACGCTTGATGTTCACATTCGCCGCCTCAGGCAGAAAATGGCTGATTGCGGTGGTGCGATCGAGACCGTCGTCGGGGTAGGCTATCGTTTTGTCGGATGCAAGTAGAGCCGAGACAAAGATCCGGCCTAAGTGAAAGGCCCGCCTCGTTAACACCCTTGCTGGACATACTTCAAGCAGTATTCGAGGCCAACCGCGATTCGGTACTCCTCGCGGATTCGAGCATGCGCGTAGTTGCGACGAACCCGTCGGCCCAGGCATCTTTCGGCCGCGGCGGCCATCCGCTCGCAGGCCGCCGTCTTAGTGAGATCCTCCGCGATGTAGATCTCCACGATTCATTCCGACGCGCCTTGGTGGGCAATGCCTCCGAGGAAGTTCGAATCGAGATCGTAGGAACGGAACGGCGTATCTACAACGTTTTTGTGGCTCCGATAGCTCTTGATGGAAAGCAATATGTGATCGGCACCTTCTACGACATCACACAAATAGAAAGACTTGAAAAGGTGCGTCAGGAGTTTCTCTCAAATATTTCCCATGAGCTCCGTACGCCGCTTACGTCGATTCTTGCCTTCGTTGAAACCCTTGAAGATGGAGCAATTGATGACAGTGAGAACAATCGACGCTTTCTTTCGACGATACGCCGAAATGCGGAAAGAATGCATGCGTTGATCGCCGACATTCTAGAGCTTTCCTTCATTGAGTCGGGCAACATCTCGATAGATGTAAAGCAGGTGCGTGTTTCGAACGCGGTCGAGGAAGTTTTCGCTGCTCTTGCAACAAAGGCCGCCGAGCGCGAGATCGGACTAATTAGTGACATTTCGGGTGATGCCCGCGTATTTGCAGATCCGATGAGATTGGAACAGATGCTAACCAACCTGATCGATAATGCCATCAAGTTCAATCGGGTAGCGGGAACGGTTACCGTATCACTTTCTTCAAATGAGAAGGCCGATTTGATCTCAGTTGCTGATACCGGCGAGGGGCTTCTTGAAGGACACGCTCAGCGTATTTTTGAGAGATTTTATCGGGTGGACAGAGGAAGAACTCGAGAAGTGGGGGGTACCGGATTGGGGCTTTCGATCGTCAAGCATCTTGCTCGGCTCCATGGTGGCGAGATCTTGGTTCGATCGGAACTTGGGACGGGCACTGTGTTCACGATCGAGCTTCCTCGACACCGGCATTTGTTGGAAGAAACTTCTTTGGTCTCTTAAGGGAAGTGTGGTATTCTGTTTTTGATCCCTTTTTGGATTTTCCTCACGACCGAACCAACCAGGTTCAGGCAGTCCTTTCGTGATCCGCTGCGGTTTGCGGAGGGGAGGAGCTTATGGATCTTTCTGTCGGAGAAAAGGTCGCCTACCCAAATCAAGGAGTTTGTGTTGTCGAATCAATTCGGCGGACGACACTCGGAAATACCATTGTAAATTGCTACACCCTTCGCTTGCTCAGTGATAATTCGACCATTCTCGTGCCGTTGGACAATGCCGAGAACATTGGTATCCGCCCCGTCATCTCACCGCAGCAGTGCAAGAAACTGATACGGTCGCTTTCGGCCGATTTTGAAATCGTCTCCTGCGACTGGAAGTCACGGTCGAAAGAGTTTGCCGAGAAACTCCGCAGTGGAGATCTCTTCGCTGTCGCCGACGTGCTAAAGAAGCTCACTTTCCTGAGTTACGAGAAAAAACTCTCCTTCCGCGAGCAAACTCTACTCGACAAATCCCGTAGCCTGATACTTTCGGAGATACTTGTTGCCGAGCCGATGGACGAGGACGCCGCTGTCGAGAAGGTCGACAAACTTGTCGCCAAAGCATGCGAGAAGCACCAGACGGTCCAGCCGCGCGTCATGAACGGCAACAACTCACATTAGGCTTTTGTGTATTCAGCCCGCACGACCGTCTTTATATTTCCCCGAACATTGAAATCGCCGACCAGCCTGACCTCTAACGGATCGCAAGCCTTCACAAAATCTTCAAGGATCACGTTCATTACGTGCTCGTGAAATATCTTTACTTCCCTGAATGAGTTGATATAAAGCTTCAGGCTTTTGAGTTCAATGCACCGCTCGTTCGGCACGTAGCTGAGTTTTATCGTTGCGAAATCCGGGAAATCGGAAAAAGGACAGATAGCCGTAAACTCCGGAATCTCAAAGTCGATCCAGATCCTTCTTCTCGGGAATTCGTAATTAAAAGTGTCCAGCGGAACGAGGTTCAACTCATCCCGCGGGGTGGAACGTATATCAAGATCCTGCAGGTTCTCAGGTGGTAAGGTCATGCTGTTTTCCATTTTCTTCTTCGCCCGCCGAGCTTTCGTGCCGAGGCAAGGTCGTTGATCCCCATTTCGCTCAGTTCGCCAAGCAAATTGATGAATATCTGGGCGGTCGCACGGGCATCATCAGCGGCCCGGTGATGATTTTCAAGCTTAATGTCGTAGTGCCGGGCAACAGTTTGAAGCTTGTGGTTCTCGATGTGCGGCAAGAGATGCCGAGATAGCTGAACCGTGCAAAGCTGAGGATTTCCTAATCGGTAATCCAGATAAACCTGCCCGATCTCGCTGTTCAAGAAACTCACATCGAAGTGCGCGTTGTGTGCGACCAGGACCGCGCCGCCGATGAACTCCAAAAGCTCGCCTGACACTTCCCGAAAGGTTGGAGCATCGGTAACCATCCGATCGTCAATTCCTGTCAGGGATGTGATGAACGGAGGAATCGCCGTCTCCGGATTTATCAGCGAGTGATACTCCGCATTTATCTCACCATTCGAGACCCGATACGCACCGATCTCGGTCACCTTGCATGGCGGCGCTTTTGCCCCGGTCGTTTCAAGGTCGATGACGACGAACTCCGAAGTACGCAGATCCAAACTAACGTCATCGTTTGCCGCCAACACGACATCGTCCCCGACGATACGGATCCGTGCGTCCCTGTCGACCAATCCTTCAGCGAGAGTGCAGGCAAGTGCCGGCTCACGAACATCGATCTTCATCATCGAACCGACAACCGATATTGCTGACGCACGCCCGCCGTTGAGCTGCAGAAATTCTATTGTCTCGCTGATCAGCAAAGCGTCGCAGATCAGATTCGGGTACGGCTGCATACAATCTCATTCTAGCGGTGTGACCGCGAACATCCAACCTTTGCGTAAATCGCGCAGGTTGGTTGGGCAGATTCCTCGGCTTTTGGCATAATGCAGGTTCGGTGATCTCTTAGCCCGAACCGCCAGGAATAATGAATTCTGAACAGATCCTTCAGCATTTTCGCGATACCGACGCTCTCTTAGAGGGCCATTTTGTGCTCTCAAGTGGTTTGCACAGTCCGATTTATCTTCAATGTGCACTCGCCCTCCAGTATCCGGCAGATACAACGCGATTTGCGGCCGAGATCGCGAAGAACTATCTCGAAGCCGGAATTGAAACGGTAGCTTCGCCCGCGATTGGCGGTTTGGTCGTCGGTTATGCGGTCGCTGCGGCGCTCAATGTACGGTTCATATGGACAGAGCGGCAGAATCAGATCATGACTGTCCGCCGCGGCTTCAAGATCAGGGACGGGGAAAAGATACTCGTTGTTGAAGACGTGATGACCACCGGCGGCACGACCAAGGAATGCATCGAAGCTCTTACCTCACGCGGTGCGAATGTGATCGGTGCTGCAACCGTAATTGATCGTTCCAACGGAAGAGCCGACGTGGGAGTGGAACGCACATCACTTGTAACGATCGACGTTCCTTCGTTTGCGCCGCAATATTGCCCGATGTGTGCTGAGGGCCTCGATGCCGTCATGCCCGGAAGCCGCAAGTCGCAAGGTAAGTGACAATGCGCGAGGTTTGTTTTCTAACCACGGATGACCTGACGGGTTATACCTTCGATGATGAACTTGCGGTAGCGCCACTGGCCTCGCTCGGATGGCGGGTTTCTTACGAGTCCTGGAGAAACACGGCCGCAGATTGGCATCGATACGAATCGGTCGTTATCAGAACACCGTGGGACTATCAAGACGACCCCGACAGTTTTTTGCAAACTTTGAAGAGGATCGAAGACTCGCGAACCCGTCTTGAGAATCCACTCCGGATCGTGGAGTGGAACCTGAACAAGAAGTATCTTTCAGACCTTGAGGCGAAAGGTATTCCCGTTGTTAAGACGGTGTTTTCCGAAGGGCGGCTCGATGAAGGCAAGTTTCAGCAGTTCAGGGAAATTGCGGGCACAGATGAGATCGTTATCAAGCCTACGGTCAGCGCTACGGCTCAGGACACCTTCCGGCTTCGGGAATTTGACGCGGAAGTGGCCCGGAAATTCGATGGGCGTGAGTTCATGATGCAGCCCTTCATGGCATCGATCACGAATGAGGGCGAGTATTCATTGTTCTATTTCAACGACGAGTTCAGTCATGCGATCTTAAAGTCGCCGAGATCCGGTGACTTTCGGGTTCAGGAAGAGCACGGCGGTTTGATCAGCCCCGCCGAGCCCGAAACCGAGCTTTCAAATTTGGGCGATCAGGTCTTGGAGTCTCTCGGCGAGCGACTACTTTACGCTCGGATCGATGCGGTTCGGGGTTCGAGCGGCGGGTTTGAGATAATGGAGGTCGAGCTGATAGAGCCTGCACTCTATTTCCGAATGGATCAGGCGTCTGCCGGTCGGTTTGCACGGGCATTCGATCAGAGAATGAATGAATTATAAGCTTCTGATCCAATATGACGGCACCGATTTCCATGGCTGGCAACGTCAGGAAAGCGACCGAACCATCCAGGGCGAATTAGAAAGGGTGTTAGGTATTCTCGACGGCCGCGAGGTGAGCGTTATCGGTTCGGGGAGAACAGATGCGGGTGTCCACGCGGAAGGCCAAGTGGCGAATGTTGTCTTGTCCAAGAACTTTACGCCCGAGAAATTGCGAGCTGCTATCAACGGCAATCTCTGGCGTGACATCCGTATCATGAACGTTGAATATGCGCCGGACGAATTTCACGCCCGCTTCTCTGCAAAGAAGAAGACGTACATCTACCGTATCGTGAATGCTCCTGTGATGTCCCCTTTCTGGCGGCGTTTTGCTCTTCACGAATCGACTCCGCTCGATGTGAATGCGATGCGGTCCGCTTCCAGGCTTCTGCTCGGTGAGCACGATTGGACGGCCTTTTCCGCGGCCCAGTCGGATGCGGACAACCGCGTTCGGAACGTGAGCGACTGCGGTTTCGAAACGTCGTGGGACGATCGGGCGTGCGCCATGTTGATCGAATTCCGCATCACGGCGAACGGATTTCTTCGCTACATGGTTCGATCGATAGTCGGGACGCTTTTGGAGGTCGGGCTGGGGACGCGGGATTCTGATACAATTCAGACGGCCCTGGTCAGCGGAGATAGGACCCTTGCGGGACGCACCGCACCGCCGCATGGGCTTTGCCTTCATCGGGTTGAATACGACTAGAACTAATGCTTATCTACCACGTAATGCTTCCCGAAGCTTGGAACGCCCGGCAGTCCGGCGAGGCGATCACCGCAGACAGCCTCACGACCGAGGGGTTTATCCATTGCAGCTTAGCCGAGCAGTTAGAGGGCGTGTTGGAACGGTATTTTACGGGTGCCCCAAAGGTCGTAATACTTGAGATCGACCCGGACAAATTGAGTTCGAAGCTCGTCTTCGAGCCCTCAACAGATAACGAAGTGTATCCGCATATTTATGGACCGATCGATCCGGAGGCCGTAATACGTGCTGAAGAACGGCAGCTCAGGCCCGGCGGATGAGCGAGGCTTATATCCAGATGATCGAAGCGTTTGCCGAAGTTATCAAAAAGAACTCAAAGGAGGCTGAACTCCTTGCGGCGATCGATGCTGAGCGCCTGCCGAGGCACATCGCGATAATCATGGACGGTAACGGCCGCTGGGCCCGCCGCCGCGGCAAGCCAAGGATATTCGGCCATAGGGCAGGTGCAGAATCGGTGCGGGCGATAGTTGACACTTGTGCCCGGCTCAAGATCCCGGCGATCACGCTTTACGCATTCTCGACCGAGAACTGGAAGCGGCCGAAAGCCGAAGTTTCGGGCCTGATGTCGATGCTCAAGAAATACCTGCGCAGCGAACTCAACGAGGTACATAAGAACAATATCCGCTTTCAGCCCATTGGCGACATCGCCGGGCTTGCGGATGACGTGCGGAAAGAAATAGATGCCGCGGTACACAAGACGAGCTCAAACACCGGGATGATCTTGAATGTTGCGTTGAACTACGGCGGGCGGTCGGAACTCGTGCAGGCGTTCAAGGGAACTGCAGCGGATCTGGCGGCCTCGGGACGTGGTTTTGATTCGGTAACGGGCGCTGACATCGAAGCCCATCTCTATACCGCGGGCTTGCCGGACGTTGACCTTCTGATCCGTACGAGCGGCGAAATGCGTATCTCGAATTTCCTGCTGTGGCAGATCGCCTACGCGGAGATCTATGTGACGGAAACGCTTTTCCCGGATTTCCGCCGCCCGCATATTTTTGAGGCGATCATTGAATACCAGAAACGCGACCGTCGATTTGGCGATGTCAGATCTTCTTGAATGGCGCCGGGAATGCAAAGACAATTGCCTACTCTGTGCATTCACGAAAATTATCTTTGAATGAAAACCCGACTTCTTACCGCCGCAATTGCCCTGCCGATCCTGATCGCCTCGGTGGTTCTTCCCTGGTGGTTTCCTGAAACCGTTTGGCTTTTTGTTGCGATCGCCGTCCTTGCCCTCGGCGCCGGGCTGTTCGAGTTCTTCACACTCACGAAAAAGCTCGAACTTAAGGCCGATGCGGGATTGGCCTATCTCGGTTCGGCGGCACTGGTCGTAGCATTCATCTTCGACGCTCCGGCGAAAGCCCCGGAGCTATTGCTACTGACGCTCGCCCTTTCATTGATAGTCGTCATAGTTGCGGAAACTTTCAGGTTCCAGAAGGACTTTTCGAAGCTGCTCGCTGGCCTTGGCGTTACGGTTTTTGGCGTGATCTACATCGCCTTTCTTGGCGGTTTCCTAATCGCGACGAGGGTTGGATTTGAGAACATTCCGGGGCTTTCAACGAAGCTTTTGCTCTTCTTTTTTGCGGTGATCTTCGGCTCCGATTCGGGTGCATATTTTGCAGGGCGAGCATTTGGCAAGCACAAGCTCGCACCGGCGATCTCACCGGGAAAGACGATCGAGGGGCTGATCGGCGGTCTTCTGGCGGCGGCCGTGATCGCGGCGGTCTGTTCGTGGTTGTTCTTCCCTGAGTTGAATGTTTGGTTTGCCATTGGTTTGGGTACGGTCATGGCAGCAGTCGGTGTTCTCGGCGACCTGGCCGAAAGCGCGATGAAGCGAGGCTCCGGCACAAAGGACGCAGCGAACATCCTGCCCGGCCATGGCGGATTGCTCGACAGGCTCGACAGTTTGCTTTTGAACGCTCCCATCTTGTATTATTTCGCTCGTCTTTATTTTTAACATTTGATGAACGCTTTTCGGCTGAACAACGACAATAATACCTAGGGCGAGGACGCAGAATAGATCGCGTTCCGCCTTTCGTTTGTCGCAGATCGAAAGGCTTTTTTGTTTTTTTATGCTTGATGTGCTCGGAAATCTTGAAAGAACTCATTCCTGCGGCGAACTGCGTGAGCAGAACGTTGGCGAACGAGTTGTCCTAATGGGCTGGGTCGCCAAGAAGCGCGACTTTGGCGTATTTACCTTCATCGATCTTCGCGACCGTGAGGGCATGACGCAGGTCGTCGTCAGTTCCGAGACGGTCGCCGAAGCTCATGCGAAAGCTAAATCGATCCGCGGCGAGTTTGTGATCGCTGTCAAAGGCACGGTAGTTTCCCGTGCCGAGGGCACACAAAATGCGAAGCTCGCGACCGGCGATATCGAAGTAAAGGTGGAGGAACTTTTGATCCTCAACGATGCCGCCGTTCCGCCTTTTCAGCTTGAGGTCGCCGGTTCTGAGAATCTCGCCGCCGAAGATACGCGGCTAAAATATCGTTATCTAGACCTTCGCCGGCCGCAGCTTCAGCACAACATCCGAATGCGGGCAAAGGCCGTCAAAGCGATCCGTGAGTACTTCGATGGCCGCGGCTTTATTGAGATCGAAACGCCGATCCTTTTGAAATCTACGCCCGAAGGAGCGCGCGATTTCATCGTTCCCTCGCGTATCCATACCGGAAAGTTCTTTGCGCTGCCGCAGTCGCCGCAGATCCTTAAGCAGATCACGATGATAGCCGGGTTCGACAAGTATTATCAGATCGCCCGCTGTTTCCGCGATGAGGATCTTCGGGCTGACAGGCAGCCGGAATTCACCCAGCTCGATATGGAAATGTCCTTCGTCAACCGCGAGCAGGTTTACCGCGAGATGGAGGGTATGTTCAACCATGTCCTTAAATTGATCGACGTCGATCTGCCTGCCGAATGGACGCGGATGACCTATGCCGAAGCGATGCGCCGCTACGGCTCAGACAAACCCGACCTGCGCTTCGGTATGGAACTTAAGGATCTAAGCGAAAGCCTGAAGGGAACGGACTTCGCTCCGTTTGCTGATACCCTTGAAAAGAGCGGCGAGATCAAATGCATCGTGGTCAAAGGAAAAGCGGACTACTCCCGGAAGCAACTGGACGAGCTTCAGGAGTTCGTTAAACGCTATGGTGCCGGAGCAATGGCTTGGATCAAGATCGGCGACGAGTTAACCTCATCCCTGCTAAAAGTTCTCGGCGAAGCCAAGATCACGGAGCTGGCCGCTGCCGCGGGTGCCGCAAAGGGCGACGCCGTTCTTATCGTTGCCGGAAAAAGGAGCGTTGTTGCAGCTTCGCTCGGCGCACTCCGGAATGAGATCGCCCGACGCGAGAACCTGATCGACCGTAGCAAATACGAGTGCCTGATCGTCACAGAGTTCCCGATGTTCGAACACGACGATGAGACCGATACTTACATAGCGGCCCATCATCCTTTCACTTCCCCAATGGACGAAGATCTGGAGATGTTCAAAACGGCCGTCAATGACCCGTCTCAGCACAACCTACTCGGAAAGGTGCGGGCAAAAGCCTACGATGCCGTGATAAACGGTTACGAATGTGCCGGCGGCTCGATCCGTATCCACCAGAAAGATGTTCAGGCGCTTAATTTTAAGGCTCTTGGAATGTCGCCCGAATCTTCCCGCTCGCAGTTCGGCTTTTTCCTCGACGCACTCGAATACGGCACGCCGCCGCACGGCGGTTTCGCCGCCGGTATCGAAAGGACCTGTATGATCCTTGTTGGTACCGAAAACATCCGCGACGTTATGGCGTTTCCGAAAACGGCCTCAGCACAGGACCTGATGATGGATTCTCCCGGAGTTGTAGATCCGTCTCAACTCGATGAACTTGGGATAAATGTGGTCGATGAATAGCTCGCCGGCCGGCGGTACGATCACTTTGCTTTCTTCTTTATCTGCTCGATCAGGCGCAACGTGTGGTTGCGGGCTATCAGCGGCAAGCGCTCATCGTTGGCAAGCTCACTGAGAAGAGGGAGCATTTGCACCGGGTCCGAGATCTCGTTTCTTTTTAGGTAGGTATCCAGCCGGGCAATCAGCTTGGGCGACTCAAGCGGCTGATTTTCGCGAGCCAGGGTCATATCGAACTGCCAAATGAACTGATTTGCTATTTTTCGGTATTCGCCGGCCAATGACCTCGCAAGTTGATTATCCGTCCAATTGAATTCCGCAGTTCGCTTTTTCTCATCCCGGGAAAATGTTATCCGGACGGTTCCGAGATGCGAGAAATCCTTCTCGTGCTGATAGGATTCGCTCGATTCAAGAAACCGGAGTTCCGCAAGGCTTGCATTTATTCGTGCGAGGGCGGTTTCGGAGATCTCGATCGGCTCGGTCACCGGGTCGTCCTGATCCGACCGCATGAATTCGACAGTTCCCTTCCCGAGATCGTTATGACGAACCAGAACCCGGCTAAGAGCGAAGTTGGGTTGAAAGAAAAGGTATTCGTATTCTGCTTTCGCCTTATTTTGGATCGTTACCGAAGTAGTTTCCGCAGGTGGGTCGCCTTTTGGACGATCATTTCGTTTCACCGGCAATGGCTCTTCGGCGTTCTCAGCAATTTCACCTACAGGGGAAGGAGTTGGGGCTGGCGGCTGTGCCTTTACTGCAGAGGGCTTCCGCTTGGCGGCATTTCGTTTTTGGCCGGACACTTCGCTTGCGGAGAGGCAAAGCGAAACTAGAAGGATGGATATCGTCGTTACTTTCGTCAGCATCTTTCCGATCAGCACTTTGAAAACAAACGGTGATTATACACCAATCAAAGGAGCCTTCGATGCAGCGAGACCGGGTTTGGTTTGATTGTTATTCGAACCGGACCGAAACGACCTTGGAAACACCTGCTTCCTGCATCGTAACGCCGTAGAGAGCCCGTGCCGCCTCCATCGTCCGTTTGTTGTGTGTAATGACGATGAACTGGGTCTTTTCTGCCATCTCTGCGATCTTGTTTACGAATCGGCCGACATTTGCTTCGTCAAGCGGAGCATCAACCTCGTCAAGAAGGCAGAACGGCGAGGGCCGGTATTTGAATATCGCCATCACCAAAGCAATAGCGGTCATTGCCTTTTCCCCGCCCGAAAGCAGCAGAATATTCTGAAGCCGTTTGCCCGGCGGCTGGGCGACGACCTCGATTCCGGCTTCGAGGACATCATCTGATTCGAGAAGCGTCATTTCACCGCTTCCGCCGCCAAAGAGCTCCGAGAAGAACTCTTTGAAGTTGCTATTAATAGCCTCGAAAGCTTTCACGAATCTTTCCCGCGACCTGGTCTTGATCTCACGCAGAGCTTCCTCGGCGGACGCAATGCTCTCGATTATGTCCTGCCTCTGAGATGAAAGGAAAAGCAGCCGTTCTTCGGCCTCGGCAAGTTCTTCGACCGCCAGCATATTTATCGCGCCAAAGCCATCAAGACGCTCGCGGAGTTCCTCCACACGGCCTCTTGCCGATTCAAGCTCAAAGTCCTCGGCGATCGACTCGCTTGCCACAAGTTCATCGAGAGAGCAATGCAGATCTTGAGCACAATTCTCGCGAATGTTCTCAAGCCGGGTCGATGATTCGGCGCGCCTCACTTCGATCGCGGCCCTTTCGTTCATCGCTTCACCAGCCGCACGGTTCCGTTCGGCAAGAAGGCCGGAAGCCGCGTCCGCGTTCTCGCGGGCCGAGGTGACGGCGGCGATGGTGGCCTGAAGTTCACCGCTTTCGGCTTCGATCTCGGTTCCCATTCTCGCTATGCGGCTTTCGGTCGTTTCAAGCGCTTCGACGATCTCGACCAAGCGTTTTTCAGCTTCCTCAAGTTCGCGGGTAAGTGTACTCGTTCGAAGTTCAAGCTCCTTCTGCTCATTCTCGATGCGCTTAAGAGCCGATTGAACGGCACGGCGGCGTTCGCTCGATGTCGCGGCAAGCGTTCGCCGGTCATTGAGGGTGGCATTCTCGATCTCGGCGTTTTGTCTGGCGGTCGAAAGCCGAAGATTGACACCCTCGATCTTCGCCCTTACTTCGCCCAATAGGCTTTCAGCCGCTCGGCGGTTTGCGAGTGCCTCATCGATCCGGCCTTGTGTCTCCGCCGATTCCTTTGCCGTCTGTTCGATCTCGGACGCAACGACCTTTTGATGGCGTTCCGCCCTTTCAATCTCGTGGCGGGCGGTCTTTTCTTCGAGTTCGAGCGCGATCAAGTGCCGCTCGACCTTTATCACGAGTGATTGAAGATCAACGGTCTTTTCCTCAACCTCGGCAAGGACGGAACGATCTTTTTGGGCTTTTTGCCGTGCCGATTCAACAGCTTTTGCAAGATGCTCGACCCGATCGGCAAGCGTTACGAGTTCGCGTTTGAAAGCGAGAAGCGAGTCGCCCTCTTCGCCCTCGGCCCTAACGCCGCTGATATAAAGCGAACCGCCGATCAAGATATCGCCGTTTCGTGCGACAAAGATCCCTTCGCTTGCACCGACCGAAGAAAGATCATCGACAAGCTGTGCCCCCATTTCTCTCGGGAAAGCACTTCGCAAAACTGCGGCAAGCGGCCCTTCAACGCCGAGGACCGACAAAATATCCGAGCCTTCATTAGACGGCCGCTTGGTACTTTTCGGCTCAAGCTCCGGAGCGATCAGGATCGCAACTCTGCCAGCCCCGCTCTGCCTCGACCATTCGGCGATCTTTGCGGCCTCGGCAGCGGAACTGACGAGAACGCTTTGAAGATAGGGCCCAAACAAACTTTCGACCGCTGTTTCGGAACGTTCCGCAACATTCAGGAAATCAGCCAATACGCCCAGAGGCTCCACACCGATCTCCGCCCGCTGCGAGAAAAGTTTCTGTATCTCAGGCGAATAAACGGCCCGCCGGTACTCAAGCTCCTCAAGTGTCTCTAAACGGTTCTTTGCCCGGAGCATCTCGCCTTCGGCGGCGGCAAATTCCTGCTCGGAAAGTGCAAGCGCTTCCCTTGCGGCGGCGACATCGGCGGCCAATACTTCCTTTTCTTTATCGAATTGAGATAGCTTCTCGCGTTCAGCGGTGATCTCCGAAACGAGCCGCTCGACCTCAAGAACATGCTCGTCGTGAGCTTTTTTCGCCCGGCCTTCCTCTATTTCAAGTCCCTTAGTACGCTCGGCAAGCCTCTCAAGATTATGGGTAAGTTGCCGTTCAACCTCACCGAGTCGTTCGATTGCGGCCGTATGCCGCATCAAGTCGGCACGTTCGGTCTCAAGTTCGGTCTCGATGCCCCGAACCTCTTCGACAAGCTCCGAATAACTCTTCTCGGCTTCAGCGAGGAGCATCCGCGAGGCATCGGCCTGTTCGCCCTCGGCGGCCTCTTCCTTTTCAAGCCGCTCTTTCTCTGACGAAGCAAGATCCATCCGCTCGGCGGCCGCATCGAACTCACGCTTAAGGTTGCTTATCCGGTTTCGAAGCTCTTCGATCTGTTCTGCCTGGTAGCGGCGTTCCCTTTCAACGCGGTCACGCTCAAGTGCGGCTTCAGAGTGTTTCCGGCGAATCTCTGCCAGCGACTCTTCCGCATCGCGAGCAAGCTGGGTCGCTTGCCGGACGGATTCTTCCTGTGCAGTAACGGCGAGCGAACATTCTTCAACATTTTTGACGGCGCCGGACAGCTGTGCGGAAAGATCTTCGATCGCCGCCGCCAGGTGCTTGCCCTCTGCGGCAAATAGCTGACGGAGCAGCACACGGAACTCGTCCTGAAGCGCCACAAAACGCCTGGTCTTTGCCGCTTGCCTTCGCAGCGAATTGGCCTGTTTTTCTATTTCGGAAACAATGTCTGAAATGCGGCCGAGATTGGTCTTGGCACTCTCGAGGCGAGATTCCGCGGCCCGCTGCCGGGTACGGAACTTCGAAATTCCGGCAGCTTCTTCGATAAGGCTTCGGCGGTCCGCAGGTTTTGCGGAGAGGATCTGGCCGATCCTTCCCTGTTCGATAATTGCGTAGTGGGCGCCCGAAAGGCCGGTCCCGGCAAAAAGATCCTGAATATCGCGAAGCCTGCACGATTTTCCGTTGAGCAGGTATTCGCTCTCGCCCGAAAGATAAAGCCGCCGCGAGACCGAGACCGCTTCGCCGGGAGCAAAATCAAGAGCAAAGGACCTCGGCCGCCAATGGCGCTTTGTCTTTACCGTTCGGGCGGTGCCGACCGCAGCCGTTGCCGCGGCGGCCGCAACCTGAACCTGCTCGACCTCGGCCTCGCCTACATGAAAACCATTCTCGGAGCCGTTCTCATTGATCGACTCGGCAACCTCGGCGGCTATGATCTCTATCGGTTCCGCTTCGCTGACAGGACCTTCGAGCGCATTTACATCGACGGCGAGCTCATCGATATTGCTAAGGGCTTCGTCTATTTCTTCAAGTTCGTCGTCCTCGGCGTCAAACGTCATCTCATCGCGGACAAGATGGAGAACGACCTCCGCCATTCCCGAGGGCTTGCGGTTCTTTGTACCCTGGAAAACGACGTCCTTCATCTCCGCACCGCGGAGCGATTTCGCACGCTGTTCGCCGAGCACCCAAGCGATCGCATCCGACACGTTGGACTTGCCGCAGCCGTTCGGCCCGACCACCGCGGTGATGCCGTTTCCGGTGAAAACGACCTCAGTATGATCTGCAAATGACTTAAAACCTGTTATCTCGAGGCGTTGAAGCTTAAACATCCTATAGTGCTTGCCTGTCTGGGGTAGCACTATATTTTGGGGTATGACCGCATTTTAGTCAACCCTTGGATGTTCTTACATCACCTCGGTGCTGACGTCGCGAAGGCCCTGCTGCTCGGCCCGCTCGTGGTCGAGCTCTGTGAGGACGTCAAGGAGGAAATTGGTGTTGCTGGTTATCTGAATAACGACCGAAAACTCGCTTTCGGAGATCGAAAATTCGAACGTACCGCTATTAAGTTCCACCAGGTCACGAAAGGCCCTTACACCGTTCCTGCCGTTGCATTCGGCATCGACGATCTGCCCTTCATTGAACGCCACACTGCCCAAGTGGAGGTCCGATTTCAGGACCAGCAGGCCGGTCATCTTCGCATTCTCGATCACCTGGACCGCGTCAAATATCCCGACGTATCCTAAGTTGCCGGCAAAGGTCGTATCCGTCCGGACCTTCTGCGGAGACCTGTCGCGGGTCGTTGCGAAGTCCGGCCTTCTTGCCCTGCGTATCGCATCAAGCCCCGGTGCCACAGAAATGCGCGGATCAAGCAGTTTTGCCTCCTGCAGCCGGTCGTAGGCGTGGTCAAATTCTTCGCGGTTTATATATAAGGTAACGAGGGCGAGGCATTGCCTTGCGGCCTCGTTCAGATTCTTCTGTTGAACGCAGATATCACGCATCTTTTCCCGCAGCGGAATGGACCTTGGGCTTCGGTCGATAGATTCCTTCAAAAGCTGGAATGCTTTCTCGGGCGAAGCGTATTTAACAAAGAGGTCGGCATCGAGCAGAACGCTCTCGATCGAAACTTCGTTGAAGGGAATCTTTGTGTCTAGCATTTGGCTCATTTCAGGAGGGAAACCCGGTGGGTTCAACATTGTTTATTCTAGCACAGCCCGAAAAGGCTTGTCAGCAAGTTTTTGAGCCGGGCGAGCCAGCCGCCGGAATGAATCTGAAGCACCGAGCCAAGCGAAAACCTTTTCGGCGGTAATTAGTTAGATACATCAGGCGTTCCGCAATTTTATGATCACGCAAACTTCCGTTTCTACAGTAAGTTACAAGGCGTTTCCGGGTGCTCCGACCGTCCGAAAAGAGGCCGAGGCCTTTCTTCCGACCGAGTTCGGCAATTTCAGCATTGCGGGCTTCCGCTCGCTCGATTCGGACGAAGAGTTCGTCGTGGTTTACAAAGGTGCCGAAAACTCGGACTGTCCGGCACCGGTCCGGATCCATTCGCAATGCCTTACGGGCGATGTATTTCACTCCGTAAAGTGCGACTGCGGCCCGCAGCTCGAGCGTGCACTCAAAACTATCGCCGCCGAGGGCCGCGGAGCGGTCGTTTATCAGCATCAGGAAGGCCGGGGCATTGGGATCATCAATAAGATCAAGGCATATTCGCTGCAGGACAAGGGAGCCGATACGATCGAAGCAAATCTGATGCTCGGGCTTGATGTTGACCTTCGCCAGTACGGGCAATGCGTTGAGATACTCCGCGATCTGGGATTTACAAAGGTAAAGGCTTTGACCAACAACCCCGAGAAGATCCAGGCGATGCGCGACGGCGGCCTAGAGATCGTCGAGCGTGTCCCGATCGAATTTGAACCTTCGGAACACACCGAAAAATACCTGAGCGTTAAGAAGTTTCAGATGGGGCACTTCCTTAACCTCGTCACACAGAATATTTAGTACCTCCTGGTGCAGCAACTGCACTTTCCAAAACTTGAGGCGGCCCGAAAGCCGCCTCTTTTTTTGCTTACCGATGTCCGATGCCTAAAAATCGAACCTGATACCGACCCTTATTTGCCGCGGCCGATATGCACGCGTCGGGACAAGGAATCCGGTCCTCAGTTCTTCCAGCTGAGCAGGCGTCGGGTTTGCCGAAACGGCCTCGAAGTTGATGAATTCCGACCCGAAGCTGAAAACGGCAGCATTAAGGACATTATTGAACTCGATCTGCGGCCTTAGCCTCATCCGCTCGCCGAACCGCCACTCGCGGGAGACATTTATGTCGAAGATGAACTGTGCCGGGCCCGTGCCGGCATTTCTCGGCAGGTTTCCGCCGCGTCCGATAGCTGCCAGCGTGAACTGGCGGGCCAGATCGACCGGAACCGGATCGTTGACGTCTCGCCAGACGATATCCCGAACATTTCCGCTAAAATCCGGCCGATCGGAGTTCACATCATCAAGGTTCCGGTCGTCGGCAGTTTGTCCGCCGTTCGAGATATTGAACGGAGCACTTGAGCCGACCCTTAGGATCGGCGAGAACCGCAGTTTGCCGAACCACGACGGAGTATCGAACGTTCCGGAAAGGGCAAAGCGATGCCGGCGGTCAAGCAAGCTCCGCGACCATTCGGCCCTAAAGTCACCGGGCGTTTGCGCCGACGAAGTATTCACAATTCCGTCGTCATCAAGGTAAGAGAGCGTGTATGCCGCACGGATCGAGCCGCCGAAACCCATCCCAAGCTGCCGATAACGCCGCCGCACTTCAAGAATAAGCCCGCGGTACCAACTGGCTCCCATCGAGCCGACCTGTTCCGTCTGCCCAAACTGCGGGAACGGCCGGAGCGAATCGGCAATAACGAGCGCACGTCCGTAGGGAGTCGATGACGAGGTGGAGCGGTTCTGGCTGTTCAGGTTGTAGTAAGTTACGCCTGCATCCGTCCGCGAATCCGGAGCGGTAAGCCCCGCAAACTCGAACCTGATATTCCCGGTCGTGATCCCATTAGCGAGATAATCGGCAAGGTCCGAAAAGCCCTGCGGAATGATCGGTGCGTTGGTATTTATCTCTCTCCAGAGCCGGATGGTCTTGTTCAGAGTGAAATTTGCCTCGGCGACAAAGCCCTTTCCGATCTCGCGTTCGAACCCGAAGTTAAATTGATAGCTTTCCGGGATCTTGATGTTCTCATCAAGGCTTCGGAAGAAGCTGTTGTTGTTCAGTTCGTCCGCAATGTATTGCTGGACAAGCGGACTTTCTGGCGTAAAGGTCTGAGGAAACTGATTGCTTAGTGCCTCCAGATACTCATCGCGGGCGCCGCCGGAACTCGAGATCCGGTTCGTGTCAAAGATGATCTCGTTCAATCCGCGGCGGTAATCATCGACCGTCCGCAACAGGACGCGGTTATAGAAGATGCCGGCACCGAATCTTATAACGCCTTTTCCATTCTTAAAGGGCGACCAGGCGAGTCCGACACGCGGGCCGAAGTTGTTGTTGTCCTCAATAACGGTTTCGCGTTCCCAGCGAAGGCCGAGACTTAGCGTAAGGTTATCCTGGAGCCGCCAGTCGTCCTGAAAGAAGAGGCCGGTGTAAGTATTGACGACGTTCGAATCCGTAAAGAAGTTGTGCCGATAACGGGTAACGCAGCTCCGCGGAAAAGTATTTACACCGCCGCGGATGCGCGGGTTGGCAGGGCCGGACGGCTGTGTCGGATCGGTCAAACACTGCCGGACGGTCGTTGCCGCAAGCGGATCGGCAAAGTTGAACGTCCCGGTCGCATCATTAAGGTCGATGAAGGTCGAATCGACCCGCTGTATATCAAAACCAAAACGCAGCGAATGATTTCCGGCAACGTAGGTGAAAGTATCCTGAAGCTGCCAGCGGCCCTCATCGCGTGCGGATGTTCCAAGAGTTGATGAACCTGCGACCAAGGTAGTGTTAAAGCTCAATCCGGGTTCGCGGAAGCTGATCAGGACGACCGGATTTACAAATTGGCCGACCGCCTGAAAGTCCGGCTTAAGTGTCGAATATTGAAAGCGGAATTGATTTACGGCCTTGGAACTGACGACCCAATTATAGGTGCCGTTTATTGCCTGAGTTTCGGTCCGCCTTCCGATAAGCGACTCGGCAAGGCGGTTTCCGCCGTTGAACTGCCGGAGGTCGTTGGTCTTGCCAAATTGATAGTTGACCGTTATCGAGTGATTCGAGTTAAAGTTATGGTCGCCGCGGGCGGTAAAGCGATGCTGCTTTCGCGGGGTGTCCGAACCATCAATGTATCTGCCAAGCTGCGAACCAAAATCGGTTATAATTTCGCTCGAATTCGGTGCCGGAAGCGGAAAAGCGGGATTTGCGGTCAGCGGAATGTAGGTATCGGTTACGGTCGAATCGAATATGTAGTCATATTCATACGACGTAAAGAAACTTGTCTTGTTCTTAAAGTAGCCGACCGGGACCGGCCCGCCAAACGTAAAGCCCGGGATGTGCTGCTGAAACGGGAACCGCGCAACGCCGCGGCGGTTATTGCTCCAGGTATTTGCGTTAAGGCTTTCATCAGAAAAGAAGTAAAAGAGCCTTCCGGCAAACCGCCGCGAGCCCGCCCGCGTACGGATATTTACGCGGCCGCCCGAGGCGCGTCCGTATTCGGCGGAGAATTGATTGGTAACGACCTGTACCTCGGCGATATTTTCGACCGAAGGCTGAAAACGGATGCCGGCAACGCGGTCGTCGTTGTTATCAAGCCCATCGATGGTGATGTTGTTCGAATAAGCGGCACCGCCGGAAAGGGCAAAGACGCCACCCTCGATCAATCCGCTGCTCGGGGCCGTATCCGTGCGGCCGCCTTTATCAAATGAGAGGTCGCGATTGGAAAGCGGCTCTTCAGTAACGCCGCCGAGCGTCAGGACAAGGTCCAATCCATCGCGGGTAGTATTTGGCAGTTCCTCGATCTCTCTTTGCTCGATGGTTCCGCCGACAATTGTCCGGGTTGTATCTATCACCGGTGCGTCTTCGTCCGTTACGGTTACGGTGGTCTCGGCCTGGACATCTGCCGGCGAGAGATCGATATCAAGCTGGAGGTTCTGGCCCGAGATGGTGTTAAGCTCGGCCCGCTCCTTTGCCCCGAAGCCCGAGGCCGAAAACCTTATTATGTAAGGCCCGGGCGGGAGCTCTATCAGCCGGTAACGCCCATCGGCATTTGTCGTCGCCGTCCGCTCCTGTCCGGTGGCGGTCTGCCGGGCGGTTACCGTAGCCCCGGCGATCGCCTGCCCGTTCGTATCAACGACCCGCCCGGAGATGACAACATCATCCAGGTCCTGGCCGTAAAATGCCGTAGTTAATGAAAGAAAACAAACCAATAGAAATGCAAATTTGCGCATACAGGTCACGCCTCTTTTAAAGGGAATCTCCTAAACGTTGGTGTCTTTTGAGGTCGCCCCCTATTTTCAAAGAAACCCCGCCAATTGTAAAGCCCACCCCCATTGCCAAAACGTTAACCCGCTGTCTTGAAAACAAGCCGCAACTTCCCCGTTCGGTGAAAAATCCAGCCAAAATACAAAAAAGTATGGCGAGAGTCTTAATTTTGGGTTATATTCGTCAAAACCTTCTTTCACTTCGCCCGTGAAAGTCAGATTTCAAGGAGCCGATGTAACGACCGGCTTCTAATTAACGCTCGCAATGTTGCGGTCGGTCCGCTCGGGGGTCTCCCAATCGAAGCGGGTGATCATTTGTTTGGGTTAGATGTCTTCCAAATTCTTTACAAATTCCTCGGACCGCAGCTTGTTCGACAAGTTCACCGGAATTGTCGAGAGCATGAAGGATCTTTATGCCTTTCACGCGGTTGTGGGATATTTCCGCTCATCCGGCTACTTTGCCCTACAGCCTTATCTCAAGAATCTAAATGAGATCAAGATCCTCGTTGGCATCAATGTCGATCAAATGTTTGCCGAGGCTCAGCGCAAAGGGCTTCTCTTTTTTGGCGATGAGCAAAAAACAAAATCCGCATTTCTTGACTGGTTTATCGAGGACGTTAGAAAAGCCAAATATACGAAAGAGGTTGAAGATGGAATTCTTCAGTTTATTGAAGATGTCATAAGCGGGCGGATCGAGGTTCGGGCACACAATTCAAAAGCACTCCATGCGAAGTTCTACCTCTTTCTTCCCGAAGTGCACAACGAACATTCCGACGGTTGGGTCATCATGGGCTCGTCTAATTTGACTGAGGCGGGTTTAGGTGTCCGGCAATCGCCGAATTATGAATTGAATATTGCCCTTAAAGACTACGACGATGTTCAATTTGCCCGAAATGAATTCCAAAAGCTCTGGGAGGATTCGACGTCAATTCTTCCGGCAGATATTGACTCGTTCAAAAACAAAACCCACATCGGGCATGAATTTACTCCACACGAAATATATATCAAGTTCCTGATCTCTTATTTTGATCGAAGCATCGATTACGATCCCGATACTGTCGGCGACCTGCCAAGCACTTACAAAAAGCTCACCTATCAAATCGACGCCGTAAACGAAGGCTTCCAGATGCTTCTTGAGCATAATGGCTTTTTCCTTGCTGATGTCGTTGGTCTCGGCAAAACAGTTGTCGCGGCGATGATAGCGAAGCGGTTCCTGATCTCGAATGGGACACTGCACTCAAAACTTCTGGTGGTTTATCCGCCGGCTCTTGAGAAGAACTGGAAAGACACATTCAGGCAATTTGGCATAGACCGCCACACGAAATTCATAACCAATGGCCGGCTTGAGAAGATCGTATTGGGAAACGATCCCGACTATTGGCCGAAAGAAGACTACGATCTGATCCTTGTTGACGAAGCTCACAGATATCGGAACCACACTTCCCAGATGTTCCAGAACCTGCAACTGATATGCAAATCTGCGCGTTCCGGTGACGGACTTCTTGAAGGGGATAAAAAGAGGGTAATGCTGATCTCTGCGACACCGCTGAACAATCGGCCTCAAGATATTTATTATCAGCTGCAATTGTTTCAGGACGCGCGTCGGAGCTCCCTACCGGAAACAAATCTGCAAGCGTTCTTTGGCCCGATAATTAAGAAGTACCGCGATATCATCTCAGCCCCTGATCCGGACATGGATGAGATTCGGGAACTATACCAGAAGATGCGCGAGCGGGTCATTTCCCCGATCACTGTCCGACGGACTCGCAAGGATCTTGATAAGTACCCTAAGTATCGCGATGACCTTCGGGCTCAAAACATCGACTTCCCTGACATCATGCCGCCGATCGCAATTGAATATGAGTTGGTGGGTGATGTTGGGGCGCTATTTGTCGAATCGATGGCCATACTTACCGATGAGGTGAAGTACTTCCGTTACCAGGCTGTCGGAGCATTGATCGAAGAGGTGCGCGACGCGTTTTACCCGCAGGCAAAGATCGTATCGAACTCTCTTGCCAGAATTCTGCAGACCTTAATGGTCAAACGCCTAGAAAGCAGCTTTTTCGCATTTCGCCGAACCTTGGCAAATATCGCCAAGGCTACCGAGCGAATGATCCAGATGTTCGAACAGGACAAGGTCTTGATCGCTCCGGATTTTGATGTGAATGCTCTAATGGACAAGGGCAACTCGATCGAGGATATAGAGGCATTCATCCTTGAAAAGACGCTTGATGATCCGAATTCACCAAATCGCATTTTTCAGGCGAAAGACTTTGAGCCTGAGTTCCTTACTGGACTGAGACGGGATCTTGAGCTACTGGACGGGTTGGTTGAAAAATGGGCGACCGTAACTTCCGATCCAAAGCTTGACGAATTTTTCGACCAGTTGGAAAACAAGTTTCAGGATGCTGAGATCAATCCCACAGGCAAACTCGTTATCTTTACCGAGAGTAAGGACACAGCGGATTATCTTGCGGCGAAGATCGAGGATCGGCTGAGCATTGAGCCGCTGAACATCTCCGCGGCAAACCGCCGGGCGAAGTACGAGACAATTCGCGACAACTTTGACGCGAATTTTGCCGGCGAGCAGAAGGACGACCACAAGATTCTTATCAGTACTGATGTACTTGCGGAAGGCGTTAATCTGCATCGGGCAAACGTGATCATAAGTTATGACACTCCTTGGAACGCTACGCGGCTTATGCAGCGTATCGGACGAGTAAATCGCATCGGTAGCGTTGCTGACAAGATCTATAATTTCAATTTTTACCCTTCGCCGCAGGGCAATGTTCTGATCCGTCTTTACCAGAAGGCATTGGTAAAGCTCCAGGGGTTTCATTCCGCATTCGGTGAGGATGCTCAGATATACACACATCAGGAATTGGTGGAGCAATTCGAACTTTTCAATGAAGGTCTGGACGACGAGGAAGATCGAAGGCTTCACTATCTTCGAGTTATCAGGGATTTCAAGGAGACATCTCCGAACGAGTTCAAGCGGATCAAGAACCTTCCTCTAAAGGCTCGAACAGCCCGGAAAGCGAAAAACATAAAGCGTCCGGGAGCTGACGGTTCGACCGTAGTGTTTCTCAAGTCACCATACAAGAGCGAGTTCTATCGTGTCGATAAGGACAATAAGGTCTCGGCCCTTACCTTTCTGGAGGCCGTTGGGTTTTATGAAGCCGATGAAAAGGAAAAGCCGGAAAAACTACCCGTGCATCACTACGAACAAGTTCTTGAAGCTCTAGGTTCTTTTGAAAAGGACTTCTTCGGTTCGGCCTCCGAGGCCGTAACCTCGACCGAAAAGGCGGACGCCCGCTCGAACCAAGCCAAGAAGTTTCTCCGCGACATCCGTGGATACACAAAATACGACCACGTTAAGTCCATAGCGACAAGCCTTATTGATCTGATCGATCGTGGAGTTTATGCGCAGCTTCCAAATGAAGTTCGCAAGATGCGTCAAAAGCTGGAGAAGAAGCAACTCACCTATCCGCAGGTCGAATCGCTGATCGTTCAATTTGGTGAGAAATTTGGGGCGATCGATGCCGAGATCGTTGCCGACCATACCGAGGAACTTTCGGCCAACGTGGAGCCGGAGATAATACTCTCCGAATCGTTTGTTTTGTAATGACCAAAGAACAGCTCAAAGAGATACTTTCCACCCCGTATGACCAAAATGCCTGGCAAGGTGTCTTACGCGAGGTCTTCGGTGTTGAGAATTTGTTGCGGGTGCCAAATTCCATCTCCGACCGATTCACTGCGGCCGACCGCGAGCTTGCAAGACAAGCATTAGAACTTGGTTCCTTTGAAACTTCTGACGGCCGCCTCGTCGGGCTATATCAGGTTGACCTGACCGACAAGCCACGGATCTGGCAAAACCGGGTTGGACTCCGGCAGCTTTTGCGGAGTGTCTATAAATACGATGTTGATGCCGCCCTTGTGGTCTTCATTCCACCGGATAGTCCTAAATGGAGGCTTTCGCTGATATCTGAGATCAGGGTCCTCGAAAATGGCGAATGGGTTAATTTCAAAACGGGCTCAAAACGCTACACCTACTTGCTCGGCACCGGCGAAACAGTTCGAACCGCAGCTGAGCAGATATTTTCGGTCGCCGGAGAGCCATTCGATCTAGACGTTCTTATCAATACCTTTTCGGTCGAGAAGGTAAATAAGGACTTCTTTCGTGAATATAAGCGGGTGTTCGACGGTTTTACCGCGGAGGTCCGAGACCAGTTTGCTTTGGAGGAAGATGCGAAGCTGTTTGTTCAGCGACTCCTGAACCGGCTGATGTTCCTTTACTTTATCCAGAAAAAGGGCTGGATGAAGTTTCGTGGAAGTGAGAATTACCTACGCAGCATTTTTGATACGGCAATTGAAAAAAAAGAAAACTTCTACCGAGACCGCCTCTATTATGTCTTCTTTTACGGGCTGAGTAATCATGCCGAGGCAAAGGAGATTCACAACCACAAGCGCCTTGAATCTCTTCGCGGCGATGTGCCATACCTGAACGGCGGACTTTTCGAACCGGAGAAAGATGGCACCGACGAGAAGGGAAAGATCGCAATATCGAACGAGCGTTTTGGCGAACTGCTAGAGCTTTTTGAAAGCTTCAATTTTACGGTCGATGAATCCACGCCGTTTGAGGTACAAGTAGCGGTCGATCCTGAGATGCTCGGAAAGGTGTTCGAGGAACTTGTTACCGGACGGCACGAATCCGGAAGCTACTACACGCCGCGAACGGTTGTCAGTTTTATGTGCCGGGAGGCTCTTAAGCACGCTTTGGCTGGATGCGACACGCCGGAGGCCATTGCAAAGCTTGTTGATGAGAGCGATGGCAAGGACGTAAAGAATCCCCAAGATATATTGAATCGTTTACGTTCAATTCGAGCCTGTGATCCGGCTTGCGGTTCGGGAGCATATCTTCTCGGAATGCTTCAAGAAATGCTCCACATCCGTGAAGCATTATTTGCGGCTGCCGCAATTGCAAAGGATGCCCAGTACGAATGGAAACGCGAAATTATCGAGAACAGTATCTACGGCGTCGATATGGACAGGTTCGCAACGCAGATCGCATCGCTCAGGCTTTGGCTTTCTCTTGCGATCGAGTCGGACGAACCAAAACCTCTCCCAAACTTAAAATACAAGATCGGTTGTGGCGACTCGCTACTGGCTCCGCTTGAATCAGAACTACAGCCCGACCTTCATCGTCGGGCACTCATCGAACAGTTCCGGGCACGAAAAAGGGAATACACGGAAGCCGACAACCATATTCAAAAGTATAAAGTTAGATCAGAGATCGAAAGGCTTCGAATTGAGATCGCTTCCGGACGCTGCAACATCTACCCGAGCCGCCGAAACCGGTCGAGATCATCCTGGCCGAAAGAGACGTGCCGCCTTTGAGAGAAAAAGTCGCGCGACTTGTAAAAGAAGGCAACAAGGGGCAGGCGGAAAAGTTTCAGAAGCAGCTCGACCAACTCCTAGCTCATATCGAGAAATTGAGATCAGCGAGCCAGGTTGAGAACTACGACACCGGCAGTATCTTTGATTGGTCGGTTGAGTTTGCCGAGGTTTTTGAGGATGGCGGGTTTGATATTGTGCTTGCCAATCCGCCGTATGTTCAGCAGGAAGAGATCGATAAAGACGTAAAGAAAAGGCTGCTTGAGCTTTATTCCGAAGCAATGACCGGCAAGAGCGATCTTTTCGTTGCTTTCTATGCTCGTGGGTTGCAATTGCTAAAGGATGGCGGGACACATGTGTTTGTTTGCTCCAATTCTTGGCTTGATGTCAAATATGGCGGCAAACTGCAAAGCTATCTGTTGAATAATTCTCACGTCGCGGCCATTTACGATAGCGCTATCGAGCGGCAGTTTGCGTCGGCTGACATAAATACGATCATCAGCTTCATTTACAAGAAGGAACCCGACGATGACGACATTACGCAATTCGTTTCGCTCCGGGCTCCTTTCCTCGAAGCTCTCGCGGATGCCACCAAACGGCGCGTTCTGACAAAAACATCAGCCGAGATTTGGGAAAACGGTTCAGATTTGAATAACGAATACGAAGGCGACAAATGGGGCGGCAGGTATCTGCGCGCTCCCGACATCTACTTCACGATACTAGAAAAAGGGAGAGATAAACTCGTTCCGTTGGGTAGTGTCGTAACTGTTAACGAAGGAAGACCGACGGGAGCGAATGATTTCTTCTACGTTCAGCACGCAATAGCTGAGGAATTCCAAATCGAAGATGAATTCCTTTATCCAGGCCTGATGAAAACCCGCGGTTTCAATAGATTTGATATACGCTCCGATCATCTCGACAGATATTTCTTGTCAGTCGATTGCCCTAAACATGAGCTCAAGCAAAAGAAAGTTCTGGATTATATAGATAAGGGCGAGTCCGATGGTTTGAATGACCGCAAGACGTTTGCAAAGAAAACCGAATGGTACCGGTTTCGCGTTCGAGCTATCGCGGAACTTGTGTCCCCGTGCGGTATAGGATCAACTTTCTTTTGTGCGAGGAATACTGCTAGTGCAGTTGCAAGCAATAGTTACACAGAGTTTCGCGTTAACGACGAAGGCGACACTATCCTTTTATGGGGAATCCTAAATTCGGTTCTCGTGTGGTTTCAGCTGGAAATACTGGGTCGAAGCTCATTAGGTGGCGGCATGCTCAAGGTTGATCCAATTGAATATCGCAGTCTTAGAGTCCCAGAGCTTACCCTTTTGGAGCCAAAAAGAAATCGAATAGAAGAAATATTTGAAATCTTGAAGGAAAGGACCGTAGGGAGTCTTAATCAAGAAGTTAGCTCATCCGACCGCCGCGAGCTCGACAACATTATCTTCGACGCTCTCGGCCTGACGACCGGAGAACGCGACGCCGTTTACGAAGCCGTCATCGGCTTGGTTTCAAAACGCCTCCAACGCGCCCAAACAGTTACAAACTAAAAACCTTTACCCATGGGCTTCAAGACTATATCTCACAGCAATAAACCCATAAGGATGCACAAAGCGTGCGTCTCACCTGACTTTAGCCATAAAACGGTGATCATTAACGATTATTGGGAATACGTCGATATGTGGCTTCGTCGCCGAAAAGAAAACGAGGCAATTGTCTATTGGAACCAAGCAAAACACTTCTACACGGCCAGTTTGAATATTCCGAATGCGGCCGCTCCGCTTACCCTATACTACACGTATTTGAACGCCGTTAAGGCCTTACTTACCGTGAAGAAGATTGACTTCAAAGATCTTCATGGAGCGACCGGCGACCTTTCGCAGGGCAAAACTAATCTGAAGAATGAGATTATTACATTTCATCCGTCCGGAGTGCTTGCAAGTCTTAGCGGTTATTTTGGCGACTCGATAAACAAGTCGGCACATTCACTGAAGGATCTTCTCTACAATCTGTGCTTCATTCATAGATGTTTCACACTGACTTATAAAACGGATTACCAAGACCTGTTTATCCCGGTCTCGAATCCGCGGTTCGTGTTGATGGATCGTTCCAACAAGGCGTGGTTCTGCGGTGAACTGGCGCAGCCATATTCATCAATGCGCACGGTCAAAAAGATCGAATGCGTAGGATTCGAGCGAGATTTGGGCGTCGCCGATACCTTCACGGTGAGGAAAAAGAAGCGTTTCGACTGGTTTAGATCAGGTGGTGCACGAAAAAATAATTTTGACAACCTCACGATTTATCACCGAAATCTCCGGAGAGACGTTCACTACATTGTTGGCCCGAAAACCCTGTGGTACATAAAGCGAAGCGATTGCAAACACGGTATTAACCGGCATCCGCTACCAATTATGCTCGCTTCGATGCATCGCCTTAGTGAACTAGCCCGCTATCGTCCAACGCTCCTGAGCAGACATTTCGAACTGGATCAAAACTGGCTCCTGTCCGAATTTATCAGATGTTCGCCTCAGGAGTTCATAGACCAAATCGCATGTGAAATGACGAACCAAGACTTTATGTTTCGCGGACATCGGGGTAAACAATGACCAAAAAACAAATAGAAGATCAGTTGCGAAAAGTGCTGGAGGAATCCGGTGTTAGTGTCGGTGAGTTTCGTCGGATATTTGGCAAAGTAATGATCGAACACGAACAGGCGATCGGCTGGGAAGAGAGCGATAAAGGAAAACCGTGGACCGACGCCGAGCTAAGAGTTGTGTTGTCCGACGCTCCGACAAAAGAGAACTGCGTAAAACACGCCAAAGCCTTTGGCCGCGGCTACGGAGCGCTCGAACAAATATACCGCTGGGCCGCCACATCCGACCCGGAAATAAAACGTCTAAGGCCCAATGACAAATTCATCGCCCAAATAAAACGCATCGCCAAAGAACTAGGCTGGAGGGCATAGTAGAAGCTAAAGGGAAAGATATGAGCAACTCATTCCGACACAGTGCGGCATTCGGAAAGCGTATAGAGTTTTTTGTTGTTGGGCGGATGCTCAAGGAAGGTTTAGATGTTTATCTTCCGCTCGTGGATGATGATGCTATTGACGCCGTGATCAAACGCCCGGACGGAAAGTTCATCGAGGTGCAGATCAAGGCTCGCTCCCGCGATGCAAAATTTGGAACTGCTGCTAACTTTGCCGCCTTGCGGCATGAGCCAAGAGCAAACTATTGGTTCGTCTTTTACTCGGAGCGAATGGACATGACCTGGATCATGTCTTCACAAGAATTCATTCGCGAATCAACGCCGACGGTTACCGGGAAAAACATTGGCATAAGGGCGATCCAGTTCAACGGGAAAAACACAAAGCTTCAAACCGAGCATGTGAGGCCCCAATTTGAACGATATCGCGTAGAGAATTTTCAGCGACTCATCCTCGAAAATCCCGACGAATAGATATTTGATCTTCCGCGCCTAGCCTCAAAATATTATAGATTCGTCCCAAAGAAACGGAGCCTTGTCTACCGTGGAAATACCCATGAATTCGTTCATTTTGATCGAAAATGGGCGGAAATGGGGAGAAATGGGCGTGCGCGAATGAAATATCGCTTGCAGGAATGAGTTCTGAGGTTGCGCGAATGAATTATTCGTTTGCGCGAATGAGTTGCGCGGCTGCAGGAATAAATTATTCGTTTGCGCAAATGAATTCTGAGCTTGCGCAAATGAGTTGCGCAATTGCGCAAATGAATTATTCGTTTGCGCAGATCATTTTTCCGGCTCAGGAATGAATTATTCGTTTGCGCAAATGAATTATTTGCTTGCAGAAATCATTTCCTGGGACGTGGAGATCGTTGCCACAGAGGGCGCGGAGAGAGATTAGTGACGAGTGATGAGTGACGAGAGATGAGGAATCGTTCTTTGGGATGAGTGACGACTTTTTAGTGGCGAGGGAAGAGGGGCGAGGGATGGGGATCTGCCACAGAGAGCACAGAGAGTTTTTTGAGCGACGAGGGACGACTTTTTAGTGGCGAGTGACGAGTCTCCTTAAGCCGTGCTTGAAATCGTCGATGCCATATGTAACATACGTTTCGGTTTTTGGCGTAGGCTTCTAAACCTTCTTCTTCCGCTTTGCGTCTCTTTCGGCTACCGCCTTTTGTGTCTGTGCTTGTTTTTCCGCCAATGATGAGGGGTGAGCCAACGAGTAGTCCACCGCCATCAATGCGTCCTTGTTCCCCTTCCCTTGCGAGACGCTTAATGCCAAGCGGTCCCGAAAAGATTTTGTCGATGGTATTTTGAACTTGTTCATAATTTATGCTCCCATCGGGATTATATACCGAATCGATCGTATATTTTTCATTCGTCGCTTGCCCGGTCGCTCGGAGCATCGCTGGTCCGTCTTTTTTGACAAGATCTGCCCCGGGGTAAGTTTCTTTCTAGTGAGGGAGGATCGCCGGGAGCGTCCTGTAGGCAATTGGAGCCTGTAGGGCCCGTGCCATCGCTCCCTTCCTTTTTCAGTCGTCCTGTACCGCAGCAGTCCCTGATCGATCGGTTCCTTCAGATCGATCAGCCGCTTACCACTTTCGGCCGAGCGGCCCCCTTTCAAACCCGCAGTAACTCCGAGACAACCATGGCCTCCTAAAGCCGGGATCATTTAGCTACACATGACGGCCACTCGGGTTGCTCTTTGTCTGCGAGCGGGATGGAAATTGTGATTTTGAGACGCGGAAGCAGGGGAAATTTTGGGGCCTTTTTAAATTTTTTTTCGGGTGTTTTTTGGGTGAATTTGGGGTTCGGTTTTGGGTGAAATTTTTGGGTTCGGGCTCCGGGCGGGAAACACAATTAGTTGTGCGGGTGGTTTTCGGCGAACTCAACTAATTGTGCTGAGGCGGATTTGCGGGTCGTGGCACTTCGGGACCGGTTTTTAGCTGCCGGTTCCCTTTCCGCGGCGGCGGTGAAAAAGGGCGGGCCGAAAAAAAGTTGTTGACAAAATTTTTGGACTTATGCAAATAATCGCATTGGGTCCGCCGAAGGCTCCCATTCTCCTGCCAGCGGCGACCGAAGTTCTCCTTCTGCCATCCGTTTTCGGGTCAATGTGCCTCCTGCGGCTCCAAAAAAATAAATTTTGGAGGTTATTCCACTATGGCCAAAAAGAATTGGTGGCCTACATCATTAGCGGATCAACTCGTGTTGGTCCAGAACTTTCAGAACAAGATAGACGGTTATGCGGTTGCCCTGGGGCTCACGCCCGCACAGGTCGCCGCCGCACAGGACCTCTGCGACGGCTTCGTCACCGCCTTCACGTTTCACGAATCGTGTAAGACGACGATGCAATCCGTCACACAGTGGCGCGACGAAGTTTTCAGCGGCACGCCTACGGGCGATCCCGCCGGAGCTCCGCCGGTGTTTGCTGTGGCCGGTGCCCCGACCATCTCCCGCGGGGTTGTAACGCAGCTTTTCGAACTCCGCGACCTTATCGTCTCGCTGCCGGGCTATACGGAAGCCATCGGCGAGGATCTGGGAATCGTCGGCGCCGAAAAGTCTGACGTTATTCCCGAATTGGTTGCTCCCGACCTTAAGCCTTCGGTCGCGGCGGGCTATACGGTAAATCTCAAGGGCAGCATGCAGGGAATGACCGGCATGCGGGTCGAATACAGGCCCGCGGGCGGCAACTTTGCACCCGTTGCTTTTTTGACGAACCTTCCGGGCTCGGTCCAGATCTCTCCGGCGGCTCCCGGGCAACCGGAATCCGGCGAGATCAGGGCGGTATTCATCCGTAAGAATGCCGAGTTTGGCAACTTCTCGCCAAACTATCCCGTAACCGTCTCTTAAACCACATCCTCACCTACCCAAACACATTTCCCAAGCCAAACCGGCCGCAGATAACCCCCTAAAATCCGCCTCCCATTTGCCGAAAGGCATTTCCCGCAAGCGGTAGAGGTGTGTCTGCGGCCTTAAGTTTTCACCGGGCGGCCGGCAGGCCTTTCGGCAGGTTCATTCGGAGTTGGAGGATGGCGGCGGAGAGGATCGTTAGTGCGCCGATCGTGATAACGGAAGCGGAGAGGCCAAATGAGTCGGCGATGATGCCGGTCAGGATGGCGCCGAAGGCATAACCGAGGTCGCGCCAGAGCCGAAAGACCCCGACGCTTTTCGGGCGGTCTTCGGGGTGAGTTATCTCGGCAATCGCGGCGAGAAATGTAGGGTAAACCATTGCCGTGCCGCAGCCGAGAAGGGTTGCGAGCCCGATATAAGCGGCCATGGTCTCGGCAAAAGGCATTACGAGAAGCGCAAGCCCCTGGAGCAGCATCCCGACGAAGAGCATCCGCTTTTTATCGAAATGGTCGGCCATTTTTCCGGTAAATAGCTGGCCGAAACCCCAAACGGCGGGGTAGATGGCGGTTATGGCACCGATCTCCGGAAGCGAGAACCGCTTTGCCGCAAGTATTACCGGCAGAATCCCCCAGACCATTCCGTCGTTAAGATTATTGACCAGCCCGGCCTGAGTTATAGAGCCGAGATTTCGGTCGCGGAGCGTCGTATCCCAGAAAATGCTGCGGAGCTTTGCCGCCTGCGACGTTTCGCTCTCCCGGGCAACGTGGCGGCGGGTATCGCGGATGAGGAAAACGGACATCGCCAGCCCGATGGCCGCCATTGCGATGCCTATATAAAAAGGATAGGGGCGAAGGCCATATTCACCCGCGACCCATCCGGTAACGAAGGCAATAAGCCCGACCGAAACATAGCCGGCGAATTCGTTGAGCCCCATCGCGAGTCCGCGGTTGCGCTCGCCGATCAGGTCTATCTTCATCACGACCGTGCTCGACCAGGCAAGGCCCTGGTTGATGCCGAGCAGGACATTTGCGGCAATTATCCAGTTCCAGCTCGGGGCATACATTAATATAAACGGAACAGGAAGCCCGAAGAGCCAGCCGAGGATCAGCAGGTTGCGGCGGCCGAACCTATTTGCCAGAGCTCCGGTAAAGTAGTTGGTAAATGCCTTTACAAAGCCGAAAACGACGATAAAGGAGAAAAGGGCGGTCTTGGCGGCGATGGCAAATTCGGCCTCGGCGATCTGGGGCAGAATGGAGCGTTCGAGCCCGACCATACCGCCGACAAACGCATTTACGACGACCAGAAGTGTGAACTGGCCGATGTTTTCCCTGAGGCCGAGCCGGACGGCGGATTCGCTCACGCGAAGAAATCTATCACCGCCCGCGGAGAATAAAAAGCTGCGGTGCGTTTTTGTTTTATTGGCGGCTTTCGGAGGTTAATCGTCGGCGGGATTTTCTTCCTCGGGGTCGAAACGGCGGACGCGCGAGATGGGGATGAGCGCGTCGGTCGGGCTTTCGCTCCCGCGGCGGACGAACTCATCGGCATGGAGCCGGAGGTAGTCAAAGAAGCGTTCGAACTCCCGCTGCATCGCGTCCATCTTTTCCCGCATATTGAGGATGATCTCAACGCCCGCGAGGTTTACGCCGAGGTCGCGGGTCAGGGATAGGATCACCTCAAGGCGTTCGAGGTCGCTGTCTTCGTAAAGGCGCGTGTTGCCCTCGGACCGCGAGGGCTTCAAAAGCCCCTCGCGCTCATACATCCGAAGCGTCTGCGGATGTATCTCGTACATCTCCGCCACGGCACTTATTGTGTATGTCTTGACGCGCTTCTTCATAATCAGTCAAGTAAGTCTTGACAGTCTAGGAAGTCTTGGAAGTCCTGTTACATTTCAGTATCTGCGGAGTCCTTTTCGATATCAGGTTCCAGACTTTCCTTTCTAACAAGACGTCCATTGCTTCCGCGACTTCCTAGACTTCCCAGACCTCCACGACTTCCTAGACTCACTCCAACCCCATTGCCTTTCTCGGATTTTCCGGGTTTAGTTTTTCAAATTGCCGGAGCAGCTCTTTTGTTTCTTCCGAGATGACCCGCGGCATGGATATTTTTACCTCGACGAACTGATCGCCCCTGAGGCTCGGATTCCGGAGCGATGGGAAACCTCTTTCGCGGAGCCGGAACTTTTGTCCCGATTCCGTTCCCGGCGGTATTTTTAGCTGCGCCTTTCCCTCAACGGTCGGGACCTCGATCTTGGTGCCGAGGGCCGCTTCCGCGATGGTGATCGGGACGGTGACGTAAACATTATCGCCCTTGCGTGTCAGGAAAGGGTGTTTCCCGACGTTCGTAACGATAAATAGGTCGCCGGGCTCGGCCCCGAGCCGCCCGCCGTGGCCCTTTTTAGGAATTCTTACCCGCGAGCCGGTATCAACTCCGGCCGGGATGCGAATCTTTACCTGCTCGGTCTTCGGGGTAGTTCCCTTGCCGTTGCAAAGCGAGCACGGTGTTCGGCGCCTTCCTGTACCGGAGCAATCCGGGCAATCCTGGGCAAATTGAAGCCTTCCGCCGCTTTTTGTTACCTGTCCGGTGCCTTTGCAGGTCGGGCATTGGACGAGCGGGCCGCCCGTATCGCCCGCACCCTGGCAACGGGAGCACTGCTCGCTGCGGTTGACGGTGATATTTGTCGTCAGGCCGGAAAATGCTTCCTCAAAGCTGAGCGCGAGAGGTATCTCGATATCGCGGCCCCGCTTTGGCATCGCCCGCGGCGGTTCGGGCTGCGGACGGGATCCTGCTCCGCCTCCGCCAAAAAGATCTGAGAAGATATCGCGGAAACTCGAGCCGCCGCCTGAGGCAGAACCCTGCGAAAAATCAAACCCCGAGAAATCAAAACCCGGCGATGGCCCGCCGCCGGTTGCTCCGGATGCAAAGGGCGAATCGGCGTCGAGATTCTCATGATAATAGCCGAAGCGGTCAAAGACCTTCCGCTTTTTCTCATCCGAAAGAACGTCGTAGGCCTCCTGCACCTCCTTAAACTTTTCCTCGGCGACCTTGTCGTTCGGATTCACGTCCGGATGAAACTTGCGCGCCAAGCGGCGGTAAGATTTCTTGATCTCATCCGCTTTGGCATCTTTCTTTACGCCGAGTATCTGGTAATAGTCTTTCTTTGTGGCCATCTTTAGCTGCCGGACAAGTTTTGAGGGGCGGTGCGAGAGTTACATTTTTGTTTGCAAACAACTCGCCTTTGTTTGCAAACAACTCGCCGCCGCCCCTCGCCTGGTGCCGAAGTCAATTAGTCCTTCTTTTCTTCATCGACATCAACGTATTCTGCGTCGATGACATCGCCGTCATCTGACGACGAAGCCGAGCCGGACGACTGGTCCGCTCCGGCCGAGGCCGAGGATGCCTGTTCGGCTCCGGCTTCGGGCTGAGAGGCGGCCTGGCTGTAAAGAACCTCCGCGATCTTGTGCGAGGCAGTTTGCAGGCGTTCGAACGCACTGTTCATCGCGTCCGCATCGTCGCCGCCGAGTGCGGTTTTCGAATCGGAGATGGCGGTCTCGATCTCAGCTGCCGCGGCCGCATCGAGCTTGTCCTTATTCTCCGAGAAGCTCTTCTCGACGCTGTAAACGAGGCCATCGAGCCGGTTGCGGGCTTCGATCGAAGCTTTCTTCTTCTCGTCCTCGCCGGCGTGCGATTCAGCGTCCTTCATCATCTTGTCGATCTCTTCCTTCGAGAGACCACTCGAGGCCGTGATCGTTATCTTCTGTTCGCGACCGGTGCCGACATCCTTTGCAGAGACGTTGACGATGCCGTTGGCGTCTATGTCAAAAGTTACTTCGACCTGCGGAACTCCGCGCGGTGCCGGCGGAATACCGACAAGATGAAACTTGCCGAGCGTTTTGTTGTCGGCGGCCATCGGCCGTTCACCCTGAAGAACGTGAACCTCGACCGATGTCTGATTGTCCGAAGCGGTCGAGAAGATCTCGGACTTGCGGGTCGGGATCGTCGTATTCCGCGGGATCATCGTGGTCATAACGCCGCCAAGTGTTTCGATGCCGAGAGTTAACGGAGTAACGTCAAGAAGAAGGATATCCGTCTTCTCACCGCCTAAGACCCCGGCTTGTACGGCGGCTCCTAAAGCCACAACTTCATCAGGGTTTACGGACTTGTTCGGGTCCTTGCCAAAGAACTCTTTGACCATCTCCTGGACTTTCGGGATGCGGGTCGAACCGCCGACGAGTACAATTTCATCGATCTCTTTTGCGGTTATTCCGGCATCTTTGATTGCCTGCTCGACGGGCGGCATAAGCCGCTTGAGGACGGGTTCGACGAGAGCCTCGAACTTGGCACGCGTAAGCTTTATCACAAGGTGCTTCGGCCCGGAGGCATCGGCCGTAATGAACGGCAGGTTGATCTCCGTCTCCATCGCGGACGAGAGCTCGACCTTGGCTTTTTCGGCGGATTCTTTCAGGCGTTGAAGCGCCATCTTGTCAGAGGTTAGGTCAATGCCCTGATCTTTCTTGAATTCATCGATGATCCACTTGATGAGCACCTCATCGATGTCATCGCCGCCGAGATGGGTGTCTCCGTTGGTCGATTTGACCTCGACAACACCTTCGCCGACCTCAAGTACCGAGATGTCGAACGTACCGCCGCCGAAGTCGAAGACCGCGATGGTCTCGTCCTTTTTCTTATCGAGCCCGTAGGCGAGAGCGGCGGCCGTCGGTTCGTTGACAATGCGGAGAACCTCGAGGCCGGCGATCTTGCCCGCGTCCTTGGTGGCCTGCCGCTGAGCGTCGTTAAAGTAGGCCGGGACGGTGATGACGGCCTTTTCGACCTTTGATCCGAGGTAATCTTCGGCCGATTGCTTCAGCTTCTGGAGCACCATGGCGGCGATCTCCGGCGGGCTGTACTGCTTGCCTTCGGCCGCGATGCGGACGTCGCCGTTCGAAGCCTTTTCCACCTTATAAGGAACCTGTTTGATCTCGTCCTGGACCTCGTCGAACTTGCGGCCCATGAATCGCTTGATGGAATAAAGAGTATTTTCCGGGTTTGTAACGGCCTGGCGCTTTGCGACCTGGCCGACGAGGCGGTTACCGTCCTTGGCAAAGGCCACAACGGACGGCGTTGTTCGGCCGCCTTCCGAATTGGTGATGACGATCGGCTCGCCGCCTTCCATAACGGCCACGACCGAGTTCGTCGTTCCTAAGTCGATTCCAATGATCTTGCTCATTTATCTTTCTCCGCTTTAATAATTTCTTCTCGCCCAATAAATACCGCTATAAATATCCCTTGAGCCTTTATAGAATATAAAGGTTGAGTGCACTGCTGTCAAGTTTATTTTGCCGCGAAATTGAGAGCCGCAAAACTTCTGAATTTGGGGTTCCGGCCCAGACCGACCTTTGGGCGGTCGGGATGTTTCATTTCTTAAAGGAAGTGTATGTTTCTGAAACACGTGAAACAGATGAAACAACTGAAACAAGTGAAACAGATGAAACAAGTGAAACACTTGCCAGAGCCGCTCGGTGCCAGGCCTTAAAAGCCCGCCACAGCCGCTAGCGGTCGGTCGGAGCCAATACATAGTTGAATAGGTGCAAGTATTTCTTGCCCCAAGCCACCGATCTCGAATTGTTGCTGCCTTCTCCATACCGACACGACTGTATCATATCTTAAACATCCAGGTCAACACAAATTTGATCTATCCCGGCCCGATCTACGCCTACAGTCCAGTTGCCCAGAAAGGCAAATATTCGGTCATATGGCAGAACCGCGGGCCACATTAGTTCTAAGATCACTCGCCCGCGAAAGAGAAAAGTCAGATGATCGGGTCTTCGGTTTCGGGGGCGTTCATGAAATAGCGGACGGCGTAGTATTCGAGCGAGCCGTAGACCCCGAGCGTAAGGACGGTCAGCATGGTCGAGAGTTCGGTTGGCTCGAGGTGGATGTAAAGCGTTGTGCAGAGAAGGATCGTGAAGATGTGCATATGGAGGCGAAACAGCTTTTCGTAAGCCGAGTCGGCAAGCCATTTGGCGACATTGCGGACGCGGCAGAGGCCATAGAAATTCACCGGGATCATAATGGCCGCCCAAAGCACATTAACCGCGATCAAGATCAGCGATACATAATATAAGGTATCCTGCATATGATCTCCCTTTCGACAGCATTATAGCTCAGTTTGCTCCGGGCGGAAGCGGCGAAGCCGCGAGGCAGTCGTCAGAAGTCAGTTGTCGGTTGTCAGATTCCGGATTCCAGATTCCAGATTCCGAACTCCGTATTGGAAGAAACGCCCTTGCTTACGCGCGGGCTTGTGCATTGGCGGCCGGCTGAAGCCGGGACTCAGAACGACGAGCTAAAAGCTCGCACTCCGAACTCTGCATTGGATGGTAAGCCCTTGCTTACGCGCGGGCTTGTGCATTGGCGGACGGCTGAAGCCGGGACTCAGAACGGCGATTCGCCATTCATCATTCATCATTCACAATTCATAATTCATCATTCCGTTAAGCCCTTGCTTACGCGCGGGCCTCTGCATTGGCGGCAACTCTCGCAACCCTCGCAACTTTTATTTCCCGTAGATGGCTTCGAGGAGGTGTTGGCGGCGGGGGAAGTGCATAAAGATGCCGATGATGCCGATGATGAACCAGAAGAAAAAGTACTGGTAGCCGAAGGCGATGGCGAGGACGAAGCCCATCAGCGAGATGGATTCGCAGACGGCGCAGGCGATGATGAGGCCGGTCTGGACGTAGCTCATCTTGCGTTCGAGAATGGCCTGTTCCTGTGCCCGCTTTCGCAGGAAGAACGAGACGGCGATGTTCAGGAAGGCGAGGATGCCGAACATCAGAACGAGCAGCGGATTTTCGCCGAGCATCGGCTGGAGCGGCGGGTTCAGTATACCGGGGCGGATGACAAAGACCATCCCGAAGAACATCACCTGAGACATCAGGAGCACAAGCCAGAGGATCATCATCGTCCGGAAGCGGGCGTCAACTTCGGTTGTATCGTGCTGCATAGCGATCAATCGGTGGCGGCGATCTCCTCCTGCAGGAGCTGCCGCTGATAGAGGTCGGCATATTCGCCGCCGAGAGCGAGAAGCTCTTCGTGGGTGCCGCGTTCGATTATACGCCCGCGGTCAAGCACACAGATAATGTCGGCATCGCGGATGGTCGAGATGCGGTGCGAGGCGATGAGCGTTGTCCGGCCCGAGCGGACCTCGCGGAGATTGCGGAGTATCGCCTCCTCGGTCTGCGTATCAACGGCCGATAGCGAATCGTCGAGTATCAATATTCGCGGGTCGCGATAGACGGCACGGGCGATGGCGGTCCGCTGTTTCTGTCCGCCGGAGAGTGTTATGCCGCGTTCGCCGACGAGCTGTTCGTATTGGTTCGGGAAGCCGCGGATGTCCGAGGCAAGGCCGGCGATCTCGGCCGCCTTTTCAATGGAGATCCTGCTCTCGGCGTCCTGCTCGGAGCCGAACGCGATATTTGCGGCGAGCGTATCGGAAAAGAGGAACGTCTCCTGCGGGACAAATCCGATCGCCCGGCGGAGCTGCTCGAGCGGATAGTCGCGTGCCGGGCGGCCGTCGATGAAGAGAGTGCCTTCGGGCGCATCGAGGAGCCGCGGGATGAAGTTGAGCAGCGTCGATTTGCCGCTGCCGGTTCGTCCAACAAATGCCGCCGTTTGGCCGGGCTCGATCTTCAGGCTGATGTCCGCGACGACCGGCTTGCCGTTATAGCCGAAGGTCAGGCCGCGAAACTCGATGCCGCCGCGGATCGGGGGCTGCTCCTTCGTATCGGGCGAGTCTTTGATCGTCGGCTCGGTCTCAAGCACTGCATTGAACCGCTTGAGGCTGGCGGTGCCCCTTTGATAAAGATTGACGACGTAGCCAAGGGCGATGAGGTACCAGATCATCCGCTGCAGATAGAGGATGAAGGCGGTGAAATCGCCGGCCGTTATTTCGCCCTCGACCGCCATCGGAACGCCGACCGCGACAATGATAACGAACCCGAGCCCGATGAAAAAGAAGAGCAGTGGCCGCATTGCCGCCGAGAACTTAACGAGCTGAAGATTTCGCGTGGCGTATTCTTCATTAAGCCGCTCGAACTCGGCGATCTCCGTTTCCTCGCGGGCATAAGCCCGGACGACGCGGACGCCGGAGATGTTCTCCTGAGCACGGGCGGTGATATCGGAAAAGAACTCCTGTATCTTTTCAAAGCGAACGTGGATCTGCTGGCCGAGGAACTTGACCGTAAGCGAAACGAGCGGCAGCGGGATGAGCATCAGAAGCGTCAGCTTGACGGAGATGTTGAAAAGTATCGGGAGCGTGATCGCGAGGGCAAAAACGGCCTGGAAAGTATAAAGGATCATCGGGCCGACGATCTGGCGGACGGCCGCAAGGTCGTTGGTCGCCCGGGCCATCAGGTCGCCGACGCGGGTGTTCTGAAAAAACTCGAGCGGCTGATGGACGACCGCGGCGTAAAAATCGCTCCGCATATCGTACTCGATATGCCGCGAGGTATTGATCAGCAATCGCCGCTGCCAGAAGAGAAAGATGCCGCTGATGCCGTTAGCGCCGAGGATTATAAGCGGATAGTAAATGGCCTTTTCCCAGGTGACGCCCGAGCCGAGGTCATCGACCGCCATTCCGACCAGCGAAGGCACCATCAGGCCGAAGCTCATAGAGCAAAGAATGAAAAAGATGCCGGCGGCGATCGGCCATTTGTAGGGGCCGAAATAGCGGGCAAATTTGCGGATCTCTTCCATTGCGGGCGGTTACTGCTGCGGGTTTGCCTCGCGGGCCATCGCCATCTGAAGCTGGCGGTAAAGCTCTTGCTCGGTCACTTTTTTGAGATCGGGCGGAAGGGCGAAAAGCGACGCGTCGGCCTCGAGTTTGACCTCGTGAAGCTCCGTCTTCATTTGAAGCGTGCGCTCGCTGCCGGAGACAGAGTAGAACTCGTGGCGGACCGGCATCTTGAGCTCCGGGTCATAAAAGACGATCGCCTCCGAGCCGTCGCGGCGGTCGATGCGGACGGAGTATTTATCGAGTCCGCCTTCTTTGCCAAGGCTTTCAAATTCGGCAAAGCTCCGCTGCGAGAGCAGCCAACTCGTGATCTCAGACATGCCGAGGTGCTCACCGGGCGAGCCCGATTCCCTTTCGGCGTAAATGCTCATCGCGGGAAAGATAATGGTCTCACGATCGCCGGAGATCAGCGTCAGTTGGAGCGGCGTGCCGAGCCGGTGATCGGTCCGGCGGAGTTCGCCGCTGCGGGCTATGAATGAGGTGCGCTCAACGCCGCCGGCGGTCATCACGATCTTTGCCTGATAGGTCGTCGGTTCGGATATCTCGAACGGAAATTCGCCCGAGGTTTGGGCGCCCGTAGAAGTCGAATTAGAGTTGCCGCCGCCCGGGCCGGAACAGGCACTAAGCAACAAAAAGAAGACTATATATATAGGTAAGGCTTTCGCCGCGGTTGACAAATTCATGTGACTCGCGAAATTTTATCATATCGGCCTTGCGGGCCGCTTTGGACGATGAGCCTTAACCGTTGGCAAATGAAATACCTGACGGCGGCGGTGCTTCTGGCACCCGTTTCGCCCGCGCTTTATGCCCAGGGACTTTATGCCCGGTGGCGGATCGGGGTACTGCCGCCGGCGGGCGGGCCGAACACCGGCGTTGTGAACGAAGCCGAAAGCGGTGACGAGCCGGCGAGCCTTTTGGTGATCGGCGAATCGACCGTTGCGGGGCTCGGGGCACGCGATCATGAGCGAGCGTTGACGGGACAGTTTGCACGGCACCTGAGCCGCCATGTCGGGCGGCCGGTGGAATGGCACGTCGTCGGTAAGAGCGGCGTTACGACGCGGCGGACGATCGACGAACTCCTGCCGCAGGTGCCCGAACGGCGGTTCGACTATGCACTCGTCGGGCTCGGCGGAAACGACGTGCTCAAGCTCTCAAGCCCGAAGAAATTTCGCCGCGATATGACCGAGTTCCTCGGCTTGCTTCACGAGCGGACGAGTCGGCCAGTGACCTTTCTATCGAACTGCCCGATGATCGGGATGTCCACCTCGATACCGCAGCCGATCAAGGGCATTCTCTGGGAACTCTCGAAAACTCACGACGCGAATGTCCGCGAGCTGACCGCCGCGATGGAACGCGTTTTCTATTACCCTCAGCCGCGTGAACTAAATCTTGAAGGCTTTTTCGCCGATGGCGTTCACCCCTCGGAAAAAGGCTATGCCGACTGGGCCGAAGCGATGATGGAATACTTCGCCGCGAACCACGAATGGTAGAACCTGATTCACTTCGCGAGTTGCTGAGCGCACGGGTCGAGTGGCTCGGGGTGTTTGAGGACGGGGCGGTGGTGACGCTGCGGAGCGATGAGGTCGAGCTTGAGGAAGCGGCGGGGCGATGGCGTTTCGGGTTTTTTGCGCGGGATGGTTTTCGGGTACGGCGGCTCATCGGGGCGAGGGCGGATGGAGTGGAGCTTGAGGTTGATCTTGCAAGCGGGCTTGGGGCGAGCCGCGAAACGCTTCGGCTGATACCGCGGCAGAGTGCGGCGGAGCTCGGGCTTGAGGTCGAGCTGGCGAGGCTTGAGCGAGCCGGGAAGATCGCCCGAGCGGCGTCCGAGGAACGTGAGGCTCAGGTCCGCAAGGTCGCGCTTGCGGCATATAACGGAAGGCTGGCGAACATAACGCTCGCCCTCGGCAAGGCCGAAGAGGCGGTGCTGGCGGATGTCACCGGCCGGATGAGCCACGAGGCACTGCTCGCGGCGGCGATCAAGCGGCTCGATGAGCTTCGGTCGAGAAAAAAGAACCCGCTTGACCGCATTGCCATCGCCGGCGAGAAGCGGCAGATCGCGAGGGTAAGAAAGCTCGCCGCATTGCTCCGACCGGGTTATCGGAATTCGCTTGAGCTTCTGACCTGGACCGACCGCGACGAGGCCGAGACCATCGGGCGGATGCAGATACCGAACCTCGCCGAGCTATGGCGTGAAAAGCCGGGCAAGCTCGCGCTTCCGGATGAGCTTGTGCCCGGCGAACTGGCCGCCGAGGTGCTCGAACGCTCGCCGGACAATATCGACATCATCTATTCGCGGCACGGCGAGACGCTCCGCTTCCGCGGGCTGCCGTTTTTGCGAACGCGGAGGCTCGGCGGAAAGGAGCATGCATGGTTCGGGCTCTGGCGGCAGCGAAGGCCGCTAAATGAGGAAACGCGGGCGGCCTTTCACGACATGCTCGACCTGCTACACCGCAATCGCGACCCCGAACCCGAAACGCCGCGTCACGAGCTTTACAGCCTGCGGCCCGAGGCCTGGATCGAATCGACGCTCCGCCGCGACATCCGCCGGCTTGACGGCAATCTGATCCTCGCACCGGTCTATAACCAGTTTCGCTCGGCGGGCGAACGCATCGACCTGCTAGCACTTCGCCGCGACGGTCGGCTGGTGATCATCGAGCTAAAGTCGCAGCCCGACCGCGACAGCGTTTTTCAAGCGGCCGATTACTGGCGGCGGATCGAGCTCCAGCGTCGCCGGGGCGTGCTCCGGGCGGCCGGTCTTTTTGGCCCGCGTGAGATAGCCGACCGGCCCGCACTCATTTACATCGCCGCTCCCGCACTCTCATTTCACCGCGAGCTCGAACGCTTCGCCGCCGCCCTTCTCCCCGAGATCGAAATGTGGCAGTTCGTCCTCCACTCCAACTGGCGCCGAGAGATAAAGGTCATCGACAGAAAGATCTTGTCAGGTTGAAATGTTGGCTATCGCTATGCGATGCGGTAGGTGCGGCCGTCGTTGTGTGTGGCGACGAGCGAGAAAAATGCAGAGTTGGGGTGCTCGATCGGCGAAGCAAAGGCAATTGTGCCGAATTGAAACAGGGCTTTGTGCCAGCGGTCTTTCGGAAACTTTACGACCTCGGTCAAATTGTCGTCGCGGTCAACGCAGTAAATGGCCGCGACGTTCTCTTTTTGTGCCGGTGCGTCTTCGGCGGTCGTCCCGAAGAGAAGGTTGTCGCCGACCTTGCGTGAGTAAAAGACCGTTCCCGAGACCTTGCCCAAAACCTTCCGTTGGCCCGATTCGCGGTCGAGCCTGATGATCTCGTTCTCGCGATACTCGGCATCGGTGCCATAGTAGATGGCGTCCGGAGTGAAAAGAGCGCTTACGGCTCGCCAACTCTCGTCGCCGCCGCCGATCTGTTCTAGCGAATTAAAGCCGTCGCGGCTTCTAAGCATCCTGCATTCCGGGTCGGCATCGCCCGTCAGGCAAACGAGTGAGCGGTCAAAAGGATCGAGATAAATTCCGTGGATGTGGCGTATTTCGCCATTCCCGAACTTATAGGCCGTTTCAAGTTCATCGCTTCCCGGCGTAAAGCGATAGATACGCATTTCTCCGCGTTCGGCGTTGTCAAGATACTCTCCGAAATAGATATTTCCATCGTCGGCCAAGGCAGCGGCGGAGCGAAGAACGCGACAAGGCCTTTCTAGACCTTTGAGTTCGCGATACTCACCATCCTCGGTCAAAACGCCGACCGACTTGTCGAAGGTAACAAAGATCTCGCCATTCGGCAGCGGCAGTAGATTCGAGACCATGAAGCGGAAAAGCCGCTGGGCAAGCCGCGAACGGCTGGCCATTTCCTTCCAGCCCGGAGCGGCGATCTTGCCTATCCTTTTAAGCTCGCCGCCGATCTCCTGACATTCAAATATTTCGTTACGGCGAGAGAGCAAGTACCGCCCGTGTTCCGACCATTCGACAACGTAGCCTTTAAGCGATGGGATAATTTCAATCCTCATTTTGTTTCTCCGGCGTCCGGCTTTTTGCAAAAAAACGAGCCGATGACAAGCACATCCATTCGTGTCCGAAGATAGCACTCGATCGCTTCCGAAGGTTTGCATACGATGGGCTCGTTCTCATTAAAGCTTGTATTAAGGATAACGGGAATTCCCGTCTTGCGGTCAAATGCGGTAATGAGATCGTAATATAAAGGATTCTCAGTCCGGCTGACCGTTTGGAGTCTTCCGGTGTCGTCAACGTGGTTGACCGCCGATAGGCGTTCGCGCCATTCCGGTTTGATCTTATAGACGTGAAGCATGAAGGGCGAAGGGTGGTCGTGTTCGAAGAGATCGGTCTGCCTTTCGGCTAGCACGCTAGGGGCGAAAGGCCTGAAGGCCTCGCGGTGCTTGATGCGTGCGTTGAGAATGTCCTTCATATTCGGAAAGCCGGGATGGGCGAGGATCGAGCGGTTCCCGAGTGCCCGCGGCCCCCATTCCATACGTCCCTGAAACCAACCGACGACCATTCCATTTTTGATCTCTTCGGACGTTCGGTCAAGCAGTTCGTCGCGGGTCAACTCTTGGAACTCAAGGTCATACTTTGAGAGTTCGTTCCTGATCTCGTCGTCCGAATATTCGTCACCGAGGTAGGAATTTTCCATCTTCCACCGGACGCCTTCTTTAAGTACGGAATTGCTCACATACAAGGCGGCACCGAGTGCGAGGCCATCGTCTCCGGCGGCGGGCTGAATGCACGTCTCGCGAAAGGGCGTCTCGGTCAGCAATTTGCCATTGGCAACCGAGTTCAAGGCGCAGCCGCCGGCCATCGAAACGCGCGTAACCGGAACTTCCTTGTGCAGCAAACGCAGAAGGTGCATATACCGATCCTCAAAGACGCGTTGAAGCCCAAAGGAAATGTCCTCGTCACGTTTCGTGATCTCCGAATGCCGTTCACGCGGCTCTCCGAACGTCTTGATGAAAAGGTCCGAGTAAAGACGGTGAACGATCATCTCGCCATTTTCGTTGATCTCCATCCCCTGATTCGCACCGAAGGGAAGAAAGTAATCGGGGTTGAGGTCAAAGCCTTTCTCGGTTGGGATAACGGCACGCTCAAAGAAATCCCGATACGTGTCCTCGCCTAGCGGGGCAAGGCCCATCACCTTGCCTTCGTCGCCATACTTTCCGTAGCCGATGAACTGGCAAACGGCGGTATAAAAGGTCCCGAGCGAATGAGGAACGAAAACCTTGCGGATCGGGCGGATCTCGTTACCCTCGCACTCGGTAAACAGACAGGAAACGAAGTCTCCGGAGCCGTCTATGGTTATTCCCGCCGAGTGTTCCCACTCGGAAGCAAAATAAGCGCTTGCGGTGTGTGCAAGGTGATGCTCGACGTTGTGCTGCTTGAACCGCAAACTCGCTTTATCAACTCCGCAATGGTCGGCGATCATGGTCTCAAGGTCGTCAAAGGCCTTGCTCTTGCGGCGGATCGAGGCAAGATTCAGCAGCTTCGCAGGGTTGCGGATGGCGAACTCCAGCTTCTTATGCAGATTGGCGGACGAGTCACGACCAACGGCAACATGCTCTACGTCAGAGAGGTTCAGCCCTGCGATCTCGAGACAACGGGTTATCGAGAGTGCCGGAAATCCCGCAAAATATTTAATGCGGTTAAGGCGCTCTTCTGCAATGGCGGCGACGGGAATGCCATCTACGACCACAGACGCGGACGACCCCGCGTGATTGGAGTTGATTCCTAAAATTACGCTCATGAAAACGAGTTCAATTCTTTGTAGAGTAAAGGTAAACGCTATCGGCGGCCCGAGCCAGAGGTTTTACCCGGTCGCTCACCTTCCTGATAGCCTCAGAAGTTCGTACGAGAAAGCGATAGTGAACCGGGAAAAGATCGGCATCGCTCGATTGCAGGCCGAGGCCAAAATAGCAATCGGCGGTCATCTTTGTCGGCCCGATCAGCCGTTCGAAAACCGAAAGGATCTCCGAGGGTTTCCAATAGCGGATATCGAAACCTTCGCCCTCGGAGAATCCGCGACGCCAGTAGTTGTAAAATTGCCGAAGACCGTAAACGTTCGGCATCTGGATCAACGAGTTGCCGTCGGGCTTTAATACTCTCGCGGCTTCCTCGATCGAGATCTTCGTATTGTCCTTGCTTAAATGTTGGTAAACGCCGTAAGAGAAAACGGTATCGAATGCACCCGACCGGAAAGGAAGGAACCGACAATCACCGACAACGAAATCAGCTTCGACGCCTAGCTGTTTGCAAACCCTTTTGGCTGCGAGCACAGCCCGCAGACTCGGATCGATCCCGATCGGCCGATATCCTAAACGGCCCGCGGCAACACACCATCGTCCCCAATTGCAGCCAATATCGAGCAAGGTTGCACCGTTTCCCTCGGGAAGCCTGAGATGCGGGATAGGATAGCGCTCCAAACGGTTTTGAACCGAAAAATACAGAATGCCCGAGGTATAAGGAATTTCACCCTGAACAAAGGGATCGATAGCGTCGGTGTTTTGTGTTGAGCGGTCGGCTTCGGTGAGCACAGAATTATCCTTGACCGCCTCAAATGTGCGCTTTATATAATCGTGCGTGCTTTCTGCCTCTTCGATCAGCATTATCGGCACATCCGAAATGACCGGATAAATATGTCCATTCTCACAAACCAAACCTCCGTCAGATCTCTTTAGGGAACTGCGGTCGCGGGGACAAATTAGATTCTCGAAAAGCCAATTGTTCATTCTCTACGGTTGCGCGGGCCGAAAATATGGTCATATTTTCGCAGAGAGTACAGGGAAAGTCACGACTCGGGCGGGTTGAAGCGGTAGCCGATGCCGCGGACGGTCTGGAGGATGCGGGGGTTGTTCGGTTCGTCCTCGAGATAGCGGCGGAGGCGGACGATGAAGTTATCGATGGCGCGGGTGTCGGTATCGGCGTGGAGTTCCCAGACGTCGTCGAGGATCTCGCGGCGGGAAACGGCCCGGCCGGCATTTTCGATCAAGTAGCGAAGAAGTTTTGCTTCCATCAGGGTTAGCCGCTCGGAGCCGCCGCCGTGGCGAAGCTCGAGATTGGCGAGGTCGATGGTGCGGCCGTTGATGTCATATTCATCAGCGGCCTTTTGTTCGCCCGCAGCCTGCCAGCCGCTCCGGCGGATAAGCCCACGAACCCGTGCGAGAAAGACGTTGAGGTCAAAGGGCTTCGGCAGGTAATCATCGGCACCGGCCTCGAAGCCCTTTATGACATCCTCGGGCCGGCCAAGTGCCGTCAGCATCAGCACGGGCGTAAAGTCGCTCCGTTCGCGAAGCGTTCGGGCGACCACAAACCCATCGATGCCCGGCAGCATCACATCAAGCACAATGGCGTCAAACCTGCCGCCGGCGATCTGTTCGAGAGCCGTTTCGCCATCGCCGGCAACGGACGTCTCAAAGCCTTCGGCCTCGAGGTTGAACCTGAGTCCGGTGGCAAGGTGCTCTTCATCTTCGACGATCAGTATCTTCATTTCGTTTCAGCGGCCGGAAAGCGGACAAGTATGGTCGTCCCGCGGCCCTCGCCCTTGCTTTGGGCACGGATACGGCCGCCATGTTTCTTTACGATAGACCGGACAAGATAAAGCCCGAGCCCGGTGCCCTTTATCGCCCTTGCGCGTTCATCGCTGACGCGGTAAAAGCGGCGGAAGATGCGCTTGAACTCGGAGGGATCAAGCCCGATGCCCTGGTCGCGGACAAAGACGTCAACCTTTTTTCCGCCGGCCGAGGGGCGAATGCGGACGGCGATGCGACGTTCATCGGGCGAGTATTTGACGGCATTGTCGAGCAGGTTGAGAAAAACGGTTTCGATCTCCGCCGGGTCACCGGAGATGAAGAGCGGTTCCGCCGGGCGCGTGATGCGGATGTCGCCTTCATCGAGCGCATAGCGCTTTGTGATCACCTCGGCCGCTTCACGGATCGGAACTGAAATATCGATGCGTTCGTTGGCCGTGAATTCGCCCCGCGAGCGGGCACGGCTTGCTTCAAGCACTTGCTCGACAGTATTTAGCAAACGGTCGCTGTCCTTGAGCATTATGTCGTAAAATTCGGCTCGCCGCTCGGGCTCGACCTCGCGACTGCGCAGCGTTTCAAGATAAAGGCGGATCGAGGCGATCGGTGTTTTCAACTCGTGTGTGACGGCGTTAAGGAACGCGTCGTGCTGCTCGCTGCGGCGGATCTCGCGGATAAGAAAGATCGTGTTCAGGATAAGCCCGGTAATGATCAGGGCAAAGAAGATGATACCGAGGATCAGCATCACGACCTGGCGAAGGTTGAGAATGATCCAGCCAACATTGAGCGCAACGGCAAGAGTGCTGAGGCTAATGCCGAGAATGAGGAAGAAAATGGCTGACTTTCGCCGCTGCATCGCTAAAAGCCCAAGATTAGAAGCGAAAAGGGCAAAAGTAAAAGCGAAACTTCTACCTTTGCCCCAATCGAGTGCGGTTGCCACGGGTCAAGCGGCGTCCGTTACGGCATCAAGCTTGACCTGTTTTCGCTCTTTCTGCTTCTTGGTGTCGTAGGCATAAATGTCCCTGGCGAGGCCGACCATCTCAAGCAAACGGAGCTGTATCCAGTTGATGTCGATCTCATACCAGGCGAGGCCGTGCCTGGCCGAACGCGGATGAGCGTGGTGATTGTTGTGCCAGCCTTCGCCCCAGGAAAGTGCGGCGACGAGTCCGTTGTTTCGCGAGTCGTCCCGCGTTTCAAAGCGGCGGCTGCCCCAGAGATGCGTTGCCGAGTTGACCAGCCAGGTAAAGTGCCAGCCCATCACAGTCCGAAGGAAAATGCCCCAGAAGAGCATCCCGACACCGCCAATGGCGAGCAGGGCGACACCGACGACCACGGTCGGAACCCAGTAGAACCGATTGAGGACGCGATGGACGTTGTCGTCGATCATATCAGGGCAATAGCGCCGCATCGTCTCCTCTGTCTGGTTCTGCGAAGTGCCGCGGAAGATCCACCCGATATGAGCCCAATAGGTGCCATGCCGCGGGCTGTGCGGGTCGTTTTCCTGATCGGTAAAGGCATGATGAATGCGGTGCGTCGAGACCCAACTCAGCGGCCCGGACTGAAGTGCAAGCGTGCCGAACAAAGAGAGAGTATATTCGAGCCACTTCGGCACCTTGAAACCGCGGTGCGTAAGCAGACGATGATACCCGAGGCCGATGCCGAGGCTGCCCGAGACCCACCAGAGAACGAGAAACGCGCCAAGATTCTGCCAACTGAAGGTGAAAAACGCGCCGACGGCCAGAACGTGAAAGACGACGACGAAAAATAAGGTTGTGAGGTTAAGCGAGTCTGCGCCCGCCCGGTTTGAAATTGCTGTTCTCATCTATCCCCCGAAAAAATTTATTGCGGCGGGAGAATTGCCGCACTTTTAGCCTAACAGCTTTTCGGCCGACCGATTGTAAGAGTTTTGTAAGAGAATCGCAGCAAGTCGCTGATGCGGCTTGCTTTACCGCAAGGCGTGGAACAACAATGGCTTATGGCCCGGAAGGGGAAACTGCAGATATATACCGAATTCGCGGTCGCAAAGGGCATTTTTACTGCGCTGTCGCTGCTGCCGCGGCGGTGGGCGGTCTGGCTCGGTGTTGCGGTCGGGCGGCTCGGTTTTCGGGTTCTCGGCGGGCTGCGGCGGGTCGCAATCAGAAACCTCGAACTCGCATACCCGGAAATGTCGGCTGATGAAAGGCTGAGGACGGCCCGCGGAACTTTCGAAAGCCTCGGCCGAGTGCTTGGCGAGGCTAGCCAGTTAAGAAAGATCACACCGGAGAACATTCGGGACATCGTCGATTTCGACCTCGGGCCGGAGATCGACGCGTTATACGAAAAGGTGAAGAAAGAGCGACGCGGCATCCTGATCACGACCGGCCACATGGGCAACTGGGAACTGCTCGTTCAGGGCTTTGCGATACTCTATGAGCCTATCAGCTTTCTTGCCCGGCCGATCGATAATCCGCTGATCGAGGATATGGCAAACTCGCTGCGGACACGTTTCGGCGCCCGGCCGATCAACAAGAGCAACTCGGCGATGACGGCGATCTCGATACTCCGCGAGGGCGGCTTTCTCGGTGCTCTGGTCGATGTGAACTCGAGCCGGCAAGGCGGTGTCTTCGTGCCTTTTTTCGGCATTCCGGCCTGCACGACGAGCGGTGCGGCACTGATGGCGATCCGTTCGGGAGCGCTTATCTTCCCGTGTTTTTGCGTTTACGACCCCGATGCCGGGAAGTACAAGTTCGTCCATGGCGACCCGATCGAGCCGACGATAACCGGCGACCGCAAGGCCGACATCCTCGCCACTACCGAAGCCTTCACCCGCGAGATCGAGGCGATCATCCGCCGCTACCCCGACCAATGGCTCTGGATACACAAGCGTTGGAAAACCCGCCCCCCGGACGAACCCCAAATCTACTGAACGAATTTTATGAATGAATCTGACGGAAAACTGCAATTCTGGTTCCTGACATTGAGTGTCGTTACAGTTCTCGTCGGAGCAGTTCTTTCGGATGCAATTCTGTTGTTCAAAACGGATGTGGCCGTCGGCATCGATGGATATTTTTACGCACAGCAAGTCAGTTCATTTCTCGTTCATGGAAAGTTATATTATCCGACATACTCAACTGCCCTAACCTATTTCTTTTCGATTTTTGCCCATATATTTAGCGATGTGGTTTTTGCGATCAAAGCAGGCACTTTAATTCTTCAGTGTGCTCTTTGTATCGGCATTTTCAACCTCGTTTCGACTGTCACAAAGAATCGCTGGCATGGGTTATTGGGATTGTCGATTGCGGCCTTTTCCAATCTGCATCTGTATTATGTTTCGGAGTTTCTTAATAATCTGGGTGCATTGGTTTGTCTTGCATGGGGGGCATTTGCGATTACAAAGTTTCGCGAAAATGGAAAGAGACTTTGGCTGATCATCTCGCTTTCGCTCATTGCCGGGGCGATTCTAGCTCACCGCTCTGCGTTACTTGTTATCCCGATAATTATTTTGAGCCTAGTCCTGTCGAAATTCCTGATCTCGCCGCGAAATAATTTCGAGCGGATAGCGGCTATTTCTTTTGGTCTCATTATCTTTGTCATTCCGGCAATAGTCCTTTTTCAGCCAATTTTTGAGATTCCCTCCATGCTGAGAACCGAACTGCTTGCTTATCCGCTTTTGCCGTCTCGCGAGTTAAATTTTCCGGAAACGATAATGCTGGTTGTCTCGGTTGCGGTGGGGGTAATCACTTTACGATTACGGGGCCTTGAGGGAAATCGTGAAACCGCAATTGTTCTATTTTCGGTACTGATCTGGTCTCTGTTTACGACTCTGAATCCATTTTTGAATCACCGCAGCGGTGTTCAGGGTGTTTTTGGTCGGCTCGATACGCTTGCTTTTATTCAGGCGTCGGTTGCCGCTCCGCTTGCGTTAAGGCTGCTGCAGGAAAAAACGATATTTTTCAGATCTCTTGCGGCGAGTTGTTTTGTCGGATTGCTTATCTGGAGTTTTTGTAAACCAATCCCATTCGGGATTAGTGACGAATATATCGCTCGGCGAGAGAGATTAATCAATGAATTGCCGAAAATACCTAAGCCCCCTTGTCAAGACCCGTTTGTTATCGCACGGCACGGCGACCAGTTTCTAGTTACGTACGTGCTTGGCCTTCCGTCACAGCAAACATTCCCGGAAGCTTTTTCAAACAAATGTGTTTACTGGCTGATAGACGTAGCTATGCTGGAGCTACAGTTCAGCGATCCGCGCTTTTTACGAAATGGGAGTGATTTTGCACTTGTGGAAAGCAGTCTGGTACAGGAATTTACAGGCGGTTTGTCCGACTCCGAGAAACGACTTCTTGTTGCAAGAAATCCGCATCTAGAGCTCTTTATTGGAACTTTCACAAACCTCGAAAAAAAGTCTTGACAAAGGAAACTTTTTTTTTTTACTCTCAGAGCACAGATTCGTTTCGCGTCGTTACCCGACTATTCCGTTTCTTCGGAGAAAAATATGAAATCGGTCATTCCCGCCCTCGTTAGCTGTCTGTTCGTATCGGTCATTCTGCTTGTCGCACCTGGCCACGCCGTATTTTCGCAAGTGCCGGAAATTGAGAATGCGATCCCGAACAACATGCCGCTGAAGATTGAAATCATTGCGCCGGAAAAGGCGGAAGATTATCCTGACAAAATCCGTATCAAAGTAACGAACACGGGTGATCGTTCCATTGTATGGCTGAGACTCCATCTGGAAGAAATAAATGAAGAGGTTAGAATCGCACCTGACGGCAAGAGAGCCTATGTTACTATGCCCCTTATTTTTGGCAGGCGGGATTACAATTTAGCAAAGACATTGGAAACCGATCCGGTAATAGCTCCTGCGGCTTCACATATGTTCGACCTGAGTTACTACAAACGTCGTAAGGTAGCGCGGCGTAGGAATAAGGTCAATTATCAGCCGGTTCAATTATACCGGCTTGGGTTTAGCGGCGTGCGGTACCTAGATGGTAGTGGCTACTTTTCTAATGGACAAGGGTTCTCAAAAAAAAACTAAATTTTCCGAGTGGGACTTCCCCTAACGACGGCTTTAATGCGGCCTTTCAGTTTTCCTCCTTGTCTTCTACCGTCGAAAATCCACTTTTTGTCGGACCTCTATTCGAAGTTAATCCTCAGATTTTTAGTTTTAGCGGAGGTGTTGTTGATCAGGGATGGTGTCCACACGGGAACGGTTGCGAATTTGATAACTGCCAAAAAGCTCATGAATACACAAACGGCGGTTGTATTAATAATCCGGACATCCCCGATGACGTTGAAAACCACTTGACGGTTCAGTGGGTAAGCACCGCTCCGGAATGTTCGAATATTCCTGGTTATGAATGCAAATCTATTGATTTCGTCCTTGTGCCGTGCGACCTTCCTGAAGATAGTTATATCTGGGAAGCCGTAGTAGAAGACTGTAATGATGGAGGGCCTCCGCCCGAGTGTGTACCAACGGGCCATGGTGAAGGAATCGAAGGCTTTGAATCCGAGTGCACGGATGGAATCGATAACGACTGCGACGGGAGTCCTGATTGTCGAGAAGATCGTTGTACTATTCAAAAAGTTTGTGAGCAGCAATGTGATACCGATGGAGACGAAGTGCTCGACGTGCCTTGTGATGGGCCCGACTGTCATCCCGGCAATCCGTTGTTACCTGGTGTAGAGGTAAATGGCGAGTTTGTGGAGGGCAATTGTCAGGACGGTGTGGATGATGATTGTGACGGATATCCAGACTGCCGGGACTCTGATTGCAATGAAGATCCGCAGGTTTGTCCGCACTGCGACACGGACGGCGACGGAGTCCTTATTCCTGAATGCAACGGTTATGATTGTCGTCCAGATGATCCTGCCCGGCCTTCCGGTACATTGAATGATGGCGTATGGAGGGAGACGGCTTGTGACGATGGTCTTAGTAATGATTGCGATGAGGACGTAGATTGTAATGACCCGGACTGCGCGGGAATTGACGGATGCCCAAGCCCGACACCGACTCCCGGCCCCGAACCAACTCCGCCTGAATGCCCATGCAACGATTGCGAGGTCGGTTGCGGCGGATGCCCTTGCAATGACTGCATCAACGGCTGTGAACCGAATTGTGAATGGGTGACGGTCGAGGGGCAGTGTTACGGTGGTTGGGATTATTGTTACTGGGAAAATGACGCTTACGGCGTTCCCCAGGAAATATGTGAAAGTGAAGAGCCATATTGCGATCCCGATCAAACCGTTTGGGTTTGCGAATAACCCACCAGCAAGAGGTGATCTATGAAAATCCCGATTACAATATCCGCTTTTTTGATCGGCTTATTGGTATGCCTGACGCTTTTATCCAACTCTATTGGCACGAAAGCCTATTCGCAAACCAACTTACATCCTGACTATCAGTTGCTCGTGAGTTCTCTCGAAGGAGACACCGCTAATGTCCGAGCATTGCTGCGAAACGGGGTCGATCCGAACACGCCGCCAGGCCCTGAAGACAAGGGAATGACCGCTCTGATGTTTGCCGCGTGGCAAGGACACGAGGAGATCGCATTGATGCTGCTTCAAGCGGGTGCTAATCCGAATACGGCCGCCACAAACGGTTCTTCGCCATTGATGTATGCGGCAACCAGCGGGAACGGTCGAATAGTACGCGCTCTGATTGCAAGAGGTGCGAACCCGAATTACATTCGCGAGGATGGGAAGATCGCAATCATGTTTTCCATATTAAACGGCCACGTTGATGTGGTAAGAGATCTGGCGCCTGTTACGCAGTTGTCGTTACTGAATGATTCCCGGTACCGTCATGGCGCTCCGCTTTTGGTCGCCGCCGTAAAAACTGGGAATTCGGAATTAGTTGAGGCTTTATTGCGGGCCGACATTTCCCTGGAAGCGCGGGAAAGCACGGGACAAACGGCATTGATGTATGCCGCACGGGGCGGGCACACTAGAATCGTAACTAAACTATTGAGAAAGGGTGCAAATGTAAACGCACGTGATTCCCGAGGAATAACGCCTCTTACGAAAGCAATCGTTGGAAATCGTGTCGCGGTCGTTCAGGTACTCCGGGAGTATGGAGCAAGACGTTGATGAAAAAAGCCTTTCGCAGAATTCAATTGTCAGCAAATCTCGCGATCATACTGATTGCAGTTATGCTTAGCGTTATCACTGTTAAACAGTTTACGTCACCGACCGACGCGACTGGTTCTGCTGATGGGCCGAGGCGCATCCCTGCGACGGCTGCCGAGTCAAATCCCAATACAATTACCGAAAAAATATCGCCGGTCGGAAAACCGATTCCGATTGACGGCTTGAATCTTCAGAATAAAAAGTCGCTTGTTCTATATCTTTCGACGAAATGTCGTTATTGCACGGAAAGCGCTCCATTCTATAAGCGGCTGCTGGAAGAAATTAAATCGAAAGACGTTAGTGTTGTTGCGGTTCTACCGCAATCGGTCGAAGAATCCCGCGAATACCTGAAAGAACACGGTGTTCAGATCGATGCCGTAAAACAGTCCTCGCTGCAATCAATCGGCGTTCGCTCAACGCCAACGCTCCTGCTTACTAACGCGAGCGGCATCGTTACCGATTCATGGGTCGGCAAACTCCGGCCTGACAGAGAAGAACAAGTCATTAGCAAGCTCTTACAATAATCACCAATAACTTTTTCCAGCCTGTGACTGCACGACGGTAATCGCCGCTGCATCGACTATATCTTCGGCCTTGCAGCCGCGAGAGAGGTCGTTGCAGGGGCGGTAAAGGACCCGCAGGATTGGGCCGATGGCTGCACCACAGGTGAGCTTATACTTTAATTAAATCACGGTTTCGGCTAAGATGCTCGGCAAATGAAAAAGCTGATCATCTTTGTAATACTCGTGGCCGGACTTGCCGGAGCGGCCTCGGGCCAGGGCTCGCGGGACGCGGCCGACCTCTTGAAACTCTTGACCGAATTTCTCGACGGTGCCGGCCGTAATGATGCCGAGGTCCACGACCGCTTCTGGGCGGATGAATTGATCTACACCCGCGGCGTCGGGCAGCGAACGGGCAAGGAAGAGTTGATGCGGGGCGTCCGCTCGGCGCCGCCGGCAAAGCCGACCGACCCGGTAACGCTATACAACGCCGAAGACGTACGGATCCAGGTCCACGGCAATACCGCGGTCGTCGCCTTCAAACTTGTCGGAACTACGACCGAACGCGGCGGTAAAAAGACAGTAACGAACCACCTCAACACCGGCACATTCCTCAAGCGCGACGGCCGCTGGCAGGCTATCGCATGGCAGGCGACGCCGATGCGGAAGAGCGAGGACGAGGCAAAGGCCGAGGTCTTAGCGGCAGAAAAGGCGTTTCAGGACGCGGTTGCGGCAAATGACGCGAAAGCGGTTCGCGAACTCGCACATCCGGCCTTCAACTGGACGCACAGCACCGGCATCAAGACGCCGCTCGAGCAGTTCATCGAACGGTATGTCTCGGGGAAAATGAAATACATCAAACGCGAGTTCAGGGACGTTGAGGCCACGGTGTTTGGAGACACCGCCATCGTTCGCGGCGTTTCGCCTCGGCAGGTCGAAAATAATGGCGTCGCCGCCGAGCCATTCGTGCTTCATTACACGATCACCTTCGTTAACTCGAACGGCCGTTGGCTGGCGATCGCTGCCCACTCAAACCGAACGGAGAAATAACAGCCTCACATAATGAGAACACTGGGACGAAGAAAGAATTTCGGAGTGGGCCGTTCGCTTTTGATCGCGGCCCTCGTGTGCCTTTGCTCGCTTGCGGGCTTTGGACAACAGCGGCTGCTCGTCATCGGCGGCGGCGAGCGGCCAGCCGAGGCGATGCGGCAATTCGTCGCGTGGAGCGGCGGGGAGCGATCGACAATACTCGTCATCACCTGGGCAAGCGGCGTTCCGGACGAGAGCTTTGAATCGCTCAAGAAGCAGTTCACCGAGGCGGGTGCCGGAAATGTTCTCGATGCTCCCCGGCGGCCGCTCGACGAAAAAGGGCGAGCGGAATTCGTGCGAATGCTTGAGCAGGCGAGCGGCGTTTTCTTCTCCGGCGGAGACCAGAACCGAATTATGGATGTGCTTGCGGATGAGCCGCTCCTGACGAGCCTCCGGGCGAAATATGCAGCCGGAACGCCCTTTGGCGGGACGAGTGCCGGAGCTGCCGTGATGTCAGACCCGATGATGACCGGCGACGCCGACCTGAAACTCCTCGACGGAAAGAACGTTGGTGTCAGGAAAGGCCTCGGGCTGGTGCCAAATGTGATCTTCGACCAGCATTTCCTCGTACGCCAACGGCATAACCGGCTCTTCGGACTCGTGATGGAGAATCCGCGGATGCTCGGGATCGGTATCGACGAGGACACGGCCGTCCTGATCGAGGACAATCGTCGCCTGAAGGTCGTTGGTAAAACGCAGGTAATGTTCGTTCATACGCGCAATGGCCGGCAGCCCCTTCACGTCAGTTTTTTGAGGTCGGGCGAGCGTTTCGACCTTCGCGAAAGGCGGCCCGCAGGCCGATGAACGGGATTTCGAAAAGAGGACAAAGAGATGAAAAAAGCATACCTTGCCGCGGCGGCACTACTTTTTGCCGTAAGCTGCGGAAAGCCGGCAGCGGATCCGTTTGCCGGGCAGTGGATCGACCTGACGCACGATTTTGACGAGAAGACCGTCTATTGGGTGACGGCCGAACCTTTCAAGCGAACAACGGTCGCGGAAGGAAAGACGGACAAGGGCTTTTATTATTCGGCTTACAATTTCTCGGGTGCCGAGCACGGCGGCACACATCTCGATGCACCGATCCATTTTGCCGAGGGCAAGAAGACCGCCGACCAGATCGAGATCAAAGAACTGATCGGCCCGGGAGTCAAGATCGACGTAGCCGCCAAGGCCGAGGCCGACCGCGACTACCTGATCTCGACGGAGGATATCAAAGCCTGGGAAGCGGCGAATGGGCAGATCGCCGAGGGATCGATAATTCTCTTTAGCACCGGCTTTGCCAAACGCTGGCCGGACCTTAAAACCTATCTCGGCACCGACCAAAAGGGGCCGGATGCCGTCAAAGACCTTCATTTTCCGGGCCTTGATCCTTCGGCCGCAAAGTGGCTGGTCGAGAGCAGAAAGATCAAAGCTGTCGGCATCGACACGGCAAGCATCGACCGCGGGCAATCAACGACCTTTGAGGCACATGTCGCACTGATGACGAACAATATACCGGCATTTGAGAACGTCGGCGATATGGACGGGCTTCCCCCGAGAGGCTTCCACGTTTTTGCGTTCCCGATGAAGATCAAAGGCGGCTCGGGCGGGCCGCTCCGTATTGCTGCCTTTTTACCGGAACATACCCATAATTAGGTACAACACTGTAAAACATTACTTTACTTATTTGAATGGGTGTTGTATTATAAGTGTTCCGCAGGCTCCTGCTCCCTGACGGCGAAAATTTAGATCGAATTTTAAGGATGACTCCCATAATGCATCCCCACTCTCTTTTTAACGACCCACGTCGTCTGATCCGGATATTCGCGTCGCTGTTCGTTGTTTCCGTTTCCGCCACGGTTCTTTTTGGATGGACGATAAGTTCATCGCTTTTGACGCGCCTTCACCCCGATCTTCCGGTGATGGTGCCGAATACGGCTGCCTGCCTGCTGATGATGGCTGGGGTTCTGGTGCTTTGCGGGCTTGAACGGCCCACAATGCGTTGCCGGGTAGCAGCTGCGATCGCAGGTGGTGTATCGTTCCTGGTCGGCAGCCTGACGTTTGCGGAGTATCTCTTCGATGCCGGCCTTGGGATCGACGGTATCCTTCTCCATTTTGCCCAGTCGGTCGTTTACGAGATTAACCCCGGGCGAATGGCCCCACACACGGCCCTAGGATTGATGGCAGCGGGCCCGGCGATAGCATTTCTCTGCCGAAAGAAAGTGCTCGGCCAGCTAAGCGAGATCTTTTCGGTGCTTACACTCGCGATCGCATTTTCTGCCCTGCTCGGCCACCTTTTCGGGGCACAAGCACTTCAGGGACTTTCGAAGACGAACGGAATGGCTCTCCACTCCGCGATCTCGCTCATGGTTCTCTCAGCCGGAATGCTAGTGGCAAACCCGCGGAGCCTGATCATCGGGCTTTTTTTCAGCAAAACCCTCGGCGGAGCAGTCGCAAGAAGGCTTCTGCCGGTTGCAGTTCTTGTGCCGACGGTCATCGGGTTCGCGGAAGTTCGGGGAACGGACTGGGGTTGGTTCAACGTCGGCTTCGGAACGGCAGGAGGCACGCTCGTCTCTACGATCCTGCTCGTCTCATTCATCATTTACTTCGCACGAATGGTCCACCTTGCGGATAGAAACCGGAAAGCAGCCGAGCATGAACTCTCTGAAAAGGAAGAGCTTTACCGGACTCTCGTCGATCACGGAATGGGCATCATTTGCACCCACGATACCGAAGGCCGCGTGCTTTCGGTAAACCCCGCCGCTCTCCGAACGCTAGGGTTCAGGCAGGAAGAAGTTGTTGGACGAAGCCTTGGCAGAATGCTCGAGCCCGAACTCAGGCCGGACTTTGACGCATATCTACGCGAGATCAACAATGCAGGCATTGCCGAGGGCTACATACGGCTCCGGACGCGGGAAGGAAAGCCGATCACGTTCCGATACCACAATATTTTGGTCACGGATGGAAGAACCGGCAGATACGTGCTCGGCCATGCGCAGGACGTGACCGAACTGCTCGAAGCGCAGGCAAAGCTCCGCAGGCTCTCGCTTACCGATGATCTGACAAAGCTCTATAACCGTCGCGGCTTTCTTGAGCTTGCCAATCAGCAGCTCCGGCTTGAGGCCCACAGCGGCACGGCCCGCGGGCTGACGCTTTTGTTTGCCGACATGGACGGGCTGAAGGCGATAAATGACGTGTATGGCCACGAAGCGGGCTCGGAGGCGATCGCTGCTCTTGCACGGATATTGAGATCGGCCGTGCGAAGTGCGGACATTGTCGCCCGTTGGGGCGGCGACGAGTTTGTTATCCTCGCCATCGGCTCTCCGGAAGAAAATTCTGAAAAGCTGGTTACCCGTATTGAAGATGCAATAGAAGAATTTAATCGGACAAGCGGCAAGCCCTACACGCTGGCGTGCAGCATCGGCATTTCGGCGGTCGAAGTCACTTCGCCCGAGGCCTTTGAGGCATTTTTGCACGAAGCGGACCTACGGATGTACGAAGAAAAGAAGCAAAAGAAAGGCGTGCTTGCCTTGTCGGGAATTACGCCCGAGGGCTCGGCGATGCATCTGAGCCATCGATAAATTGATCTACTTTTTTCGCGCGTGTGACTGCACGGCCGTGATGGCCACTGCATCGACGATGTCTTCGGCCTTACAGCCGCGGGAGAGGTCGTTGCACGGGCGGTCAAGGCCCTGAAGGATCGGCCCGATGGCGGTGCCGCCGGTCAGGCGTTCGGTCAATTTGTACGCGATATTCCCGGCGTTGAGGTCCGGGAAGATGAGGACGTTCGCTCGGCCGGCGACCTCGGAGCCCGGAGCTTTTGACTCGGCGACCGAAGGGACTATCGCTGCATCGGCCTGAAGCTCGCCGTCGATGATCAACTCGGGAAGCCGTGCCCGGACGGTCTTGGTCGCCGCGATCACTTTATCGAGCAGTTTGTGCTCGGCACTGCCTTTTGTCGAAAAAGAAAGCATTGCAACGCGCGGTTCGGCCTCGAGCAATGCCCGGCACGACTCCGCCGAAGCCATCGCGATCTCGGCGAGCTGGGCGGCATCGGGGTCGATAACGACGCCGCAATCGGAATAGATCATCGCGCCGTCAACGCCGAATTTGCGGTCCGGCACCACCATCAGAAAGAAACTCGAAACGGTCTTAAAGCCGGGCTTAACTCCGATGCACCTGAGCGCGGCGGCAACCGTGTGGGCGGTCGTATTGGTCGCACCGGCAACGGAGCCGTCTGCCCGGCCTTCGCGGACGAGAAGGTTGCCGAAATAGAGCGGATCTCTGACGGCCTGTTCGGCCTCTTCGAGCGTTACGCCCTTGGAACGGCGGAGTTCGTGGTAAAGCCTGGCAAGCCGTTCGCGGTCGTCGCTCCTGCGGTGATCGATCAGGCGAATGCCGTTTAGGTTCGCACCGGTTTCGGCGGCAAGCGTGCGGATGCGGTCTTCATTGCCGAGCACGGTGATGTCCGCGATGCCTTCGCGCGTGCACATCTCGGCGGCGGCGAGCGTTCGGGCATCTTCGCCTTCAGGCAAAATGATGTGCTGGCGGTCGGCCGCGGCACGGCGGCGGATCTTTTCGAGGATCATATTCCGTTAACAGGCTAACGCTTGCGAATTTAGCATACAACCCGTCGGCAGGAAACTTGCACAAATCGGCACGGCTGAATAGACTTGGGCTATTCCGAATTCGAGCGTTATGAGCAAGAAAACGATCACACCCGCCGGCGATGCACGGCCCGTTAAGCGTAAACGCGAGGCCAAGGGCCGGATGCGCAATTTCCTGATGTTCCTGCCGAACATGGTCGTCCTGCTCGGCCGGTTGCTGAAGGATGCGCGAGTTCCGACCGCAGAAAAGGCGCTCTTCGTCGCGGCGATCGTCTATGTCATCTCCCCGCTCGATTTGATCCCGGACATTTTTCCCTTCATCGGCCAGGTGGATGATATCTATATGGTCGCTCTCTCCTTATTGCGATTGATCAACCGAACGGACGAAGAGGTCGTCCGGCGGCATTGGTCGGGCGGCGGCGACATCGTCTCGCTGGCGGATTCGATCGCGAGCATCGCTCCGATGCTTTTGCCGAAACGTGTATCGCGGGTGCTGACCTCGCGGGTCGAACTTGCCCCGAGCGGCAAACTGCTCGGCAACATCGCCAAGAAGCACGAGGCCCTGATGGTCGAAGTGCCGCAGGCCGAGCCCGATGGCCGCCCGGTGGTCGAGGCGGGCTCGCGAATGCCGAGCTAGAGCGAAAAAAAATAAATCTGGATTTACCCTTTGTTTGTAACTATATAGGGCTAGCTCGTTGATCTTAATCCAATAAACGATTGCCGAACCCGCCGGTTCATCCGCTATAATTGCGGAAACCGTTTCGGCCAAGGTCCATCTTATGTTCGAACGCTACTCAGAACGTTCACGCAGGGTGATCTTCTTTGCCCGTTATGAAGCACTTCAATACGGGTCGCAGGTCATCGCCCCCGAGCATCTTTTGCTCGGCCTCATGCGTGAGGATAAAACCGTCGGTGCCCGCTTCTTTCCTTACCGAAGATCGATCTCCGTGGACGCGATCCGCCGCGATGTAGAGGAGCGGATCTCCGTCCGCGAGCGGATCCCGCAATCTGCCGAACTTCACCTTTCGCCGGAGGCAAAAAAGGTGCTGTTCTGGGCCAGCGAAGAAAGCCGCCATTTGAAGAGCACGAAAATACGCCCCGAGCACCTGCTTGCCGGAATGCTCCGCGAGGAGAAGACCGTGGCGGCAGAGATACTTTTCAAATACGGCGTGCGGGTCGAGGATGTCCGCGATGAGATCGTCCGACAAACCTCCAAGCCGATACCTGCACCGCCGGCCCCGGCTCAAGGGCAACCGGGTGAACAAAAGCAGGCCGGACTTGCCGAATACACGCGAAACCTGACCGCCGAAGCCGAGCAGGGCAAACTTGATCCGCTTGTCGGCCGCGGGCCTGAGACCGAGCGGCTGATCGAGATCCTTTGCCGCCGGACGAAGAACAATCCGGTGCTCATCGGCGAGTCGGGCGTCGGGAAAACGGCGATCATCGAGGGGCTTGCCCAGCGGATAATCGACCGAACCGTTCCGACCTTTCTCGAGAACAAAAAGATACTTTCACTCGATCTCTCGGCCCTTGTCGCCGGAACAAAATACCGCGGGCAGTTCGAAGAACGGCTCAAGAAAGTAATGGCCGAGGTTCGGCAGGAACCGGACGTCATCATCTTTATTGACGAGATACATACGCTCGTCGGAGCAGGCTCGGCCGAGGGAACGCTTGACGCCGCGAACATACTTAAACCGGCACTTTCCCGCGGCGAGATGCAGTGCATCGGCGCGACAACTCCCGCAGAATACCGCAAATCGATCGAGCGCGACCGGGCTCTCGAAAGGCGGTTCCAGGCCGTTCAGGTCGATCCACCGAGCGAGGCCGAAGCGCTTGAGATCATTCGCGGCATCGTTGACCGCTACGAGGCGTTTCACCAGGTCCGCTACACGCGTTCGGCGATCGAGGCGGCGGTTTCGCAGTCGAACCGTTACATTACCGACCGCTTCCTGCCGGACAAAGCCATCGACCTGCTTGATGAAGCGGGTTCGCGTGCCAAGCTACGCTATCAGCAGGAAAGCTCGGCCGAGCCTTCGTGGAAGGAGGCGGTCGAGAGCTGGAAGCGCGTAGCCGCCAATGAGGATCAGCTTATCTCCTATGAACTTCGCAACATCGAGCACTCGCTCGGCGCGGTCGAGGTGACAAAGGACGACGTTGACGACGCCATCGCCCGCTGGACGGGCATCCCGGTCGCGTCCATCCGCGAGGAAGAATCGAAGAAGCTGCTTGAGATCGAGGCCGAGCTGCACAAACGCGTCATCGCCCAGCGGCCCGCGATCTCAGCACTCGCGAGGGCGATCCGCCGTTCGCGTGCGGGCCTGAAGAACCCGAGCCGCCCGGTAGGTTCGTTCCTTTTCCTCGGGCCGACCGGCGTTGGAAAGACCGAGGTCGCCAAGAGCCTTGCCGAGTATCTTTTCGCTTCGGAGCGTTCGCTCATCCGCTTTGATATGAGCGAGTTCATGGAGAAGCATTCGGTCTCGAAATTCATCGGCTCGCCTCCCGGATACATCGGCCACGAAGAGGGCGGACAACTGACGGAAAAGCTTCGACGCTCGCCTTACTCGGTGGTGCTCTTTGACGAGATCGAAAAGGCGCATCCGGACGTAGCCAACCTTTTGCTGCAGGTCTTTGAGGACGGAACGCTGACCGATGCCCAAGGAACGGTGGTCGATTGCCGCAATGCGATCTTTATAATGACCTCGAACATCGGTGCCCGTTCCATACAGAAACGCGGAAATCTCGGCTTTCAGGCCGGTGCCGATGCCTCTCGCGAAAAACTTGAGGAACAGGTGATGAGCGAGGTAAAGCAGGCTTTTGCTCCCGAGTTCATCAACCGGCTCGATGAGATCATCATCTTCGACGAACTCTCCGACGCGGACCTCGAGCAGATAATCGATCTTGAGATCGACCGGCTTAATCACCGCCTTGCCGGCCGCGATATGACGCTCCGGCTGACCGACGAAGCCCGCCGCTGGTTCATCGATAAGACCTGTGCCGACCGCAGTTACGGGGCAAGGCCGCTCAAGCGGGCGATCCAGCGATACGTCGAGGACGAGCTTTCGGAAGCCCTGATACAAGGTGATATCACAGAGATGAGCGACGTTGAGGTTGCGGTCAAAGATGGAGCCTTAAGCATCCGCGAGGTGCTGCCCGCCGGGCTTGAGGAGCAATTTCAGCGAGCCGGAAGGCCTTAGCACTTGCTTCCGCTAATAAACCGAATTGCCCAAGCTTTCGTAAAAGAAACGCTTGGGCTTTCGATTTTCTGTGCGTTTCCCTGTATAATTCGGGGTTTTGCCGATGCTATGTAAGAAAGGCAACCTGACACTGCCCGGTCGAATCAAACGACGCGTATTTTACCGTCATTGAAAAGCCGACAGTGTTTGGATATTCTAGCGAATTAAATTGTTAACACTGAGGTTTCTGCCGGCTCCCGGGCCTGCAAGATCGCTTTATTTAAGGAATTCCTATTTTATGCAGAAAGTGAGCGTGTTCGGACTGGCTCTTTTTAGCCTGATAATCCTGGCTCTCCCGCTCAGAGCTGCCGCAGGCGATATCAAAGGCACTGAAGTGCCCGTCTCCGCCGCCGCAAACGAACAGCAGATCATCGAATCGGTAGATATCCAGGGAAACCGCCGTCTTCGCGATGAGGACCTTCTTTATTACATCCGCACCCGACCCGGTGATGTTTACGACCCTGCGGCTCTTGAACGCGATCTACGCGAACTGCTCTCGCTCAATTTCTTTGACAAAACAGCAACCAAGGTTCTGACGACCGATGGCGTCCGCGGCGGTGTTAACGTGATCTTTGAGGTCCGCGAGTGGCCCATCATCCGCGACCTGCAGTTTCGCGGGCTCAAGGCCGTTCAGGAATCGGACGTGCTGAAGGCATTTCGCGAGCAGCGTGCCGGCATTTCGAAGGAAGCCGTTTACGATCCCGTAAAGGCCCGCGGTGCGACCCGCATTCTTCGCGAACTGCTTGCCGCACGCGGCTACCCGAACGCGACAGTAAAGATCGAGGAAGAAGAGGTTTCGGCCACTTCGATCGCCGTTACTTTCGACATCGATCAGGGACTGCGTTCGCGTATCATCGAGATCATCTTCGAGGGCAACGAAAAGTTCAAGGACAGCGAACTGCGTGGTGCGATGCAGTACGTGCAGAAGACAGGTCTTATCTCAAGATTTAAGGGACAGGATATTCTGGACATGCGAAAATTGCAGGCAGACCTGCAGTTGAATGTCCGGTCGTACATGTTTTCAAAGGGATACTTTCAGGCCCGCATCGGAGAACCGGTGGTCGAGGGACTCGGCGTAAAGAGAACAAGTATCATTCCATTCATCGTCCTGCCGCTTCCGCTTATCTCGTCAAAGGACGATACGCTCAAGATAATCGTCCCGGTGACGGAAGGAAAGATCTTCCGCGTCGGCGAGCTAAAGGTGGAGGGCAACTCGATCTATTCCGAGGAGCAGATTCTCGGGGCGGTCGGGCTGAAGAAAGGCGAGATCGCCGACGGAAAACGTTTGCAAGACGCCGTTTACGAAGACCTGAAAAAGGTTTACGGCAACCAGGGTTTCGTTAACTACAATGCCGAATTCGAGCCGACCTTCCGCGACAATCCGGACAACCCGAACGAAGGCATCGTCGATATCACCATTCTCATTGAGGAAGGAAAGCAATTCTCACTCCGGCGGCTCGAATTTACCGGAAACACCTTTACCCGCGACCGCGTGCTCCGCCGCGAATTTCTGCTGAACGAAGGCGACATCTATAACCAGCGGGCTCTTGAGATCTCGCTAGCACGCATCAACCAAACGCAGTACTTCGACCCGATCGATAAGGATCAGGACGTAGAGACGAGGACGGACGAGGACCAGGGCGACGTTGACCTCATAGTAAAGGTCAAGGAAAAGGGCCGGCAGCAGATATCGTTCAACGGCGGCGTCTCGGGCATCGGCGGTTCGTTCTTCGGGCTCGAATACTCTACCAATAACCTCGCCGGTCGCGGTGAGATACTTTCATTCGCATTCGGTGCAGGCAACCGCCAGCAGAGCTTCCAGCTTTCCTATCAGGAACCTTACTTCCGCGACCGCCCGATCTCGGTCGGCGTTTCGCTCTTTGCCTCGCGGACGAAATTCTTTGGCGAGGGAACGTTCCTGACACAGAACCAGAACGTACTCGAGGATCTCTTCAACCCTTTCGGGCAGGTCATAACCGACGAGAGCAATCTCTTTACGCAAACGACCATCGGCGGAACGCTATTTGCGACGGCCCCGCTTTCCGAGCTCTTTTTCAAGAAGCGTCCATTCTCGACATTCTCGCGGCTCGGGCTTTCGTATTCGCTGACGAGCACCTCGATCGCCGACCCGCCTGTCAATGAATCGGCGGACCCGGCTGCCCGCATCCCGATCATTTTCCGGCAGCCCGGCATCATCACCAGCCGCGTTACCGGTTCTTTTGTTTACGACACGCGGCAGCCTGCGGCGAACGGCATCGACACCAACAGCGGTACACAGCTTTCGCTCGCGCTGGCTTTTGCCGGACTCGGCGGCGACGTTCGCACCTATCAGCCGAACATCAGCTATTCGCAGTTCATTCCGGTTCGCCGCAAGCGGAGCCGCTCGCCCGAGGTTTTCGCCTTCCGCATTCTGGCCGGAACGGTCGGAAGCTGGGCAACGAGCAAGACGGTCCGCGAAGCGAACTCGATCTCGTTCATAGGCGGTGTGCCGATCTTCGAGCGGTACTTCCTTGGCAGCGAGAACGACGTTCGCGGCTATAACTCGCGGGCCATCGGGCCGATCGCACCGTTCGATACATATGTGACGACGCGGAATGTGGTAGTCGCGACCAACGCCTTTGGTACGCCGACGCCGATCACGGGCTTCCCGACCAATTCGCCGATCCCGGGACAGATCGCCGCCATTGGCCAATTGACCGGACCGGACGGAGCGAACCCGGCACTCTTTAGCCGTAACTTCCGCTTTATCGGCGGAGATACTCAGTTGCTCGGTAACTTCGAGTACCGCATCCCGATCTTCGGACCGGCAACGCTCGCGGCATTTGCCGATATCGGAACCGTATTTAACTTGCGAAATACAGGAACGCAGCGGATCAACAGCGAATTTCTTAACGACGATGTTTTCCTCGGTGCGGGCCGCGTCACGGCCCTCGGGCTGATCAATACGCCGGTGCTCGAGAGCAGCTTTGGCAGTATTCTCTATTATCGCGGCCGGGTGATGACTAAAACGGATTTCGTCAACGAATTCTGCCGCGGCAACCGCTTCGGCTGTCCGACGGTTCTCTCGCCCGAAGTGCAGCAGTTCTATCTCCGCGGCGAGGCTCAGCAGAACTCGCTCCTCCGTGTGAACGATGCGGCATTCAATAAGATCGGCGACTTCAAAGCATCGGTCGGGCTTGAGCTACGGGTGCAGGTGCCGGTCGTCAACGTTCCCTTCCGGTTGATCTATTACTACAACCCGAACGGCAAGTTCGGCTTTACTCAGGAACTGCCGGGCATTTTCCTACCGGGACAGCGGAGCGGTTTCAGGTTCACGGTCGGCCGGACGTTCTAAACCGGCGGCGAGGCGGCCGATTTCGCGAGGCGGCCGTTGTTTGACTTAACATTCGCGGATAAAATAATATCGTAGTTCTTTTGCCTGCAAGCGATCACGTTAGCAACGCATCGGGCCTGTTTCGTTTCTAAGCAATAATACGGAGAGCAGGACGACTTCCGGGCAGTAAATAGGAGTTAGTTTAAGCAATGAAAAAAGTACTATTTTTAGCAGTGACGTTGGTTTTTGCGGGTGTTTTCGCCGCCCCGGCCCTCGCACAGGGCAACACGGCGGCAGCGGCAGGGGCCAAGATGGGCTGGATCGACACCCGGTTCTTCGGCGATGAGAAAGAAGGCATTAAACGGCTGACGGCCGCCTACACGGCGCTTGAAAGAGAAGCACAACCGAAAGAACAGGAGCTTGTAGGCATTCAGAACCGCCTCCAGGCGATCGCGACCGAGATCGAGAATATTCGCCGGGCCGCGGCCGCACCGAACGCTCCTCCGTTCAACGCCAAGACCATTACCGACAAGCAGGACGAAGCCGCTCGGCTCCAGCGGGAAGGCGAATTCAAGAAGAAAGAATTCGACGCCTTTATCGAAAAGCGGTCGAACGAGCTTCTCGGCCCGATCAACCAGGACATCGTCCGCCAGATCAGCGAATTTGCAAAGCAGAAGGGCTACGCGGTCGTCTTTGATATCTCGAAGATGGCAGAGGCCGGTGCTATCCTTCACCTCGACCCGACGGCCGACATCACGAAGGAATTCATCACCTTCTACAACGCACGCCCGGCAACGGCACAGCGGTAGGCCGGCTAGGGCTTTTACCCTGAAAACTTTAACAGCAGGCGGCCGGCGGGAACTTGCTCCTGTCGGCCGTTGGCTTTTATCATTACGAGAGCTTTCCCCATGGCCATTTACGATTCGATAGCTATTCAGGAGATACTTCCGCACCGCTATCCCTTTCTGCTCGTTGACAGGATCATCGAGCTTGAGCCCCGCGTCAGGATAGTCGGCATCAAGCAAGTTACGGCAAATGAGCAGTTCTTTCAGGGCCACTTTCCGGGCGCTCCGGTGATGCCTGGCGTTTTGCAGATAGAGGCCCTTGCGCAGGTCGGTGCGATACTCGCCCTTCGCGAGTTCGACGACCGCGACGAGAAGATCCCGTATTTCAGCGGCATCGAAAATGCGAAGTTTCGCCGCCCGGTAGTGCCGGGCGATACGCTCCGGCTTGAGGTAACGGCCCTACGGACCGGCTCGCGGATACAAAAAATGCACGGCGTAGCGACCGTTGACGGGCATGTGGCAACAGAAGCGGTCATAACCAGCGTAATAGCCCCGCGAACGCCAAAGGAGTAATCATGGAACCGATAAGAGTAGAAGGGTTCGAAGCTGTCTTGCTTTTTGGGGCGATCACCGGAGCCGTTGGCTTTGTATTGGGTCTGATTCCTCTCGGCTTTGGCTATTTCAGAGGACGCACAAAGATCGGAGTGCTTGGTATAATTGCATCAACGCTTGGCGGAGTTGTTGCCGGGCTATTTCTTTCGGTTCCGGCGGTCGTCATCTTTATGTGGCTCATCATCCGTAAAGATAAGAGCCGGGCCGCAGAGACGGACGAACCCGGCCCCGACAATCCGACCGGCCTATGACATTCATCCATCAAACGGCGATAGTCGCCCCCGAGGCACGGCTCGGAGCGGATTGCTACATCGGGCCTTTCTGCATGGTCGGCGCGGAGGTGAGCCTCGGCGAGGGCGTCCGGCTTGATTCACACGTTGTCGTCGGCGGACGAACGTCGATCGGCCGCGGAACCCATATCTTCCCTTTCGCCTCGATCGGGCTCGCCCCGCAGGACCTGAAATACGGCGGCGAAGAAACGGCCACCGAGATCGGCGAGGAGAACCAGATTCGCGAGTTCGTCACCATCCACCGCGGAACGGCCGGCGGCGGCGGCGTAACAAGGATCGGGGATCGCAACCTGCTGATGGCGCAGGCCCACGTCGCGCATGACTGCCAAATCGGTAGTGACGTGATAATGGCAAACGCGGCCACGCTCGCCGGCCACGTTGAGATAGCCGACCGTGCGAACGTCGGGGCATATTCGGGTGTGCATCAGTTCTGCCGGGTCGGCCGCGAGGCATTTGTTGGTGGGTATTCGGTGGTGGTCAAGGACGCACCGCCCTTCGCCATAATCCAGGGCAACCATGCGAAATGCTACGGCCTCAATCGCGTCGGTATGCGACGCCGCGGTTACGCGAAAGAGGTCATCGAAAACCTGAACCACGCATATCGGCTGCTGCTTTCCTCTAAGCTCAACACAACGCAAGCGCTCGAACGCATCCGCGAAGAGATCAGCGGCTGCGAAGAAGTGGACCTCCTGGTCGAATTTATCGAATCATCAAAACGCGGGGTTGTGCTTTAATTGTTTTTTGCCTGTCGGGCAGTCGATCGCTGGGGCAGGACAATCGGCCTATCGATAAGCGTCACCGCGATGTCGGACGGAAATTACCTCGATGGTCAACACCTCGTCCTCGATCGAATAAATCACGCGATAGTCGCCGACACGAATCCGCCAAAGATTCTTTGTTCCGGTAAGCTTCTTGCAGCCGTCGGGCCGAGGGTTGGTTACCAAGGATTCTATTCGCGGAACGATCCTTCGAACAACCCTAGCAGGCAGCGATTCAAGTTCTTTGCGTGCAGATCTCGCGAATACGAGCGCATATTCACGCATCGAGTTTCCCTTTCGTGGAGAGGATCGCCTTCACTTCGCTTAGAGACTCTCGTGGTTCGTCCTTACGCTTCTCTGCAACGAGAAAATCGTAAAAATCCTCCCAAAGGTCTCCATATTTCTTTAGGTCGATCTGTACGGCAATTCGTTTGCCCTTTTCGTCAAGAACGTAGTTGATTCCGCTCATAGGCTGATTCTAACACCGCTGCTCATTCACACAAACATCTTTCCCGGGTTAAGGATGCCCTTGGGGTCGAAGGCCTTTTTGATCGCTCGCATTATCTCGAGCGTTGGGCGGTCGATGGCGTAGTGCATGTACTGGGATTTCACATAACCGATGCCGTGCTCGCCGGAGATGGTGCCGCCTAGTTCGACCGAAAGCTGGAAGGTCTCCGAGACGCACTCGCGGGCACGAGCTATCTGTTCGGGGTCGTCGCGGTCAATGACGAAATTGACATGGATGTTGCCGTCGCCGGCGTGGCCGAAGTTGGCTACGAAAGTGTTGTGCTTTTTGCCGATCTGCTCGATGCGGGCGACCAGTTCCGGCACCTTTGACCGCGGCACGACGACGTCCTCGTTGATCTTCAGCGTGCCGTATTTCATTAGGCTAGGGCTGATCGCACGGCGGACGTCCCAGAGCTTGTCTTCCTCTACTTTCGAGCGGGCACGGATGACGTCAAATCCGCCATTTTCGGCGATGATCTGCTCGATGACGACGGCCTGCCGCTCGACCTCCTGGCGGGACCCATCGACGGCAACAAGCAGTATCGCATCCGCGTCCTTTGAGAGCCCAAAGGCGAAATTTTCCTCGACCGCCGCGACGCAGAACTTATCGATGACCTCCATCGCCATCGGCAGGATGCCATGCGGCGTGAATTTGGTGAGCACCTTGCAGGCGGCTTCCATCGAGGTGAAATTTGCACGAACTGTTGAGGTCGCTTCGGGCATCGGTAGTAGCTTCAGCGTAGCTTCGGTGATGATGCCAAGCATTCCCTCCGAGCCGCACATCAGGCCGGTAAGGTCGAAGCCGACGACGTTCTTGACCGTCCGCCCGCCGGTGCGGATGATGTCGCCGGTCGCGGTAACTACCTCAAGCCCCAGCACATGGTGTTTGGTCACACCGTACTTCGGCGTCCGCATTCCGCCGGCATTCTCGGCGATGTTTCCGCCGATGAATGAATCTTTATAGCTGGCCGGATCGGGTGCGAACATCAGCCCGACCTCGGCTGCGGCCTGCTGCACCTCGTATGTGGTCAGGCCGGGTTGGCAAGTGATGTAAAGGTCATCGACGTTTATCTCGAAGATCTGCTTCATCCGGTCCGTGCCGATGACGATGCCGCCTTCGACAGGAACCGCACCGCCGGTGTAGCCGACGCCGCCGCCGCGTGCCGTTACGGGGAAAACAACTTCGTTCGCAAGCTTCAGGATGGCAGCCATCTCGGCGGTCGTCGCCGGAAAAACGACGGCTTCGGGCGGGAACTTCTCCTTCACCGCGTCCACGCCGTAAGGCTCGACCCGTTCGGGATCGACGACGACATTCTCGTCGCCGACGATCGCCCGCAGGCGGTCAAGAACATCAGGCCGCGAAGCATTGGTCGTCCTGCGGCCGGCGGATTCGAAATGGATAGACTCGAACATACCTAAAAATCCCCTTGCAGGCCGAATGTCTCGATCCGCGGTTGGTCGGTTGAGCTTTGGAGGATGAAGAAGACTCGTTGGCCATCGATGGCACGGGTAACGGCCGGGTCGGTACGGCCGTCGCCGTCGTAATCCCCGAGCTTTACGACATCGCTTGAAAAGCCCCAGGGAATGACCTGCAATGAGCCGTCCGAGCTTCGGCGGATGTAGAAGAAACGCTGGCCGCTCTGGTTACGGATGACGAGGAGATCGGCCTTTCCGTCCCCGTCAAAATCGCTCCGGCCTGTGAAGAAGGCGTCGCTGCTTAAGCCCCATTGGATGATGCTGACCACTCCGTTGGAGCTGTTCCTGACCCACCAATAACGCATGCCGCCCTCGCTCCGGGCGATGGCGAGGTCGGCCTTTCCATCGCCGTCAAAGTCGTTAGGGGCGGGAACGTCGCCGGGCTGTCCCCAATATTCGTATCGGACGGAGCCGGTCGAACTTTCGATGATGTACCACACCCCGTCGCGGAAAACGGCGATATCAAATCGGCCGTCGCCGTCATAATCCGCTGCGGCGAAAAAATCGCCAAGAGAGGAACTGCCCCATTGCGTCGTCTGCAAGACGTTCGTTGAGCTCGGTAAGATCCGCCAAAAGACCTCGGGTGCGTAGCGGGCGGTCGAGAAATCCGAGCGGCCGTCGCCGTCCCAATCTACGGTCAACGAGACCGAGTCGCCCGGCTCACCCAGCCGCTGTTCGATATAACCGCCGTCAGTGCTGCGAAGAGCGAAGAAAGTGTTTGCCGAGTTGCGATAGACCTGGAGGTCGGTGCGGCCGTCACCGTCGTAGTCGTTGTAAGTGCCGTTCGCGAGCTTGAACTGACCACGTATCTCGCCCGCGGGAAACCCCGCCGACGATATTTGCGCATACCAGCGGTTCGAGCGGAGTTCGCCCGCAACGTCACCGGTGCTTCCAAAGGTAAGCCCGAAGGTGCCGCTCTTAGTGGCGAGTGGTAATGAGAATATCGGTGCCGATGTTTGACCTACAGGCGTGTTGCGATGGAGTGTGAACGAGCTGCCCGCCGCCACGCCCGAATAGGTGCAATCGAGGCTAAAGCCGCTTCCTTGCGAATCAAGCACCGCCGAACAAAACCCTTTGCCGGAGGACGCACCGGCCGGTACCACCTGCAAGCCGGAAAGTGAGGCCACAAATTTCTGTTGAGCCTGAACCGGTTGAGCGAAGATCGCCACAAGAGCCAAAAACACTGCGGCCCAAACACCAAGCCGAGTTACTACTGGAATATACATACTGCTTAGATCACCTCCTCTAACCTATCGTCCCAGTTCTGCTCTTTCGGCTCGCCGAGCCGACCGAGCGACTTGGCGATGATCATCGAGACGGTTGCGTCGCCGGTTACGTTGATCGTCGTCCGGCACATATCGAGTGGACGGTCGATCGCGAATATCAGAGCGAGGCCGACCTCGGGAATTCCGGCTTGTGCGAGTACGATGACAAGCATCACCATTCCCGCTCCGGGGACGGCGGCACTCCCGATAGAGGCGAGCGTTGCCGTAAGGATAATGCCGAGCTGCGTGCCGAAGCTCAGGTCCATTCCAAACGTTTGGGCGATAAAGACGGCCGCAACCGCCTGATAAAGGCTGGTGCCGTCCATATTGACAGTTGCCCCGATCGGTAGCACAAAGCTCGCCACATCGTCATCAACGCCCAGGTGCTCGGTAACGCGTTCCATCGTCACCGGAAGCGTGGCCGCACTCGAACTGGTAGAGAACGCCAAAAGCTGGGCCGGTGAGATTCCCTTCAAGAAAAAGGCCGGAGACTTTTTCGTAAAGGCCCAGACGAGAAAAACGTAAAAGAAATAGAGCAACCCAAGCCCGAGAACGACCGACATCGCATACCAAAGCAGAGCTAAGAAGAGATCTGGGCCCGGAGCTTCGGCAATGATGGCGGCAAGCAGGGCGAAGACGCCGAATGGTGCCGCCAGCATTATCAGGTCGATCATTTTAAGTACAACTTCGTTCAGACCGTTGAAGAAGCCCTTGACCGGAGCGGCCTTGTCCGGCGGGATGAGAATCAGCCCGATGCCGAAGAAAAGGGCAAAAATGATCACTTGCAGCATGTTGCCGTTCGAACTTGCTGCGGCAATTATGTTCTCCGGAACAAGATCCTCAAGCGGTTTGAGCGGCCCTGTAGCTTTCTGCTTCTCGGCGGCGGTGATGCGGGCACCGGCGTCCTTTTCGTAACTTGCCAGAAGCTGCGTCCGCGTCTCTTCGCTGACGGCAGTGCCCGGTTTGATGACGTTTACGATCGCAAGGCCAAGGCTAACGGCGATCACCGTGGTGCCGATATAGATCGCAATGGTCCGGAGGCCCATTTTCGAAAGCTGCGTTATGTTGTTCAGGTCGGCAATGCCGGAGACGAGCGAACCGAGGATCAACGGTATCGCGATCAATTTCAGGGCGTTGATAAAGATAGTTCCGAACGGCTTGATCCAATCAACAATGAAACCCTTTCCCCATTCAAACTGGATCAGTATGGCCGCAAAAGCCACGCCCGCAGCCATACCAAGCAGTATCCGCCAATGCAAAGCAAGTTTTTTCATGTAGGGAAGTTTCGCTTTTTTTGCTTTCCAAATCAAACAACATTTGTCCGGATCCGAAACGGTTCGAAACTTCGAGCAATCAGCTTGTCACCAAGAGCGAAGGTTCCCAACCTCCCGAAAGATTATTTTCACAATGCAGCGTGGACGGGTGATTCTGGCTTGTGGTGACACGATGTTTCCTTGATAATCCGAATGCTTCAACAATTTTTTCCCGCGACCGGAGAACGAAATGAACGAAAACGAAGAAAAACAGATCCCGCCGGACGACTACGAGCAGGAATTGACCACCGACCTTGACGACGACACGCCCGACAAGCCCAAAGGCATTCGCTTGCATACGAAGATCCTGATCGGTCTGTTGGTCGGAGTAACTGCCGGTTTGCTGGCAAATTGGATCTGGGGAGGGAGCGACCCGCGGGTCGTCTGGACCGTCGAGAATATTACCCGGCCGGTCGGGCAGCTCTTCCTGAACCTGCTTCTGATGATCGTCGTCCCTCTGGTTTTCTCGTCGCTGGTCGTCGGCGTTGCAGGGATCGGCGATATTCGCAAACTGGGTCGCATAGGCTTTAAGTCGTTCGCCTATACGCTGATCATTTCCGCGATCTCGGTCGTTATCGGGCTGACGCTTGCCAACACGATCAAACCCGGCGAACGGATCAGTCCCGAGACTGCCGCTGCTTTGAAGGAGGAATTCAGCAGCGGGGCCTCGGCCGCGACCGAGGCCCAGCGTAAGGCTGCCGAAGCAGCAAAGGCCGAGACCGCTTTGATGCAGGTGGTAAAGACCATCGTGCCGAGCAATGTCTTTAGCTCGATATCAGGCGCAAGCCCGAACATGCTCCATATTATGTTCTTTGCTTTGATCATCGGAGTTGCGATAACGCTATTGCCCGCCGCGGTCTCGGCTCCATTTGTGAACGTCTGCGAGTCACTTTTTGCCATTACGGCAAAGATCATCGATATCGTGATGAAGTTTGCCCCGTATGCGGTGGCATGCCTGCTTTTCAACAACATCGCTCAATTCGGGCTTGAACTGCTTCAATCGCTTGGCTGGTTCGTCGCTACGGTCCTTCTCGGGCTCTCGCTCCATTTCTTCGGCGTCTTTTCTCTTTCGATCTATTTTCTTTCACGACTCAATCCGCTGGATTTCTTCCGGCGAATCCGAACAGTCATTTTGACGGCATTCTCAACGTCGTCCTCGAACGCTACGCTCCCGACCGCTCTTCGCGTTACGCATGAGAACCTCGGGGTGCCTAAGGAGATAAATAGCTTCGTTCTCACCGTCGGGGCGACAGCTAACCAGAACGGAACTGCACTCTATGAAGGCGTCACGGTACTCTTTTTGGCGCAGCTTGCGGGCGTTAGTCTCGACCTCTCTTTGCAGCTTATGGTGGTGTATCTTGCCATTCTCGGCGGCATCGGGACCGCAGGTGTGCCGAGCGGCTCGATCCCCTTTATCATCGGCATCCTTTTCATGATCGGCATCGATCCGGCACTTATCGCCATCATTCTCGGTGTTGACCGAATACTGGATATGTGCCGGACGACGCTAAATGTTGTCGGCGACATTACGGCTGCGACGTTCGTTGCCCGCAGCGAGGGCTACGAGCTGCTCGGCAGTCGTAAGAATGTTGGTACCGCGTCGGATTCGATGTAAGATGTTCTCGTTATGATGCGAAGCGATCTGGTGACCCAACCATACCCACAGCCGCGTAAGCTGCGGTTTTCCGTTGACGATTATTACAAAATGATCGAGATGGGAATGATCGACGATTACGAAAGATCGGAAATCATCGACGGACAAATGGTGCCGAAGATGACGATTGGTGACAAACATGCGATGGCGGTTGATCGGTTAGCTCGAATACTCATCAGATCGCTTCCAGAACAAGTGCTCGTGCGTATTCAAAATCCGTTGCGCATTTCGGATTTTGACGAGCCCGAACCGGATGTTGTTCTTGCTGATCTGACGAAATACGACGGCAGCCGGCACCCGCGGCCGGAGGAAACGATCCTGGTTATGGAGGTTTCCGATGTGAGCTTAAAGCATGATCGTGATTTAAAACTTCCGCTATATTCCGATGCCGGGATCGCCGAGGTCTGGATAGTGAATCTAAGGGATAACGTGATCGAGATACATCAAGATCCGAATCTTGGGATCTATCAGCAGGTAAAGATCTTTAAATCGGGGCAGAAGGTCACATCCACGGCGTTACCAGAACTTTCCTTCGAGGTTAACGCCATCATTTCCCAGACCACGCAAGAGTAAGATTATGTTCCCGATCGGCGATGACAACAGTGATATCAAGATAGTCCCTTTCGTTAACTATCTTTTCATCGGGCTCAATGTGTTGGTCTTTGTGCTGCTCCAGCAGCTCGGGACGAGCGAGTCGTTCACCTATGCTTGGTCGCTGGTTCCGCAGGAGGTGACGACAGGCGTTGACCTCAGCGGTGTTCAGGTGGTCCGCGATTCGATGGGGAACACGGCTGAGATACGGCATTATTCGACTCCGCTTTCGGTCTATTTCAACTTCATCAGCTCGATGTTCATGCACGGCACCATCGGCCATATCGTCGGGAACATGCTGTTCCTTTTCGTTTTCGGCGATAACCTCGAGAACCTGATGGGCCACGTCCGGTTTGCCGCTTTTTACATCGTTTGCGGGATCGCCGCAGCACTTGCTCAGGTCGCGATGGACACCTCGTCCGTTATCCCGATGCTCGGAGCCTCGGGGGCGATCTCCGGCGTGCTCGGCGGCTACATACTCCTTTTTCCGCAGAGGCAGGTGCGGGCCGTTATCTTCAACTTCCTCACTACGGTGCCGGCCTTTGTCGCACTCGGCATCTGGATCGTTTATCAGGTCGTGCTCGGAGCATTGACACCAGCCGGGACGGGCGGCGTTGCCTATGCCGCACACATCGGCGGCTTCATCGCCGGGCTCGCACTCGTTAAGGTCTTCACCATCGGCCGAAGGGTTTAGCCGATCGTTTTCTCTATGAGCTTCGCATGCCGGGTTTGCGGTAACGCAACGGGAAACGCCGAAAACACTGCACGCGAGATGATGTTTGGCACTCGCGACGAATTCGTTTACGTTGAATGCGCGAAGTGCGGCACCCTCCAGATCAAAGATATCCCAGAGCTCGCGAAATACTATCCGGACAATTACCTTTCCTTTAACTCCGAGACACCGGTCGGCCGGACGGCGATCCACCGCTTTGCAGCACGTGCTATCGGCAAGTATTTTGTCGAAGGACGGGGGCTTTCCGGCAGGCTGCTCGCAGACTTGCGGCCCGGTTTAGCCGGTAACTTCCCGACAATGCTGCGTGATCCCGGACTCGGGCTCACCTTTGATTCGCGGATACTCGACTTTGGCTGCGGCAAGGGGCAACTTCTTCAGACGCTTCATTACTTCGGCTTTCGCGACCTGACAGGCGCAGATGCTTTTATCAAGGGCGACCTCACCCTGCCGACCGGCGTCCGCATTTTGAAGCGGCCGCTCTCAGAGATCGATCCCGCATTTGACCTCATCATAATGAGTCATTCGTTCGAGCATCTGCCCGATCCGAAGGCGGCATTACATGATGCGTTTCGGCTGCTCCGGCCGGGCGGGCACCTGCTTATTGCGATGCCGGTGATCAACTTCGCCTGGGAGAAATACGGAACAGACTGGGTTCAGCTCGACGCCCCGCGGCATCTTCATCTCTTTACCGAAAGGGGCTTTCGGGAATTGGCAGAACATGCCGGTTTTGCGGTGACGTCCGTTAAGTACGAATCGACCGAATTTCAGTTCTGGGGGAGCGAGATGTATCGCAGGGATCTTCAGCTCATTCCCGACGGGGCACCGGGCGTGATCCATCCGCCGGAAATCTTTTCGGCCGAACAGATGGCCGAGTGGGAACGCGAAGCAGCAAGGCTTAACGCAGAAGGCCGCGGAGATACCGCGACCTTCATCCTCAGACGGCCTGAATAAAAACAGGGACCATCACTTTTTTCCCAGCAGCAACTGCAGAAATTCGCCATCGTCAAAGCGTCCCTGCCTTGCCTGCCGGACGACGACCATCTTTTCCGACGGGATGATGTAGAGCCGCTGATTGCCGGCTCCGGCGGCGACGTAGATGTCACGCGGAAGGTCATCGCCGAAACCGCGTTTGCTGATTGCGGTCGTGTTCGACTCGCGGTCGCCGAGCAAACGCCCGAGCCGGCCGCGATTTTCGGCGACGTTTGCATTGCTTTCGCCGGACCGATTGAGCCAAAACGTAATGCCGTAGTTCGGATTGGCCTTCGAGCCTTTGGTGAGTTCTTCAAGCAGGCTTTTCTTGATTATCTGTTTGCCGTTCCACTTGCCGCCATCGAGAAGCAACCTGCCGAACTTGAGCCATTCTCCGGCGGTCAAGTACGCTCCAGACGGGAGGTTCGGCTGGCCGGCCTGCATCGTCCAACGGGCATATTTCAGCCCGATCGGATCGAAGATCCGGCGTTCCATGTAGCCCATTACGCTTTCCTTCTTCGGTTCAAGCTTTCGGCGAAGGGCCTCGCCGAAGACCTGAAACGGCACCGGGCCATACTCGAACGTCGTGCCAGGCTCGAACTTTGAGCCAAAGCCCGCTGCCTCAGCATATGCCGGCGGACGGCCGATCGGGCCCGATTCCAGCCCGCCGGTCAGAGTCAACAATTCGCGATACGTTATCCGGTTTTTTCGCGGATCGGATCGCCACTCGGTCAGCGTTTCCGATACACGTTCGTCGAAGCTCTTTATCAAGCCGTCCTCTATCGCAGCGGCAAGCAAGACACCGACGAACGACTTCGTACCGCTTGCCAGAAGGTGCGGAGCGTTGGTCGAATGGCCATTATGATATTCCTCGAATACGACCTTGCCGTCCTTGTAAACAATGAGCGAAAGCCCGCGGGTTTCGCTGGAGTAATCGGCGGCCTTCCTATAAGGCGAATCCGCCTTCGAAGGACGTGACTGGGCCGCAACGCCGCACGCCGTAAGCGATAGCAGAGAAAGTAGTGCAACAACAAAGACTCTTCGCATAATTACCTCCGGAGACAAAAATAGCCGGCAGCCAAAGTAACGCGTCGGCCGCCGGCAAACGGACAATTTTATTGCCGCTGAAATTCAGGTGTGCCGAGCAAGAGGCTTACTGCCTTGAAGACCTCGGGCTCGCCCGATGGCTGCATCAGCCTCACACGTCGGTTCATTCCGCCGCCGGGCATTCCCGCCGGCCGCATGTTTATATCGCCGAGATCGAGATCGTCCGCTTCGTTGCCTGCCGCTACTTCGGGCAACGGCTGTGCGGCCTGTTTTTCAAGCGATGCGCGGGTCGCCAGCGAGATCTCGTTGTACAGGATCTTCCTGATGGCGTTTTCAAGAATTTCGCCTCGGCTCGCGGCGTAATAACTTCGGAGGTCAACCCGTGTGCCGGGAATACGATTGCTTGAAACGGCGACGGCAAAGTTCAGCCGCTCAAGGAGAGCACCCGTGTTCACCCAATCTTCGGCGGTGTCCGGATATCCGGTCGGGGCCTGATATCCATACGGCACCTCGCCGAGCTTATTGAGCATTCCGATCAGTGCCGGGTTTGCGTTCGTCTCGGCACCAAGAGCGCGAAGCGTGCTGACGGCAAGCTCGAATGGCGTCTTGATCTTCGCCCGGTAGTTCTCGGGAGCAAAGAAATCTTTATCGGTGAACAACGCTCGAAGCGTTGCTTTGATATCACCATTCGACTTGCTGAACGCGGCTGCTATGCGTTCGACCATCGCCTCGCTTGGGTCATCGCGAACGAATTTTACGGCGAGCTTGCGGGCGATGAACTTTGCAGTCGAGGGATGCTTGACGAGGATGTCGAGCACTTTCAGCCCATCCTTCATTCCGCCTTCGTCTATCTTTTGCCCGAGCACGGTCTTTGGGCCTTTCTCGTGCCAGCGTTCGTTGAAATAGAACTCGCCGCTTTCGATGTCATCCGGGATGCCGGCCATACGCTGGAGCCGCTCGATCTGGCGATTCTCCTCGCCGCGGATCATGTTTGCGGCGGCACGGCGATAGCCACGCGGGTCTGCAATCGTCCAACCTGTAAACGCTTTTGCGACCTCGACGATGTCCTGCTGCGTATAGCCGCCGCCCACGCCAAGCGTGTGAAGCTCGAGCAGCTCGCGTGCATAGTTCTCATTGAGCCCTCGCCGCTGCTGATTGCCGGCATTGCGGGCCTGAGCGATCCGGCGGTCGAGTTCCGCATCTGTAATGCCCTGCCGCTGCTTGATCTGCTCGCGGAGCCGCGGAGGGACCTCGCCGTTGCGGATAGCTCGCTGGAGCGGTCCATTGCCGCCGGCACGTTGTTGTGAATTCGGAGAGACGGACTCGAAATTATCAAGGTAGAAGAGCATCGCCGGATGCTGCGCCGTGCCGGCGAGCAGATCGCGGAAATTGCCGAGCGCATGCTTTCGGAGTACATCGCGTTCATAGCTCGGGATGTACCACCGGACGGCGGCCTTACCGGCAAAAACGTTGAAGTGGTTCTGCCAAAAATCGACCATCACTTCCTGAAGCTGACGTTCGGAATAGGCTGCTCGGACGACGCGGTTGCCGACGATCTGCGGCAGAAGCTGTCCTGCCGGACGAAGACCATATTTGATATAGATCTCGCGAAGCTGCTGCTGTCGTTCCTGCCTTTCTGCCGCACTCGGCTTCTCGTTCATCGCGACGGTCCCATTCGCCGGCTGCTGACGCCGGTTGCGGCCTTCAAGCTGTTGGAGAAGTGCTCCGGGGTTCGGGTACTTGCCGAAGATCTCTGCGGTGGACATCCCGAATACGTCAAAGCGGGAAATGCGTGCCTCAAGCTTTGTGTCGTCGATCGCCGCAGCATTTAGCTGCTGTTCGATGAACTTTTCGATGCCGATTGCCTTTACGCGTTCGAGGTCGCCGGGACGCGGACCGAAGGTCAGCCGATTGAGAACGTGAAGGATCTTTTGTTCCTCGGTGAGCTTCTTCGCGGGCATTGGCTTCAGGGGAAAGCCCCAACCCGGCAAAACGAACAAGGCGAGCAGGACGGCAGCCGCGGGCCGCCTAAATGATTCAAAAAGAAAAAACCGCATAACTTTCACCAGTACGAAGAAAAACTAATGCTGCGGATTTAGACGCCTGAGCGGCGGAAAAGGACGAAGCAACCTGCGGGCGTCACCTTCCGTGTATTCAAGAAAGCCAGATGAAACGATACAACACCCGCGTCCGGGCGAACATCTAACTTTTCGTTTTATCGGGAGTTTTCAGTTAAAATTGCAATATGGTTATGAATATGTTCAAAAAGTTCGGTGTGGCCGCATCTATAGCGATGTTCTTTTTCGCTTGTGTGTCCGCCGTTCCTGCGCAGAACAACACGGTCTTTTCCGACCCGAACGTCGAATATAGCTTTGACGTACCGGATGCCCGCTGGAAAATGACGGTAAAGCCCTCGGTTACGAATCCGAACGTCGAGTTCGTTTTTATTGACCGGCTTGACGGCCACCTTGAGGTGCGGAAGCTCAACGTTGCCCAAAATGTCCTGATCTCGGACGTCATCAAAGAGGAAGAGCAGAAACTGCAATTCCTCCCCGGCTATGTCGCGGGCCGCGAAGAGAACTTTGGCGGAAAGCTGAACGGGGCTATTCTCAATTACGAATATGTGCGTGCCGGACGGCCGATGGCCGGTCGGTTCTATTTTCTTCGCTCCGGCAACACGGTTTACTTACTTCGGTTTACTGGATTTCGTGACAAGCTGCGATCGATCCGCACCCAAACTGACATCATTGCCCGAACTTTCAGCGTAACCGGCTGATCCCGGAAAATTTTATGACCTTAAGGCCGCGGCAATTTGAGCCCGCGGCTTTTTGCTTTTTTCCGAAACCGGCGGCCTGTCCAAAAAGCACCGGTCGGGTCGTATGCGACATGACCACAATTCCCCGCGTTCGGCCTCGAATTCTTCCGTTTCTCCGCTAAGTGTTGAACGTTAACGCCTTTGCGGCTTCTGCTATAAGTTGGCACATCAATTGCCGAATAGTGGGCAATCCTCCCGCGGAGCGAAAGCGATGAAACCGACTTTACTGATAATCGACGACGAACCGGCCATACGAACGCTTCTGACGAGCTTTCTGGAAGAGCGTTACGACTGCACAACGGCGTGCAACGCCGCCGAAGCACGTGCGGCGTTCGCAGAACAATATTTCAACGTCGTCCTGAGTGACATCGACCTCGGCGGTGAGACGGGCACGGAGCTCGTCCCAAGCATAATCGAGGCCTCGCCGGAGACCGCTGTAGTTATGATCAGCGGCAATCGTGACCTTGACGACGCGATCTCATCGATCCGGGCCGGAGCCTTCGATTACGTCAAAAAGCCCTTCGAGCTCGATTTTCTCGAAATGGCTGTTGACCGAGCGCTTCAGCACAACCAGCTTCTAAGAAGCAAGCGGCAGTATGAGACGGAACTCGAACATTTGCTCAAGAAACGGACGGACCAGGTCACATATTTGTCGCTTCACGACTCGGTGACGGGGCTTCCGAACAGTGTTCGCTTCAGAGAAACACTTGCCCGCGAAATTGAAATGGGCAGCGGTGAAGATCTGATCGGAGTGATGCTGATCACGATCGAAGGCTATCGGAAATTGCAGGAGACCTTCTGTCACGCGACGGCAAGCGATGCACTCAAAGAGATCGGCCGGCGGTTGGTCGAATGTGTTAATCCGCGATCTACCGTTGCCCGTATAGACGGTGAGGAATTTGCCGTTCTCATTCCCGGAATCCGGGACCGAGACGAACTTGCCGAGATGGCCGATCGAGCTCTCTGCAAAATCCGCGAACCGCTCTTCATCGAGGAAGACGAGGTTTTTCTAACAGCCAGCATCGGCATGAGCATCGCCCCGACTGACTCGAACGATGCTGCGAAGCTTATCGAGAATGCGAGCTCGGCTCTGCTGAATGCACGCGAGCAGGGCGGAGACCGGACGCAGTTCTACAAGAACGGAATGAACCGTGCTGCCCGGCGTCGGCTTTCGATCGAGAACGGCTTGCGGCGTGCGCTCGATCGCAACGAGGTGAGGGTCGTCTATCAGCCAAAGGCCGAATGCCAGACCGGCAAGATCGTCGGAATGGAGGCACTCGTTCGTTGGGAGAACGAAGAATTTGGGCCGATCTCACCAGCGGAATTTGTGCCGATTGCCGAATCGACCGGAGCGATCGTGCAGATCGGTGAATGGGTACTCGACCAGGCGGCCGAATTCGGCGGCGACCTTGCCGACCTCGGTTACGACCTGCAGGTCAGCGTAAATCTCTCAGAACGCCAACTTCGCGAAACGGGTTTTCGGCAAATTGTCATGAATATTCTGACAGAAAATGAACTGCCCGCAGATAAGCTCGACCTCGAGATCACGGAAAGCCTGCTGATGACCGACCGCGAGATCGCCGTAAAAGCGCTTTCGGAGCTGAGGATGCAGGGCATCAATATCTCGATAGACGACTTCGGCACTGGTTATTCTTCGCTTGGCCGGCTCAAATCGCTCCCGCTCGATACGCTCAAGATCGACCGCACTTTCATCACCGACGTAACTACCGATCCGAACAGTGCGAGCCTTGTCCTGGCACTCGTAACGCTCGCGCATAACCTCGGGCTGAAGGTCATCGCAGAGGGTGTCGAGACAGAGGAGCAGCTCAAGTTCCTAAAACTCATTCGGTGCGATGAATACCAGGGCTATCTTCTTTCAAAGCCGATCGCACGCGGCGAGTTTCTGGAACTTTTGAGGCAAAGATTGCCGCTGCCGATAGGCGGACAGCCTGCATCGAAGTATGCGGGACGGGCAAGCCTTTAATGTGGGGAACAATGCCCCACCGGCTCGAAGGCGATTGTGGTCAAGCTCCCTGCCCCCGCAAACCGAACCAGACGGCTAAAGTAGAGGTCAAGTTGCTCGAACACGCTAACCTGATGACAACTAGACACTTATCGCTTTCCGAAAGAGTTTGTAGATGGTAATAGCTCGAAACAAAAGTGTGGTACGCGGATTGTATGATTTTAAGGCTGGCGGCAAGCGTAAACGAGCAAAACGCCAACCCAATTGAAAAGAATTGAAAACATCCCTTCCTGGTCTTTCGCAACCGGGGAGGAAGGTTTGGCCGAGACTCCCAGCCCGCACCTTTATGGTTCGGTCTCCCATCAACGGTCAAGTCCTTGCTTCGCGAATGCGAGCAATTTGCCGGTCGATCTCCCACCGCCGGCAATAGTCGGATAACGCATATTTTAGTTACGCCCAAAGATCTCCTTTTGGCCGGGATCCACTCCCACGGGTCCCGGACAATTCAGATAAGACCTTAGTTTCTCCTTTTGCTTCTGCCTTTGTGCCGCCTTGTCCGGGCGGCATTATCTTTTTCGGATCAAATAGCGAAAGACCTCTGTGTTCGGATCAGTTGAACACAGAGGCCATGTGATTAAATGAGTTGGACCTTTCTCGGCCGGATGATCACATCGCGAATTCGATGACCGAGTGATCGTAGGTTTGAGGCAGGGGCGATGGTTCGAATGCTTTTTTTGAAGGCCGAGCGATTCCGCGGCTTTCGGAAAGCAGTGCAGCGATCGATTCGAGCACATCGTGCAGAAGCGGATTCGCCTCACTTAGGCCCGGATATCCGGCAGTCTGTTCGGCCAGGTGTTCGACGATCTCTGAGAGAACCTGCGAGCGGCGAACAAAGGCTTCGTTCGCCTCTCGGTTCTCGGCTTCGGAGACCAGCCGATGAAGCTGCCAGAGTGATTTTGCAAAGAGAAACTCGACCTCGGCCTCGTGCGGAAGGCAGTCGTCGGCACCGGCCGCGAGGGCTTCGGTGATGTTCTGTCGGTTGTGATACCGGCGGGAGAGCATGATGAATGCCGAGGAGGAGGTGAGGATGTCGTTACGGATCTCCCGGCAAAATTCGATAGCGGAGAATTCGGGAAGGCCGAGGTCGCAAAGGATCAGGTTCGGACGCTCGACGCGGGCAGCTCGCAGTCCCTCGCTCCCGCTATTGGCAAAAAGCACCTCGAAGTCGTTACGGTCAAAGGTCCTTACGAGATCGGCAAAGCGTTCGAATTGTCCGCCGACGATCAGCACCTTGCGTCGTACGGAAAGAAAATAGGGAGTTTTGTTCATGTGTATGGGAATCCAATTTGTTTCGGTATATTTCCGTTGCAGCCCTCCTATTTAGCAAGCGACGTGCCGCAAGCCGATGCCGAAAAAGTCAATCAAATTGGACAGTTAGGGGGAGATCGTAGTGCTCTGCGTAGAAATTTACCCGTTCGGACTAGGGCGAACGGGTAGATTTGGGACAGAGCTTGTACGGGACAAGATAACGCTATTCGCCATTGCGGGCGAGGATTCGGGTAAGTGTTTTTCGATCGATCTGGAGTATTCGTGCGGCGGCCTGTTTATTGCCGCCGGTGTGGGCAAGAACCTTGGATACATAAGCAGCCTCGATCTCGGCAAGCGAAGCGAGTGTTCCATTCGGCACGGAGAGGCCCGACGGATCGCCATTCGTATCGGCGGAGAACATCTTGCGGTCAAACTCACGAATTCGTTCCGGCAGGTGCTCGGGATAGACCACATCGTCGGTCATCGATGCGGCGTGGAGAACGGCATTTTCGAGCTCACGCACGTTTCCGGGCCAAGGATACCGCTTCATCAACTCAAGTGCCGAAGCCGAAAAGCGGATCGCCGGTGCTCCGGAACTGCGGGCCTCCGAAGCGAAATGCTCGGCGAGCAATTGAATATCCTCTACTCGGTCGCGAAGCGGCGGAAGACAGATCGTCACGGCATTGAGCCGATACATCAGGTCCTGCCGGAAGCGGCCATCGGCAACTTCGGACTCAACGTTGCGATTCGTCGCGGCGATCACGCGAGCGTCGATCTTTATAGTACGGTTCGAACCGACGCGGCGTATCTCACCGAGTTGGAGCGTACGCAAGAGCTTCACCTGAAAAAGCGGGCTTGTCTCGGTCACTTCATCAAGAAAAATCGTGCCGCCATCTGCCTGCTCCCAAAGCCCAACGCGGTCGACACTCGCTCCGGTAAATGAGCCTTTGACATGGCCGAAAAGCTCTGACTCGATCAGCTCGACCGGTATCGCACCGCAATTGACCACAACGAACGGCCCGCCGCGACGCTTTGACCGCTGGTGAATGGCGGAAGCTACTATCTCCTTTCCCGTACCGGATTCGCCCGTGACCAGAACGGGCAGATCACTTGCGGCTACGCGGCCGACCATCTTTAAACACTCGACGAACTTTGGGCTGCGGCCGATGAGTGGGATCTCGCTTGAATAAAGCTGCTCGGAACTATCGGCGGGCGATGAGCCTTCGTGTTCACGGAGCTTTATCTGCGAACACGCGAGGTCGGCAAGGCGGATGATGTCCTCGACCGAAAACGGCTTGAGCAGATAATCGAAGGCACCGATCGAAGTTGCCTCAAGTGCTCCGGCTGCGGACCCTCGGCCCGTCATCAGAACGACCTTGGCGAGCGGCTGCTCTTCGGAGAACCGACGAAGGACATCGTATCCATCGGCGGCGCCGAGCATAACGTCGCAGAAAACGAGATCGAAGTTCTTTTCTCCGATCAGTTCAATGGCTTCCTCGCCGGTCGAAGCCTTCTCGACCGACCAGCCTTTTTCCTCCAGCACCTCGGCGATAAGCTCGAGGAGTTGGGGTTCATCATCGACCACTAGTGCTGAGAGATGGCGGGACATACCGGCAGATTATAGCGCAATTTCGATGTATCAGTAGAACTCATTCGGGGTATAGACAATTCCTATTGACTATTTTGTTAAATCGACTAAGAATATGAGAACTCTGCCTTTGCCGGCATAAGCGCAGCAGTTGGGCGGCGCCATCCCCCGGCAAGTCGGAAGCGGTAGTCTCGTTCAGGTTCGAATCGAAAGCTCCCGCAATATCCCGCAGAAATGAGATCAACTCCCTTAAAGATTGCCTCGGGCTCGACGATTCCGGCCTTCGAGTTCTCGCGTGTCCCGACCTTCCCTGAGCTGATAAAAATAGATGCGGCCGCCAAAATGGAGGCCCGAAGGTGATCGAGCGACTGGAGGAACGCTACTTTCAGTTCAATCGCTGGCTCTCGCCGGCGGGGTCGGTCGTCGCGATCCTGTTCGGCCTCTCGATCCTGATCGGCTGGGTATGGAACATCAGATTCTTGAGGTCCATTCCAGGCGAGACGTACCAGGCAAAGCCACTCACCGCGTTGGGATTGATGATCGGCGGCGCCGCGCTTCTCTTCATTTGCGTTGATCGGGGGCCGGGATGGTTCACTCGTGTCGGTCAATTCTTTGCCTTTACGTTTGGGCTGTTCGGAGTTTACATTGTCGCGGATCACCTGATCACAAATATCGACCTTGGCTCGGGGAGCTTATTCTTCGGCGATCAGGCGCCTCTTGATCCTCTTGTTCCCTCGGGACGGCCGGCGATCGAGACAGGCGTCATCTTTGTTCTGGCTGCGTTCTCGATTTTTGGCCTGGTATTTCGAAAGCGCATTGCAATTCTGGCTGCCAATCTTGCTGCTGTTGTGGCATTGATGTTAGCGCTCGTTGCCGTCATTCTCTATTTTTTCGATTTTCGCGTATTCGATGATGTCCCGATCCTGTCGAGCATCGCATTAAACACTGCGATAACGGTCCTTGTGTTGCTCTTCGCGGCTTTACATGCCTATCGGGAAAGAGGTTTCCTTGCGATCCTCTGGTCACGTACGGGCGGCGGCCTTCTTGCCCGTAGATTGTTTCCTTTCATATTTATCGTTCCTGTAGGTGTCGGCTGGCTCAGGCATCAGGGAGAAAAAGGCGGGCTCTACACAACGGAATTCGGAATCGCACTTTTCACAGTCGGAACGATCATCGGCTTTGCACTGATAGTTTTTCTGACGGCGAGATCCGTCGAGTACTACGACCTTCGCCGTCAGGCGGCCGAGGCGGCGGAGGTCAGAAAGGCATTGATGATCGGGATCTCACTCGAGCCGGTCATCCTTTGGTCGCCGGAGCAAGGGATCGTCGAATGGAATGCTGGCTGCGAAAAGCTCTACGGCTTCACGGCCGAAGAGGCCAAGAGGCAATCGAGCCTCGGTTTGCTCAAGACCCGCATGAAGGCGAACCTTGCTGATTTTTGGGACCATCTTGAAAAGGAGGGAAGCTGGACCGGCGAGGTCGAGCAGACAACCCGCACGGGCGAGACCGTTGTTACGGAATCGACATATCAGCTTATCGAGTCCGAAGGTGAACGATTTGTCATCCAGCACGACCGCGACATCACTGAGCGAAAGCGGTACGAACAGGCGATAATTCAGGCGAAAGAACTGAATGATTACACGATCAATTCCTTGCCGGCGATCTTCTTTCTCTTTGACTCGAACGGCCGGATGATCAAGTGGAACCAGAATTTCCTGCGGGTCACCGGCTATACGGCCGATGAGGTCCGGCGAATGCTGCCGCTCGACTTCATCTTTCCAGGAGACCACGAACTCGTCGCGGACAAGATCCGCGAGGTTATGTCCACCGGACAGGCGGAGTCGGAGGCGCGGTTGATGACAGCCGATGCTCGTGTCGTTCCGTTCTATTTCCTCGGAAGTCGGATAACTGTCGAGGGACAGCTATGTGTCGTAGGGTCGGGGACCGACATCACGGAACAGAAGCGGGCGATAGCGGCAATTAAGGAATCCGAAGAGCGTTACAGGCTCCTTTTCGAAAGCAACCCGTGTCCGATGTGGGTCTATGACCGCGAGAGTTTAGGTTTTCTCGCGGTCAATCAAGCGGCGACCAATGCCTATGGCTACTCGCGGCGCGAGTTCCTTGCGATGGATATGACGAAGATCAGGCCCGAGGAAGAACTGCCGCGGTTTTACAAGCATCTTGCCGGTGATATCAAGACGGTGACACACCCGAGCCCATGGATCCACAAGCGAAAGGACGGGAGCACATTCGATGTAGAGATAACTTCGCATGCACTTGAATTTAACGGGCGTCCGGCACGGCTCGTTTTGGCTACCGATGTGACGGAGCGGAACCGGGCAGTTAAGCAGCTTCGCGAGAGCGAGCAGCGGTTTCGTCGGATGTTCGACATCGTATCGATCGGCATTGCGCAGGCGGACGCGCAGACCGGACAATTCCTCCTTTTCAATCGGCGGTTTGCCGAGATCGCAGGTTACCCGCCCGAAGAGCTCAAGCAAATGACATTCAAGCAATTAACTCACCCCGACGATGCCGAAAAGGACGCCCGAAAGTACTTTGAGGCCCGCGACGGCAAGGCTCCGCAGTACATCAACGAGAAGCGATATCTGAGGGCCGACGGGAGTGTTGTATGGGTGCGGGTAAATGCCTCTTTTGTCCGCGATGCCGATGGGACGGCGCTACAGTCCATTGGGGTGATCGAGGACATCACCGAACAAAAGCGGGCTCGGGACGAACTGCTTGAGCTTAATGTAACTCTGGAGCAACGGGTCGAAGAGCGGACCCGCAAGCTTGAGACCCTCAACCGTGAACTTGAGGCTTTTTCATATTCGGTCTCGCACGATCTTCGGGCGCCTCTCAGGGCGATGGACGGTTTTTCACAGGCAGTGCTTGAGGATTATGGCGACAAGCTCGACGAAACCGGTGTTGACTACCTCAATCGGATTAGGTCGGCAAGCCAACGGATGGCCTCGATGATCGACAGCCTCCTCGTTCTTTCGCGCGTTAGCCGCTCGGCATTGTCGATCGTCACAACAGATCTCTCATCGCTGGCCCGCGAGATCGCGGCCGAACTGGAGGCCGCCTCGCCCGAGCGCAGTGTTGAGGTAATAATCGAGGACGGTCTTGCCGCCGAGTGCGACGCCCGGCTTGCCCGCATCGCGCTGGAGAATATGCTAGGTAACGCTTGGAAGTTCACATCGAAAACCGACAACGCTTCGATCAGCTTCTCGCGTGGTTTAGAGCCGGGCGAATATGTGATCCGCGACAACGGTGCGGGTTTTGAGGAGATTTACGCCGATAAGATCTTCGGAGCATTTTCGCGGCTGCACAGGTCCGACGAGTTTGAAGGTACCGGCATTGGGCTGGCGACGGTTTATCGTATAATCCAGATGCATGGCGGCACGATACGAGCCGAAAGCGAACCCGGGCACGGAGCGGCCTTTTACTTTAAGTTCAAGAGATAGATGAGTTCAGCGAACGAAACAAAACTGTCAATCCTCCTTGTCGAGGACGATGCGAATGACATTGAGCTGACGCGGCGTGCGTTTGAGCGCAACCGTTTGGCAAATATGTTTCTAGTAGCAAGGGATGGTGCCGAAGCTCTTGAGATGCTTTTTGGAACATCGGGCGATTGGCCGCACCCGGTCCTTTCTGACCTCCAATTGATCTTGCTTGATCTCAATCTTCCGAAGGTCAGCGGACTCGAAGTGCTCAGACAAATTCGGGCGGACGACCGGACGAAGTTGATCCCAGTCGTCGTTCTTACGTCGTCCGACGAGGAACGCGATGTGATGGAAAGTTACGGGCTCGGGGCAAATAGCTATGTCAGAAAGCCGATCGGTTTCGACCAGTTCGTGGAGGCCGTTCGTGAACTCGGGCTTTACTGGCTCGTCCTGAACAAGACAGTTAGGCGTGACTGAAGAAAGGTTCAGAGTCTTGATAGTCGAGGACGTCGATGATGACGTGACGCTACTAGTCCGCCATTTCCAGAAGGCCGGCTTTGAGATCGACTTCGAACGCGTTGACCGGGCAAGCGACTTCAGCAATAAACTACAGGAGACGGACTGGGATGTCATTATCTCGGATTACAGCCTTCCTGGCTTCACCGGGCTTGATGCTCTCGAGATCCTCAAATCCCACGGGCTCGACATTCCGTTCATCATAATCTCAGGCACAATTGGCGAGGAAACGGCCGTTGCCGCAATGAAGGCCGGTGCAGCGGATTACCTGATGAAGGATAATCTTACGCGGCTCGTGCCGGCAGTTCTCCGCGAGATTGCCGATGCCAAGGAGCGTCGCGGACGCCGTGAAGCCGAGCGTTCGCTCGCACTTTCTGAAGAGCGTTACCGCATTGTCGCCGAGACGGCATCCGACGCGATAATCACAATCGATACTGACAACATTATTCGTTTTGCCAATTCCGCCACCGAACGTATCTTCGGCTACACGACCGAGGAGATCATCGGACAGCCGATAACCATCTTGATGCCGGAAAGACACCGCTCCGGTCATCTTAATGCCGTAGCGAGGTATCTAAAGACCGGCCAAAAGTCCCTTGACTGGTCAAGCGTGGAAACCGAGGCCGTGCGGAAGGACGGGAGCGAGATCAACATTCTGATCTCCTTCGGCGAGTATGTACACGAAAGCGAACACTCGTTCACTGCGATAATTCGCGACATCACCCAGCGAAAGCAGGATGAGAATAAACTTCGGCAGTCTGAAGAAGATTTCCGCGGGCTGGTTGAGGCGACCACGCAGTACGTTTGGCAGCTTGATGCGAGAGGAAACCTGAGGGAGTTTCCGCAGTGGTGGGTTGACCTGACCGGGCAGCCTTACGATCTAAGCCTAAACTATGGCTGGACCGATTACGTTCACCCGGATGACCGCGAAGAGGTCTATAAGACCTACGTAGCTGCACTCGAATCCCGTAAACCGGTCGTTTTAACGCTTCGGCTCCGCGATCGCAATGGAAACTACGGCCACTATGCCGCAAGGGCTGTGCCGATCTTCAACGATGACGGCACATTCCGGAAATGGATCTGTTCGCTTTCCGATATCACTGAGCGAATGAAGGCTGAAGAGGCTCTACGGGAAAGCGAGGCCCGCTACCGCGAGCTTTTCGACTCGGCAAACGACATCATTTACACGCAGGATCTCGATGAAAAGTTCACCTCGATCAACGCGGCGGTCCAGGCCGTCACCGGCTACACCCCGGAAGAGATAATCGGAAATGACCTGTCTCAGCTCGTTGCACCGGGCTCGGTCGATAAGGCCCGCCAGATGACTCGGAAAAAGCTGGCCGAAGAAGGCTCAACGAACTATGAGCTTGAGATAATAAAAAAGGATGGGGGCATTGCTATCCTTGAGGTAAGCAGCAAGCTCGTTTTCGAGAACGGGAAACCGATTGGGGTACAGGGTATAGCTCGCGACATTACGGCGAGAAAGCGGGCCGAGGAACTCGCCCTTGAACGCGACCGCCAGCTTTCGACGCTGATAGAGAATCTGCCGGGCGTGGTTTACCGCTGCCGCATCGATCAGAACTACCGGATGGAGTTCATCAATGATGCCGTGCTCGACGTTACCGGGTATCCTCAGGAGGACTTCCTGGAAGGCGGCAGGATTTTTGGAGACCTAATACCTGAAAAAGAGCGTGCCGAAATGCGTGAGTTCGTTCTTGGCGAGCTTGCGAAAGTGAATCGCTATGAGGTCACTTATCCAGTGGTCACAAAAAACGGACGGGAACGCTGGGTTAGCGATCGCGGTCAGGGTATCTTCGACGTGGACGGGAAACCGTATGCGATCGAAGGATTTATCACGGACATCACCGAACGTCGAAACTCGGAGGAATCTCGGAGGCGGAGCGAACAGCAACTGCGAGTGGTTACGGACACGGTACCTGCCCTAATAACATACTTCGACCAAAGGCTGATTTGCCGATTCGAGAACAAATACTATCTGGAGTGGCTTGGCCGTCCCGAAAGATCGATCATCGGACTTCATCTTCGCGAGATCGTTGGACCGGTGGCCTATGAGGGCATAGAGAAAGAGTTTGCGATCGCTCTTGCCGGAAACGAGTTCACGATAGAACGCGAAGCTTTGCTTGAACGAATCGGCTCCGCCGGCAGGTCAAGCTATCTGCGAGTGAGTTACGTTCCCGACCGGGACGAACAGGGCAATGTGATCGGCGCCTTTGCCTTTGCCATCGACCTGACAGAAACAAAGCGGTCCGAAGAGGCTCTGCAGAAGAGCCGCGAGCAACTGGTGCAGTCGCAAAAGCTTGAATCGGTCGGCCGGCTTGCCGGCGGCATCGCACACGACTTCAACAACATGCTGACGGCGATCACCGGCTACAGCGAACTTGCGTTGCGAAAGCTGCCGGTGGGCGATTCCGTTCGGAAGCACATAGAGGAGATAAAAAAAGCCGGTGAACGCTCGACTCAGCTAACTAATCAATTGCTCGCATTTAGCCGCAGGCAGATTCTGCAGGCCCAGGTGGTGAATATCAACGATGTGATCCTGGACACCTCGCGAATGCTCAAGCGCCTTATCGGCGAAGATATAGCGCTTGAGACCGAACTTGTGGAGAATCTTTACGCCGTCAAATGCGACCCCGGCCAGCTATCACAAATTATCGTCAATCTGGTCGTGAACGCCCGAGACGCAATGCCGGATGGCGGCACGATCCTTGTAGAGACCGATAATACTTCGCTCGATGCGAAATATGCGGCTGAACACGTCGGTGTAAAACCCGGTGACTACGTGATAATGACCGTCAGCGACACCGGCGTCGGGATGGACGAAGAGACAAAGAAGCATGTCTTCGAACCCTTCTTCACGACGAAAGAGGTAGGTAAAGGGACCGGGCTCGGACTTTCGACTGTTTACGGTATTGTAAAGCAGAGCGACGGGAACGTATGGATCTACAGTGAGCCGGGCCTGGGAACGACGGTCAAAGTTTATTTACCGGTCGCGGATGCCGATTCGCAGATCCAACGAACGCCGCAGCAGACGAACGATTTCAAGTTCGGTTCGGAACGCATTCTTTTGGTCGAAGATGAAGAATCGGTCCGAAATCTTACTAGCGAAATGCTTCGATCCTGCGGTTATACTGTGGTCGAAGCCGGCGACGGTGCTGAGGCCCTGTCCGTGATCAGGAAATCGACCGAGAAATTCGACCTGATCTTTACTGACGTCGTGATGCCGCAGATGAGCGGACGCGAACTAGCCGACCGCGTGCTTGAGATCGACCCGAAGGCAAGGATACTTTTTACCTCCGGCTATACGGACAATGTCGCTCTGCGGCAGGGCGTTCTCGACGAGACGACAAACTTCATCTCAAAGCCTTTTTCGTTCTTCGCCCTTGCGACGAAGATCCGCGAAGCCCTCGATAGCAAGTGATCACTCGAGCGGCATTAACAATATGCCCGCCCCGGCGGAAATGACGCAGCCCTCCGTTAGGCTGCCGACCTCCGACCGAAGCGTCTCGGGCGTTAATTTCCTGAGCCTCATTTTCTCAACGGCATCTTCCGGGAGTTCCGTCACGATCCCGACGTCAAATCGCTCGGCGATCGTGAGCAGGCTCCACGCAGTTTGCCCGTTGACGTGATAGCTGTCGGTAAGGTTTTGAGCAAGTTCACGGGCGTCTGCGGCCTCGAACCATTTCAGGAAGTCGGTACGGCCGAGGCCATCGCCGCATTCCGCAAGAAGATAGATCCGTCCGCCAGGTTTGCAGGCACGCGAGGCTGCCTCGAGCGATTTATGGGCCTGGATGAGGTTGATATCGAAGGGGCTCCCGCCGCAACTAACGAGAACGGCTTCGTATTGCCGCGTAATCATGACGGTATGCGTCGCTGCGTAATTTTCACAGGCGGCGATGTGAGCGCCGATATGATCGCCGCAGAAAAGTCCGGTTACCTCGCCGTGGCCGTTGACGATAGTTGAGATCGAAAGATCGACCTTTACCTTTGACGCTGCCTCGACAAAGGCTTCGTGGACCGGATTTCCCTCAAGGCTGCCGGGAGCAACGCCTTCCGCCCGGGCCTTTCGTTCGAAATCGAATGCAAGCCGGTGTGTTGCGGCGATGGTGCGGTTAGACGCAAGCCCGGGGCAGATGAGCTTTCGCCCTCCGGTAAATCCTGCAAAATAGTGAAAACCGACACTGCCGATGGTGATGACGCGGTCGAATTCCACAAGGGCCCGGTTCAGTTCCACCGGCGTTCCGTCGCTCAGCTCACCGACCATAACGATCCGCATCAGGTCGCGAGGGCCGTGATCGAGCGTCTTGATCCGCTGGGCAATAAAAGGCGTGAGAATTGCGGCCTTCTCGCCTTCGGTAACGGGCCTATGGATACCGGTCGCGAAGATCGCCGCGATGTCGTATGGCATCGTACCGTTTGCGATCAGCCGCCGGACGAGAAGATTGACGATCTGCCCTGCACCGGACGAACGGGTCGCATCGGGTACGACAAAAAGCACCGTTTCATCAGGAGAAACGAGATCTTCAATGCGTGCGGTGCCGATAGGATCTTCGAGCAGTTCGCCGATCTGATGGTCGGAGAGCGGATCGTCCTCTGGCTCTGCAAACAGCACGTCGAATGAGTCGGGAATATCAAGGCTGATGCTCTCGCGGCCATAGCGTAGGTCGATCATCGGCATGGTCTCGTCTTAAGGTCAGCGGTCGGCCGCTGCGGCAGATTCAAAGCAGTTCATTCCCATCGCACAAACAAAGACCTTGTCGCCGGAATGGTCCGCGGTCTCAAGCTGGATGGTCAGATGTGAAATGCGGAAGCGGTTTTGGAGCGTATCTCGTATCTCGAGCAAAAGTTCGGTTTCGGGCATCGAACGATCATGGGCAACATGGGCTGAAAGGGCTTCCATGCCGGATGAGATGGTCCAGACGTGTAGGTCGTGGACATTGAGTACCGCCGGGTGTTCGGCTAATGCTGTTTCAAGTTCATTGATGTCGATATGCTTTGGTGTGCTTTCGAGAAGCACGTCCGCCGAGTCCTTAACAAGCCGAGCCGCATTGAAGAGAATAATGCCGCTGATGATGACGCTCGTCAGAGCATCGGCCCAAAGGAAGCCGAATGCGATGATCAGGACGCCTGCCGCGATCGCCGCGATCGAACCGAGCATATCACCGATGACGTGCAGCCAGGCACCTCGGAGATTCAGATTGTGCTGATGATCGGCATGGAGCAGATAGGCGGCAACAATATTGACCAACAGGCCGCCAGCGGCGATCAATGTCATCTGCACACCCGCAACCTCGGAGGGCGAGCGGAAACGCTCGATCGCCTCCCAAACAATATAGAAGGCAAGCAGGATCAGAACGATCCCATTGACGAGGGCGGCGATCACCTCAAGCCGATAGTAGCCAAAGGTCTTTTGCGGCGTAGCAGGACGCAGGGCAAGACTGAATGCGGCGAGCGAAAGAGCAAGAGCCCCTACGTCGGTCAGCATATGGCCTGCATCGGCGAGAAGTGCGAGAGAATTCGTAAGCCAGCCGCCAACAGCCTCGGCGACCATGTAGGCAGCCGTTATGAGTAAAGCAAATCTAAGACGCGAAAGGGCCTTCGGGGTGATGCGGCCGCGGCTGTGCGAATGGTTGTGCGATCCGGACATCTTAGCCGCTAGTACCTCCGGACCACTCGGGAATTTCTGAGCGATAACACGAAGCCGGCACGATTGCCTCGGTCGTCATTGAATTCGACGTTGACCTCGCTTGAGCCCGATGAGATCTGCAAGCGAAAACTGCCGTCGCTTCCCGCATAGACCTCTCGGCCCTGCGAACGCACCAGAAGTCCCGGCAATGCCTTGCCTGAAATTATATAAATGCTTCCGCCGACCCGCTCCACGTTCCAGTTCTGAACGTCGATCGCCGCACTCGATTGACCTCGAACGACGCTAAATCGGCTCGGCTCCGACCACTCGCTCGTCTGGCCCGATCGGGCGGTCGAACGCACACGCCAATAGTAAGTTCCGGGTGCAACACCGGCCAGGCGAAAGTCGCGTACCTTAAGCCCAGACCTATCGACCAGGATCGAATCGGGTGCAAAATACGGTGAGCGCGCCACCTGAATGTAATATGCTCCCGAACCCGATTCATCTTGCCAGACAAATGCGGCTGAGGCGCCGTTTCCAGGGTCAACGACCTGGGCACCATTGGTCGGGCTGGATAGCTTCGGAGGCAGGATAAGTCTTTCGCGGTCGGAGATCTTTCCATCTGTGACGCGGGCAAACTGATTTTCGGTAATTGTGGTCTGTGCTCCGCTGACCGTAGTTTCGACACTGCCGCGGCTTATTCTTATCTCGCTGCTTCCGGACGCTCGGTCTGCGTTGAAGCTGGCTTCGGTCTGCGACCTCAGCCGAGTTTCGCTGTCGCGCATCTCGACGACGTTCTGCACGTCTGAGTGCTGTTCTTCGGTCCTTACATTTACCTGGCCGTCATCAAGTGCGACCCGAACATTTCTCCCGCCAAAGAGTGAGGTGCTGTCACGTATGACCACCGTGCTGTTTGGCCGAACCGTGTAAGTTGAACCGTCTATCATTCTGACGACTGCTCTACCGTCGGCCTGTGTCTGGATCGTATCGCCGGGTGCGGCATAGGTTTGGCGTGTAACCACGATCGTTTCGCGAGTGGCCGCACGTATCACCCTGACATCGCCTTCGAAGGAAAAAATGATAGCAGAGTCCTTCGGGCTTTCGGATATCTCGGTCTGTACCAGCCAGTCGCTTTTCATTGCCCACCAGGAGATACCAAGTAACCCGAACGCAAAGACCGCAAAGATCACGATTCCGCGGACAGAACTGCTCTGTATCCGCCACCAGTCAATATAGATCTTGCTGTACTTCTTGTCGCTCATTAATGTTCGGGGGCGTCTTCCTCTGCTTCTTCGACCGCGTTTGCGTGAGATGTAGAAGGGAATATCAACGATGCCACGATAGATATAAGGATCGCGGAGACGACCACGCCAAGCGAGATATTGATCATCCCATCCTTGAAATCCCCATCTACCATCCTCTGGGCGAATGCCCCGAAGACCGTTGAACGATCTGTCAGAGCTAGTGTGACCTCCGCAACCAGCGGCAACATCATCTTAACGCCTATGAAGGTCAAGATGAAGGCCAGGCCCACTTTGAGGTAATGGAACCGGTCGGCGACATCGGCCAGAAGGAAGAAGAACGTCCTGAGGCCGAGGATGGCAAAAATGTTTGAAGTATAGACAATGTACCGATCCGTCGTGATGCCGAAGATCGCCGGGATCGAATCCACCGCAAAGATCAGATCGGTGAATTCGACCACGATCAACACCAGGAACAAGAGGGTGCCGACGCGGGCTCCGTCCTTCAGGATAAAGAACTTATCCCCGTGATATTCCTTTGTTATTCGGATATATCGGGTAGCAAAACGGACGATGCCGCTTTCGGTAGGGTCGAAGTCCTCGTCATCGCCCTTGAACATCTTTAGTCCGGTATATATCAGGAACGCGCCGAAGATGTAGATGATCCAGTGGAACCGCTCTACGAGTTCGGCCCCGGCAAAGATCATTAACATGCGCATTATCAGTGCACCCATAATGCCCCAAAAGAGCACCCGGTGCTGAAACTCCTTTGGTACACGGAAGTAGCTGAAAATGAGCAAAAACACGAAAAGATTATCGACCGAAAGCGAGAGCTCGATGAGGTAGCCGGTAAAGAAAGTTTGTGCGTGTTTTAGCCCGAACTGCGTCCAAAGAAAAATGTTGAATCCGAGAGCGAGCGAAACCCAAACGGTCGCCCAGGCAAATGTTTCTTTCCTTGTCGGGGCATGGGACTTGCGGTTTACTATTCCGATATCGACAAAGAGTGCGCTAAGGACGATGCCGAAAAATAACACCCAATGCCAAGTATGGTATTCGATTGGATTCATAGGGTTCGCGAGCGAACGTTGCCGAAGCTGAACGTCGGACGGGAATTTTAGATTCTAACCGAATTTCGCTTTGCGAGCTATTAGCAGAAGCCCCGCGTGGCAAGTTAGTCAAAGCGGCAATGACGCTCTACAATGCGGACGATCGTGTTGAGGCCGGCCGAATCGGCTTCGGAGAAATCCGCGAGCCGATCGCTGTCAACATCAAGGACAGCGGCGACACTTTCTCCTGAGAAGACCGGCACCACGATCTCGGATCTGGCGGCTGAGCTACATGCAATATGGCCGGGAAAAGCGTCCACATCCGGAACGACGATCGTCTCTCGGGCCGAGTAGGCGTGGCCGCAGACGCCCTTGCCGAAGGCGATGCGTGTGCAGGCGAGCGGCCCTTGGAACGGGCCGAGGACAAGCTCGCCGTCCTTTGCGATGTAAAAGCCGACCCAGAAAAAGCCGAAGGCTTCTTTCAGCACTGCGGCGACATTGGCGAGATTTGCGATGAGGTCGGTCTCGCCCGCGAGCAAAGCCTCAACTTGCGGGACAAGCTCTGCATAGATCGCTGCCCGGTCGGCCGATTTTGAAAATGCAATGCTTTCAGCCATTATCGAGTAGTTTAAGCGGGTGGGCGGCCGAGCACAAAGCCCGCTTACAACGGCGAACAACGATGGAAACAGCAACCAAGATAGTGTTTATCGGAGCGGGTGGGGCACTCGGAGCTGTCGCGCGTTATCTGATCAACATCTCACCTCTTGCCGGACTCTTCGAAAAGTTTCCCTTTCCGACATTTTTCATTAATGTTTCGGGCTCTTTCCTCATCGGGTTGCTTCTCATACTGCTTACCGATAAATGGGAAGTAAGCGATCACCTGCGGATGGCGGTCGTAGTGGGCTTTCTGGGCGCATTTACTACGTTCTCAACGTTCGAGATGGAGATATACGGGCTCATCAAAGAAAGGCAGCTCATCACTGCCTTTCTCTATCTATTCCTAAGCGTCGCCATCGGCTTCATCGGCCTCGTCGCCGGCATCTGGCTGGGCCGAAGATTATAACGAAAAACCTATCCATCTTCGTCTTTCTCAGCCTCTTCATCTTCTTCTTTTGTCTTAAGGAACCCGAGCTTTCCCGCTTCTTCGGACGTGATCCTATGGCCAAAGAGCGAAGCCGCAAATGCAAGAACCGGGTCGGAACGCTCGATCAAAGCCTGTGCCGTCGGACCGACCGGATGGTCGGGAATGACACCGACATTCTCGAGTCGTTTCCCGTCGCTCATGATCACATCGGCGACAGTGACATTAAGCCCATAGAAGGACACAGTCATATAATCATCAGTTCCTCGCTCGTTCATCATTCCCACGCCGATGCTGGTCATTACGGCTCCGGCACTAACATCGCCCACGACCGTTCCGCGTTTCTCGATCTGCATTACCCGCGAAAACACTTCAGAGGCTGATGCCGAATCGCTATCTATCAGCACAATAAGCTCACCACGAAACTGATTCTTGTTCACCGGTTTTGCGATCCGTGTTTCGGTCTTTTTCCGTAGAACCATTTCGGCCGTCTTCACCTCTCGATCAAAAAAGTGGCCAGTCAGGTACTGATTGATATGTACATAGCCGCCGCGGTTTCCGCGGAGATCGAGAATGAACTTCTGGTGACCCTGAACCTCGGTCATCATCCGATCGATGAATTTCTTTTCGACTGAAAACGTTTCGAGCCGGCAGGTTATCACTGCACTGGAAAGCTTTGCACATTTGTAAGGGTCCTCCCTTTTCTTCTTACGCCGCTCGGCGATCTCCTTCTGAACCTCTTTGAACGGCGTGACCTTCGACTGAACTAGAATGCGCTCCTCGGAACCATCGGGCCTCTTCACGTAAACGGGAAGTGCCGGTTGCGGCTCCAGGCTGTAGATCATGTAGTTAAGAACCCACAGGGAATCGCGGTTAACGGGATACGGACCAAGCTTCGTGACGACGTCTCCAACCTTGAGGCCCTTTGCTTCGGCATCGCTGCCTTTCTTGACCGACACAACAAAGCAGGTAGGCCCCACCATCTGAAGTGCAAACCCGTATTCGGTCCGGTTCGCCCTATCGGGAGGGAAGAAACGGGTGTGCGAATCATTGAACTCAAGCAGAAGTGACGCGATGACCCGAAAGATCTGTGAATTTGTCTCAAGTGTTTTGATCTCCTCTTCCGCCGCTTTGAACCTTGCCTTTAGGTCAATCCCGCGGAAATTCGGGTCGAAATAATGCTCTTCGATCACCTTTCTTATGTCCTTGACCATCCTGATACCGCGTTCACGGTTGGTCTTCGCGCTGTTTCGACTCTGTATCGCGTCAACACGAATAGATTGTCCATAGTAAACAGGCGGAAAAAATGTGAATGCAATGAGAATGGCAAAAGGTATCCTCAATCGGAACATCTTCACAACTCCTAATAAAACCCAAATGTGGGGTAACCTGGGAACTAACTTAAAGTGGCTCTCGACTGTGTTACAATCCCGACCGCTTCGGCCGCCGAATCGGCGACGGCGGTCAGGTGGCCCATTTTTCTTCCCGGGCGAGGGTCGGCTTTGCCGTAAAGGTGAAGCGAGACGCCCGGAGTTGCCAATGCCTTTGCCCAATCGGGTTCGCCCGTCGCCCAGATATCGCCGAGCAGGTTCGCCATCGCCGCCGGCCGTAGAAACTCGCTTGAGCCCAACGGTAGCCCGCAGACCGCCCGCACCTGCTGCTCAAATTGCGACGTGACACATGGGCCAAAGGTCAGGTGCCCCGAGTTGTGGGGCCGCGGAGCGATCTCGTTGACCAATATTTTACCATTGCTTGTCAAGAAAAATTCGACGCACATAGTACCGACATAGCCAAACTGCTCGGCGATGCTGCGCGTTATCTCGACCGCCTCGGCGAAAACAGCTTCCGAAACATCGGCCGGGGCGAACGAGACATCAAGGATGTGGTTGCTGTGCTCGTTCTCGATCACACCGTAGTGGGCAAAGCTGCCGTCCTGCCCGCGCGCCACAACGACCGAGACCTCTTTCTCAAAGTCGATGAAACATTCAAGGATCGCGTCCCTGCCATCGAGCCCTGCAAATGCCTCATCGACCTCGCCAACAGCGGCGATCTTCCGCTGGCCCTTGCCGTCGTATCCAAAGCCGGCGGTCTTGAGCACGGCAGGCGTCCCGATCTCGAGCACGCCGCGGTGAAGGTCATCGAGCGTTTTGATGTGGCGGAAAGGAGCCACGGGAAAGCCATTCGCCGAAAGAAATGTCTTCTCGCGGAGCCGATTCTGCGTTGTGTGGAGCACCTCGCCTTTTGGGTGAACCGGTACGAACTCTGCCGCCGCCTCTACAGTAGCGGCCGGAACGTTCTCAAACTCAAAGGTGACAACATCTACCGAGCGGGCAAACTCGCGGACCGCATCGAGGTCGTCATATGACGCGGTCGTCTCGACGTCCGAAATGTGGCCTGTCGGCGTGTCCGCATCGGGAGAGAATGTGTGCACCCGATAGCCCATCTTGCGGGCCTCGATGGCAAACATCCGGCCGAGTTGGCCGCTGCCGAAAACGCCGATGGTTGAATTAGCGGGAATATACCTCATCAGGCCAGTTTCACGTGAGGATACTTAAGAATAGCGCCATCGGCGGTTAGAAGGGGCACATTGAAAACCCGAGCCGTCGCCACAATTATTTGGTCGAATGGGTCCTTATGAAAATCACCGGGAAGGCGTGTCGATTCAACCGCGACATCAGCACTTAAGGGGATGACCTCAACTCCGGGAGACGCCAATGCAATATTGAACCAATCGTCGACCGAGACGGGTAGAACAAGCCGCTTTAGTTCGACCGCTTTGGCGACCTCCCAAAGCGAAACTGCCGAAACACCGATCCTCCCCGATTCGTTCGCCTGGATCAACTCCGCATGAGTAATGGACAAACGGGGATCACCTTGAACATTCCAGATCCAAATGTGCGTGTCCAATATGATCATTTGACCGGTTTCCAATCGTCGAATGAGATCAAAGGCGAAAACGGGTCGTCGTATTTATACTCTGTTCCATGCAACGGATAAGGATCGGTGTCGCTGAGCTGGGAGCCATTCGTCTCCAGCACGATGACCTCGACGTTCTTGCCCTCGTCAAAGGGGAGGTCCTCGATAATGACGCGCCGATTGGGCAATACTGTGGTTTCTATCCGAACGGCCTTCATTTTATTTCTCCAGCTTTGATTTTAGCACGTCCTTTGTCTGCCTTGACCGAAAAGCGTGGAGCTTCTTTCGGAGCTCGGGGCGTGAGTTTGCGAGTATCGCGACCGCAAGCAAAGCGGCGTTTTTCGCACCGGCTTGGCCGATGGCAAGTGTCCCGACCGGAATGCCGGCAGGCATCTGGGCGATCGAGAGAAGCGAATCAAGCCCCTTCAATGCCTTGCTTTCGACCGGAACACCGAGCACGGGCAACACCGTTTGCGAGGCGCACATTCCCGGCAAATGGGCCGCACCGCCCGCACCGGCGATTATGACCTCAATGCCGCGTTCCTCCGCCGACTTTGCAAATTCAAAAAGCAGGTCCGGCGTCCGGTGGGCCGAGACGACCTTCGATTCGTGCGGAACACCAAACTCGTCCAACATCTGCGACGCAGCCACCATCGTCGGCCAGTCGCTCTTGCTGCCCATTATGATCGATACGATCGGCTGTTTCGGTCTTGAACTATTTCGCGAGTTCTTCATTGATCACAGTTTCAAATTTGCTCCAGGCGGCGACCGTCGAACGCCAATAAACGATCTCACCCGTCTTGCTAACGACGATATTCTTCGGGTAGCCGCTGAAGACGAATTGCTTCAGAGAGGCATCGGCGTCCACCGCTTGAATGTAATCGAAACGCTCATTGGCCAAAAACTTACGCACATCGCTTGCGGTATCCGCGGTCGCGGCAAGAAATACTACATTCTCTTGACCGGCGAAACTTGCCTTTAGTTCGTTGAGCTTTGGCTTGTAAGCAAGGCAGACCGGACAGCCGATGAACCAGAAATTGAGCACAACGACCTTTCCGCGAAGTTCGCTCATCGCGATCCGGCGGCCGTCAACCGTCTGAAACACGACATCCGGCGCCTTCATTCCCTCCTGCGGGACCTTTTGCAGGCGAAATTCTGTCGTGCCGTCCTCAAGCGTACGTATCAAAGTGCGGTCCGGATAGTGAAAATTCGCCATCCGGATATCGACAAACTCATCGTTCGTGATCTCGCGGCCTTCGTGGTCGAGAAAGATCGTACGCTTGGGCAAATCAGCAGTCGGTTGTGCATGAATTTCGGTGCTCGCAACGAGAATTATCATTGCTGCGAGCATCAGTAACCATTGCATGATCTTTTGCATCGACATTTGACTAAAAATAAGAGAGATGAGCAACGAAAGCAAACTTGTGAAAATAAAGGTGGAATATCATTTTCGACCGCTCGAAAGAGAATGAAATAACAACACAAGAGAATACGCTGAATTCTTTTTTTCTTATATGCCCCTTTTTCGTCATAGATCTCGTTTATCTTTAATGAATCAAACCATTTTATAGGCTCGGAACGCTTGTCCGGACAAATGATGAAATTCTTGACCCCTACGAAAGGTTGTAATACCATTCAGCAACTCTTTCAATTATCAGTGTTTTGATCCGGGAGATTTATTTGTGATCGGCAAAACCATATCGCACTACCACATCACTTCGCAGCTCGGTGAAGGCGGTATGGGTGTTGTCTATGAAGCTGAGGATGTTAATCTTGGCCGCCGGGTCGCTCTTAAATTTCTCTCGCCTTCGATGGCTAACGACGCCAATCTGCTTCAGCGTTTTCAGCGCGAAGCCCGTGCTGCTTCTTCGCTTAATCATCCGAATATTTGCACGATTCACGGTATCGAGCAGGATGAAGATCAACACTTCATCATCATGGAGCTTCTCGACGGCGAATCGCTAGCAGACCGAATTCGAAGAGGGCCGATCGATATCGAGACCGTCCTTAATCTGGGAGTCCAGATCGTAGATGCGTTGGAATCCGCCCACTCGAAAGGTATTGTTCACCGAGACCTGAAGCCTGCGAACATTTTCGTTACATCAAGAGGTCAGGCCAAAATACTCGATTTCGGCCTTGCAAAGATCGACCGCCAGAAACCAGATGCGACCTCCAATGTCCCGACCGCCATTGCAGACGAATTGACATCGGCAGGTGCGACCATGGGAACCGTCGCATATATGTCCCCCGAACAAGCCCGCGGCGAGGTCACAGACACCCGAACGGATCTCTTTTCTGTAGGCACCGTGCTGTATCAGATCGCGACGGGCGTTCTGCCGTTTCAAGGCGAGACTTCGGCAATGGTCTTTGATGCGATCCTTAACCGCGAATCTGTACCCGTAACGCAGATCAACCCGTCACTGCCGGTGGAACTCAGCAGGATCATTGGACAGGCACTTGAGAAGGATCGCGACCTTCGCTACCAGAGTGCGACGGATCTAAAAACGGCTCTAAAAAGGCTGAAACGCGATCTTGACTCGGGACGGCATTCCGGCGAAACAAGCTCGATACATAGCACTCGAGCACCACAGGCGATCCTTGAACACTCAATAGCCGTCCTCTACTTTGAAAATCTTAGCGGCATGAAAGAGGACGAGTACTTGCGTGACGGCATTACAGAGGACATTACGACCGAACTCTCAAAGATCAAGCGGGTAAAAACATTCTCCCGTGCAATGGTGTTGGGTTACCGGGACAAACCGGTCACAGCCGGACAGGTCGGAAATGAACTTGGGGCTTCCTATGTCCTTACCGGAAGTCTGCGGCGTGCAGGAAATCGTCTGCGTATCAATGCCCAGCTCGTTGACACGACGACCGATTTTCCACTTTGGTCCGAACGGTACGATCGTGAGATGGCCGATGTTTTTGAAGTTCAGGATGAGATCGCGTCAAAAATTGCGGCCGCATTGCGGATAACACTCTCGCCACAGGAACAGCAGGCATTGGCCGCAAAGCCGACTGAGAACCTTCAGGCGTACGACCTGTATCTGAGAGGCAGAAACTACGCGCGGCGTGTAGGCCGGCAGGATATGCAGGTAGCGCTTCAGATGTATGAGAACGCGGTAGCGCTTGACGAAGGGTTCTCGCTGGCACATGCGGGCTTGGCGAATGTATGCGCACAATTTTACTACCACTATGAACGTAAGCCGCAATGGATCGAGCGCGCAATTGCCGCGACACAGAAAGCCAGTTCCAACGGAAACGATGCTCCTGAAATAAAGCTCGCCGAAGCTTGGGTCGATTTTGCCGAAGGACGATACGAAAATGCCGTTGACAAGATGCGGCCGGCACTTGCGCGCGACCCTGACCTTGACGGCGGCTATTATTTGTTGGGCCGTGCTCTTTTCGAGGCCGGGAGGTATCAGGAGATTGCGGATCTTATGGAGGACGCTCTTGCCCACGCAGGCGAAAACTACAATACAACCATTCCTATACATAACGCTTTGGGGGCTTTGGGAAAGAAAGATGCGCTTATGAACTTTACCCATCGAGAGATTGCCGTATTTGAAGAGCACCTTAAGAAAGTGCCCGAAGACGCCAGGGTCCGCGTACTTCTGGCGAGTGACTACGCGATGCAGGGGCGACTGGACGACGCCAAACGGGAATTAGACATGGCAATACTCCTTCGTCCGGATGACACAATGATCCTTTATAATGCCGCTTGCTGCTTCTGCGCGATGAACAACGCAAAGGACGCAATGAACGCCCTCAAAAAGTCGTGGGAAGGCGGAAATAGGCACTCTGCATGGGCCCGGCAGGATCCCGATCTAGCACTTCTACATGGCGATCCGGAGTTCGAGCGACTATATCCACCCGCAGATACAGCATCGGCTTGAGCAAACCAGCGATTACGTCCTGTAAATCAAGGAACAAAAAACCGGGCGAGGTCAATTCCTCGCCCGGTTCATTTGTCTCGCGATCGGTTACTGCCCCTGGCCGAGCGAGAAGCCCGGTTCGCCGTTGAAAAAGCAGAGGTGCTCGGTCTTGATGAAATCAAAACCGGCATCCTGCACCCGCTGGAGCAGGTTGATGACCTGCTGGTGCGTGACCTCGCGGTTGTCGTTGTCAGACATAAAGCGGCAACGCCAGTGGTCAACACAGAAAGTGTCCTCGAAACCCTTCGGATAGACCTTCGTCCCACGGTTCGAGATCATCACGAGCTTAAGGCCATCGCCGTTAGCGGCGGCTTCGAGCTTCTGGCCGAGTTCATTGCCTGCACCGTAGTAGCTGCCGTTCCACCAATGGAGGAAAACGTCAACGCCGACGAGTTCTTTTTTCGCCGGTTGAAGGACGGAGTATATCGGCTTGCGGTCGGCTTCGGCGATCTCTTCGACCTTTTTGTATTCGACAGGCTTGAGCGTCTCCGGCTTTTGCCCAAGGCGATCGACAACGGCCTGTGCAAATTCCTTCGTGCCGACCTTTTCCTTCGAGACGCCTTCCTTGAAGATGTCGTAGGTATGCACGCCATCTTCGATGGTCTTGAGCCATGCATTGTGGGCAAGCTCGGCAATGTCCGGCTGGTTAAGGTGAACGAGCATCATTATCGAGCCGAGGAATAGGCCCGACGGGTTTGCGAGGTTTTGTCCCGCTCGACGCGGGGCCGAACCGTGGATCGCCTCGAACATCGAGATGTGCTCACCGATGTTTGCCGAACCCGCCAGCCCGACCGAGCCGGCGATCTGTGCCGCGACGTCCGAGAGGATGTCGCCGTAGAGGTTCTGCATCACGATGACGTCAAAATTTTCCGGCGTGTCGGCCATCTTTGCGGCACCGATATCGACGATCCAGTGGTCGGCCTCGATGCCCGGATACTCCGCCGCGATCTCATCGAAAACTTTATGGAAGAGCCCGTCGGTCTGCTTCATGATGTTGTCCTTCATGAAGGCGGTGACCTTTTTGCGGTTGTTTCGGACCGCGTATTCGAAAGCATAGCGGACGATCTTTTCGCATCCCGGACGCGAGATCAGCTTGAGGCACTGCTCGACCATATCGGTCTGGCGATGCTCAATACCCGCGTATGTATCTTCCTCATTCTCACGAACGATAACGACGTCCATCACCGGATGCTTCGTCTTAATGAACGGGTGATAGGAAACGCACGGGCGGATGTTTGCATAAAGGCCGAGCGTCTTGCGGACCGTTACGTTCAGCGACTTGAAGCCGCCGCCCTGCGGGGTTGTTATCGGCGCTTTCAGGAAAACCTTTGTCCTCCGAAGCGAATCCCATGACTCAGGCGCGATGCCGGCCGTGTTTCCCGAGAGATAGACCTTTTCACCGATCTCGATCGTCTCGATATCGATGCGGGCACCGGCTTCCTTGATGATATGAAGCGTCGCATCCATGATCTCGGGGCCGATCCCGTCTCCGTGAGCGACTGTAATAGGCACATTTGACATAGTTGTATTAAGTTTCCTCTAAAAGATCTTAAAGCGAAAGATAAACGAGAATTTTACTTTAACGCGGTGTGCAAGGCAATCGGAGGGCTTTAGGATTGAACGCCTTCCGGGAGCGCTCTTTTGGAAGAAATCCCTCGACGGCCTATACTTGAAAGACACGTTATGCTTACCTCGCTTTACCTGAACACTTCGACATCGGCTCGTATTCTATCCGTCGCTTTTACGTTTTTTGTTATGGGTTTCATCGCCGCTCCGGCGGGCTCGGAAGCGTTTGGGCAATTTCCGCAGCAGCGTCGGCTTGAGGAACGTGAACGTCGGCAAGCCGAGGCCGAACGGCGAAGAGAGGCCCAGAATGAGCAGGAACTCGCCGCCCGCGATGCCGTACCGCGTCCTCGGGCTGCGGTGATGAACGTGAACGTCCAGATGGCCTTGACGACGGCGAACGCAAAGAACTTTGAGGAAGCGAGGGCAAGGGCGGCGAAGCGCGTCAGCGACGGCGAAACTTTATGGATGCACCTGAAGTTTCAAGGAAAGCTCGGCGATTATGTACTCACCTTTCGGGATGAGGAAAGCGGGACGCTGAGGTATGTGCTCTATGCCGAGACGGGGCCGCAGGACGACCCGACGGCATTGGCAAAGTATGTGATCGAATTTGCAAAAGAGGACCTGGCAAGCTCCGAGATCGTCGTTTCGCTGACGCCGCTGAGCCCCGGGCAGAAGCTCAGTACGCCGGTACTTCTCGCCACGGCCGCGACCCGTCAACCGGGCATTTGGAACAGCGAATTGCGAATAACGAACAATCCCATCATTCCACGGGCACCGACCGACAATCTCGCAAAGCTTAGTTTTGCTCTCGACCTTGGCCAGGGCAACGGCCGCTACTCGGGGCTTTGGGCCGGATTTCACGACTTCGGCATGAGCGGCCCTGCCGCTGATACGGCGCTTCCGGTTGCACGCTCGTTCTACAGTCTTCCGATCAAGACCGCGATCCAGAACCATTTGACCGAAAAAGGCATTGAACCGGTGAGGTTCTTTTTTGCTCAAGACCATTGGCTCGAAACGCTGCCTTCGGCGACGAGCAAGGTTCGCGAAAGGAACATCACGGCGATCTTCACTTACAAAAAGGGCGAGGAGTGCTTTTTCGGATCAGCGACGGCCGGGCAGACCTACTCGCTTTTGAACAGCAAGTTTGATGACGCGAAGATCGATTCCCGCGTTGGGATGCCGCTCGATTGTAAGGAACTTCAATAGATCAACCAAGTCGATCTATCTTACCTGCTAGTTCAAAATCGAGTGCGGTCAGGCCGCCGCGGTCGTGTGTCGTGATCTCAAACTCGGCGTAGCCCCAGCCCATCTTGATGTCCGGATGATGATCGGCGGCCTCGGCAAGTTCACCCGCACGGTTGACGAAAGCAAGGCTTTCGGCAAAGTTCGCAAACTCGAACCGCTTTCTTAGCGTTCCGTCAACGGCATTCCAGCCGCTGAGTTGGCCGACCCGCTCTAATATTTCATCTTCGGTCAATCGTTGCCGCGTCATTATTTTTCAGTGCCTCCTTTTTCGGTTATACTTCCCTTTTATTTTAGAACACTATTACCATAACGAGTTTTAAATGAGCTTTCGAGCCCTTATTATCAGCCTTTTTGTCGCCCTAACCGCCTTCGCAGCGGGCTGCGGCGGCCCGGAAAAGCCGGCCTCGCCCAAAGAGACATTTCAAACCTACGCCAAGGCCCTCAAGCAAAAGGACCTGACGACAATGAAGCTGCTGCTATCAAGCGAAACGCTAAAAATGCACGAGCAGCAGGCAAAGGCTCAGGGCGTCACGGTCGATGACATTGTAAAACGTGAAGCACTGATCAGCGAATCGCAAACACTCGTGAAATTCCGCAACGAAAAGATCGAGGGCGAGAAAGCTACGCTGGAGGTCGAGAACTCATTTGGCGGCTGGGACACGGTTCCGTTCGTCTTTGAAGAAGGCCAGTGGAAGATCGACAAAAAAGGCTTTGCCGACCAGATGATGCGCGAGATCGAGGAAAGCCAGCGGCAGATCGAAGACGCGATAAATCAGGGCAGACAGGGCGAACCGGTCACTCCAATGGCAGACCCGGCGATGAGCCCCTCACCCGCAAACCCCTTCTAACGCCGAAAGGAGAGAATGTGACACTGATAAAACCTTTCCGCGCTCTTCGTCCGGCACCCGAATTTGCCCGCCAGGTCTCGAGCGTCCCGTATGATGTGATCACCGAGGACGAGGTTCGCACTTTCATCCGCGAAAACCCGCTCAGCTTTTTGCGGATCACGCGTGCCGACGCCGACTGCAGCGAGGCCGACGACCACCTGCGAAAAGCCGAGGAAAACCTTGAAGACCTTATACGCCGGGGCGTTCTTTTTGAGGAAGCCGAACCGTCGATCTACGTTTACCGGCTGATGGCCGAGGGACACTCGCAGACCGGCGTGGTCGCTTGCTGCTCGCTGGATGAATATCGGCAAGGGCTGATCAAAAAGCACGAACACACCCGGCCGGAAAAGGTCGCAGAGCGGACGCGGCACATGGTCTGCCTGAGGGCACAAACCGGGCTCATCTTCTTAGCATATCGGGGAACGGAGAAAATCAACGGACTGGTCGCGGAGGCGGTTTCCGGCGAGCCGATCTACGATTTCACGTGCACGAACGGCATCCGGCAGACGGTCTGGAAGGCCGCCCGGCCGGACGAGTTCGCGGATGCTTTCGGCGACGTTCCCGCACTTTATGTCGCCGACGGGCATCACCGGCTTGAGAGTGCGCGGCTCGCAGCGGACGAACTTGCCGAGGAAAACCCGGAGCACAACGGAAGCGAGGAATACAACTTCGTGATCGCAGGTTTGTTCCCGGCCGAGCAGCTCAAGATACTTGCCTATAATCGCGTCGTCCGCGACGACTCTGGCCGCTCGGATGATGAGATCCTTACTTTGCTTTCCGAGAGCTTCATCATTTCACCTGCCGACCGGGCCGTCCCGGAAGAACACGGCGAGATCATAATGTACCTCGGCGGAAAGTGGTACGACCTTCGACACAACGTTGCATACATCCGCGAGCCGGACCCGATCGAGCGGCTCGACGTTACCATTCTTCAGCAGTATGTCCTCGCACCGGTCTTTGGAATCGAAGATCCGCGGACAGACCAGAGGATCGGCTTTGTCGGCGGGATCCACGGTACCGAAGAGCTCAAGCAGCGGGTCGATTCCGGCGAAGCAAGAGCGGCATTTTCGCTTTTTGCCACGACGATGGACGACCTTTTCGCTGTTTCGGACATGGGCGAAACAATGCCGCCGAAATCTACATGGTTCGAGCCAAAGCTCAAGGACGGCCTTTTCATTCACCGCATCTGATCAAGCACGCGGCAGTGCGATATCGCGAATACCTCTGAACACATCGCCGCTTCGCGTAAGCGTCAAAATCGGGTTGAAACCGCCTTTCCGAGATTCGCGTTCGCGTGCGGTAATCAGCTTGTCGCCCTCGAACAGGATCGAATCGATCCAGTCCTCTTTGGTATCGGTCGTCGTAACGGTCATGTGGATATGGGCTGCGAAACGTCGGCTCGGGTACTGGGCCGGCTTGATGGTCTCGAACTCATAGCGGCCTTCGGCGTCGGTCAAGAGCCAACCGCGGAAGCGGCCGTGTTTATGCTCATTCCCACGGCCGTAAATGCCTTCCAGATCGGTATGGTAGAGGTAGATCAGAGTATTTGGTGCCGGAGTTTTCGCATCGGAACGAAAGACCCGCCCGCTTATGATCAGCCGCTCACCTTTTTCCTCGCTTCCTGCGATCACAGCCTTGGCGGCAACGGTATCCGGCATATCGCGGGCACCGCACCATTCGCAACCCGCGTCCGATATCGCGTTCTGCAAAAGACGCCGGCGAACGTCCGCCGCGCCGGTTTGGGCACTTACATCCGGCCGGCAACCCGGCACTAACGGCAACAGTGCGAATGCTGCCGCACTCAAAAGAAAACCTCTTCTTCCTTGGTCCCTGATATCGATCATTACTATATCCTCCACTTGTGATCAATACACCGCAGAGAACGTTTTTGTGTCTGACCCTAAAGAATATTCCTTACTTTGAACGCAAATGTGATAAAATTCGCCCGTTTCGAGCGCCAAGGGGCCAGCCAAATGATCGAGCATTTTCCGGAAACCGAGCGTTTGTCGTTCCGCGCATTCACGCTCGAAGACCTGCCGCAATTGATCGAGCAGCGTGCCTATCCGGAAGTGAATCGTTACCTTGGCGGGCCGGAAAGGCAGAATCCCGAAGCTCTTTCCAAACGCATCCGGTTCTACATTTCCTGTTACGACTCTCACGGCTTCGGGATGTGCCCGATGATCTGGAAAGAAACGGGCGAGGTCATCGGCACAGCCGGCCTGCAGCCGCTTGTCGGAACAGAAGACATCGAGGTCGGTTATAGCCTTATTCCGGAGTTCTGGCGACGCGGTATCGGTTTTGAGGCTGCCCGCGGTTGGTTGGACCTGGGCTTTGGCGTCCACGGCCTTGAGCGGATCGTCGCAGTTGCCCTCCCGGAGAATATCGGCTCGCGGCGGATAATGGAAAAGCTCGGAATGACATACGAAAAAACGGAGGAGCATTACGGCGAAGATTGCGTTTTTTACGGCGTCTCGCGAGAGGCGTATCTTGCCGTTAGATGAAGTTATGAAAAAGTTCGCAGCCGCAGCCGCATTCGTCGCGATTTTTGCACTGGCATCGCTGGCCCAGCAGATGCCGAAGAGCAACTTTACGAATTTTGACAAGAGCAAGATCCACTATTACGACATCGGCAGCTCGAAAAGCCGTACAGCGATCGTTTTCATTCACGGCTGGACCTGCTCGGCGGATTTCTGGAAAGACAGCTTCAATGCCTTTCCGCAAAATCGCGTTATTGCCATCGACCTGATCGGCCATGGGCAGAGCGACAAGCCGAACGCGATCTACTCGATGGACTTTTTCGCCAAGTCGATCGACGCGGTTCTGACCAAAGAAAAGATCGAGAAAGCCGTACTGGTCGGGCATAGCATGGGAACACCCGTCGCCCGGCAATATTACCGGCTCTTTCCCGCAAAGACCGCCGGCATCGTGATCGTTGACGGCGCATTACGGCCCTACATGAGCAGCGAAGACTTCGATAAGATATTCGCTCCGGTCCGGGCAAATTACGTCCAAAACGCGCCGAACTTCATCAACGGAATGCTCCAGCCTATAAAGGACGCCGCACTTCGCGATTGGATCCGCGAAAGAATGTTAGCAACACGTGCCCCGGTCGCGCTGAGCGCGATGGACGGCATGGGAGACATGACCATCTGGAACAACGACAAGATCAACGTCCCGGTGCTAGCGGTGATGGCGGAATCGCCGGCGTGGAAGGCCGATGAGGAACAGTTCTTCAAGAGCATTGCCCCAAATCTTGAATTTCATATGTGGAAGGACGCCAGCCATTTTCTTATGATGGAAAAGCCCACGGAATTCAACAGCCTTCTCAAGGCGTTCGTCGCCAAGCATTCGTTATTGTAAGAAGCTAACAAAGTGAAGCCCAATTATCTGAAGCTCATCTTTGCTCTCCTCGCTTCGATCTACTTTTTATGGATCGCATATGACCCGATGCAGGGCAGCTTTCTCGACCTCGTCGATCTGCCGATACACGAGACCGGGCATCTGGTGTTTCGGCCGTTCGGCGAGTTCATGATGATCGCCGGCGGAAGCCTATTTCAGGTGATAATGCCGGCACTTTTCGTCGGCTACTTCGTTTGGAAGGGGCATCAATATTCCGCCGCGTTCGTGCTTTTCTGGGTAGGGCAGAGTATCCTCAATGTTTGGGTCTATGCGGCCGATGCGGTCGTAATGCAGCTTGTTCTGCTTGGGGGCCTGACCGGAAGCGAGGGGAGCTTTCACGACTGGAACTATATGCTGACGCGGCTCGGACTGCTCGATTCAACCAAAACGGTTGCCGGGCTGATACGAGCCGCCGGTACGCTAACCATTATCGCCGCCGCTGTGCTCTCCATTTATCTTTCGTTTGGTGAAGAAGCAGAACTCGACTTCACCGATGACCTATGACGGTAAGCCTGATAACAGGAGCTTCAAGCGGGATCGGCGAAGCCTTTTCCCGGCGGCTTGCGGCCGAGGGGCACGAGCTTTTGCTGGTCGCTCGGTCCGAGGCAAAGCTCGCTGCGCTCTGCGAGGAACTCCGTGCGGCCCACGGCATTACCGCAAACTACGTCGCCATTGACCTTACCGACTTCGAGGCCGACCGGCGGCTTTTTCAAGAGACGGAAAGGCACGGCCTCGAGGTCGATTGGCTGATCAACAATGCCGGTTTCGGCTCGATGGGCGACTTTACCGAGCTCGACCTCGAGCGCGAGCTCGAGATGATCGGCTTGAACGTAATGGCACTAGTTGCTTTGACTCACCGATACCTCCCCGGAATGCGGCAGCGGAAGAGCGGTGTCATCGTTAATGTCTCCTCGACGGCGAGCTATCAGCCGATTCCCTACATGGCGACCTACGCCGCGACAAAGGCGTTCGTTACGAGCTTTTCACAGGCGATAGCCGAAGAGAACCGGAGGTTTGGTATTCTGGTACAGGCTCTTTGTCCGGGCCCGACCGATACGGAATTTTTCGAGAACGCAAGGATCGACCCGACCTCGATGTTCAAACAGCAGCAAACGGCCGAGGATGTCGTCGAGGCCGCTATGCGGGCGATCGGCCGCGGGAAAACGAAGGCCGTCTCGGGCTGGATGAACAAGGCCGTCGCGACAGCAAGCTTGATCGCACCGGATCGGCTGATAACACGGGCAGTCGGCGCCGTTCTCGGGCCGAAATTTCGAAAGAAGAAATGAAGTTTACCGTACTTGGCAGCGGCTCGACCGGAAACGCAGTGCTCATCTCGAGCGAGAGGACGAATGTTCTTGTTGATGCAGGCTTGAGCGCCCGCGAGATCGTCCGGCGGCTCGGAGAGGTCGGCGTCTCGCCGGAGGCCTTGGACGGCGTTCTTATCACGCACGAGCATTCGGACCATGCCGGCGGGTTGCGCGTTCTATTGCGGTCGGTCGAGTGCCGTGTTTTTATTTCCGGTGAAACGGAAGATGCCTTTTACTCGACCCGCCGCGGGATACAGAACGGCGAGAGTGAGGGGCTAAAGCGAAAAGAGGCTCTGAGCCAGCGGACGGTCGCGATCGAATCCGACGCCGAGTTCCGCATAGGTGATATTGACTTCGAACCTTTCGCCGTGCCGCACGATGCGGCGGACAATTTCGGCTTTGTTGCCCGCTCGTCGGGCGTGCGGGTGGCTACGCTAATGGACTTTGGCCATTTCACGCCGCTGATGAAGGAAAGGCTCCGCGGATGCGATGCCGTCGTTATCGAATCGAACCACAGCCGCGATATGCTCAGTGCTTGCCCGGTGTATTCCTGGGATCTCAAGCAACGGATAGCCGGCAAAATGGGTCATCTCTCTAACGAAGACCTTTCCGATTGGCTCGAGAACGATTTTGACGGCTCCGCCCGCGACATTGTGCTTGCCCACCTTTCTCAGCGGGCGAACGACCCCTCGCTCGCCCGCATTACGGCGGAATCCGCCTTGGCAGCCCGGTCGCCGCTATTCAAGAGCGAGGCTCGGGTCTCGATCTCGCAGCCGAAACAGCCCACTCCGTGGTTCTGCTTTTAGAGTTTTGCCCCGGCGCTCGAAATGCCGGAAAAACTTTAAAAAATTCCCCGTAAATACTGTTTTTAATTGGTATATACCTGCGTTCTGGGTGTATGCTATACAGTTTAAAGGTGTTTGGCGATTTTCGGGCCGTCCTCCGCGCGAATCCTTACGCTAACTTTAGATTTCCGGTTAGGAAAAGATGAGGAAAGCCCCGGACGCATGACACCGGGCGAGAGATATAAGAATGGCATTAAAGTCTTTATTTAGTTTATTTTCCAGCGATCTCGCGATCGATCTCGGCACGGCCAATACGCTTGTATATGCGAAGGGTCGCGGCATCGTCGTTAGCGAACCGTCAATTGTTGCGATCAACAAGGTCACGAATCAGGTAGAAGCCGTCGGCCGCGACGCGAAAGAGATGCTCGGGCGGACTCCCGGCAACATCGTGGCCATCCGACCGATGAAAGACGGCGTTATCGCTAATTTCGAAGTGACCGAAAAGATGCTTCAGCATTTCATCCGTAAGGCCCACAACGGCAAGTCGTGGGTCCGGCCGCGGGTCGTGATCGGCATTCCGTCCGAGATCACGCAGGTCGAACGGCGTGCGGTAGAGGACTCGGCCTACCGGGCAAAGGCCTCGGAAGTTTATCTCGTCGAAGAGGCAATGGCGGCCGCGATCGGTGCCGGCCTTCCGATCACGGAGCCGCACGGCAACATGGTCGTCGATATCGGCGGCGGAACGACCGACATCGCCGTTATTTCGCTTTCGGGCATCGTTTATTCGCGTGCTGTTCGCGTCGCGGGTAACGAGATGGATGAGTCGATCACACAGTACATCAAGCGTAAATACAATCTCCTCATTGGCGAAAGGACGGCCGAAGCTATCAAGATCGCACTCGGCAGTGCTTTTCCGCTCGACGAACCGCTCTCGATGGACGTCCGCGGCCGCAACCTGATCGAAGGTATTCCGAAGACCATCACGATGACGGACGAAGAGGTTCGCGAGGCACTTTCGGATTCGGTCTCGACCATCATTAATGCCGTCCGCGTCGCGCTTGAACGAACGCCGCCCGAGCTTTCGGCAGATATCGTCGAGCGCGGCATCGTCCTTACCGGCGGCGGCGCATTGCTCAAGAATCTCGATAAGCGGCTGATGATCGAGACCGGTCTCCCGGTAATGATCGCCGATGATCCGCTTTCTTCGGTCGTGCTCGGAACGGGCAAAATGCTCTCCGATATTGAACTCCTCAAGCGGGTGAAATGGGACAACTCGCTGATGACGGGTAGTTAATTTTTTTCCGTTGAACTTGCGACGCGGGGACACGGAGCAGTATTGCCGGGTCGCCGCGTCCCTGCATAAAGCAGTAGCCGCATCTCTCAAAAGATGGTTGAACGAAGTCAAACAGAGGTTTGGAGATTGACGCCCTGGCTCGTCATATTTCTGCTTCTGGGCAATTTTATCCTGATGGTGTTCAACGCCCGTGTCGAGGGCGGCGAGCGCGTCATCAAGGTGTGGGCACTGACTGTTGCTGACTTCGTTCAATCGCCGGTGACTACGATCAGCTCCAGCGTCTCAAATTATTTCATCTCATTTGCCGAACTCCGGTCGGCGCAGGATGAGAACACCCAGCTAAAGGAAAGGGTTCAAGAGCTTGAGGTCGAGATCAAAGGCCGCTCAGATCTTGAGGCCGAGAATGAAAGGCTTCGTCAATTGCTCGACCTAAAAGAAAAGAGCAAATATCGTGTGCTTACTGCTCGTATCATTGGCCGCGATCCTTCAGCATGGTTCAATTCGGCGGTGATCAATCGCGGAAGCCTTGATGGCGTTGCGCTCAATATGCCAGTGGTGACGGATGGCGGGCTGGTTGGACGAATAACTGCCGTAGGGCCGCTGACGGCGCAGGTTGACCTGATCACACATGACAAATCGGGTCTCGGAGCGGTAATCGGCGAGATCGGGAACTCGAATGCGCTTGGCGTCGTCAGCGGAACGGGCAAAACGGATCTGGTTGAAATGAGATACGTTTCGGGCAGCATCGAGGTACAACCCGGACAGGTGGTCTTCACGACCGGACAGGACGGCATTTATCCGGATGGGCTCAAGGTCGGAGAGATCGTTGAGGTGATCTCGGGTTCGGCGACGGTGCCGCACCGGATATTCATTCGCCCGGCCGCTGGGCTCGGCTCGATGCAGGAGGTCGGTATTCTGCTTTACGAGCAGCCGCAGAAACCGGATTTCGAACGTTCGCTCGCACCGGGCGAAAGGACGACGAGGCGGCCGGATTCGAGTCCGCAGTGATCGATGGAACAGGTAAAGGTCACAATTGCATTGATCCTTGCCATTTTGGCACAATGGTCGCTTCGCAACGTCGCGGAACCCTTTGCCTATGTCGATTTTCCGCTGATCATCATCGTCTTTGCCGCCCTGCAGCGAAACTCTATGCGAGCGATCATTTACGGCACGCTCGCCGGACTTGCCGTCGATGCCCTGAGCAGCGGACTTCTTGGGGCGAACGGGTTTACGAAAACGCTGGTTGCATATCTGGTCTCCGAGCTTGCCCGCCGCGTCTATCTGGACAACCTATTCCTGCGGATGATCGTCATAGCGGGGGCGTGTTTGGTGGACGACCTGGCCTATTACGGTTTGCATCAGCTTCTGGGCATAACGCCCTCGGCTCCGCTTGTAACGACCGTTGCGTATTCTTTCATCGGAACCTTGATCGCCGGAACCACGATCTTTTTTGTGCTGGATTACTTTTCTTCGGACAGGCTCCGTCCGCGGCGTCGCGAGAGCCTCTCTCAGCGCAGGCAATCTCGTCGTCGGAATCCTATAAAATTAGGCAGGTAGTGCAAGCAGTATGAAGCTACGCGAACAATCGCAGAATTTGGGGTTGAGGATCGGGACGATCCAAGTGGTCGCGTTCCTTCTGCTCGCCGTTCTCGGCGTGCGTTTGTATTATTTGCAGATCGTCCGTGGGGATTACTTTCAAGAACGGGCCGAGAATCAGAGGATACGCCTGATCCCGATCCCGGCACCTCGCGGAGCGATCTTTGACCGGAATGGCAATATCCTCGTTGATTCCCGTCCGACCTTCAATGTCGTCATCTCAAAAGAGCCGCTCAGGACTATCGACACCGATGAACGCATTCCAGAGTATTCTCGCGGCCTCAGCCTCGAACCGCAGGTAGTGACCGAACGGCTGAACGCGATCAACAAACAGACCGATTTTGAGACCTTGATACTAAAGGACAACGCCTCGATGCAGGATATCGCCTGGGTCGAGTCGCACTCACTTGAATTTCCGGAGCTTCGCGTCGAGCTACAGCCGCAAAGGTTTTATCCGCACGGCACATATATGGCCCACATCCTCGGCTACGTCGGCGAGATCAGCCCAAAACAGCTTGAGTCCGAAAGGTGGGCCGGCCTTCGGCCTGGCGACATTATCGGAAAGGGCGGGCTAGAGGAATATTATGATGAATTTCTCCGTGGGCGGCCCGGTTTTCGCAAAGTGATAGTGGACAGCCGCGGCCGGATACAAAGTGAGATCGAGGTCGTTCCACCACAGGCCGGGCAGGATCTGATCACGACCATTGACTTTGACGTTCAAATGGCTGCCGAAAGGCAGCTTGAAAACTCGGCCTCAAAACGCGGGACGATCCTCGCAATGGATTCGCGAAACGGCGAAATGCTGGCGATGGCCTCCCAGCCTTCGTTCGATCCGAATGTGTTCGTACAAGGGAGCAAGACCCGCGAAGGCCGGAAACAGATAGCAGAATATTGGCAGGACGAAGAGCGGCCGCTCTATAACCGGGCGATCCAGGGACGCTATCCGCCGGGCTCGACCTGGAAGATACCGATGTCGGTCGGCGGCTTTCAGTCCGGTGCAATGACGGAGACGAGCACCGCATTTGCATGCGGCGGCGGCATCCTGATCGGCAGCAAATTCACGAAGTGTATGGGCAGCCACGGCACGCCGACACTGATCCCGGCGATCGCCCGCTCGTGCAATGGTTATTACTATCGGCTCGGCCTCAAGATGAAGATCGAAGGCATTATCGACATGATCGAGACCTTCGAGTACGACCGCAGAACAGGCATCGACCTGCCGAATGAGAAGATCGGCCAAACGCCGAAGAGTTGGCGGCCGATAGTCGAGAAACGCGAAGGCCGCTGGCCTGACATCCGCACGGTTTACGCCTCGATAGGGCAGGACACCGTCGTCGTAACGCCGATCTCGCTCATCCGAACCATCTCAGCCGTAGGCAACTTCGGCCGGATGTATGTTCCGCATTTCCTTAAGGAGTTCAAGCCGATCGCGGCGACCGAACACTTTGAGGCGCGACCCGGCTTCGGCTTTCAGAAGCCGGAACCGAAGATCATCGAGATGACAGAGACCCAGCAAAAAATGATCGCGCAAGGCATGGCGGATGCTGTAACGGGCGGCACCGCCAGGGTCGTCAATATCCCGGGTTTCGATGTCGCAGCCAAGACCGGTACTGCTCAGGATGGCGACCCAAAAGCCGGCCGAAAAGACCACGCATGGATAGTGACATTCGCACCGGCATTCAACCCGGAGATCGCAGTGATCGGACTGATCGAGAACGTTGGCTTTGGGGGAACCCATGCCGGTCCCGCTGTGAAGGGCGTTTATGAGGCATACCTTTCAAAAAAGAATCCTCAGCCGGCGGAACCGGCCGAGGTGGCAAAAAGATAGCAGATGGTAGCAATACTTGAAAGACGTTCATTACGTGACTTTGACTGGCTCACCTCGGTGTTGGCCATTGCTATCGCCTCGTTCGGGATCTGGCAGATCCATAACGCAGTCCCAACAGCCTCATTTTGGACGAAGCAGATCATAGGACTTAGCATCGCGACTTTCGCTTTTCTGGTAGTTGCGTTCACGGATTATCGCCGCATCATCGAGGCCGCCCCGATCTTCTACGGCTTCGGGCTGCTGCTGCTGTTTCTTGTCCTTACGCCGCTCGGCGTTGAGGTAAACGGGCAAAAAGCTTGGCTCTGGCTCCCGGTCGTCGGGCAGTTTCAGCCCTCGGAATTTGCCAAGATACCGACCGTGCTGATGCTCGCCAAGTACTTCGGTGACCGAAAGCCGGTGCCGTTGAAATTCAAAGAACTTCTGATCGGGGGTGCGATCCTCGCCGGCCCGGTCGGGTTGATAATGCTAGAACCCGATGCGGGACAGGCGATCACGTATTTCCCGCTTCTTGCGGCCGTGCTTTTCCTATCGGCCATCAAGGTCCGGTACATCGTTGCGACACTGCTTGCTGCGGCCATCCTGATTCCCGCTTCGTACTATGTTGGTGTTCAGACCGGCGTGATCAAGCAATATCAGCGGCAGCGGATCGAAGCCATAATCAACCCTGAAGCGGTCGATCCGCGTGGCTTTGGTTACCACACAATTCAATCGATGATCACGGTCGGTAAGGGCGGCCTTGCGGGCATACAAGGTGATACGGAAACCTCGCAGAGCGTCCTAAAGTTCCTGCCTGAGCCGCAAACGGATTTCATCTTCGCCGTTACCGCCGAACACACCGGTTTCATCGGCTGCGTTTCGCTTCTTCTCGCCTACGCACTGCTGCTTTCGCGGCTGATCGCGGGTGCACGCGAAGCTAACGACAGGGCAGGGATGCTTGTTATAATGTCTATCGCGGCGGGGCTGGCGTTTCAGATATTCATGAATATCGGGATGACTCTCGGCATCCTGCCGGTGATCGGCGTCCCGCTGCCGCTGATGAGTGCCGGGCTTTCGGCGATGCTTGCGACGTTCATCGCGATCGGCTTTGCCGTCAGCATCAAGATGCGGCGGTTCGTTAATTAGGTTTTCATCGTTTCCGGAGAAGTTTTATGGCGAGAGAAAGAAAGATAGTAGAAAAAGAGATCGGCCAGATAGAGCAGAACAACGGATATCTGTCTAAGTTTGCCTGGTTTACGGCGGCTCTTCTTTTGGCACTTGCCGCCGGCGGACTTACCGGTGTTCTCGCGGCCTATTATCTTAACAACTCGCGATATTCGGTCGAAGTTTCGGCACTCGCGACCTATCGTCCGCCGCAGGTGACGACCATCTATGCCGATGACGGCGAGACGATCCTTGCCGAGTTTGCCATCGAGAAGCGCATCCCGATCAAGGAGAGCGACATCCCTCAGAACGTTGAGGACGCCCTTATCGCCATTGAGGATTTTCGATACTACGACCATATCGGAATAGACCCGTACCGCATCGCCGGTGCCGTTTACAAGAACTTCACCACGGGATCGACCGAAGGTGCTTCGACAATTACGCAGCAGCTCGCGAAGAACCTTTTTCTCTACAAGGACCAGACCTACACCCGCAAGGTGAACGAATGGATGGTCGCTCTCCAGATCGAGCGCTTCTATACAAAGCGGCAGATCCTTGAGATGTATATGAACTACGTCTTTCTCGGGGCTGGTGCGTATGGGTTCGAGGCCGGGTCGCGGACCTACTTCGGTAAGTCGCTCAAGGACCTGAACCTTGAGGAAGCTGCACTCCTTGCCGCTATTCCGAAATCCCCCGAATATTCGCCGACGAGAAATATGAAGCGGGCCGAGATGCGGCGCAACATCGTGCTCGACCAAATGGCGAAGTACTTCCCCGATCGGTACTCCCAGGCCGCGGTCGATGCTGCCAAGGCAAAGCCGATCAAGCTCGCGGACACAGCTTACTATCAGGCACTTCCGAAATCTACTCCTTGGGATTATCCGGTCGAAGAAGTTCGCAAATATCTTGAGGATAAATATACGACGCGTGTAGCACAGGGCGGACTGAAGGTCTATACGACGATCAACGTTGAGGCACAGAAGATCGCGACCCGCGTTATCCGCGAACGGCTGCGGGCCTTCGACAGGGGCCGCAAGTGGCGGTCGGATTACAAAGATATCCTCGTCGATAGCGATGGACAGCCGATCACCGACGAAAAGGAACGCGAGAAGATGCTGACTGCATTCAAGCACGCCGATTGGTACGGGGACGAATACGAGGAAGGCGAGTACATAAAGGGGCTTGTCGTAACGCAGAACCCCGTCGCTGACGAGGTCGGCGTAAGGTTCGGGCGGTACAAGGCCGTTGTGCGGGCAAAGGATATGGGCCGGAGCGGCAGGCGGCCGAAGGATGAACTTAAGCCGGGCTATCTCGCGGAGTTTTTGATCAAGAAGGTCGATAACGAGAAACAGATGCTTGAGGTTCAGCTTGAGCAGGTGCCCGAGATCCAGGCGGCGATCACTACCATAAATGCCAAGACCGGTGAGATCGTTGCCATGGTAGGCGGATACGATTTCCACACGAATCGATTCAACAACGCGACGCAGGGCCTTCGGCAAACGGGCTCGGCCTACAAGCCTTTCGTTTACACGGCGGCGGTCGAGGACGGAATGACACCGGATATGATCGTCAGCGGTGCTCCGCTCAAACGCGGCGGCTGGCAGCCCTCCAACTACGACGGATCGACGAGCCATCCGAATGTCCCGATGAAGGTCGCCCTTGCGAAGTCTTATAACCTCGCGGCCGTTCATCTTCTTGACCAGGTTGGCATTCAGGCCGGTGCCCAGATGGTCCGCCGGTTTGGCATCACGAACCCGATGGCTCCGAGCCTTCCTTCGGCTCTCGGAGCTTCGGAGGTATCGCTTCTCGAAATGGTAGCGGCATACGGTGCGTTTCCGAACAAGGGAGTTCGTGTTCAGCCGCACCTGATCAGAAAGGTTTATAGCCGCGATGGGACCCTTCTCGAAGAATTTGACGGTTCAAGCAGCCGCGTGACGAGCGAGTACGTTGCCCTGACGATGGTTGACATGATGCGCGGTGTAACGGCCGGCGGCGGAACCGCCTCGGGAGCAAGCGCCGCTGGCCATCCGCTCGCGGGCAAGACCGGAACGGTGAACAAACATACTGACGTCTGGTTCATCGGCTACACGCCGACCTACGTTACCGGTGTTTGGATGGGCAATCCGCTCCGGAAAGAATCGCTCGGTCGCGGGATGACGGGCGGCGGAACGGCACTCCCGATCTTCAATGCCTTCATGAATCCCTTTATGAAGGACAAACCACGCGACACGTTCCCCAGCGTGCCGCCAATTCCCTCGGAGATCCGGGCACTAATGGAGCGTAATAAGCGCGAAGAAGCGGAGAAACTCGCTCGTGCCGAACTTGCCGCAGCAAAGTCGGGGGCAAGTACTCAGCCCGTAACAACCGAGACGGCAACCGAGAACCAGACCGGGACAGGCTCTGCGGATACGACGGTAAGGTCTGGAAACGAGACGCGCCCGGCGGCTTCCGAACCACCTCCGCCCGTCGTTCGTCCATTGCCCCAGGCTGAACCGCGGCGAACTCCCGAACCCAAGCCTCCGTCACAACCGGAAGGCACACAGCGAAAGGGGAAGAAGGGAGACGGTTAGAATTAGTGACGCGGGATAAAAGAAGTCTCGCGACGCAGGGATGGGAAGACAAAGCGACGCGGCGAAGCATTCAACTGCATTCGCCGCGTTTTTTTCATTTTATTTCCCCGGTTACTCGACAAAACGGCCGAGATAATACGGAAGCATTTTTCGCCACCACGGCCAGTCGTGGTTGACGTCGTAGCCCCAGAGTTCGAGAAGATGCGGGATACCTTTTGAATGCAAAATGCCGGAAAGTTCGCGGCTCCGATCCGGAGCTTCATATGCGCCCTGGCCCGAGACGATGACGATCGAATCCGCCTGCCGAAGACGCGGCAAATGATAATCGTCATTCAGGTTCTTTAGATACATCGCCGGGTTATTGAAGTAAACGTTGTCGTTGTAGAACCCTTTGTCGAGATAATTGTAGATGTCGTAGCTTCCGCTCATCGCGATAGTGCCGCGAAAGGCGTCGGAGTGTTTGAAATATGTATTTGCCGCGAGAAACGCTCCGAGCGATGCACCGGTCGTAAGCGGGCGGGCATCCTGGCCGCACTCGTTACGAATGAGCGGCAGAACCTCGTCCATTATGTAGCGGTCATAGCGATTGAGCATCTCGACTTTCCATGCCGGATGCGATTCGCGGTTCAGCAAACTGTATTTATTGACTGAGTTGATCGAATAGGCACGGATCAGTCCGGCATTGATCAGATCCTTGATCGCGTCAACAAGATAAAAGCGTTCGTATTCAAGATAGTCCGCTGCCGCCGTCGGAAACATCAGCAGCGGATAACCGGCGTGCCCGTAGGCCACGAGCGGCATGTCCATGTTCAGATTGTGGCTGTACCACGAGGTTATATCGCGTCGCATATTTTTCTTTAGGCCCTGCGTTGACGCAGGGAAAATCGTCGTGATTCGAAATACTTGAGAATATGTGAATTCGCGGCCGTCCGCAAGCCGTTGTTAGGAAGAAGAGGTGAGCTTCAGCCCGGCGATGCCGGCGATTATCAGCATTATGCAGACGATACGGATCGCATCCCGCGGTTCATTGAAGAGCACCATTCCGAGGATCGTCGCTCCGATCGTCCCGATGCCGGTCCAAACGGCGTATGCCGTGCCGATCGGGAGCGTCTTGACCGCCAGCGAAAGGAAGTAAAAACTCGCGATCATCAGTACACCGGTGATAAGGCTGGGCACGAGCCGCGTCCAGCCTTCCGTGTATTTCAGCCCGATCGCCCATGCGATCTCCAACACTCCGGCAATTGCGAGGTAAACCCAGTTCATACTGTTCAGAGTGCGCGATTCATCGCGTCCTATTTAGTGCCCCACTAGCGATACGCGATAAATCGCGCACTCAAAACATTACTTAACGACGGTTATGTCCCGCGTCGTCGAATTATACCCGCCGTTATCGACGACGTTTCCGTCCTTATCGACGAGTTCGAGTTTGATCGTGTGCTTGCCGGCGGTCCAGCCCGCGAGCCAGAGCGGTGCCCATTTTTCGATCATCTTCGGTTCGCCGCCGTTCACCGAATAGCGGACGCGGTACTCGCCGCCGTCACCGACTAGCTTCGCGTTGGCGAGCCAGAAGTCGATCATTATCGGGTCGGCATCCGCTCCCTTGTATTCGCCCTTCGGCCGGCTGTAGGTGAGCAACGGTTTGTTGACGTCGATCGCTCCGCCCTGCGAGGCCGGCATATCCTTGCCTTCGGGGGTTGGTGCGGCGTTGGCGTTCGAATTGGCGTTCGCTACGGGAGCAGCATTCGCGTTTGCATTCGACATCTGCTGGCCGTTGTTTGCGGTCGCGGGCAGGTCAAGGTTCGCCCCGCCGTTCTTCACCGTAAACTTCACAACGTCAAAAGCTTCCTCGTTCTTATAGCTTTCGTGCCACGGCCGCGAGGCGAAGACCCGCAGCGTATGCTCACCATCCGGGACGTTGCGGAGTTCGAATTCCTGATCGATATTGTAATAGGCCTCGTAGGGCTGGTTATCGAGTATGACGTGAATGTGATTGCCCATCTTCGTCTCAGGGTCCATTCCCGGCTTGTATCCCTTCAGGTCACCGCCGACAACGAGTTGAACGCGTACCGTTGAGGACTCGACCGTCGAGCCATCGACCGGAGCCGTGATGCGGACCATCGGAGCGGCTGCATCCTGCTCGCCGCGGGCGGCCATCATGTCCTTGATACGCTGAGGCACTTCGGTTTCCGTAAGCGTCAGCGGGCCGGCCGGTGCGGCGTTCGTGTTAGCCATGTTGCCATGGTCGTGGCCCGAGTGGTCCTCGGTGCTCGAGCCGCATGCCGCCGCGAATGCGGCCACCGTGATCATCGTAAAGATAAGCAATTTTTTCATAATTTCCTCCCAATAATTCAATTTCATGCAGCAGAAGCGACCGGGACTTCTAAATCCCCAGTCACCTCTGCAACACCAAATACATCAACAAAATTCCTGATCAGCCGATCTTCGACCTCGGCCATCGAGACCTCGCGGCCGAGCAGCTTTTCCATCGAGGTAACCGGCTCGCCCTCGCAGGCGATGATCCAGTTAAAGTAACTGAGGTCAGTGTTTACATTGAGAGCGAAGCCGTGGGTCGTTACCCATCGCTTGATGTGGATGCCGATCGCCGCGACCTTGCCCTCGGTGGTGTGTACGCCGGTCAGCCCGTCGATCCTGAATGCCTCAATGCCGTAATCGGCCATCGTCCGGATAAGCACTTCCTCAATATCGCGGACGTATTTATGCACGTCCTCGCGGTCGGGCGAAAGGCTGATGATCGGGTAGCCGACCACCTGGCCTAGCCCGTGGTAGGTCACTTTGCCGCCTCGGTCGGTCTCGAAGACCTCGGCACCGATGCTTTTGAGCACTTCGGCGGTTGCCAGAACCCCCGATTCCTTTGCTCGGCGTCCGACGGTATAGGTATGCGGATGCTCGAGCAGGAGCAGGTAGTCGCGGACGCGGCGCTCGATAACCTCCCGTTCGAGCTCTTTCTGGATCCCGAGAGCGGTGCGGTAATCTTGACGCGCAAGGCGTCGAACCTCAAGCGTGCGATTTAGCATCTACGTCTATGATAAGATTTTCGCATAGGATTTTACAGGACGGACAAAATCAATGACCAAACGCTTCGCACTACTGCTCGCCTTCATTCTGCTCGGTTCAGCCGTGGCCGCCGATGCCCAAACGCGTCGGACGACCCGCCGGACCACGCCGCCGAAGGTGGTAACAAGCTCTACGCTGCCGGCAAATGCCGTAGCCGAGCGAAAGGCTGGGGCTGAAAAAGCCGCCGTCCAGATCAAGAACGTCAGCCGGTTCATCTTTCTGCTTGGCGGCGTTGCAAAGGGCATTGAGGACATCGACAAGGACCCGCGGGCAAACCGGGCGGCGAAAGACGCGAACGAGACCAACAAACGGGAGCTTGTACAGGCGATCCGAAACCTGGAAGCCGGCCTCCAGGCTCTTGAGATTGAGTTCCGGACGAAGGAAACGCTAAAGAAGCACGTCCCGATCATCGGCGGCATCACCGAGCTTGCCCGAACCTCCGGAGACCTTGCCGCGGCGGGACGTTTGACCGAGGCCGGCCGGCCGCTACTCGATGTAGTTGAAAAACTCTCGGACACGCTCGTTGCGATGCCCTAGGGCTTTTGGAGCTTTGGCCCGGCGGTCGCGGGGTCGCATGCCTCGACCAGCTCGCTGCGGGCGCTCAACAACTCACTTCCCGTTTCGAGCCCGAGCTTTTGCCGAATGAACTTTTCGGCCTCGGGCTTTATCATTTCGCCGTTGATGATCTTTGGCCGCGTAACGAGCACGTCGCCATCGGGCATGACCGAGGCGGGATCGATGAAGACGTACCACGGCGTTCCCCATTTGCGCATGTCGCCTGCCTCGCGGCGTTGGGCAAAATGGACCGTCTTTTCGCGGTCGGCCTGTTTATCTGATTCATAGACCGACGGGAAGGTGAGCTTCTTCTGTTCGAAGTGTTCGCGCATTTTCCGCACCGAATCGTATTGGCCGACTCCGATGATCGAGAGGCCCTTGTCGGCGTATTTTTCGTGAAGCTCGCGGACGAACTCCACGTCGTGTGCCCAGTTTGGGCACCACGGAGCCCAGTAAACCACCATCACGAACTTCTTGCCTTTGACGAACTCGCGGAGATTCGTCTCGCCCTCGCCGTTGAGGTTCCGCAGCGTCCAATCCTTGTAGGCAAAGTTGCCGTCTATGATCGGCGCCTGCTCGTTCTGTGCAAATGCGGCGGCCGCAGCCGCGAGGATGACGAAAAGTATGGATAAACGCTTCATATAAACCGCCTTGAAAAGATCATTGTCTCAGACGCTGTTGCATAAACAAAAGTTGCAGTCTCACTCTCCATGGCCGACCTCCGCGAATTGTTTTTGCCGCCGACCGAGTAAACGCCCGCTCCAATAGACAACGTTGAGGTAAATGCCCGTCAGCACCGAGAGCGTCGCGATCCCGGAAAGAACGAGCAGCATCGGCACCTGCCAGCGGCCGGCGAAGAAATAGAAATGCGCCTCGCGGAAGAAACGCGTCCGGGCCGTAGGCGGCTTTGAGAATTCGGCTACGCCGGTCTCGGCGTCGATAAATATCGAATCCGCCCCGAGCCCGCCGATCGACTGATATTGCGGCCGGCCGTCCTTCATCAGAAGGGTCAGCGCCGTTGTCGGGAGTTCGCGTCCGGCGAGCCGGTTCGCGCTTGCGATCGCCTCGGCCGGCGAAATGCGGACATGCTCTGCCGCGATATTTTCGACCACGCCGCCCTCGACCGCGTTCGGGAGCGAGTAAAGAAATCCGCTCGCCGCCCAGCCGAGCAGCGGAATGGCGGCCGCGAGGCCGAGCAGAAGATGCAGTTTGTAGATAAAAGCTCGCATATTAAAAAGCCAGATTAACACACCCGCCGGCCGCTAAATTTGGCCCCGTGCGGATTAAATTCGGAGTGCGACTATGCTAATCTGAGAACACTTATGAGTGCTCCGACAGTTACCGAGATCTTCAAGCGTGCGCTTGAGCTTCGCGAAAAGAACCCGAACGCCGATTACCCGGCCCTCAAGTCGCAGTTGATCGGCGAATATTCCGGCAAGCCGTTTCCGGACACTGCCTATCTGACCATCCCCGAATACGACAACATCGTGCCGGAAGAGGACTGGACCGCCGGGCTGCCCGTGACGCTCCGCGGCATTCAGAACGAAGATTGGAACGACGTCATTCATGGCATCATCATCAGCCTTGAGCAGGTCGAGAATTACCCGATCCAATCCGGCCGCGAGGACGACCCTACCAAGGACTGGCGCAACCGAAGTTCGCGGATCGCCGAGGCCGAGGACAAGGTGACCGAAAAATGGATGCCCGAAGACCTGATGTCCCTCGCCAAACGAAATACTCGTAACTGACCTTCTCTCCGCAGTTTGTGACCAGAAAGCGTCTCCGGCCAGGCCGGGCACGCTTTTTTCTTTTGGGGAGGCTGTTTCATTTTTTAAAAAGGCCATATGTCTCTGAAACGGTTGAAACGAATGAAAGAAATGAAATGCCGGAAAGACGTGAAACACTTGAAACTCCGTAGTTTTGAGTCGCGGCTTTCGAGAATGCCGGATTCCAGATTCCAGATTCCAGATTCCGAATTCGAAGATGAGCCCTTGCTGACGCGCGGGCCTCCGACACGACATTCCGACTTCCGCATTTCTTTGTGTTCTGTTTTTCTGTGGGCATCGCGCGTTCGCGGAAACGCCGTGAACACCGGAAACATCGCGAACGTCTGGAACGATTGGAACGAATGGGACAGATGGGACAGATGGGACATCTGGGACAAGCGGCCCGGCTTGGGTCTTGGATCTTTGGCATTCTTTCGCATTGTCAATTGTTAATCGGACCATTGTTAATTGATTAAAAATGGGCTTTGGGCTTTGATCTTTGATCTTTGGGCTTTGGGCTTTGGGCATGGGTCTTTGTTTTTTGCATTTTCGCACTCGATCTTGGCATTCCTTTAAATTGCGAATTACTAATTTCTAATTATTAATTGTTTAGAATGAAGGTGCTCCGGTCTGCTTCCCGCTGCTCACTTCCTCCTGCTGTCCATTCTCTTAGGCCTTCAGACGAAAGTGAATGGTGATCCGTGAGAAATGGAAGATATGGATGATATGGAAGGTGCGAGTTATCGAGTTGCGAAGTTGCGAAGTTTTGGGTCCCGGGCCCGTATCGGAGACCCGACCAAGAGGGAGGGCTCCATCGCGGAAGCCTGCACGTCACTAAGGGCGTTACATCCAAGTTTGGGACGAGAAGTCGTCGAAGCCGTTTTACGGTATGAAGGACTTATCAACCAAGAAAAAGGAAACTAAGAAACCGGAACACAGAAGACACAGAAGGAAAGTCAGATCGAGGATACAAACCGGCATGCCGTATGCCGCCTTGGATGAACCGCCCTTACTTACGTGCGGGCTTGTGCATTGGTGGAATTCCAGATTCCAAATTCCAGATTCGCATTCACCATTCACCATTCACCATTCACCATTCACGATTCACCATTCACGATTCACCATTAACTATTAACTATTCATCATTCATCATTCCGCATTCCTAATTCCAGCGTGAGTCCGTCGTGGGCTTGGAGGATGTCGCAGCGGGGGTTGAAGGGGGTGAGTTCGGTGGTTAGGTCGGTGGCGTCCCATTCGGGGTAGAGGTGGGTGAGGATGGCTTGGGCGGGCTCGGCACGGCGGATGAGCCACATTGCCTCGGTGAGTTCGAGGTGAGTCTCGACCGGCTTGTTGCGGATGAACGAGCACTCGAGGATGAAGAGATCGACGTGGCGGGCGAAGGCGGCGAGCGGTTCGTGGAAGCCGGTGTCTGAGGTAAAGACGAGCGTCCCGCCGGCGGCGTCGCGGAGGTGGATGGCGTGGCTCTCGGGCGTGTGTGGCGTTTTGGCGGTGACGGCGGTGAGCCCCGCGGCGATGGCGAATGGCTCTGAGGTATCGGTATCTATGACCTCGACCGGAAAGGGTTGTTCGAGCAGGCGGTAATTGTTAACGCGATCGAAGGCAGCGACGATCTCGCCGATGCCCGCCGGGCCGAAGATGCTGAGCGTCTTTGTTCGGCGGGCGGTCTCGGGTGCGTACTTGAGCGAAAAAAGCAGCGGAGCGAGCCCGCCGCAGTGGTCGAGGTGAAAGTGTGAGATCCAGATGGCATCGAGCCCGGCCCAGTCGCAGCCCTCGGCGGGCATCCGGTGAATCACAGACGGGGCACAGTCGAGCAGTACTTTCGCCTCGGGCGCTTCGACCCAAATGACCGAACTCGTCCGCCGCGGGTGCGGCACCGAGCTTCCCGAACCGAGTATCACGACACGCATCAGCCGAATGATAGCAGAGCGGCAGCTTTTTGCCCGCAAGCCCGCGTGGCGTAAAATCTAGGGCTTATGAACTCCGCACCGCCGGAAGAGCTGGAACTCGAGAAAAAACTCCGCGTGCTTGAGCGGCTCAAGGACCGCCTTGCCGACCGCGAGGAGGACATGGCCGACCTTCGCGAGGAGCTTGAGCGGTTCGAGGCACGCTATACGATGGAGGTCGGGCGGCTTTATGCGGAGCAGGATGAGATAGATGCCGAGATCGCCGAAGAGGAGCTAAAGCTCGTCCCCGACGACGAGGAGATAAAGAGGCGGGTCGAGGAGCTTCGCCGGCTCGCGGAGGAATCTGCCGCCCGGCTCCGCGCCGCCGAGGAGCACGAACAATCAAAGTGGGAACCGACCGCCGAGGCCCGCAAAGCCTATCACGACATCGCCCGTGTTATCCATCCCGATCTTGCTCTCGATGAGACGGAAAAAGAACGCCGCCACACGTTGATGGCCGAGCTCAATCAGGCATATTCCTCCGGCGACCAGCAGCGGCTCAACAAGCTGGTTGCCGAGTATCGCGTCAGCCCCGAGACGGTCCGCGGCGATTCGACGGGCGATGCGCTCGTCCGGGCGATCCGGCAGATCTATCAGATAAAGCGGCGGTTTGCCGAGCTCGATCGTGAGCAACGCGAAGCAGAGGCCTCCGAGCTTTACGAGCTTTTCCGCAAGGCCGAAAGCGAAACGGCCGAGGGCCGCGACCTGCTCAAGCAGATGGCCGAGCGTGCCGCAACGCACATCCGCAAATCTGCCCGCCGGCTTGAGAATCTGCGGGCCGTAACCGCCGCACAGGAAGAGCACGTCCGCGAAACCTACGGCATGGACATCGGCGAATTCAGGAAGCAGAAATGAAGTTTCTAGTTAGCCAGATCACATACTTTCTCGGCCAGCGTGAGAGCCGGCGGAACATCTCCGCGCTCGTAAAGTATCTGCTCTTCATTGGGCTGGTCATCACCTTTTACTCGGTGATGTTCCATTTCATAATGGCCTGGGTCGAGGGCAAGTATTTTTCGTGGATCACGGGCTTTTACTGGACCCTTGTCGTGATGACGACGCTCGGCTTCGGCGACATTACGTTCGAGAGCGACATCGGCAGGGCGTTCAGCCTGCTGGTCCTGCTCTCGGGCGTTTTCCTGCTGCTGATAATGCTGCCGTTCGCGTTCATCCGGTATTTTTACGCGCCCTGGCTTGAGGCCCAGATACATGCCCAATGCCCGCGGGAGGTGCCGCCGGACACCGCCGGGCACGTTATCATATGCAGCTACGACGACATCGCACCTTCGCTGATCAAGCGGCTCGATCACGCCGGCATTCCTTACTTTGTGATCATGGAAGACGCGGCCGAAGGGGCACAGCTATACCAATCGGGCGTCTCGGTGATCCACGGCAAGGTCGATAGCCGCTCGACCTATGAACGTATGCAGGTCAGCAAGGCGAAGCTCGTTTTTGCCAATCTGGCCGATACGACCAACACCAACATCACGCTGACCGTCCGCGAGGCCGCTCCGAATGTCCCGATCGCGGCAACGGCGACCGACCCGGATTCGATAGATATACTTGAGCTAAGCGGAGCCACGCACGTGCTTGCGCTCAAGCAGCGGCTCGGCGAACAGATCGCGAACCGGATCAGCGTCGGCGACGACCGCGCCCACGTTGTCGGTAAATTCGGTGCATGGACGGTCGCGGAATTCACGATCCACAATACAACGCTCGAAGGAAAGCGGATCCGCGAGACGGGCGTACGCGAAGCGACGGGCGTCAACATCGTCGGGGTCTGGCGGCGGGGAAGGCTGCTGAAGGCCGAGCCGGAGCATCTGCTTGCAGATTCTGACGTACCGGTCGCGGTCGGGACCGAAGAACAAATAGCCGCTCTTGAGAGTTTTCTTGACAGGCAGGCGCCGCTCGTAGGCTCGGTGCTGATCCTCGGAGGCGGCAAGGTCGGCCGGGCGGCGGCGGAATCGCTTAAGAAAAAGGGCCTGACGGTCTATATGGTCGAACGCGAAGCGGGACGCTGCGAGCCCGTAAGCGGTTCGCTCGACCGGCTGACGACCGGCGATGCGGCCGACCGCGAGACTCTGATCCGCGGCGGGCTGATGGAAGCTTCGCTCGTTTTGCTGACGACGAACGACGACGCCGTGAACATCTACCTTTCGATCTACTGCCGGCGGCTTAACCCGGAGGTTCGGATCATCAGCCGCATCACACACGACCGCAATCTTGAAGCGATCCATCGCGCAGGAGCGGATTTTGTTTTGAGCTATGCACCGCTCGGGGCGGAATCGATAATGGCGATCGTGCAGGGCCGGCAGGCGTTCGTGATGGGCGAGGGCGTCGAGTTCTTTACGGCCGATGTGCCGGAGAGACTGGTCGGGAAAACGCTGATGGAAAGCGAGATCGGCGAGCGAACCGGCCTGCTCGTGCTCGGTATAGAAGAGGGCAAGGAGATGACGGCCAATCCTCCGCCGAAGATGGTGCTGCCCGCCGGGGCGAAGCTCGACCTTTTGGGCACGAACGAGCAGCTTCAGGCCTTCAAAGACGAATTCGACTAAAGGGCTGTGCCAGCGGCGTGGCCCGATGCCCACGCCCACTGGAAATTATAGCCGCCGAGCCAGCCGGTGACATCGACGACCTCGCCGATGAAAAATAGCCCGGGCACTTTCTTCGCCTCCATCGTCTGCGACGAAAGTTCGCTGGTCGAAACGCCGCCGAGCGTTACCTCGGCCTTGTGCCAGCCCTCGGTTTCCGTGAACGCCCGCCGCCAATGGTGGATCTCCGTCGTGACGGACTCGATGTCGCGGTTGCTTAGTTCATTAAGCGGTTTGAGCGGCAAGCGCCGTGCAGCAAATACCTCGACAAAACGCTCGGGCAGCAAGCCCTTCAGAAAATTATCGAGCCGCTGACGGCTCCTGCGATTCTCATTTACTGCCGTGGCGATATCCTGCGCAGGCAGAAGGTTAAACTCGACCTCGCCTCCCGGCTGCCAGTAGTTCGAAGCCTGCAGGATGGCAGGCCCGGATAGCCCGCGGTGAGTGAAAAGAATGTTCTCACGAAAGCTCTGCGAGCCCGTCGTTACCTCGGCATCGATCGATATACCGGCAAGCCCGCGAAACTCATTTGCCCCCGAAAAAACAAGCGGCACAAGCGACGGACGCGTCTCCTCGATCGCGATGCCGAATTGACGCGCAACGCCGTAGCCGAAACCGGTCGCACCGATCTTTGGAAATGAAAGGCCGCCGGTGGCGATGACGAGTGCTTCGCTTTCGAATGTGCCGCGAGAAGTTGTAACGGTGAAGTGCCTTCCTTTCTCGATTCGCTCGACGCTCGTGTCGGGCTTGATCTCGACCCGCGACCTGCGGCACTCCGTGAGCAGCATCTCGACGATCTCATGCGAGCGGCCGCGGCAGAAGAGCTGGCCGAGCTTTTTCTCGTAGAACTCGATCCGGTGGGCTTTTACAAGCTCGACAAAATCGGCTGGCGTATAGCGAGCCAGGGCCGAGCGGGCAAAGTGCGGATTGCGCGAGACGAAGTTCTCGGCCGTCGTGTTGAGATTGGTGAAGTTACAGCGGCCGCCGCCGGAGATGATGATCTTTCGGCCGATCTCGGCATTGTGCTCAAGCACGAGGGCACGCCGGCCACGCCGGCCCGCTTCAATGGCACAAAAAAGTCCGGCGGCACCGCCTCCGATAATGATGACGTCTGTCCTCAATTGCCCCGGCTCGCGCTACTTTATGAAGACCCGGACCACCTCATTCATCAGTTCTTCGAACGCCTCGTTAGTTTCGCCCTTCGGAGTTGGCCTACGGGTCGCACGGATCTTGATGAAATGATCCTTGTAAACAAAGAGGTAGATCTCCGACTCAAGCCCGACGCCGTTAGCGGAAAGCGTGTAGAGCGTATAAAGTGCTTCCTTGCCTTCCGCTCCGCCGATGGTGATCGTGCCGGACCGGATCTCGCGGACATTTTGGTAATAGCCCGCATCGGCGACGGCCGCTATCTCAGCCTTCGCGTTCTTCATCTGGTCCGCGACCGGACCGGTCAGGCTCTCGGGTATCTTTTCCAGGCCGCCCTTGTAAACATAGAAAGTTACTCGGCCGCCCTCGGGCGAATCGTAGCCGACGCTGTAGCCGAGAGCGGCGGTCGGGTAGGTCGTAACATCGCTTTTTTCCCAGCCATCGACGTCTGGAAACTCGACCTTGCCGTCAAAGGGCTTGTTGATTTCGAGCTTGTACTTCTGATCGGCGGGCTGTGTCGGCGTTGGTGTCGGTGTCGGCTTCGCTTGCGCAGCGGCGGCGAAGGCAAGGGCCATGATAAAAAGAACGGTCGTTGTTAAGTATTTCATTGTTGCTCCTTTGTTGTGAGATGTCGGACGCTGACGAAAGCGTAAACCACGCGTTCGGCCCGGTCAATATCTGTGCGCTATTCTTGTAGCCGAAAGGCAATGCGAACTTTGATAACAGGTGCCAACGGGATGGTTGCCCGGGCAGCGAAAGAATATTGCGAAAAGATAGGAGACGAGGTGGCTGCGCTGACGCGGGCCGAGCTCGACATCGCCGATGAAGAGGCCGTTCGGGCACGCGTCGCGGAGCTTCGGCCGGACGCGATCCTGAACCTCGCGGCGTTTACGGACGTTGACGGTGCGGAAACACGGATCGAGGCGTGCTATGCAGCGAATGTCGCGGGCGTCCGCAATCTGGCACTTGCGGCGGCAGAACACGATGTCCGGTTCGTGACCGTTTCGACCGATTATGTCTTTAGCGGCGAGAAGGACGGCTTCTATACCGAGGAAGATGTGCCGGAGCCGCAAGGCATTTACGCGGTCTCAAAATATGAGGGCGAACTGGCGGCGACCGAAGCGAACGCGGAGGCGGTCATCGTCCGCTCCGGCTGGATCTACGGCAGCGGCGGAACGAACTTCCTGAGCGTTATGCACCGACTGCTCGGCGAAGGGAAAGCGATCAAGGCGATCAGCGACGCGTTCGGCACGCCGACCTATGCCGCCGACCTTGCCCGGCGGATGCGCGAGCTTGCCGCGAGCGATTTTACAGGAATAATCCATGTGACGAACGCCGGCGATGGCACGAGCTACTCGGGATTTGCCAATAAATTGGCTGAACTTGGCGGTTTCGATCGCGAACTTATCGAAGAGGTCTCCGGCGAAACGCTCAAGCGTCCGGCACCGCGTCCGAGGAATTCGCGGCTTGCGACCGTCCGCGAGGTAAAGAATTTGGGCGCCCTTCCCAATTGGGAGGACGCCCTCAAGCGTTTTCTACTTTCGGAAAAATGAACCGAGGTCAGGCCCGGCCGCTCGAGCCGTTGCCGTTCGCGTCCGTGTCCATACGCGGTGTCGTGTCCGCGTCCGCACTCTTGTAGTAATCGTAATAGCCCGAGCCGTAGTAGCCGTATTCGACCGAGCCCTGCTTGATTCCGTTGAGCACGACGCCGTAGATACGGGCACCGATGTTGCCGAGCCGCTGCTTGAAGCGGCGCATCAGGTGCATCGAGCTCTTGCCCGCCATTGCAACCAGTACGACGCCATCGACCTGGGTCGAGAGAATGGCCGCATCGGTGAAAGAGATGGCCGGCGGCGAATCGATGATGACGTGCTTATATTTGCTCCTGAGAAACTGGAGCAGGTTGCGCATCTCGTTCGAGCTGAGAAGCTCGGCCGGGTTCGGTGGGATCGGCCCGCTGGTTATCACCTTAAGCCGCGGAAGGTCGCGGCAGGCCTTGATCAGGTTCTTGGTGTTGCGGTCGCCTGAAAGATAGTTGGTCAGCCCCTCGGAATTATCTAGGTCAAAATAGTTGTGCAGCCGCGGCCGTCGGAGGTCGCAATCGACAATGATCACATCAACATCGGCCTGCGCAAGCGTGATGGCCGTGTTAATAGCGGTGGTCGTCTTGCCCTCTGAGGGCTGCGAAGATGTGATCAGGATCGACTGCGGCGGCTTGCCGGCAGAGGAGAACAGAAGCGACGTTCGCAGGTGGCGATAGGCCTCGGCCATGTGAGAATGGCGTTCCTCGAGCGCAACGAGGCTTGTACCTGGACCGCCTCCATTTTCGGCCGCAAGGCGAAGCCGCTTTTTCTCCGAACCGAAATAATGCGGAATAAGCGCAAGCGTCGGAAGCCCGAGCTGGCGGCCGATCTCTTCGGAGTTCTTTACCGAATCGTCGAGATAATCGAGCAGGAACGCGAGGCCGATGCCGGCCGCAAGCGAGAGCAGCAAGGCGACCATGATATTGCGGAACCGGTTCGGACCTACGCGGTTCGAGGACTCGGCCGCTCCGGCTATTTTGATATTGTCCGGCGTGCTGTTGGCGATGGCTAGTTCCTGTTCCTTGAGCCGCTGCGTATATGTATCAAGCAGGTTGCGCTTGGTCTCGATGTCGCGCTTGAGCGTGGTCAGCCGCGTTTGCGCCTGGCCCTGGATATTCGCGAGTGCGGCCTCGCGGTCGTAGGCGGCCTGTGCCTGAGCTTCCTCTTTCCGCTTTGCCTCAAGCTGTGCCCGAAGCGCGGTCAGAGCACCGCCGACGGCTTCGCGCTCGATCTTCTTCTGGTCGCGGTCGATGATCGAAGAGACCTCCTGCTCGGTCCGCGTCCGTGATTGCTTGAGCGAGGCGATCCGCTCCTCCATTTTTTTCACTTCCGGATATTCGGGCGTGTAGCGGACAAGAAGCTCCGACCTTTCGGTCTCGGCCTGCTGTATCTGCTTATCGATATTGCGGATGTCGTCCTGGAGCTTTGCCTTGCGCTCATTGTTGAGCCGCATCGTGTCCTGAAAGATCTTGTTCTCGTAAAGATCGGGGATGTTCATCCCTTCGCCGCGTTGGCTGGCAGAAACGGCGGCATTGTAGCGGCTTTCGAGTTGACGGCGGGTCTCCATCGTCTTGAGATAGGTTTCGCTGAGCGTGCCTAGGCGGCTGGCAGCAAGGTCCTGGCCTTTCTCCTGCAATGGCAGGTTGCTCTCGCGCATCGCGGCGATCAGCTCGAGTTCCTGTTCGGCGATGGTCCGCGAGAGGTCTTCCATCGATTTCTCGAGGTCTTGTTTCGCACGGATCGCGCCTTCCATTTCCCGCTGGGCATGCTGGCGGATGAAGACCTCGGGGAGCTTATTGGCAACGGCCTGAGCAAGCTCTTTGTTGCTGCTGCGAACCTTTATGTCAACCAGATTCGTCCGTTCGATGGTCGAGGCCGTAACCGAGAACAGGCCGGAATATCGATTGACACGGGCCTCTTCCTCGGGCGAAAGCACAGGCTTTGTATCTTGGCTTACGGGAACCTCGCTCAAAACGGCAAGCGAACTCTGCTTTTCGGCCTCAGGCTCGGAACCGGAGAAGATCGAATTAAAGCCGCTGAACAACCCGCCGCCGCTGCCCCCGGCAAGGTTCGGGTCACGATACAGCCCGAGTTCGCGGACAAGCTCTTTCTTGATGTCGGGGCTTTGGAGGAGCTGGATCTGCGTCGCCATATAATTGGCGTCGCCGCCGAAGTTGATATTGATCGCGTCCTTTGACGTTACCTTCGGCCGTCGCGGTTCGATTACGATCTTTGAAACGGCCTCGAAAATGTCCGGCTGGCGATACATATAAAATGCGGCAGCCGCTGTGACGATGGCCATCAGCGCAAGGATCAGCGGCAGCCGTTTCATCACGACCGCAAGATAATGCTGCAGATTCCGGCGGCCCTCGGAGACCGGATCGTCATACATCGGCAAATAGCTCTGCTGATATTCGGGTGCCGCTGTTCTTAATTCGCCGGTCCTCGGCACTGGAGCTAGCCGCTGTTCCTGTTCCATAAATCCTTTAAACTGAACGCGATCAATAATATCGGGGAAAATTCTCGCGCAAACTTGCTTTATACCATATTCCGCCCGCTTTTTCACCGTTTTTCCGTTTTACCTCATTGAGCCGGCTTTTCCTGGAGCAGGGCGTTTTTTGGCGTTTCGGGCGCGGTGATAGAATAAAAGGTTGAATTTATTTACGTGATCTTCACGAATATATACTTATATGACGCCATTTTCCGAGATACGTGCGGGTTCCGACGACTTCGATTTCGAACTCGGCATCGACGGTTTTAACTATTCAGACCTCTATGATGCAGCAAAGCTGAAAGAGCTTGCCGATAAATTCTATGCCGAGGTCGCCGAAAAAGAGCCTGTGCTCGGCGATGCCCTGCAAAAATACATCGCGGCACGCGGCGAGGGCTACGAACGGCGGGTCGAATCAAAGATCCTGACCGATGCGGCCCCGTTCCTTTCGGACTTTATCGGAAAGATGTTCCGCATCTCAAAGGAACGCGAGGCGATCCAGAAGGCCATCACGGAACAGGACCCGATCTGGAAATACAAGTTCTTTGTCCAGCGGCGGGCGATCAAGGCGTATAAGCCGGAGTCTATCGCCGAGCTTAACGTGAGCGAGCTGAACGCGGCGGTGACGGAAATGCGGAACCGGGCGTTTGACGAAACGCTGATCTACGACGAAGAGCTTGGCATTGCGGCAATGGCGGCCCGGCTGACCGAAGCGGAAGAGGCGTTTCAGAAAGACCCGAACGCCAACGGTGCGAACAAGGCCGCTGTCGAAAACATCCAGGCACTTTACGACAAACAGAAAGATCAGGCATTCGGCAAGGTCTTTACCGAACACATCATCAAAACGGATGCGGCCGGCGATCTGCTGACGGTAAAGGCGGCTCTTTCGATGCTCGAAGCCTGGTCGGCGGCCGAGTTTTATAAGAAGGAAAAGCGGTGGAAGGCATTTAAGACGCCCCATGCGCTTGATTACCAGAACCTCGTCCACCTGATCCACCCGGAGCCGAAGCTGCACAACATAATGCGCGGCCGCGAAGAGGAACTCCGCCGCCGCGACGGCTTTAAGCTAACGGACGACCGCGGCACGATGCGCGATGCGCTCTACGAGATCGACTACTGCATGATCTGCCACGAGCGTGGAAAGGACGCCTGCTCGACCGGGCTTCGCGAACCGGACGGCACCGCAAAGCGTAACCCGCTCGGCATCAAGACCGAAGGCTGCCCGCTCGACGAACGCATCTCCGAGATGCACATGCTCAAAAAGCAGGGCGACCCGATCGGTTCGCTGGCCATCGTCACTATCGATAATCCGATGTGTGCCGGAACGGGCCACCGCATCTGCAATGACTGTATGAAGGGCTGCATCTTCCAGAAGCAGGAGCCGGTCAATATTCCGCTCGCGGAGACGGCTTCGCTGACGGACGTGCTCGGCCTGCCGTACGGATTTGAGATCTACAGCCTTCTGACACGCTGGAACCCACTCAACGCACGGCGGCCGTATGCACTTCCCTACAACGGCAAGAATGTGCTGGTCGTCGGGCTTGGGCCGGCCGGCTACACGCTCTCGCAGTATTTGCTGAACGAGGGCTTTGGCGTTGTCGGCATTGACGGCCTCAAGATCGAACCATTGCCGCCCGAGTGGACCGGAATTGGTTCTCGACCAGCTAACAGCTCCGAGCTTGGAGCTAACAGCTCTGCGATAACCTGCCCGAAACCGATCAAGGATATTTCCGAGATCACGGAAGAACTTGACGAGCGAATTCTCTCGGGCTTCGGCGGCGTTTCGGAATACGGCATCACGGTCCGCTGGGACAAGAACTTCCTGACGATGGTCCAGCTTCTTCTCCAGCGGCGGAAGCGTTTTCGGGCTTACGGTGGCGTTCGCTTCGGCGGCACGCTGACCATCGAGGACGCATGGGATTTTGGCTTTGACCATATAGCGATCGCGACCGGTGCCGGCCGGCCGACCATCGTTCCGATGAAGAACAACCTGATCCGCGGCATTCGCCAGGCCTCGGACTTCCTGATGGCGTTGCAGCTTACGGGTGCCTTCAAAAAGGATACGCTCTCGAACCTCCAGGTGCGGCTGCCGGCGGTCGTTATCGGCGGCGGACTGACGGGCATCGATACGGCGACGGAGCTTTTCGCGTATTATCCGGTGCAGGTCGAGAAGATGCTGGCGAAATACGAGGACGTTATCGCCGAATTTGGCGAGGAAGCGACGCTTGCAAAGTTTGACGAGGAAGAGCGGGCGATGATGCTCGAATTTCTTGACCACGGCCGAAAGGTCCGGGCCGAACGCGCCCGTGCCGCCGCCGCGGGCGAAGAACCGGACCTCGTTTCGCTGGTGCGGTCTTGGGGCGGAGTTTCGCTAGTTTACCGCAAGCGGCTGCAGGATTCGCCCGCTTACCGGCTAAACCATGAAGAGGTGCAGAAAGCACTCGAAGAGGGCATCGACTTCGTCGAGCTGATGTCGCCGACCGAGGCGGTTCCGGACGAATACGGAGCCGTCAAGGCACTGAAGTTCGAGGCCGTCAATTACGACGCCGAGACGGGCAAGTTCACGAGCTCCGGCGAGATACACGAATTCCCTGCGAGGACGGTCTGCGTTGCCGCGGGCACCTCGCCGAACGTGATCTACGAGAAGGAAAAGCCGGGCACCTTCCAGCTCGATGAATGGCGGCAGTTCTTTAAGCCCTTTAAGGTCGAGCGGAACGGCGACGGCAAGCTCCACGTGGCCGAGGCCGCGAAGGGCGAGCCGGCTTTCTTCACATCATACGAGCGCGACGGAAAGTTCATTTCATATTACGGCGATAACCACCCGCAATATGCCGGCAACGTCGTCAAGGCGATGGCCTCGGCAAAGCACGGTTACTCGAAGGTGGTCGAGCTTTTTGCCAATGAAGTTCAGAGTGCGAGCTTTAGCTCGTCAGAGGATGGTGCGAAACGCGATGAATCGCGCACTCAGAACGATGCGATCTTTGACAAGCTCGTGGCCACGCTCGACGAAGAGCTTCGTGCTTACGTCGTCAAGGTCATTAGGCTGACGCCGACCATCGTTGATGTAATCGTTAAGGCTCCGCTGCAGGCGAGGAAGTTCGAGCCCGGGCAGTTCTACCGGCTGCAGAACTTTGAAACGCAGGCACCGGTGGTTGACGGTACGCGGCTGATGATGGAAGGACTTGCACTGACAGGTGCATGGGTCGATGAAGAGGCCGGGCTGCTCTCGATGATAGTGCTCGAGATGGGAACTTCCTCGCGGCTCTGCTCGCTGCTGAAGGAAGGCGAGGAAGTGCTCGTGATGGGCCCGACCGGAACGCCGACCGAGATACCGGAAAATGAGACGGTGCTGCTCGCGGGCGGCGGACTTGGCAATGCCGTGCTCTTCTCGATCGCACGGGCGCTTCGCGAAAAGAACAACAAGGTCGTTTACTTTGCCGGCTATAAGAACAGCGCCGACCTCTTCAAACGCGAGGAGATAGAGAACGCGACCGACCAGGTGATCTGGGCGACGGACGCGGGCGAGTTCATCGCTCCGCAGCGGCCGCAGGACGCGCATTACCGCGGCAATATCGTCCAGGCCATGGTCGCCTATGCCGAGGGCAGCCTTGGCGAGCAGCTCGTAAAGCTCAATGAGATCGACCGCATCATCGCCATCGGCTCGGACCGCATGATGAACGGCGTCCGCGAGGCTCGCCACAGCGTGCTCAAGCCTTTCCTGAAAGAGCAGCACGTCGCCATCGGCTCGATAAACAGCCCGATGCAGTGCATGATGAAGGAGGTCTGTGCCCAGTGCTTGCAGCGGCACGTTAACCCGCACACCGGCGAGGAGTTCTTCGTCTTCTCATGCTTTAACCAGGACCAGCACCTGGACTTCGTCGATTTCAAGAACCTCAACGACCGCCTCCGGGCAAACAGTGTTCAAGAGAAACTAACGAACCTCTGGCTGGATCGGGCATTTGGCAGGGAGGAATTCAAGACGCTTTACGGAAAAGCGGCGTAGTCACGCAACAGTTCAAAGATCTCGGCGGGTTAATGCGGAGGTTAGAAAATGACCGAGCACAAGAATATTGGCAGCAACTTCGACGATTTCCTTGCCGAGGAAGGCCAGCTTGATGAGATGACTTCCGGCGCAACAGAGCGGGTCATCGCATGGGAGCTTAGCAAGGCAATGAAAGAAGAAGGACGTTCAGAATAGTTGCGCTTTTAGGTGTCGGCAACAACGATCATTTTTTAAGAGCGAGTTCATCCAACGTCCGACGATCGTCCTCTAAGTCCTTGATCGAGTAGTTCAGGGGCACGTTGTTATCCTTCAAGAAGGCGTCTACCTGAAATCTGTTCATCCCAAGCAGCTTGCCGACCTGTCCATGAGATAACCGTCCGCAACGATATTCCTCCAGCACCGTCGCCGTAAGCACTCGACGTTCGATGTCGGCTTGATCAGTGCCATTAAGTTTCGCGAGATCCTCGGGAATGTTGATCGTGACCTGCATAGCGATAGTCTAACCTAATTCGAACCGGACATAAATTCAGATTGACTGTGCGATCTAAAGATCGCCAACACCACCGGTCAAACAGCGTGCAGGAAAAACTGACGAACCTCTGGCTGGATCGTGTGCTAAAAACTCCCGAAAAGTTCCCTGCCGGATAATGCGGAGTTTAGAAAATGACCGAGCACGAAAATATTGGCAGCAGTTTCGACAACTTCCTTGCACAGGAAGGCGGGCTTGATGAGGTGACCGCCGTCGCGGTAAAACGCGTCATCGCCTTGCAGCTTGGACAGGCGATGAAGGAAGCAGGCGTGACCAAATCGGCTCTTGCCCGCCGAATGCACACAAGCCGAACCGTCGTTGACCGCGTACTTGACCCATCCGACTCAATCTTGACGCTCGATACAATGACACGAGCAGCAAACGCAATGGGTTGAAGAATAAAGTTTGATCTTGTCAACTACCAATCACAAGCACAATTTCCGTTTTCCATGCTGCCAAACGAGAGAAACGCGTTCAGAGACGCTTTGACACACAGAGTCTGCTTGGGCGTAGCAAACCCCCGCCAAAATTGCCATATCGGGCAAGGAAACCAGCAGTCGATTTACAGCTCAGTTGACTTACTTTACTAAGTTAATTTAGTAATATTACGGTGCAGGAAGTGAAAACCAAGAAATTGCAAGTGAAGACCTTTCCGCTTGAACTTGAGGAGGGCCTTCATAAATCATTAAAGGTGAAAGCAATTGAAGAGGGCAAGACTCTACATTCGCTAATCATTGATGTTCTGGCGTCGCTAGTTACCTCGACGTCGGCCGCTTCGGATAGTAAAAAAGGGAAAGCATCGCACAGCAAATGATATCCAAAACTTCAACGACCACTTTTAGCTCTGCGATACTCCGTTCAGATAGGGAGCCCGTTCAGATACTTTGTGGCGATGTAAGAAAGAAGCTTAAGGAGGTTCCGGACAAGACTTTTCATACGTGTGTAACCTCACCGCCTTACTGGGGAATGCGAGATTATGATCATCTCGAACAAATTGGAGCCGAGGACACTCTGCCAGAATACGTCGAAAATTTGGTTGAATGTTTCCGAGAGGTACGTAGAGTACTTCGTGACGACGGCACCCTATGGCTTAATGTTGGCAATACCTACACGTCTGGCGGCAGGGCGTGGCGGGCTGCTGATTCGAAGAATAAAGGGCGAGCGATGTCGTATCGGCCTAATACGCCGATGGGTCTCAAGCCGAAAGACTTGATTGGAGTTGCATGGATCGTCGCGATGGCATTACAAAGTGATGGCTGGTATCTGCGTTCAGATATCATTTGGCACAAGCCAAATTGTCAGCCGGAATCTGTCAAGGACAGAGTGACGGTTTCGCATGAATATCTTTTCATGTTTTCAAAGAATGAAAGTTACTTTTTTGACCAGGAAGCGATCAAAGAATTAAGGGCAGATGGTCTCGGTAGGAAGAACCGGCGTTCGGTCTGGACAATCAACACCGAACCATTCAAAGACGCACATTTTGCTGTTTTCCCAAGATCACTGGTGCGCCCGTGTATTCTTGCCGGATCTCCAGAGGACGGTTTCGTACTTGATCCTTTTTTTGGCAGTGGCACGGTCGGTGTGGTTGCCATTGAAACAGGGAGAAATTGTGTCGGGGTGGAGGCGAAGCCCGAATACGTTGAAATTGCCCGTAAGCGGATCGCAGAATCTGCTCCATCATTATTTTACGGCATATCCTTGAGCGGTGGGAATTCCCATACACCATGAACTACGCAAAGGTCTTTGCGAAGACCTTTGATTTGTAGCTTGCGTTCCCCACCTCCATCGAAGTAGAGTGAGAACAACATTTTCCCGTCCTCATCGACGTAGCAGTAGCCTGGTTTCGGAATCTGACTGCTTTCTGTTTTCATCTCAAGACGGCCATTTTCTGCCCGAACCAAGAGTTCTTTTGGTATTTCGATCAGTTCGTATTTATAGGTCGGATCACCTTTCTTCAGCGCTCTTAATGTCAAGATTCTATCAAGGCCCCGCAAGTTTGTAAGAAACTGTTCTCGCAACCCGACCAAGTCATTTGGATCTGCCCCCCACTGTCCCCCGCCTAACTCCATAAACTTGGAGATATGAATACTTTCGACTTTTATCGCCTTCGCAGCCTCAGTCTTTAGAGAGTACCGCTCACCCGTAATCTCGATATCGTACCCACGTGTTCCGCGAGGTGCCAACTGAGCTTTGACCTTCGAATCTACCAGCACTCGTTCCAACGCATACTCGAATTTGTCCTTAGAAAATGGTTCTCTGGAAAATGCGTGATGGAGACGAAGGATGTCTCCGAAATCCTGTAGAACTTGTGGCGTGATCAACATAGACGACTCGTGACGCTGGAACTCTATTGGCGCCCTAAAAACGCTAACTACCTTTTCAATTACTCGAAGGCGGTAATTTGAAAGCGTCGGGAGTGCGGCAATCAGTCGCTCAATTCTCTCTCGTTTTCTTATCGACATGAATAACAACGCTATGTACAATCTTCTGATACTAACTTTAGTCAGTGCGAAACCAAATCGACAAACGCAATCGGTTCATTGCGATCCGGATTCAATTCTGCCGACGGTGTAGCCGCGGCGGTTTTTGATCGGCATTGGGGCGAGGTCCGGCAGGGCTTCGGGGGTGATGAGGCCGAGGCGTTTGAGGATCGCGACGGAGGCGACGGGACGGGCACGGCGGTCGTCGCCGTCCTCGACCTTGAGCGCAATGGCTAGGCCTCTCAGGTATTTTTCGCTTGGCAGGACGCCACAGAGCCATAGCCCTTCGGCGCAGACCTTGAGATGATGCGGCCCTCGGCGGCCTGCGATGCCCGACGATTTCCTCACTTTCACAACCCGAAAATGTCAAATAAAGAACGGCCGGGAGGTCTCACTCCTCTCGGCCGTTCTGTCAGGTGTTGGAGGGCACCTTTGCAGGTAAAGTGTGGGCTAGTTTACGGGCTTGGTCTCGCCGGTTTCTTTCTGCTTGAGAAACTCCTCCCGACGCTGCTGCCAACGCTGGCGGCGTTCCTCCCGACGCTGTTGGCGTTCAAGCCGGTTCTGCTCGATCTGCTGTTTCTGCTCGGGCGTCAGAACTGCTTCGACCTGAGCCTTGACGAGCTCGGCACGCTGGCGGGCCTGGGTGCGAAGCTGCTCGGCACGCTGCTTCTGATCTTCGGTGATGGTGCCGTCTCGGCGGGCCTGCATTATGGTCCGCATCTCTTCGCGGATAGCCGGGTCAGGCTTATTCGCCTGCATTATCCCGCGGATCTGTTCTTTCTGCGCATCCGTCAGGTCAATGCCGCGGAGCCCGCGCATCGCCCCGCCGCGCATTGCGCGCATTCCGCCTTTACCGCGCATTCCCTTTCCAAATCCGTCCTTACCGCCGCGGCGTTCGAACTTTTGGCCTTCCTTTTTGCCGCCTTCGTCGGTCGTTTGAGCCGCGACCGCTCCGGCAAATCCGGTAACGAGCACTGCACCCGCCGCGAGTGACATCAATTTGCTTCTCAATCTCATATTCATTTACCTCTTTAGAAGAATTCGGATAATTTCCTTATCGCATTACTTACGACACCACCTTAGACGGCGATACTGGTCGTTTAGCCGAAAAATACCTGTAAAGTTGTGTAAACGCGCCCGAGTGAAAACCGCCGAGGCGAAACCGGCGAATTGAATAGCGCCTAAATAAAAGGCTAAAATGCGGAGTTTGCCGAAATAATCGGAGCCACGGAACCAAATGCGTTTTTTGTCAGAGATAAATTCACCGGCCGACCTGCGGCAATTGCGGGTTGACGACCTTCAGGAGGTCGCCGACGAGGTGCGGCAATTCATTATCGATACCTGTGCCCGCATCGGCGGCCACACCGGAGCCTCGCTCGGTGCGGTCGAGCTTGCCGTGGCGATGCACTATGTGTTCGATACGCCGCATGACCGGCTCGTCTGGGACGTCGGCCATCAGGCATACGCGCACAAGATCTTGACCGGCCGCCGCGATAACTTTCACACGATAAAGCAATACGGCGGGCTTTCGGGCTTTCTTCGGCGGGACGAATCGGAATACGACACTTTTGGAGCAGGCCACGCCTCGACCTCGATCTCGGCCGCACTCGGGATGGCGATCGCCCGCGATAAACTCGGCGAAGATCATCACGTTTGCGCGTTGATCGGCGATTCTTCGCTCGCTGGCGGTATGGCGATGGAGGCGATAAATCAGGCCGGGCATCTGAAGTCGCGGCTGATCGTTCTCCTGAACGACAACGAGATGTCGATCGCTCCGGCCGTCGGTGCACTTAACCGATATCTCAACCGCATCAAAGAAGCGCAGAGCTATCAGCATTTGAAAGAAGAGATCGGCGACGCGCTCGAGAGCGTTCCCGGCTTTGGCCATAGCCTCCGCCGTGCGGCAAAGCACGTAAAGGATGCGATCGCAGCCGCCGTTTTGCCGGGTGCATTGGTCAACGAGTTGGGCTTTAAGTACATCGGCTACGTTGACGGCCACAATGTGCCCATGCTCGTCCGGGCACTTGAGGAAGCAAAGAAGATAGACGACGGCCCGGTCATCGTCCACGCACTGACGACCAAGGGCAAGGGCTTCCCGAACCCCGAGCGAAACTATTACGCTTACCACGCGACCGGCCCATTCGACCCGAAGACCGGCAAGGCCGTTAAGACCTCGGCAGCACCGGCACCGACATATACAAAAGTATTCGGCGAAACGCTCTGCGAACTGATGGAGGCGGACGACAGGATCGTCGCGATCACGGCCGCGATGCCGGACGGCACAGGGATCGACATGGCGCTCGAACGCCACCCGGAACGCTCGTTTGACGTCGGTATCGCCGAGCAGCACGCCGTCACATTTGCGGCCGGAATGGCCTGCGAGGGAATGAAGCCGGTCGCCGCGATCTATTCGACCTTCTTGCAGCGGGGATTTGACCAGCTTATCCACGATGTTTGCCTGCAGGACCTGAACGTAACATTCGGAATGGACCGAGCCGGCATCGTCGGCGCCGATGGCCCGACGCACCACGGCCTGCTCGATATTGCGTACCTCCGCGGTTATCCCAACATAGTATTGATGGCGCCGAAGGATGAAGGCGAGCTTCGCGACATGATGCACACGGCGATCGAGCATCCCGGGCCGGCGGCTCTTCGCTATCCGCGTGGGAACGGCATCGGCGTGGAGATCACGGCCAAGCCGCGGCTCATCGAGATCGGCAAGGGTGAGATCGTCCGCGAAGGCGAGGACGTCGCGATCATTGCTTACGGCTCGATGGTCATGCCGTCGCTTGATGCGGCAAGATCGCTCGAAGCCGATGGGATCAATGCGACGGTCGTCAACGCGAGGTTCGTCAAGCCGCTTGACGAAGCTCTCTTGACCGAGATCGCCGAAACGCACCGGCTGGTGATCACGGTCGAAGAGGCTTACCTCGCCGGCGGATTCGGCTCGGCGGTGCTTGAGCTTTACGAGCACAAGAACCTGCTGGAGGGGCTTCGAGTGGTGAGAATGGGCGTGCCGGACCGGATCGTGACTCACGGCGATGCCAAGCTTTTGCTCGCAAAGTACGGGCTCGATGCCGACGGCATTCACCAGAAGGTGAAGCAAACGCTCGCCGAGATCCCGGCCTCGAAGAAGAACTTGCGGACGCGGCTCCGGGCGGTAAAATAGTGTTGATGGTTGGGGTCTCTTTGTGACCTCTGTGAAAAAGCTCTGTGGCCTTTGTGGTTAAGGTTCTTAAACACAGAGGCCACAATGGGAGGAGCACAAAATGCTCGAAGCGTGTGCGTTTCGGCTCGGCTCCGGACCTCAGCAACATAGGCGTTTTTAGCTGAGACCAGGAGTTTTGAGAACATAGAATTTCTGTAATGAAGAAACAAGAAAAGCCAAAAAGCGGGATGCCGCTCCTTATCATCGGCCTGGTTTTCGTGGCCGCAATTATTGGTGCCATTTATCTTTATAACTCGGGCTCCGGTTCGGGAACTACATCGACCGCATCGAGCAATTCGACCGCCGCAAGGCCGACGCCGAACATGGCGAATGCCCCGGCCGGTGCTCCGGTCGGTGTGAATATGCTTGGTTCGCAGACGGCGGCAGTAACGGTCGAGGAATTTGCCGACTATCAATGCGGAGGATGTGCGGCGGTTCATCCGGTGATGAAGGAGCTCGCCTCGGCATATGCGGGCAACCGAAATTTCCGGTTCATTTACCGGCATTACCCGCTGGCGATTCCGGCACACGACAAGTCGTATGAGGCATCAGCGGCGACCGAGGCCGCGGGCTTGCAGGGCAAGTTCTGGCAGATGCAGGACCAACTTTTCCGCAATCAGGCCGCCTGGACCGCGAACCCGAATTACCGGCAGATCTGGTCGGAATATGCATCGAACCTCGGGATGGACGTCCAAAGGTTTCAGGCCGACATTGCCGGCATACAGACAAAGAATCGTGTCGATGCCGATATCCAACGCGGCCGGGCCTTGGGCGTAAGTTCGACGCCGACCGTTTTCGTCAATGGAAAGCCCGTGCCTTTCTCCGAACTGAACATCGCGTCGCTCCGGCGGATAGTCGATGCCGAGATCGCATCTGTAGCAAGTGCTCAGCAATCGAACGCGGCTCCCGCAGCAAACGCCAATCAATAGAAGTGGCCGAACAGGAAGTACCAGAACTTGAAACGCCCGGGCTGCGGAATCTACCGCTCGCCGCGGGCGTTGTTGCCCTCGTCGGCCTTGCCGATTCCGTATATCTAGCGGTCAAGCATTTTACGGCCGAACCGGTGCCGTGCAGCCTTGTCGAGGGTTGCGAGAAGGTGCTGACGAGCCCATATGCCGAGGTCGCCGGCGTGCCGATAGCGGCGGCGGGGGCAGCGGCCTATTTCATAGCTTTTGCGCTTGCCGTACTCGCGGCCTATGGCGACGGACGGATGTGGAAGCTCTTTGGCGGGCTCGCAACTCTGATGGCGGGCTTTTCGCTTTGGCTTATCTATCTGCAGGCGGCCGTCATCGGCGCATTCTGCCAGTTCTGCCTGATATCGGCGGCGACCTCGCTAACGCTCTTCCTGATCTTCCTCACCTCGGCCCTCATAAGTAAGGAAACATCGATGAAATAGATGAAACCGCTTCTCGGGTTTTCACGAAAACTAACAATGAAAGGGAAATGAGCCGCCCGGACGGCCCATTTCACTTGGCAAGATACTTTGAAATAAGGTAGCTTAGTTTATTTAAGATTACCGAATAGTGGCAGAAGCTATCTTACAGAGAATTGCTGAAGGCGACCAGGATGCGGTGCAGGCCGCACTCAAGACCTATGGTGGTCTGGTTTGGTCGTTGGCGAAGCGTATGCTCCGTAATCAGGAAGATGCGGAGGATGCGGTTCAAGAGATCTTTTTAGATATTTGGAAGAACGCAGGACGGTTTGACTCCTCACAGTCGTCGGAAACCACGTTCGTCGCAATGATCGCCCGCCGGCGGTTGATCGACAGGTTAAGATTCAACCAGCGTCGCATCTCCGCCGACTCGCTTGAAGATGTCCTGGCCGAACCGGCCGACCGCTCAGACCAGAACATTCAGACCGTGGTGGAGGCCAAAGAGGCTTTCAAGGCATTAGACGTACTGCGTCCGGAGCAAAAACAGGTCCTTCAGATGTCCATCATCCACGGGCTTTCGCATCAGGAAATAGCGGATGCCACAGGGATGCCGCTGGGAACGGTTAAGACCCACGCCCGGCGAGGACTGATCCAAGCGAGGCTATACCTTGGTATCGGTTCGCCGGATTCACGGAAGGAGGTAGCAGTATGAGCACAGAGCGAGAAGAAGCTCGGCTCGACCTCCTGGTAAAGCAGGCCGTTTACGGTTTGACCGAGGAAGAGTCGAGAGAGTTGAAGCAGTTACAGTTACAAGGCGGCAGCAATTTTGACGGCCAGGCGTTCGAGCTTACGGCGGCGGCATTGAGCATTGCCTCGCTTGATAAGGTCGATTCGATGCCGCAGCATCTTGAAGCTCGGATCCTTTTGGATGCAGATCGTTTCTTTGCGGAAAAGAGTTCTTCGGCCGCTCAAACGGTCACTACGTCTTCCGCCGCTGAAACGCGGCCGGCAGCCGAGGAAACGGGTGGCTGGTCGCTCTGGAACTATTTCCCGTGGGCGGTAGCAGGAGCGGCGTGCGTCGCACTCGCCGTCAACGTGATGACCGACGATCCGGCTCCGACCGTTGTTCAGCAGCCTGCTCAGCCGCAGGTCGAGCAAAAGCTCACCCCGGCACAGGAACGCGATCGGCTTCTTTCCTCGGCTCGGGACGTGATCAAGGCCACGTGGGCACCGGGCAACGTCAAAGAGATCGACCAGATCGGCGGCGAGGTCGTCTGGAGCGATGAAAAGCAGGCGGGCTACATGACCTTCAAGGGACTGCCAGCGAACGACCCGAGCAAAGAGACCTATCAGCTCTGGATCTTTGAAGAGAATCAGGGCGATAAGACCCCGATCGACGGTGGTGTTTTCGACGTAAATGAGAACGGCGAGGTCGTGATCCCGATCACCGCCAAGCTCAAGGCAAAGAACCCGGCCCTCTTCGCCATTACCATCGAGAAGCCCGGCGGCGTCGTCGTCTCGAAGCGCGAGAAGATCGCGGCCGCAGCCAAGATCGAAGCTCCGAAGACCTCCGCCTAAGTTCAGTTCTACATCTCAATAACAAAGGGCCGCGAGCAAACGCTCCCGGCCCTTTTCCATTGCCTTCGCCAATTGATCATTTGCGGATCAGCACGACAGATGACTGCTCGGCATCGAGTATCTTCTTAAAGAACCCGCGAACATCGTTGTACTTCTCCGGCCCGACGAGCGAACGCTTGATGCGGAACGAACGCGTAAAGTGCAGTTTGTTCTCCTTCACCTCGTAGCTCGACCGATATGCTCCGAACTCGGATTCGAAGTCGATCGGGTCCGGCATTTCGTCTATGTCAAAGCCTTCCGGCAAGGTGATCTTTGCCGATTCGCGCATCCACAGCGATTCGAGCTCGATCGGGTTCGAACGCGTTTGCTCGGTCAGCGAAAGCGACTGCCTTCGGCCGACGACGACCGGCTTGAAGATGAGCAGGCGGTTCTGCATCAGCTGGCCGTACCTCGGTGCGGCAAATTCGACATCAAGGTCGTAGGCCGCGTCCGCGTGACGATCCGCCGAAGAGAATTCGACCAATCTTGCTCCGGTAGAGCCGCGCGTCAGCCAACCCTCAAGCATTCTCCGGTAATCCGCGGCCGAAAGCCTGCGAGCCTCCGAACGAAAGGCGGTCGAGGTCTGTCCGTTGGCCCGTTCGCGGATGGTGCCCGCGAGGTCGCCGGTCGGCGAAAGCGTTACCTCAAGCTCTCGGTCCAGCACGTCCGCTTCGGGCGGTGTCATCGGCATTTTGGCTATCCCGCCGCTTTCGCCGGCTATGATCAGACCATGGCTGCCCTGCAAATAATCCGGCAGGTCGCCGACCGGCGTGTAGGGGTCGGTTGCGTCAAAGATCAGAAGCCGGCCGAGCGTTGCGTGCTCCATCACGGTCGGGGCCTCGGTGTCTTTGCTGACGCGGACGGCGATTATGCAGTGGTTGAACTGCTGCGGCGAGGCCCATTCCGTCCGAACGTATGTCGGGTCGCCGGAATAGATCGCGATCGGATACGCCTCGATGTCGAGCACTTTCAACATCGCCCGCATCAGGTTCGCCTTGTCTTTGCAGTCTCCATAGCCGCGATTGAAGACCAGGTCGGACCGCCGCGGCTTGTATCCATTGCCGTGGGCGACGCCGATGTCGATCGAGATGTATTGGAGGTTCTGCACGTAAAACCCGATGGCCCTGATCTTTTCGAGTTCGGTCTTGGCCCCGGCGGTCAGTTCTCTCGCCTTGGCCGCAAGCTCGGGTGTGATGATGACCTGCGGCTCATAGAGCGTAGAGGCCCAACGCGATACGTCGAGCCAGTCGTTGAACGTCTTGTGAGCCGCCGTCGAAGCTCCTTCGGGCCCGTAATTGACGGCCAGCCGCGGAACGAGATTGACGATAGAAGGGCTGAGCGGCTCGCTCTTTACCGGTTTGAGATCGGCCAGTTCCCACGTGTAGCTGGTTCCGCTCACTCGCGGATCGATCTGCGCGCTATTGAACATCTTCGATGTCGCCGACCATCCCTGCGGAAGCTCGAGGACATATCTTGAAGTGAGCACCGGAAGGCCGGTCTGGAAAAGATGGACGTCCTGATAGAAGAGGGGTGTGGACTCCGTCTCGACCGTATAGCCGAATACGGCACCGGCATCCATATCACTTGAGCCATCGATTATCTTGATCCGATACTCGTTATAAACGTCGTTTCGGTCGGAGATAAGGTCAATGACGGACTTCTTGTCATATTCCTTGATGGAACCGCCGGGCCTGATCGCCCATGCCTCGATGTTCCGGACCTTTTCGGCACTGACGAGATAATGGGCCCGGGCGATGGCGTTATCCTTCCCATCGCCATTCAGAATCCTGACGGCAAACTGTTCGGTTGTGATAAGCTTTCCGTTCGCTTCGATCTTGTTCCGTGTCTCGCGGTGAAGCACAACGGCCGGCACGTCCTTATCATAGGCCGGAACCGCCCGAGCGGCGGCTGCGGCAAGCCACGCCGGTGCCTTTTGCCCTAGGGCCGGAACCGCCGCGAGGGTGCAAAATGCAAAGATCAAAATCACTCTTTGCTTCATAACTCTGAACCTCCTTAATGCTGAGGCACTGCGGCAGCCCGGATCATGGGGCACCGCGGCACCGGCCTATTTCGTTGCGATCGCCAATTGATGGCTGTCCACATCATGGAAGCGGTCGAACATTCCCTTCAGCGCCGGATAGACCTGCGGCGAGAAGAGCGTGTTGCCGCCTCCGCCAAAGTGGAACTTTCGTCTATAGACGAGCGTCTGCGACGCTTTATCTATCCCGATCGACACTTCGAGATTTCCTACATTGGCCGCGTCCTTTACCGGCATCGGCGTTTCCGCCCCATCAAGCTCGAATCCTTCGGGAAGCTTTATTCTTATTTCGTCGTCATGCGACCACGGGTAATGGAAAAACACCTGGTAACTGCGCGTCTCGCTCGAGAAGACAGGGCTTGAGCCCCGCTCAAAGACGCCGGGCTGAAAGAGCATCCGGCGGCCGACCTTCGTCGCATAGCCCGGCACCTTGATCTTATACTTATAGGTGAAGGGCTTTTCCGGGTCGTTGAGATTCATGATCGAGATGTCCGAGACCTCGGCCGTGCTTATATTTGCCCGGACCAACTCTTTCAAGATCTCTTCGCGCTTATTCTCGGTTTCGCGGTAATTGTCGAGCTTGTGGCGGGTCGAGAGATGGCCCGTAAAGGCGATCTCGACCTCTCCTTCAAGCGTGCCGTCTTCACTGAGCTTGAAGTTGCCGCGGCGGGTCGCTTTGGATGCGGAGGGGCCCGATAGCGGTGTCTCGATCGTAATATAGTCCTTCCACCCGAGTAGAAGGGCCGCCGTATCCTGCTCGCGCCAGTCAAGCATCCCGAACGGAACGAAATAGTCTCCGGGTGAAAAATATGTCCAGCGGTCGTTTATCTTTACGGCAATTCCGGCGAAATGAACAAAGGACTGGTGGGCCTGGCGGATACTAAAAAACTTCTCGCTCCGGTCGCCGGTGAAGGCGTATCGCGTCTCAAGCCCGGTGGCGGCGGCAAGCGAACCGAAAAGTTCATTGATGTCGGCGGTCGTTCCCTGCTTTTTGCGGAGCGTATCGAGCGGCGATTTGCTCGGCTTGAGGTCGTCCTTTTCTTCTTCGGTCAGTGCCGTATCGTAGTCGAGGTTCTTGATCTCAGCCTTGCAGAAGTCGAAGAGCCGCCGTATCTTTTCCATCGGGTCGGTCACCCCGGCAGTCAGTTCCTCGGCTTTCAGCGTGATGTCTTTGCCTGGCTTCAGCGTTTTCTTTACATCATAAACCTGTACGATAACACCGCCGTAACGGGCCCAAAAATCGCCTGAATCCTTTATTTGCCGCGACGCATAATAGACCAAAATCCAGGACTGGATCTCGTCGATCGGCGGCATATGCGGCTCGGTCTTAACGGATTTGACGTTCTCCATCGTCGCCCGGTAGAAACCGCCCTTGTCCTTCTGGAAACCCTTGTCGGGCATATTGAAGGTCAGCACGCGTGCATCGGCCCAGGGTCTGAAGTAATAGCTCTTCTTCCGGATCGGAACGTCCTGCTGAAACTCCATCCGCATATTGTTGGCCGATGCCCCGGAAACCTCTTCCTGAAAGCGGTACTCAACGACAACACCGGGCTCGATGCCCGGAATGGCGAAAGATTTCGCTCGGACCTTGATCTTATCGGCACGAACTATCTCCTGATCGAAAACGTCGCTCTTCTCAAGCTCCGTGATACTCCCGTCGGGTTTGATCACACGTGCCTTGATGTTTCGGATCTTGATGCCCTTTCGGTAGGGAATATCAACTTTGCTGAACTTCTCCTGCCCTTTTTCGGTCAATATCTTTACGCGGACATAGTTTTGCTTGACCATCCGCTCGGGACTGCTGTCATCAATGCGGACGTCCCAATTGAGGATCTCGGCATCGGCACCGGGCTCGACCGTTGAGGTCTTCATCGAAAGCTCTTCCGGCGAGACGGGCAGCCAGTCACGCTGGGCCGAGGCCGTTCCGGCGGCAAGAAAACAAACCGCGAGAACAAAACAAAAACACAAGGGTAGAGACCCGAAATTTCTTCTCATCATTAACTCCGTAAAACCCATCTTTGCGAAAACTCAAATGGGGCTGGGGCCAGGAAGCGCAGGAAAGCAGATCGCCTGTTACCTCGCTTCGCTAAGGCTTATCATCCAGGAATCGGCCTGGTTGAACCTCGAAAAAAGCTCTTTGATCGCCGGATAAGAGGCGACCGGGAAAACGGTCTCGCCGCCGTACCCAAACATGAAATCGCGTTTATAGCCGAGCGTTCTGGTTTTCTTATTGATCGTCGCCCGGATCGAATGCGTCGCGGTCCGCTTCGTGTCTGCAATGTCGGCCGGAACCTCGGGATTCTCAGCCTCAAACCCCTCGGGATAAACGATCTCGATGTCGTCGGCATAAGATAGCGGGTACGGGAAACTGATGTCGGTCTTTCGCTCTTCCGATGTGAAAAGTGCTGTCGAACCGGACTCGAAAACGCCGGGTTTGAAGAGCAAACGCTTGCCGGTCCTTTGGGCATAGCCCGGAACTCGGAGATCGAAGCTGTAAACAAGCGGCTTAGAGGCGTCTTCAAAGTTCTCGATCCGCAGATTCGTGACCTCGGCATTCGGAACCCTGAGCCGAAGATCGGCGATGAACGACTCCTCGCGTTTGGTGTCGGTATCGCGATACTCCTCGCGCCGCCGGGTCGCCGCAGGATGGCCTTCGTACTCGATCCTGGCACGCCCTGTCAGATCGCCCTCGGAACTCAGGTTAAACCTCCCTTGCCGCCGAACAACGGAGTTCCTGGCGTCGGTCGCCGTCGTCATTCTCCATGTGTAACCGTTTTCACCGGCCATCATCGCTGCAACGCTTTCATTCTGCCAGGGGAGCTGCCCGGGCTTAAGGAACGGATAGCCGGGATTGAAGAACTTCCACCGATTGTCGATCCGTACCGCTAATCCGGCGGGTTCAAGGAATGCACGGCTTCGATACTTATCCGGATGAAAGAAGATCTCGCTCCGATCGGCGGCGAGCACGAACGCGGTCTCAAGACCGATGGACTTCACCAGCGAGGCGAATAAGAGATTGACGTCAAACCAGTTACCACGCTTGAGCTTGAGCGTTTGGGTAACGTTCTTGCTCGAATAACGGTTTCGCTCATCTTCGGTGATCCCGCGGTCGAAGGAAACATTGACGATCTCCCGGCGGGCAAACCAGAAGAGCTTTTCGACCTTCTCTTCGCGGGTCAAAAGGCCCTTCGTCAATTCCGCCGCCTTTCGTTCTATATCTTTGGTCGGTTTGATGTTCTGCAAAAAGCTTGACCTGACCGAAGAGCCGAAAAAGCCCCAGCTCGAGAAAAAGCCGCCCATGCCGTAGGTAACATAGGCCCATTTCTTCACCTCGTCGGCCGGCGGCATAAAGGGTTCTTCTTTGAAGGCGGGAACGTTAGTGAGCGTGGCGATCTTGTAGTCCTTGTTTTGCGGGTCGTCCGCAAAATCGGTTTCGGGCAGGTTGTACCAATCGAACCGGAGCGTCGAATTGCGATAGGGCCGCACGCGGTAAGTAACGCGGTGCATCGGGATCTCTCGCTGAAAGATGAGCCGCTCGCCGCCGACCGAATCGTCCTTGATGGTCTCTGAGTACTGATACTCGACGATAACCCCGGGGGCGATGCCCGGAACGGCGAAAGACTTTGCCATTACGCGGGCCTTTCCTGCACGTATCAGTTCCTGCTCGAAGACGTCGCTCGGAGCAAGGTTTACTATCGAGCCATCCGGCCGGATCACTCGGGCGGCAACATCCTCGACCGTCTTTCCCTTCATAAAGGGTATCTCGACCTTGCTGAACTTCTCGCGGCCGCGTTCGGTAAATATCTTGAGCCGGACGTAGTGCGAAACGGTAAGCCGCGAACGCTTGCGGTCATCGAGGCTTGTTTCCCAGAAGATCGCCTCGGCATCCGCACCCTTTTCGACCTTTGGCTCGGTCATTGCGAGTTCTTCCGGGGTAACGGGCTGCCAGGCCTGTGCAGCTGCCAACTGCCACGCTAGAGTCAGGGCAAGAAACACGCCTGCCGATACTAAAAGACCGCGGCAGGAAACGGCGTTGGGGAACCACATATCTTAATTGTCTATCGAAGGGCCGCGGGCTTAGTGAGCTAAACCTGATTCGCGGGAAAACCAAATTGGGAAACTGTATCGTTTCGGGTTATGGGAAGTTTAGGCGAGTTTTTCCAAGAAATCAATAACTTTTTTTGCGACATGGGCCGAAATAGGACAAAGCGGGCCATCTGCGAGGCGGCTGGGCCGAGAGCGGCGTGCCTGTATAGAGACGGCGGGAGGGTTGTGGTATAATCCGCGTTTTATCAGTAACTCATACATAATAAACAACTTTTTGGAGCAAAATAATGGCACTCGACATCGCTAAGATACAGCAACTGCTTGGGAGCGAGGCGGAGACGCTGCTCGCGCATGAATCGAAGACAATTTCTAAGGACCAGCTTTATCTGCCGGGCGGCGACTTCGTCGACCGGGTCGTTTCGCAATCGGACCGCAATCCGATGGTGATGCGGTCGATGCAGACGCTTTTTGACACGGGGCGGCTTGCCGGAACGGGCTATCTCTCGATCCTGCCGGTCGATCAGGGCATTGAGCACTCGGCCGGTGCGAGCTTTGCACCGAACCCGCAGTATTTCGACCCCGAGAACATCGTCAAGCTCGCCATCGAGGGCGGCTGCAACGCGGTTGCTTCGACCTACGGCGTGCTCGGTTCGGTCGCCCGCAAATATGCACACAAGATCCCGTTCATCGTAAAGATCAACCACAACGAGCTGCTCACCTACCCGAACGCCTTTGATCAGGTGATGTTCGGCACCATCGAGCAGGCACGGAACATGGGTGCCGTCGCCGTCGGGGCGACGATCTATTTCGGCTCGGACAACGCGACGCGGCAGATAACCGAGGTCGCCGAGGCATTTGCCTATGCCCATGAGCTCGGGATGGCGACCATCCTCTGGTGCTATCTACGCAATTCGAAGTTCAAAACGGCCGAGGGCGATATGCACACCGCCGCCGACCTTACCGGACAGGCGAACCACCTCGGCGTGACAATCCAGGCCGACATCATCAAACAGAAGCTGCCCGAACGTAACGGCGGCTACAACGTGCTCAACACCGAAAGCAGCTACGGCAAGACCAACCCGAAGATCTACTCGGAGCTGACGACCGACAACCCGATCGACCTCGTCCGCTATCAGGTGGCGAATTGCTACATGGGCCGCTCGGGATTGATCAACTCCGGCGGCGAATCAAAGGGCTCCGGCGACCTTGCCGATGCCGTCCGCACGGCGGTTGTAAACAAACGTGGCGGCGGAACCGGCCTCATCTCCGGCCGCAAAGCGTTCCAACGCCCAATGGCCGAAGGCGTAGAGCTCCTCAATGCTATTCAGGACGTTTACCTCTGCAAGGACGTGACCGTGGCTTGATCTGGACCTAATTGATGAATTAAGGCTCCGGGCATAGATGTTCCGGAGCTTTTTTCGTTTTCAGCGAAAAAATTCTTGACACTTAGGCGGGGGGGCGTACTATGATTGACAAAAGTTAGTCAGGTAGTTGTTTTATGCCTTTCCCGCACTCCCAGTTCGTTTACTACAATCGGCGTCTCCCAAGGCGTTCCGGCTCGGAGTGTCCGGGAAAAGGCTTTCGAACATATTCGCAGAACAAGAAATGCCCTGAAGGTTACGGCAATAACCCTCAGGGCGTGCTTGTTTAAGGCGTCTCTGCTGCATTGGAACAACAGATGCGTTTAACATCAGCAAACACATCTTAGCGTATATGCAGCGACAGACACAACCCAAAACGCGGAGAAACCGATGCGGACATCGCTAACCGTTCCATTCGTTTTCGCTTTCTTCTTTTGCTCGGAAAAGGAGAGAGAAAATGAAATCGAGATGGATTCTGTTTTTCATTATTGTATGCGTCTTTGTCGTCGATGCGATGTCGCAAAGCGAGCCGCGACGCTTTTATCGGCTCGATGTCGTCGAGCGGTCGTCACCAAGTTTGGAAGTGCTTGCTGCCCCGTCGATCAACGACTTTGGTGAAGTAGCTTTTGGTGCTAGAAAAACACCGGGCGGCGGTACGGTATTCTTAAGTCGAATCGGTGAGGCAAATGTCAATCTGATGACATTCTTGAGCAACGATCCAAACCACTTCGTTTCGGGCAGGGTGCAGATAAACGATTTAGGTAAAGTAATTGTGCAAGCAACGGTTTCCCCTGCAAACCCTTCCTTCTTATTGCGAAGGATCAATGGAATTAACGACTTCACGCTCATAGCTAATGGCGGATCAACCGGACAAGATTTCAATCAGATCTTTTCTAATTCCAGTGGGATGAATAATCTGGGTGATGCGGTTTTCTTAACTCAGACCGGACTTAACAATCCAACCGTAACGACCGGTGAAAGGCCTAACTTCTCGAGACTTGTACACTCCACAGGAGCGGTTGTAAACCCATCGATCAGCGATTGTGGATACATTGTAACGAGAGCAGGATCGATCCAAACAAGCCCGATAGTGCTGTACTCGTATGACCTTACAGTATCTCAGGTCATTGCCAGCACTGCTGATGGATTCACTTCTCTTGGTCAAAGCCCTGCGATCAGCAACTTTTGCGAGGTCGTGACGTTTTACGGCGACCTTAATGCTGCTGGTGCGGAAACTCTCGGGACAAACCCGGGCCCAGGGATTTTTGCCTCGATCGAGATCGACAAAGAAAAGGGCACCCGCAGGATCGTACGTCTGGCTGGAAGGCTGTTCGAGGATATCTCGGCACCGGGCGGAAACGATGACGGTTGGTGCGATGCTGGCGAGACCTGTGTTCCCGGCGAGCTTGGCTTCACTTCGAGCGGCACACCGATAGTGTTCAACTCTTTCGACCCATCTAACCGGGTTGCGGTTACTCATCAGGAAGTCGGAGCAAAGGGCATCGAGGACGACATCTTTGTGGTTTCGTTTCAGGGAACTCCGAACGTCGCGAGCGATAACCCAAACCGGCCGTTCAGCAATCAGTACGGCATTTGGACCGTTACAACACAGATCAAGAATGTCAGCGGTGTCCTTCGCGAACGGCCGAATGTTCCGGTGCCGGTGGTTCAAGTCGGCGATGTGGTTGACGGCCGAACGGTAAACGCGATCAATGTTTACGACCCACTCGCGGGCGTTTTGACACCCGGCTCAACATCCCAAAGTCCCGGCGACCACCGCCTCGCCTTCCACCTCGTCACCAACAACGGCAACCTCATCGTTCGCGCGAAGCGGCAAGTTGAAGTTCCCGTCATTTTCATTCCGGGAATTACGGGTAGCCGATTAGTAGAGAATACGGGCAGTACGCCGGTCGAGCGATGGCCTGGTCTCGGGCCGGCGATTTTTACCGGCAGCAACCTCGACCGGCTACGACCATCAACGAATGCCGACATTGTGGCGACAGACGTGATCCGCTACTTACTACCGGGCAGTCTGAAGCCAATTTACGGTCCGATCGTGGAACACCTAAGCATGACCGGTGGTTTAACAGAGTACTCGGTAGACGGTGACCCGAGTAGGCGGACTGAACAGGGGTGTGACCTGGCACAACGCTTCAATAGTCCTATGCTTTTTGTCTTCGCATACGACTGGCGCAAGAGTAGCGTTGAGAACGCCAACAAGTTAAAGGATTACGTTGGCTGCATCCAGCGATTCTATCCCGAAACAGAGGTCGATATTGTCGCACACAGCATGGGCGGTCTGCTTGCAAGACGATATATCATTTCTAACCCAGATGACCATAGCGTTCGCAAGATGATCTCTATTGGCTCGCCGTTTTTAGGTGCACCTGAGGCTCTTCAGGTTCTTGAAACGGGAAAACCGAAGTCTCTAGAAGGAGTTCTCGGCAAAACGGCTTTGCGGTTATCGCCGCCTCGAATAAAGAATCTGGCGATTGAGTCTCAAGCGGTTCACGAACTTCTGCCATCGTGGGGGTATTTTGCTCTCGGCGGACGGCCATTTGTCGAAGAAACATTTGATATTAACGGCAACGGCACAGTCCCTGAAGAGTATGACTACCCGCAGATATTTGCGTTTTTCAATGACCGATATCAGACCGCTCCCTACCTCGCAAATGACATCTTTCACAGCGCACAGGGTCAAGACGACTGGCGACTTGATACAAGCGGTGTTGAGTATTTTCACATTTTCGGTGAACGGAAAAGTGAAGACACCATTGAACAGGTGGTTGCGAGACCGATAGCTAAGAAACCGATCTCAATTACACGTGTTGATCTCCGGCTTCGAGCCAAATTTGGACCTGGCGACAAGACGGTTCCACGACGGAGTGCGGAAAGAATAGGTAACGATCTCAACTTTAATTTTTCGGACGCAACTCTGCGAGCGTATGTTTCGGGTAGTGCTTCGGAGGACACTCGTTACGAACACTTGGGTCTTGTCGTGGCCCCGGAGGTGAGAGACCAGATTTTGGTCTATCTGGGTCTAACGTCCCAACCATCAGTCTTCACTCTTGCGAGTGAGAGAGGAGGAAAAGAAATGCCGTCCTATGAATATAAAGCGAACAGTGGTTTGAGTTTGGAAAGTCTAGCACCGCCAAAGGCGGAGATGTTCTACGCTACGATCGAAGGAGTTGACCGTTTGGATATTACTGACAATGAGGGCAGTACGAACACACCTCTTGGCGACGACGGCTTCGAACTCTCAGTTCCAGGGATCGGCTACCATGGCGGAATTTACGGAGACGCGGTCAACATCGGATATCATGGCCTGACAATACCTGCTGATGAAGGCCAATACACGATCACGTTCCAAACTGGGGCGGATTCGATCGACATAGAAGTCTTGAAAGGCGTCGGGAACAGCTCGCCGAATCTTGCGATTAGGTATATAGATTTGGATTTACCTCCGAATGTGGAATGTCTGCTGACGTTCAGCCCATCGGGAGTTCCAGATCTGCGTTACGATTCAAATGGTGACGGGACTTATGACGTGGTGGTACCGGCGCATGTTCGGGTTACTGGAACGGCGGCACAGGATGTAACTGCTCCGGCGGTGACGCTGACATACAGTAAGCGAAGCAGTCAGGGACGGACCATTACCATCAATGCAGCAGACAGCGAATCCGGCGTTCAGACGGTTTACTATCGCATCGGCGAGACCGGGCCGTATCAGATATACACCGGAACGTTCTTTCTCCATCTGCCGACGGCAAAGGTCGTCGAAGCGTTTGCTGATGACAACGTCGGTAACCGGTCAAGCCCGATCCGCGTCGTCGTCCCGGCCTGGAACGAGGCACCGTGAACGGTGGTTTATTGCAAGAGGAACAGATCGCTTGCACCATCGAGGTCGTTTACCTCTCTAAGGACGTGACCGTGGCTTGAGCTTGCAGGCATTTTTCGAACACAAAAGGCAGCCTTTGCGGGCTGCTTTTTTCTTTCAGGCAGAAACCCGACCGGAGCCTGAAAGGATAAAGGATAAAGGAGAAGGTGTGCGCTACGGGTTCCGTTTTCTTGTTTTCTTCTTTCGCGTGGTTAAAGAACCTTTGATCGCAAATGGCGTCGTCTTCGACGACTCGGTTGTTCTTTTGGCATGACCCACGTCTTGCGACGTGGGCTACATCAATGCCGACGTCTTCGACGACTGGCGCATACTGCATTGGATGTTAAGCCCTTGGTGACACGCGGGCTTCTGCAAATCTGGCTCTGCCCTTGTCGCTCGTCACTCGTCACTAACACGAGCCCTTGCTTACGGTCGGGTCTCTGACGCGGGCGGCGTGCAGGTTCGGTCGCGCGTTTGGTATGCTTTCGGCATCAAACGTTTTCGATGGAGCTTGTCGGCCGACTCAGCCAAAAGTTTGTCTTGATGCACGTTTCGGGCATTCCGGTGCGTGCGGATGTCCGCTGGCTGGCGGTGCTTCTGGTCATCTCGGGCGTTATTGCGGGGGGCATCGCACCGATCACGGGCAGCCTCGCGGTCAGCTTTGCTCTTGGGCTTTCGGCTACGCTCGTCTTCTTTGTCTCGATCTTTATTCATGAATTCTCACATGCGGCGGTCGCCCGGATGGAAGGGCTCCGCGTGGTCGAGATCGTCCTGCATCCCTTCGGCGGGCTGACGCGGTTTGCGAGCGAGCCCGATTCGCCGCGGGCGGAGTTTCGGGTGGCGATCGCCGGGCCGGCGGCGAGCTTTGTTCTGGCGGTCGTTTTTGGTGCGGCGGCGGCCGCGGCGGATGCGGCGGAGCTCAACGTGCTCTCGCGGCTGATGCTGACGCTTGCGATCGGCAATCTCCTGGTCGCGGCTTTCAATATGTTTCCGGGCTATCCGCTTGATGGCGGCCGCGTATTGCGGGCATATCTCTGGCGGACCGGGCGAAACCTTACCGAGGCGACCATCCTCACCGGCCGGAGCGGGCAATGGATAGGGGCGACGCTTATCGCCTTCGGCATTCTGATCGTCATCGCCCGGCAGGATCTTTTCACCGGGCTCTGGGCCGTTATCGTCGGCATTTTTCTTTTTGACGCGGCCGGTTCGATCATCCGCGAGATGAACTCGGCCGCCCAGGTGCGGGTGCAAGATGTGATGAAGCTCGCCGTCGCCATCGAGCCCGAGCGGACCATCCACGAGGTCGTGGAAAATATCCTGCCGATGAACCGCCAGCCCGTCTTCCCGGTCGCCCGCGAAAAGCAGCTTTTCGGAATGCTGCTGCTTACCGAGATACGCGAACTCGACCCCAAGGCGTGGCACTCGACCACGGTCGCGGACGTTATGCGGCCCATCGCGGCCGAGCACTTCGTTGATCTTGAAACAACATTGATCGAGGCCCGCGAGGCCGTAAGAAGGAACGGCATCGGCGCCGTCTGCGTCGTCAACGCCGATGGGAAACTCGTCGGCGTTTTCCGCGGATAGCAAATAGGCGAAGCCCGTAGCCAAAACCTGTGATATTCTAGGTGTTTAACACCCCTTCGAAGCACGGCTTCGAACCGCCGAAGATGGAAATGACCGACTACATACCTTCGCTGAACACGCTGCGTAATCTGCTTGATATTACGCTCGTCTTCATCATTGTGTATGTCGTGCTCAAGCTGCTTCGCGGAACCCGGGCCGTCCCGACGATGGTCGGCATCGTGCTCATCGCTTTGCTCTACTGGCTATCGGTCGCGCAGGATCTGGCAACGCTCGAGTTCGTGCTCCGCTGGGCGGTCGTGCTGCTGCCCTTTGCCATCATAGTCCTGTTCCAATCGGAGATCAGGCAGGCTCTCATCTATTTTGCCAACCGGCTTCGGTTCCCGATCGTAAAGCGGCAGCGGGGCCAATTTGGCGGCAGTGTTTATGACGAGATCGTCCTTGCCGTTACGACGCTTTCATCTGAAAAGACGGGCGCGCTGCTCGTTATCGAACGCAACGTCGGCCTGAGGAACTTTATCGATTCCGGCGTTCAGCTTGATGCCGTTATCAGCTACGACCTGCTGGTCACTATCTTTGACCCGGCAACGCCGCTCCACGACGGAGCCGTCGTTATCAAAGATGAACGCATCGCGGCGGCTTCGGTCTTTCTACCGCTGACGAAAAACCCGGAGATCTCCCGCGAGCTCGGCACCCGACACCGTGCCGCCATCGGCATCACCGAAGGAACGGATGCGATCTCGATAGTCGTCTCGGAAGAAACGGGCCTCGTCACATGGGTCGAGGGCGGGCGAGTTCGCCGCAACGTCGATACGGCGGGCTTGCGCAAGCTGCTCTTTACCGCGATGGGTGTACCGCTCGGCGGCTCGCAAAAGAAGGCACTTAAGAACATCGAGGAGGCAAAGAGCGAAGCCGCGACCTAGATGGAGCCCTTAAGCCAAAAGTTAGCCGAAGCGGGCTCCGTTGGGATCTTTCTCAAGCACATCCTGCGGAAGGTCTTTCTTGAGGATTGGCTCATCAAGCTGGTCGCGCTCGGCGTTACGCTTGCCCTTTGGGTCGGTGTAACAGGCCTCAGCACACCGACCCGCGAACAGATACCCGCGGTCCCGATAACGCTCCGGACCGCCGAGAACCTCGTCGTCAGCAATACACCGCTTGAAACCGCAAGCATCGTCGTCAGCGGCGACAAGCGTCGGCTCGGGCAGATCGACCGGACGGCACTACGTTTTTATCTTGACCTTACGGGCCTCAGGCCGGGCGAACACGTCGTTGACCTGCTGCCGCAGGCCGATGCGCTCGACCTGCCGAACGGCGTCAAGGTCGAAGAGATCAGCCCGGCTTACGTTCCCGTCCGGCTCGAGGCCGTACAAGAGAAAATGGTCGGCGTCACGATAGAGACACGCGGCGAGCTTGCCCAAGGTTACGAGGAATATTCGCGAACGGCCGCCCCGGCGAGCGTAAGGATCCGCGGGCCGGAGAGCGCCGTCCGGAGCCTTGAAAGCGTTGCGACCGAGCGGATCGACATCGGCGGAAGCCAGAGCGATGTGATCGTCCGGCAGGTACGGCTTAACGTCGCGAGCGCGAAGATAAACCTGCTCGACCCCTACGTCGATGTTACGATTCGTATCGGCGAAGAGCGAATGGAACGCATCTACCTCGTCCCGCTTGGCGATGAAAGCGGCCGCCGGGCAACGGTCGTCCTCTTCGGACCACGAACACCGCTGCTCCAGACCCAGCCGAACGACCTCGGCGTTACGCTCGAACCCGGCGAGAATGGCGAACCCGCACCGAAACTCACACTTCCTCGCAACCTTGAAGGCAAGGTCGAAGTCAGAAAGCTCTCGCTTTGATCTGGATTTTGGCTTATGCGGGCCTGATGGTTACCGTCTCTTTCATCGCAGAGAACGCAAAGGTTTTCGCAGAGTTCGGAGAGAGGCCGTCGTATTGTACAGTCCGTCTCGTCTCACTAAGCAGCCTCCCTTCGTGGACTTTGTGAAGAAAGCTCTGCGGACTTTGTGTTTAACCCTCGACTTAAACACAGAGTACACAGAGACTTCGCACAGAGGTCACAAAGAAGCAAATGCCCACGACCGGATCGCGAGACTATTCTAGATTTTCTGCGGCAAGGAATTCTCGTAGGTCGGCGCGCATCTCTTCGGTTATCTCGTGGCCGGCACGGTATTGGCGGGTTGTTGCGTTGGGAATGCGTTTCTTGAGCCGCTCGGCGTAGTCGGCGAATTGCTCGTTGGTGTACCATTCGTCGTCGTCGCCGTAGAGATAAAGAACTCGGCCGACATAAAGCTTATAGAGCGGGCTGGTCTCAAGATCGCCGGGAATGCCGCCGCAGACGCCGATCACGGCCCGGACCGCATCGGGATACGTCAACGCAAAGCGAAAGTTGAGCGCACACGCCTGCGAGAATCCGTAAAGATAAACGCGCGAGGGATCGGCGGCACCTTCTTCGCTGAGCCGGTCGATGAGGTCGAGCAGAAAGCGATGGTGGAGTGCGACCGAGTCCTCCGGCCGGTGGTCCGTTAGCCAGCCGAAGCCGACGCGGTAGCCGTCATCGGTCTTGCGAAAGTGCTGGTGCGGGGCCTCGACCGAGGCGATCGCAAAGCCCTCGGGTGCGATCTGCCGAGCCTCGCGCATCATATAACGCTTGTGCGCTCCGTAACCGTGTACGGCGACGAGGAGCGGAGCCGGGCCCGCAAGATCCTGCGGCATCAAGAGGTCGTAGTAAAGATTGATCTCGGCCGTTATGTGTTGGTCGCGTTGTATTTCCGCTTCGCTCATAAGAAAACTCAATTCAACCAAATCGCCCGCCGTTAGACAAGGCATAGCCGCGAGCCTTATCCTTGCGGTTTAGCATTTCCGCGATGAAAGCTGCCCTCAGCAAACTTGATCAGCTCGCCGGCATTGCACCGGGAGATTCGTTCGCCGTGTGGCTCGACCGCGGAGCTTTCGCCTGCCTTCTGCTGATGGCGGCATCGGTTCCGCACTCGATCGCCGCGACTCAGATCGCCTGGCTGCTCGGGATGACGCTCTCGGCCGCGAGGCTTTTTATCGCGCCTCGGCCGCGGTTTCGCTTCTTCGCTTTCGATGCCTTTCTGCTCGCCTTCATTGGCTGGAGCGTCCTCAGTGCATTTTTTTCTTACGAACCGGCGATCTCGCTCGATAAGCTCCGCGGAGTCGGGCTTTTCCTCATCTTCTTTTTTGCGAGGCTTAATCTGCGAACCCGTTCGGCCATTGGCGCGGTCGCGTTTTTGATGATCGGCTCGGCGATGGTCAACGTCATCTGGCAGCCGTCCGAACGGATCATCGGCCGCGGCGTTGAGGTCCACGGCCTTCGCCCGGAAGGCGCATTGGCGAGAGCCGGGCTCGCCGATGGCGATGCCATTCTCCGCGTCGACGGCAAGCGAATTTCCTCGCCGGATGAGATCCTCGCCGCTCTCGAAGCGAGCGAAACGGCCGACGCAATGTTCAACCGTCCGGACATTTACCGCACCGTAACGCTCCGCCGCACGGACCTCGCCAAGGGCACCACGCCCGAGGAAAGGCTCGGTTTCGCGTCCTGGAAAAAGAGCCACCGCTGGCGGGCGCAAGGCTTTTTTGGCCATTTCACGACCTATGGCGAGGTGCTTCAGCTCATCGGCTCGCTGGCGCTTGGGCTTGTGCTTGGACTCGCCTTCGTCCGCGATTCGTCGCTTGTCGGATTTTTGAGGTCGCCGCGGCGGCGAACAATTCTGATCGCCTCGATCTGCCTTGCATTGATAAGTATCGCATTGCTGCTTTCGGGTACGCGTGCGTCGCAGCTCGGCCTGCTTGTCTCCGGCATCGTGATGGTGCTCGCCATCGGCAACCGAAAGCTGATCGCATTAATGCTCGTGGTCCTCATCCCGGCGGCCGCCGGCGGTTACTACGTACTGCAAAAAACGCGTCAGCAGGACGAGACGAACGAATATCGCAAGACGATGTGGCGCGATGGCGTTCGGCTCGCGACCGAGAGCCCGCGGCATCTTCTGGTCGGCGTCGGGATGGATTCGCTAAAGGAACGCTGGCAGGAATTCGGGCTCTTTGACAGCGGCTGGCTGCCGATGGGACATTTTCACTCAACTCCCATTCAGCTTGCGGCCGAACGCGGGCTTCCGGCGCTTCTTTTCTGGCTGCTCTTCCTTGGAGCTTATGCCCGCAGCCTCTGGCGATATCTGCGGCAGGAGAACGGCGGGCCGGACTTACCGTTAGCGGTCGGGCTCGGCGTGCTCGGCGGCGTTGCGGGCTTTTTCACCGCGGGCGTCGTCCACTACAACCTGGGCGATGGCGAGGTCGCGATGGCATTCTATCTTGCGGCCGGGCTTGGTGCAGCGGTGCTTGTTAACAAGAATGTAAGCACCGAATAGGGACGCCTGCTGTCCAAAAACCTGAACCAAACGAGGCTTTTCTCCGTATTCTACTCTGGAAACAGAGGAAAACTATGTATAGAAATACCCGCACTCGCTCGATCTACGCTTTCTTACTCGCATTTGTAATGGCCTTTACGGCGACGCCCGGTGCCGTCTTTGCCAATGGAACAGCACCGGCCGCGGACTACTCTGCCGCTCTCGCCACGATCGAAGAAAAGGTCGAGGCACGCCGCAAGGAACTCGGCATTCCGGGAATGTCGCTCGCCATCGTCAAGGACGACAAGGTCATTTATTCAAAGGGCTTAGGCTACAGGGACTACGAGAAAAAGATACCGGTCACGCCAAACACGCAGTTCGCGATCGGCTCGGCGACAAAGGCATTTACGGCACTTTCCGTTCTGATGACGGCCGATGAAGGCAAGCTCTCGCTCGATGCCTCGCCGCGGACCGTTCTGCCCTATTTCAAGATGGCCGACCCCGAAACGGACAAGAACATAACGATTCGCGACCTGCTGACGCACTCTTCCGGCCTAAACCGAACGGACCTCGCGATGATCACCGGGCGGCTGACGCGGCAGGAGCTTATCAAGGTCGCCGGCGACGCAAAACCGATCGGAAAACTTCGCGAACGCTTCGGCTATCAGAACCTGATGTACACGACGGCCGGCGAGGTCGTCGCGGTTGCTCAGGGGAAACAGTGGGAAGAGTTCATCCCCGAACGCATCCTTCGCCCGCTCGGGATGACGACGAGCACGATGACCATCGAGCAGATGGAGAAGGTCGCCGACCGCTCGTTCGGCTATAACTACAACTTTGATACGAAGGAAACTATCCGCCTTCCCTACCGCGAGATCAAGCAGGTAGCACCGGCGGGTTCGATCAATTCCTCGGCAAACGAGATGGCCGAATGGCTCCGGTTCATTCTTGCCGGCGGCGTCCACAACGGCAAACGGCTCATCTCGGAAAAGAGCTTTGCCGAATGGATGAAACCGCAAATGAACGTAACGCCCAACGGCTCGGTCAAGTATGCGCTCGGCTGGTTCGTCCGCGAATGGAACGGGATGACAGTTGTAGAGCACGGCGGCAACATCGATGGCTTTAATGCCCTTGTCGCGATGATCCCGGAAAAGAAACTTGGCTTTGTGATGCTGACGAACGTCTCGGGTTCCTCGCTCGGCAACGAGTTGATGCCGATCGTTTGGGAGAACATTCTCGGCAAGCCCGAGGGCAGCAAGCCGGCCGACAAGCCCGGGCAACCGGCCGCGGGCGGTGCCGTTCCGGCCGACCTCGTCGGCAAGTATCTGACGCCGAACGGCGAGGGCACGATCGAGATAAAAGAGGTTGAAGGCAAGATCTCGCTCGTCGTTCCGGGCCAGCAGCCTTATGCCCTGGCACCGAAAACGGACGGCAAATTCGCGCTGACGCCGCTGCCGGACTCCTTCTCGATGTCCGTCAAACGCGATGCCGCGAAGCAGGTCGAAGCCATCGTACTCGACCAGCCTCAAGGCTCCTTTACCTTTACGCGTGTGAAGGGCGATGCCGCTCCGGCAGACTTGCCCTCGATCGATGAACTGATGGCGAAGGTCATCGAAGCCTACGGCGGCGAGGCGAATCTTCGCAAGTTCAAGACTCGAGTAACGACCTCGACGATCAACTTTGACAATCAGGGCGTGACCGCGACCGGGATCACCTGGGCAAAGGCTCCGGGAATGTCAGCCTCCGAATTCACGATGACCGCCGCCGGCAAGGTGATCGCCAAGGGCTACAACTTCTTTGACGGCACCGGCAGCGAAGAGGCTTACACTTTCGCTCCGACCGAGAAACTGACGGGGAAGCGGCTTGAGAACGCCAGGATCGATGCCGATTTCTATGCGCCTCTCAACTGGAAGACGCTTTATGAAAAGGCGTCGGTGCTCCGCAAGACCAAGTGCGGCGAGGAGGAGTGCTACGTAGTCGAGTTCGATTCGGAAAAGGGAACAAAGACGACCGACTTCTATTCGACCAAGACGAACCTGCTCGTCCGGCGAGATTCGATCATCCCGTCAAGCACGAGCAGCCAGCAGATAGCGATCACGACGACCTTCGAGGATTATCGCAGCGTGGATGGAATAATGATGCCGTTCCGCTCCGTACAGAACAGCCCGAGCAATGGCCGCGTGGTAACGCAGATCCGCGAGGTAAAGCACGACGCGAAGGTCAGCGACAAGGTCTTCAAGTCGCGAAAGCTGAAGTTCTGATGAGCATCAACCTTGCTTGCTGAAAGACATCAGAATCTCGGAGAACTTTGTGAACGCCTTTGTGGCCTTTGTGTTTAAGCAGATCTAACCACAAAGGCCGCAGAGGTTTTGCACAAAGAGCGCAAAGTAAAGACCGGAATTACTGGATCCCGGCCGCTTCCATCAGGTTTGGGGCAAACATGGGCTCGCTGTGGTCAAAGACCGCACCGAGCTCTTTCTCTACCGAGCCATGGCCGGCCGGTATCTGCTTGACCAGCGGCTCAAAGTTGCGGAAGTCGTAAAGCCCGGGGTCGAGCAGGTGCGAGGCGGTAACGTTCGTCAGCGCCGTCAGCATCGAATTGCGAAGGAACGGCACTTCCTTGGCGAGCTCGGTGACGAGCTGTTTGACACGTGCACGCTTTAGGTTAGGCTGCGACCCGCAGAGATTGCACGGGATGATCGGGAACTGCTTTTCCTCGGCATAGGCCGCAACGTCCGATTCATGACAGTAAGCCAACGGGCGGATGACCGTATTTCGGCCATCGTCGCTGCGGAGGATCGGCGGCATCGCCTTGAGCTGGCCGACGTAAAAGAGGTTGAGCAGGAACGTATTGATGATGTCGTCTGCGTGGTGGCCGAGCGCGACCTTTGTGCAGCCCTCTTCGACGGCGACCGAGTAAAGTATCCCGCGGCGGAGCCTCGAACAAAGCGAGCAGAACGTTTTGCCCTCGGGGACGTGGGCTTTGACGACAGAGTAAGTGTCTTCCTCAACTATCCGGTAATCGACGCCAAGCTCTTCAAGATAATTTGGCAGCACCTCGGCCGGAAAGCCGGGCTGCTTTTGGTCGAGATTAACGGCGAGGATGTCAAAATTTACCGGTGCCCGGCGGCGAACGTCGAGCAGCAGGTCGAGCATCGTGTAGCTGTCCTTTCCGCCCGAAAGGCAGACCATCACCCGGTCGCCCTCGGCGATCATTCCAAAATCGCCGATCGCCTGGCCCATCTTCTTTAACAACTTCGTCTTTAACTTACTCTCTACGAACAAATCTCTCCGCGTCCTCCGAAACCTTTAATACTTACATAATTGTTGCCCGCTCGGCAATAGCCGCCGGTTTACTAGACACCGAAGCGAAGCTGAACTATCATTCCCTATCAGGCATACGAGGCGACGAAAAGCACCCCCGCGAAGCGCACTTCGCAAACCGCAGTTTCTCTCGGTTTACTTTGCCTAACGTTCCAAATTACACAAATTAAGGAGTTTTTCTATGATCAGAATGGGACGTTCCAGAACGGAACCTCAGGAACCGGCAAACAGCTACAGCCAACAGACGCAGACGGCGCCGTATCAGGCCGAACCGACCGCAAGCTCGCCCTCGCGGGCCGTAACGGACAGCGAGGCGATGGCCCGCGATATAAAAGAAGGCCGGTTGAGCGGCTTCGTCGGCCATGGGACGGTGCTTTCCGGCGAGACGAATTTTCAGGCAATGCTCCGCGTTGACGGCCAGCTTGTCGGCAGCGTTTCTTCGGAGACGGGCACGCTCATTGTCGGTTCGAACGGGCAGGTCGATGCCAATGTATCGGTCGCCGCGGCCGTTGTAAACGGCGTTGTCAACGGCGACATTATCGCCAGCGAACGCGTTCAGCTTGGGCGGACGGCCCGCGTCGTCGGCAACATTCAGGCTCCGCGGATGATCATCGAGGACGGTGCCATTTTTGAAGGTATGTGTTCGATGTTGGGCGCCCGCAAGGCGATCGAACAGCAGGCGATAGAATCGGCCCGGCAGGCGGAGGAAGAGGAAAGCCTCTTTGCCGAATCGAACGCGATAGAGATCGCCACGGAAACGGACGAGGATGACGACGAATTGGTTGAAGCCGCAAAGGGCTAGGGCCGCCCGAACGTCGTTAATATGGTCGAGGATGTCTGAAAGGTAAAAGAGCCTTCTCTGCGGTCTCCACGAAACACTCAGCGACCTCTGCGTTGTGATCATTTAAACGCATAGTTCGCTGAGATTTACGCGGCGGCCGCTAAGTTTAGATTGCTGGCAGATTCGAATAGGCTTGTAGTCTTTCTGCTTTTCAAATACCCGTTTTTGCATAAAAGGAGAAAACGAAAATGCTCAGCGACTTCAAAAAATTCATCGCCCGCGGGAATGTGCTCGACCTCGCGATCGCGGTCGTCATCGGTGCGGCATTCGGTGCTGTTGTAAAGACCTTCACAGACGGCATCATAATGCCCGTGGTCGGACTGCTGACCGGCGGCATCGACTTTTCAAGCAAGGTCATCAACCTCGGCGATATGCCGGTCTCTACGCCCGAGCAGATCGCCGCCGCACAGGCCGCCAAGCAGCCGCTCATTCTCTACGGCCAATTTATCAACGAGATCATCACGTTCCTGATCGTCGCTTTTGTGATGTTCCTTCTGGCCCGCTATGCGATCAGCATCTTTAAGGGCCTCGAGGCCGAGGCCGAACCTTCGGCCGAGGAGAAACTGCTGGCCGAGATTCGGGACATCCTTAAGGCGAAATAGTACTCGGACGGTTTGCCGGCTATTGGCCGAACGCAGACCGATCATCTGTGATTTTCGGTTTTGGTTGTGTGATTTCTGTGTTCCGAAAGATTGGCGAAAATGCACAACCAAAGAATTCACAGACGAAGACACAGACGGTCGAGCTCTACCGCTCGCGATGAAGGCAAAGGAGTTTCGCTCCAGAAACACTCGCTCTAATTTAGGTATCCGTCAGGTTCTGTGAATCTAAAAGTTTGGCCGGGTGTGATGCAGAGGTCGAGCGGAACGTCCGAGTCGTGGATATCAACTATCGCCGCGACGGGCGGAAAAAGGCTGACGCCAATCTTCAGGCAATCCGTGCGGCAGCGGGCGAGAAAGCGGTCGTAATAGCCCTTGCCATAGCCGACGCGGTGCCCGCTTTCATCAAAGCAAAGCAACGGGACAATAACGAGGTCGATCTCTTCGGGGTCGGCCTTTTCCGTGCCCGCGGGTTCGCGGATGCCCCAATCGTATTCCGCAAGCTCGGCCGCCTCGTCAAAATAGCGGGCCTCGAGTTCGCCGCTCTCGCGGTCTGTAACCGGGGCACAGGTCGCGATGCCCCGCCGCTCGTGCCAGATGCGGTAGTAGATCATCGAGGTGTCAAACTCGTTGAACTTCGCCATGCGGATAAATGTGTGAAGGGTTTTGACGGCCGCTAGATCGACCTCATTAAAGAACCGCTCGGCGATCTCGGAACTCATCCGGGCGACCTCGCCCGGCAAGAGTGCCCGCCGCTTTTCTAGATAGACCCTACGTAGCTCGGCCTTGTTCATCCCTTCGCTAACCGCGCTTCTTGTCCGGCCGCGGCTTCATTGCAGATTTGTTCGTACGCGGTGTCACGACCGACTCCTTGAACTCGGAACCGCTCTGCTGATCTCGCTCGGACTTCTCGGCCAATAGCTTCGAACTCTCAACGATCTTCTTCGCTGCCTTCGCCGCCTTGCTGGGTCGTTTTTTTGGTGCTGGCATAAATTTCTCGTTCTAGCTAAGGCCTGATCACAACCGGCTGGACGCTGTGTTATCACTTGCCGTGGCTAGTCACAAACGGATCGTCCTTTATAACGATGCTCCCGTCCGGCATTTCGAAAATCAGTTTGCCATTGCGGGCAAAAACATTCGGAAGCCCAAGCTGCCGATTCTCTTCCTCAGCCCGGTGCATCGCACGGTTCCCAATGCGAACGTACTCGGCTAATCGGTCGTAAGCTTCTTTGCTTAGTCCTTTATCTGTATCTTTCATAAATTGACGAACCTCGCAAATAGCCCTTCGTCAAAGATCTGCTCTTCTCCATTGTCGCGCATCGCCACATCTATAAAACGCCCCTCCGTATTATAGATCAGCGTCCAGGAATCTACGAGGTCTTTATAGATCCTTATAAAGTTCCGACGGCCGCGCGTTCAAGCCTGCGGATCACATCCGCCGCTGGAACGTCGTGACCACCCTTTGCAACACGGTAAAGTATCCGCTCAACAAGGATCGATGCCGAATCGGTGAACAAAAATATGATCGACACTCGATACCCCTTCGACCGGGCCTGACTGATCAGCTTGATCAAAAAGCGTCCCGCTAGCGTGCTCTCTATAAGCACGGAGCGGCCGTTTTCAAGTGCTTCTTGAAGCTTTCGGAAGAACGATTTTCCGGCTGCGATCGCCTTCGACGAAGGATCCCCTGGAGATAGCTCGATCGCGATCTCGTCCGAATTGAGAAAGTCGAACCCTTTGCGCCCGCGAATAAACTCCTTAGCAAACGTCGTTTTTCCGACACCATTCGGGCCTGCAATTATTACGATCTCGTTATTCATCATTCCCGCACGATCCAGCCCCCGCCGACAACCTCTTCGCCGGTGGCGGTGTCGTAGAAGATGGTCGCCTGGCCCGGGGTTATGGCCCGCTGCGGCTCGTCAAAGACGATGCGTGCGTGCGAATCCGCAAGCGCGTGAATTGTCGCGATCGCCGGTTCGTGGCGGTAGCGCACTTTTACGAGTGCCCGGACCGGCTCGCTTGGCTCGTCAAAGGCGACCCAATTCACGCCCTTTGCGGTGAACTCCATCGTATCCAGCTCATCCGCTTCGCCGACGATTATCTGGTTCCGAGCGCGTTCGATCTGGACTACATAGAGCGGCTTTTCGTGCGCAATGCCGAGCCCGCGACGCTGGCCGATGGTGTAGCGGTGAATGCCCGAGTGCTCGCCGAGCTTTTCGCCGGCTGCGTTGACGATCTCGCCGCCCTCGGGAATCTCAGCCTCGCGGCCTTCGTGCTCCAGAAAGCGATCGATGAACTCGGAATACTTCCCGTCAGGCACAAAGCAGATCTCCTGCGATTCCTGCTTCTCGGCGGTGTAAAGTTCGGCATCGCGGGCGATCTCGCGGACCTCGCTCTTGAGCATCTCGCCGAGCGGAAAATATGCCCGCGAGAGCTGGTCCTGCGTCAGCTCCCAGAGGAAGTAACTCTGATCTTTCCAGTGGTTTCTACCGCGGAAAAGCCTGTAGCGGTTCGCCGCCGCGTCATATTCGACCCGGGCGTAATGGCCGGTCGCAACCTTGTCGCAGCCGAGCGAAACGGCCATCCGGTCGAGCGAAGCAAACTTGAGCCGCGAGTTGCAGGCGACGCAGGGGATCGGCGTCTCGCCCGAAAGATAGCTTTGAATGAACGGCTCGACCACGTCGCGGTCAAAGTCCTTCTCAAGGTTCAGCACATAGAAGGGGAAGCCGAGCTTATCCGCCACCCGCCGCGCGTCGTAAACATCATCGAGCGAGCAACATCGCGAGGGCAGCGGGTCGCCGTTCTCATCGACATTAACGTGCCGCCGTTGATTCCAAAGCTGCATCGTAAAGCCGACAAGTTCATGCCCCTGCTCCTTTAATAACGCGGCCGCCGCCGAACTATCGACGCCGCCGCTCATCGCTACCGCTATCTTCATCTCAGCCTATTGTGACAGGGTGGTCGGCCGAGCGCCAAATCCGGCCGTCCGGCCGCGAAACTGCAAGTCACAAAGATTTCATCCAAACTTAATTCCCCAAACACTTCTTTGTAACTAAGAGACCTTAACCTGCGGGTTGTCCTATGCACTTTGACCCCACTTCGCAGGCGCTTTGATGCGTCGAGGCAGTTTTTTTAATGCCGGATATCTTCGTTTTCAGGGAGGAGAGAAAAGTAAATGTCGATTATTGATGACGATATTATTAGTAACGATTCAGGCAACGAATCGTTTGAGGATGTAGTAAGCAAAAGATTCTCGCGAAGGAGTTTCGTTGCCGGCTCCGTAGCGGCCGCAACGCTTGCTTCGCTCGGCAGTGTCGGCTCGCTGCTAAGTGCGGTTCCCGCCGAGGCGGCGACCCGCGGTCACCGCAGATTGCTCGGGTTCACGGGCATACCGGCCTCCGAGACCGATGAACTCGTAGTTCCTGAGGGTTACACCGCCGAAGTCCTGATCGCCTGGGGCGATCCGCTTTCGGACGGGCCGGAGTTCGAACAAGATGCAAGCAACTCTGCCGACGATCAGGCACAGCAATGGGGAATGCATAACGACGGCCTCGTTTATTTCCCGATCGCAGGTTCCCGCCGAGGACTGATCGTCCAGAATCACGAATACACCGACGACGTTCTCCTCTTCCCGGACGGAACGGCCAACTGGGACGCGGAGAAGACGCGAAAGTCGCTGATGGCCCATGGCGTTTCGGTCATCGAGGTCGAAAGCCGTCGTGCTCGCCGTCATGATCGCGATGATGATGACGACGCAAGACGCAGGCCCGGTTGTGGCCGTTGGCGGCGGCGGGCACGTGAATGGAGTGTCGTTCGTCCCTCGCGCTTTGCACGGAGGATCACCGGCCTGACACCGATAAGCATCGGCGGTCCGGCGGCGGGCGATCCGCGTTTGCGAACAAGCGCCGATCCGACCGGCCGCAACGTTCTCGGCACACTCAATAACTGCGCCATGGGCTTCACGCCTTGGGGCACCTATCTCGCGTGTGAGGAGAATTTTAACGGATACTTTCGTAAGACAGCAACGCAAACCCAGATGGAACGGCGGTATGGCATCACCGCCGGCGGCTTCGGGTACCTCTGGCATACGACCGACTCGCGCTTTCAGGTCGATGACGAGCCGAACGAGCCGAACCGATTTGGTTGGGTGACGGAGATCGATCCCTTCAAGCCGAACTCAAAGCCGGTCAAGCGAACCGCTCTCGGCCGATTCAAGCACGAGGGCGCATGGGTACAGGAGGCACGGGATGGCCGGATCGTTGTTTACTCCGGCGATGACGAGACCAACGAATACATATATCGGTTCGTCTCTGCGGACCGCTGGAGACGGATGCGTGCACGCGGTCAGAGCCCGCTCGACCACGGCACGCTCTACGTCGCAAAATTCAATGCCGACGGCACCGGAGAATGGCTGCCGCTGACCCCGGACAACCCCGCCCTTGCCGGTTGGTCGTTAGCGGACATCCTGATCAACACAAGGTCCGCTGCCGACGCCGTTGGAGCGACAATGATGGACCGTCCCGAGTGGATCGACACGTTCCCGCGTTCGCTCACGGCGATCGCGACCCTCACCAACAACTCACGCAGGGGTACAAATCCGCCGTCGATCAATCTTCCCGATGGATCGACCGCCGCCGGTTCGGCACGTCCGCCCGTCGATATGGCAAACCCGCGGCCGAGCAATTTGTATGGACACATCATCCGCTGGCGTTACGAACACGACTGGACAGAGGATGTTTTCTATTGGGATATCTTCGCAAAAGCCGGTAATCCCGGTGCAACCGTACCCGACGGTTCCGACGTCGTCGGCGATATCTACGGTTCACCCGATGGGATCTACGTTGCGCCAAGCGGGCGACTTTGGATCCAGACGGACGTCTCCGGAAGTTCGATAAACCCCGAAAATCGCAGCCCGGTCTATCAGGGATTTGGGAACAACCAGATGCTCTGTGCTGATCCCGTTACCAAAGAAACCCGTCGGTTTCTGGTCGGCCCGAATGTTTGCGAGGTCACCGGCGTATTCGTTACCCCGGACGAGAAGACCATGTTCGTCGGCATTCAGCATCCCGGTGAAGCCCCTACGGGACAGAACGACCCCGCGAACCCGAAGCGGTACAGCTCGTGGCCGGATGGTGACGAAGGTGAGCGTCCGCGTTCATCGTTGGTCGTGATCACAAAGGACGACGGAGGAGAGATCGGAAGCTAGTTCGAGTTACTGGACCCTAGGGTCATTCGATGGACGCCGCCACGGAAACGTGCGGCGTCCTTTTCTTACTTTGAAGCGGGCTGTACACGGCCGTTAAAGCGACGGGCGAGAAGCGTATCGAGCCTCTCTTGGATCGCGGCAGCTATCGCGGCGGATCCCTTAGGGTTCGGGTGGCCGACACTGGCGAGTTCGCAGAATCGGGTGCTGTATTTTAGCCGGGTGTCGCGGCGAAGTTCGGAAAGAGCGGGCGGGCATTCGCGGAGCCGGGTCTCGCCGATCGCATCCGCCGGACGACCCTTTCGCCCAACGGTAAAGAGCAGCGAATTCTTTGTACCAAACGCCGTACGTTCATCGATCGGCGATGGGACAAAAAGGGCACGCTCACGGCCAGCCGAGGAATTAAGCCCTTCGACGACCGAGGCGAAAGCCGCATTCGAACCCTCAAGCCAGATCCGCGAACGCTTGATCATCTTTCCACGCCAGAGCCGCCAGATGGCTCGCGTTGCCGGATTGTTGATCGGCGGCTTTGCCCAGCCCGGCACGCTGTAAAGTTCCATTATGTCGTTGACGATCCGCTTCATCGGGCTGTGGCGGGTGATGATCGGATAATACCCGATGATGATGATCAGCGAATTTGGGAACTTCGCGGCCGCCTCGCTGACCAGCTCGCCCATATGCCGGCGGCAGTAAAGGTCGATCCGCTCGCGGAGCCGCCTGTTGCTTTCGAGCGGGTTGATTATCTTCGCCACGCCGACGTCCGGTATGCCGCCGCTGAGCATTATCAGGTCAACGCTTGCCGGATCGCTATGTTCCGAGTGGGCCGTCCGCAGTTGTTTCTCAATGGTCGGGAAAGAGACGTTGACCTCAGGGTGCAGTTCTTCGAATGGCGAGCGGTTGCCACTTTCGAGCGCCGCCTGCTCATCGGGGTCGAGCTTGATGGTCGAACCGGAGTGAGCCTTCACGGTCAGCCTTACGCTCCCGTTGCCCTTGAAAACATCTTCTTCAAGCCAGCGTTTTGTAAGGTAGTAAAACTTCTCCTCTTCACGCAGCCCCTGGCCCCAGATCAGCGAATCGCCAAGCACGAGCATCTCGATCTCGTCGCGCCGGGCAAAAGCGCTCCCGCGGCCAGAAAGCGCCGCCACGAGCCCCAGCGAGGCGAGGCCGCGAAGCATCTCTCGTCTTGTCGGTCGATAGCACTCGGACATTTTTGAATCTTCGGATTCGACGTCAATTGGAGCATCGCGGTTGCTCAAACTGCGGTAAACCTTAACCGGCGCACCAGACGCTCCGGCGAACGTGAAAGGCGTTTGCCCCATGTCGTCTCTACTGGAAACGCGACTCCCGGTGCGAAACCCGCGTTTTCAACTCTCACGAATCCGGCGCTTCGATAAGACCGTATGAGGTCAATATCGAAGTGCCGATCGGTCAACTCCGGGAGGCCGAGCCGAGCGAGTTCCTGTAGATCCCGAACCGGATCGATAGCGGTCAAAACCTCAAGGATCCCGCCGGACTTGATCAGCCCGCGAATACTCTGAAGAATATCCGGCTCCGGCAAGAGGACCGCTCGGAGCAAACTCCCCCAGGGAAGATTGACCGTAACGCGATCGGCAGCCGAGGCAAGTTCACACGGTAGGGCCTCAGCCGCAGCTTGAATGAACATCGCGTTCGGAAGGCCGGCTTTCGCAGGTTTTCGTGTTATTCGGACCGAGGGCTTCTCAAGCGGCTTCGCGTTCGCATCTATTCCGATGACGAAGGTTTCCGGCTCCCTTGCCGCGAGGTTGGCGACGAAACGCCCATCGCCCGTACCAAGGTCGATAGCGACCTCTTGATACGGGCTGATACGTTCCTCAAATTCCTCACGCGTTAGTTATCAGATGGTGCTGCCGCGGATCTGCTTTATCATAGCCGTTCTCCTCGAGTTTCGGACATATGATAACTCAGTTGCCTTGAAGGGGTAAACGGTTGCACACTGCGATGTCCACTTTGCGAGAGCAAATGCGTCAGAAAAAAGCAGAGCGAAGTGCGCTGAAATTTTTCTGAACTTTTACGAGTTCCGCTGCGTAGAACTTCATTCGCTCGATCGATTGTGGTAGGTTCATAAGACCATGCTGAAGCCGCTTGTCTAAAACTCACGTCACGTTCGGGTCACCGGCACCGCTCCCTGCGGCCGCCCATTGACCGCTCCGGGCACGCTCCGTGCCGAAAGTATTGCTTCATTTTTTTTTAGGTAGGTTTGTATGTCTTTCAATGTTGAAGGCGCTGAGTTTGCGGCTGAAAAAAACACGTTCTTTTCCGTTTTGCGTGAGGCCTTTGTCGGCACCGAGCGTGATTTTACACGCGGTTCGATCCCGGTCGCGCTCATCATTTTGGCGATCCCGATGATCCTTGAGATGTCTATGGAGGCACTCTTTGCTATCGTCGATACCTTCTTTGTCGCCAAACTCGGAGCCGCTTCTGTCGCGGTCGTTGGGCTGACGGAATCGGTACTCGCTCTCATTTATGCCGTCGCCGTCGGGCTTAGTATCGGGGCGACTGCAACGGTCGCCCGCCGCGTCGGTGAAAAGGATATGGACGGAGCGGCACGGGCCGCAACGCACGTCATCTATCTCGGCTTGATCGTCTCGGCAGCGATGGGCATCGCCGGCGTCATCTTTGCCCGGCAGATCTTCGGCCTGCTCGGTGCGGAGCCGGACGTCATCGAACTCGGCCTGCCGTTCATGCGGATAATGTTCGGCACGAACGCCGTCATCCTGTTCCTCTTTTTGCTCAACGGCATCTTTCGCGGGGCGGGCGATGCGGCTATAGCACTTCGCGTGCTGATCATCGCCAACGGGCTCAACATCGTACTCGATCCGCTCTTCATTTTCGGCATCTGGATCTTTCCCGAATGGGGCGTAACCGGTGCGGCGGTCGCGACCGTCATCGGCCGCTCCGCCGGTGTCGCTTTTGCGGCCTGGACGCTGCTCCGGCCGGGCAACGGGAGGCTTGAGATACGAGCAGAGCACTGGCGCTTTGACCCTAAACTGCTCGTCGCTCTGGTCCGGCTTTCGGGCACGGCGGTGCTGCAATTCCTGATCGCAACGCTTAGCTGGAGCGGGCTCGTCCGCGTCGTCGCCGGCTTTGGAACGGTCGCCATTGCGGGTTATCAGATCGGCCTACGGGTGATCATTTTCGTTATCCTGCCGGCGGTCGGTCTTGCGAATGCAGCCGCGACGCTCGTCGGGCAAAACCTCGGAGCGGGCCAGCCGGAACGTGCCGAGCGCTCCGTCTGGACAGCGGCGATACTAAATGCCGTCCTTCTTGGGCTTGCGGGGATATTTTTCATCGTCTTTCCCGAGTTGGTCGTTTCGATCTTTACCACCGATCCCGAGGTCTCCCGCTATGCGATCGATTGCCTCCGCATCGTCGGTTACGGCTACGCCTTTTACGGGCTCGGGATGGTGATGGAAAGCTCATTCAACGGCGCCGGCGACACGCTCACCCCGACGTATCTCAACTTCGTCATCTTCTGGCTCTTTGAGATACCGCTGGCCTATGTGCTTGCCTATCGCTTTGAGATGGGACCGCAGGGCGTCTTTTGGGCGATCACGATCGCCTTCTCGGCACTTGCCGTTGTCTCGGCACTCGTCTTCCGCCGCGGCAAGTGGAAACAGCAAGTGGTTTAACGGTACGGGAGAAATGCGACGGATGGGGCGAATGCGACCCATCTGTCCTTTTCCCTCGGTCTCCGCGTCACCGCGTCTCCCCATCTGCCCGTCGCTGAAACTATGCGGTAGAATCTAACCGTGCACTTCCCCGACCCCGGCGAGCATGATTTCCCTGATTGGGTGCCGTTTGGCGACTATCTCTACTACGGCCCGGACGTCGTCGCGCTCGGCGTTGAGCTTTCCGTCGCGACGTTGAGCGAGGCCTACGCAAAGGGCATCTTCCCGTGGCACATGGAAGGTGTGCCGCTGCCCTGGTGCTGCCCTTCTCGCCGTGCGATCCTCGATTTTGCCGATCTCCACATTCCGGCGAGCCTCGCCCGCGCCCGCCGCCGCTCGAGTTTGCGATTCACTATCGACGAGGATTTCCGCCACGTAATGGAAGAGTGCGCTCTCGCCCGCCGCCCCGGGCAGAAGGGAACCTGGATTACGCCCGCGTTCATCGAGCGCTACACCGAACTCCACCAGGCCGGAGGAGCGCACAGCGTCGAGGCCTGGGATGAATCAGGCAACCTCGTCGGCGGCGTTTACGGCGTTGATGCCGGTGGCGTCTTTTGCGGCGAATCGATGTTCTTCACCCGCCCAAACGCCTCGAAACTCTCGCTGCTTTTCCTCATCGACCACCTCCGCTCTCGCGGCTCGACCTGGCTCGATATACAGGTAATGACCCCGCACATGAAAGCGCTCGGGGCCAAAGAGATTACCCGCCGCGAATTCCTCGCCCGCCTGAAACACGACACAGCAGCGGCCCGCGAATTGTTCCCCGCGAAATAAGTGATAAGTTATAAGGCAAAAGTGCCGATAACGGATCTTCCAACTTAGTACTTTTCACATTTAACTTATTCCGAAAAACGATGCCGAATTTTCTAATTTACGGAGCGAATGGATACACCGGCGAGTTGATAACGCGGTTCGCTGTTGAGCTCGGGATGCGGCCGATCGTTGCCGGGCGAAGTGAGGCGGCGATCAAGGCGCTTGCGGAAAAGCATGGGCTTGTGCATCGCGTTTTTTCGCTTGATGAAACCGAAAAGCTCGATGCGGCATTGAACGAGGTCGCGATGGTGCTCCACTGTGCCGGGCCTTTCTCGCTCACCTCGCGGCAGATGGGCGAAGCCTGCCTGCGGACTGGCACGCATTACACGGACATAACGGGCGAGATCGCCGTTTTTGAGGCATGCGCCGCGGGCGGCCGGTTGGCCAAAGATGCCGGGATAATGGTGATGCCCGGCGTCGGGTTTGACGTCGTCCCGAGCGATTGCCTCGCCCGCCGGCTCAAGGACCGGCTCCCTTCGGCCACGAACCTTGTGCTCGCCTTTTACGGCAAGGGCCGTATCTCGCACGGCACACAGGCGACGATGACGATGAACATCGACAAAGGCGGCGCCGTTCGCCGCGAGGGCAAGATCACGCCCGTTCCGGCCGCCTGGCGGACCCGCGAGATAGACTTTGGCGAGGGCGTCGTAAAGCTCGGTGTGACGATCCCCTGGGGCGATGTCTCGACCGCGTTTTACTCGACCGGCATCCCGAACATCGAGGTCTATACCGTCGCGCCGCCGAGCGCCTTACGGCTTATGAAGCTCAGCCGATTCATCGGCCCGCTGCTCGCGACCGGACCGGTCCAGCGCTATCTGCAAGGCAAAATTCCGCCCGGCGGCCCGAGCGACGAGGAACGCGCCCGCGGCAAAACGCTCCTCTGGGGCGAGGCCAGCGACGACGCCGGCAACCGGATCGAAGAGCGGCTCACCGTCCCCGAGGGCTACACGACCACCGCGCTAGCCGCGCTAGAGATAACCCGCCGCATCCTCGCCGGCGACCTGAAACCCGGCTTCCAAACCCCCTCAATGGCCTACGGCCCCGATCTCATCGACGCCGCCATCAGTCAAACAACGGTTTGACCCGCGGCGTTTGGAGTCCCGGCTTTAGCCGGCTGTTTGGAGTCCCGGCTTTAGCCGGCTGTTTGGAGTCCCGGCTTTAGCCGGCTGTTTGGAGTCCCGGCTTTAGCCGGTCCGCGGCTCCGCCGTACTAGTCGTCGAAGACGGTGCCATTGATGTAGCCCACGTCGCAAGACGTGGGTGCGTTCCCCATGTGAACCCGGAACCGTCGAAGACGGTGCCATTGATGTAGCCCACGTCGCAAGACGTGGGTGCGTTCCCCCACGTGAATCGGGAACCGTCGAAGACGGTGCCATTCTGTCCGTCAGAACCCCGACCGAAAGGGAACGCTCACCTTGCGCAGGCCCGCACGTAAGTAAGGGCGGTTCATCCGACTTAACGTTCGCCCGTCCGTCAACCA
>JAHBSL010000040.1 GCA_019639135.1 Acidobacteriota bacterium
TAACTTTTTTTCCAATGTGTCTCTAACACATCATATGTCCGGTGCTATAAACGCATCATGCATCCAGTTTATGGAACAGATGCGATAGCGGTTCGTTTCACTGTCAAAAGCTAACGCGTTGTTTTTCTGGTAACCGAAGGAAATGAGATGGGCTCCGGGAGAAAGAACGCTGACCCTGCCTTCTCTCGGATGCTTCTCGTACCCGACCTGCTCCGTCATCTCCGCCCCAAGCGTTCGCTACATAATCCTCTTCGTCGGCTCCGCCAACAATCTGCCTTCGCCGATCACATCCTCCGGCGAACCGTGATCCTTCAGCAAATTGCCGATCAGTTCGTCCGTCTCGCGAACCTACCGCTGCCCCGTCCTGGCATCATTTTTCTTTCGTGTTCCCTTTGGTCTTGGTCATCTATTCTCCTTTACCGTCGGATACCGTCGGAAAATTTGGAAACTCAGTTCGAATGCAACTTTTTACTTAATGAACGGATAACAACGGTCGTAGAGCACAGTGGCAAGCAAAAGGCGGTTCACTGGGGTTAGGAGAACTTTACGCAATTTTAATAGAGATAGGGTGAATTGGCCGCGCCGGACCGGGCGCGGCTTATTGCGCTTTGTTCGACATATCGGGTTTGCAAGCGACATCTCTTATGGCAATGCGACCTGTGCTAAATTATCGTTGATGCAGAAGGTTCTGACAGCGGCAGAAATGCGCGAGATCGATCGGCTGACGACCGAGCGCTACGGTATCCCGTCCGTCATCCTGATGGAAAACGCCGCCCACGCTGTTGCCCGCGTCATCACCGAAAAACTCGGCGGCTCGGTCAAGGGAAAGCGGATACTGATCCTCTGCGGCAAAGGCAGCAACGGCGGGGATGGGGCAGCTTTGGCGAGGATCCTTGCAGTGAATGGTGCAAGGTCTGAACTAATCCTTTTTGCTCGGCGAGAGGTTCTTTCAGGTGACTCAAGAATCAATTTCGAGATAGCTCACCGGCTAGCCAACGGCCGTTATGCCGATCGTAAGCCGGACCCGAAATCTATATTCTTCACTTCCTTTTTCTTTCCTTCATTTGGAGAAGTTAGATTTGAAGAGTGTGATGACGTGGAGATATGGAATGAGCTGATTCGGCCAGGTCAACTCGATGATTATGATGCCGTGGTCGACGCTATATTTGGTTCCGGCTTCATAGGAGAGATCAATACGTTCTTCTCAACGATCTTTGATGAATACAACAAATTGGCAACTAGACAGGATGATTCGAGAAAAATGCCTCTTTTGATTTCAGTTGATATTCCCTCAGGAATTTCAGCGGATGTGAGTCAAGATTTGGCTAAATCAATTGAGTCAGATATTACAGTAACTTTCACCGCTCCCAAGCCCGGGAATGTGCTGCCTTCGACTTCCAGATTTAACGGTGAATTGATCATTGCCAATATCGGCTCGCCGCAGGAGCTGATCGACGAACAGCCGTCGCAGCTTTATTTGGCTGAACAGGGCGATGCGGCGACATGGCTTAAACGGACTGCGTTTTCGTCAGATTCGTACAAGAACAAACGCGGGCACGCTTTGCTGATAGCAGGTTCGGAGAACTATTCGGGGGCGGCGGTTTTGGCGGCGAATGCGGCGATGCGTTCGGGTGTTGGGTTGGTGACGTTGGTGACGCCAGGGTCGTCGAAGGCTTCGGTCGAGTCGCGCGTTTTGCCGGAGGTCATGGTTCGCGGTGCGGCGGAGACCGACAGCGGTGCGATAGCTGAGGACGCGTTTGACGAGCTGGGCGATCTGTTTGATAAGGCGGATGCGATCGCGATCGGCAGCGGGATGTCGCAGGGCGAGAGCACTGCCGCGTTTGTGCTCAGGGTGGTCGCCGAATGTCGGCAACCTTTGATCTTAGACGCAGATGCGTTGAATGTTCTGGCCCCGTTCGGGGCGAACTGGCCGCCCGCTGACGCAGGCGGTTCTGACATCATTCTGACGCCGCACGAGGGTGAGTTTTTGCGGTTGCTTGGCGATGAAGAGAACCACCCCGTCGGCGAAACGCCGCCAACCCTCCTTCGTAAGGAGGGGAGCCTGATCAAGGACCGAGTTGCGGCGGTTCGCGAGTTTTCGCAGAAGCATAACGTGATCCTTGTGCTCAAGGGCGAACGCGTTTTGATCGGTGAGCCGGGCGGAAAGGTAGTAGTAAATCCAACCGGAAATTCTGGCCTCGGCAAGGCAGGGAACGGCGATACGCTGGCCGGCATTCTTGCTGGTTTCGTCGCGCAGGCAGCGAAGATGAACATCGACATTTTCGAAACGGTCGTCGCCGCAGTTTACGTTGCCGGTATGGCTGGTGACATTGCCGAGAAGAAGTTCGGCAAACGCGTGATGACGGCCTCGGACGTTCGCGAGTGTCTGGTCGAGGCCTTTGCAAAATTGGAGAAAGGTTAGAGTCAAGCCGTAAGCCGTAAGCTATTAGCTATTAGCCTTTCGCCTGAAAGTCGGGCTTAGGGCTAATGGCTTAGAGCTAATAGCTGGTACGAAAGAAGATGGAGTCAAAGGAACTTTTGCAAAATTGGATCGATGCCTTTCAGCGGTGTGACGGTGAAGCGGTTGCGGAGTGCTACGCCGATGACGCGGTGAACCTGCAGGTGGCGATCGGCGAGCCGAATCTAGGAAAAACGGCGATCAAGGCCGGGAACGACGCGTTCTTTGCGGCATTTCCAGATGCGTGGTCGCGGGTTGAGAACCTTATCGGTGACGGCGATCGAGCCGCGTGGGAATGGGTCGGCGGCGGGACTTGGACCGGCGAGTTCGCGGGCCATCAGCCGACCGGACGAAGCTTTGAGATACGCGGCTGCGGCTTCTTTCGTTTCCGCGACGGCAAGATCATCGAGCAGCACGGCTATTGGGACAAGCACTCATGGTTCTCGCAGATAGGGCTCCCGATCGAATGATGGAAACGCACGTATGCCTATCGCCGGAGGCGACCTTTGAGCTTGGTGCGGAGCTCGGCCGGCGGCTTCGCGGCGGTGACGCCGTGTTGCTTCATGGCGGACTGGGAGCGGGAAAGACGCTCTTTACGAAAGGCATGTTGAGTGCTCTTGATTTCGATATCGATGAGGTGACAAGCCCGAGCTTCACGCTCGTCAACCTTTATCGCACGGACGATGTGGACGTTTATCACATTGACCTATGGCGGATCGATGAGGGAAGCGACGCGGCGTTCGGCGTCGGGCTTGATGAGATAGTAGAACAGGAAAATGCCGTCGTCATCATCGAATGGGCCGAGCGGCTCGGCGGCTATAGGTTCCCGTCGCGGGTGTTTGAAGTGTCGATCGAAGGCAGCGGCGAAGGGCCGCGGCGGGTAACGATCACCGAACGCAGTTGAACGATGAAGAGGGCTTCCACATTCCAAACCGCACTTTTGATGGCCGCGGTCGTGTTGCTTGCTACATGCGCAAAGCAAGACGCGCAGCCCGATAATGCTTTTTCCGAGCCGCCGGCGGACGCTCGGACCGAGCAGTTGAAACGGCAACGCGATGCTGTAACGGGGTTCTTTAAGCCGATGAAGATCCTCGACGGAGATTGGCTTCAAACGCAGAGCGAACCCGGCGAGACCTTCGAGCAATATATTGCCTCCGGCCCGACATTGCCGACCGACCAACGCAGGACGATCTATATTCAGCCGATCGGCAGGTTCACCGGCGAGCAGCGAAAGGCGATAGGGCTGACTGCCGAATACATGCGGGCTTTCTATAGCCTGCCGGTCGAACTTCTGGCCGACCGCGGGCTCGGCAAGGTTCCCGCAGATCTCAAACGAACGGCAGGCTATCCGCCGCGGGACCAGATTAGGACACAGTATTTCATCGATGACGTGCTTCCGAAGATGCTCAAGGACGATGCGGCGGCATTGATCGCGTTCACGAACTACGACCTCTATCCCGGCGACACATGGTCGTTCGTTTTTGGGCAGGCATCGCTCGAAAGGCGGGTCGGCGTTTGGTCGCTCTATCGGATGAACGACATCATCCTTGAGGCTGACAATCCGAAGGACCGGCTGTTGTTTCGTACGCTCAAGATCGCGATGCACGAGACGGGGCACATGTTCTCAATGCGGCATTGCACGAAGTACGAATGCCTGATGTCCGGGACAAATCACTTGCTCGAAACTGATCGACGGCCGGTCGATACGTGCCCGGAGTGCATGGCAAAGCTCGCCTGGGCCATGAATTACGACCCCGCCGAGCGTTATGAAAAGCTGGCTGAATTTTGGGAACGGCAACGGGAGAGCGGCCTTGCGGTTGAGTTTCGCCGGAAGGCAGAGGCCGTTCGGGCGGCGGTGAAGTGATGCCAAAGCGAACTGTTGTTGCGGCAGTAATTGTCGCGATAGGAGCGGCGTTCGCTACGGCCGCATATTTTATGTATGAGCAATTAGGGAATGACGCCGAGGTGAAACTTCCTGCAATGGCAGCACCGCGGATCGTCATCGAAAAGGCGAAGCGAAGGCTTGCGGTCTTCGACGGCGAGAGCGTGGTCGCTGAGTTTGGTATCGGGCTCGGGTTCGCTCCCGATGGCGACAAAGCGATCGAGGGTGACGGGCGCACGCCCGAGGGCGACTTTTACATATTTACAAAGAACCCCGAAAGCCGATTCTTCCTTTCGCTCGG
>JAHBSL010000041.1 GCA_019639135.1 Acidobacteriota bacterium
TCGCCCGGAGGTTCAGCGAACTGGCCGCCCGCTTACGCAGGCGGTTCTGACAATCGGCTGCCTGAGCGCCAGTGTTACAAAAATGGGAAGTTCGAATGCACAGAAGAGAAAAATTCCAGATCCGAGTCCCGAGGGGTTGGGAACCGGGATCTGGAATCTGGATTTTGGAAAAGAAGAAAGCTGGCTAAAGCCGGGACTCAAAACTCCGAGACTCTGCAACTCGCCCTTCGCTAGCAGCTTAGCCGATAGCGGCTTCGGACTTGCCGCAGTGCTTTTCGAAAGCTTCGACGAGTGCCTGAGCGATGACCTGCGGCGGGCGACCCTCGAGGTCGCGGCGTTCGAACATCTCAACGAGCTGGCCGTTCTTCAAAAATCCGATCGAGGGCGAAGACGGGGCATAGCCCGTGAAGTATTCGCGTGCCGTCTCGGTCGCGTCGATATCGGCACCGGCGAAAACCGTGATCGCCCGGTCCGGATGAGCCTCGCTCGCTTGCAGGGCCATCGCAATACCGGGGCGAACCCCGCCGGCCGCGCATCCGCAGACCGAATTTACGACGACCATCAATGTGCCTTCGGTGTTCGCAACGGCCTCGGCGACGGCCTCGCTCGTCTTCGTCTCTTCAATGCCAAGATTGGCAAGTTCGGCTCGCATGCCGTGGATCATTATTTCGGGATAAGGCATTATCTTTGCTCCTTTGGTTCAGAATATTTAAGTGCTTTGGCCGGGACGCTAAATCCTGACCTTTTTGTCAAGTATCGGAAATGCAAACCCCGGAGTCAAGCCAGAGCCTTCCGTTTGCCCATTCCGCGCGTATCCAATAGTATTGTTGCTTGGGCCGGGCCGCTCCCGCTCAACCCTTTGCCGATGGCGATCGAAACCGAGAAAAAATACCGGCTGGATAAGCCCGCAATGGTCGCTATGGCCGATAAACTCCGCGAACTCGGAGCGGTGTTCGTCACCGAGCGGTTCGAGCAGAACTTTATGTATCGCAACGGCATCCCGGACGAGACCAATGCAGTTCTCCGCATCCGCAAGATCGGCGAAAGCACCTTTCTCACATATAAAGAACGCATCCGAAACGAGTCCGAATTCAAGACCAAGATCGAGCACGAGACGCTTGTCTCCGATGCGGAAGAGATGGAATTCATCGTCGCCAAGCTCGGCTATAAGTTGGTAGTCGTTTACGAAAAGCACCGGAAGACGTTTCACCTCGGCGAGTGCGAGGTCGTACTTGATGAGCTTCCGTTCGGTCAATATATGGAGATCGAGGGCGAGCCGGATGAGATACTTACGGTCGAAAAAATGCTTGGCGCCGAGGCGTTCCAGACCGAGAGCCGTGGGTATTCACGGCTTACGGCAAAGTTCGGCAAGGACGAGGACGGCGTAAAGACAGCTCGCTTTGAGCGGGCCCACACGGCCTAGAAGCTTAGGTCCTCGCCGATGAACTCGGCCTGCGAATCGACCCGCTCAGAGTTTCCTTGTGCGACCTTTTTGTATGTTCCATCGGGCCTGAGCACGCGGGCATTGACGTTGTCGCGAAGATAGACGTCAAGAAAGCGGTCGCGAAGGTAATTTCGTATCTCTTCATCGAGGATCGGAATGACGACCTCGACGCGGCGGTCAAGATTTCGCTGCATCCAGTCGGCGCTACCGAAATATACCTCGTCGGCACCGGCGTTCTTGAAATAAAAGACGCGGCTATGTTCAAGGAACCGCCCCACTATCGACCGCACGCGGATATTCTCCGAAAGCCCCGGAACGCCCGGCCTAAGCGAACAGATGCCGCGGATTATCAGGTCAACCTCGACCCCAGCATTCGAAGCCTCATAGAGAGCATCGATCAGGTCTTCATCGGTCAGGCTGTTTGCTTTTATGATCATCCGAGCTTCCTTTCCTGCTCGCTTGTTCGTAGTCTCTCTCCGGACGAGTTCCGAGAGCCGTTCGCGGAGATTGAGCGGAGCAACGAGCATTCGCCGATAGGTATCCTGCTGAGAGTAACCCGTCAGGAAGTTGAAGAGATAAGTCGCATCGGCACCGATCTCCTCATCGGCCGTGATCAGTCCGAGATCGGTATAGAGCTTTGCCGTGAAGGGATTGTAATTTCCGGTCGCGACGTGAACATAACGTACAAGCTTTTCCCGCTCGCGGCGAACGATCAGCAAGACCTTCGAGTGCGTCTTGAGTGCATTGATGCCGTAAACGACGTGGACGCCTTCGTTTTCAAGCCGCCGTGCCCATTCGATATTGTTCTCTTCATCAAACCGAGCCTTGAGCTCGACGACCGCGGTAACCTGTTTACCAAGCTGGCTCGCCCGGATAAGCGAACGGACGATCGGCGAATCTTTCCCGGTGCGGTAAAGGCAGATCTTGATGGCCTGCACATTCGGGTCTTCGGCTGCCTCAGCAAGGAAGTCAGTAACGGCAGTAAACGAAGTGAACGGATGATGGAGCAGAATATCCTGCTTTTTAACGGCATCAAATACGCTCTTCTTTTCGTGCATCAGCGAAGGGTGAACCGGATGGATCGGTCGCTCCTTAAGCGAAGGCCGCGGCAGCGAATAGAGCTGCATAAGGTCCGGAATATCAACGAACCCGTCGATCTTGTAAACATCCTGATCGTTCAGTCCGATACCTTCGGTCAGCACCTTCAGCATTCTGTCCGGCATCGCGGAGGAAACCTCCAGCCTTACCGGAAATCGGAACCGCCGTCGCTGAAGTTCGTGTTCAAGCGTTCGCATCAGGTCGCCGGCCTCGTCCTCGCGGATCTCGATGTCGGCATCGCGCGTGACGCGGAAAAGAAAGCCCTCGCCGGTCTTCATATTCGGAAAAAGCTCACGGGCGTTTGCGGAGATCACCTCTTCAATAAGAGTGAACCGGCCCTTCTTTTCGCTTATCGGAATAAGCCGCGGCACGCTTGGCGGGATCTTGATGCGGGCAAACCGCTTTTGCCGAAAAAGGTGCCGCAAGTTCTTCTGCGTAAGCTGCCGGTCGGGCTCGATGAAAATGCCGATGTTCAGGCTGAGGTTCGAAATGTACGGAAATGGGTGGCTCGAATCTACCGACTGCGGCGTCAGGATCGGGAAAAGATTCTCACGAAAATATTTGTCGAGCTTTCGCCGCTCCTTGATCGGGAGCGACTTGTAAGGCTCGATCGTTATGCCCGCGGCTGCGAGCTCGGGCAGGACAGATTGCTGAAGACACGCCACTTGCTTCTTCAGCATCGGGCGAAGCCTCCGGCCGATCTCGGAGAGCTGGTCGGCCGGCATCATCCCATCCGGCGAAGGATCTACGATCCCCTCCTCGAGCTGTTCCTTCAGGCCCGAGACGCGGATCATGAAAAACTCGTCGAGATTGGTCGAAAAGATCGAAAGGAACTTTAGCCGTTCGAGCAGAGGCTGGCTTTCGTTTAGTGCCTCGTCAAGCACGCGGCGGTTGAACTCAAGCCAGCTCAACTCGCGGTTAAAAAGACGCGGTTCCTCGGCCGCGGCCGTTTCCGTTTTCGGCCTGGCGGTCGGTTTCGGCTTTGTCGGGGTTCGTTTTCGCAAACGCGTGTTAGCGGGGCGTTCCATAAGCGTAATTGCTTATTATAGACCGCCGCGACGAGTTGATGATGTTAATTCGATGTTACAGAGTTGTTACGTGCGAGACAAGGTTCAGGGCTTTATCATGACTGGAGTTCCGACGGGAATTGCGTCAAAAAGTGCCCGCATTTCGTTATTCTTGAGAGCAATGCAGCCTTCTGTCCAGTCGCTTTTGTCGCCGCCGCCGTGGATGTATATCTCGCCGCCGAGCTTTGTCTTTTGCGGAGGCATTCGCTTTTCATCAATGGCATTGGCGATGGCGCGATGATCCTCTTCCGAGATCAAGCCCTCGGCTAGGCCGCGGTCCGCGTCTTCACGCGTCGGATAGC
>JAHBSL010000005.1 GCA_019639135.1 Acidobacteriota bacterium
CGTAATACTTGCCCTTGTTTTTGCATACATTATACTTTTTTGTCAAATAGGCTGACTTATTTCAATAGATACTTTGCTGGTTTACGGTATCTTTAGTTTTCTTTACAATATGAACTTACGTAATTGTGAATATGCTTGACCTATTGATCAGAACAGTGGTTTGATTTGCAATATTGTCTTACTGTGTGATGCCAATAATTGTCTGAGTTATGATTGACGCCGACCTCGTCACTCATCCCTCGTCACTCGTCTTCCTAATGTGTACATCTCTCTGCGGAAAGGGTATCTCGATCCCGGCAGCGTTTAGCGTGTTATAGATCTCGCCGACCATTTCGCTGCGAAGGCGTACCCAGCCGTCGGGATCGATGGTCCAAAAGCGGAGTTCGAAGTCCAGCGAGCTCTCTCCAAGCCCAATGAAGAGCGTTTGCGGTGAAGGCTCCGTCAAAACGCCTTCCCTGCCCGCAGCAAGCGGCGTAATAAGTTCGACAACACGCTTCGTATCGGTGCCGTAAGCGACACCGAAAGGAATATCGATCCTCCGCTTGTCGTCGGAAAGCGTCCAATTTATAACTTCTTCGGAAATAAGCTGGCTATTGGGGACAATTACGTCGGAACCGTCGATCTTGCGGACGACACTTGCCCTCAGCCCAATGCTTTTTAGCGTCCCGATGTGCTGACCTATCTGCACGGAGTCGCCGACCTTTACCGGCCGCTCGAATAAAAGGATCAGTCCGCTGACGAAGTTGTTCACGATCGTCTGCATACCGAACCCGATCCCGATACCGATCGCCCCGGCGATAAAAGCGAACTGCGAGAACTCGAAACCGACAGCCAGGATCGCAAGAACAAATCCTCCGACGAGAATTAGGTAATGAAAGACGCTGGAAATGGCATACGAAACGCCGCCGCCGAGGTCCATCCGTGGGTAAACGTCTTCCTCAAGCAGAAAACGCACGAACCGCGACGCCAGAAAGGCAAGCCATATCGCGATAGCGAACGCCACAATGCTGCCAATGGTTATGTTCAACGCCCCAATGGCAAACCCGGCGTTCCAAACGGCAGATACCGCCCCGAAAACACGGTCCTGAACGGCAAGCATCCGCAGCACTGCGAGCACCCAGACGATCACGGCGGCCCAATTGACGGCCCGCATTATGTTTGCACGGATCAGGCTGCGGCTTGTCCTTACCGCATTCAGCCGGGTGAATGGCTCGACCCGCAAACCAAACGCCACAACGCTGTTGATGATCTGTGCCGAGGTGTATAACACAAGTGCAAGATAAGATGACCGCAGCACAGTCCCGCCAAGCAGGAGCGAAAGATCGACAAGACCGATGACGTTGGCGATAAGGGCTATCAACAAAATGCCGGCCGCAACCGGCAGTACGCGATCGATCTTCTGAAAGACGGCAACATCGCCCGCAGCTACCTTATTGGCGACCTTTTTCGAACGATAAAACCAGATCAGGAAGACAGCGGCTGCCAAAAGCTCGAAAGCGAAAAGCAGCCGGGTCGTAAGCGGCAAAGCATGTGCGATCTCGCGAAGGCGATCGATGAGAAAAAGGCAAAGGATCGCGTAAAGAAGAAGATCAAGCGGCGGTGCGACCAGCTTTCTCAGGACAAAAACGCCAAACCCGATCGCTGCAAAGCCAAGAAAAGCATTAAGGAGCCGTGGCGGATCCTGATAAATGAACGCGGATATGATAACTGAGAGAACGACCGCCGAACCGATCGGAAACTGAAAGAACGCCGCAACCCTTGCGAGCTTTGGCTCTTCTTCGACGATCGGAATGAAACGCTTCCTCGCCCAGTAGAACGCCGCCGCGAGCAGAAAGATAATAAAGGCATGGACGGCGAACAAACTGGCGTGCCCATTGGCATAACGTACAAGGCTTGACCACTGTTCGCCGAGCGAACGGGTGATCTCGCGCGCAAAATAGCTCCATGTCATCGACTGCCAGTTCGCCGCCCAGAACGGTGGCTCATTGGCATTCAAGATGCCGCTAAAAGCGGCCTCGCGGCGGCTCTTGATCTCGGCGAGCCGCTCGTCGATCGCCCGCTGAAGGTCCGAGATCTCTGATTCCACGGTAAGGAGTTCCGCCCGCCTTTCCTCGGCATTCTTTTCTGCGGCCTCGATCGAAGCAAGCGTCTCGTCCGCACGCCGGCGAACCTCAACAGGAACGGCATCCGGATTGGCCGAAGCCGTATTGCCCGGATCTCCGGATGGGTCAAACGCCGCTATCGACCGCTGCCAAACGCTTTTCAAAGACTTTAGTTCGGCGATCTTCGCGTCAACTTCCCTGATCTTTGACTGAAGGTCGGCCTTCCATTCGCGAAGACGCGCCGCCTGGTCATTCCACTCCCGTTCAAGACTATTAAGCTCGTCGAGCGTAGGCGATCCTCTTAGGGTGTCGTTCGCTTCGGCCTGCAGCCGTGAGATCTCCGCCGGCTTTTGCGCAAGGCCCTGCCGCACCTGGCCCAAAACATTTCGGGCAGAAACGTACGCCGTCGCATCGCGGACCGTATTCGCCGCCCTTTCTGCCTCGGCAACAATTCCGGACAGCGGAATCGGTGTAGCCGTCGGCGAAGGCGTGGCGGCAGTATTTGAGTTGCCTCCTGCATTCGATTGGGCATTAACGTAGAAACCCGCCGAAAGCAGTACGGCCGAGTGGCAGCAAAAGGCGACCAATAAAGCGATATTTCTAGCTGATTTTCCGAGAGTAACAATCATCAAGCTATCTCTAAAGTATAGAGAATCCTGGTTTTTTCGCGAAGTTCGGTATCTATCGAGGTTCTATCTGCTTACCAAGATAAAAATTGTTCCGACCTGCGCAGGAGAAAGCACTATCGCATCTTGCTGCAAGACCAGGCACGAACGACGGCCCCTTATTCAGGATAAAGCATTGCCTTGATCTGCCCGGGCTCGGAGACGATCCGCATTCGGGGGAGGCTTTCGAGGAACTGGCGGCCATAGGGTTTTGTTCGCAGCCGCGGGTCGAGGATGGCGATGACGCCGCGGTCGGTTCGGCTGCGGATAAGGCGGCCGATTCCTTGCTTTAATGTGATCACCGCTTGCGGGATGCTGTAGTCGGTGAAAGACCGGCCGCCCTGCTCGTCGATGAACCTCGACCTTGCCGCAACTATAGGGTCGCTCGGGACGGCAAAAGGCAGCTTGTCGATGATCACGCACGAAAGTTGGTCGCCCTGCACGTCGACGCCCTGCCAGAAGCTCGCGGTTGCGAAAAGTACGGCGTTCTTCGTCGTCCGAAAGCGGTCGAGCAGGCCGGCCTTTGACATCGACCCCTGGACGAAACACGGAAAACTTACTCTTGACGATACGAGTTCGTAAAGCGCGTTCATTGAAAAATTGCTTGTGCAAAGTACGAACGCGTGGCCGTTCGTCACTTGCAGGATCTTGACGATCTCGCCGGCCGCAAGCTGAGTAAATTCATTCGAACGCGGGTCAGGCATTGCCTTTGGGAGATAAAGAACTGCTTGTCGCTCGTGATCGAAGGATGACGGAGCGGTAAAGGCGTTGGTCTTCGCGGAGTCAAGCCCGAGGCGTTCGCGAACGAAGTTAAAAGAGCCGCCGCTCGAAAGCGTTGCCGATGTCAGGACACACGTCTCGACCTTATCGAAAAGCTTCTCGCGAAGCAGTTCCGAAACATCGACCGGCGAAGCCCTCAGATAAATGCCCTTTCCGCGGCGCTCGATCCAGTAAACGAAATTACGCTCGGTCTGCGTGGCGATGAATTCAAGGTCGAACCGAGCCTGCCGCGTCCGCTTCAAGAGACTCTCGGCCTCGGGCATGTCCGCGGAAAAGCCTTCGACCTCTTTCTCGAGCAGCTTAAGGGCATCTTCGAGAGCCTCGTAAGCTTCACCGAGTGCTGTCGGCTCCGTGCCGCCGACGCTGTTCCGGTAAACAAATGCATCCGGCAGGAGCGGGTAACGCCCGTCAAATTTTGCCTGCGAAAAGCGCATCCAAAACGTCTCTGACAGTCCCGAGACCTTCGCGGCGAGTTTCGTGAGTTCGCGGGTCACAACCGGGTCGTGGATCGGCAGTCCGTCGATGTCGCGCACCAATTCGTCTATCTGAAAATTAGAAACCTGAAAGCCGAAATAGTCCGAAGCGATGTCCTCGATCAGGTGCGCCTCGTCAAAAATAACGGCACCATAGTCCGGCAGTACCTTACCGAACTGGTTTCCTCGTACGTTGAGGTCGGCAAAAAAGAGGTGGTGGTTTACAACGACAATGTCGGCGGCCTCTGCCCGGTTCCGCATCCGCGTTATGAAACATGGCTCAAAATCGGGGCATTTCTGTCCGATGCAGATCTCACCGCGGGCGTTGATCCGGTTCCAGAATGAGAGGTTCTCGGGCAGATCGACGAGTTCGCGTCGGTCGCCCGTTTCTGTTTCCTTGACCCAACGGGCAACCTTGCGGAAATGATCTATCTGGTCGAGCCCGTCGAGCACCGGTTGATCTTCGGCTTTTGTGATCCGGTAGAGACAGGCGTAGTTTGACCGGCCCTTCATATAAGCCGCGGTGAACTTGGTCGGCAGTACCTTCTTGAGGAAAGGAATATCCTTTTCCATCAACTGTTCCTGAAGGTTCTTTGTCCCGGTCGAGATTATAACCCGCTTCTTTTGCCCGACCGCGGCGGCGATCGCCGGCACCAGATAGGCGAGCGTTTTCCCTGTGCCGGTTCCAGCCTCTACTATCAAATGCTTTCGGTCGTGGAATGCGTCCGCCACCTTCGACGCCATTTCGATCTGGCCCTCGCGGTATTCGTAGTTCTCATGGAACCGGGCGATCAGGCCGTCCGGGCCGAACACGCGTTGTATGAAGTCATCTGGCATCTGGAAGGGAAAATACGTTGACTATTTCGCTGCGGAGGCCGAAAATAGGAAAATTATTGACCCGCGGATGTATTGGTCCTTTCGATCATTCCGCACTCGCAGTTCGCGTATTGCTCTAAAGCGATTGTATTTCACGGTTCCGAACTTGTCGAAGACGGGAGCTAAGACTCACTGCCGAAGGAGAAACCCGATGAATGACCGTCCCAGCCTGAACCTGCACCGTCGCCTGATCTCGAACCTATTCGTTATTGCCCTGCTCGCGGCTATTCTCTCCGCGCCTGCTGCTCTGTTCGATGCCGAAGCGACCGGCGGCGCCGGGCTTCGCGAGCGGACCGAGAGCCATGAGTCCGGGCTTCCGAACTACGATATTCGGACCGATCCGGGTGCTATTTCGACGAGGGCCGCATTTCGCGAAAGCGCCGGGCTAACGGCACCGGATGTCGCGGATATTCGCGACGGCTTTGTCCGCGGCGAGAAGTCGCTGCGATCTTCCATCGAAAACGCAAGGGTCGAATACAGCCCGGAATCGGGAACCCCCGAGGTCGTCTCAACTGACGGCGGCTTTGCTTTCACTCCGCTCGCCGGATCGGGATCGGCCAACCGGGCGGTAGCGCTGAAGCGTTTTATTGCGAGTAATTCGGAACTTTTCGGCATCGGCGGGGCTGATGTCGCGAGCCTTGAGACAGCCGCCGATTACACAAACCCGGATGGCGTTCTCTCATTCGTCGAACTTGCGCAATCGTTCAACGGAATCCCTGTTTTTCGCGGCGAGGTGAAGGCCGCCTTCACCAAGCGGAATGAGATCGTACGGGTGATCAGCAACCTCGCTCCCGCAATTGACAAGACATCGCTATCGCTAGAGTTTGGAGACCCCAATGCAGCGATCCAATATGCGGCGAACCACATCGAAGACAAGGCTGCGATTGGTGACAATGCAGTTGTGCCAGTTTCTGACAATGTTTTCCGTTCGGGAAACGGTGATTGGGCGACGACTGCCGAGAAGATCTATTTTCCGGTCGAGCCCGGCGTTGCCGTTCCGGCTTGGCGTGTACTTTTCTGGTTTCCGGTCAATGCCTATTATGTGATCGTCGATGCGAAACGCGGCGAACTTCTCTGGCGAAAGAATATTGCCGAGGACCAGACACAGCCGGCGACGTTCCGTGTTTGGAACAACCCGAACGGCGCTATCAACGTTGCCGATAGCCCTTTTCCATTCACACCCGGCCCGGCCGCACCAAATGGCCAGCAGGGGCCTTCCCTACCCACCCAATTGGTCACGCTTATCGGTAACGAACCGCCCTATCAGTTCAACACGAACGGCTGGATACCGGACGGCCAGAACGAGACCGACGGGAACAACGTCGAGGCCGGACTTGACCGCGATACGACCCAGGGAGTAGATGCGATCAATGGCCGGGCCGTAGGGAACAAACGCGTTTTTGACTTCCCGTTTTCGCCCTATGACCCGAACACCGGAACCGGCGATTCCCCGACTCCTCCCGGCGAGCCCGTTTCCAACTGTTCGCAAATTCCTCAGCCTCATGCTTTTATCGACGCGCAGAAGGCTGCCGTCACCCAATATTTCTACATCTCCAATTGGACGCATGCAGCTTTCTATAGCTTTGGTTTCACTGAGGCCGCTCGAAATTTTCAACATCTGAATTTCGGACGCGGCGGACTTGAGGGCGACCGGCTTTCGGCCGAATCGCAGGACTGCAGCGGAACGAACGGGGCAAATTTCGCCACGCCGGCCGATGGAACGCGCCCGCGAATGCAGATGTTCATCTGGACCGGCCCGCCGGTCGATATCGACACCGCCATTGACGCCCAGATCGTAATTCACGAATTCACGCACGGGCTTTCGAATCGCCTTCATGGAAACTCAACCGGCCTTACGACCAACATGGCAAGGGCAATGGGCGAGGGCTGGTCGGATTTTTACGCAAATGCCTTGCTTTCCGCTTCGAATGACCCCGCGACTGGCGTTTATGCCGTCGCCGGGTACTCGACCAATCTCATCTTTTCCAACTTTACAAATAATTATTACTACGGCATTCGCCGCTATCCGAAGGCGATTTTGAGCTACACCGGCGGCGTCAACAACAAGCCGCACAACGCATTGACCTTCAGCTTTGCCAATACGAACTGCAATCCCCGGCTCTCTGAGACCGAGTTCGCATTTCCGCGAGGACTTGTCGGAACGACCACCTGCGATCAGATCCACAATATGGGCGAGATCTGGGCCGTAACGCTTTGGGAGGTCCGCTCCAGGTTCATTGAGCGGCTGGGGTTTCAGGAGGGTAATCGACGTGTACTTCAGTTCGTCACCGACGGTATGAAGATCTCGCCGCTTGCCCCAACGTTCCTGCAAGCCCGCGATGCGATCCTTGCCGCGGCACAGGCAAGCTCTGCATCGCCGGAATCGGCGGCCGACGTTGCCGACATCTGGGCAGGTTTCGCGGCCCGCGGAATGGGCGTAAGCTCAAGCATTCAGAATCAGGGTACCGGTAACAACAATACGGTCGTAACCGAGGCATTTGACACACCCGGCCTTGCTCAAACGCCCGCGATCACCATCGACGATTCCGTCGGCAACGGAAGCGGCTTCCCCGATCCCGGCGAGTCCGTTCTGATCGAACTTCCTTTGACGAACAATTCAGGCGTAACGGCAAATAACGTCAGCGTCACGCTCACCGGCGGTGGCTCCGCCGATTACGGCAACATCGGCCACACCCAGACCGTTACGCGCTCGATCGCATACACTGTTCCGGCCGGGAGTTCTTGCGGGGCGGTGGTTCAACTCGAATTTCAGGTCACGAGCAGTCTCGGCCCGCAGACGTTCGCCCGGGCGATCACATTGGGCCAGCCGATCGTCTCGGCAACCGAGAACTTTGACGGCGTTACCGCTCCGGCGTTTCCGTCGGGCTGGACGGCACAGCCCGTGAGCAACGGAATTAATTTCGTGACCTCGACGACAACGCCTTTCAGCTCGCCAAATGCGGCGTTTGCAGTCAACCCGTCAACCATCGGCGGCGGCACCGACCTGACGTCTCCCGTTTTTGCGATCAGTTCGCCCTCCGCGACGGTTTCATTCCGAAACAATTACGCGACCGAGGCCGGCTGGGACGGCGGCGTGCTTGAGATCAGCATCGGCGAAGGCGCATTTCAGGATGTGGTCACGGCCGGCGGGGCTTTCCTTCAGAACGGCTACAATGGCGTATTGGGTGCGAACGGAGTGAATAACCCGCTTGCCGGACGCAATGCGTGGACCGGGAATTCAGGCGGCTACGTGCATTCGGTGGTTAGGCTTCCGGCGGCATCGGCGGGACAGAACGTCCGCCTGCGATGGCGATTCGGTGCCGACAACAATACCGCGGTTCTCGGTTGGTTTATCGATAATATAGAGATCTCGGGCAGCGTTTCCTGCATAATTGCCGATGGCCGGGCTCCAGCGGATTTCGACGGCGATGGGCGAACGGACATTTCTGTCTTTCGGCCGAGCAACGGCGTTTGGTACTTGCAGCAGTCAAGTGCCGGTTTCGCGGCTTATTCGTTTGGCCTAAGCGACGATATGATCGTTCCCGGAGACTTCGACGGCGATGGAAGGGCGGACGTTGCGGTCTGGCGACCCGGAAACGGAACCTGGTATTTGCAGCGTTCGACCGAGGGCTTTACAGCATTTCAGTTCGGCATTGATGGCGACATTCCTGCCGCGGCGGACTACGACGGGGACGGAAAAGCGGATGTGGCGGTTTTTCGGCCTTCGACCGGGGTCTGGTATGTACTGAAGAGCACGGGCGGGACGATGATCGTGCAGTTCGGACAGACCGGTGACGTCCCGATCCGCGGTGATTTTGACGGCGACGGAATAACAGACCTTTCGGTTTTCAGAAGCGGCGAGTGGTGGATCCTGCGGAGTTCGGGCGGCGTTGTGGTAGAGAACTTCGGGACTACGGGCGACATTGTTGTTGCCGGCGATTTCGATGGCGACGGCAAGACCGATCCGGCGGTGTTCCGTCCTTCGGATGGCATTTGGTATATTCTCCGGAGTTCGGACCGCGGCGTAACTTATAAGCAATTCGGCCTTGCGGGAGACATTCCCTCACCCGGCGATTACGATGGCGACGGAAAGACGGACGCTGCGGTTTACCGCGATGGCATCTGGTTTGTCGAAAGATCTACAGGAGGCGTTTTGATCACATCGTTTGGTGTTTCCGGTGATCGGCCGGTCCCTGCATTTGCGGCACTTTGATGCGTTCCTCAGAGAACCTTTTTCTATTGATAACTCTGTCGGTCCCGACAACCCCGGAGACCAAAGTCCTTTTTGTAGTTTCGTGTTGACGAGTGAACTCTTTTCTGTTACTTTTTAGGAACTTTTTCGCTCTTTCATTTAAGTCCGAGGAAATTTTTCTGACCATTTATTTCCTCCACGTACCTTTGCCCGTCGCCTCACTCTCGACCGAAGAGTTTTCCGGCGGATCGACGTTATTTTCATATTTGCTCTGTCCTTTTACGTAAGGTAATCCAGAATATCCCTGCCGTTTCCGCGGTTGGGACACTTCATTTCTTGTAGCTTTAGGAGGGCTTTAGATGCAGAACAGCAGTAAGGAGACAGGGGCTCGGTGGGGTCTTCTGTTGAGTTTTGTGGTGCTGGCGTTGGTGGCGGCCATTGCGGTCGTGCCGACTCAGTTCGAGTGGCAGGTCAGCGGTCAGGGCAAAGGCTTGACCGTGAGGACTGAAAGTCACGTTGAGGGGTTGGAAAACTACGACATCCGTGAGAATCAAAAATCTCCGGAGGTCGAGGAGGCCCTTTTGAAGTATCGCGACACGGCGGGCAAGACTGCGTCGTTCGTTGCAGACGTTCGGGATGGGTTTGTCCGCGGCGAGGAATCGCTTAAGACGCGGGTTCCCTCGCTTGAGGTCGAATACAATACGGACATTCGTATCCCCGAAGTTATCGGGCCGGACGTCAAGCAGGGCGTGAACTTCCTCACGGGACCGGCGACGGGCAACCGTGTGGACATGCTCCGCAACTTCGCCAAGCAGAACAGCGAGTTGATCGGTGTCAATGACGAACAGGTCAACCAACTTAAGGTGCTGGCCGACTACACGAACCCGGACGGTGTCCTTTCGTTCGTGCATCTCGAGCAGGAGATAGACGGCGTGCCGGTATTCCGCGGAGAGATCAAGGCGGGCTTTACGAAGAACAACGAGATCATCCGCGTGATCAACAACCTGGCACCGGGAGTTGAATACAACTCGGTCTCGAAGAACTTCGGCGACCCACTCCAGGCAGTTACTCACGCCGCACGGCACATCAACGTAGATGTCTCGACACTTGACCTGACGGTCAACGAATCGGCATCGAGAGACAACAAGACGGTCTTCGGCCGCGGCGATTGGGCGACGACCGCGGAACGGATGTACTTCCCGACCGAGCCGGGTGTGGTCGTTCCCGCACATCGCGTACTCATTTGGCAGCCGGTCAATGCCTTCTACGTTATCGTCGATGCCAACACGGGCACCATGCTCTGGCGGAAGAACATTACGGAAGATCAGACGCAATCGGCCACCTATCAGGTCTATCGCAACTCGAATGCGATGATCGACGTTGCCGACAGCCCGGCACCGCTCACCCCGGGACCGAATGACCCGGCACTTGGCACGCAGGGATCACTCCTGACACGAGCCAACGTTACGCGGATCGGTAACGAAGGCCCCTACACCTTCGTCAACAACGGCTGGATCACCGATGGCCAAAACATTACGGACGGTAACTTCAACGAAGCAGGTATCGACCGAGACGGAACGAACGGCGTTGACGCTCCTCAACCGGGCGACACCGCTTGCCCGGGAGCAGGCTGCCGTGTCTTTACTTCGACCTGGAACCCGCCGCCGGGCAACCCGGCACCGGGCGATGCCCCGCTGACGGCTCAGGCACAACGCGGTGCCGTTATCCAGATGTTCTACGCTATGAACTGGTACCAGTCGGAAATGTATCGGCTCGGCTTCACCGAGCAGGCTTTCAACTTCCAGCAGGACAACTTCGGACGCGGCGGGGCCGCGGGTGACCGAGTCTCATCGGAAGGCCAGGATAGCTCGGGGACGAACAACGCAAACTTCGCGACACCGGCAGACGGCGGCCGCGGAAGGATGCAAATGTTCATCTTCACCGGTCCTGATCCGGACCGCGACGGCACGACGGACGTCGATGTCATCATCCACGAAGTGACGCACGGCCTTTCGAACCGGCTCCACGGCAATGCCTCGGGCCTTTCGACCAACATGGCCCGCGGAATGGGTGAGGGATGGTCCGACTTCTATGCCCACGCAATGCTCTCGGAGCCGAGTGACCCGGCAAACGGAGTTTATACGACGGGCGGCTACGTTACGTTGGCTATCACTTCCGGCTTCACCGGAAACTATTACTACGGCATCCGCCGTTACCCAAAGGCACCGCTCCAGTTCACGGGCGGCGTCAACAACAAGCCGCACAACGCGTATCGCTTCAGCGATATCAACGCGGGCTGCGCAACGCGGCTTAACAATACGAACTTCGCATTTGCTCCAGGGCCGATCGGGTCTGCGACCTGCGACCAGGTTCACAATGCGGGCGAGGTTTGGAGTTCGATCCTCTGGGAAGTTCGCCACAGGATGATTACCCGGCTCGGCTGGGCAGACGGCAACCGGAAGACGCTTCAATACATTACCGACGGTATGAAGCTCGCTCCGCTCGGCCCGACCTTCGTTACCGAACGGAACGCGATTCTCGCAGCGGTTCAGGCCAGCGGAACGCCCGCAGACCTTGCCGACTTCTGGGCTGGCTTTGCAGCCCGCGGCCTCGGCTTTAGCGCTCAGGTGATCAGTGCCTCGCCGGCCAATGTCGTTGATGGTTTCGATCTTCCGCAGCTTGGTTCGGGCGGCAATGCACAGGTAACCTCAGGCAACAACCTGATCGAACCGAACGAGTGCAATACGCTCAACATTCCGCTGAACAACAATTCGGCAGAAGCAGCTACCGGTATTACGGCCGTGCTTTCTACGACCACTCCGGGCGTTACCATCTCACAACCGAATTCGGCCTATCCGGACATCCCGGCAGGCGGAACGGGCGTGATGAACATTACTCCGTACCAGGTTTCGACCGCAAATACGCTGGCGTGCTTCACTAACATTAACCTTACGCTGACGGTGACGTATTCGGGCGGCGGCGGCGGTTCGCCCGGACAGTTCCAGTACACGCTCCCGGTCGGCCAACAGGGCAATACTTATGTTGCCACTGCGGGAACCGGTACGGCTCCTGGTAACCCGGCCAACAGAACATTGGTACCGGGCACCCAGGTTGACGATTCGCCTTCGACCACGCTTCCGCTTCCGAGCGGCTGGACCTCGACCATCTATGATGTTCCGGTCACGTCGCTTAGTATCGGAGCAAACGGAATGCTGCAGGTCAATGGTTCGTCTCCGACGACGTTCACCAACACGGCTCTGCCGCATACGGTCACCCCGACCGGACCGCGTATCTTCCCGTTCTGGGACGACCACATCATGACAGCCGCACGCGGTGCAAACCTCGGTGTCTATACAGAGACGATCGGGACCGCTCCTAACCGTCAGTTGATCATCGAGTGGCGTTCACAGCACTTCAACGGTGGAATCAATGAGAATATGATGACCATCAACCATACGACGGTCCTCAACGAGGGATCATCGTCGTACTCCACCTACTACACCCTGACGGGAGCCGGAGCCCAGGCAAACGGTGTGTCTGCGACCGTCGGTATTCAGGCCACGAACTCGGGAACACAGTTCACTCAGTTCTCATTCAATCAGGCAGTCATAATGCCCGGAATGAAGATCGACTGGACTCTTCCGGCCGGAACCTGTAATCAGGGTCCCGGACCATGCGGTGCAGTTCCGAGCGGAAGTGCCCGAGCAGACTTCGACGGCGACGGCAAGACCGACCTTTCGGTCTTCCGCGGCAGCGAAGGTAACTGGTACCTGAACCGTTCGACGGCCGGGTTCCAGGTGCTCAACTGGGGCATCTCGACGGACACGATCGTTCCGGCGGACTTCGACGGTGACGGCAAGGCCGACACGGCCGTGTTCCGCGGAACAGCAGCCGAGGGGGCGACCGATTTCTACATCCTGAACAGCAACGGGTTCACATTCTCGGGCTATGCCTGGGGAACCGTTGGCGATCAGCCTGTCGTGGCCGACTATGACGGCGACGGTCGTGCGGATGTGGGCATCTATCGTCCTTCGGATGGTACCTGGTACATCATCCTCAGCTCGAACGGAGCCAATGTGATAGTCAATAATCCGGGCACGACACCTGTCCCGGCCGACTACAGCGGCGACGGACTAGCTGATGGGGTGATATTCACTAACGGCAATTGGGTCGGCACCAGCTCCACAGGTAACCCGATCAATGTCCAGTGGGGAGCTGCTGGCGACATTGCCACGCCGGGCGACTTCGATGGCGACGGCAGGGTCGATCAGGCCGTGTTCCGTCCTTCGACCGGTGTCTGGTACATTCTGCGGAGCAGCAATGGCCAGGCTGAGATCGTCCCCTTCGGAGCCAATGGCGACATCCCGGTCGTCGGTGACTACGATGGCGACGGCAAGGACGACATTGCCATCTATCGCAACGGCCAGTGGTGGATCAACCAGTCAACAGGCGGTGTGACGATCGCGAACTTCGGTATCGCGACCGACAAACCGGCTCCGGCTGCCGCTAATCCGTAAACCAACAAGGGCGGACCCGCTCCGCCCTTCAACCTCTAGCCTAAACCGCCGCTCTTTTCACAGGGCGGCGGTTTTTTTGTAGCATTTCGAGAAAACTGCGACTACAATCAAAGTATTCTCCGACTTTCCCCCAGGCGAGTCCGTCTAAATCAGATCGTAGTTGATCACGAGGAAACCAAAAGATGAACGTCTCTCGAATCCGCAAACTATCGCTTCTTCTCTTTGTCGCATTGGTCCTAGGCCTGGCTATAGTTCTTCGGTCTCTTCCGGGTAATTATGTTCGAGCATCTGCCCAGGGCCCGACGCCCGGCCACACAAATGCGCCGGGCGAAACGAATTGCACGGCTTGTCACACCGAGTTTCCGGTAAACAGCGGCACCGGAAGCGTAACCATCACAGGCATTCCCAAGAACTATCGACCCGGCCAGCAGATACCGGTCACAGTAACGGTCAGCCAAAACGATGGTGTGATCTGGGGCTTTCAGTTGACCACGATCGACCGAACTGGCATTCGGGTCGGGTCTTACACGCTTCCCGGCGGAACCCCGCCGGAGATGCAGATAGACAACGGTTCGATCGGCGGGCTTCAACGCCGATACGTTTCTCATACCAGCGAAGGAACGGCATCACCGGTATTCGGGTCAAAGAATTGGACGTTCACCTGGACCGCTCCGGCAACGCGTGTAGGCAAGATCGACTTCTTTGCCGCCGGCAACGCCGCAAACAGCGATGGCGGACCGAACGGCGACCACATTTACACGACATCTGTCTCAACTTTGTCAGGATCAGGCGTCGCAAATTTTGACATGGACTATTCGACCGATCTATCGGTCTTTCGTCCTTCGGACGGGACCTGGTATGTTCTCCGTAGTTCAGACGACGGCTTTGAAGCCGCCCAGTTCGGATCCGCAGGTGATGTGATAGTTCCCGGCGACTATGACGGTGACGGAGAGTCCGACCTCGCTGTCTGGCGGCCGTCAAATGGCGTCTGGTACATCCAGTTGAGCGGCGGCGGCCTGACGATCGTACAGTTCGGTGCCGATGGCGACATTCCGGTCGTCGGAGATTACGACGGCGACCTCAAGAACGACCTTGCGGTCTGGCGGCCTTCGACAGGCGTTTGGTATATCTACCGGAGTTCCGATCAGGCCTATGATATTCGCCAGTTCGGTATCGCAACGGACAAGGTCGCTCAGGGCGATTTTGATGGCGATGCAAAGACGGACATCGCCGTTTATCGGCAGTCTAACGGAACCTGGTACGTCTGGCGGAGCAGCGATCAGTCCGTCTCGTTCGTCCAGTTCGGCCAGGATGGCGATCTGCCTGTCCAATCGGACTATGACGGCGACGGCCGTGTTGACAGAGCGGTTTACCGCCCCTCGAACGGTGTTTGGTATATGCTCCGCAGTACAGAAGGCTTTGGGGCTGTTCAATTCGGCATCGCAACTGATGTCCCCGTTCCGGGCGATTATGACGGCGACGGGAGGACGGACAATGCCGTTTATCGGGACGGTATCTGGTACATTTATCGGAGTTCCGATCAGGGCGTGGAGATCGGCTCTTTCGGGATTGCGGGAGACGACCCGATACCGGCCGGTTACATCGCTCGATAGACAATCGAAAAAAATAAGAGCCCGACAGGCATTACCGTTGCCTGTCGGGCTCTTGCTGCTTCGGAGGAAACACTGGGGTTTCCGCTGGCTTAGCTAACTACGGACGTTCCGGAGCTGACGGTTGCGGAGCGGGCTGCTGCGTTACCGGAAGCACAGGCAATCCGTTGAGCACCGGATTGTTGGCCGGACGCTGCGGTTCCGAATTCGAGGCCGGATTGCCGAGCGGTACCGGCTGGACGACCGTTGCATTCGGATTCGTTCCCGAGGTACCGGTAACTGCCGGAAAGTCAGGACGATATATCCGGGGCGTGATGAAGAACAGTATCTCATTCGTGTTCCGCTGAACGCCCTTTCGCTTGAAGAGATTGCCGAGCAACGGTATCCGCGAAAGACCCGGGGTTCGATCCTGGCTTTCCCGTTCGTCATCGAACAGAACTCCGCCGACAACGGTTGTACCTCCATCCGGCACAGTTACCTGGGTTTCCATCGTCTGCGTGTTGATCGCTGGCGGAGCACCGCCGACGATCGCAGCCGTAGAACTGTTCTCGGCAAGAATATCCAATACGACAGTGCCGACGTCCGTGATCTGGGGCGTGATCTCAAGCTTGAGAGGAACGTCAACATACTCAGTTGTCGCGACGATCGCACCGCCGGCAGCCGCTCCGGGCTGAATGGTCGTGATCGGTATCTTGGTTCCGCTCTCGATCTTGGCCTTGCGATTATTGAGTGTCGTAACTCTAGGAGTTGCAATGATCTTTGCCTGTCCGGTCTGTTCGCCCGCAGAAATGAGGGCGCTGATCTGAGCGGTTCCGAAGATACCGGTGGTCAGACCAATAATAGTGTTCGGAATACTCGAAAGGAGATCGTTGTTAGGCTGCACGCCAAGTCCGGAAGGGATTCCCTGCGGTTGGGTTCCGGTCGTGTTGTTCGTGCCCGGAAGCGTCGAACCCGAACCGAGGCTTCCGCGGGCACCGGTGACAAGAGCTGCCAATTGGACGCCGATGTCTCGGCTGAAGTTGCGTGTCGCAACGACGATCCTTGCTTCGATCTCGACCTGCGGTTCGGGCTGGTCGAGAATGGCGACCAATTGCTTTACCGCATCGATATTCTCCCGAACATCTGTAACTATCAGCGAGTTGCTTCGAGCATCGACCTCGATGGCTCCACGGCGGGAAAGCCGACGCTTGATGATAGGCAAAAGCCCCTCACCTGCGGCACCAGCACCTGAGGAACCTGAGGATCCCGAGGAACCGCCGCTCGAGCCCGTCGTCGTTCCGCTCGTCGCCTGGCCACGTCCGATAGCACCTGCCGCACGGGCATAGTTCAACCGAATGAACTCAGTTACCAGCGGAGACGAATCCAGTTGAGTATCCATTGCCTGGCGGAGGATCTCACCTTCGGTGGCAAGCGTCTTGGCATCGGCAACCCGAAGGATCGGACCGTTGACCTGAATTCCAAGCTCCTGGGAACGAAGGATCGAATCGAGGGCCACGTTCCAGGGAACCTCGTTCACGTTGACCGTTACCGGAACTGCCTTTACAGACTTGTCGATAACGAAGTTGATGCCATATTGCTCCGTGATGTAACTGAGTACATCCCGGATGTCCATATTCACGATCTTGAGGCTGATCGGCTCTCCGCGGAATCCCGCATCACCGTACATTTTGCCCTGTTGACGTGACTCGATCTTTTGTGCCGAGACGGTAATTCCCAGCACGATCATCATTGTGATTGCGGCCGCAATGCGTGTTGCTTTTCCGCTTATAGAAAGAAGAGATTTCATGTTTCCTCCGTTGCAAATTCGGTCGAACGGCTCAAAGTGCGGGGTCGTCGACTTGATTGAAAAATCTGGTGGGTCTGCTGCGAATGCGGATCGTATCCGCAGGATCTATTTCTGATTCTTTGCGGTCCGAACTCTTCGATTGCTCTTGGCGTTCGATCGCTGCGGAGCCTCGGCAGGTTGAGCCTCCATCTCATCGAGCGGAGAGACGATCGTCATCGTTGCCGACTTTCCGTCGCCCGCGGGCTGTACGACCGGTACGCTGGCCGTGGCCGTATTCGCCGGCGCCGTACCTTGTATCTGCTCAGAGTCCGAATATTGCCGCAGTAGCTTGTTCTCAACCGAGGACACGAACTTTCCGTTGCTCATCTTCGTCACACGGCGAAAGATAAGCTGGTTTTCCTCAACGGCGACCAGTTGGCCATCGAAGAACTTTTCCCCGGGATAGATCGTGTATGAGAGCTTGATCGGGGTCGCCTCGACCATTGCGGCGAGTCCTCGCGGCGTTCGAAAGATACCCGTTACGGACATCTCGCTGAGCGTCAGCACGCTCGTTACCTTCGGCAATTCCGATCCATTGGCGACGGCATTGTCCCTAAGCCGCTTGTAGTACGAGATCCTCTGCTCGATCGGCGGTGCTCCAAGATTTTCGACAGGCTTTTCGCCCGACTTTGCACTCCCGGTCGAACTTGCACCGGTCGCACGATCACGTGTACGCGCCCAGCCGGGCTTGGCGAAAGGGTCGCGGGACTGGCCCTGAACTGACAGATCTCCGGCTAATAGCGTAAGAACGAGAACCGCAAATCCGTAGCCGACGTACTGAAGAACTCTGGGTTTGGTAATCATAGCTTTCTCTCTCTGAAAGGAAATGGTGAAAGTGGGCTTATTCATCTACTTCGCTGGCGGTGCCGCCGGCTTCGCTCCGGGAGCAGCAGGCTGGCCTGGAGCTCCGGGTTTGGCGGGTGCGGCCGGTTTCGTAAGTGCATCAGGATCAGCATAGTAAGCAGTCAATAGGAACTGAGCGTGCAGGGTCTTGTCTGCTGTTTGTTTGTCGAGTTGGTTGATCTTGAAGTCAGTGATCGAAACGATACGCGGGAGTTTTGCCATCTTGTCAAAGAAGTCGCGAATATTATTGAAGTTGCTGTCCACCTCAACCTCGACCGGTTTTGCCATGATCGAATCCTGCTGCGTATCGTCACGCGGCGAGAACCGCATCACGACCAGCCGCGAATCCTTTGCGTTATCCTGAAGCCCTTGAAGGACATTCGTGATCTCACGCTGTTCCGGAAGAAGGACCTTCAGTTCCTCATACTCGGCAGATTTACTCGCATACAATGCCCGGAACTCGTTGATGCGCTGGGTGGCGACTCGAGCTGCCTCGTTCTTCGCTGTGAGCTGTGCGATCTGCTCATTCAGAGTTGCGACCTCGGCCCTGGTCTCGCTTGTAACAAAGTACCAGACCGACATGTAGAGTACTGCCGCTATCCCGACAAGGATCATGAGCTGTACATACCACTGTAGCGACTTGAGTTTTTCAATCATTTTAGTGTCCTTCGATCTTTAGATTTCTTGGATTTCGGAACTTTCCGAAGCACGATCTAATTCTTTGCAACCTGGGCTTGGCCGGCCGGAGCATTCGTCGCTCCCGGAGCCGCCGCGGTCGTCGCTCCATTTTCACCGGTTGAAGCCTTGGACGGCGTATAGGCAGTCTTGATCGTGAAGTTGATCACGTTCACTTTCGGTGCTTCCTGGCCTTCGCGAGCGGTGACAAGCTGGTTGACGATCTCCTGGCGTTGGGTCTCAATGTTGAGGTTCGAGAAGAGGCCGTTCGAGAACTCTAGACTGCGGCCAAACTGGGTGACGGCCGATTCGTCCGGTGAATTGCCCTTGATGACGATCTGATCGCCGGTCTGCTCGACGCTTTGAAGGTACAGCCCCGGAACCATCGCGATGCGCTCACGCATTGCTTCCAGCACCGCACTTGGCCCACGCTGTTCGTCGCGTAGCCTCTTTATCGCCGCTATTCGTGCATCGATACTGGCGATCTTCTCTTCAAGCTCTTTCTGTTCCTTCATGACTGACTCGAGCTCGGCGGCGATCTGCTTCTGTTCCTCAAGCCTTCGCTCGGCATCAGCCTTCGCCATCTGTGAACTGATGACATCCCAGCCGATAACGGCCAGAAGGAAGAACCCGACTGCGAGGCTGAGGACCAGCAAGCGGCTGGCCGGGCTGCTGACCTTGCGGTCAACGGTTACGACCGCTCCGCCCTGACGTTCTGTGACTGAATGTAATAGGTTTACTTTGATCATCGTTACATCACTCCCCTCATGGCCAAACCGACGGCAACCGCCATTTCGGGCATGATCTCGCTTATGTATTCGGGGTCAAATTTTCCTGACTCGACCTTGATATTGCGGAAGGGGTCAAGGACCTCGACCGGAATCTCAAGCCGGGCCGAAAGCTCCTGGGCAAGGCCGTTCAGCTTGGAACCGCCGCCCGAGATAAGGATCTTTTCTACGACCGTTTCGTTATCCTCGGTCGTTGCTCGATAGAAGTCGAAGGTCTTTTGGATCTCCATCGCTACCAGTTCGGTAACGTTGCCGACGAGCGGCTCGATCGCCGTTTCTTCAACGCCCTCGGCCACACCGGCAACGCCTCGCTTGAGAGCTTCGGCCTGCTGGAAGCTGACGCCAAGATTACGCTGGATGACATCGGTAAATTGGCTCCCGCCGACGGTGATGTCGCGGCTGAAGAGCGAACGCGTGCCCTTGACGATATTCACGTTCATCGTCGAGGCACCGATGTTGAGAAGCGTGACGACCTGATTCTCACGCGGCTGGTAGTTGTACTCGTAGCAGTTCTGCAGGGCGAAGGTATCAACGTCGATCACCTGCGGCTGCTTGCCGGCGAGTTGGATCGCCTGGCAGATATTGTCGATCCGCTCGCGTTTGCATGCAGCGATCAGCACATTGGTAGAATCGCTGTTCGATGCCGTCACCTGATAATCGAGGCTGACGTCCGCAAGATCGTAAGGGATGTGCTCTTCGGCGTGCCAGTCGATCGATTCCTCGAGTTCGTCTGCACTCATCGGCGGAAGGACGATGTTCTTGATAATGACCGAATGCCCGCTGACGCCGGTCACGACGCGGTCTGCCGAGGATCGGCTGTTGCTGCAAACGCTTTGGATCACGCTCGAGACCGTATTAAGCTCCATGATCTGACCATCGATGATCGTTTCATCCGGCAGATTCTCAAAACCAAGAGCCGAGAGCGTAAGCCCTCCGGACTTATTCTCAAGCTCTACCATTTTTACTGAACTGGAGCCGATATCGAGGCCGGCGACGCTTTTCTTTTTACCGAACAGCATTGTAATTAAGCTCCTATAGGACGGGGTTACCTGTATGGGTTCTTTGGGATTCAAAATCTTGAGGAACTAAGCGAAACGTTCTCGAGACACCGGGTTAAGAACTTTTGCCACCTTTGATTGATCTACTGCATCGGAAGGGCGATTTTCGGGACAGGCCAACTGAAGGCAGTGAATCGAGATCGTTTCGTCTTTAGTTTCTGCGACAGCTACTTAGAGCAAGCGGTCGATGTGTATTCTGTTGTAATGGTTCGCATCGGGTGGCGATGGGTGCCGGTGGATTTCTGTCCACCGAGAAATAAAGTTACAGGAAAGAAAAACGTTTGTCAACACTTTTTTGTCATGTTGAACACGCGGTGAGAGAAATATCTTCAAAATGACCGAATGAACATTTTCCGAAAGGATGGGAGATTCGCCGAAAGTCTGACGACTGGGAGGCCGTCATTCTGTTCGTCCGCTCCTACTCTGCCTGTCTTTCCGCGATCTCTATCTTGGCGATAGATTCGAGATGGACCTCGTCCGGCCCATCGGCGAGCCGCAGCGAACGCGCGTAGATCCAGAAACCTGCGAGCGGATGATCCTGAGAAACGCCGCCGCCGCCATGGGCCTGGATCGCCCGGTCGATCACCTTTAGCGCCATCCTCGGCACAACGGCCTTGATCATCGCGATCTCTTTGCGGGCGGCCTTGCTTCCGGCTGTGTCCATTTTCCACGCCGCATTAAGAACAAGAAGACGAGCCTGATCGATCGCACACCGGGCCTCGGCGATCCATTGCCGGACGACGCCTTGCTCAATTATCGGCTTTCCGAATGCAACACGCGCCGTTGCTCGCTCGATCATCAATTCAAGGGAGCGCTCGGCAACACCGATGAGCCGCATACAATGGTGAACACGTCCGGGGCCGAGCCTGCCTTGCGCTATCTCGAATCCGCGGCCCTCGCCTAGCAAGATATTGGACTTTGGCACGCGGACCCCGTTGAAAGTTATCTCTCCGTGCCCGATCGGCGCGTCGTCGTATCCGAATACATTGAGCATTCGCTCGACCCGAACGCCTTCGGCATCCATCGGGACGAGGATCATCGATTGCTGCAGATGCTTCGCGGCCCGCGGGTCGGTCTTGCCCATAAAGATCGCTAGCTTGCATCGGGCATCTCCCGCACCGGTGGACCACCATTTTCGGCCGTTAAGAATATATTCATCGCCGTCCGCTTCGATCGACGCCTGAATATTTGTCGCATCGCTCGATGCTACGTCCGGTTCTGTCATCGCAAAGCACGATCGGATCTCACCGGCGAGCAGCGGTTCGAGCCATTCTCTTTTCTGCCGTTCGGTGCCGTATATATGCAGTATCTCCATATTGCCCGTGTCAGGAGCCGAGCAATTGAAGACCTCCGAAGCCCAGATGACGCGTCCCATCATCTCGGCAAGAGGAGCGTACTCGAGATTCGAAAGGCCCGAGGCCTCACCGAGAAAAAGATTCCACAAACCTTCGGCCTTCGCTTTTGCTTTAAGCTCTTCGATCATACCGAGAGGCTGCCATCGATCGCCGGCATTTATCTCATCTTGGTAACGGAGTTCATTCGGATAGATGTGCTCAATCATGAACGCCGCGAGCTGATTTTGCAGTTCCGCAGATTTTGCTGAATAATTGAAGTCCATAACAGGCCGAAAGTTCACGGAAAGATTAACATTTAAACGAAATCCACTGAATTTGTTCGCGCCCCAACTTCCCGAGCAAATTATGTTTGATGAAATAGGAGAAGTTCGAGAGGGAGAAGAGCTTGACCTCGGCCGCTTGGCAGAATATCTTCGTGCCCGACTGCCTACGCCGTTTGAAAAGATCGAGTTGCTGCAGTTCAAGGCCGGAAGCTCGAATCTCACTTACCTGATAAAGCTCGGCACAAAAGAGTATGTCCTACGTCGTGCTCCTTTTGGCAATACCGTTAAGTCGGCTCACGATATGGGGCGTGAATATCGGGTTCTGCTTCGGATCGCGAAACTCTATCCGCTTGCTCCCGAGCCCTTTCTGTTTTGCGATGATGAGTCGGTGATCGGTTCGGACTTTTATCTTATGAAACGCCGTCGCGGCGTCATAATTCACGGTGAAGCCCCGCGGGCGATAAAGGACTCGCCGGATCTTCAGCGGGCCGTTTGCAGATCGTTCATTGAAAATCTTGCACGACTCCATCGAGTTGACTATTCGTTTGCCGGTCTTGACGATCTCGGTACCCCCGATGGTTATTGCCGGCGGCAGGTCGAAGGATGGGCGAAGCGATACATGGCTGCAAAAACTCACGAACTGGAGTCGATAGAGAACGTCATCACCTGGCTGAATGCCAACATCCCAGCCGAATCCGGTGCAGCCCTGATCCACAACGACTACAAATTCGACAACATAATGCTGGATCCGAACGATCTTACGCGGGTGACTGCGGTATTGGATTGGGAAATGGTGACCATCGGCGACCCGCTGATGGACCTCGGCACAACTCTCGGCTATTGGATGTCGGTCGATGCAGGCGACGAGTTGATGAATATGCCATTTAACCCGCGGGTGCTGATGGAGAACTTCTCTCGGCAGAACCTCGCCGATATCTATTCAGAAGCATCGGGCCGCGAACTACCGAATCTGCTCTTCTACTACGTCTTCGGCACCTTCAAGATCGCCGTCATCGCCCAGCAGATCTACGCTCGGTATGTAATGGGCCTTACACAGGACAAACGCTTTGCAAGTTTTGATCGGTTCGTCAGCGCACTAGGGAGAATAGCCGGCAATTCGATTGGTAAAGGCAGCATCTGATCTTCCAATTGCCAATTGAGAATTGCCCAATTGCCAATAGGAAAAAACCTCACGCTGCAGTACGCTCACGCCATGTTTGCGGGTTTGAGCCGTCGTCGCGACGCTCCATAGTTATCGCTCCCGGCGACGGACAGACGAGAGCACAGAGATTGCAGCCGACGCACTCTTCCTCGATCACCTTCGGATAGCGGTGGCCGTTCGATACAACAAATTCGAACGATTGATGCGCTCCGTCTTCGCACGCGACGTAACAGAGATTACAGCGAATGCAGTGCTCTTCATTGACATGGGCCTTGACGACGTAGTTGAGGTCGAGATTTCCCCAATCGGTGACGCGCGGCACCGACTTTCCGATAATGTCGTTAACTGACGCAAAGCCCTTTTCGTCGAGGTAATTGTTGAGGCCGTCGATCATGTCTTCGACGATGCGGTAGCCGTAGTGCATAACCGCAGTGCAGACCTGCACATTCCCCGCACCGAGCAGCATGAATTCGACCGCGTCACGCCATGACGAGATTCCGCCGATGCCGCTGATCGGAATAGTGAATTCCGCGTCGCGGGCAAGCTCCGAGACCATGTTTAGAGCTATCGGCTTGACCGCAGGGCCGCAGTAACCCCCGTGTGCGGCCATGCCATTGACGTTCGGATGCGGCGCCATCGTCTCCAGATCTACGCCCATTATCGAGTTGATCGTGTTGATCAGCGACACGGCGTCGGCGCCGCCCCTCATCGCGGCTTTAGCGGGCGGCAAGATGTTCGTGACGTTCGGCGTGAGCTTGACGATAACGGGAATTTCGGCGACCTCTTTCACCCACTCGGTCACCATGCATGTATATTCGGGCACCTGGCCCATCGCGGCTCCCATACCGCGTTCGCTCATGCCGTGCGGGCAGCCAAAATTGAGCTCAAGCCCGTCGCAATTCGTATCCTGCGCACGCCTGACGATCTCGTGCCACGCCTCGCGTTTAGATTCGACCATCAGCGAGACGATGAGGGCGTGATCGGGATATTTCTTCTTACACGCGGCGATCTCTCTGAGGTTCACCTCAAGCGGCCGGTCGGTGATCAGCTCGATATTATTCAACCCGATCATCCGCATCGCTCCGTGATCGATCGAGGCCAGCCGCGACGAAACGTTCACGATCGGCTCGCCCAGCGTCTTCCAAACCGCCCCGCCCCAACCCGCATCAAAAGCGCGCTCGACCATCGAACCCATATTCGTCGGCGGAGCACTCGCCAACCAAAACGGATTCGGTGACTTGATCCCGGCGAAATTTATCGATAGATCGGCCATTTTCCTATAACTCGAAATAGTAATCTCTTATCTTCTGAGCCATCAGTCGTCGGCGAAGATCCAGAAAATCCGGGTAATCTCCAACCTGCATCTCCAAAATCTCAAGCGGAATCGCGTTCTGCCGTAGATTTGTCAGTAATTCATCTTCGGTCCCGATACCAGTTATTAAAGGCGTGCCTCGGGATATCTGTTCGCGAATCTCGTTGAAATAATCTCGCGGAGCCATACTTCCAACCTTGATGTTGATTTCAGACTGCATATAGACATAATTCGCAATTTGATTATACCTGCCTTTCTCAAGGCCATTCTTTTTTAAATAGTCCTTCGGAAACAGGTGATGAATGTCGCCCCGAAGCGCGACAAGATCGGCAACGGAAACGTGCTGAGACAAAAAACCTTTATCCCCTGACTTCACTTGTGCGGCCAGAAATACGTGAAAATATGGACTACTGAATACTGAAGAATCGAAACTCTGCGGCAACGCAGCATTCCAAAAAGCCTCAGAAAGTTCACCCTCTTCCTTCTCTTTTAAGTACTGATCAAATGGCTTCTGGTCTATTTGTTTGATGTCGAAGTCAAAGACAGATTCCGGCGATCCAGAATATCGACCGGTTAGGATTGAATAAACTAACCATCGTCTTACACTTCTTTCAATCGTCACGGTGTTTTCACCACGGGATCGCAGTTTGAGATAGATGATGTACGCAAAATTTAAGGCATTCCTAGATCTGAGCAACTTCGAGTCAATAAAACCCGCTGATTTCACAATCATCAAGAATCGTTTGAAATCGGTCTCGTTGATAAAACGAAATACACCGTCCCTGAGACGTTCGAACGACTCCGCCGCAATAGATTCTTCAAAACTTCGTGTCTCAAAATTACGCCCAGACAGTAGGCTTACAAGATCAGACAATCTCCCTCGGCTAAACTGTGATGTGAAAGCAACGCGGATAAGATCGGTGTACTCGGGATCGTAAATATCGTCGTTCTCCGATTTCAACCACTTCATTATCTGAAAAAACTCACTTGCGGCAAACTCTTTGTCGTTGTCAACGATCTGCTGATAAAATTCCGGAGCAATTGCAAGGTGACAAAAATAATCAATGGCTTTACGGAGCACGTTCCCACCGTACTCGGTATTCGCTGCTATCTTGCTCATTGCAAAATCGGCCTGGCTCAGCACAACGCCCTTTGAGTTTATACGTATGAATATCTCAGTAACGGTTTCAATATCGAGATCGTGGGCGAGTTCGATTATCCCGATTTGCTTCTTTGGGATATTGACTAAATTCGTGAATGCTCGTTCGACGGTGTCCTCGCTTGCATCAGGGTTGGCTTCAAGATAGTTCCTTACCAATTTTAGGATTCCCGTCTCACCAGCCAATACGTCTGAAACTGAAGGAACCCATGTTCTGTCCTTTAAAATCGCCGGATTTTGTACTTCGAATTTTTCCGTTAGCGGATTAAATGCGATCTTTATTTTAGTTCTTTGATACGTCTTATTGACAACATACTCGCCAAGCAAGGCAGCCGTGAGCGCGGTTATTCGTTGCTGGCCATCAATGAGGATCTTCTTGCCTTCACTAAGCGTGCCATCCTTTAATCGGACATTAGGGTTTTTCCAAGCGATCACATAACCGACCGGATAGCCTTGGTACAAACTGTCGAGAAAGTCGCGCACTTTTGAACTATCCCAAACGAACGGCCGCTGGATTTCAGGAATAGCGATTTCACCTGACTTGACCCAAGCGAGAAGTGTCTCGATCAACTGTTGGTTTACAGAGTATTTTTGCATCTATACGCCAATCAAATGCCAAGCGTTGGTCGGCTATATGGTCTCTAACTTTTTCTTCAATGCTTTCAGAAACGTCTTGTCATTAAGCAGTTTATCCTCGACCGATTTCGATTCCGTAAATGCCCGTTCCATCACTTTCCTAAGCTCATTATTAATCTGGGTTTGATACGGAGCCGCGTTAGGCGCATCCGAACGAGATCTGAAGTATTCGACGACATCACCGTCCAGATAGATCGTGATCTTTACCTTACCCGCTTTTTTGATCTTCTCTGCCCAAGGCGATCGGCGAACCTTGTAAGTTCCGGGTTTCATAACCTCGTCTTCGGAAAGACCGCTTGCCAGGTCCGCCTTATAGTCTTCTTCAGTAACTACGTAGTCTGGCAGCTTATCCGTTCTGTTCATTGTAGTATTTCGTTTGTTTCGCATTTGCCTTTCATGCCGTGATGATCCGGATCCGGTCGTCGCGAACAGTATAACCAACAAACAAAAGTCGAACTTCTGAAATTCCGATCAATTGAAACCGGATCTCGTCATCCGAATTCAACTCGTCAAAGAACTCGACGGCATTCGGATCGGAGAACGCAAGAGACGCCTCGTCGAAGGTGACTCCGTGCTTTTCCACATTTTCAGCCGCTTTTGCGGATCCCATTCAAATTCCATTCTTATTATACCGACATATCTGTATATATCAAGATATTTCTAAAATGGGCGGCCGTTGTGACCGCCCTTGGAGTTTAGGGATACGTGTACGGAGCCTGAACACCGAGCGGAATGCCGAGTGCCCAATACGCAATAAGGAAAACGATCCAGAAGACCATGAAAACGACCGTGAACGGCAGCATGATCGAGATCAGCGTGCCAATGCCGGTGCCCTTAACATAACGTTGAGCAAACACAACGACCAGCGGAAAATAAGGCATCAGCGGCGTGACGATGTTAGTCGTTGAATCGCCGATGCGATAGGCCGCCTGTGCAAGCTCCGGCGAGAGGCCAAGCTGCATTAAGAGCGGGACAAAGATCGGTGCGAGCAATGCCCATTTTGCAGAGGCGGAACCGATGACCAGGTTCAGCAGCCCGGTCAGCAAAATGATGCCGATGATGGTGACCTGCACCGGCAGGTTAAGCCATTGGAGAAAATTTGCTCCCTTTACGGCCATCAATGCTCCAAGATTTGATTGATTGAATGCCGCGATGAAAAGGGCCGCAAAGAACGCCAGCACAATGTAGTAGCCCATCGTGCTCATAGACTTGCTCATGCCTGCAACAATGTCCCGATGGCTCTTTACAGTACCGGCTACGTAGCCATACACGACACCCGGGATCAGGAACAACAAAAAGATCAACGGCACGATCGAAAGCATCAGCGGGGCTGAATTTGCCGTAAGTTGCGGGGCGACCGGCTCGGCATTCTGTGCGATAGCGGCGCCGTAGGTCTTGGCATTTTCTTCACCGAGCCTGGCCTTTATTGCTGTATCGAGCGCCGCTTTTCCAAAGATCTCCTGTTCAAGGATCGGCCCAAGTTTTAGGGCGATGTCCTCGGGCATTCCCTCAGCTTTCAATTTCTCGACCGCACCGGCCGTAACTTTGAACCCTGCCGGTGAACGGAACATTGAATCCGCCGGAAGTGAAAGAGCCACAAGGATCGCGATGCCGATCACCATCGAGACGAGCCCGGCAATAAGGCCATTTTTCTCTTTCGGCCCAAGCGTTTCCATTTGTGGCATGTCGTCCGGATCGCCATCGACCTCGGTCGTTTTCTTGAGTCGCGGTTCAACGATCTTGTCGGTCACGAACCAGCCAAGCCCGACCAGCAAGAGAGTAGATGCCGCCGTAAAATACCAATTCGAGAGCGGGTTTACGACGTAGTTCGGGTTGATGAACTGTGCTCCGGTCTGCGTCAGGCCGGCGAGCAATGGATCGAGGCTCGATGGAATAAAATTAGCGCTAAATCCGCCCGAGACGCCGGCGAAGGCCGCTGCGATGCCGGCAAGCGGATGCCGGCCTGCGGTGTAAAAGATAACGCCGCCGAGCGGTATTACCAGTACATATCCGGCATCGACCGCAGTGTGGCTGATAATGCCGACGAAGACAACCATCGGCGTAAGCAAGGAAGGTGCCGTGATGTTGAGCAGAGCCTTTAGCGAAGCATTGATGAAACCGGTATGTTCCGCAACACCGACGCCGAGCAGAGCAAGCAGAACCACTCCGAGCGGCGGGAATGCCATGAAGGTCGAGACCATCGTCGAAAGAAACGTAGCGATCGCCGTACCGGTTAACAGATTGTTAACTACGATCGGCTTCTGCGAACGCGGGTCGAGCTCTGCGAACGACATTCCGGAAAAGATCGCTGAGCAGATCCAGACGACAAAAAGCAGGATCAGGAACAATGCAGCCGGATCCGGCAGTTTGTTGCCTATTCGCTCGATAAGATCCAATGCACGGTCAACAAAGCCGGTCGGCTTTGCGCTGGGTACGGTTTCATTTTCCATATTTGTCCCGGTCCTTGAACGAAATTGTCTGCGTGGTTAGAAAAGCTTTTGCGAAAGTTTACTTCGAAACGCCCGAGCCCGCAAACGTTATTCGTTCGCCCGTGAACTCGCGGTGAATACCGATCGCGGCCAGCTTGCCCATCTGGGCCGCATCAACTGCCTCGGCTCCGCCGTTCACACAATCGCCCGCGGCAAATACTTTGGCCGCCGAGGTCCGCATTTCATCGTCAACGCGAATGCGGCCTTTTTCGTCGATCTCGACACCGAACATCTCGCTAAGCGAAGGCCCGAGCTTCGCTTGACCAATGGCCTTGATCACCTGATCGCAATCGATCACGGCCTCGCCGCCATCGGCCATTTTGCAGCGCAGCCCGGCAACTTGGCCGTCACCCAAGATCTCCACCGGCGTTGTCTGCCAGTGGAACTCGATGCCGTCCCGGCGGACAAGCTCCATCTCGTAATCATAGGCAGGCGCATCGGCTTTGGTTCGACGATAGACGAGCATCACGGACTCGGCACCAAGGCGTTTTGCCTGCGTCGCGGCATCGATGGCCGTGTTCCCTGCCCCGATAACGGCAACTCGGCGGCCAAGCGGAACCGAACTCCAATCGCGGGTCTTGATCGCTTCGATGAATGTCAATGCGTCGATGACACCGGGCAGATCCTCACCGGGAATATTGAGGCGGTTCGTTGCGCCGAGCCCGGCGGCGATGACGACCGCGTCGTGCCGCGAGCGGAGTTCGCCCGCAGTGACCGTTCCTACTGCGGCTTCGCTGCCATCGGCAACCACCGACGTTTCGGTCACGAACTTCACGCCCATTTTCCCGATCAGCCCGACCTCGGCTAATGAATCTGCCCGCGTCATCTTGTACTCGGCCATGCCATAAGTATCGAGCCCGCCTGGTTCGGCCCGCCGCTCGTAAACCGTCACCGCGTAACCGAGCCGGGCAAGATACGCCGCACACGAAAGCCCGGCCGGCCCGGAACCGACGATCCCGACCGAAAGGCCATTCAGCTCGCCGGGAGCGAAAACAGGCTCGCCATCGGTCAACGTCTTTTCTGTCGCATATCGTTGAAGTCGGCCGATCTCGATCGGCTTTTGAACGAGCGTTTTCTCAACACAAGCACCTTCGCAGAGTGCCTCGACCGGGCACACGCGGGCGCACGTCGACCCGATCGGGTTTGCGTCAAAGATGACGCGTGCCGAGCCTTTCAGATTGCCGCTCGCGATCTTTTTGATGAATGAGGGAACGTCGATGTGCGTCGGGCAAGCATGCATGCACGGCGCGTCATAGCAATAAAGACAGCGGTTCGCCTCGGCCAAAGCCTCCGCAGCCGACATCAGCGGGTGAAGCTCGGCGAAGTTCTGCTCGATCTGTTCAATTGTGATTTTGGACATTGAAATCGATCAAAACTCGGCGTCGGCCTCGACCTCGACCAGCATATCGGGATCGATCAGCCCCGAGACCTCGACCATCGTCGTCGCCGGCATTATCTCGCGGAAAAACTCGCCGTGTGCCCGGCCGTATTCTTCCCACCGCGAGATATCGGTCACGAACATCCGCGTGCGAACGACATTTTCGAGCGTCGCGTCAAAATGCTTCAACGCCCGTTCGATGTTCAAAATGCACTGCACCGTCTGCCGGTATGCATCGCCGACACCGACGATGTTGCTGTTCTCGTCCGTCGCCGTCGTACCGGTCACATAGATCCGGTCGCCAACCCGCACGGCCCGCGAATACCCGACGATCGACTCCCATTTTGCCCCTGAGGAATATCGTTCGCGATGCTGCATCTACTTTACCTTCACGAAATGACGGCCGTTGAACCTATACGTGATAAAGTGATTGGTAACCCGGCCTTGCGGAGTATTCTCGTCCTCAACGACCACGGGAAAACGAAACTCTTTCCGCGCCTCATTGAATTCGAAGAGCTTGATCGGCCGCTCCTTCCTTTCAACAACGGAAAAGAAATCGTAACCGAACCCGACCGAGTTGGTAAGCCCCTCGGCGGTTCGGATGAGCTTCGCATTCAGGTCAAGGTCATCGCCATTGATACGGATCACTTTGATCGACTGCCCGTGCATTGATGTCGATCCGATGAACGTCGATGTCGCGAGATAGATCGTCCCCTGCCGCGAATTCAACTGGAATACCTCAGGATAGAACGAACCCGCCGACTCGTCCTCGTCATTCTCCGCGAAGGTGATGACCTTCCCGCTCTTGCCTTTGAACTGGTAAACCGCCGCGAAATCCCGCATCGTGCCGCCGGTCTGCTTGTCCCAGGAATAGATCCGGAGACGGCCGTCCTTTGAGGTCGCGATATACATCGCATCGCTCAGACGAGGGAAAGCGTAAGTGAGCAGATCAGCCCGCGTGCCGTATTGCATTAGCTTACGGCGAAATTCGTCATTGCCCGCGTAAAGCTTTGTCTCATCATATTCACCGCCGTAGTTTCCATATTTGGAAATACCTTCCAGCTGGCTCAACAATTCGCTTTCGATCGTCTCAGGCGTTTGCGAAAACACAACGAAAACTAAGCAAAGCATCAAGAATGTGGCTGCCAATGGTCGCATCATCATATTATCTCTTCAAGAGTTCCGTCCGTGTTGCCCAACGCTGCGGCAAGTTCCGGCACACGATTAACGGCCGCATCCCAGACAATCTCGTGATCAACCCCAAAATACTCGTGAACCAGTTTGTCGCGCATTCCGGCGATAAGTCGCCACTGTATGGTCGGATGCTTTTCCCGGAATTCGGCGGGGAGTTTCTTAACCGCCTCACCGATGATCTCAATGCTTCGCACGAATGCCCGCTTGTGCACTTCATCCTGTAGGTATTGGGGTTTGGTCAACCCGTCAACTTGCGACGAAAGGAACTCAGCCTCATCGAGGGTATGGCTGATAAGATTATCAGTCGATAATGCCATATTCGATCTCCTGAAGTATCTTAGGGCCGATATGCGGACTTAGCGATTCTTTTGTAACAGCGTCAACCCGACGACCAAACGTGTCTTCTAACAAGAACGCTGTTGTCATAAAGTTGTTAAAGTTCTTCAGCTCCGGTTCGAAGTCAAGTAGAACGTCGACATCGCTCTCATCATTTTGTTGATCCCGAACGAAAGAACCAAACAGCCCGATCCGACGCACCCCGAGTTCACGAAGTTCACTTCGAATGCCATTGATCCGTGCAAAGACCTTTTGTCTGTTTTCAACGCGAGTTTTCATTCTGTTCGGTTCCGGAAATTTAGTCTTCAACGATCGGGCCGTAGAGATCCGGACGCCGGTCGCGGAAGAATTGCCATGTGTTTCGGACCTCTCGGATCTTGTCCATGTTGAGGTCTGCGACGATGAGTTCGTCCTGGTCGCGTGAGCCTTCAGCGATGATCTGTCCGCGAGGGTCGCAGAAATACGACTGGCCGTAAAACTCGCCGATGTTCCACGGAGCTTCGGTGCCAACACGATTGATCGCTCCAACGAAATAACCATTCGCGACTGCATGTGCCGGTTGCTCGAGCTTCCAGAGATACTCGCTGAGCCCGGCTACAGTTGCAGATGGATTAAAAACTATCTCAGCACCGTTCAACCCGAGGCATCTTGCCCCTTCCGGAAAATGCCGGTCGTAGCAAATGTAAACACCGATCCGTCCAAAGGCTGTGTCAAAACACGGATAGCCCAAATTGCCCGGCCGAAAATAAAACTTCTCCCAAAAGCCGGGTGCAACATGCGGAATATGCGTTTTGCGATACTTGCCGAGATACTTGCCGTCGGCATCGATCACCGCCGCGGTGTTGTAGTAAATGCCGGCCTGTTCTTCCTCATATACCGGCACGACGAGCACCATACCGTGCTCTTTGGCTACACTCTGCATTAACTGCACGGTCGGCCCGTCCGGCACTTTCTCAACCGCCTCGTACCATCGCGTCTCTTGCTCAGCGCAGAAATACGGCGTCGTGAAGATCTCCTGAAAACAAAGCATCTGCACGCCCTGTCGGGTGGCCTCTTCGACAATCTTCATCTGATTGTCGATGTTCGCCTTCTTGATCTCGTCGATCGAAGCGTCGACCGGTGCGACGTTATGGGCCTGTATCAGGCCGGCTTTGATTGTTCTTGGCATAATCCCATTACCGCAGAGACGTAAAGACGCAGAGAATAGCGAGCAAAACTAAAGTTCCGCGGTTCAGTTTCCCCGCTCTGTGTCTCCGCGTCTTTGCGGTGAAATAGTTTTCATCAGCACATAATACAACACAAACGCCGCTCCAAAGGTAACGAACCACGCGTAAGTGTAAAGCGTGTCAAAGTAGTTCGGGTCTGCGACCTGCCCGCCCGGCGTTGCGGCCGCTCGTAGAAAGCCCGGGACGACCGGCGCTATCGCAAGCACGAGTGCCGCAACTGCTCGCCAGTTGAAACCGTTTGCATATGAGTAGATGCCGTCCGTTTTGTAGAGTTCGGCAAGCTCGATGCGGCGTCTTTTGATAAGCCAATAGTCACAGATCAGGATACCGCCGATCGCTCCCATCAGGCCTGAGTAACCGATGAGCCACGTGAAGATGTACGCACCCATCGACGACATCAACTGCCACGGCATCATCACGATCCCGATGACCGCCGTTATCAACCCGCCGGTGACATAGCTGATCCGCTTCGGGTCAAGATTCGAGAAATCGTTCGATGGCGAGACTACGTTCGCGGCCATGTTCGTTGTCAACTGTGCGAGGAAGATAACGACCATCGAAAAAAGTATGACGACCGCATTGTCGAACCGCTGAATAAGCTTCACAGGATCGGCTATCGCTTCGCCGTAAATGATCACGGTCGCACTCGTCACCGCGACCCCGATAAAGGCAAATGCCGTCATCGTGAGCGGCAGACCGAGAGCTTGGCCGAGCATCTGCGAACGCTGGCTCTTTGCATAGCGTGTGAAATCGGGAATGTTTAGACTTAGCGTCGCCCAATATCCGACCGAGGCGGTCAATGCCGCCGGAAAGATCGACCAGAAATTCGCTTGCGTTATCTGCAATGCGGTCGTCCTTGAGAGCACATTACCAAGCCCGCCGGCCGCACTCGAAGCCCAGACGAGCAGGATCAGCCCGCCAAGCAAAAGCAGCGGTGCCGCCCACGACTCAAGATGTTTTATGCCCTCAATGCCGCGGAGGATTATCGCGACCTGTATCGCCCAAAAAAGAAAGAATGAGAGCCACGTATGCACCGGGTTTCCGGCAATTACGCCGCCGAACTCCGTCCAGCCGCTCCACAAGGCTGCGAGCAAAGCATCGATCGCGGTGCCGCCGATCCACGTCTGTATCCCGAACCATCCGCACGCGACCACGGCCCGGAGCATCGCCGGAATATTCGCGCCTTTCGTCCCGAACGAGGCCCGCAGCAAGACCGGGAACGAGATGCCGTACTTCGTGCCGGCGTGGGCATTTAGCACCATCGGAACAAGCACGATGCAATTGCCGAGCAGGATGGTCAGCATTGCCTGCCACCACGTCATCCCCTGGGCGATCAGGCTGCCGCCGAGCATGTACGTCGTAATTACGACGCTCATCCCGATCCAGAGAGCGGCGATGTTCCACGTGGACCACGTCCGCTGGCCGATAGTCGTCGGAGCAAGGTCGGCATTCCACAACGGCGAAGCGGAAATGTCTTCGGTTAGTTCGACAAATTCAGCGTTCTTAATTGTCATCCAATTGTTCGAAATGGGATCTCACGATAGTTTTGAGATGCTCTAGGTCATTTTCGATCACGGCCCAGACGATATCGGTGTCAATACTAAAGTAGTTATGAACGAGAATATTCCTCATCCCGATGATCTTTTGCCATTCGATCTCTTCTGCTTTTGAAGTTGTTTCCGGTGACAAAGCTCGAACGGCTTCGCCGATGATCTGAAGGTGGTGCAAAACCCAGGTTTGGATCAATTCGTCATCGTCAAAAGCCGAGCGGCCGCGAGCTGTATACTTTTCGATCCTCTCGATGGCTTCGAGAACATCTAGCAGACGTTCGCGGTCATCTCTCATATTGCCCGTGCCTCGCTGAGCACTCGCTCACGAATACGCGGATTTAGGCCCTTCTCTGTAATCACATCAACCGGCCGCCCGAGAAGCTTTTGCAAGTCGATCAGCAATCCGCCAAGGTCGAGCAAACTTCGGCCCGGTTCTAGTTCAACCAAGAAATCGATATCGCTTTCGTCGTCGGCATCCCCGCGCGCAACCGATCCGAAAACACGGATATTTGTCGCCCCATGCTGTTTGGCGATCATCTCGATCTCATTTCTTCTGCTTGCGATCTGCTCAATTCTCATGTCACCGATAATTTACCATAACTTTATCCCGGCATCCTGATTCTTATGAATGATCCATTGGATAGCGGGTCGTCTCGCACGAAGTCACAAATTTTATCAACCTTGCGGTCGGTAAATTTTTCACTGTTTTCTTACGCTTTGTTCAGATATTCGATCGTCTTTTCTATGTCTTTGCCCAAGACGAACCTTAATCCGGCAAACCCATCCGTTTCAGCAATTCAGCGTATCGCGGATCGCCGCGGAGAGACTCAAATTGCATATACCATCTGATGAATGCCAACTCTCCGCTTCGGGATTGGAAGTCTTTTTCCAGCCATTCAAATGCCTTGTCTTTCTCGCCTAAGCCAGCATATATTGCGGCAATGTTTCTTCCGCTTGATTCGTTTCCGGCAAATCTTTCCTCAAGTTCTTTGATGATGGCGATTGCTTCGCTTCGCTTTCCTGCCACCGCATATCCGTGTCCCAAAAACGAAAGGTTGGAACTTGCTCTGTTGCTCATTTCCGCTGACTTTTGTAAATTTGCGAGGGCTTCAGTTTCACGTCCGAGTTTTAGATATGATTCTCCCAAAAGTTGATACGCGAAGTTATAGTCCGGATAGAGTTCAATCAACTTGAGAGCGGATTCATTCATCTTCGTAAAGTCTTTCCGAATCATATAGGATTGGGCTGCATTGTTGCCGATAACGGAGGAAAGCGGGTCAAGTTCCTGTGCCTTCTCAATCTTCTGTGCGGCTTCGTCAAAACGTCCGAGAGATCTCAGCAGAACACAATACCAGTGATAGGAGGTCGCATAATTTGGGTTAAGTTCGATCGCCCGCTTAAACTCCTGTTCAGCTTCCGCCCATTTCCACGATTTCAAATTCACGCCTCCGAGCGAAGTATGTCCTTCTGCTAAATTTTCATCAATGGCTATTGCTCGCTCCGCATACGCCCTTGATTGCGGCATAGCTTCGCTGTTCGGAGTTCCGGCGTATTCGGGCAAAAGAAGGTAACAATCGGCGAGACCGGAGTAAGCTAACGCGTAATTAGGGTCGCGTTCAGTCGCAATTTTGAACTGTTCAATCGCTTTTTTGAGTTTCTCCGCTGTCCGCCGGTTCCAAAAATAACGACCTTTCAGATACGCTTGATAGGCTTCGGGATTTGCCGTGGAGGTTTTGGTTACTTTCGCTTCGTCCGCCCCCGAAAGTTTCGATTTGAGCTTGGTCGAAACATCTTTAGCGATCTCGCTTTGAAGGGTAACAAGGTCGGATTGTTTACGAATGTAGCTTTCCGTCCACAGCACTTTGTCGTTTTGGACATCGACCAATTCCAACGAAAGGGTCAACTGTTCGCCACGCTGAACCACTCGACCGCTCAGGATCGCCTCGACGTTAAGCTCTTTGCCGATTGTTTTCAGGTCGGTATCTTTACCTTTGTAACGAAAGACCGTCGCACGCGGTTTGACATTCAAATTCGGCAGCTCCGACAAACTCTTGATCAGCGTTTCGGTCATCCCGTCTGAGAGATATTCGAAATCTTCATTCTTGCTCTCATTAACAAACGGCATCACGGCAATTGAATTGATCGCCCCGGACCCGCCAGTGCCAAAATATCGATAACCAAAGAACGCACCGACCAGAAGAACGACCGCCACCGCCGCCACGATCATTGGCTTCGCACCTCGCCGAGCGGCGAAGCTCTGCTTCGCCGTCGAGCCACTTAAACTCTCTTGAGGCTCCGCCTCCGCTCCTGTGCTTAGAATGGCGGTCTTTTCCGTAGTATGTATCTGCGCACGAGTCGGAGCTTCGCCCGGAGCCGCCGTCGAGTGTAGGATCGCAGTTTGTGGCTCGTCCGATGAGACCCCTGTCGCTATCGCTCCCGGTTCTGACAGTATCGCGGTCGCCGGCTCGTCAGACTGTGCGCTCGCCGGGCCGAAGAGCAGTTCTGCTCCGTCGTCGAGACAAAAACTCATCGTATCGTCGTTGTAGTCTCTACCACATTCAGGGCAGCGTTTCATATATTCCGATACCAAGGACTCAGGCCTTTAGTTGACAATTGCGGCAGGCCCATCTAGAGTTAACGGCATTTAAGTGCAAAAGGAGCAACACAATGAGTAATCCGCGCGAACCGAACACAATCGACGAATCTGACGAAACATCGCTACGCGAACCGAATACCCGCGAGCCGAATACCCGCGAACCCAATACTTTGGATCTAAGTTCGCGGGAGCCGAACACTCGCGAGCCGAATACCCGCGAACCGAACACAAAGGAAGAATAAGTTCTGCTGCTCAGTCGCCGAGGCCGATCCGCTCCATGAGAGGAAGCCATCGGGGATCGTTGGTCAAGTTGCTGAACCTTGGATCCACCTTTGCGTGCGTCACACCGGCGTCGCGAGCCGCGATAGCGCGTTCGAGCCACTCGAACGCCTCGTCCGCTTCCCCGCGGAACGCATGTACCTCTGCGATCTGAAATACATCCCCGACCGTAGCTTCCGCTTTCAATCTTTCGAGTGCCGAGTCTGAAGCGGATGTGTTTCCTTCTTTGTGTTCGATCATCGCGATCGCCCAGTCCTTCCAATACTCATCCCGCTCGGCATTCGCAAGTTCTTTGGCCCGAACGGAATCGCCGCGATCAAGCACGACCAGCGCCAGCAAAGCGCTGGTGGCTAAGCCGCTTGTCGGCATTTCGAGCGACCGCTGAAACGCGGTCTCGGCTTCCTTCAGCATGCCTGCGGAATGACAAAGCAATCCGAGGTTGTGCCAAACGGGAGCGCTTAGCGGATCATGATCAAGCACCCGACGGCTAAGCTCAAGAGCACGGTCGAAGTTCCCAAGCTTGTAAGCCAATATGCTTGCACCGTCCAGCACCGTCGCACTTCCCGGGGCGATAGCCAAGGCACGGTCGTAGGAAGCCTCCGCAGCCTTTAGGTCCCAATCATATGCAGCTTGGACCCGTCCCAGTTGGGCGTGTGCTTCGGCCAATTCGGGGTCAAGTTCCAAAGCCTTTTCGACCGCTTTGCGAGACAAGGCAAAGGCCTCATCGGTATTGGACCAGGCCTTCCCGCCACAGACCGAATGCGCCCGCGAAAGCTCTGCCCAACAAAGGGCGAACCCCGGATCGATCTCAAGGGCCCGCATGAAAAACTCGATCGCCGCTTCGGCATTCTCACGCGTGTACAAACCGAGGTGGTAGCGGCCCATCAGCATCAGCCGATGAGCTTCGGGATCGGCCGTCCGTCCGCGAACGGCCTCCGCAACTTCGGACTCGACCGACAGTAACGGAATCTCCTCAGGCTCAATACCAAGCAGCAATCCACGAAGTTCCTGAACGACCGATTGTGCGATGTCGTCCTGAACCGCGAAGATATCGCTCAGCGTTCGGTCGTAGGTCTCCGACCAAAGCTGAAAGCCGTCGCTGACCTTTACCAGGCTTACCGAAATGCGGACCCGCTCGCCCGCCGAGCGGACACTCCCCTCTACCACCGTTGCTACGCCGAGGGAACGGCCGATCTCTACAACCGTTGCGGCCGCATTCTTGAAATAGAAGGCGGATGTTCGTGCCGCGACCTGCAGCCCCTCGATCTTCGAAAGTACATTCAATAGTTCTTCCGCGAGCCCGTCCGAAAAGTAATCGCCTTCTCCGCTCGAACTTAGATTCCGAAACGGCAAAACCGCTGTCGAATTGAGCGGCGGCCCGGCTGCCTCACCCAACCAGGAACGGACGGTAGGCTGGTCAGCGATGCCGGGAAACGGCATCACCGCCGTCGCCGGCTCGACTGTGAACGATGGGTTACTCGATGGCCCTTCAAGCAGTACTGAACCGTCGTCGAGGCAGTAGCTCAGCGAATCGTCGTAGTAATCCCGCATGCATTCGGGGCATCGTTTCATAGAGTGAATTCGGCTAGTATAGCCCAGATTTTCCAATATGCTGATACCTGATCAAAGCCTGACTATATTGTTGACCTCTGAACTGAGACCGTTGGCGATCGCTTCGGGCAATGAACTACGACGCATCCTACCTCGGCAGTCCGATCTTCGCGATCAGCTCAATGTATCGCGGATCATCTCTTAGGAAATCGTAAACCTCCGAGGTGCGAATGGTAACAAGGTGCGGGTCACGTGCCTCGTAGGCCTTGTATAAGAAATCGATCGCCTTTTCTTTATTGCCGGTCGCTGCATAGGCGTAAGCAAGACTTTCATTGTCGAAATAGATCTTTTCTTCTGCGTCATTGATGGCCTCTTGGAGCGTTATCAGGCTAGCGAGATACTCCATCCAAAACCCCTTCCAACCTCTTAGCTTGTAGGCATTCTCATATCGGCGGATCTCGTAGTTCTTTCTCCCTTCGAGCCTGAAGCCCGTCAAAAACTGTTCGATCGCCTCGGGGTACATTTCCCTCGCCGCATAAGCCTCACCGAGATTGAACCTTACCACAGGGCTTTCGGGATGAAGATCGACCGTTCGATTCAGTTGGTCGATAGCCTCTTCATAACGGCCGGCAAACCCGAGAATGTTTCCTTTCATTCTATTGATCACCAGCGAAAACGGGTCTAGCTCCAGCGCGATCGAGATATTTTCCAGTGCTTCTTCGGTCCGGCCGCGAAAGGCGAGGTGCTCTGCATACCATTGATGAGCGGTAGCGTAACCGGGTCGCAGTCGCATGGCTGTCAGATACTCTGTCTCGGCTCGGTCCCAGTCGTAATCGTATGTCGTGGTGATATACCCGAGCGAGGCGTGAGCCTCTGCAAGGTTCCGGTCCAGCTCAAGAGCCTTCAGTGCTGCCTGCTTCGCTTTCGGGATATATTCGAGCGGCTGATAGTTTCCGTAAATGGGCATCAATGCATAAGTATCGGCAGCCCCGGCATAGGCTAGAGCATAGCCCTTGTCCTTTTCAAGAGCCTGATCGAAGTACTGTGCAGCCCTTTCGAGATCCTTGACCGTACGTTTGTTCCAATGAAAGCGTCCTTTGAGATAAAGCTGCTGGGCCTCGGAGGTGGTCGAATAATTTTGAGCGATCTTCAATTTGTCGGCCGCGGTCAAAGCGGGGCGCAACCTATCCGCAACATCGCGGGCGACAATACGCTGGAGCAGGACCAGCTCATCTACGCCCCGGGAATATTCCGCCGACCACAGCACGTTCTGGGTCGCTGTCTCTACCAATTCCAGATCCAGTCTCAGCCCGTCTTCGCTTTGCTCCAGCCGTCCCAATAAAACCGCTTCGACATTCAGTTCGTCTCCGACCGTAGAGGGTGCAACATCTTTGCCCTTATAGGTGAAGACGGTACTTCGAGCCTTCACCGAAAGGCCCTGAAGGGTCGAGAGACTGCGGATCAGGTTCTCGGTCATTCCGTCCGATAGGTAATCCATCTCAGGGTCGCCGCCTTCATTTCTGAACGGGATCACGGCGATGGATCTGATCTCGTCCGAAGAGGTGAAATTCCTGTACCCGACAAACGAGCCAAGAGCAATGAGTGCCGCCACCAAAGAACCGGCCACATACAATGATCGGCGGTTCGGCCTTGTGCCGCTGCGCCCGGGTGTCATTATCTCCCTTGTTGTACCGGCCGCCAGATCGCCGGTCGAATGGTTTGCTTCGATCTCGTTGTACTCAAGTCGCCGCTTTGCCGACCGAAGATCGCTCAGAACATCTCCGATCTGCTGGTAGCGATCAACGGGTCTTTTTTCCAGACACCTGCTTACGATCGATTCGATCGCCGCTGGAATGCCAGGGGCAGCAGCCGAAAGCGGAACCGGGTGATGATGGAGGATTGCCTCGATCGCTTCGGCCGCGTCATCGCCGGAAAATGCTCTCTTTCCGCTGAGCATTTCGTAAACGACCGCTCCGAAGCTGAAAATATCCGACCTTGGATCGACGGGGTCGCCGCTGGCCTGTTCCGTTGACATATAATTGGGAGTTCCGACAATAGAGCCGGCTATTGTTCCGCCGATAGTTGGCGGCTGCGAGGGATTGAAACGACCGTCCGGATCTTTCCTGCCGGAAAGCTCCATCAGTTTCGCAACCCCAAAATCCAGCACCTTCACTAACCCATCAGGCCGGACCATTATGTTGTCCGGCTTGATGTCGCGGTGGACGATGCCGACCGAATGGGCTTTTTCCAAGGCAGACGCCATCTGGATCGCGACATCAAGAGCGGATGTGACCGGAAGCCGTCCGGAGGCGACCAGTTCTCGCAGCGTTTTCCCTTCAACGAACTCGGTAGATATGAAGTTCCTGCCCTCTGATTCGCCGATCTCGTGAATCGTGATTATATTCGGATGATTGAGCCCCGAGGCCGATCTTGCTTCGAGGATAAATCGCTCCAGACGGCCGCGGTCCCCCGAAAACACATCGGGAAGCAGCTTCAGTGCAACCCGTCGATCAAGCCGGGCGTCTTCGGCCAGATAGACCTCGCCCATTCCGCCAATGCCAAGTAATTGAACTATCTTGTAATGAAGAATGGTCTTGCCGACGAGCTTCTTCGGCCCACTTTGCTCCGCGAGCATCTCCGCCGCTAGAGCGGTTGGAGCCCCGTCCAGAAAATGATCGGCCGTTGATTCAAACTCAAGAAGGGACTCGACCTCTCGGCGAAGCTGCTTGTCATCGCCGCACGCTGCTTCCAGGTACGAATTTTGCTCGTCGGCCGCCATCTCCACCGCGGCATGAAAGATCTCTTCGATTCTACCTAGATTGTCCGAGTCCATTCTCGTTTCAAGATTTCTCGACGCCAAGCTCACGAAGCAGCCATGTCCGGGCGAATCGCCATTCCCGCTTTACCGTTTCGGGCGAAACCTGCAGCACTTCGGCGATCTGTTCATTTGTGATGCCTGCGAAATATTTCATTTCAACGATGCGGCTCTTCCGCTCGTCCAGTTTAGCGAGACCTCTCAAGGCATCGTCCAGAGCAATGATCTCTTTCGCCTGTTCTCCGGCGGACGCGAAGTTGTCGTTCAGCGTTACCCTTTCCTGCCAGCCGCCGCGCTTCTGGCTCTGCTTTGAGCGGGCATAGTCCACCAGAATGTGCCGCATCGCCGTAGAGGCGACGGCAAAGAAATGATCTCGATTCCGCCAGCCGGGGCCTTCGCGGTTTGCCAGCTTAAGATAAGCCTCATGGATCAGGTCGGTGGTCTGGAGCGTGTGTCCGGCCGGCTGGCGCCGCATATGGTGACGGGCCATTTTCCTCAGTTCGTCGTAAACGAGCGGCATCAATTGCTCAAGCGCGGTCCTGTTCCCATCGCCCCACTCGGAAAGAAGGACACTGATCTGCTGCGAACTGCCTTGAAGCATAGATTTTACGATCTGAAGAGTGAAGTCAGTATAGAACTAAACCCAGGAAAAAAAAACTCCCGCTCATTACACTTTTGGCTCCTCTTTCTCGTTTGTATCAGCAGAGAATCAAATCGGGCCGCACCTGCCGTTTCATCCGTTATGGCTCGACTTGCCTGAAGGCGGCGATCCTATTGCATTGCAATACTCGACCTCGGGTTAAGCAAAAGCGACCGGCCAGGATAACAACAGCTTAACCGTTCAAAACAAAGGAGATACGATATGAAAGGACTAATAACACGCACTCTCGCCATCGGCCTGGTCGCCCTGGTATTCGGTGCTGCGGAGTTTTCAGCTCAACGCTCGGAACACACGTTCATCGTTGTCAATAAAACCAATGTTGTCATCAACGCTCTCTATGTTACGCCGCATAGCGCAAAGGACTGGGGCGACGACATTCTTGGCGCGGACGTGCTGGAGATCAACGACGATATCGGGATCGTTCTTGCCCGCAGAGAATCGGCCCGTCTTTGGGATCTTAGGATCGAGGACAGTGACGGTAACTCGATCGAATGGGATCGGCTAAATCTACGTGAGATCTATTCCGTCTCGCTCTATTACAAGAACGGCAAAGCCACCGCCATCTTCGATGAGTTCGTGGCAGACGTCGAGGGGATCTGGGACGGCTATTACGATGATGGTACGCGATCGCCTTACGTCTGGTCCATCAGCCAGAACGGGGCGAACCTGACGATCACCGATGCCCGCCGCGGCGGAACGACCCGATCGCGGGGAACCATCAAAGGCAGCAACGTCCGAGCCCTTGATTTCGCAACCCAGAATGGAAAGCTTTCGGCTGATGGGTCACGCATCGTTTGGTCCGACGGCGTGGTTTGGGTCCGCCGTTAACATACGCGGCCTGCATTTGCCTAAATGAAATACTACATCAAGAGAGGAAAAAAGAATGAAGAAAATAATTAAAGCAGCGATCTTCGCTTTGTTGGTTATCGGGTTCATGTGCCTTCCCGGCATCGGTGCCTCGGAAGTTTCCGCACAGGGACGCCAGGATTTCACTCTTGTGAATCGGACCGGCGTCGAGATATATGCATTTTATGTCTCGCCGCATAGTTCCAACGAATGGGGCGAGGACATCCTCGGAGCCGATACGCTGCTTTCCGGCGAAGAGCTCGATGTCTTTTTCTCGCCGAAAGAACGCGCGAAATATTGGGACATAAGGATCGAGGACGAGGACGGCAACTACATCGTCTGGGACCGTTTGAACCTTCTTGAGATCTCAAAGGTAACGCTCTACTACCGCAACAAGAAACCCACGGCCGTTGTTGAATAGCCCCAGTGCGGAAATTTCACAGGAGAAAAAATGAAAACCAGACTAATAACTTCCGTCGCCATTGCGACATTCGGGACAATGATGATCGGCTGCTCGTTCTCGGTCGGCACAGGCGATCAGGCCAATGGTAACGCCAATAAGCCCGCCAACGCCGCGAAGCCCGCGGCCACAAACACGAACAGCGGCAATACCGCGAAGTCGGATAGTTCAGCAAAGCCGAAACTAAAAGGCGAAGCCAAGCCTACGGACGGAACCGCGAAGTCCGCAAAGAAGAACAACCCGGTCCCATCGGATTGGATCTATGTATATGACGATACAAAGGGCTACGGCTTCTCGCTGCCGGAAGGCTCCGAGGGGGCAAGCGAGACGGTCGAGGGCATAGACGTTTTTGCAGCCACGACGCCCGCACCTTCCGAGATCGACATCTTCGTTCTTGCCTACAAGGACAAAACACGTTCGAAAGAGGACCTGCTCAATGATGCGGTCGAGTTTCTTGAGGCGCTTGGGCAGCAGGTGACGCCCGGAGACCTGAAGGCCGAAGGCGGCGACTACGCCGTGGCAGATGCAACGACCGTGCATCCCTCGCGAGGAAAAGGCAAGCTGCGAATTCTCGTTGGCACCGACATCACGGACAATTACGTAATGATCCTCGGCACTGAAGAAGCCCGCTTCGCCGCCAATGAAAGCATCATAGATGCGATCTGGGGCAGCTTTGAAATGTGGAGCGATACGGGAGAATAACTTGCTTCGAGCGAAACGGCGAGGCAATTATGGCTTGGCTTGGCTTATCTTGTCCGTTCCGCTCTTAGGTTTTCTCGACTTTAAAAGCAACTGGCTTTGAGACCCGCGCGGTTGCCGCGGGCGTTCTGAAGAGTTTAGGCGGCGTTTGCTTTTTTGATGCGGTTAACGCCTACCCACGCCACCGGTCAGAGCATCTTCTAGGATCACGAGGAACATAATGAAAAACATTCTGAAACACAATCGAATAGCGGCCGGCCTAGTTGTCGTTCTTTTAATGACCTTGAGCGTCGTGGTTTACACGCAGGTCAATCGACCGTACCGCAATGGCTCGGTTTGGAACGTTGCCTTTATCAAGATGAAGCCGGGCATGGAAACAGCCTATTTGACCTATATCGCCGACGGCTGGAAACGTGGACAGGAAGCAGCAAAGAAAGAAGGGCTGATCCTCTCATACAAGGTACTGACCACCGAAACACACGGCTCAACCGATTGGAACATTATGCTCATGACCGAATACAAGGATCTGGCGACGATGGAAGCCAACGAAGCGAAAGCAGACAATCTGTCCCAAGTGGTTGTCGGTAATGACGAAAAACAAATGCAGGGTTACCGCGACCGCCTGCAGATCCGTGAAGTTATGGGAGATCGTCTCGCTCGAGAGATTATTCTGGAGCCTCGACGTTAGGCAAATGAACGAACCGCGGAAACACGCAACACCTTACGAAAATCTGAGTTAACCGTGTTTCCGCAGTCAAAAAAGTCTTAGCTACTTTGCTGTAGTAAAACAACCACCAAGCATGCCGGCGGCGGAGATGCCGAAAACATCTCCCGACGTCACCAACTACTCGCTCCGATTCAAATCTTCACACACCCGCCCCCCATAATGAAAAAGCTGTCACTGTGCTCGCCCGACTGGATGAAGACGCACACGGGGTGAACCAAAGGACACCTGATATATTGTTCACGGCAACAACATCGGCCCGACAAATAACCAAACAACGAGTCCAGAAGCAACCCCCAAAATCGATGCGGTAAGCTCAAGTGTCTTACCTTTTCCCCAAACGACGCGGCCAAAATAAGCAAGAGCGATTACTACCGCGATCGCGGTCGGGATCGCAACGAAGAGAGGGTCGATCCCGATCGCTTTCGCAAAATTGAACTCATCGAAATTTGGATTCGGCTGATATCCGACGGCTCGCAAATAGATATAAACGAAATTAACTATTCGCCCGAGCGGGACGGCCAGGCCTAGGATCACTAGAAACGGAAGATACTTGTATTTGATCAGAACCCCGGCAGCAATTAGCGATACGTATGTAATTACAGGTCCGATTGCCGTTGCGAACGCGACCTGTCCGCTCGTCAACGCGGACCTATCGGCCGAAACCGACGCCGAACGCAAGACCACACCTTCTACCCCAAAACCGATGTAGGCCAAATAATGACCCAACTCATGCGAAACGATAGAAAACGGCACGACGAAAATGCCAATCATCGCATACCAGCCGATTCTTGAGATCGTTTTTTTTAATGAAGTTTGTGTCGGCTACGCGTCTCGCCTTTCGGTCATATCTTTACGCACTCGCCGCGTTTGATGAACTGCCCGTCGCCGGCATTTCCCTTGTGCTCGCCGTTCTCGATAATGACGCGGCCGCGGGAAAGGACCGTCTCGACCTTGCCTTTTACTTTCCAGCCTTCGTAGGTCGAGTAATCGACGTTCATGTGTTCGCTCTCAACTCCGAAAGTGTGTTCCTTTTCGGGGTCGAAGATCACGATGTCGGCATCCGAGCCGACGGCGATCGTGCCCTTCTTCGGGAACATCCCGAACATCTTCGCCGCGGCGGTCGAGGTCAGCTCGACAAAGCGGTTCAGCGAAATTCGGTTCTCGACCACACCGCCGTTATAGATCAGCGACATCCGGTTCTCCACGCCCGGGGCACCATTCGGGATCTTGTCGAAGCTCTCGCGGCCGAGTTCCTTTTGTTCCTTCATACAGAACGGGCAATGGTCGGTCGAGATGACCTGTAGGTCGTCCATCTTCAGCCCCTTCCAAAGCTCGCCGCAATTGTGCTTTTCCCTTAGCGGCGGCGTGAAGACATACTTTGCACCGTCCCAACCATCGCCGTAATCGTCGATCGAACGGAAAAGATATTGCGGGCAGGTCTCGGCAAAGGCCGGAATTCCGCGGTCGCGAGCCTCGCGGACCTTGTTCAGAGCATCGGCGCTCGAAAGGTGCACGATGTAAACCGGCGACTCTGCCATCTCGGCGATAGCGATCGCCCGATGTACGCCCTCGGCTTCGGCGATCGTCGGCCGCGAAAGGGCATGATACTTCGGAGCCGTGCGGCCGTCGGCAATAAAGCGCTTGATGATCTCGTTTATGACGATGCCGTTCTCCGCGTGCATACAGATCAATCCGCCTCGCTGCCCCGCCGCCGACATCGCCCGGAAGATCGTCGCATCATCGACCAGGAAAACGCCCGGATACGCCATAAAGAGCTTGAATGAAGTTATGCCCTCGTCCATCACCGTGTACATCTGTTCGGTGTGGTGGTCTTCGAAATCGGTCGTGATCAGGTGAAAGCCGTAGTCGATCGCACATTTCCCTTCCGCTTTGGCGTGCCAGTTATCGACCGCCTCGATCATCGACTCGCCCTTATACTGCACCGCAAAGTCGATTATCGTCGTCGTGCCGCCAAAGGCCGCCGCTCGCGTTCCGGTAAAGAAATCGTCCGAAGACTGCGTGCCGCCAAAGGGCAGCTCCATATGCGTGTGCGGATCAATCCCGCCGGGAATGACAATCTTACCCGACGCGTCAATGACGACATCCGCCTCCGCATCCAGCATCTTACCGATAGTCGTCACCGTCTCGCCGTCAATAAAAATATCGGCGATGTAGTCGTCAACAGCGGTTACGACCCGCCCGTTCCTGATCAGTGTTTTCATCGTCTTAATGCCTTTCTTTTAGCGTTAGTGAAATGCGGTTGCCATAACCACGCGTAGAGCGAAGGTTTACTTTTTACGATCCCATTTCCTTCAAATATGGACTTGACCAATGATATGGTCAAGTAAACTGGACACGAGCCTCACGCCGTGGGTTTTTGTATTTGAAGCAAATGGCTTTTCTTTTTTGCGATTTCGATTCGTTTTTCTAATTAGTCGGGGCAGAGGCAGCCAGTGGCGGAGTGGCGGCGGAGAATGAGGTTTGCTATGCGGTGAAACGTCCCGCCCCAAACGCGATGGACGTTTTGTGAGCCCGTCAGTGCCTCGACACGGCGGAGCATCTCACGCGACGCCCGGTTCGTAAAGGTCGCAAGAAATATCCGCTGCGGGGAAACGCCCTGCTCAAGCAAATACGCCACGCGATAAGTTATCGCCCGCGTCTTGCCCGTCCGGCCCCGCAACCACCAGCGTCCGCCCTTGGCTGAGCGGTCACCACCGCGAACTGCTCCTCATTCACCTCGCTCTTATATCGGGTCAACCGCTCCGGCAGGTCGCTCGCGTCCCGCTTAATAACATAGCGTGCCATAAACCTCGTTTCATTTATAGCACGCTATGCCGAGAATTAGAAACTAATTTGTTTCGTCTTCGGTGGAGGGTGGGCTAGACGGTGTCTCAGGTTCCGCTCCTCGATCGAAGTTCTGTATTGAAATCAGCAGTTCGGCGACCAGCTTGACCTCTTTCTTCTCGATTCGGCCTACAAAGTCCGATGCACCATTGTTGTCTGATTTCACGTAATTCACGAGCATCGGGAGAAGATTCCAGTTTACGATCATCAATCCCGCTACGTGTTTCTTGAAATTCTCCGTTTCCGGCTTATCTTCGACGTTTAATGTGGGAATCATGTTTATTGAACGGGCAGCCAGCGCGTTCACCTCGTAAACGCCCGTCGGGTCGATCTTTTGTGAAATCGGGATCAGCTTGATGTAAAACGAGGCCCGCCGCGGAAGTGACTCGATCTTTGCGATTGTTTTTTGGGCATTGATCGAAACCTCTCGTGCTCTATCGAGCCTTTGGTTCTCGACGTAGTAATTTGCGATGCTTAATTCGCCCTCCGCTTTTCGCTCATCTTCCATTTGGCGTTCGACGGCGTAAATTGCCGAAACATCATCGCCAACCTTCAGCGCTGTTTCTGCGATCCTTTCAAGTAGTTGGCCAACGATCGCTTTCTGGACATTAGCGAGGATGGATACGGTGCTTAAATCCACTTTGCCGAGATCCAAGGCAAGATCGGCGGCTTTCCTAAAGAGACCTTGGTCAAGCGCGAGTCCCACCGCACGTTGATAAAGTTCGTATTTGACGATCGGGTCATCAACGTTTTCAGCCTCTTCGATCAAGGCTCCGAGCGGGTCAATGCTGTTTCGTATCCTTTCGTTGCGTTCACGCTCGGCCCGCGATTTTTGTGAGATTCGTGAAGCAAGAACCGCCCGCAAGACCTCGACCTCTGGAACTCGGTCACTCAACCGTCGGGTGATCAGCGAAGAGTTCCTATTCAACAGATCGAGCCACGCATCGAAATCGGCAAAGGGAAGCTGGGAAGCGATTTGGGTTCGTCTAAGTACTATTCTGCCGAAGCGAGCGGCCGAACCTGATTGAATATTAACGTCATCGTAGTAAGGCGAAACCAAGACCAACGTGTTGAGTTCAAGCCTTCCCGGATTCCTTTCTTCGACGGCAATCAAAGTGTCAAGGAGCCTGAAAAGCTCGGGTGAATTTCTTTGTTTCAATCGAAGAAGTATAACCGGCAAATTCGTGTCCGTTGCTGAAATAGAGTAAAGTGCCCTGATCGTCGCATCAACCGCGGCTTTTTCACCGCCCGGCTGGTTGAGTAAATGATACTGAATTGAATCCTCCTGATACTCGTCGACTTTGTGTTTGGCTTTCAGACGTTGAGAGGTTTCAGGTGAATAGCGGTCGAGCAAAGCAAAAAGTTGGGACGAAAGTGTTGAGAAATAGGGGGACGGAACTTCAACCCGGTTCTTATAAAGATCTTCGATCGCGGCGACTGCAAAATCCTCGGCTCGTTCAATGTCGTCCTCTTTGTCGCTCCATAGCCACTCGGCAGCCCGATATCGAGCCAACACCCGCGGCGCAGCCAATGCTACCTCACGAACGCGGTTCTCCAGATCATTTACAAGCATGATCTTCTGAACTCGTCGTTGAGCCTCTCGTTCGTCCGAGCTTAGGGCCGATTGAGCGATACAATTCGCAACAAAAAAAATAAACAACGCGACAAAAACTACTGTACGTGCAAGCATTGTAATTACCTCCGTTGACTGCTTTCACGAATCAGGTTCATAAATGTTCCCGAGAATCACTTGCCAAACTCAAAATCCTTCGTCCATAGCCCAGGATAAACTTTGGTTGCTACGCCATCAGCATCGGTTTCAATGGTCATTGGCGTAAACCCAATGCGCGCTTTGGCCACTTCCTCAGTCGGAACAACCCGAACATCAACATCCATTAGTCCGTTTTCGCTGAGATGTTCACGTATCAGTTCGACGTCGGTTTGAGATGTAATTGCGTAAACCTTCCAATGATTGCGGTCGATAGAGCTTAACAGTTTTTTCCAACCCGCATACTGTTGAACACAATACTCGCAGTTCGTGTTGAAAACGAAAAGAATCGTTCGCTTTCCGTCCTGCCCAAAAACCATCGGAGATTGCTCGCCGTTCAGATTCGTGGCTGGAATTTGCGAAAACCGATATCCAACGTCCGTTACGAGTCGTTTCGCACTTTCTAGACTGCTTCTAAGTTGCAGGTTCTGGTAAATTAGTAACGCATTCGAAATAAGAAGAATGAGCGTCACCAATACTAGGTACAAGCCACTTCGGTCTTTAAGGGAGTATTTCATTGTCTTTCGTTATGGGGTTGGTTTTTTGAATTCGATTTTAAGGGCTTATTTAGGCAGACGGTTCCTCGAAAGTTGAGTCTTTTCACACAACACCCGAAGAACCGTCCACATGAAGCACATTCAAAATCGACCTACGAGCATGTTCCGCCGCAACATGCGGGTTCCATCGCAGGCTGATCCGCACAGTTGCACTGTACGAAATTTGCCCCCTGAACACATGCTCCCTGGCCCGGGCAACTACATGAAATCTCACCGCCTCCGGGACACACAACTGTTGCACTGCAGGCTGCAAAAACCGGGACAGCAAAAACTACGATTAACGCAAATGACGCGCAAACGAGACCCGCCATTGCTAGAAGAACCCTTAACTTAGCTCCAATGGTCATACTACACTCCTATGGTTTTTAACGGGCTAATGGGAAATCAAATCGCGCTGATTTGAACTAGAGGGTTAGAATAACAGCGCCATTCGACTTTTCCCGTCAACTTTTTTTTGTACGTTTGCAGCGTGCCGAGGTGTTTGCAAATGCGGACCTCGGCGGTTACGATTGCGGATAACGAATTTCTTTATAAAAGGACGTAAAAGCGATGAAATTTCCGGGTGGAATGGACCTAAATTCGATGATGAAGCAGGCTCAGCAAATGCAGGAAGAGATGAGCCGGCAGATGAAGGAAACGGTCGTCGAGGCCTCGGCCGGCGGCGGTGCGGTCGCGGTAAAGATGCGCGGCGATTTTCAGGTCGTTGAGATGACGATATCGCCCGATCTGGTTAAAGACGGCGACGTGGAGATGCTCCAGGATCTCGCCGTTGCCGCTCTCGGCGAAGCCCACCGCAAGGTCGAAGAATCGCTCAAGGGCAAGCTCGGCGGCATGCTCCCGCCGGGGTTGATGTAGGGCAGAACGCGGTTCAAACAGGATGCACAGGATGAAAAGGATCGGAAATATCCTCGTCATCCTGTCCATCCTGTTATTATCTTTGTAAATGTTAGACTACTCAGAGCCGGTCGCTCGGTTGATCGACGAATTCAAACGCCTGCCGGGCATCGGCGGGAAGTCGGCGCAGCGGCTTGCGTTTTATATTCTCCGCCGTCCGCAGAGCGAGGTCGATAATTTCATCGAAGCCCTCCGCGAGGTGAAGGAGAAGATCGTCTTTTGCTCCATCTGCAACAACCTTACGGACGTCGATCCGTGCCTTTATTGTGCCAACCCGAAGCGCGACCGCTCCGTCATCTGCGTTGTTGAAGAGCCGTATAACCTGCTTGCGGTCGAAAAGACCCGGTCATTCAAAGGACTTTACCATGTGCTCCACGGCTCGCTTTCGCCGATCCGCAGCGTCGGCCCGGATGAGCTTATGATCGCAAATCTGCTTCCGCGGCTTCTGCCGGCAAATAACGACGGTGTCGAGGTCGCCGAGGTGATCCTCGCAACGAACCCGACGACCGAGGGCGAAGCGACGGCAAACTACATCGCCCGCTTGCTCAAGCCGCTCGGCGTCCGCGTTACCCGCATCGCGATGGGAATGCCGGTCGGCAGCGACCTCGAATACGTTGACGAGGTGACGATGGACAAGGCACTCTCGAACCGCCACGAGATCTAGCCGCATTGCCCCGCGGCCGCGAGTTTTCTCCGATGTCCGACCGAGCAAAAGAGCTGACCTTTCGGGAGGTCGTCCTGAACCGTCGCGGAAGCGTTCTTTACCGCATTCTTCTTGCTATCTTTGGCGGCGCACTCCATCTCTTCTTCCGCCGCATCGCGACCGTCAACGCCGAACGCGTTCCCGCGGGCACGGGCGTCATCTTCGTCCTCAATCACCCGAACGGCCTCATCGATCCCGCACTTGTTTTCGTTGCCCTTCCGCGGCGGATCGCCTTCCTGGCAAAGTCCACTTTGTTTCGGATGCCGGTCATCTCGTTCCTTCTCAAGACGGTCGAGGCACTGCCGGTCTATCGCCGCATCGACCCCGGCGAGGATGTTTCGAAGAACTTCGACACGTTCGAGGCGGCTCATCGCCGGCTCCGCGAGGGTGGATCGATCGCCCTTTTCCCCGAGGGCGTCTCTCACAATTCGCCCAAGCTCTTGCCGATCAAGACCGGCGCAGCACGCATCGCTCTCGGTGCGGTTGCGGCGGGCGAGGGAAAAGAGCCGATAACGCTCCGCATCGTTCCGGTCGGGCTTTACTACACGAACAAAACGACCTTCAGAAGCGAGGCACTGCTTCATTTTGGCGAGTCTTTTGAGGTCGCTCCGGCCGAACCGGACGCCGACGGCCAGCCTTCCCGCGAGGCCGTCCGCGAACTCACCGAACGGATAGAAAACGCGCTCCGCGAGGTAACGCTGAATGCTGAGAACGACGCCGAGCTTGCGACCGCGACCCTTGCCGAACGCATTTTCCGCACAACGCTCGAGAAGGACGACCTCCGCTCGCGACTGACATTCAAGCAGAAATATCTTGAGGCTGATGAGACCGATGGCGGCTCTAAGGCCGGTTCGCGTCTCGAACGCCGGCTTAACAGCTTTGCCGCAAAGCTCCGCGAGGCCGGCCTTGAACCCGAGCATCTTTCGCTCGCGAATCTGACGCGCCGTTTTGTCATCCGCCGTGCTTTGCTCGGAACGTGGTATCTGCTAATGCTGTCGCCGGTAGCGATCATTGGGACGGTACTGCATTTTCCTGCCTATCAGCTCTCGAAGCTCCTTTCGCATCTCATCACCCGCCACGGAGCCGACGACATCGCCTCGACCGTAAAAGTGCTCGCGGGCATCGTCTTTATGCCGCTGACGTGGCTGATAACAGCCAGCTTTGTTTATTACTTTTTCGGATGGGAATGGGCTTTGGTCAGCCTTCCGCTGGCGTTCCTGAGCGGCTACATCGCTCTCCTCTCTCTTGAAAACCTCGTCGAACTCGGCGGCTGGGGCCGGGCGATACTTCGTTTCTTTTTTGACCGTGACCGCTTCCTGCGGCTTTATGTAGAAAGGCGTGAAATTCAGCAGGAGCTCGGAAGTATTAACCGGGATACGAAATAGGACGGCGTAGATATTCGCGGCCGTCCTATTCCGATTTCCGATACTTTTTGACGGTCTTAAGCCCTGACCCGCTCTTCCGGCGAATCCGAAGCGCTCCGCGAAACTCGCCATTCGTCTTCGGTTTCATAGAAATTGACGTCAAAACTCAAAAGCGATTTGAGCGGTATGCCGTCAAAGTCGTTCGGCGAATCCTCGAACCGGACGATCGCTCCGATGCCGATCACTTCCGACCCGACCTCTTTCACAAGATCGATCGTTTCCCTGATCGCCCGGCCAGAGCGGACGATGTCGTCAACGATGATCGCCGGGTAAACGTCGCCCTCGCCAATGTATTGGCGAAACTGCCGTTTGCACTCTTCCATTTCGGCCCAGTAGATCTGGTCGGCTCCGAGCGCTTCACGGACGCCGAATGAGACCATAATGCCGCCCGGACTCGGGCTGATGACCGAAACCCTCGGCAAACGGCTCGAGATGGCCTTTTCCATACGGAAGAGCCGGCTCAGGCCAACGGAAAGTACGCGGGCGTTGTCGTAGTAGCGAAACGCCAGCGGCATCTGAAAATAATGCGAGGCGTGTTTGCCGCTCGGGTAAACGAAGTGCCCCCGGCGGTATGCACCGGTTTCCTTTAGGATCTGCATCACAGATTCCGGCGAAGGTACGAGATCAACCATTCTTATCTCCTTTATCTTGGATAATTGCGAGAATCAAAACCATTATTTTAGACAGACCCGGACCTCGAATCAATGTCCGTTTGAAAGAACCTGCTCAAGAATGCGGCGTTCGCGGCATGTCAGCCCCTCGGGAACCTCGTCCGCCGCGAACCAGCGAAGGTCGAGTATCTCGCCGCTCAAAATCTCGCCCGGCCCCTCGCCTCGGGCACTGTAAATGAACTCCAGATGCCTATCCACGGTCCGGACCTCGACCAGCCGGACGTCCGTTATCTCAATGCCGGTTTCCTCGCGAACCTCGCGGATTACTGCCGCTTCCGGCGTCTCGCCGCGATCGATAAAGCCGCCGGGAAAGCCCCAGCCCGAATACGGGCGCAAGAGGTGCTCAAGCAGCAGCACCCTTCGCTCCGGGCTGACGACGACCGCCGCGGCCGAGGCCGTGAACCGAGGCTGGGTCGCCCGGACGATCCGCTTGCGTGCCGCCGGCGGCAGCAATTTCCAGGATCTTTTTATCAGCTTTCGTATCAAGTGTCGGTCAAATAGCTCTGTTGTATGGGTTTAACGATATCAGAAATCCGTGGAAACGTTAGGGTCTTCGCCGTTTTTTTATATTGAGCGCAAATTTCCCTTTTTCGCTCTCCCACATTGTCCACTCAATACCGAAAAAGAGGCCTTACCAAAATGAAGTTTAACCGAAGTGTTCTTTCCCGCCTTTTTGCGGGTGCCATCCTCGCTTTCGCCTGCACAGCGGTTGTTGCCCAGGAATCATCCATCAAACGCGACCTCGAGTCGGCGTTCGAGCGTTACGAACTGACTGAGGTCCGGCTGCCGGAATCGGCGGTCGAAAGCGGCTCGCTCACCCTTCGCCTTCCCGCTGGCGGACGCACAGAGACTCTCCGGCTTGTTCGGCATGATCTGCGCGCCGAAGACTTCACTGCCGAAGATACCGGCCCGGTGGGCAGGACGCCGCTCAACATGGGCGCCGTCAATACCTTCAAAGGCTCGGTCGAAGGCGTAACAGGTTCCGAGGTCCGGCTGACGCTCGGCCGAAACGGAGTTGAAGGATTCTTTGAGACGCGCTTGGGCCGATATTTTATCGAGCCCGCCTCCAAATACAGCACCGCTGCCGGGCCGGGCCTCGCCGTTATCTATCGGGCAGAGGATTCGAAGAACGGCTCGGACTTCTGGTGCGAATCGGACATCCCGAGCAAGATCGAGTATGGCACATCGCTCGCGGTGGGCAGTTCGGCCGAGGCCGTTCAGACGCTGCGGCGGATCGATCTAGCGACGGATGCCGACCAGGCTTATGTGAACATCTTTGGAAGTGCGGCAAATGCGAACGCCGAGATCCTGAGCATCCTGAACATGGTCGAGGGCACCTTTGCCTCGGAACTGAACCTGACCATCCGCGTCACCTTTATGCACACGTGGACCACCCCCGATCCGTTTACCGGAGCTAACACATCGCAGATGCTCGACGCCTTTCGCCTGCACTGGAACGCGAACTATCCGGTCTTAAATTACCCGCGGACGGCGGCACATCTTTTCTCGGGTAAAAGCACGGCACAGTCGCAGGGCATTGCTTACCTTGGCGTGATGTGCTCGAACAGTTCATACGCCTACGGCATCAGCGGATACATTAGCTGGGCACCCGGCAAGTACCTGATCCCGGCACACGAACTCGGCCATAACCTCGGAGCAAACCATGCCGAGGCGGCCCAGGGCTGCGGCAATACGCTGATGAACGCGACGCTGAGCGGTTCAACGCCCGTCAGCTTTTGCCCCTATTCAAGAAATGAGATCACCGGCTACGTTTCGTCGTGGGGACAATGCATGGCGGTAGTCGCAAATCCGCGATTCGATTTTGACGGCGATCGGCGAGCCGACATCGCTCTTTTCCGGCCCGAAACCGGTGCGTGGTATCTGAGCCGCAGCCAGGCGGGGTTTAGTGCTTTCACGTTCGGCACCGCTGGCGACAAAGTGGTCGCAGAGGATTACGACGGCGACGGCAAGGCTGATCCCGCGATCTTCCGCGAAGGCCAATGGTGGATGATCCGGAGCAGCACAAATACAGTAGATGTCCGCAGCTTTGGAACCACCGGCGATGTCCCGGTTCCGGCGGATTTCGACGGCGACGGCAAGGCCGATCTTGCGGTCTTCCGGCCCTCGACCGGTTATTGGTATCGTCTTTTCAGTTCGAACGGCAGCTTTACCGGGGCACCATTCGGGCAGGCAGGCGACATTCCGATGCCCGGCGATTACGGCGGCGACGGCAAGGCGGACCTCTCGGTCTTCCGGCCCGAGGGCGGCATCTGGTTTAGGCTCAACAGCGGAAACGGCAACGTTGTAATTACGCAGTTCGGAATGTTGGGTGACAAGCCCGTCTCGGGCGATTTCGATGGCGACGGCCGGCTTGACCTCGCCGTTTGGCGACCGGCGTCGGGTGCCTGGTATGTGCTCCGCAGCAGCAACGGCTCGTTCTATGCGGCAACATTTGGTATTAACGGCGACATACCGGCACCCGCTGATTTTGATGGCGACGGCAAGACCGACATCGCCGTTTACCGCCCGGCGGACGGCATCTGGCACCGGCTCAATAGCTCTAACGGCTCATATAACGCCGTCCGGTTCGGGCTGCCGTCGGACGTTCCGGTTCAGGCAAGATAGATCTCTCATCCTCCAATGGAAACTCGGGCGGCCCGAAAAGCCGCCCTTTTTCATTTCCCGGGGCTTAGAACGACGATGTCGCTGGTGTTCTGCGTGGTCGAGATCAGAAGTTCGTCGCCGCCGGGTGACCAGTCGAACCACGTTCCAGTTCCGGTCCCGAGGCCTAGAACCTCCTTTGCGGGGCCGCCATCCACCGGCAGCAGCAGAAGGCCGATCCGGGACCCGTCCGAAAAGAGCTGGCCGATGAAATTCCCTTTCGGGTGCCAAGCCATTCGCCGGCTCTCGACCGAGCGTGGAAACTCGATCTTACGTTCGAGTTCGCCTCCGCCGCTCGGCACAAGCCCGATCTTCCATAGCCCGTCCGCGGCTGCATCCATGAAATAGAAAGCGACCGTTTCGCCATCGGGCGAGACGATCGGAAACTTCGCATAGCCCGGGTAAAGCTCCGTAGTCGTTCGCCCCGCAAAAGAAAAACGCATCGCCTTCAGTACGCGATCGTTAAGCCCGTTTTGAAAATAGACGTGCTCGCCGTCCGGCGAAAAGCGCGGAAACAACTCGTCATCGGCTTCGGTCAGGTTGCGCATATTCTTGCCGTCGGCGTCCGTTACCCGAAGCCGATAACGGCCCTGCTCGGAGGCGCCAAAGACGATCGACCCGTCCCGCGGCGAGACCGAAATTCCGAAGGCAAGGTTTGCCCCTGCGGTCAGTTGCTTCCGCTCTGAGCCGTCGCGGTCCATCCGCCAGATCTCACGCTTTCCGCTCGAGCTCGAGCTGTAGATGATCCGGCCGTCGCTGGTATAAGCGACTGTGTCGATGTAGCCGGTTTCTTTGAGCAACTGCCTTGGTGCAAGCCTGTCGGCATTCGCTTCGAACCCCGCAACGGCTATTTCCGAGATCGGATTCCGCTGAACGCTGACCACCTTTCCGCCGCCGGCTGCTAGCCATGAATACGAACTCAGGTCGTTCGTCAGGCGGGCGGTTCGTCCCGTGGCGGTCGAGATGGACCAGATCTGCCCGGCGTAAGGCTCAAGGGTATAAGCAACAAACGCGACGGTTCCGTTATCGAGCCAGGTGACGTGGTCGATCATGTCCCAACCGCCGCCCGGAAGCCTCCGCTCGCTGCCGTTGACGGGGTCGATGATGACTATGAAACTCTCGGCACGCTCGCGTTTTTCAACGACCGCGGCGGCGATCGTGTTTCCATCGGGCGAGAAAGCCACAGGGTTCACGCTGAAGTTCGGGAATGACCGTTCGCCGTCGTTTCCGGCGGAGACCAGCCGCTTGTCCGAGCCGTCGGGGCTAGAGACGTAAAGGTGCGTTTGTCGGAGCGACGAGCGGGACTCCGTGAAGGCGATCCTGTCGCCTGTCGGAGAAAAGCTCACGGCGCCGCCGGTCGCTATATTTCCGATCTCCTCTTCAGCCCCGCCAAGCAGCGGAAGCCGGATCAGCCTCGGGTTAACTCGATTTTCCGCAAATGTCGTTGCGTAGATATACCGCCCGTCGGGCGAGACTGCGAGTCCGATGAAGTTAATATCATCTGGCTGCCGGATCATCTGTTGACCGCCGGTTTCGATGTCGCGAAGCCAGAGGCTCTCGCCGCCCGGTTCAAGCCGGCTGAAGACCGCCAACTTTCCATCCGGCGTGATCGTCACAACGCCGACGTCCGAGAACGTCGTCAGCCGCTGGAGCCTGAACTCCTGTTGCTCGCCGGAACTGATCCAGCCGAAACGCTCGGCAACAAGCATCGCGCCGATGCTCGTGATAAGCAGAACCGCGGTTGCGATCGCCGCGATCGGCCCCCAGCGATAGCCCCACCCTAAGCTCGCTTCTATCGGAGCCGCCGGCAATGCCGATCGCACTCCCAAAACGTTCGGATCCTCGTCCTCGACTATCTCCTCAACGGTCTCTTCGTGGCGGACGATCCGCGTGACCTCCTTTCGTTCGATCACGATCTCGGGAATTCCGATCTCGATCACATCGGCAAGAAACGTGTAGCCCTTTCCGGGAATGGTGGCGATAAATCGCGGGTTGGCCGTTGAGTCGCCGAGCGCGCGGCGGAGTGCCGAGATCTGTACCGTCAGGTTGTTCTCTTCGACGAACTGATCCGGCCAGACGAGGTCAAGAAGTTCGTTCTTCGTGAGAACCTTGCCGCGGTTTGCGACAAGGATGGAAAGCAGATCAAAGGACTTTGCCTTGAGATCAATGGCATTGCCCTCCCGAGTCAGCGACCGCCGGGCGCAGTCGAGCTCAAATTCACCGAAACGAAATCGTTTGTCCCCAAGCGGTTCCATGCCGTTTAGCCAGATTTAGGAAAATTTAGCCGAGAATTTAAGGACGCAGGCTCTCCCCAACGCTAATAATTGCCCCCACGTCGGCAGCTATCGCGTCGCGAGGCCCAACTCTTCAAGCCCGCGAAAGAATAGCAGAAAATACCGGGCCGAGACAACAGATTTGCATTCCGGCAGTCGGTGAAATGCGAGCCCCCTAAGCGGGGAAAACAATTGCAGGGAGAAATATGAAATACGGAGCAAGAGCATTTTTGATAATTACTTTGCTGGCAGGTGCGACCGCATTCGGCCAGACGACCGAATTCACCTATCAGGGCCGGATAAGCGACAACGGGTCACCGGCGAATGGACTCTACGATATCCGGTTTAGGCTTTTCGCCACATCGACCCCGGCCGGCATTCCGCTCGGGAACAACGAGCGGACCAACGTCGCCGTAGTTGACGGCGTTTTTACCGTAACGCTCGATTTCGGCCCGAATGCCTTCAACGGCAACGATCGCTATCTTGAGATCGGCATCCGGCCGGCCGGCGGCACGACCTACACCGTGCTCTCACCGCTGCCGAAGATCACATCGGTACCCTATGCCCTCAGAAGCCAGAATGCCGCGACAGCGTCCGACGCCTCGCAGCTCGGCGGTGTCGCAGCGAACCAATACGTGCAGACGACCGATCCGCGGCTTTCCGATGACCGCAACCCGACGCCGAACAGCCCGAACTATATCCGCAACTCGCAGACCCAGCAGACAAACTCGAATTTCTCGATTAGCGGCACCGGCAGCATAGGCGGAGCGGCGAACGTCGGCGGCAATCTGAATGTGAACGGCAACGGGCTTTTTCTCGGTGACGTGACCGTCCTCGGAGCTTTGAACACCAACGGCGGCGATGCGAGCTACGTCCAGAACCGTACGACGCTGCAACCCGGTACGACGAATTTCAACATCAACGGAAACGGCATTCTCGGCGGAAACCTGCGGGCAGCAAATGTGAATGCGACCTCAGCGTTCCAACTCAATAGCACTCGAGTTTTCCACGCGACCGGAGCCGGGAACCTCTTCGCGGGATACGGTGCCGGCGACAACAACACCGCAAGCAACAATACGTTTCTTGGCACATTTTCGGGTGTTGCGAACACCTCCGGAACCGACAATACGTTCATCGGGTTCCGGGCAGGGAATCTGAACACTACCGGCGCCGATAATGTCTTCGTTGGCCAAGATTCCGGCTTGTCGAACACGTCGGGTCGCGATAATTCATTCTTTGGCAGAAATGCAGGCAGGGCAAACACCAACGGGACCGGAAATTCCTTTTTCGGTTCTGACGCCGGACTTGTGAACTCCGGCGGAAGTTTTAACTCATTCTTTGGTTATCAGGCCGGCGCCCAGAACACTAGCTCCTCAAACGCATTCTTCGGCTCCGGCGCCGGGGCTGTTAACAACGGCATAGGCAACGCTTTTTTTGGTGCAAATGCCGGGCGTGATAGCACCGGCAATTACAACGCCTATTTCGGCCATAATGCCGGTATAAATTCAGGGGCCGGAGAGTTCAACGCATTCTTCGGACAAGCGGCCGGAAGGGCAAACAGCAGCGGATCGAATAACGTGTTCATCGGAGCCGTTGCCGGCGAGGACAACACGACGGGATCCATGAACACATTCATAGGGTTCACAGCGGGAGAAAGCAATCTCAGTGGCACTTCCAATACCGCCATTGGTGGACGGGCAGGTGCAAACAGCACAACCGGAGGCGAAAACACCTATCTTGGCGTCTCGGCCGGGTCACAGGCGACGGGTTCCCGAAACGTATTTCTCGGCGCGGACTCTGGGTTAAACGTGTCCTCGGGCGATAACAATATATTCATTGGCTACGCCTCGGGTAATTTCTCGACTGGCAACAACAATATTGTGATTGGCGAACGAGCCCGAATGATCGGAAGCTCGGAAAGCATCGCGATCGGAAAATTTGCCGCAACCGGATTCCCGCAAACGGATGGCTGCGACTCCTGTATTGCGATCGGGCACGACGCAAAAGCAGAGGGGACGTTTATGTCTGTTGCCATCGGCCCGTTTGCAAGGGCAATGCGCGATTTTGAGTTCGTACTTGGCGATTATCGGAACACGGTGATTATTCCCGGCAATCTGACCGTCGAGGGCACGATCACAAATCTATCCGGAATCTCGAGATCGTTGATCGAGGAACAGAGCAGAGAGATCGAAAGCCTTCGCGAACAGGTCCGGGCACAGCGGGCCGAACTTGCGGCGCTGAAGGCGCTCGTTTGTGCCGCGAACCCGGGAGCCGCGGCCTGCAAGGAGGAGAAATGAGGGTCGCATTTCATCGCTTTGCCGCGGCCGTCTTGTTCGCGTCGGTCGCTACAGCTCAATCCGGCGGCCCGTATCAGGTTGAAAAGCTGACCATTTCCAGCGGCGGCGGCACACAGGGCGGCGGCAATTTTGTCGTTCAGGGAACCGCCGGACAGCCGGGCGTCGGCCAAAGGGCATACGGCGGGAGTTACGGTTTCTCTGGCGGCTTTTGGGCGAACCTGATCGCACCGACATCCGCTTCGGTCCGGATCTCGGGCCGTGTGCGGTCGGCCGACGGCAGCGGCATAAGCAACGTCAGCGTAACGCTTTCGGACCTCGGCGGAACGACGCTCCGAACGGCATCCTCAAGCTTCGGCTATTTTAGTTTCGAGGGCGTTTCGGCGGGCGAGGCGTACGTTATCACGGTCGCGAGCCGTAAGTTCAACTTCGTAGAATCGAGCCGAGTCGTGGTTGCGAACGAAGACCTGACCGACATCGATTTTACGGCCGAGCCGGAGTTGTAGCGGCTTGACCATTCCGCCCGAAGGAGCAGATCAACATTGCGAACTGTAATCAAACGCCGATCGGTGATTGTGATCACATCGGAGGTGACCACAACCATCGCCCATCGAGGGTCGGAAGCGGCCGAACTACGCGAACCTGAGTCCGGCACGATCGAAGCCGAGTCCGAAAGGCTGCTTCTGACGGCCGGTACTTTCGAGGCGTCCGCCGATACCACTGATGAGAACGGCGACTGACGATCGGTTTGGTTCTCATTTTCAAGAGGTGCCAGCCTGAATTCCGTGCAGACGGCCTCGGTTACGGTTGAGAACGCAATAGGCACGGTTCTGTCTTGGGCTGAGGTCGAGCGGGTGCATCGCATGCGGAGCGGTTTCTATATAGAATACGTGCGGATCGGGAAACTGAGCTGACACAGATCGGCAAAAGAGCGTGGCCGTTCTCGTCCCGTTTTATAATGTTTCGGAGGCAATACAATGTTTAAGTTCGCACTTGTTGGATTTGCATTTTTCTCGGTGCTCATTCTCTGTTCCGAGGCCAGTGCCCAGATGGGGGCGATCGCCGCTGTTGATGAGCCCGCAGAACGGCCAAAGCCGGCTGAAGGCGGCGGAGCATCGGTTGGCGGGCGAGCCGGCGGAAGCACGGCAAGCACCTCATCGCGCGGGAGACGCGGCTCTCGCACGGCCGGCAAACAGACGGCAACGGCCCCAAAGAAACCCGCTGCCCCGATAAAGCCCGTTGACCCGGCCAAGTATGACGGATTCGTCGTCGGTGATAAATATACGTTCCTTAATTTCGAGGTCGTTTCGGCCGAAAAGCCATATCACACTCGGGCAGCGAAAGCGTCCGGAGCGAAGGGCCTTGTACAGGTCGAGGTGCTGATCAATGTCGATGGCTCCGTGTTGACGGCAAAGGGCCGGACAGGCAATAAGGAGCTCTGGCCCGAGGCCGAACGTGCCGCACTCGCTTCCAAATTTAATCGTCCGACATTCGGCGGAAAGCCGGCCCGTGCGATAGGGTTTCTGGTTTACCGTTTCGGCCCCGCCGATGACTAAGGCCTGTTTACCGAGATTGCCGATAGATCAGCGTAGAGCACCGAGAAGATAGACATATGACCCGCATCATCTTATTTGTTTCGGTCGGGCTGCTGACCGGCGGACCGCTTTCGGCACAGGAACCGATCATCCCGATCGTCCAGGGAAACTACCTGGTTGGCGGAACACAAGGCGGAAAATGGCTGAAGCCTGCTCGAGTGCCGCTCGGGGCATCGCCAAAGTTTCGCTCCGTTCGAAATGACTCCGATGACACGACGATCCTCATCGGCCAAACCGACGAGAAATGGGATGCGTGCAATGAAAACAGGATCGTTCGGTTCCGCAGCCGCGACGACGACGACGATCAACTTCCCGGGCTCTTCATCGGTGAAAAGGCCAGTTGGAACTTAGTCCCTCTCCAGCCCGCTGTATTGGATACGGGCGATGCCGCCATCACCGATGCGATCACGACATTTTTGCGTTCGAAAGGTATCAGGCGTTCGCCGACAAGGATCAAAGAAGCCATCTCTATCGACCTTGACGGCGACGGTATCGCAGAATCGATCATTACCGGGCACTACTATCGGCGTTGGGATGAATTCGAGCTTTCCGCGGGCGATTATTCGTTCGCACTGCTGCGCGTCGGCTCGGGCCGGGCAGCGAGGAATGTACTTTTGGACGGCCAGTTTCTTGATGAACGCATCGATGCAGATTATGCCGAGCATTCCATTGTCGCGGTCGCGGACCTGAACGGCGACGGACTGATGGAGATCGCTCTCCGATCCATTCATTCAGAGAGCGATCGCCAGATGCTCTTTGAGTTTAAAAAGGGCAAGGCCGTAATGCTCTTTGACGAGTCGTGCGGTGGTTAATCATTTTTATGAGGGCTCAGCTATTCCATCTTCTCTGCGTCCTGCCGCTGGTTCTTCTTTTGCTGCCGCTCGGCATCGCCGGCCAGACGCGTGAGGTGACCGTCTATTTCTGGGAGTTTAACCGCGACGAACCGGGCGATGATATGATCCCGTTCAAGCGCGTCGTTAATGCCAAGTCGCCGCTTCGCCCGACGATCGAGGCTCTGATCGCCGGGCCGACCGAAGCCGAGAGCACCGACAAATATGCCAGCGTTGCTTACGGCGATATGAAGCTAAGCGATGTCCGGGTAAAGGGCACGACCGCCCGAATCGATTTTGTTCGTGGGATCCGAGAGGACTACAACCCCGGCGACCTTCAGACGCTCCGGTTCGAAGCCGCCGTCATCCGCACGGCGAAACAGTTTCCGAACATAAAGAAGGTGATCGTCTGCGTGAACGGCATGAACGAATTCGGTATCGGTTTGGTCGAAGGCCGGCCAAAGCCGTGTCCGGCGAAATGGTAGCGCAAATATGACAGGCACAACTGCAAAGATCGTCCTAGCTATCGGTTTGACCGCGCTGTTTACGTCGGCCGTTCTTATCGTCGCATTCGCCGGATTTCTCTTTTTTCGAACCGCGCCGGAACCGACGATAGTTACCGCTCCGGCGGATGGCCGGAAGCCGCCTTCAGTGCCGGCCGGCACGCGACAAAAAGGCCCGATCGTCGTCAAGGCAGACGAGATAACCCAAATAGCACTGCTCCGAAGCTCGATGAGTTCGACCGCATCGACCAGGCCGGCGGCGTTCTTTGGAAACATCAATGTCCAGAATTTCATTTCGGAAAGCACGACCCTCACATTCTTCGCTTCGGGCATCGCCCAAAAGGTAGAAGCCGCCGAACGCACAGTCGATGGCAATAAGACATCGAGCGGCCCGACGAAGTATGAAGTGAACATCGGCCGCGATGCCTTTGCCCGGCTTGCCGAGGTGATGGCGGAAAACGACTTCGCAAATGAACCGGACTCGACGAACATCATTTCGCTGCCGATACGGGTGGAACTGACCGTGACATACGGCTCCAACACGAAGCTGATCAGAGCAAGCAACGCGGGGCAGGACACGCTCGAAATGAAAGCAATGCTCGGGGCCATTGACCGCCTCGCCGGACAAACGGACTGGCGGTCTGGCCGCTAATGACATTCCGTCAATGCTAAAATGGATGTGTGGATTCTGCCGCTGTCTTAGTTCCGATCGAAGTGGGTGAAGTATTCCCGTGGACTTTCGTTGCCTCCGTCCATCGTTCGCGGAACGGCATTTATCAAAAAGATGGCCGGCTTGTCTCGCTGCTTACCGATTTTGGCCGTATCAATCCCTGCTATCCTGATTTCCACGGCGATACGCGCGACGTGATCCACTACACCGGCTCGGGCCGCCGCGGTGACCAAAAGCTAGACGCCGCGAATCGTGCCTTGCTCGCCGCCATCGATTCGGCCCACGCCGTTCCGCTCTTCAACAAGCTCGGCGTTAACCGCTGGGAGTATCTCGGCAACTGGCATGTCACCGATGGCCGCTACATTTATGATGAGCAACGCGAGCGGATGGTCTGGAAGTTCACGCTCGTCCGCTCCGCCGCCTGAGATTGCCGATAGCGGCAAATTGTTGCACAATACCTGCCACATCCACCACGAATTCATTTCAGGAGACCGAGACCATGAAAACCTTTGCCCGCTTTGCGTCGTTGCTACTTGCCATCACTCTTTTTGCCGCTGCCTCCTATCCGCAATATACGTGGAGTCCGGAGCTCCAGGTAAAGTTAAAAGGACTCGGCTCGCCGGAGATCTCGCCGGACGGGCGAAAGGTCGTTTACACCGTCAACGAGGCAGTAATGACCGCTGACAAGAGCGAGTTCATAACGCACCTTTGGATGGCCAATACCGATGGCAGCGATAACCGGCAGATCACCTTTGGCGACAAGTCCGCCACCAACCCAAAGTGGTCGCCGGATGGCTCGATGATCGCCTTCACCTCGAACCGCAAGGACAACCGAAACCAGATATATGTTTTGAGAATGACGGGCGGCGAGGCCGAACAGATCACCGATGGCAAAGGTGCGGTGGCAAGCTTCGAATGGTCGCCTGACGGTCGCTCGTTTGCCTTTACGATGACCGACCCGCAGACAGATGAAGAGGAAAAGAATGGCAAGGCGAGGAACGACTTCCGCTGGGTGGATGAGAACGTAAAGCTCGCCCGGCTATACCTAACGCCGCTCGCCGCCGATGCCGCCGGGAAGCGGGAGGTGAAAAAGATCGGCGATGTCGGTCGCCATGTTTCCTCGTTCGATTGGTCGCCGGACGGCAAACGGATCGCCTTCGCACACGTGAAGTCGCCGGTCGTCGATTTTTGGCCGACATCTGATATTTCTGTCGTCGATGTAGCTTCGGGCTCGGTTTCGGTGCTCGCCGCCACCGAAGCTGCCGAGGCAAGCCCGATGTTCTCGCCAAACGGTAATTTCATCGCCGCCTCGGTCAGCGACCTTCCCGTCCGCTGGGCGCAAAGCAACCGGATCGCCGTCTATCCGGCGGGCGGTGGTTCGCCGCGAAAGATGGCGGCCTCGTTCGATGGCCAGCCGAACCTTCTCGCCTGGCATCAGGACAGCAGCGGCATTCTTTTTACCGAAGCTCGCGGAACAGGCACGGCACTTTATGATGCGAATATCGATTCCGGCACGATACAGATGATGGACAACCAGGACGCCGTGATCAGCTCCCCTTTTGCCGGTAAAGACGGCTGGTACGCCTTCGTTAAGCAGACTTCTGATTCGCCGCCCGAGGTTTTCGTCGGCAGACAGGACGTTATGGAAGCTCGAAGGGTCCCCAACGCGAATGCCGAATACGCAAAGTACACTGTTCCGCGGACCGAGGTCGTAAAGTGGAAGAGCAGGGATGGCCGGGAGATCGAAGGACTTTTGACCTATCCGATGGGCTACACGCCCGGCACCAAGGTTCCGCTTATCCTGAACATCCACGGCGGGCCGGCCGGCGTCTTTAACCGCAGTTATGTCGGCGGCAGAGGAGCCTATCCGCTTGCCTCGTTTGCTGCTAAGGGTTACGCGGTTCTGCGGCCAAACCCACGAGGGTCGTCAGGCTACGGTGTCGAATTTCGCCGTGCGAACATCCGCGATTGGGGCGGAATGGACTACGAGGACCTGATGACCGGGGTTGACCACGTCATCGCGATGGGCGTCGCAGACGCAAACCGGCTCGGCATAATGGGCTGGAGCTACGGCGGTTATATGACATCGATGATCATCACCAAGACCGACCGCTTCAAGGCCGCTTCGGCCGGAGCTCCCGTTACCAATCTAATGAGCTTTAACGGCACGGCGGATATACCATCTTTCATCCCGGATTATTTCGAATCCGAGTTCTGGGACGACCCCGCCGTTTATTCCAAGCACTCGGCGATGTTCAACATCAAGAACGCCAGGACCCCAACGCTGATCCAGCATGGCGAGAACGACATCCGCGTGCCGATCTCGCAGGGCTACGAGCTTTACGTTGCACTCAAACGCCGCGGCGTACCGACCCGGATGATAGTGCTGCCCCGTCAACCCCACGGCATTCAGGAACCGAGGCTCCAGATCGCGACAATGCACAGTAACCTCGATTGGTTCGAGAAGTACATTAAATGAAATGTGAGTCCTGTTTTCTTGCGGACCGCGTCTTATTTAGGTATGACCAAGATCCGAAAAGCGGAAACGAGCGATAAAAATGCGGTTTGGGAGATCATCCGGGAGGTGATCGCCGGCGGGGATACTTATGTTTTCGATCCGGGGTCTTCGAAAGAAGAGATGCTCGACTACTGGTTCTCGCCAGAGAAGCACGTTTACGTTGCGACAGAAACGAAAGAGTCGGCGGGCGGGAGCAAACAAGAGAATATCGTCGGCACTTTTTGGCTAAAGGCGAATCAGCCCGGGCTCGGCGATCACTTTTGCAATGCCGCCTATATGGTCTCGCCATCTGCCCATGGCAAAGGCATCGGCAGGAAGATGGCCGAGTTTTCGCTCGAGGAGGCCCGCCGGCTCGGCTTTACCGCAATGCAGTTCAACTTCGTCGTTGCGTCAAACACGGCGGCCGTCCGGCTCTGGCAATCGATCGGGATGGAGATCATCGGCACCGTCCCCAAAGCATTCCGCCACAAAACCCTCGGCCCGACCGATGCCCATATAATGTATCGCGAACTTTGAGTCCCGCGGATCCCCTTTCTAGCATGGCGGGTCGGAGGCATTCGAGCATCGATCGCAGTGGACTTACGCACCATGCGTAAAAGCTGACGCATGGTGCGTAATAAGTACGATACCTTCGAATTGCTACTGAGCAGGCATTCCCGCCTTCTCTGCGCGTTGCTGGAGGTCTTTCGCCTTTTCCGCATCGAGTACCTGAAGAACCGCGATCTGCGTTCGCACGCCCGCGTAGTTCTTCAGATTCATATACGCCAGCCCGAGGCCCATCTGCGCGACCACTTCCTTGGCATCGAGTGCGATCGATTTCTTATAAGTTTCGACCGCCCGCTCGTTCTGTTTTGTGTTCAGATATGCGTCTCCGAGATAGGCAAATACGAGCGCCGACTTTGGAGAAAGCACCGAAGACCGCTCGTAATACGGGATCGACTCTGCATACAGTTTCTGGTTGTAATAGGCGTTCCCCAGGTTAAAATGGGCGTCGGACAGGTTGGGATTCAACTTGATCGCCTCTGTAAGCGGAGCGACGGCGTCCTTATAACGTTTCTGTCCGTTAAGTATCATCCCGAGGTTTATTTTTGCCGTAGCGTGGTTTGGATCGATCCTGATCGCTTCCCGAGTATATTTTTCCGCGTCCGGAAATTGGTTCGCCTTGTAGAGCGAGTACCCGAGGAAATAATTCGCGTTGAAGTTGTTGGGCTCGATCAGGACTTCATCCCAAAAAGCCGTTGCGGCTTTCGCAAAATCGTCGATCAGCAGATTCGCACGGCCGACGTATTCATGGTACTTGGCTACCTTGGTTGATATTTGAGCAGCTTTGCTGAAAGGTTCGAGGGCATCCTTGTATTTGCGGAGATTGAAGAGCGACAGGCCATAATTAAAGAAAGCCGCGTCGTTCGTTGGCTCTTTAAGAGTTATCTTCTTGAAAGTTTCGGCCGCCGCCTCGAACTGCTTGGCATTGAACTGTTGCAGGCCGGTATTGAAGTCTGCATCCTGCTGAGCGTTTACAGCGCCAACAAAAATGGCCATCGTGGCCACCGTCAACAATATCGATTTTCTCATAGATCCTCCGGGTAAGAGTCGCCAAGATTATAGCCCGCTATCGCCATTTATCGGAAATAGAAAGGGCAGCCGATTCCCGCCCGCCCGAATACGCCCGAAACCTCCGCTGGGGTATAATCGGGTTTTTCGCTATGACCATCGACGAACAGATCGAGTTTCTAAAGAAAGGCACGGTTGACCTGATCCGCGAAGAGGACCTGCGGGCGAAGCTAGAACGCTCGGCAAAGACGGGCAAACCGCTTCGCATCAAGCTCGGGCTTGACCCGACCGCGCCCGATATTCACGTCGGCCACACGGTCGTGATACGCAAGCTGAAAGCCTTTCAGGACCTAGGCCATACGGTCATCTTCCTCATCGGCGATTTCACCGGAATGATCGGCGACCCTTCGGGAAAGAACGTGACCCGGCCGCCGCTCTCGCGTGAGGAGGTCAACGCCAACGCGGAGACCTACAAGCAGCAGATGTTCAAGCTGCTCGACCCCGAGAAGACCGAACTCCGCTTCAACGGCGAGTGGATGGACAAGTTCACTGCTCAGGATTTCGTGAAGCTCTGCGCCAAAACGACGGTTCGCCAGATCCTCGAACGCGACGACTTTACCAAGCGGATGCAGGAAGAGAAGCCGATCTCGCTCCACGAATTGCTCTATCCCTTGACCCAAGGCTATGACTCGGTAGCCCTTGAATCGGACGTCGAACTCGGCGGGACCGATCAGAAGTTCAATCTGCTGATGGGCCGCAATCTTCAGCGCGAGTTTGGCCAGGAGCCGCAGGTGATCATAACCACGCCGCTGCTTGAGGGCCTTGACGGCGTCAACAAGATGTCGAAGTCGCTGAATAACTATATAGGCATCGAAGAACCGCCGAACGAGATGTTCGGTAAGGTGATGTCGATCTCCGATGTGCTGATGTGGCGATACTATGAACTGCTTACCGATCTAACCGAATTGGAAATTTCAAATTTGAGATCTGAGATCGAAAAGGGCGAGAACCCCCGAAACCTGAAGGTCCGGCTGGCAAAGCTGATCATCACGGACTTTCACTCCGCGGCCGATGCGGAAGCTGCCGAAGAGGACTTTACTCGCCGGTTCGTTCAGAAAGAAGTGCCCGATGATATCGAGCTAAAGCAAATGCCCGTAGGCACTTACCGGATCGCAGACCTCCTTGCCGAGACCGGCCTGACGGCATCAAAGGGCGAGGCCCGTCGGCTCATCGAGCAAGGCGGCGTAAAGATCGATGGCGAGAAAGCATCGAACTCTGCGGCCGAGATCAGCGTCTCTGATAAAGAGGTTTTACTTCAGGTCGGCAAGCGGAAGTTCCTAAAGCTGATTGGAAACTAGCGAACCCGAGACTATAATTTCAAACGCTGACGTGATCAAACCGGCAAGGGCAAAAAGAGAAAAGTTCGCCGAGCGGATCAATGAGTTGATCGCCGCCGAGCGGCCGCTGCGCGAACTTGCCGGCAATCTTTCGCGGGTGGCGAAATACGCCATCGACGAGGCGAACAGCCTTTCGCTCGAGCGGGTCGAGATTCGGCTTCCGCGGCTGCCGAAAAAGCTCGATGGTTTTCGCGTCATTCACCTCTCGGACATTCACCACAGCCCGTTCACTTCGCTCGATCACATTCGCCGGGCGGTTAAGGTCGCGAACCGGCTCAAGCCCGATATGTTCGTCCTTACGGGCGACTACGTCTCGCACGAGCGGGAATACATAGAGCCTGTTGCCGAGGTTCTCGGCGGCCTGAAAGCCGAATTCGGTATTCACGCCTGCCTCGGCAACCACGACCATTGGACCGACGCACCGCTTGTCGTTTCCGCCTTTCGGCAGGCCGGCATCAATATGCTGGTCAATGAAGGCCGGCGGTTCGAGGCTCGCGGTGCGGCATTTTGGCTTGCCGGCGTTGACGACCACATGGTCGGCGAAACGGATCTTCCGGCCGCGATGAAAGGTGCATTCCCTGACGAGTTCAAGTTGCTGCTCGCCCATAATCCGATCATTTTTCGTCAGGCGGTCCGTCGCGGCATCGACCTGACGCTCAGCGGACACACACACGGAGGGCAGGTCCGCATCCGGACCCGAACGCCGAAGGATCGGCTGATACCGCGGCGGCGCCTTTCGGCCGGGCTCCATCGCCGAAAGGATTCGCATATTTACATCACCCGCGGCATCGGCACCGTCGTTCTTCCTGTCCGCTATCAATGCCCGCCGGAGATATCGCTGCTTGAACTTAAGGCCGAATGATCCTGACCATCCCCAATCTGCTTACATTTCTCCGCATGGCATTGATCCCGGTCTTTGCCAGCCTTTTGTTCTATGGCCACAGCCATTGGGCGCTTATGGTATTCGTCATCGCCGGCGTCTCGGACGGCATCGACGGCTTCATCGCCCGCCGCTTCAAGCAGGAATCCGAACTCGGTACGATCATCGACCCGATCGCCGATAAACTGCTGATGACCGTGGCCTTTATCGTGCTTTCGCTGCCGGGCGTGCTTGAGCCAGTTCGCTTTTTGCCCGTGCCGTTCTGGGTAACGGCTGCCGTCATCGGCCGCGACGTGCTGATCATCACCGTCGCCGGAGCGATCAATATAATGACCGGCTTCAAGGGCTTTCGGCCCTCGTGGCTCGGTAAGCTTTCGACCTTCGTTCAGGTCGTGGCCGTCACGCTCGTCCTCGTCGCCGCAGTCACAGGATATAGCTTCTATCTCCCGACCGTGTATTTCTTTGTGGTTCTTTTAGCTGTCGTCTCAGGCATTCACTACATCTTCCAGGTCGCAAAATTGATGAAAGAGGAAGAGGCAGCAAAGAAATTGGCCTGAGCCGCAACCGCTGAACAATGAAAAAGGCCGCCTCCGAAAGAAGCGGCCCTTGGTCATGGTATTGCTTTGCGTTTTACTGAGCGAGGCTCAGGCTGACCGTCCGGCGGCCAAAGCGGCGTGCTTCCGCACAGCTTGCCATCCAGATGTCGATCTTGTTTCCTTTGATCTTTCCGCCGGTATCGGCGACCAGGTATTCGCCCGAGCGGCCGCCGCCATCGATAAAGACCCTAGTTCCGAGCCGGAGCACACGCGGGTCGGCGGCGATTATTCCGTTGCGGACCGTCGCACCGCTTGCCGTTCGTCCACGAAGGCAATAGGCGGTCGCTACGAATCGGCCCTTGCTCGCACCGCGTGCACGCGATGAGGCCGTCTTCTTTACAAGCTTTTCGCCTTCCTGTTCGGGTTCCTCTGCCTTTGCGGGTTCTTCCTTCTTCTCAGCTGCCGGCTTTGCCGTGGCTTCTTTGTTGACCTTCGGTGTTTCTGCGGGGACTGCTTCTGCTGTCGGGATGTTCTCTTCTACCTGTTCTTCGATGTTAAAGTTCTCAGCCTTCTCGGTCGTCGTTTGTGCATAGACAAACACGACCAGAAGACTCAAGAGCGCCACGAGCACGCCCGATTTCAATATATTTTTCATAAAACCAACCATTAAAAATTAAACTAGCTATTAAAAGTCAAAAATAGCGGATGTCACCGTGGGGAACAGCCACTATTCACTAATAAACATGACCAAATTATTGTTGCCGAAACAATGGCTTCGGCCTGCTCCTCGGCATTGGCTTTGGAACAACTTAAAACCCTATCATCTACAAAACGGGTTGTCTAGCCCTCAAAAGGCGTCGAAAACGCCGCTAACGACCGCTGCAGCAAGAAAGTATTGTATAAAATTAAGCCGTTCTGTTAGACTATCGTGGCACTCGCGGGACCATCTCCCGCCGGGTTCACCCTACGCAAAAGATTCTACAACCGATAAGTTGAGGCCCAACCAGATGCAGGACAGACGCCACGGCGAGCGATACGCCATATCTTTTCCCATCCAGATCCGGTGGAAGGACGAGGCAGGCAATGAGGTGACCGAAGACGGCCTGACGGAGAACGTCGGCCCGGCAGGAACGCTCGTTTACCTACCGCGTAAGCTCCCGACCGTCGGATCAAAGGTAAACCTGACCGTTACCGAAAATCTTGACGACCCCGTCACCGTAACTGCCCAGGTCATACGGCTCGAACGCAATGCCGCCCATCCGCAGGCTGCGCTGAACCTCGTCGAAGGGATGCGGAACTGGAAGAAAAAGGTCTGGGAATTCGCCGGCGAGACCATTGCAGGCCAGGAGCCTGACGAAACCGACGATTGGTAGAGAAGTGGGCCGTGAGCAGTTGCAGGTGAATCAAGCCATTAGCCTTAAGCTCTTAGCTCCGTTTACTGCTCACTGCTCACCGCTCACTTTTAACGTATGAAAATTCTCGTACTCGGAGCGGGCCGCATGGGACATGGTGCGGCCTTTGATCTTATCCACAACTCGCCGGGCGTTGAACAGGTAACCGTTGCCGATGCCGACCTGAAAAAGGCGGAAGCGGTCGCCGAGGCCGTCGGCACCTCGCGGATCGACGCCCATCATGTTGACGCCGCAAACCACTCGGACATCGCCCGCCTGATGGCCGGCCACGACTCGGCCATCTCGTGCGTCAATTATTGGTATAACGAGTCGCTTTCGCGAGCGGCGATCGAGACCAGCACTAACTTCTGCGACCTCGGCGGCAACAATTACGTCGTCGATGCACAGCTTGCCCTTGACGATGAGGCGAAAGCGGCCGGTATCAATATCATTCCCGATTGCGGCCTCGCTCCGGGAATGGTCTCGATCCTCGCGATGCACGGTGCCGCCCGTTTCGAGCGGCTCGACGAGATACATATCCGCGTCGGCGGCCTGCCGCAGCGGCCCGAACCGCCGCTCGATTACCAGCTCGTCTTTTCGGTCGAAGGCCTGATCAATGAATACGTCGAGGTCGCCCGCGTTATTCGCAACGGCGAGATAACCGAGGTCCCGTCAATGACCGAGCTCGAATCGCTGGAGTTCGAAGGTTTTCCGCCGCTCGAGGCTTTTCAGACCTCCGGCGGCACCTCGACACTGCCCGATACATTTCTCGGCAAGATCAAAGAGCTCGACTACAAGACCATCCGCTATGCCGGCCACTGCGAGAAATTCCGGGCGATGATCGACCTCGGACTATGCTCGAGCGAGCCATTGTCAGAACCGCCTGCGTCAGCGGGCGGCCAATTCGTCGCCATGGATGGTTCTCAGATCACACCCCGCAATGTCTTCGCAAAACTGCTCCAGAAACACCTGCCCGCCGATGGCCCCGACTACGTCCTCGTCCGCCTCGAATTCGTCGGGGTTGGTTGCAGAGGCCCGCACGTAAGTAAGGGCGAAACGGAATCCTCCACATCGAACGATTCCGGGCTGAAACGTCTCCGTTACGACATCGTTGATAAACAAGACCCCGAAACCGGCCTCTCCGCAATGATGCGGACGACCGCATTCCCCGCATCCATCATCGCCCAGATGATGGCACGCGGCGACGTCCTCGCCCGCGGAGCCACCCCGCAGGAAAAGGCCATCGACCCCGAAAAATTCGTCGCCGAACTCGCCCGCCGAAACATCCGGATCACCGAATCCTAAAGGCCACGCAGGCAAAGACCCGACCGGCGCGTCAAAGGATAAAGGTGAAGGGAGAAAGTTTGAGCTTCGGGTTCCGCTTTCCTGCTTTCTTCTTTTGTGGATAGACAAACCTAGATTGCAATGCCACCGTCTTCGACGGTTCTCGGCTTCGTTTAGGGGACGCGACCCACGTCTTGCGACGTGGGCTACATCAATTCCATCGTCTTCGACTACTCAAGCAGGCCGGACAAAGCCCGACTCAAAACTTTCTACCACCCCGTCCGCCGGAGCGGCGTCCACCCCTCCTATTCAAGGAGGGGAGCTTTCGGAATTTCGGATCTGGAATCTGGAATCTCGAAAGCCGGGACTCAAAACCTTCTACCACCCCGTCCGCCGAAGCGGCGTCCACCCCTCCTATTCAAGGAGGGGAGCACTCGGAATTTGGAATCTGGAATTTGGAATAACAAACAGCCGGCTGAACCCGAGACTCAAAACTCCGCGGCGTTTCAGGCGTTACAAGTGTTACAGGCATTTCATTTCTTTCATTCGTCTCAAGCGTTACAGAAACGTACGGCCAAAGCAAAAAATGAAACGGACTTGGGTATTAGCGCAGGTGCTTATGGAGGAAGCGAATGATCTTGTAGCCATCGATATAGACCCACGGCTTTTCGCCGAGCGTGTAGTGGCCGCAGGGGATGGCGGCCTTGCTGTGGCGGATGCGGTGGCGGCGGAGGGCGTTCATCGTATCGCGTGTCAGGTGGACGGGGAAGCTGAGGTCGTAAAGCGTGTAGATATACCTCTGCGGTCGATGCGGCAGGCCGGCGAGCTTTTCAAGATATGCCATCGGCGAAACCGGCATCCAGAATTCGCGGAGCTCGTCGAGCGAGATGCTGCCTTCGATGCCCTCGCGGACGTGGTAGGTCGAGAGCCCGTGCCAGACCACATCGGCCATATACCCGGAGACGTGGTTGAAAACGACGGCGTCGATATCAAGGTCGTGGACGAAGGCAAGAAACGCGACGCACGAACCGATGCTTGTGCCGACAACGCCGATGCGCTCGTAGCCTTGCCTGCGGAGCCACTTGACCGCTGCACGAGTATCAAGCACGGCCTGCCGAATCGACTGCAGCGAGCGGCCGATGTTCGACGAGACGAGGTGGTCGGCCCGCTCGAGCTCGGGCGGCATCCGCTCTTCGTGGTAAGGCAGCGTCAGCCTGAGCGCCGAGAGCCCGACGCGGTTAAAGAACTTGCAGAGGTCGAAGTAAGTGCCGGCCTTTGCATTCCAATGCGGAAGCACGATGACCGCCGCCCGCCGATCCGGATGCGGAAAGTAAGCGCCAAAGGCCGTGTTGTTCTCGTCCGAGGGCGTCTCAAGAGCGCTCGGCCAGGTGAGGATCGGCATCTCGACCTGCTTCACCGGGCCGGTAAGCTCGGCGGCACTCAGCGATGCGGCCGAAGGATAAAGCCGCTGCTCGATGCTGAAGCCGATCTCCGAGGGCAGCGAGAAATACTCGTCGCTCGTCTCCACTATCCGCTTCGCAGCGGCGGCAAACTCGGCAGCGGGGTCGCCGCCGTTGGCCTCGGGCGCAATGAACTCAAGGCCCCATTCAAAGGGCCGGACCTCGCGATTGTCATTGAGCATCGCGAAGTATCGCTCCCGGTTGTGCATGTACCGCCGCAGCATAAACCTTAATCGTATCGTCCGGCGGGGAGAAAAAGCAAAAAAGCCGCCAGAGCAAGTCCGGCGGCAAGTGTCGATCGGCGGTGCGACTCCCCAGGTTCAATTGACCGCCCGGAAATCGACATCAAAGAGGTCTTCATTGAGCTGGACCGATCGGGTCGGAACAGCAAACTGATACTGCCGCCGCTCGACCGTTATGAAATAGAGCCGGCCAGAGCCGAGGCCCTCGATGCGGTAATTGCCAAAGTTGCTCGTGATGGTCTGCCAGGTGTTGCCTTCGCCGTCCGTCACGGTAACGGAGACGAGCGGGATTCCGCTGCCCGCAGCATCTGTGACACGGCCGGCTAGCGTGGCGGGAGCCGAGGTCGGTGCGAGCAGCGAGATCGCGGCGTCGGTGAAGGTGACCGAAAGGCTTTCGGCCAGGCCGTTGACCGCTTCGCGGCGGACCGGCGAATTGCCGAAAGCAATGAGAGCCGAAGCCGGATTGGACGGAGCGACCGTGAAGGTCATCGTCACGAGTTGCTGCGTACCGGCCGGAAGCGGCTGGGTCGGGTCTTTATCGAGCACGATGCCGAGCCGTCCCGCGGCCGCCTGCGAGGAATTGACGGTCAGGCTCATTCCGGCGGCACCGGTCCCGAGCGAGATGTTCGCCGGGTTCGAGATGACCTGCGGGTCGAAGTTGAGCGTGAATCCGACCGCAACCTCATCGCCCTGAGCGGCAAGCTCGATAGCGACGCCGATCTGATCTCCAACTCGGGTAAGCCGAACGGGCCTGATCTCTCGCGAGCCCATCGCGGATTCGCGGCCCGCAACGGTCTTGACCGTCGCGCCGCCGATGGCGGCATTCGGGCCGGCAGCGTTCTTGACCTCGTCAAGCCCGGCAACATAACGGCGGGATTGGACGATATCACCGACCGAGAGCACGCCGTCACCGCTGGTCGCGAGCGGAGCGGTATCGGTGCGCTGGAACTCGTTGTATTGGAAGTCGGCGTCGAGCCCGGAGACGAACCGCCTCACCTGCGTCAGGTCGGCGATAGATACCGTGCCGTCGTTATTACCGTTCGGCCGTGGGGCAAGGTCGCCCTCGGTCGCTCCGCCGAGGATCGAGACAACAGCGTCGGGCGTTGCGGGGATCGCCTCGATGTTACCGGCATTATCGGAAGCGACGGAGAAGAAACGGTATGTCCGGCCCCAGTTACCGAGGAACACGGCCGAACCCGGGCCTTCAGCATTGAGGAGCGGCTGGAACGGCCCGCCGTTCTCAGAGAAGAAGATGTCAACACCCTTCACACCCGAGCCGCCCAAGGCGTCGTTGCCGTCCCATGTGAGATTGATCTCGGGCGTATCGAGCGTAGCCGGAAGCGGGGCGACGCTGCTCGTTGGGATGTCAGCATCGAGCGTGTTCGAGGTCGCGTTTGTGACGATCGGCTCGTTCTCATCGAAGAAGATCGTTGCGAAGTTCGCGATCTCGGTACCGGTCGTTTGCGTGGCCTTCGGCTGGATCGTGAAGGTCACAAAGCCCTCGCCATCGCGTTCTTCGTTGTTGGGCGGAAGCAAGCCGACCAGCGGGCTGAGCGGCCGCTCGTTGGTCTGCGTGTCAATGGCGGTCAATGTCCAGGTGACCGTTCCATTCTGGATGTTCAGGCCGGCCGAGATCTCGGCCTGGATGTTTCCGACATCCTCGCCAAGCTGCATCCGGGTCTGGAAGAAGGCACGATTTTCGGGAACCGCGACGCGGTATTGCTTGAAGCCGATCTCCTTGAGCCGGAATGTCCGAGGGTCGAGCGTAGGCGGAAGTTCATCGACAATTCTGATCACTTGCGCAGGTGCCTCCGCAGTCGCCAGATTCTCGAAATTTATTCGATACTCGATCGGCTGCTGGACTCCAACGAACTTCTCAGCACCATACCCTGCCGGGCCGAGTTTTTCATTGGGATCGATCGAGAATGGTTGTCGGAAGATGACAACATTCTTGTAGTTTCCGTTGAGGAGGCAGTCGTCGAGCTGACTAAGTAACTGGACGAGCGTAAGAGCTAGGGATATGGCACGGATCCAAGGAATTGATTTACCGGCGCATTCGGCAAGTTTGCCAGCAGTGCTTACGAACTTGCCGGCAAGTGATGAAACGATGTCCCACCCACCAACATTTGCGGCCCCCTTGAGCAAGAGCCCGGAAACAAAGTCCGCCGAGCCTGCAAGAACTGTCCAGCCCGCCTGGAGGCAATCCGAAGGTAAGAGTTCTCCGATTGCAGCAAAGAATATCTGCCTGAAGAGTTCCTTCCAGCAGTTGGGATCGACCGGCTGGTTCATCGCGCTCGAAACGCTAACTGCGGAAAGGCCGGGCGGGAGGTCTGGAGCACCCGGTCCGAGGAAAGGAGCTGCGTCACCAAGTGAAGGCAAAAGCTGGATCGCAACGGGGAACTCTCCGAAATTTATCGGCAACGCGACATCTACGCGAATGTTGATGCTCGCTCCGCTTCGTAGTATCGGAGCATACAGCATGATCACTCGAATTCCGTCCACATCAAAATGTAGCGGAATATCGTTAGGAATCGCTTCAGGCGGCAGGTCTTCCGTTGGGTAATCCAGATAGTTCGAACGATCGATCTGATAGGCATAGCCAGCCGGTATCTGGATGAAGATCGGGACGTTGAAAGCATCGTTGATGCCGTCGTTATGAGCAGTAAAGGTAAATCGTTGGGTCAATCCGCCTCGGCCGACCGTTGGTCCCGGCGGTATCGAGGCACGGAGTTGATAGCCGCCGCCTTCGACGATCTCGAAGCCATCTTCGAGTGTCGTGGATTGGCTGTTCGGGTTGGTCACGACAACGTCGTAGTCGCCAGCGGGTTTACCGGTAAGGTCAAAGATGGCGGCGATACGCGTTGGCCCGGCGGCGATTTGGGCCGGAGTGATCTCAATGCCGCCCGTTCCCACGAGCTTCAGGCTCGCGTTGGCATCGAACTTTGCTCCGTCAACCTGGAGCGACGCAATTCCGGCGTTGCCGGCCGATTCCGGCGAGACGCGTCGAATAGTGAAAGGAAGCAGTTCGGCGCGGAGCGTCACGTTCTGCGGTGCAATGTCAGTACCCTGTTCCTTCTTTTCGGCGGCAGATTTGTTGCCTTCGCGAAGCTGTTCGGCGAACGATCCGGGAACGACATCGCCGCGGATCATCGTGTAGTACGAACCGGCTTGCGTGTTCGAAACCACGTTCTCCTGATCCGGTTCGCCCGGACGGAAGCCCTGGAGCTCATAGTTCGCCCGCGAAACCATCGACCCGAAGCGAGTATAGAGTTCGTTGCTCGAGCCCGTTTCGCCGTCGAGATTGATGAGCATCACCTCGTCGGCCGGCGTATTGAGCACGCTGAAGAACCGCTCCTGTCCGGTGATGAGCGTAGTATTGACCGGAACGCCGAGCGTCAGGTTCTGGACGCTTACCTGCGCCTGCCCGACCGAGGCGGCGACGTTGTTCGTCTCGTTCGACTCGCGAACCGAATTGCGGGAATCCGTCCGAACGATCACGTAGTAGCTGCCGGGATCGACCGGCGGAATGACCGTTTCGAGCGTTTCCGTATAGCTTGCAAAGCCGGCGAGAGTTCCGCTCCGCTGTTTGTAACCAATGACAATGTCGCCGCTGTCCCAAGTCGTATCGGTCGAGAGATAGAGCGTGTCCTGCCATACACCGGAGACAGAGTTCGAACTCGAGTTCTGGACGGTCCACTCGAATGTGGCCGCTTCGCCGAGAACGATACCCGTAGGCGGAGTGATGCCGGTGATGTTGAGTTCGGCTGGCGGCGGCAACTGCAGTTCGGTGTTTGCAAAGCCGAGATTGTTGCCGTTGTTCGTTTCGACCACCTCGTTGTGCCGGTCGGTGATGATCAGGATGCGGTAGTCGCCCGTGAGGCCTGCTGGAATGGCGATCTGGCGATTCTCGGTATAAGAGCCGCCGCCGGCGAGTCCCTCATTCCTACGGCGGAATTCGAGAAGCGTATCACTCGGGTCGTATATCGCGTCTCGGGAGAGCACAACCCAATCCGACCAGCTGCTGGAAGCGGTAGCCTGCGATCCAGTGTTCGTAACAGTCCAAGAGATGTTGGCGAACTGGCCCGAGTAGATAACAGGATCGACACTCACCGTCGTTACCTGAAGATCGACGGCCGGAGCGGTCAGCGTTATCGGTACAGCCGTGGCGTTGTTATTGTCGTTGATGCCTTCGGCGATATTACCGTCGGCGTCGGAGACTACGATCAGGTAGTAATTCCCGACCGGCAGATTTGGTATTGTTGCGGTCACCTGTCGGGAATATGTGCCGTTGGTTCCCAGCGACTGATTGAGAAGCACTCCGCCGATCGGGACGTCGCCAAAGCTGAACGTTGCGTCCGAAGAAAGATAAACGCGATCGACCCAGCTCTGCGAATTTATCGGGGAGCCGAAGTTCTGCGAGGTCCAATCGACCGTGACCTGCGACCCAAGCGATGCGGAGCCGGGAGCCAGGATCGTATTGACCCGCAGGTCCGGAAGGTCGCTCTGCAATTCCGTAGGAGCCGAGTTCAGATTGTTCTCCTCGAAGGAGCATTCCGGAACTGCGTTGTAGAAATCGGTTTCTACGAAAATGATCACGTCACCCTGCAAAAACAGCGGGATATTCACGACCTGGTTCTGCGTGTATTCGCCGTCGATGGCAAGGCCGCCCTGCCGCGGGAAGGTGCCGAGATTGAAGAGCTGGTTGTTGTTAATGAGGTAAACGCGGTCAGCCCAGCTTGTCTGAACTGTCGCTCCTGTGCCAAAGTTCCTGACCGTCCACGAGATCGGCATTGCACCGTTGATGACCACCGGCGGTACCGTTATATCCGTAACCCGCAGATCCGGTGCAAAGCTGCTGATATCGATCGCCTTTGGCTGGCTGAGGTTATTCGTTTCGCCATTGCCTTTCGGGTCGAACTCGAAGAGCGAATTATAAGCATCGGTCGCGGCTATCAAATAGTACGTTCCGTTGAGACAGGTCGGAATGGTCACATTCATCGATGGCGCGTAACTCTGCCCTGCTCCGAGGCTTGTTCTGGCGGTAGTGCCAAGCAAGATGTCGTTCAGCGGGTCAAGGTTCTGGTCTGCCGAGAGATAAAGAGCCTCACGCCAATTGCCCACTGCATCGAATGCCCCTTGATTGAGAACGGTGAAAGAAGCCGTCAACCCCTGGCCCGCGATGATCGAACTCGGAGCATTTATTGGTGCGGGAATTGTAAGGTCGGGCGGCGTGCCGAGCACATTCATCGGCGAACCGGGCTCGACCCGGTCATAATCGCTGTTGTTGTTCTCGTCGTTGAACTCGTAAACCTGACCAAAAGCGTCCGTGACAACGAAGACGTAATATTCGCCAAAAGCATTCTGCGGAAGCGTAACGCTAAAGTTCGAGACAGTGTAGCTTGCGCCTGCGGCCAGCGAACCGCTTCGCTGCCGGTTGCCGATAACCTGATCGCTGCCGTCAAATACGGTGTCTCGAGAAAGAACTATCGTGTCGGTCCAGGTGGATTCATTCGCCGGCACCGGGCCGTCGCCGTTGTTCGTCACCGTCCAGGAAACCGCGATCGGAGCTCCGCCGAAACCCTCGTCCGGAGCTTGGACGTTCGAAACCCTCAGGTCGGGAAGCAAGGGCACGTTGATCGCGATCGAACGCGTGCTCAGGTTGTTGTTCTCGTTCTCCTCGTTGACCTCATTGTTGATATCGGTATTAACGATCAAATGATAGTTTCCGGAGATGCCCCGCGGGATGCGCACGGTCGCCGATGCGACATAACTTTCCCCCGCATCCAAGAAGCTGATGTTAGATGTCGTAGCAAGCGGTGTCGCGGCGTTGAGCGACGGGTTAGGCCCGATGTAAAGCCTATCGGTCCAGTTCGGCGCGTTGGTCGGGCCGGTGCCGTTGTTCGAAATGGTCCACTGAACCTGGATCTCCTGATCGAAGAATGCCGTTGGAGGAGCGGTAATGTTCGTGACCGCCAGATCGGGCCGAAGAAGCCTGCGAACCCGAAGCGGCGAGAATGTGATGTTGTTATTCTCATTCGCACCCTCATTTACATTATTGAAGGCGTCCGTCTGAACGTAGATGAAGTAATCTCCGGTCGCGGAGATCGAGTTGGTCGGGATCGTCACATTCTGGACGCGGTTGATGGATTCGCCGGCAGCGATAGGTTGATTCAGCAAGAATTCTCCGAGCAGGACATCGCCTCCAATCTGGTTATCGGTCGAAAAAAAGACGCGTTCCCACATCGGGTTCGAAGCACGGAGCCCGGCGTTGTTGGTCGTCCATTGGAGGGCGAACTGCGTGTCCGAATCAACCTCTGCCGGAGGAGTCACACTCTGAACCTGAAGGTCGGGGACGCGGTATTCGAATCGGGTTGCGACACTCGTCGTGTTGTTCGTTTCGGCCGGCCCGCCGGGATTATCTTCGAAAACCTGATTGGCAGGATCGACGACAACGTATATCAATGCATCGCTCGAATCGCGTACCGGAAGTGTCGGCACGGTGTATTGCTGAGAAAAGGATTGCGATTGACCAACTGCGAAGGCGGGACTGAATCGCTGAGTGATCAAGATGTCATCGGCATTTCCTATCGTTTGATCGAAAGATATGTAAACGTTGTGGCCGAAGCCGCTCTGTGTCGCCGCGCTTCCGGCGTTTCGAACGTCCCAGTTGATCGTAAATTGAACTCCGGGTTCGATCTCGGCCGGTACAGTGACGTTCTCTGCGATCAGGTCTGGGAGGTTCCGGTTCACCTGGATCGGAACGAACGCGTAGTTGTCCTGAAAGTTGCCGTTCCGCTCCGGAACATTTCGCCCAACGCGGTAGAAGAGGTAGTAGGTACCGTCGGTCGGAATCGCGATCGATGGGATATTTATATTTGTTGCCGTGAATACCTTAGACTGGCCCGGAGCGAGGACGCCCGAGTTGTCGAACTGCAATCCAACGTAGTTATCGCCCGGGTCATTGAAAAGTATCGGGTCCTGCGATATCCAGATCTCGTCTTCGCGGTAACTGCCGGTCGCGACCTGGCCGTTATTTGTAACCGTGATGTCGGCGTTGAAGTTTTGAAGAATGTTGACCGTCGGTGGTGCTATCAGGTTCGAGGCCGCAAGGTCGGCAGATGCCGGTGCGATAACGACCGTCGTTCTCGCAGTGTCCGACCCTTCGGTGGCGATGATATCGGCACTGGAATAGACCGTGGAGGGCGGAGCCGAAAGGATGGTCGTTGCATCGAAAAATGTGTTTACAGAGCCTTCAGGAATAGTGACGCTACCGGGAACGGTCATTGCCGCAGGATCGGTGGAAGTCAACGAAATGGTCGTGCCGCCGGCCGGTGCCGGATCGGACAAGCGGATCTCGACCTGAACCGTGCGGCCCTGAGCAACCGGAAAGAGGAACGGGCCGCCGAGGGATATGCGGGATTTCTCAACCGGCGGGCAATTCGTCGAGCCGAGCATTGCCCCGGTCATGTTGGCAAGGGTTTGAATTTCGGCGGCCGAAAGAGCTCGGTTGTAAAGCACGACCTCGTCCGCCATTCCGAAAGCTGTCAACTCGGGAGCCGTAACACCATCGCCTTTTCCGATGGTGAAAGGCGCGTCGTTAGTCCCGATCGTTTGGTTTTCGGTATGCGTTACAACGTGCTGGCCGTTCTTGTAAAGGTGGAACTCGTTTCCCTCTCTTCGAAGGGCAAGATGCGTCCATGTATAAAGATCCAGCTCGTGGCCAAAGGCCGCCACTCGAGAGCCTCCGGATTCGTGGCTGATGTCTATGAACGGGCGGTTGTCCAAGTCAACGCCGATGTAAAAGTTCGAACCGCTGCAGCACGCGCCTTTTCCGAAGAAATAATGCTCGCGTTGATCAGCTTGAATATTCACCCAACCGGCCAGAGTGTAGTCAGCGTTTTGAATGTCCAGGGAGCTGTTATCCGGGATCTCAACAAAGTTATCTCCGCCATTCCCGTTGAAGTAAAAGGCATTCCCAACTCGTCCTCCGGTAACGTAAGCTGGCTCGGCAAACTCTCCGTCGTTGTTTCCGAACGAATCCTCAGCGGTAAATTCTCCGCGCCACCAAGAGACAAGGCCATTCGTATTTATCGGAGGCCCGCCGGGTCCGCCAGTACCTTCGCAATCAGGCTGCCATGCAAGCCTTCCGATAAACCCGCCGGTGTTGAATACCTCGAACGGGTTCGAACCGTTAGCGCCGGAAATATTGATCCGATTATCTTGACCGGATCGAACGTAAGCGATCTGCGAACCGTTCGGCGACCAAACCGGCTTCTCAAGAGATGCCTCAGGCTCTTCGATCCGGTCGATCGTGTTCGAGCCGTCTGTCGGGGCAATGCAAATACCCACCGTAGAAAAGCGGTCGCACTCAAAGAGCAGTTTCTGCCCATCAGGCGAAAGCGCCGCTCCTCTGAAGTTGTCGTAGAAATCATTGCCGCCGTCCACGACCGTCTCTTCGCCGGTGCCATCCAGGTTCGCCCGGTAGATCGCGGCTCCATTGTTCCAATAGACCTTTTGACCATCGTGAGAAAAGAACGGATATTCGCCGCCGCCCTGCGTCAACTCTTGAAGGCCGGTGCCGTCCGAATTGGCGATCCAAATGGTAAAGTTCCGTTCGAACACGACCTTCGAACCATCAGGCGAAAGAGCCGGACGTGAGGTGGAATCCTCTGAAGGATTCGGGATCTCAGTCAAGCCAGTCCCGTCGGAGTTGATGACCCAAATTCTATCCTCGAAAAGGTGCTGGAACGTGACTTTCTGTCCGTTGCGAGAGAATGAGAAGTTTCCTTCAGTCGATGAATTGAACGTTAGACGCCGTTGATTGAACCCGTTAGGGTCCATTATCCAAAGCTCGCCCGGATCGGCGGGATGGAAGTCGCGCATCCGCTGCGTTCGGAACAAGATCTTTGAACCATCGGCCGAAAATACTGGCTCAGAATCGGCGAGAAAGGTGAAGTAAGAAACCTCGTTCGATGTTCCAATGTTCTCAATCTTCTGGAGAGTATTGTCCAACTCGAACAGGAAAAGCCCGGATACGTTCTGCAGCCTGTCCTGCTCTCTCGCCTTTCTTGAACTTGCAGATGATGAGGGGTCCGCAACCACAGCACTGTCTCTTCCGACCACGGAGGCAACACTCGCACTGGCGCCGAAGCGGACGATGCCCAATACGACAAACGAAAGCGACGCGGCCGTGAGTATTGATAGTGCAACGTAGCGAAAGGTGGCACGAAAACGACGATTCCTGGGGGATCTCATTTGGCTTTCTCCTGAATATTTCTGTCTCTGGGCAGTAAGGCGGAAAGAAGCGGAGGTTTGGACCACGCACGGAAAATATTTCCGATTCTGTGGAAATTGGCTGTATAATCTGAAATCTCTTCACCCTATGCCTGAGCCGAATGACGTGACCGAACTTCTAAGCCGGATCGGAAGCGGCGACAAACATGCTCCGGATGAGCTCTTGCCGGTCGTTTATGACGACCTCAGGCGGCTTGCTCGGGCCTACTTCACCAATGAGCGGCCGGAGCACACGCTTCAGGCAACTGCTTTGGTCCATGAGGCGTATATCCGTTTGGTCAACTGGGAACAGGTTAGCTGGCAGAACCGAGCGCATTTCTTCGCGGTAGCGGCTGAGGTGATGCGAAAGGTCTTGATAGACCACGCCCGCGCCCGAAAGGCCGCAAAACGAGATGGCGGCGAACGCATTCTGCTTGAGGAAACGGTCAGCCTTGCGGCAAACAAGCCGATCGATCTCTTGAATCTTGAGGACGCTCTTGCAGAACTTGAACGCATCGATCCACGGCAGGCTAAGGTCGTCGAGCTTCGTTTCTTCGGCGGTTTGTCGATAGAAGAAACGGCTTATTTGCTGAACGTTTCGGCAACCACAGTGAAACGGGAATGGAGCTTTGCAAAGGCATGGCTTCAGCGTGAACTGACCAGGAACTAGAGGCCGAAATGGAGCCGGAAAAATGGTCACAACTAAAGCAGATATTCGCTAAGGCCGAGTCGCTCGATCCGGCCGAACGAGCGGAGTACGTCCGAGAGGCGGCCGGCGGCGATGCTGAGCTTGCAGCGGAGGTAATGTCGCTGCTCGGCTCCCGGGACGAGACGGCGAACATACTCGAAGCGAATGCTTTCGATCTGGCGAAAGGTTTGTTTGGCGAGCAAACGGCCAAGGCCGGCCGGACGTTTGGCAGCTATCGGATCGTCCGCGAACTCGGCAGCGGAGGCATGGGAGCCGTTTTCCTGGTCGAACGAAATGACGGTGAATTCAAACAAACTGCAGCCCTCAAGGTCATAAGAAATACCGTTGCCGATGCGGAAACCGAACGACGCTTTCGCACCGAACGCGAGATCCTTGCAGGGCTTCATCATCCAAACATCGCTCAACTTTACGACGGAGGCGTATCGGAAAGCGGTGAGCCGTTCTTTGTGATGGAGCACATTGAAGGCCGTCCTCTAAATGAGTACGTCCGGACGGCCGACATCACGCTGACCGATCGGCTTGGCCTTTTCCTCAAGATCTGTTCCGCCGTCGATTATGCTCACCGCAACCTCACGATTCACCGCGACCTGAAACCCGGCAACATTCTCATAACAGCCGACGGCGAGCCCAAACTGCTCGACTTTGGCTTGGCGAAGCTGCTCGATGAGCAGGGCGGTGAAAAAGATCAGACCGCGACGATGTTCCGAGCATTCACACCGGCATATGCCTCGCCGGAGCAGATCCTCGGAAAGCGGGTGACGATAGCTTCGGACATTTATAGCCTCGGTGTGATCTTATACGAACTGCTGACCGATTCGAAGCCGTTCGTCTTTGACGGTATGAGCCTCGAAGAGATCGTTCGGACGATCACCGGTTCCGATCCCGTGCGTCCGAGTTCGGTGAGCCGAAAAGGAACTGCATCTGCGTCTCTGCGGCCGGGCATCTCGTCCGACCTCGATACGATCGCGATGAAGTGCCTTGAGAAAGAGCCGGAGCGGCGTTATGCGACGGCGGCCGACCTCGCGGCGGATATTCGGCGGTTTCTTGACGGGATGCCGATCCTTGCACGCCCAAGCACTTTCTCGTATCGAGCTTCGAAGTTCGTCCGCCGCAACTGGAAATCGGTCGCGGCCGGAACGCTTGCGGCGGCCAGTTTGCTTATAGGGCTTGGGGTTTCTATCTGGCAGGCGGAAGTTGCCCGGGCCGAACGCGACCGGGCCGAGCAGCGGTTTCAGGACGTAAGGAAGCTCTCGAATTCCCTGTTATTCGAGATCACACCAAAGATCGAGACCCTTGAGGGCTCGACCGAGGCACGTGAGATCCTGGTCAAGCGTGCTCTCGAGTATCTCGATAGCCTCGCCGCGGAAGCCGCCGGCGACAACGAGCTTCAAAAGGAGCTTGCGGCCGCTTACGAGAAGATCGGCGAGCTGCAAGGCCATCCGAGCAAACCGAATCTCGGCGATCTTGCCGGAGCTCTTTCGAGCTACGAAAAGGCCAACGCGATCAGGCTTTCACAACCTGAAACTCCTGAAAACCTCCGCCTTCTTGCCGAAAACTTCCGGCATTTATCCGATGCCCGCTACTGGCAGGGCGACACTCAGGGGACACTCTCGGCGCTCGAACGGTCGCGGCAGATCTATGAGGGGCTCGTAGGTTCGCTGCCGGGCGATGTTTCGCTCCGGCTGGCTTATCTTCGGATATTGACCGAGCTTTCGCAGTATCATCAGGCGAACAATCAATATCGGGAGGCGATCGCCTTTGCCGAAAAAGCGATCGCAGGAGCTGCAGAACTTCCGGCTGACGAACGCGAAACCCGCGAGGTCTTTTTCGTTACGCACGCCGACCTCGGCAATTCGCTTTCCTGGAATGGCGAGCAGGAGCGGGCCGAAGCGATGATGTCCGTCGCGGTTGGCGGAATGGAGAAACTTCTCTCCGAAAGGCCGAACGATGCTCGTACGCGGCATTTGATGTGGCGAGTGTATATGCTTGCCAGCGGTATCTTCGAGGACATCGTCAACGAGCGTTCGCTGGAGTTTGCGGAAAAGGCCCGAGCGACGGCTCAAAAGGGCGTTGAGATCGATCCGGCCGATATCCAGTTCCGTCATAACCTTGCACGGACGAATTATCGGGTCGCGGTCGCCGCCGCAAACCTCAAGCGAAGCGACGAGGCATTGAACACGCTCAAGATCGCCGAGACGCAGTTCCTTGCGCTGATCGAGCGCGAGCCGCGAAATCGCTTTTACCGCACGGACCTCGGCCGCATCTACACGCGGGCCGGACTTGCACGCCGGCTTCGCAACGACCTCGCCGGTTCGAACGCTGATTTCACTCGCTCGCTTGAGCTTTGGCAGCAAGTGGCCGAAACCGATCCCGGTAACAAGAATGCTCGCCGCGACATCGCTCTCGCTCATCGTTACCTCGCCGAGAATTTTACGAAGCTAGGCGAGAGCGCAAAGGCCCGCGAGCACTACCGCACGGCAGTCGATATGCTCAACGCTTTAAGGCAAGAGGGTTCGCTCCCCGAGGTCGATGTTAAACTGATCGCCGACCTCGAGGCCGTGATGGCAAAACTTTAGTCGCAGCAGGAAAACTAAATGAATATAGATCAATTCAGGATAAAGGCCGGCAAGAACGTCGATCTTTCAAAGCACTCCGCCGATTTTACGGATGGCTTCACCGACAAAAAAGAGGCTGAGGCGGACCTGGCAAAGAACATCGAGCGGATGACGGAGCTGCAGGATATGCTTTACGCCCAGGACGTCTATTCGCTGCTCGTCGTCTTTCAGGCGATGGACGCCGCCGGCAAGGACGGCGCGATCAAGCACGTGATGAGCGGCGTAAATCCGCAGGGCGTTTCGGTCGCTTCCTTCAAAGCGCCTTCGGCCGAAGAGCGCGACCACGACTTCCTCTGGCGTCATCAAAAGGCCCTGCCCGAGCGCGGCAAGATCGGCATCTTCAACCGCTCGCATTACGAGGAAGTGCTGGTCGTCCGCGTTCACCCGGCGATCCTGCAGGGGCAGCAGCTTCCGCCCGAAATAAAGAACGACCCGCACATCTGGAAGAAGCGGTTCGACCACATTCGCGACTGGGAACAGCACCTCGTCGAAAACGGCACCCACATCCTCAAATTCTTTCTCAACGTCTCACGCGAGGAGCAGAAGAAGCGCTTTATGTCCCGCATCGAGGAACCGGAGAAAAACTGGAAGTTCTCCGCCACCGATGTAAAGGAACGCGGACATTGGGAAGACTACATGAAAGCCTACGAGGATGCGATGGAAAACACCTCCACCGACCATGCGCCGTGGTACGTTGTACCCGCGGACAAGAAATGGTTCACCCGCCTCGCCGTCTCGGAGATCATCGTCAAGAAGCTCGAATCAATGAACCTTCATTATCCGAAAGTGACCGAAGCACAACTCGAACAGCTCGGCGAGGCAAAAACGCTACTAGGATCTGAGCGGTGAGTCGGGGATTTGGGATGCGGCGCATGCAATCAATTAAGCCGATTTTTCGGATACGCCGTGGCGTTTTACAATGAAGACCTAAGCAATACAAGTTTTCAGGGGAGCATTCTGCTGAGAGTTGCCGGGCATGCGCCGGGCATTACCCTAAAAACCTGATGCGGATAATACCGACGAAGGGAGAAAAACGATGGAAGAGAATACAGAAGTCAGAAGTCAGAATTCAGAAGCCGGAAGGCAGAAGTCAGAAGTAGATTCGAGCGGGCAGGTGCATTTGCCGGCTTCGCGAAAGGTTTATGTTGAGGCGGAGGGGATACGCGTGCCGTTTCGGGAGATATCGCTTTCGCCCTCGCGTGAGATGGACGGGACGATTGTCGAAAATTCGCCCGTTCGTGTTTACGACACAAGCGGCCCGTGGACCGATCCCGAACAGAAGCACGACATCCGCGAAGGGCTCTCGGCGCTTCGCCGGGAATGGATCGTTGGCCGCGGAGACGTTGAGGAATACGAAGGCCGTGAGATATTGCCGCAGGACAACGGGTATCTAACAAAAGGCGCCGAAGAACTCGCAACGCAGAGGCCCGCGCGTGAGCAAGGGCTTAACGGACACGGCCGCCTCGAGGATTTCCCCGGCCTCAGGCGCAAACCGCTCCGTGCAAAAGCCGGACATGCCGTTACACAGATGTATTATGCCCGCCGCGGGATCATCACGCCGGAGATGGAGATCGTCGCTCTCCGCGAAAACCTCGGAAGGAGCGCGGACACTCTTGTCCGCAAGGCGGAGCGAAGCGATCGCTCCTCGCTCTACCATCAGCACAAGGGCGAATCTTTCGGCGCGGCCATTCCGGAATTCGTCACGCCCGAATTTGTCCGCGGTGAAGTTGCCCGTGGCCGTGCGATCATCCCGGCGAACATAAATCACCCCGAAAGCGAACCGATGATCATCGGTCGCAATTTCCTTGTAAAGATAAACGCAAACATCGGCAACTCTGCCGTTGCCTCATCGATCGAGGAAGAGGTCGAAAAGATGCGTTGGGCAACGCTTTGGGGTGCGGATACGGTAATGGATCTCTCGACCGGGAAAAACATTCACGCGACCCGCGAATGGATTCTGCGCAATTCGCCGGTGCCGGTCGGGACGGTCCCGATCTATCAGGCACTGGAAAAGGTCGGCGGACGTGCCGAGGAACTTACATGGGAGATCTATCGCGACACGCTGATCGAGCAGGCCGAGCAGGGCGTTGACTATTTCACCATCCACGCCGGAGTTCGGCTGCCCTATATTCCGCTGACGGCAAAGCGGACGACAGGCATCGTCAGCCGCGGCGGTTCGATCATGGCCAAATGGTGCCTCGCCCATCACGAAGAGAGCTTTCTTTACACCCGTTTCCGCGAGATATGCGAGATAATGCGTGCCTATGACGTCAGCTTCTCTCTCGGAGATGGATTGCGGCCGGGAAGCATTGCCGATGCCAATGATGAGGCTCAATTTGCGGAGCTCGAAACTCTCGGCGAGCTTACAAAGATCGCCTGGGAAATGGATTGCCAGACAATGATCGAAGGCCCGGGCCACGTTCCGATGCATTTGATCAAAGAGAACATGGACAAGCAGCTAGAGGTTTGCGGCGAAGCTCCGTTCTACACGCTCGGGCCGCTGACAACAGATATCGCTCCGGGATACGACCACATCACAAGCGGGATCGGTGCCGCGATGATCGGATGGTTTGGCACCGCGATGCTTTGCTACGTTACGCCCAAAGAACACCTCGGCCTGCCCAACAAACAGGACGTAAAGGAAGGAGTTATCACCTACAAGCTTGCCGCTCACGCCGCCGACCTTGCTAAAGGCCATCCGGGAGCGCAGTACAGAGATAATGCTCTCTCGAAGGCCCGCTTCGAGTTCCGCTGGGAGGATCAGTTCAACCTCGGACTCGATCCGGAAAAGGCGAAAGAGTTTCACGACGAAACACTTCCGGCCGAAGGCGCAAAGCTCGCCCATTTCTGCTCAATGTGCGGCCCGCATTTCTGCTCGATGAAAATAACGCAGGATGTCCGCGAATATGCCGAGAAACAAGGCCTCGAAGCCGAAAAGGCACTTGCCGTCGGCATGAGCGAAAAAGCCGCGGAGTTCAAGGCCACCGGCTCGGAGATATATCACGGAAATCTGCAGAGCGGGACAAAGGACCATCATTGATTTGAACCTTTGTGCGAATTATTAGGTAGGTTAAAATACGCCTGAGGTTGAGTTATGTTAGAAACTACGGAAAAAACCAACGAGTTAAAAACTGTAGCTGTTCAAAAAGATACCTGGATCTTGGAAGTTCCTCCGGAAGTTTGCAAAAATGAGGGCTTTGCCGAGGGCACATTGATCAGTTTGACGTTAAAAAACGACTCGATCTCAGGCGTTTATCTCAAACCATCCAAAGAAATTGAAGATTTTGTCAGCAAAGTAGTCGACGAAGAACTCGAGTATTTTGAGGAGATAAAACAAATTGGAGACTGAAACCGTTTACATCAAATATGAAGAAGCGGTTTTAATTCATTTTTCTTTGATGCGAAGGCTCGGGGAATCTCGGTACGGAGTTGATCATCGAGATTTGATCGAATCAGCCTTGGCCCGACCGCAGAATTCCGCAGTTTACGCAAACGCCGATATTATCCGCCAATCTGCCACGCTTTTATTCGGCTTGATAAAGAATCATCCGTGGCTTGGAGGCAACAAACGAACTGCTACAACCTTATTGCGAAGATTCCTGGAACTGAACGGCTATCAAAAAACTTGGACCATTGCTGAGCAGATTGAATTGGTTTTGGCAGTTGAATCAGACCAATGGAACGTTGACGAGATCGAAAATTGATTGCGTACGCGTGTGAAGAAAATTTGATCGTTTGATCGCCAAAGTCCAAAACGTCGAAGCCGAAAATTCCTTGGCCGTCGGCATGAGCGAAAAAGCCGCGGAGTTCAAGGCCACCGGCTCGGAGATATATCACGGAAACAAACCGGGTGGATCTTCGGGAGACCACTGAACCACTGCCTTTCAGTGTGATAAAGTGCGGCCGTAATGTCACGAATTTCTGCTGAAGAGCTTGTCGGAGAAGAATTGGCTGAGTGGTACTCCCTTACCCCGCTTGAGCGATGGCGGCACTTTGGGAAAGTTATCTGTTATTAGGTGGCAGCCTTGATCCAGAGTCCGATACGCAAAGTCCTTTCTTCGATCGAGCAGCACCAAATCCGCGCTCTGTTAATGGGCGGCCAGGCCTGCATCCTCTACGGAGGCGCCGAGTTTAGCCGCGACATTGATCTCGCCATTCTTGCCAGTAAGAAGAATTTTGTCCGGCTTGCAGCCGCGTTAGATGAACTCGCCGCGCACGTGATCGACGAAGATTCGTGGCCCTGGTGATTTCGATACGCTTTGGAATAGACGAACGATTGTTAGGACCGACGACGGCACAGAGATCAATGTAATGTCCTTGCCGGATCTGGTAAAGACGAAAAAGACTCAGCGTGACAAAGCTTGCCCGATGATCCGGCGTTTGCTTGAGGCAGACTATTTCGCAAATCGGGATCACCCTTCGGTAGAGCAATTAAAGTTCTGGATGCTTGAATTGCGAACGCCGCAACTCCTGATCGAGGTTGTTGCATCGAATCGCGAACTTGCCGGATCGCTTGAAGATTCCCGACCGTTGCTGCGACTCGCTGCAAAGGCGGATGAAAGATCGCTTGCAGAATCTCTTTTACAGGAAGAACTGCATATTCGCGAAAAAGACCGAGAGTATTGGCGACCGCTTAAGGCTGAGTTGGAAAAGTTGCGGTTAGATCGTCCTAGGCCTTGAAGCCGAAAAGGCATTAGCCGTCAGTATGTCGTAAAAGGCGAAGGAGTGTGTAACTAAAGGAAGCGAGATTTATCAAGGGAATGTGCCTGATAGGGCGAAGGAACATCATTAGTTTGTTTTTTTTGTGAGGTTATAAAATGGAGCAAAATTTTAGAGAATCGTTGTGGAAGCAGTTCGGTGCAAGTATTGACATGCTCGAAAATGCAGTCAAGATGTGTCCGACAGCACATTGGGATACCGAAACTAAATTTTGGTATAACGCCTATCACTGCTTATTCTTTTTAGACTATTACCTGACACTCGAACCAAAAGACTTCGCCCCGCCGCCGCCGTTTTCGTTTTCGGAATTCGAGGACAGAATGCCCGAACTAACCTACTCCAAAGACGAAGTTCTGTCATATCTGAATTTTTGTCGGGAAAAATGTCGTAAACTGATTTCGGGACTGACCGATGAGATTGCCCGCAGTAATTGGGAAAATGAATCGAAAACAATGGTTTATCCTGTTGTCGAAATTTTGCTTTACAATATGCGGCACGTTCAGCACCACGCGGCTCAGTTAAACTTGCTCCTTCGACAAGAAATTGACAATACACCCGATTGGGTATTTCGCTCTCAAACATATCTATAGGCGATTTTAGCCGTCGGAATGGCTGAGAAGGCAAAGGAGTTTGTTGACAAAGGAAGCGAGATATATCAAGACAATCTGCCTGATGCACTAAAGAACATCATTTAGAAAAGCAAAGCGGCCTTAATCGGTTAATGTCTTCATTGTCGCAATGAATTCTCCGATGCCGTTGAGCAGCATTTGCACTGCGACGGTTATGAGAAGCATACCCATCAACCGCTCGACCGCGACCAGGCCCTTCTCGCCGAGGAAGCGTGCAAAATAGCCCGAGAAATAAATGATCACCGCCGAGGCGAACCACGCGATGAGCACCGCCAGCAGCCACTCGGGCCAGCGGCCGGGCTCGCGGCTCATCAGCAAGAGCGCCGTCGCCATCGCCGAAGGGCCGGCAACATAGGGAATCGCCAGCGGGACGATGAACGGCTCGCCCTCTACGTCCTCTTCAAGCGAAGTGTCCCGCCGCGGAAAGATCATCTTCAACGCGATGATCATTAGAATGATGCCGCCCGCGGTCGTCAGCGCCGTCTCGGAAAGCTGCAACAGGCGCAAAAGATACTGCCCAAGGAAAAGGAACCCGACTAGCACTGCCAAGGCGATCAAAAGCTCGCGAATGACGACCAGCCGCTGCCGCTTCTCTTCGACCTTTTTGAGCGTCGTCATAAAAAGCGGAATATTCCCAAGCGGGTCCATCACAAGAAATAGCAGAAGTGCAGCGGAGAAGGTATCCATCGTGGAGATTTTACCTGAAATAGAGTTTCTGTCGAGTCCTAGTCGAACGTACAGTTACTAAGGTACTGCTATGGAATCTGCAAATATTGTACAATCGCGGTGTATGCGGCCCGGTGAAGATTTGATTACAGAGGGAATCAACGACCTTAACGAGGGGCGTGAGACCATCGCATCGTTGCTCGTTTCTATCGGGTCACCGCGTCTCCGGGCACTTGGTTTTCCGATAAAAAAGCAGATCTTCAAGCAACCGGAACACCGGCTCTATCTTCTGCTTGCTAGGACGGACCCCGATTCAGCCCACTCACGTTACAACGCCCTGATCAGAAGATTGGTCAGCTTCGAGAGATCTGCTGCATGCGTGACCTAACGAACACGGATAAGATAGTCGAATTTATGCGGGTTTTAGGCCGCAGGGTTCGAAAGCCTGCGAGGGTCTATTTCACCGGCGGCACAACTGCAGTTTTAATGGGCTGGCGAGAAACGACGATAGATATCGACCTTCGATTTGAACCGGATCACGACGAACTCTACCGCGAACTTCCCCTTTTAAAAGAATCTCTTGGAATCAACATTGAACTCGCAAGCCCGGCCGATTTTATTCCACAACTTCCGGGTTGGGAGGATCGTTCTCGGTTCATTGCGCGCGAAGGAAAACTCGACTTTTTTCACTACGACGCCTACAGCCAATCCTTATCAAAGATCGAGCGAGGACACGAACAGGATATTACAGATGTCGCGGCTATGATCAGCTCTGGCCTTGTTTCAAAAGAAAGGCTCTACGAACTGTTCAAAGCGATCGAGCCGGAACTCTATAAATACCCGGCAATAAATCCAAAATCGTTTGCCGAAGCTGTAGAACTTGTTGTGCGTAATGACTAACGAGCTCTGCCAGATCAATACGCTTTAGTCACCTCGACTCCGGTGTAGTAGTGCCGGATGATGTCGTCAAACTTGACGCCCATTTTTGCGAGGCCGAAGGCTCCGTATTGGCACATGCCAACGCCGTGGCCCCAGCCGCGGCCGGTGAACGTATAGCTCGTAACGCGGTCGCCCGAGTAGCGCTTGTCGATAACGAATAGCTGCTCCCGAAGCCGCAGTGCCGAGCGGATCCGCCCGCCTTTCAGCGTCTTGACCCCGTTCGAGCCGATGATCTCGATCTCGGTCGCCCGCCGCGAATAGCCCCGCGTTTTGACGTTCACATCGTAGAGTGTCCCGATGCCGCGGACGTACCTTGAGAGCCGCTGTTGGACCGCTCCGGCCGAAAGCGTCTCGCGCCAGTTGGTAAATGGCGACGCATTTTCCGCAACGGTCGGCGTGGTCGTCGGTATGATCTCAAGATACCAAACTGCACCCGAAGCGTCGGTCTGGTACCGGACCTCCTCGCCGCCGACGAGTGCCGCCTCCTTCACCGGATACATATCCGCACCGAACTGCCGGAAGAGAAACACGTCCGGCCGCACCGCGAGCGGCCTGTCCGTCCGCCCGACCCGAAGCACGAGCTTGCCGTCGGCCGAGGGCCTCGTCGTCCCGCTCTGAAGCTGAGGCATCCACTTCTGTTTTTCGAGCACCTGCCGGATCAGCCGCAGCATCTTGCCTCGCGAGAAAGGCCGGTTCGGCTGTAGTGTCAGGTCCGGCCGCAGCGTAAAGTAGCCGTCGCGCATCAGCATCGCGATCTCCGCCCGGCGGTTAAGCGGTATCTCGCCCGCGTCGTCGAAGGCCAGGTGGTAGTTCACGTCCGAATCGCTCATTAGCGTGTCCGGCGCTCCCGGCGTGTAAATAAAGCTGCTCAGCAACGCTGCAAGCTCGACCGGCTTTGCCATGTTCGCTGTCACATTCGGAAACGTCTTCCCGAACCGCCCGGCGAGATTGTTCATCCAGTTCGATATCTCGCCCGCGGTCGGCGGATCCTCAAACCACTCGTCGCTCATCTGGTTAGCCGTCAGCGAAAATCCGTTGACCGCCAGCATCGACATCAGCCGCACGAGTTCGAGGTTCGCCTCGTCCCGGAGCTTTGCCGGTACGCGGGCGGTCCTCAGCATAAAGGGCTCGAAATGCCGCCGCCCCTCAAGCGAGCACTCGACCCCGCGGAGGTACGGCTCGCCGTGGTCGAAAACATTCTCCGAGTGCTCGGTCCGCCCTCCGCAGGTCGAGGTGTAGTACGCCATTATCGGCTTGCCGCCGTGCGTCGCGATCATTCCGGCGGTCTCGCGGACGGCCCGCGTGCCCATCGCCGTCTCGATCGAAACGCCCTTGTAAACCTGCGACCAAACGTCCGGCCTTACGTCAAAACCCTGCGTCGCAAAGCCGTTGATATTCGCCACCGCATAGGTCCGTGCGGCGACGGCCTGGGCCTTTTGCGCCTCAAGTGCGGGCAGCGAAAGCTCCGAGGGCACAACCCCGAGCAGATACTCCTCGAGCGGTACTACGTTGACCACCGTCAGCGACCCGCGCGCATTGACGAAGACCTCGATCTTTCCCCGATACGCCTTGCCGTTAAGCCGCACCGGGTTCGCCTGCTCGTCAAACGACCCGAACGAGACCGCCTTGAGCGATCCGTATTTCGCTTCCTCGCTGGCGCCGTTGACTATCACTTCGCGAAGCCCCGGAACGATGTCATCGGCGCTCGCCGCTGTCGGAGCACTCGATCCCGTCGGCCGGATCAGGCTCCGCACCTGCGAGCGGCCCGCCGTTCGAACCTGCTGCGAGAGTGCGACCGCGTCGGGCGAAACCACCGTCCGCTTCTCGGTGCGAACCGCTACATCGGGAAAGCCGTTCTCGGCCAGTTTCACCTTGAAGGCATCGGCCTCCTCTTTTGAATCGAGCGGCTCGCCGATCCAAACGCGCCACGTGTTCGTCGCCGTGTCGATGCTCGCTATCGCCGTCTCGCCCGTTGCTTCGCGAACGTCTTTCGCGATCTCGTCCGCCTCGGCTGAACTCGCGATGTTCTGTATCTCGAAGATGTATTGCTCGATCTGATCCGGCCGATACGCACGTGCCGAGACCGTTACGCGGTTCGTCGCCAGAAACCGCTCTGGCTCGTCCGGCGAGCGGGCAACGAGTTGCGTGTCCGGCGTCGTGATCGTCACCGAGGCAACGTTCGTCATCAGCCCGACGCGGATCATCGGTTCGCCCGGCAAAAGCGGGAAACTTAGAAAACCCGCATTTGCAGGCAGGGCAACGATGACAGCGATGATAATGGTGAAAAACAGCTTCTGAGGTCGCACAAATTTGATAATACCAGATTTTCGCCCTCGGATTTTAGCCTTATTTCGCGAAACCTAAACCCTACGGCGAGCGAAAACCTTTCTATGACCTCAACCGCCGGCAGACTCTCAGAAGACCAGTTTCCGACCGACATAGCTTCTATCCTCGACCGCAATGACCGCATCGACCTGATCCGCTATGCCCAGACGCGAAATTATTATACGGTGCCGCAACGCGGCTTTCGCCATATATTTCCCGCGGTGTGGTCTCGACCAAGTACGTGCTCGCCCGGACGCGCGAACGCGGCTTCTACCCGCGGCGGATAGAGAAGTTCGTTCAGGAACTCGCCTGGCGTGAATATTATCAGCGAACCTGGCAGGTCAGGGACGGCGGCATCGACCGCGGCCTATGGGTGCTAATCTTGCCTGGGGAAGTCTATTGGATCCTAATGTTATGCGTATCGATCACGAAGAACTTGCCGGCCTCGACAGGATCTACCGGCTGAATATCATCAACTCCGTCTCCGGCATCAAGCCCGCGAACCTCGTCGCGACCCGCTCGGCCGAGGGCATCTCGAACGTCGCCATCTTCAGCTCCGTCGTCCACCTCGGGAGCGACCCGGCACTGCTCGGCTTCATTGTCCGCCCGGCCGGCAATCTTCCGCGAAACACCTACGAGAACATCCTCGCGACCGGCGAATACACCATCAACCATATTCACCCGGCGATCATCGAGCGGGCACACTATACCTCGGCAAAGTTCCCGAAAGATGTCAGCGAATTCGAACGCTGCGGCCTGACCGAAGAATACACCGAAGGCTTCACCGCACCGTTCGTCAAAGAAAGCACCATCAAGCTCGGTATGCGGTTCGAAGAAGAAATACCGATCCCGCGAAACAATACGACCCTGATCATCGGCTCCGTCCGCCTCGCCATCATCCCCGACCGCGCCGATGCCGGCGAAGGCCACCTCGACCTCGAAGCAACCGAAGCCGTAGGCATCTCCGGCCTCAATACCTACTACCGCCTCAAAAAACTGGCCCAATTCCCCTACGCCCGCCCCAACAACCTCCCCCCGCTCTAACCACCGTGTCCGATCCCCGACCGTAAGAGTTACGCCTTTAGGCGTGATCAAAATGCAGAGGCCCGCGCGTAAGCGAGGGCCTATCATCCGATGCCGCATTCGGAATTCAGAATCCCATTGCAGAAGCCCGCGCGTAAGCAAGGGCGGTTCATCCGACTTGAATTTCACCCGTCCGTCAACCACCCAGGCAGAAACCCGACCCGTAGGGAGGGTGTCACTTGGAATGATGAATGATGAATGATGAATGCGGAATCATCTCCGAAAAACTCCCCTCCTTGATTAGGAGGGGTGGCCGCCGCTTCGGCGGTCGGGGTGGTAGATAGTCGTGCAATGCTGGCGCACCGTAAATGCGGAATGCGGAATTTCGTAATGCTGAATCTCGTCTTGAGTCCCGGCTCTAGCCGGCCGTAACAGTTACGCCTTTAGGCGTGATCAAAATGCAGAGGCCCGCGCGTAAGCAAGAGCCATTGGCAGAAGCCACGTAAGTAAAGGGCATTTCATCAAGCCGCGAATACGGGAATCAGGGCAAGCCCACGCGTCAGTAAAAAGGGCGGTTCCATCGGCAATTTCACCCGTCCGTCAACCACCCAGGCAGAAACCCGACCCGTAGGGAGGGTGTCTCTTAAAGGATGAAGGATGAAGGATGAAGGATGAAGGATGAATGAGAAATCCGGAATCTGAGATCTTTCGTTTTCTTCTTTTCCGCTTTCGTGATGCTATAAAACACGGTTTCTCCGATCGTCGATTAGAATTTAGTCGACAAAAACAAAACCCGATCTTTGACAGGAGAAACCGCAATGACATTGTACATCGGAGTTGATTTTCATCCGCACCAGCAGACGCTTTCCTGGTGCGATAGCGAAACAGGCGAAACGCAGACAAGAGATCTGCCGGGCGATCGGAAACGGTCGGAACTGTTCTTCGCTTCGCGAACCGGCGATAGTTGGCATCGAGGAGCCTCGGCTCCGGGCCAGATGGTTCAAGACATGCTTTGAAACGGTCATAATCTTTTTTTGTCGGCAACCCGGTTTTGATAAGAAAGAGAGCGACGTCCCGAACTGGAAACGATCAGCGTGATGCGGAGACGATAGCTTCAGCTGTTGCTTCGGAAGAGTTTCCGAGTATCTGGCGAAGGCCGCCCGAGCGAATCGGTTCTGGATATGCTTCGGCTCAGGCAGAGTCTGGTGAGGCAGCGGACCGGAATCTACAACCGGCTTCAGGCACTGGCTCTCACGACGTCGGGCTGCCGAAGGGTCGAATAAAGACGAAGAAGCTTTCAGAAACTGCTCGTCGGTGTTGAGTTGGATGAAGTCGCTTCGATCAGACGAAAGCATTTGTTCTCGGCAAATCCCGACAGAAATCGATGAGCAGATCCCAGCGAACTGAGTCTTGCTGGCTAGAAGATCGCGGCCAGGGATAGTTCGGTCCAGCTTCTTCTCTCGCAAGGTGTCGGATACCTAACCGCGTGGCGACGGATCCACGCTAGAGACATCTCCACACTAAACTGTCGAAGCGAATCGTAAGCTTCGTCGGTCTTGATCGGTCGAAAAATCGAGTGCAGGCACGACCCGGTTGGAAGCATCGGCAAAAGCGGGATCGAGGCTGCTCCGGTAACTCTTCCTGAAACCACTTCACTCAGACGTGTCGCTCGGATGCAAAGCTCGAAGCTCTATAAGCGGCTGGCGAAGAAGAAACCAAAGCCGGTAGCGAGGTCGCCATCGCCAGAAAACTTTTGGTCAAGCTCGCAGCCACATATGCTCCGTGACCATATCACGGCAGATGAAAGTTCGACCAGCGTGGCCGCACAGTTGGCAATGCGATAACCACCGATCTGAAATGATCGTTTCGTGATAGGGCCAAGCCAACCTTCTTCCTCGGAAGCGCGGATCCATACATCAGGGCAACAAAAACTAAGAAAGAGTTTCTTTCAATATCTGAAAGATGAATGAGTGAGTACCGGCTTCACCGTTGATCTGAACCACACAATCAGACAGTTATAAAAATGATCGGATTTGTTTTTGTCAAAGAAACTGAAATCGACAGCCGCATGTAATGTACAGTGTGTGTTGACACCGAACCCGTGTTTAGAGATGGTTGATCAGGTCGTTGGTTGGTCGGTTAGGAAAATAACCACGGAATTAGAAAAGAAGAAAACGAAAGTTCACTTTCTCCCTTCGCCTTTATCCTTCATCCTTTTGCAAGACACCCTCCCTACAGGTCGGGTTTCCGCCTGTGCTTTGTAATCACACAAAACGAAAACCGGAGACACGGACCAACCCGCACCTCCGGCTTCTGACGTCTGCCGTCTGACTGCCCATCACCTCACGAACGCATTCGGCAGCGGGCGGTCGCCGGTCGTGCCGAACTGCAGGATGAGCGGCCCTGCCGTTGACCTTAACGCAAACCAGTTCGAGTTCGATGGCCGGAAGACGGCCGCATCGATCCGTCCGTCGCCGTCGTAGTCGCCCGGTGCCGGAAGGTCGCCGCTCGCTCCCCACGGGAACGCAAAGAAGCTCGAATCTTCCGAACGCAAAATAAACCACTCGCCCGTTGTTGGCCTGAAGTAGGCGATGTCCGCCTTGCCGTCGCCGGTGTAATCGCCCGGTACGGCAAGATCGGTCGCCGACCCGAATGCAAACGCACGGTTTGCCCCGTCCGAACTTCTCAAATACCACCACTCACCGCCGCCCGAGCCGCCGGTCGGCCGGAAGATCGCGACATCAGCTTTCCCGTCACCGTCGTAGTCACCCGGCACAGGCTTATCGCCCGCAGTACCGAACGGCGTCGCCGCAACCTGCCCGTCCGACGAACGCAGCGTGAACCAAGTGTTCGTCGAGGGCCTGTAAACCGTCGCGTCCGACTTCCCGTCCCCATCGAAATCCGCCGGCGAAGGCACATCGCCCGCCGCCCCGAACGGGAACGCAAAGAACGTCGAGTCCTCGCTCCTCAGCACGAACCACTCGCCCGACGCCGGCCGCCAGAAAGCCAGATCCGTTTTCCCATCACCGGTAAAATCCGCCGGCACGATCGTATCCGTCGCCTCACCAAACGCAAACGCCCGGTTCCCGCCATCCGACGACCTCAAATACCACCACTCCGATCCGCTTCCACCCACCGGCCGAAACACAGACACATCCGTCTTCCCATCCCCATCAAAATCAAAGGGAGTTTGTCGGGATACCGCTCCAGATTGAACGATTGTTAACGTCTGTCCGGCCGCAGTTATTGTTCCACTTCTCGTTGCTCCTGAGTTCGCTGCGACTGAAAAGTTCACACCGCCATTTCCGTTCCCGCTTGACCCGGAAGTTACCGTGATCCACCCAGCATTACTCGTGGCCGACCACGGACAGCCTGATGACGCGATCACATTCGTCGAGCCATTTCCGCCTGACGCTGGAAAACTTTGGCTATACTGGGTAAGCGAATAGCTGCAGTTTCCATGTAAACTGAGCGTGTACGCTCCAGTCGTTAAATTTGGATTAGAGGTTGCAAGGATGATGTAAGTGCCTGTAGCTGGAATCGTAAAGAATCCTGCACCTGCAGGAATGCGAGAATTTGTGCCATTACCGCCATTGTTATCTTCTATCAAAATCTGACCGCCCGAATTTCTCAGCGAAATGTAAGTATCAAACGCAGCATTCATCGAAATTGCAATTTGCTGTCCCGCCAATGCATCGAAAACATAGTAGTCGAAATAACGATTCAAACTGTCAGAAAAGCTGCAATCCGAAATTTGCAGACTTTGACCGCTTGTGGTCTGGCCAACAGTGATCGTGTTTACAACGCAAGTTGCTCCAAAAATACTCAAAGCCCTGTCAACACGTATACGCGGCTTAGTTATTCCGTTTCTGGAGTCTAAAATCGGAATACCGGTGTTTACTAGAGTGGTTAGAACCTGGCTGACAGATCCGGCAGTGTTGCGTTGTTTCATTAATGCCCAACTTCCTGCGACGTGAGGAGCCGCCTGCGAGGTTCCGCTCATATTGCTATAACCCGACACATCCAAAAAACTCGGTACAGACGACGTGATGACACCACCAGGAGCAAGCAGATTTAAAAATGAAGCACTGTTAGAACTAAAATGAACTTGGTCAAAAGTATCACCGCCGCTTCCATCTCCAACTCTGCCAACGCTGACCGCCGAGGAAATACATGCAGGATAACTTATGGCATTAACGAATCCGCTATTACCCGCAGAAATGACTGTTGCAATTCCAAATGTACGAAGGTTGTCGATTGCGTTTTTCATTGCAGGCGACACAGCATCACAGTTTGCTGTAAAGCCCTGCGAGCCGCCCAGACTCATGTTCACTGAGGCGATGTTAAAACTCGTCCGCAGTTCAAAAACGCGCTCCAAGCTAAGTATCAAAGCCGAATTGTAGAAATTGGTCTTATATTCTGCTCCATCTGGCACGATTGAACTAGCATTGATCGCAATAATACTCGCATCCCGAGCAACCCCAGAAAATGTCGGTGTGCGTCCCGCCGCTATCCCCGCGACATGAGTACCGTGAGCACATTCTACGATTAGAGATGGCCAACCTTGTGGATTACATGGAAGCCCCGAGTTTGTTGCAGTTGATCGGACAATAAAATCTGGCTCTCCGGGGCCGGGGGTCGGATTTGGCCCGAAATTTCCGCTACAGGTTGCAAACGCAGTGGTATTATCGTAAGCGGAGTAACATGCTTCAGACACGATTTTGCCCTGAAACATCGGATGGGTCTTATCTACTCCACTATCAATAATCGCTACAGTCTGACCACTTCCAGTGTAACCAGCATTCCACGAGGCTATTCCGCCGATCATATTTACGCTTTCAGATAGCGCCGGTTGTAAAGCGATATCCTCTTCAATGCTGAGAACTTCCGACATTTCTTTCATTTGATGCAAAGACTCAACATCTGCTTTGATAACAAGATAGGGGATATACTGATACTTAAGTACACTTACGTTGGTCGAGACCAGCTTGTTAAGGAAATCGTTCTGAATCTCTGCAATTTCCTGTTTTCTTGCATCGACATTCCGGACAAAATCATTATCTCCAACGGAAAATGGAAACTTCAGTCCAACGATGACGCGAATCTGCCCGCCTTGTGAGACTCTTTTAATCAGGTACTCAAAATTCGCCTCTCTGAGTGATTTTTGACCGCCTTTTTCAGGTGAACTCTGAGCATCAACCGTATTAAAGTTGAACGGTACAGATGCACCAAGAACTCCAATGACCAAAAAAACCAGAACAAGTCTTTTCATAGCAAGATATCTTTATTCCGCCATCTAGAAGGAACGGGGTCAGGCAAGGGTTCATGCCTGCGATATTGCAGTTCTTTCCGTCTCCTTGTTTAATTTTAGGCCTTGGGGTGTGAGATGGCAAGAAGAATTCGGTTGAGGGTGGGCTTTATCATTTGATCGTTCGGGGCAACGACTAGAAGGATATATTTCATTCGCGTGGGGATCACGAACGATTTCTCACGATGCTCGAAGCAGTCAAGGCGAAGTTGCCGTTCAAGCTCTACGCATATTGCCTAATGACGAATCACATTCAATTGCTGATTGAATGGTTGGAGGATTTAATCCTGCATCGGAATTCGAGCGGTAAATTATCTTGACCTGTGTGTTGTGTCTGTGATACGGTTGTTTTGATGTGGAGTGCGGGGCACAGATCGTGGGTTGGTGTTTGGCGGCGGCGGGCCGGCGACTGCGGTCTCGCGAATATGAGTATCAAGCCCAATACGAATATAACCATTCGATGCGATATTACGGGCATTTGCGGCAAATGTATTATGGGCAGCGACGATAAGATCAAAAGCATCCGGGTCAATTATCCGACGCTGCGGACGGCGCTCGCGGGCTTTGGAGCGCCCGGCGGCCGCCTCTGCCAAGTGTTTCACGCGTTTCAGTTGTTTCACTTGTTTCAGCCGCTTCACATGTTTCACCTGTTTCAGGCGTTACTGAAGCACTCACTACTTTTAAAAAATGAAACAAAGCGGCCCGATCTGGGGAATTTTGACCCAGTTTCCATGGAAGTGCTCGAAATCGCCGATACATGTCCCGCCGTGTCCCACCCGCGAAGGCGCGCAGGCAGAACAGAACGACGGCCCGGTGTTCACTTGAGAGCGTGGATGAAACGAACTGGCCGCCCGCTTACGCAGGCGGTTCTGACATCGAGCGGCTGCCCACGTTTCGGTACGTTTGGGATAGAAATGCGGGCAATGCGATCGAAACAAGAAGGGCGCACAAGTTCCCGGTTCCAAATATTGGCTTCGGGAAACAAGCGATCGAAATTACCGAAGACCGGCGGGTTGTGGCAAAATAGCCGAATGGCAGGTTTCCCCGTCTCCGAAAACGTAGCACGGATGCAGGCTTCTTCGACGCTCAAGGCTGCCCAGGCCGCCGCCGAACTCCGGGCAAAGGGCGTTGATGTCATCGACCTGACGGTCGGCGAGCCCGATTTCGACACGCCGCAGTTCATTAAGGATTACGCCATCGAGGCCCTCGGCAAGGGCATGACGAAATATACGGCGAGTGCCGGGCTGGCGAGCTTTCGTGAGGCGGTCGCGGGCTTTTACGCAAGGCGGTTCGGTGCGAGCATCGACCCCGCCGAGATCGCGGCCGCATGCGGCGGCAAACAGGCCCTTTTCAATGCAGCGGCCTGTATTCTCAACCCCGGTGACGAATTACTGATCCCGCGGCCCTATTGGGTGACGTTTCCGGAGATCGGCACATTCTGCCGAGCCCGCAATGTCTTCATCGATACCGAAGATACGGACTTTATCCTGACGGCCGACCAGGTCCGCGACGCCATCTCGATACGCTCGAAGCTGCTCATCATCAACTCCCCGAACAACCCGACCGGCCGCGTCATCCCGCCGGACGAGATGCGGCGTATCGTCGAGGTTTGTGCCGAACGCGGCGTTTACGTCCTGACCGATGAATGCTATCTGCTTTTCGTGTATCCGCCGGCGGAGGCTTACTCGCTCGCCTCGCTTGATGCCGAAACGAGAAAGCACGTCTGCGTTGCGGGAAGCTTTTCGAAGACCTACGCGATGACCGGCTGGCGGAGCGGCTACACCATCGCAAACCCGGAGTGGACGCGGGCGATGGTCAAGCTGCAGAGCCACTCGGCAACGCACCCGACGTCGTTCGTTCAATATGCCTGCGGCAAGGCTCTGGATGATGCCGAGCGTTCGCGGACGGCGGTCGAGACGATGCTTGCCGAGTATGAGAGGCGGCGGGCGTATCTCATACCGGCCTTGAACGAGATCGCGGGGTTCAAGGTCTCGGTGCCCGAGGGCGCGTTCTATGCGTTCGTGGATGTGCGGGCTTTAGTTGGTAAGAAATGGGCGTCGTCGGAGAAATTTGCCGAGTCGCTGCTGAAGGATGCTCACACGGTCGTGACGGACGGAGCAGGCTTTGGGGCCGATGGCTTCCTTCGCATCTCCTACGCGACCTCGCTCGAGAACCTAGAGCGGGCAGTCGCAAATATAAAAAAGGTGGTCGAGAGTGTGTGATCAAAAAACTAATGGGACAAATATGGCCCGTAAGGCCGAACTTCAATCTCCGAAAACCAAAATGAATCCGTTGGGGTCGCGAACAACGACCTCGGTACTTCCGTAAACCCGCTTCACCGGTCCCTCGATGATGTCGGCACCTGAATCGGCCATCTCAGCGTTTAGGCCCTCGATATCATCGACCCAAATGTATGCATCAAATCCAACACGGCGAAACTCTGATTCTGAGGCATCCCGATCCGTGCGATCTGCCTCTCCAAAGTGCATCTCTACTCCGCCGCGTTCGACCATCGCGTAAACAGGCGGTTCGGCAAAGTAACCAAGGATCTCAAACCCAAATATATCGCGATAATATTCGGCTGTTGCGACAACGTCATCGACTGCAAACTGCGTTGCGATCTTTACGAACCGAACGTTACTTTGCTTTGCACTATGCATCTTTAACCTCCGGTCATCATCAGCCCGATCTCCTCGACCGACGTCGTTCGGGGATCGACCTCGCCAACGATCTTGCCGTCGCGAATAACAAGCAGCCGGTCGGCGAGAGCCGTCACCTCTTCCAGTTCGGCCGAAACGAGAAGCACGGCAGCACCGCGATCGCGAAGCTCGACCAGCTTGCGATGAATGAACTCGATCGCACCGATATCAACGCCGCGGGTCGGCTGCGAGACGAGCAGCAGCTTGGGCTCGATCTCGAATTCGCGGCCAATGATCAGCTTCTGTTGGTTACCACCCGAAAGCGAGCGGGCCGCGAGGCTCGGATCGGGCGGCCGGACATCGAACCGGTCGATTATTCCCGAGACTCGGGCTGCCACCGCGGCGGAATCGATCATCCCAGTTGCGGCGGCTATCGGCGGCTTGTAGTGCGTGCCGAGGATCGAGTTTTCCGCAAGGTCCGAGTTTTTGAGCAAGCCGCGCTTGAGACGATCCTCCGGGATGTGGCCGATGCCGAGTTCCTTGACCTCGCGGGCAGAGGCGTTCGAAATATCGCGGCCGGAGAACTTGATCGAGCCGGCATTCGGCCGGATCAGCCCGGCAAGACATTCGATGAGCTCTGTCTGCCCATTGCCCTCGACTCCGGCGATGCCGACGATCTCGCCACTGCGAACGCTGAAGGTCACATCCTCGACCGGCGGGCCATGCTTTCGCTCGATGCGAAGGCCGGCAACCTCGAGCACAACATCCGACGGTTTCGCCTCGCCCTTTTCAACGCGGAGAAGCACATCGCGGCCGACGATCATCCGGGCAAGCTCGGCGCTATTTGTCTTTGCGGTCTCGACCGTTCCGACGACCGTACCATCGCGCATTACGGTGACCTCATCGGAGATCGCCAGCACTTCCTCAAGCTTATGCGTGATGATAACGATGGTCTTTCCCTGCCCCTTCATCCGGCGAAGGATGGCGAAAAATTCGGCAACCTCCTGTGGCGTAAGTACAGCCGTCGGCTCATCGAGGATCAGGAAATTCGCGTTGCGGAAAAGAGCCTTTAGAAGCTCGACCCGTTGCTGAGCGCCGACCGAGAGGTCCTCGATAACCGCGTCCGGATCGACATTGAGCTTCAGCTCGGCCGAAAGCGTGCTGACGCGTTCTCGTGCATCCTCAAGGTCAAGCGAAACCGCCGAGCCAGTCTCGGCCCCGAGTATGATATTTTCGGCAACGGTCATCGTATCGACCAGCATAAAATGCTGATGCACCATCCCGATACCGAGAGCGATCGCGTCGTGCGGAGTGCGGATGGTGACCGGTTTGCCGTCAAAGCGGACCTCGCCGGCATCGGGCCGGTAAAGCCCGTAAACGACCTTCATGATCGTAGATTTGCCGGCACCGTTCTCGCCAACGATCGCATGTATCGTGCCTTTCTTGACCGAAAACGAAACGTCCGCATTGGCAACACAATCGCCAAACGCTTTTTTGATGTGTGTGACTTCGAGCATCTAGTTTGCCGTGTTCCGATTTCTGATCTGAAGTTCTAGAGCGCGCGAGACAAAAAACCCGGCCTTTATGATCCTGTCCAGCGTTTCGTCGACATTCAACAAACCCCGTTCACCTGCTGCCTCGATCAGCCCGAGCGTTCCGATGACCCTCAGACCGCGTGCGGAAGCGATCCTCCGCCCCGCAAGATCGTCGATCAGGATACCGTCTGCGGCGAGTTCTTCGGCAAGTAAAATTGCTGCCCGTTCGCCGGGATCGATTTCGTTTAGTTCTTCGTCGATCACACTGATCGGTTTGCGAACCAATAGCCAGTCCGGAACAATCCTCAAGTAGTCTTTAATTTTCTGCGGGGTCTTCAAAGCCGTTAGTTCACCGAATACCTCGGTCGGTATCACGACTTTCCCGAGCAAACTAGGCAGAATGCGGACCTCATCGATCAAGATCAGATAATGAAGCGGAGTCGTATCCGAGATGATGATCATTGGTCGAGAAGTTCTTTCAGCTCAACTCGCTCGCGCTCAAGGTCCTCAAGCGGATAATCTACCCATGGTATTCCGTGCTCGGCAAGAAACTCATGCACTTCAAACCGGCTCTCGAAGCCAAGCATTTCCCGGATCTGAAACACCGAAAGTTGACCGGATCGGTATCCTTCCAAGGCAACGGTCTCAAGCACCTGCCGCCCCAACTGTGGCCGCGGCAAATGAAAAACACTCTCGGGTATGTTGACCTGAACCGACATGACTAGATTTTACATCAATTAGTCCGATTTCGGCGCCATTGCGTCGGTGACCTTGATATCGCCGGCGATTATCTTCGCTTTTGCCGCTTCTACGCGTTCGAGGACCTCGGGGGAAACGAGGGCACGGTTAAAATCATCGAGCGAATAGGCAACGCCATCTTTATCAAGGCCAAAAACATGAAACCCGCCCTGAAACCTGCCTTCGAGGACCTCCTGAACCGCGTCGTAAACCGCGTTATCGACCCGCTTGACCATCGATGTAAGCACGAATCCCGGCTTGACCATATTCTGGTTCGAATCGACACCGATGACGAACCGGTTCGCCTCGCCGTCGGCATTCATCCCGAACTGCTCGACCGCATCGAACGCCCCTAGCCCGGAATTTCCTGCCGCCGTAAAGATCACATCGGCTCCCTTTTCTATCTGCGAGAGGGCAAGTTCGCGGCCCTTGCCGGGGTTGTTCCAGGCATGATCGGTCACGCCGACGTAGTTCGTCACGACGCGAATATTCGGGTTAACGGCCTTCGCACCTTCCTCATAGCCTTTGTTGAAACGATGAATTAGTGGGATGTCCATTCCGCCCAGGAAGCCAAGCACGCCGGTTCGCGACTTGGCCGCCGCGATCATCCCGACCAGATACGAACCCTCGTGCTCGCGAAAGACAAGCGAAGCTACGTTGCTCCGCGGCGTCTTGCCATCGGCCTCAAAGATAACGCCGTCAACTATCGCGAACTTCACGTTCGGATAATCGAACGCCACTTTCTGCATTATCGGCCCCTGTGCAAAGCCGACGCCGATCACAAGGTCAAAATCCTTCTCCGCAAACGACCGCATCGCCGGCTCGATCGATGTCGGGTTTCCCGGCTCAACGTCGTAAAGACAAACGCCGAGTTCACGCTCCGCACGCTGAACGCCTTCCCAGGCGGCGGCGTTGAACGAGCGGTCGTTCTTCCCGCCAATATCAAAGACAATGCCGATCTTCCCTCGGCAACCTTCGCGGGCCGCCTCGTTGCGGAGTGCGCAAGAGGACGCGAGCATCGCGACTGCGACAAAAAGGAGCGAAAAACTTAATACTTGGCGTTTCATTTTCTTAAACAATTCCACTGACAAGCGGCGAAGGTGTAACAGGTGTTTCCGATATTTTATACGCACCCCTGAGCTTCTCGCTAACGCATTCGGCGTCCTCCACCGTGCGGGAATAAAGAACTCCGAGCAGATCTCCCTCGCGGACCTCGCTGCCGACCTCGGCAAAACACTCGAACCCGACCTCGAAATCAATGCCATCCTCTGCGTGCACACGCCCGCCGCCGATCGCAACCACAGCCTCGCCGATCGCCAATGCATCGGCAGTTTCAAGCCATCCGGAACGCTCGGCTTTTATCTCAAGCGTCGAAAGACCTTTGCCGGCAAACGGATCGGACGTTGGTATCGAATCGATATTCCCGTCCTGCAGCCTGCAGTTCTCCGCAAACCGCTCGTACGCCGCACCGCTCCCGAGCTTCGCTTCAGCAAGTGATCGTGCCGAAACCAAGTCATTTTCGATTCCCGCGAGCACGATAGCCCGTGCCGCAAGTTCGATCGAAAGCTCGCGTGTCGGCTCGGCAAGCTCAAGCGGTTCATTCCGCAAGATCTTAACGCACTCGTAAACTTCGCAGATGTTTCCGGCATAGCGGCCGAGCGGGCGTCCCATCTCGGAAACGACGGCCTCGGTCCGGACGCCGAAATTGCGCCCCGTTTGCACCATCGCTTCCGCAAGCCGAATCGAATCTTCAATGTTCGGCATGAAGGCTCCGCTGCCCGTTTTTACGTCGAGTACGAGAGCATCGAGCCCCTCGGCCAATTTTTTCGACATTATCGAGGCAACGATAAGCGGAATATAAGGCACCGTCGCGGTCGCGTCGCGAAGTGCATAGAGCTTCTTGTCGGCGGGCGCGATATCCGCCGTCTGTCCCGACATCGCAAATCCACACGTCTCGATTATCCGGCGAAAGCGATCGGTCGTCAGATTTACGTCGTAGCCCGCGATCGATTCGAGCTTGTCGAGCGTGCCTCCCGTATGGCCAAGCCCGCGGCCCGAGATCATCGGGACTGCGATGCCGCACGCGGCGAGTATCGGAGCAATTATCAGCGAGGTCTTATCGCCGACGCCGCCGGTCGAGTGCTTATCGGCCTTAGGCAGCGGGATGTCGGAGAGGTCAAGCACCTCGCCGGAATGAAGCATCGCGAAGGTAAGTGCGTTTTGCTCGTCCGGGTTCAGCCCGCGGGTGAACATCGCCATCACCATCGCCGAGATCTGATAGTCCGCCCACGAGCCGTCGCAGACGCCAGCAATAAAGGCATCGATGTGCTCGCGGGAAAGCTCTCCACCATCCCTTTTGACCGCGATTATCTCCTGTGGCCGCATCGTTTACGCAAAAAGAAAGCTGCCCAAGTTTCGCACAAGGGCAGCCCGCAAGTCTATTTGGGTTTGGATCACGGGGCCTTTTCGAAAAGTATCACTGCATCGGCCCGAAGCGCCTTGCTCGTCCCGACCGCATCGACCGCTTCGCCCGTTTTAGCCTTTACGCTGATGGCCGCGATATCGATTTTCAAAATCCGTGCGAGATTTGCCCGCATCGCATCAATGTGCGGCCGCAGTTTCGGCGACTCAAGATGAACCGTACAATCAAGGTTCGCGGCCGTATAGCCTTTCTCTTGGGCTAGCGAGACTGCGTGCGAGAGAAATGCCGAGCTTGAGGCATCTTTCCACCGCGGGTCGGAGTTAGGAAAGTGCGACCCGATATCTCCAAGTGCAAGAGCACCGAGCACTGCATCCGTCACCGCATGGAGCAGAACATCGGCATCGCTGTGCCCATCGGCGCCGAGGTCCGATTCGATCTCCACGCCGCCTATGATCAAAGGCCGGCCCTCAATGAGCCTGTGAACATCGCTTCCCTGTCCTATCCGGTATCTCATTCGTCCTTGCCCGCCCGGAATAATGCCTCGGCGATCAGGAGGTCGTCCGGTGTTGTGATCTTTATATTTCGCTGACTGCCGGCGACCGAGAGAACCTTCGTTCCCGACTCTTCAACAAGGAAACATTCGTCCGTTACGGCCTCGCCGAGCTTGGCGTTGTCGTATGCTTCTTTCAAGACTTCGTAGCGAAAAGCCTGCGGCGTAAGTGCTCGCCGGAGTTCCCGCCGATCGAGCGTCCCGACCACGTAGGCACCGTCAACCACCTTCACCGTATCGGTCATTTGAGCGGTGAGGCAAGCCGCTCCATATTCCGCAGCGGCTCGGATGGTGCGTTCGATCTCGTCCTCGGAAACAAGCGGCCGCACGCCGTCGTGAACTGCGACGATCTCGGTCCCCTCAGGTACGGCATTAAGCCCCGCATGCACCGATTCGGACCGCGTCTCACCGCCGGCGACGACCGCCCGGAGCTTTGTAACGCGTTCACGGCCGAGGATGGCTTTGGTCTCGTCAAGAAACTCAGCCCCAGAAACGACGACGATCGCATCGATTACGGGCGAGGCTTCAAATCTAAGCACGGTCCGGGCGATGATCGGCTTGCCGGCAAGCTCCAAAAACTGTTTCGGCCGGTCGGCCCCAAAACGGGAACCCGAACCGGCCGCAACTATGATGGCTGTGTTCATTCGAGGAGAGTTTCGCTGCTATTTAACTTGCTCGATTATTGTCGATTGACGCAGGTCGCGGGTCGCCCGCTTGAAGCCGAGCGAACGCGAATCGTGGATCGCCACGCTGTCGCCGCCCTGCTCTTCCTTCTCTTCCCAAAGCCTGCCGAAGATCATCTTGCCCGCGGTGGTTTGGAGCACACTCGTCACCGCGATATCCGCCGTCTTTCCGATCAGCTTGCGGGCATTGTCGATAACGACCATCGTGCCGTCGTCGAGATACGCGACGCCTTGGTTATATTCCTTACCTTCTTTGAGCACAAAGACCCGCATTGCCTCGCCCGGCAGAACTACCGGTTTCAGTGCGTTCGCAAGTTCGTTAATGTTCAGCACCGCAACACCGCGAAGTTGTGCGACCTTGTTCAAATTAAAGTCGTTGGTAACGATGATCGCATCAAGGCTCTTGGCAAGTTCAATAAGCTTGAGATCGACCTCTTTGACCGACGGAAAATCGGTCTCGATGATCTGAACGTCGAGCTTCGTATTGCTCCGCAGCCGCTGGAGCATATCAAGCCCCCGGCGGCCGCGTTGCCGCTTTGAAGAATCGGCTGAATCTGCCACCTGCTGAAGCTCGGTAAGAATGAAATTCGGGATCACAAGGCTGCCGCCAAGAAAGCCGGTCTCGGCGATATCGGCGATGCGCCCATCAATGATCACCGATGTGTCAAGGACACGAAAGTCGTGTTGCGGAGTCTTATCGGCAAAAATGCCGCCGAGCGCCGAAAGATCGATGAAATCGCCCTTTGCCGCACCGACCATCAACCCGACGTAGCCCATAAAAAATGCAAGCGAGATCGTCAGGAATGTCTGCATTTCCGCAGGAACCGCTTCGACCTTTTGAAAAGCGATCAGAATGCCGATGAGAAAGGCTCCAATGATGCCGAGAATAGAACCGATCGCGGCTCCGATCAGCGTCTTAAGCGATGCCCGTCGAACACGGATCTCGAAGGCGATGATAAGCAACCCGATCAGAGCTCCAAGAACTGCCGAGGCTATCTTCCGGGTGGTGAAATCGAGATCTCCTAACCAAGTAGTAAAAGCTAGCGGGTTCAGGAGGAAACCGACTACCGCAAGCAGGCCGATGAAGGCGAGTCTAATGATCAAAACATCCAGTTTCATCGCTAAAAGTCTATCACGAATAAGGAAACAATGTTAAAGAACTCTTAAGTGGTAGATCACCAAATTTTGATGGTTTCGCCCCGGATAGCCTTCGATTCGCCGGAAAGCAGAAAGAGAACCACCCTGGCGATGTCATCGGCAGCGGCGGTTTCGTCCGCGACCGCTATCGAATTTACTTGAAAATGGCCGGGAAGTTCGCCGCGAAGCCGCATGGTCGCGGCCTCTACGGCCTCAATGCCCCCTTGCTCCGCAAGCCGAAAAACATTGACGATCCGCGGCTTCGGCCTCGGCGTCATTAGCTCCGCCACCGAATCGATCATTGTTTTCGCAGCGGCAATACTGTCCCCGTCGGACACAAATGTGTTCACCAAAAGGTCCAATCTCTCAAATTTACCTTGAACTCCGGCTGAAAGAGCTGCCGCACCCGCCGGAGCCGCGGCGTCCGCATTCACCGCGGCCGCGAGGGTGCCAAGTTCGAGCAGGTCCTCAAGGCCGCCGGAGCCGCTTCCATCCGGGTCGCCGACAATTACATAGCTTCCCTGAAGAGCAAGTTGAAGAGCCGCAGCACGTCCAACCGGATCATTCCCGTTGTTAATAAGCGAGACCTTTTCGGCGAAGGCATGGATCGAGGTGACATTCACTTTTACAGAATAGCCGATATTCATCGGGTCTCAGAACAAGCGGATCTATGAATCCGTTCCGGGTTCTGATACGATTCCTTCTGTGTGAATAACAAAGGCCGCACATTCCTCCCATCGAGGCTTCTCCGGGCCGCGATCTGCGTCGTCGTTCTATCCGCATCGGCATTCTCCGCTTCGTACTTCACGCTGGATTCTGGCAGGATACTTCTGGGCGGTTCGGCCTACGGCACTCCGGACTATCAGACATACATCGACTTCGACATCTCGGGCAGGAGCCTAAACCCAAGCCGTCAATTGACCTTTTCGGCAAACCTGCCGTTCAGCGTTTACCTCGACCATCCCGTCCAGCCGCAGGGCGATTTCGTTTACACGGTCGTGATGCCTTACAATCCGAACCAGTTACGCATCAATGGCGAGCCCCGTTACCCGGTTTGGTTCAACGAAAGTGTCTGGACCATCCGTGCATCGGCCGTAACGCCCGAAGCGACCCAAACGTCGCCGGCAGTAATTGAGCTGACCTCGCCTTTTACGATGTCCGGCATCACGCGGGCTTACGGCGCCTATCCGCTCGCTCTTCGGACCCGCGGCAGCGGCACCGCGACCATCCGGCTCGAAAAGATCGAGGGGCGTTATTTTTTCCGCGAGGCCGAATACACTTTCGAAACCCCTCGGCTGCTCGACCGCAAGGATAATGGCAAAGTCCCCTTCAACTATTTTCGTCTGTCAGAATTGCGGTGAGACCGCTCGCAAGTGGCTCGGGCAGTGCCCCGGCTGCCGCGAGTGGAATACTCTGGTCGAAGAACGGGTGAGGACCGCCGTTGTCGCCGGCCGGAGCTTTACGGGCCGCGCCGCCGGCTCCGCTCCTGTCGCCTACCCGAGCATCGAGTCGCAGGATGATGCGCGCACTACCTCCGGCATTGCTGAATTCGACCGAGTCCTTGGAGGCGGCATAGTCGCCGGCTCGCTTGTCCTGATCGGCGGAACACCGGGCATCGGAAAATCGACGATCGCGCTTCAGATCGCCGACCGGATGACCGCCGCTGGCGAACGGGTTCTTTACGTTTCCGGCGAGGAAAGCGAGCGGCAGATCAAGCTCCGCGGCGAACGGCTCGGCATCTCGGCCGAGGATCTTTACGTTCTTCCCGAGACCAACCTCGAAGCACTTCTGGCCCAAACGGCCAATCTCCGGCCCGCACTTGTCATCATCGATTCGATCCAGACCATCTTCAGCGAACGTGTCGAATCGGCACCGGGCAGCGTTTCGCAGGTTCGCGAGGTCGCCGGCCAACTAATGCTCTTTGCCAAAAGCAGCGGGACGCCGATGTTCATCACCGGTCATGTAACTAAGGACGGATCGATCGCCGGCCCGAAGACGCTCGAACACATCGTTGACACGGTGCTCTATTTCGAAGGCGACCGCCACCATAATCACCGCATCATCCGGGCGACGAAGAACCGCTTCGGGGCGGCAAATGAGATCGGCGTTTTCGAGATGACCGGAACCGGGCTGGTTGCCGTTGCCAATCCCTCGGAGCTCTTTCTGCAGGAGCGGCCCGCCGGTGCGAGCGGCTCGGTCGTCACCGTGGCGATGGAAGGCACTCGGCCAATGCTGGTCGAGATACAATCGCTTGTCAGCGGGACGAAGTTCGGCACGGCCCGGCGGATGACGCAAGGCTTTGACCAGAATCGAGCGTCGCTGCTTATCGCCGTAATGGAAAAGCGGCTCGGGATGCAGATCTCGGGTGACGACGTGTTCATCAACATCGCCGGCGGGATCGAGATCGACGAGCCAGCGGCCGACCTTGGCGTAATCGCCGCGATCGCGTCGAGTTTTCGCAACCTTGAGGTACCGCCCGAAACGGCCGTTTTCGGTGAGGTCGGGCTGACCGGCGAAATTCGCGGCGTTCTCCAGGCTCAGGCCCGAGCGCGCGAGGCCCAAACGCTCGGGTTTAAAAAGCTCGTCCTTCCGGAATCGAACAAAAAGGGCCTCGAGAAGCTTCTCGGCATTCGCGTCGTTGGCGTTCGCACGCTTGAGGACGCGATCGAGAATCTATTTTAGCGTTATGAAAAAGAGTGTTTACGAAGATGGCGACGAGGGCGTCCGGCTGATCGTAAAGCGACGCGGAAAAGATTTGCCCGCTCAGCCAGCCGCTCCGTTACGCGAACCTGTTCACGTACTTTACGGCGGAGCGGATCGCTTTACCGCCGAAACCCCGGCAAAGCTCGGCAAGATCGCTCTTGCGACGCTCGACACCTATTGCCGCAACTTCGCCGAATTTGCCGATGCAATGCAGCTTCCGGGCTCGGGCTCGCTGCCGACGCTCACCGGTGCCGCAACAAAACTTGCCCGCTCAATCAGGAACGAACCTGAGCGTGCAAGAACGGAAGACCCGGCGGCGTGGCTCGCCTTCAGTGTCTTTCAGAAGGTCCGGGCAAAGCTTAAGAGCGAACCGATCGAAGATTTTCGGATCGATTTTGAGGATGGCTATGGCTTCCGTCCGGACGATGATGAAAACGCCGATGCAGAGCGGGCCGCCCGCGAACTCGCCGCTGCCTTTCTTAAGAAAAAGGCAACTGCCGGTTGCGGCTTTCGTGTTAAGTCGTTCGGCCCCGCGACTCACCGGCGAGCCGTAAGAACACTCGACCTCTTCCTTTCCGCTTTTATCGCCGAGACAAACGGCCGCATCCCGCCGGGCTTTGTCGTTACGTTGCCGAAGGTCGCCGACCGCTCCGAGGTAAAGGAGATTTGCTCGCGGCTCAAGAAATTCGAAAGGAAGCACAACATTGCTCCCGGTTCCATCGGCCTTGAGTTGCTTATCGAAACCCCGGAGGCCGTGATCGACAAGAAAGGTTCGGTCGCCATTCGCGGCTTTGTCGAGGCGGCAAAGGGCCGCTGCACCTCGGTCCATTTCGGCGCCTATGACTACACATCAGCTCTCGGCATCGCGGCCGCCGATCAGGACATCGCCCATCCGGCATGCGACATGGCCCGGCAGATGATGCTCATCTCGCTCGCACCGCTAGGCATTCGGCTTTCTGATTCGGTCACGACGGAAATGCCGATTCCGCCGCATCGCCAGGCTCCGCTCGACCCGCTAATGGAAAGTGAAAATCGAAAATCGGTCTTCGGTGCGTGGCGGCGGCATTTCAAGAACGTCCGCCGCTCGATGTCGCAAGGCTTTTTCCAAAGCTGGGACCTGCATCCAAATCAACTGCCGGCCCGCTACGCTGCCGTATATCACTTTTATCTGGGATCGTTTGCCGAGAACGCCGCACGTCTTCGCGGTTTTGTTGAACGCTCAACGCGAGCAACCCTCACCGGAAACGCCTTTGACGACGCAGCTTCGGTGCGCGGGCTTTTGAACTTCTTTTCGCGGGGAATTTCTTGCGGGGCATTTAGCGAGGCCGAAGCCGAAGCAGCGACCGGAGTTTCGGCGGCGGTGATCCGCTCGCTTGATGTTTCGGCACTCGGCCGTGTGAACACAGATTAGCCTACCTCGAGCGTCATCGCGTCGTCGAGCATTGCCTCGCGGCGTTCGCGGCGGTCGGTGATACGCGGGCTTGGGTCGTCCTTGATGAACTCCGGCGGCTCCGCAAATGGATCGGGAAACTCCGGCAACCCTTCAAGCATCATCTGGTTCTCGATGATCGCCGAGATCAGTTCCTGTTCGAAGTCGGTCGCCTCGATGAACCTAACCCCGATGCCCGTATTCTCGAACCGGTAGATCGCCTTGCACTTAAGCGGCAGCTTGTTGCGGTTCGGCAACTGTATCTCAAGCCGAAACTCGTCGCCGGGATAAAGATACTCTTCCCAGTCCGTAAAGCACCCGCCGATGCTTATCTGCTGCAAATAGGTCTGGCGCCGCTCGCCGTGCTTGGAAACAAGCACCGCCGGAATGTCCAGCGAGAAACGCATGTGCCTTCGTTGATTGATCGACATTTCAGCTTTTGAAGAACTATGGGGATGACGGGAAATGCGGCCGCAGGCTAAAACCTGCGTCCATCTTTAATTGTATCGGCTCGCCCGCCAACTTGGCAACAACTTTCTTCCCACTCTTATCCGAGCTCCTACGCGTCAGCAAGGACGCATCTAAATGCGGAATTTTCCGATTTCTTCTTTTCCTCTTTTGAGGTTCGATCGTGCCATTTTTGAATTCACTGTCTGTTATGGCATGAAAAGGACTCCTCCTTTTCATGCCACAACGGAACTAAGACTTCCGACAACACATCCTCCGGGAGCGTCGTCATTTTCTAAACGACTGCGGCTTCGTGCTCGTCCTCTTCGACGAGGTAGGGCGTTACGGCCGGTTTGTCGATGTCCTCTTCCAAGACCTTTGCGATCACCGGCAGCGAGAGCGAACGAGTCTTTCCGATTCCCGGAACGGCCTTCCCCTTTGCATATACAGCGTGGCGACCGTGCTCCTGGTACCATTCGCTCAAGGAAGCAGTCTTGTGCATCTCTTCGATGATCTGCCGCCAGCCGACACCGGTGTTGTAAGCACAGAACGATATCTCGCCTTCCTGCGTTCCGTAGGGAATGACGCACATCTCCGTTCGGCGAAAATCGTAGGTGAAAAGGTCCTGGAACCACATTCCCTCAACACACAGCACACGCCAAACGTCGTCGTCCTTTTTCTCGGCCTTCATCCGGTCGTTGCGGTCGCTGTTTGATGTTGTCGAGGATGGCTTGAACAGGTTGATGATCTGCGAGATCGGAAAGCCCTCGGGAGCACGCGAGGCGTCGTAATTGCGCATTATCGCCATCCCGAGCTGCGCCATCGTCAGCTTCTTGCCGCGGGCCGTGTCGGTGATCTTGGCGACGTCCTGCATGAACTGCTCATAATTAAAGAACTCAAAGAGCGACCGCATCTCGTTGGTCCGCTTGTTGACGACCATCAGCGTAAAGATGCCGCAGTTCGGGTGGCAATTACACGATGACCATCCCCACGGAGCATCGGCTCCCTGAAGCATATCCATCACCGATGTGAACGCCGAATATGATGAAAGCGGGAACCAGTCACGCATCGGCTCGAGCACGCCGTCGAGCTGATCCCTGAGGTCGTGCGTCATTCCGGCAAGCGTATAACGCTGCTTCTTGCGGTCGGCGTCGGAGACGTCCTCGTCGCGGCCCGTAAAGCTAACCGGCTGGAACGCGATGGTCTGGACCTTGTCGATGTTTTCCGCGGCAAACTTGACTATCGACCCGATGCCGTTGTTGTTCCACGAATTGACGATGGTCGTAACAAGCGTGACCTTGATACCGACCTCGGCCAGGTTCTCGATCGCCTTTAGCTTTACGTCAAAAAGATTCCCAACGCCGCGATGCTTGTTGTCCTCTTCGTTCGTGCCGTCAAATTGAAGATAAACGCCGTGCTGGCCGGCCTCTTTCGCGGCCTTGGCAAACTCGATATCTTCCGCGTAGCGGATGCCGTTCGTCGCCGCTAGGATTCGATAGAAGCCGATCTTCTTGGCATACGCGACCGCATCGAGGAAAAACGGCGAAAGCGTCGGCTCGCCGCCCGAAAAGAGAATGATGATCTGCCGCCGCGGCTTGAACGAGACCGCCCGGTCGAGGATCGCCTTGATGTCCTCGAAGGTCGGCTCGTGGACGTACCCGACCTGATTTGCATCCATAAAGCATGGATTGCACATCATGTTGCAGCGGTTCGTCAGGTCCACCGTCAGCACCGCACCGCGGCCGAACTTGATGTCGCTGGTGCCATGGTGGTGTACATGCGAATCTTCGGCGGCCTTGAAATCGCGGCCGAAGAAAAGCCCCTCGATCCGCCTGAGGAAATCCGCGTCCGTGGCGAGCACGTCCTCGAATTCGCCGTGCGTCGGACATGTTTTTCGCATGATCACCTGGCCGTTCTCTTCGACGATCTGTGCCTTGATCTCGCCGGGATGCGAGTGCATCAGGATGTCCAGCGGGATGTCGCCGGAGATAACGCCGTTTCGAACCGACTTGACGCACGCCGGGCAAAGGCTGTCGGTCTCGCGAGGAAACCCGAGCGGCGGCGACGTTCTCTCATACGACTTCAGCAGCGGTTCGGCGGCCCATTCCGGCTGGATCGACTTGCCCTCCGGCAACGCCGTATTGACCGCCTGAAATGCTTTCCAGCCGAGATCTGCCATCTTCGAGATGGCCTTCGACCCCGCCATGCCTTTCGTCTTTCCTTCGCCTCGCCTAAAATTATCGCTGAACATATCGCTTCTTTTCGACCCAATTCCTTTTGAAGAGGCTAACAAAAAAGTCGAGAATGATAAAGCAAATTGTTCTGAGCCCGATCACCGGGGCGTGGTTAGATCAGTTAGCTAGCGACCAAGAGGAGGCCGCGAGGGAGTATGAAAGTAAAATATGTTTCGGTCGGCACTCCGCAGATCGTCGATGCCGGTAATGAAAATTTTGTCTCGACCGCAATTTTCAAGAAGCCGGTCGAAGGTAGTGTCCGCGTCGGAAAGCTGAACATCGAGGGTGACGGGCAAGCCGACCTGCGGGTCCACGGCGGCCCGACGAAAGCAGTTTACTGCTACCCTTCGGAACACTACGACTTTTGGGCGAAAGACATGCCCGATCATCTGTTCGAGCCGGCTAATTTCGGCGAGAACCTTACGACCGAAGGGCTTCTTGAAAGCGATCTGTTCATCGGCGACAGCCTCCGGATCGGCAGCGCCGAGTTTGTCGTCACCGAACCGCGTATGCCTTGCTTCAAACTCGGCGTCCGGTTCGGCCGAAAAGATATCATCCGGCGGTTTCTCCAAAGCCTGAGAAGCGGTTTCTACCTCGGCGTTGAAAAAACCGGTGAACTTCAGGCCGGAGACGCGATAGAGTTCCTTTCTCGTGACGAGAACCGCGTTTCGGTCAGAGACATCGTTCGCATCTTTGCCTTCGAACGCGACGATCACGAGACGATGGAAAAAGCCCTCAAACTCGACTCGCTGCCGCAAAGCTGGAAGACAAGTTTCCTAGAAATACTCGCCCGCTAAAAACACTCCAGATACTTAACGCCGGCTCCGGTATTGAACATAACGACCGTCTCGCCGCCCTCGATGAAGCCTTCGGCGATCAGCTTTCGCAACGCGGGCAGGCAAGCCGCACCTTCCGGAGCGGTGAAGATGCCTGTAAGGGCTCCGATCTCTTTAACGGCGGCGACGAGTTCCTCGTCGGTGACCGCGACGGCAGTTCCGCCCGAGGCCCGGATCGCGTCAAGGATCAGGAAATCACCGATCGCCTTCGGAACTCGAAGCCCCGAAGCGACCGTTGCGGCATTCTCAAATTCCGCCGCGAACCGTTCGCCGGCGTGGAATGCCCGAACAATTGGCGCGCATGTCGCCGATTGGACCGAGACCATCTTCGGCCGCTTCGAGCCGATCCAGCCCATTTGCTCCATCTCGTCAAACGCCTTCCACATCCCGATCAGCCCCGTGCCGCCGCCGGTGGGATAAAGGATCACGTCGGGAAGTTCCCAGTTGAGCTGTTCGGCAAGCTCGTAGCCCATTGTCTTTTTGCCCTCAACGCGGTAAGGCTCTTTAAGCGTCGAAACATCGAACCAGCCTTCGGCGTCCTTCCGCTCGGCGACGATCTTGCCGCAATCTGTGATCAGACCATCGACCAGCGTCACATTCGCTCCCGTCTGCTCGCATTCGATGATGTTCGCCCGCGGCGTATCGGCGGGCATGAAGATATTTGCCTCCATCCCGGCTCGTGCCGCATAGGCCGCCATCGCGCCGGCGGCATTACCGGCCGAAGGCACTGCGACCTTGCGGACGCCGAGTTCCTTCGCCATCGAGATCGCGGCCGTCATCCCGCGTGCTTTGAAACTCTGCGTCGGATTCTGGCCTTCGTCTTTGATGTAAAGCGTAAGTGGAGTCGCAAGCTTTTCCGCAACCGCCGAAGCGTTCAAAAGCGGCGTCCAGCCTTCGCCGAATGAAACGACATTCGCCCAGTCATCGACGGGCAGCACTTCCCGGTATCGCCACAGCGACGCTTCGCGTTCTTTCAAGGTCTGCGGATAAAGCGTTTGGCCGGCGGCCCTCAGGTCATAGCGGACGAGGAGCGGCTTTCCGCACTCGGTGCAAAGATTCTGGAGCTTTCGAGCCTCATGGCGGAGCCCGCAAAGGGAGCATTCAAGATGAGTAACGTTCATAACGTCGAAAGATTAAACGATTTCACGCAATCGACGCCAATTCCGGCCGCACTCATTTTTTCCATACGAACTCACGGAAGAGATTGACCCCGGCATCAACCGCAAACGAGATCGCTGCCCCCTTAAGGCCGTGCTTATAACCATAGCGGTCCGGGTACCAAGCCGTCGCCGAGATCACGTTGGAGAGCAAATGCCCGGCGATCTTTGGTGCCCCAAAGACGCGTTTCCCCTCGCGGTTCCGAGCAGTCACTGCAGAAAAGACCGCATTCCTCGCCCGGGCGACCGGCTTGCGGTCTCGGCTCAAATAAAATCGGCTATCGACCTCCAGGGCTTCGTCGAGCCCGAACTTTACGGAGTTGTTGATCGCGCTTTCTCCGAGGTTCGACGCAAACCGCCGGCCAAACCCTTCCCACTGGCCGCCCCATTCCCTTGGCGCGTTGCGGGCGGTCAGCACCCCCGCGATGGTACTGTAACGGATAAGAGCCACAGGCCCGATCACCGAGTTTATATATCTCTTCCGTCGTTCTGCGGGTGTTGGAGGTGTGTACCAATCGCTCGGATCTTTGCCTTTGACGGCCGCTTTCGAGTCTGCGTCAGAGGGTCTTTCCGGTTGTTTCCCATCTTCAGGAGCGGCCGGCGGAGTCGGTGCAGTTACGGGAACCGCGACCGATTCGGCTTCCGGCATATCCGGAAAGTGCTCTGCAAAGCTCGACTGTGCGAATGCTCCCGTTACAAACAGGGATGAAGATAGAAGCAGGGCCCCGCAGACAAACAAGTACCGTGGGAGTCCATTTTTGATCGTCATATTATACTCAAGAATTCACTATTATTACTTCGTAAGAAGTGGTTCCAATGCTGCGTAGATATTTTCCATCATCAGCCGCGTTCCCTCCGCGTTCGGGTGGATACCGTCGGCCTGATTCAATTCTTTTTTCATCGCGATTCCGTCAAGTAGAAACGGAAGAAATGCGACCGCGTATTCATCCGCAAGGTCCGGAAAGGCATTTCGGTAGTTCGTTTCGTAGTCCGAACCCATCGATGGCGGAGCAAGCATTCCGCAAAGAAGTATCTTCATATTCTTCGCCTTGGCTTTCTCGATGATGCCTGCCAGATTGCTCTTCATTTTATCAACCGGCATGCCCCGGAGCAGATCATTCGCCCCGAGTTCCAGTATCAGGATCTCCGCATTCGGCTGGCTCAGCACCCAATCGGCACGCTCAAGCCCGCCGAGGCTGGTGTCGCCCGAAACGCCCGCGTTGATAACCTCGTATTCGTAGCCTTCGGCTTTGAGCTTCTGCTGCAAAAGATAAGGATACGACTCATTCTCGGCTAGCCCAAAACCGGCGGTCAGGCTATCGCCGAGAGCGATGATCTTTTTCCTCGAAGCGGTTGTTTCAGGCAGAACCAACGGGCGATCGAGTTCGTATTCTCCGTTGCCGAAGGATGCGGCACGCGAACAACCGGCTGCGGCAAGCGCCGCCGCGATGAAACCTAAAATGACCGCTTTGCGAAAGTATAAGTGCATAAGACAAAAGAGTTTTACGGTCGGCAACCGATATTAGATTCATTTATAATCAAAACCTTTGAACAAGATTTTAGCAAGCGGCCGGGCCTGCCGGAAGAAAGGCCTCGCTGCAAGCCCAATTTATGATCAGCATCTCAAATTTGACCAAGACCGTCCGCTCCGGGACCGAAGACCTGACCATTCTTTCAGACGTCTCGCTCGACATACCGGACGGACAGTTCGTCGCACTTACAGGAGCCTCAGGCAGCGGAAAATCGACCCTTCTCGGCCTTCTCGCCGGGCTCGACTCGCCCTCGTCGGGCTCGATCACCATTGACAGCGACGAGATCACGACCATGAGCGAAGACGGCCTTGCTACGCTCCGGAGCAGCAAGATCGGTTTTATCTTTCAATCATTTCACCTCATCCCGAGCCTGACGGCTTTTGAGAACGTGCTCATTCCGATGGAGATCGCCGGTTCCCGCGATGCCCATGACCGGGCCAAGGAACTGCTCGATGAGGTCGGGCTTGCGAACCGCGGCCACCACTACCCGACGGAACTCTCCGGCGGCGAGCAACAGCGGGTCGCGATAGCCCGGGCATTTGCCAACCGGCCGAAGATCCTTCTTGCCGACGAACCGACCGGCAACCTCGATTCGAAGAACGGCCGGCACATCTTCGAACTTATGACCGCGCTCCACCAGGGCAATAATGTGACCTTAGTTCTGGTTACGCACGACCAGGAACTCGCAGCCAAAGCCGAACGGCAGATCATTCTCAAAGATGGCAAGGTCATCGCAGATAACTCGGGACAATGAATTTCATCCTTAACCTCACTGCTCGCGAGATCCGTTCTTCCTGGCGGCGGCTTGTCTTCTTTTTTCTCTGCATCGCGCTCGGTGTCGGCTCGGTCGTCGCCCTGCGGTCGCTGATCCAGAACCTGACCGCGGCCGTCGGCACCGATGCCCGTGCTCTGCTTACGGCCGACCTTGAGATCGGATCGAACAGCGACTTTTCGCCGACGGACCTTGAGAAGATACAGGCGGTTGTCGATGCTTCGCGTATTGCCGATGGCCGCAACGAGGCGATCACTACGTCATCGATGGCACGGCCCGCCGACCCGGCCAATGAACGCGTCCGCCTCGTCGAACTGAAAGGCGTCGAGCCGCCGTTCCCGCTCGTCGGTGAGTTCATTCTTGATGACGGAAAGCCATTCGACCGCCGCTTGCTGGAAAATAACGGTGCGCTCGTCGCCCGTATTCTGCTCGAAGAGCTCGGCGTAAAGGTCGGCGACAAGCTCAAGATCGCCGAGGGCGAGTTCGAGATCCGCGGGAGTTTTGACAACGAACCAGGCGGTTCAAGCGGCTTTCGGCTCGGTGCTCGGGTCTTCGTTGAGAAGCGTGCCTTTGACGATGCGGGCATTACGCAAAACTCAAGCCGCGTCCGCCGCCGCATTCTATACCGGACGACCGACAACCCGACCGAACTCGTCCGCCGGCTTCGCGAAGAGCTTCGCGGCAGCACAATCACGGTGCAGTCCTACCGCGAAACCCAGGAGCGGCTCGGCGAGCAATTCACCCGAACGGAGAACTATCTCGCCCTGACCGGCCTGCTTATTCTGGTTCTTGGCGGCGTCGGAGTTTGGAACGTCTCGCGTGCCTTCGTTGAGCAAAAACGGAAAACGGTCGCCGTTCTCAAGTGCCTCGGTGCCGGCGGCGGGCGGATTCTTTCGGTGTATCTCCTGCAGATCCTTACGCTCGGCCTGATCGGCAGCCTTTTCGGCATTTTGCTCGCTCAACTCGGTATGTTCGGCGTTCGTTCGGGATTTTCGGAGCAGCTCCCTGAGAATATGAGCTACGCCGTAACGGCCTCGACCGCTCTTCAGGGAGCCGTTCTCGGCGTTCTCGTTTCGCTGCTTTTCTCCGGGCTGCCGCTGATGCAGATCCGCAATATCAAACCTCGCCTTCTGCTCCGCGATGAGAACAATGCCAGCATCCGCCGGCTTGACTGGAAAAAATGGCTGATCGGCGCTCTCATCCTCGCGTCACTGCTTGGCCTTGCGGTCTGGCAAGCGGGCTCGCTGCTTGTCGGGGCTTTTTTCCTCGGCGGGCTCGCGGTCACATCGCTTGTGCTTTACCTCGCAGCGGTCGTGTTGACGAAGCTCGTTCGTGCTCTTCGCCCTTCGCGTTCGTTCTCGATTCGGCAGGCGATCAATTCGCTCCACCGCCCCGGCAACCAGACCCGTATCATTCTGCTTGCGGTCGGGCTCGGTGCTTTCGTCGTATTCACCGTTCAGTCGCTTCAGAGCAACTTGATCCGCGAGTTCGATTTCAGCCGCAACCAAAGGCTCCCGACGCTCTTTTTCATCGACGTTCAAAAGAGCCAGATCAACGGCCTTATCGAGATGATAAAGACTCGAATAGGAGAGCAGCCCGAGACAACTCCGACCGTGCGAGCCCGAATCGCTTACGTAAACGGGAAGCCGATCGATTACAGCCAGACCGAGACCCGCCAGATGCAGGGCCAGATCGGGCGCGAATTTGCCGTCACCTACCGGCCCGAGCTCGATATCAACGAAAAGATAGTCGCCGGCGAATGGTGGCGGCCCGAAGCGGCCGATGTGCCGGAGGTCTCGATCCAGGATCGGATGGCAAGCACGCTGAAAGTGGTTCCCGGCGATTCGATGACCTTTGATATCTCGGGCCGGCTCGTCACGGTTCGCGTCGCAAATATCCGGCAGATCGACCTGCGAAATACCCGCACGGCTTTCGTTTTTGTCTTCAAGCCCGGCGTGCTGGAGGACGCTCCGCAGAGCTACGCCGCCACGATCCTCAGCCGGATCGGTGCGACCGACCGGCAGCGTCTTCAGCGTGACGTCGTCGCCGCTTATCCGAACGTTCAGGTTTTTGATGTAGCCGATATCGTTGCGACCGTTACGGATCTTGTTGAGAACTTTGTCCTCGCGATCTCTTTCGTCGGCGGCTTCGTGATCTTGAGCGGTATCCTGATCCTCATCGGCTCGGTAGCCTTGACGAAATCGCACCGCATATATGAGAACGCCGTGCTGAAAACACTCGGTGCCGTACGCAGTTCGCTCGGGGCGATCCTGATGCTCGAATACGGCCTGCTCGGGCTGCTCGCGGGATTGATCGGCTCGGTTTTTGCGGTCGCACTGTCTTTTGCGGTCAGCTATTTTCTTCTCGATATCGAATGGGAATTTGACGCGATGCGAACGTTCGCCGGAATAGGCATCACAACGCTTATCGTAATGCTTGTCGGCACGGCCGCGAGCTTTGACGTGATCTTCAAAAAGCCGCTCTCGATATTGCGTTCGCAGTAGCTTTAGATCGAGACTTCGAAAGGATGGTCGGAAAGCACGGCCCGCATGCAGACCTGCCGGAAAAGCGTATCGAGATATGCCGAGAAACGGTGCAGGAGCGGGACAAGCTCTTTGCCGTCAATCGAAGCACTTATCTCTTCGCAAAAGCGTTCAAAGGCCTCGCGATCCTTGTAGTAAAGATATTCGATCGGTTCTTTCAGAAAGACCGAGAGTATCGACTGCATGTTCGTGACATTCTCTGGCGTCGGCTCTTCCTCTGCTTTGCGAACGGCGGTAACGACCTGGTGCAGATGGTTGCGAAGCATCAATGACTCCGCAAGCTTGTGCTGAAATTCGGGGAAAACGTCGCCGACCGCTATACCCGGCTGGACGAGACGGACAAAGCCCGTCAGTATCTCCTGAAATCCATCGTTGAGCAAGGCATAGGCCGTCTCGACACGAGCATACACCACCAAAGCCGAGCGCAGGGTGACGATCCCTGCGAGTTCCTGATTGTATGCCTTTTTGAGTTCGAGCGAGGCCATGTACGAAGCTCCGTCGAGCATACCGAAAAGCTCGGCTTCCTCATCTTTCCATCGCGTCAGCGTGTCGCCGATACGGCGGTTCATCGTCCGCACCTGATCGTGGATCCCGCAAAAGATCGCCATCGAAGGCTTGAGCGGATCGTCATTCTTCAGCATTTGCGAGATCGCACCGAGGCTCAGCAGTATGCGTCCCAAACGGCTCATCACCCAAACGATGGTCGAGCGGTCCGATAAAGAGAAGACAGGATCTTCGGCAAGCGAACGAATCTTTTCCGGGAGTTTTTGAATTCCGGCCTCTGCCGCTGCGTCCTCAAGCAGTTCGACCACCGCAAGCCCGGCGAGTTTCTCCCGAAGGAGTTTGCGCCAACTCCGCCACTCGAAGTAGCTGAGGCTGTCGCCCTTCAGCAAGGCCGTGTTCAAAACCGAATTGTCCTGAACGAATGAAGATAGCTCGGAAAAGGCCTTTCGTTCGATCCTGACACCGAAGAAATTCTCTCGTTCCGAGTTGGCGATCTCCGCAAGCAATCCGGAAAGACGGACGAAGACCTCCATCGTGACGTGAAACTCGGCCCGCCGGTCGCGAGTGACGGCAACCGGCTTTGTCGAGTCGCCCAGCACGCGGTCATAGCTTGAAAGAAAGCTCGAAAGCCCCTGCACCCAGATCCACAGTTCGACCACGGCGTCCTCAGCTGGCCGCCGGTCGGGCAGATAAGCGGACACAAGCGCGTCGCCGGTATAGACGGTCTCGGCAAAAGGAGTTGTCGGTTCCTCTTTCGTCGTCTGCAAAAAATTTCTCCTAAGGCTTGGGAGCGGGCAAAATCGGGAAGGATGGAACGCCCTTTTCTTTTATACATCGTAATAGGGTAACCTTGCAACGAAAATCGTTCCGTAATCGCCAGGCAGAAGACGCTATGCCTCATATCGACCGCATTCTGATAGCCACACGAAACGCGGGAAAGATCCGCGAGATCGCGGCAATACTTGGACGGCATGGTATCGAAACTGTCACGCTCGCCGATCTGCTTATGCTTCTCGACGTCGAAGAAACCGGGGCGACTTTTCTCGAAAATGCCGCGAAGAAGGCATCTGAGTATTCCGCTGCCGCGGGGATGTATTCGCTTGCCGAGGATTCCGGCCTTGAGGTGGCTGCACTCGGCGGCCGACCCGGTGTTCTTTCGGCGAGGTACGCGGGCGAATCCTCCGACTACGAAACCAAGATCCGCACGCTGCTTGCCGAACTCGACGAGGCCGCTTCGGATGATCGTTCGGCCCGTTTTGTTTGCTCGATGGCCTTTGCCGATCCGGCCGGCGAGGTGATCTGGACGACTCAGGGAATCTGTGAAGGCGAGGTCGCCGCATCGCCCAGAGGTGCAAACGGATTCGGTTATGATCCGATCTTCAAACCGGTCGGATTCGCCGAAACCTTTGGCGAACTTGATGACGATGTAAAGCGATCGGTCAGCCATCGGGCAAAGGCGACCGACTCTTTTATGCGATTTTTCCTCGATTTTATCGGGGGTTGACTTGACCGCACCCGTTTCCGCCTGTAAAATCCGCTACTTGAACTCGCTTTGCGGCGGATCAAACGGGGCGTAGCACAGCCTGGTAGTGCGCACGGTTTGGGACCGTGAGGCCGCAAGTTCGAATCTTGCCGCCCCGACCAAGATCGTTGCCTGGCTCTCGAACACTTGCCCGCCACCCTAAGCTCGACCGCAGGCAGCGTAGAATTGCACGAAAGATCTAAATTTCAATTATTGACACCTTGGAGGTTACTTAAACACTATGGCTCGAATGACACAGACGGAGATCATCAACAACTTGGCTGAATCGTCAGGACTCAAGAAGACCGAAGTAAAAGGCCTTTTCGATTCGCTTGCAGCCCTTGCTACTTCGGAGGTCAAGAAGAACGGAGAATTTACCGTTCCGGGATTTGGCAAGCTGGTCAAGGCCACCCGCAAGGCTCGCGAAGGACGCAACCCCGCAACCGGAGCGACCATCAAGATCCCGGCCAAGACAACTGTCAAGTTCCGTCTCGGCAAGGCGATGAAAGACGCCGTAAGCTAAGCATTTGCTTAAATTAACTAAAAGGCCGCCGGAAAACTTCGGCGGCCTTTTCTTGTGAAAAAATTTGTATTTCTACGAAAAAAAGTAGTGACATTCCGGTAACTTTCTGTTAATATCTTCCTACAGAGGTGAGCATTAAAGGGTATCTTTTCCCGTGCAACTTTGTTTTTTTTTGGTTGTAACGAGCCCATAGCCTTAAAGGGAATTCTAGATTTCCCTCAGGTTTTTTGTTTTTAGCTCACAGCTTTAGCAGTAATGAAAGTATTAAAATTCCAAAAGAAAGGAGAATTTGAAGTGGCAGCAGCTAAACCCATGACTCTGCAGGAGAGGATCCTTCAGATCGATCATATTCAGGCTCGCCGTTTCGCTAAGTTACAGGGTGAAGCGGTCGATATCGCCTCGGAAGGTATCATCAGGCACCTTCGGGCATGTGCGAAGATGGATGTGAACCCGGACGCTTCGGCGGTCCGCGAAATAATTGACGACGCTCTGAACGGCAGACGTGTTTTTGCGGAAACCTCAAACGACCTTCTTGCCGCGTAGTTCTTAAGCAGTACTAATTTAGCAATACATACTTGACCGCCCTTTTTCGGGGCGGTTTTTTTATTGCCCCATTCGCGGCTCCGCCCGGTAGATGGTGTAGCCCGCTACCTGTTCAAGTTCGGTCAGGTCATACCACTTCGTCACGTTCGCGAGATCGTTGCCGTCGTCATCGGCAATAACAACGTAGGAGATCTTCGGGTCGCTTGCTGCTTTTGCGTCGAACCGCTCGATGTATTCCCGATAAAGCCGAACCTCCTCGGCCAGCTCGCCCTCGGTGATCGGCTTGTATTCTGAGTTGAGCCGATCGGTATGCCGGCCCCAGCCAAACAAGGCGATTATCGAGACGAAATCGCGGCGAAGCAGATCGTCGAGCCCTTCGGCATCGACGCCGTTGTAGTACAAATATTGGTAATACCTTTCCTTGCTTTCCTGCCACGAGAGCCCGGCAAAGACGTGCTGGTGGCGTGCCCAGAGCACGTTCTGCGGAGCGACCGTCGGCAGGTCGTCTGCAAGAATGCCGTCGAAGGCGAGAACCGTTTCGCGATGCTTGTCCGGCGAGGCCTTCGCAAATTCCTCAAGCCGCTTGGCGACCGCGAGGCCCTTGTCGCGATGCTCATTTGCCCAGTCGAGCACACGGACCGTGTAATGGCATTCGACAAAACCCCAGGCTATTGCCGCGATCGCAACGCCCGCCCATGCGGCCTTCATCCTTGCAGACTCCTCGCGATTAGCACGACGGATAAATAGCCCGATCGCTCCAAGAAAAGCCAGCACAGCGACATAGTTGCCGATGAAGACCTGATAATGAATAGGTTGAAGTGCACGGCCGGTTACTATTTGTTGATTGAAGACGATGAACGGAACAAGTGTAAGAGCGAAAACGAAAAGCACGTCCCGCTCGCCAAGGCGAAACTTGCCCGCGGCCATTCCCGCGATCAGGATCATCAAAACACCGAAGGCGATATACTCCGGAAAGCGGAAAAGGTCCGGCAGCCGCGTATGGACGAGCAACTGCACGTGGTCCATCGTCGTCGCCCGCTGAGAGAGAAGATATGCATAAGGCAAAAGCACCAGACCACAGCCGCCGGCAAGGACCAACGCTTCCCTGATCTGCGAACGCCAGCCTTCCGGCCGCTCCGCGAGCCATGCCGCGGCCATTGCGGCAAGGAAGGCCGCCGCCGTAGTCCAAACGTAAAAATAGCTGAAAACTGCGTACCCAAAGGCGAGCACCGCAAGGGCGGTCAGGATCAAATTCCTGCTTCTGGCGGGACCCCGGCCATCCTGTGTTTCTTCCTTTGGCCCTTCGACAAAGACCTTCCAAAGCAAAGCCAGCATCGCAAAGAACGCCGGAAATGCCATCGTCGGGATGTACCGCCGGAACCCGGGAAAATAAGGATAAGAGAACCCGTCGAAAAGGACCTCGAGAATCGCTCCTTCGCCTGCCGCCAGCGAGCCGAAACAAAATGTCGCGAGAGCTCCCGCCATAGCGAACCAGGAACTTCCGGTCATCCGCCCGAGCAGCCAGAATACCGCCAACGCTGATAAAAACCCGGCGATGGCACCAGAGAGGATCATCGCCCACGGCGTTCCAAAGCCGAAAATGCGTGCCGGTATTGCAAGCGTGTAAGGCGCCGCAAACTGAATTGAGAACAGCGATTCGGGCTGAGGAGTTTCGGGGGTGTGGTCGCGGCCGGTGTAGGGGTCGTTCTTTCGCGGGCGGCCGTCGATCAATGCACGGACGTACGAAGCATAAGCGACCTCATCGATGTCGTTATAGGCATAGTGCCCGTTCCACTCGCCGCCGCGGGCATGCCACATCTTTGCCTGCGGATAAAGGCAGAAAACGGCCAGGAAGATAGCGGCAACAACGCCAAAGCTCCATCTGAGTCTCATATCGGCTTGTGAGGACAAGTAAATCGATATTTTCTATTTTCGCCGGTGGGTTGTCGAACGCGGGAAATACGAAATGCGAGGCATCAGGCCGCGGCTGCCGAGGGCTCGGGCGGTTGGAAGTACTTTGTCATCGTAAGCCGGGTGCCGTCATCGACGTCCTCGAGCCGCACCTCGTCCATCAATACGCGGATCAGCTTAAGCCCCCAGCCTCGTCGCCCATTTGCGGGTTCGGCCGCCGGAACTGCACGGTCGGCGAGCCGCAGCCCGCGATTTGAAACCGTAATAGTGATACGGTCCGGTGCGACGACGAACTTCTGATGGATCCGCCGGTCGGGGCTCAGGCTGTGCTCGGCCGCATTGATGCAGGCTTCGATCAGAGCGGTCTTTATCTGATTTATATGGGCCGGAGGAATGTCGTGGCGGCGAGCGATATCTTCGAGCGTGTGTGCCGCTACGATCTCCGAGTCCTCGTCGATCGGGATGACGATCTCGTAGCTGTCCGCCTGCAGAACGTCCGGTTCCTCGCCGCTACCTTCAATAACGCTGCGAAGCAATTCGGCCTGCTGCCGGCTCGAAGAATAGCAGCCGCGTTCGCTCATCGCGGCAAGCGCTTCGTCATCGAAGCCTTCGGGAGCGATCAGCCATAGCCTGTACCGTTCGAATCCGCAGTTTATCGCGGCCGCCTCGAGCCGGTCGCACCAGAATTCGGCCTTAGCACGCTCGGCTTCGAGCTTCGAATCGATCTCGGCGGCGATCCAGGCGATCGGCTCCGAGCCTCGCTCAGCCGCCTGGAAGCCAACGGCAACCGCCGCTCGTTCGGATTCGGAGATCGTTCCGATGGCCTTATAGAACGCCTCGGCCTGGGCGGAAAACACGATCTTCGGAAGCGAGATCACCCGCTGATCCTCGCGGAGCAGCTCCGTAAGTTCCTCACGCGGAATTCCTTTGTAAGTCTCTTTGAAACGCCCATAGTCGAACAAAGCTGCCGGAACCTCGCGGCCGCCGAACTCGGCCATCAGCCCACGAACATCCACCGCCGCCGAACGGCGATACTCGCTTGCCATCTCCATCGGCGCGCTGGAGAGGAACTCGGCCAGCGTCTCGGCATAAACAAGGGCACGCGGCTCGCCCCGCCCTTCAAGCCGATATCGCGAAACGAGGAAGTCACGAAACATCTTGTTCTCCGCCGGGGCTTCAAGCCTGCCCGATGTGAAGCGCACGGCCTCTTCGGTGTTCAGTATCTCCGCCGCCGCGACCGCCGCGTCATCCGTCAGCCCCAGCCGCGAACGGAAGACATCGAGCGGTATAAATGTCGCCTCGCGTACCGAGTCGTGAAGCAGCCGAATGGCCTCTCGCTCCGTCACAGTGACCGGAAAAACGCGCTCGAACATCTCGCTGAATATCTCGCGAACCACGCCGCCAAACACCGAATCGACATACGCCGAGCCGAGGCCGTTGAAGTCCTCAAGCGAGACACGGTCCCGCTGTGCAGAATCGATAATGCCGTGGATCGCAGCAAGATCGCCGCCGGTATGGATCGCCAAAAGATCCGCGGCCGCTTCGCCGACCGAAACGCCGTTCGACTTTGCCGCGGTGGCGATCAATTCCTTCAACCCAACGCGGCCGAGTTCGGGGAGAAGTTCCCGCTGGACATCGGCTATCGCGAAGCCGCTCCTCCTTCGTGCCGCAAAAAGGAACGGAAACCGCTCGCCGCGGGCAAGCGTTTCAAACGCCCGCAGAATGCCTGCATATCGCGCATCGCCGCTTACATTCTCCGCGTTGTCGATCATCACGAACGACGCGATGCCTGCCGCGGTAGCCGCCATGGGAATGCTAAAGCAACGCCGGATGAAGGTTTCTCTTTCGTGGTCAAGCGGTGCCGCCGACAAAAGCCGGACCGAGGCATCAAAGAACGCAACGTCGCCGGCATTCGCGATCGCACTTATCTCGCTCGCCAACGGCGGAAGGGCGATGATGCCCGCATCACGCCGTGTAAATGCCAGTGTCTGGATCAGAAACTCGCTCAGAAAGCTGCGGGCGATATCGATCGGCTCGCCGCTCCGCGGAAACGCGAAATAGACCGGTGCCGGCCCGGCGGCAAAAAAGAACTGCCGGTCAAAGAACTGTTGGAGCATTTCCGTCGCCCCGGAGCGCGGCTTGTGAAGAAGGACCGTGCCGCCGAAGCCCTTTCCGCGTGCTTTATCGGCAAGCTCCGCAAGCGCGGCTTCGCGGCCGACAAAACCTGCCGGCCGCCTGCTCGCCAAGATTCTGCTGCTTCGCTCCTCGGTCATCTAATGAACATTCTCTCTGAAAGAACGGCCCAGGTCCGCATAGTTCCGTACGCGGTTCCGCCCGAGTTCCTTGGCATCGTAAAGCGCCATATCGGCGGCCGTTATCCAATCACGCGGCTCGACAAACTCCGCCGAGAACTCCGCAAATCCGATGCTGATGGTCACCTGCCGCCTTGGGAACTCAGTTCTTTCAACTCTCTGTCGAAGCCGCTCGGCGATCGAAGCAGCCTCGTCCACGCCCGTCTGAGGAAGCAGGACAGCAAACTCCTCGCCGCCGTATCGAGCGGCAACGTCGGCCGCGCGCAGTGTGTCTTTCATCGCCTTTGCGACGAGCACAAGTGCAACGTCGCCGGCCGGATGCCCGAACGTGTCGTTATACGATTTGAAGTTATCGACGTCGATCATCAGCAGGCTCATCTGCGTTCGGTAACGGTTCGCCCGGCTCATTTCTTCGATAAGCCGCTCCTCGATGTAACCGCGGTTCATCAGCCCGGTCAGCGAATCGGTGATCGACCGCTTCTCCAGTTCGACCGTGCGTATCTCAAGCCGCCGCCGGTCGATCGCGACCGCGAGCTGCGGTGCGAGCGCCTGCAGGATCTCGACATCATCGATCGTGAACACACCCCCATCGGCCCGGTCGGCAACGTTTAGCACCGCCAGTCGTTTCTCACCGATGGCGATCGGGAACGAGATGAACGAGCCGGTCCGGTAATTCCACGACTCGGGAGATCTCGCAATACCGAGATCTGCAAGGTCTTCCGCAACGATCGGTTTGCCCGATTCGAGCGCCGTCCGGGCGATCCGTCCGCCGACGTTCCGTTCAGCCGAGAGGTCAACGCCGGTCCCGATCATCGAACGAGCCCGCAGTTCGCCGCTCGAATCCGCCGGCGTCAGTATTGAAACGCGCTCGGCCCCGAGCACCTCGGCCGCACTCTCGGCCACCGACCGCCAGAACTCGTTCGGATCCGAGTGCCGCAGGCTCTCATTGAACCGCCGCAGCCCGGCCGCGACCGCTTCGCTCCGCATCACCTCATCGCGCAGCCGGAGTATCTCCATCTGCGGTGCGGCGGCACGAGCCAGCCGAGCGATTATCTCCGGTAGCTTTTCCGCCATCTCCGTGCCGGTACGGACGCGAACGCCTAGAGCCGCCCTGACCTCGCTCCCGACCATAACGGGAAAGACCCGAAGCCCGCGTTCGCCCGCTTCGGCCCGCTTTTCACGCAGGTCGATCGGCTCGCCAGCCAGAGCACGCTCGGCCAGTTCCTCATCGGGCAGGTCGAGCCGAACACGGATCGTCTTGCCCTTTAACTCGCCCGTCGCCGCGATGCTCTTATACCCATCGCCGTTCCGCTCGAGCCAAACCAACGACGCGATGCCGAACCGCGACCCGATGAACTCAACGACCGAGATCGCCGCCTGCTTGTAACGAAGTTCCATCATCCGCCCGAGCAATGAGCGAAACTCCGCAACGGCCGCGGCCTCTGCCGTTATAGATCCCTTCCGCTCCTGCGGCATCACCTCCGCCGGGTCTATGGTTCGGCGATTAAACTCTTCGATCAGCTTTGTTATCGCGTTCTCGTCCGGCGGCTCGACCGCCTCGGCCACCCGGCTCTTGGCCAGACGCGTCCCAACCTCAGGATTCATCGGTGCGGGCGGATCTAGCTCGAGAACAGGCTCTTCGGGCTTCGGGGCAAAGCGTTCAAGTTCGGCGGCTGCTTTTTCGATAGGCTCGTCCGAACCGCTGATCAGCACATTGGCGAAAAGCTCAGCGGGCGGCAGCGTTCGCCACTCGCCGCCGAGAGCCCGCTCGGTCGCCTCGCGATACTTGCTGACGGTTGTAAATGTCCTTCCGACGATCGCGACAAAAGGCCGTCCGCGGTCATCGACCCGCATCGCACGACACCGAAGACCGGCGTGGCAAGTAAAATCGACCTGGCCGCTGGCCGCCTCGGCACGCTTGAACGCCGTGCCGCAATCGGCTGCGCAGCGGTGGCCGAAAGCGGCCGAGCCGTAGAGTGTTTTGCAGATTGAATTGTCGTTGGCAGCGGCCGTCGTCTCGCCGCTTTCATTCAAAACGGCAATGGCCACGCCGTTTTCGTCGGCAAGGCGCTCGAGGAACTTGAACTTTGGGGGTTGCTTACTGCTCATTCAGCCAATCTCGGCCGCAATATCGGTCAATTTGCCCGAAAATCCTTATTAGGGCACGGTTTATGGGCATTCGTTTCGATGCAACATAGTGTCAATCGGCGCCGATTTTCACTAAATTTCTTGCATCGGTTATGGGCGAAACTCTGATTATCGCATAGATGTTTACCGTCGCGAAAAGCAGGCTCGGTTCGGGCCACGGCCTGCCTTTCGAAGTGTAGCGCATCCATACACGACCGTTCCCTATCGAGTCACATTCAACGCCTGCGGCACCGCAAAGATACCCAATTTACCGTAATACACTTCGGCACGCAGGTTGTAACTACTACATGCGACAGCAACAGAATGGTCATTCGAAATTGGATGACGTTTGATTTTACCCAAGGAGGGACTGAGTAATTATGATGAACAACACTGGAAATAAAACTGCGGCACAACCGATGACGGCGGCTGATCAACCACAGGCGATGAGCAACGATGATGTGATCTCGCGGCTCAATGGCCTTATCGAAACCTGCCGCGACGGGCAGGAAGGATTCAAGCAGGCGGCCGAGGGCGTTGACCGCGACGACCTGAAGACGCTCTTCTACGAATTTTCACAGGAGCGGGCGAGCTTTGTCGGCGAGCTTCAGGACGTTGTCCGCGGGCTTGGCGGCGACCCGGAAAACACCGGCTCGATCACCGGAGCGATGCACCGCGGCTGGATCAATATCAAATCGGCCGTCACCGGCAGGGATGAGGCTGCAATTCTCAACGAATGCGAACGCGGCGAAGATGTCGCTAAGGACCAGTACAGCTCGGCACTCGAACAGCCGCTTCCGGAGGTCATACGGCAGGTCGTCCAGAACCAGTACACCAAGGTTCTGCACGCACACGACCGCATCAAAGCGCTCCGCGACGTGGCCAACGCCAAGAAGGCCGCAAACTGAACAATAAAATCAAGGGGGAGAAACAAGGGGGAAAATGGCCCGCCGGAACCTGCATCCGGCCGGGCCTTTTTATTTCCCGCCGTGTCAGAGGCCCGACCGTAAGGGAGGGCTCATCTAAATGCGGAGTGCGGAATTCGGAATGCGGAATCCCAGTGCAGAGGCCCGACCGTAAGGGAGGGCTCATCTAAATGCGGAGTGCGGAATTCGGAATGCGGAATCCCAGTGCAGAAGCCCGACCGTAAGGGAGGGCTCTAGTGCAGAAGCCTGCGTGTAAGCAAGGGCGGTTCATCCGACTTAAATTTCACCCGTCCGTCAACCACACAGGCAGAAACCCGATGAAGGATGAAGGATGAAGTCGGAACCCAATTTCTTCTTTTCTTATTCCGTGTTTATTTCCCCAAACCGATCGGACAATTATCTGGTCAACCACGAAAGCGGAAAAGAAGAAGCCGAAAGTTTACTTTCTCCCTTCTCCATTATCCTTTATCCTTTCGCCCGGTCTGGTCCGCAATATTTTCAAAAGGGCGTTACAACGTCCGTTCGATCAGCAGACGGTTAAGGACGATAAATCGCCCTAACCGAACGCCCATCCGCTTTCACCACGTCCACCGGCCAACCAGTAACTCCCCCGCGGTTCGCCGTCCAAAATCGCTCCTGCGGCTTGCCGCCACGGTGTGCGGAAAAGTTTACTTTTCCGTCTGCCCCCAACCAACCTCCGCGGCTCCGCCGCCGGCGGCATAGCCGCATTCTTATTGGCGGCCTTCCGGAAAAGTGGAACTTTTCCGCAAATAAAGCGGCAAAGCCGCCGGAACTGACAACCGACATCTGCAAAACGCTCCGCCGCCACCGCACCGCGGCGAGGCTCGCCTCGCCGGCCCGCCGCCCAAAACCGATCCAGGAGGCTCAGCCTCCCGTAATTCATTCAATCTTTCGCTTCTCTCAATTGCCACTAGCTTTAGCTAGTGGGATGGGATCAACAAAAAGCTCCGGGCTTTAGCCCAATATTCCGCGAAAGTAAATAATGAATAAAACTTTTCGATGGAGTTCGGCTAAAGCCGGTGCGATGTTCAATACCCATTGCAAAGAACTTAAAGTTTGTAAGCTCAGTCGTCGGGGTATTCTTCGTCGCCGATCAGGGCATGAGGGTTTCGCTGATTGTAAACCTGTAACAGTTGGCGAAAGTACTCTTCTTCGGTGAGAAGTCGGTTCGTCTGCGCATCGAATAACTGGATGCTCGGAGTTAGGCTCGGTTCGACGAACGGTTCGAAGAGCATTAACGTAATGTCTTCGAATTTTTCACCGGGGTCGGTATAATCCTTGCGGCCGCCGACGGTGGCAAACAACCTTCTAGCTCTTTCAAAGGTAGAAAGTTTTCCTTTCGGTCCAATATCGTTATTCGCGGCAACCGGAAAAGCAAAAAGCATGCAAACTACCGAGAAAGGAAATCGTAAATGAAGCGTTATTGCTTCGGTCAATAGATCGCCAAAACGGTTCTTTAGGTTCTTACCGAACTTTGGAAAGTTAATACTCTTGATCGAAATGGCGAGAAGCAAACCATTCTGGTCGTCCGAGAAGCTGACGTCAACTCGTTTCGGTCCGAGCCCACCCTGAAAGGTCTTTTCGGTTGCACCTTCTCTTAATGGGTGCACATTTCCAAATCCAACATCACGAAGACCCTGAGCCACTTCTCGAGCGAGATGATTTGATAATCTTTCTGAATAGCTTTTCTTTACGGCCTGACTAGCCGTAGCATCCGGAATTGGACCAGTCGCAATCACTGCATCTACTAGGCTCATTGTGTTCTTCGATATCTCCGATTCATCAAAATAGATGCCCCCTCAACTATCATCCCGCATTCCTTTGAACTAAGGCCAAGTCGCTTCATCAAGATCTCCTTATCGACCATTTCCCGGGCAGCCTTTTCATCGCCTCGTCGGAAGCGATCGTCAAGCTCAGTATATAATCCGTCTATTTCGGACGACTCGCAGTCCGGTCTTGCGACCAAAGTCCTTTCCGCTTCACGAGGTTCTAATTTAAGCATACCACCACCCAGAGCATGTCCCTCGATTTCAGCACTTAATCGAGAAAGTGAGGTTGCCCATAGCACTGCGAGGGAACGAACAGTAAAGTTATCCGAACGCATCTTAAGAACGTGCAGTGTATTCGGAGCCACAGCATTTGCTTCGTTCACGACCAGCCGAGGTGCCGTTCCACTCATGTAAGTAAGAAATCCATCTGCTTTATTTACGTGCGGTACTGAATACCAAGGTGAACGCACTCTACATTTGTAAGCATCGGCAATTCCACGTTCTCGACCGGTCCGTATATACTCAAGAACACCAGCCGGCAGTGGTAACCCCTGCCCATTCACGTATAGAAGGTACCCTGAATCGCCATTCGAGATTGCTCGTTGCCAGTCGTCGTCGGTAAACCTCAATCCGTTAAATGCCCGCCCCCGCCGTACCGCCCGTTTCAAGAATTCTTCAGGAATCGAAAAAGATCTGACCTGGGCAGGGGAAAGGTGAAAAAAATCATTCGCTCCTGTCACGTATCCGATTCCGGTCTTAGCAAGCGATCCGAGGGGGAGGCTGTATATTGACTTCCTAAGTTCGTTGTATAGGTCTCTCGTCTTTGCAGGCAACAAATATTCGATAAGCTTCTCAGAGCGGTCAAGAATCGATTGCACATTCAAGTGTCTTGTACGGTAAAGCGAGTAGTTTTTCGAAAGCCTTGTGTTCGCGAGGCTTGAGACATAATCGAAGTCGCGATGAAGAATTTCATTCGTCATTTCGCCACGCCCGCTCGCCAAAAGCAACAATGTGTCCTCGCTCAGGTGAGGGAAGAGCTTCTCTTTGAATGTCAATAACGTAACGCGACCGAAGGACTTTACGAGAAAGTTAAGAACAGGAACGGCATAGTTCGCGTAAGCCAATTCAGCAGGCAAGACCATCGCGAGCCGGCCCCCTTTTCTTAGCATCGCTGTACTGTGAATTACAAAAGGCGCCCACGAGCTTGAAAGCTGGGAAAGCTGTACGCCGCATTCGGCAGCTCTCTGTAGAGCCCGATCCCGTTCCTCGTTTCGAAATCGCTGATAGCGAATAAATGGAGGATTTCCAACGATCACCTTCACCAGATTTTCAGGACGGGGTTCGACGAGGAAGAAATCGCTAAGATGTAGATTACTCGATGGAATTCCCGATTCGTTTAGCCTGATCTTCGCACTTTCAAGCGTTTCTGGGTCCACCTCTATGCCGAAGATCTGATTTTTGCTCTGACCGCCGAGTTCAATCAATCGTTCAGCTGCGGCCTCAAGAAATACACCGCTACCAACAGACGGATCCATAACAGAATCTAATGAATTCCTCACCGCCCATCGAACGAGAAAATCCGCCACAGGTTTGCTCGTATAAAATGCCCCAAGTTCCTTCGAACCGGATTGCTTTGACTGTAATTGCTGAGGAACGGTCATTTTACGTGGACACGAGTTTATCATGTACGGGTTCGGTAAAAAACATTCAAAGGAAATCGACACTTGATCTCACCTAGTTTGATTTCTTCTCCCTGATATCACCGCATTTGTGGTGTGTCAGATGACGCCGATCAGTTTCAGGGATAATACAGTATAGGCGATTTTGGTGCAATGACTTTTGTCGGCGGCCGGCGGCTTGGGACAGTTGTCAGTTTTCGGTTGTCAGTTTTCAGTTGGTGGTTGGGCATTTCGGAGAGGCGAGTTTTTACGCGGTGAGGGGCGGCGTAGCCACGGTCGGGGTGATGGGCGGGACCGAAAGGCAGGCCTTTCCGCACATCATGGCGGCAAGCCGCAAAAAAAATCGGGCGGCGGAGCAGTTTGGGGCAGTTGTCAGTATTCGGTTGTGAGTGGTCAGTTGCTGTGGCCGAGCCACGGCGGGTTAGGTGATGGCCGTTCGGAGAGGCGAGACTTTCCGGTCTGCAAAGCGGCGGGGCCGGGTTTGGGTCATGGATCGGCGTGCGGGCGGAAATTTCTCTTGACCTGTGTGTTGCAGATGTGCTACATTCGTATCAGTGCGAGAGAGATTTGGACAGTTTGGGATCGGTGGCTCGGGGCGAGGGGTGTTTGCTGTCATTCATCTATTTATGGGCTTGAAGCGGTCGGCGGCGGCTGCGGCTGGCATTTCTGCACCAACCGGACATCTCTGCCAAGTGTTTCACGTGTTTCAGTTGTTTCATTTGTTTCAGCCGTTTCACTTGTTTCAGTTGTTTCACCTGTTTCAGAAACACTCACTCCCCGCAAAAAATGAAACACCGGGACTTTCCAATTCCAGATTCCAAATTCCAGACCCCAAGTCAACAGATCTGGAATCTGGAATTTGGAATACAAGAAGGCCGGCTAAAGCCGGTACTCGAAACCTTCTACCACCCCGTCCGCCGAAGCGGCGTCTACCCCTCCTAAACAAGGAGGGGAGCCTTTGGAAACTACCACCCCGTCCGCCGCAGCGGCGTCCACCCCTCCTATTCAAGGAGGGGAGCCTGGGGAAACTACCACCCCGTCCGCCGAAGCGGCGTCCACCCCTCCTAAGCAAGGAGGGGAGCTTTCGGAATCCGGAATCTGGAATCTGGAATCTGGATTTCGGCGGTGGGTTTGTTAAACTAAAAACCGTGTCGGCCGGGCCGGCGAATACAATGGGTATGAAAGTTCTACTTGCGGACGAATACGGGTTTTGCTTTGGGGTCGAGCGGGCGGTCGAGATGGTCGAGGAGTCTGTCCAGAAGGGCGAGACGGTCCGGACGCTCGGGCCGCTGATCCATAACGAGCAGGAGATGAAGCGGCTGGCCACCGAGGGCGTCGCGACGATCAGCGAACCGGTCCAGATCACCCGCGATGAGACGGCCGTTATCCGCGCCCACGGCGTTACACCCGAGGTGCAGAAGGCTCTCGAGGAGCAGGCCGGAAGGGTCGTCGATGCGACCTGCCCGTTTGTTACCCGCGTTCAGCGGCTGGCATCGCGGGCGGCGGCACAGGACCGCCACGTCGTCATCGTCGGCAGCGCCGACCACCCGGAGATGATCGGCGTCAAGGGCTATGCACCCGACCACGCTTTCATCATCAAGGACGAGACCGAGGTCGCTTCGCTCCCGCGGCTCCGCAATCCGCTCATCGTCTCGCAGACGACCATCAAGGCAAAAACGTTCTTCGACACGGCAGAGGCCGTTAAGACCAAGACCGATGACGAGGTCGAGGTGATAAACACCATCTGCTCTGCGACCCGCGACCGCCAGGACGCAGCCCGGGCACTCTCCGGCATGGTCGATGCCTTTTACGTCATCGGCGCGACGCATTCGTCGAATAGCGTCAAGCTCCACGCCGTCTGCAAGGAGAATTGCGAACGCAGTTTCCTTATCGAAACCGAGGACGACATCAACCCCGATGACCTCGTGGGCGTAAAAACGGTCGGCGTCACCGCCGGAGCCTCAACGCCCGAGTGGCTCATTAAACGCGTCGTCGCCCGGCTCGAATCGCTCGGGGCCGACGAAGAGAAAAACATGGGACTGAAATAGAAAAGGCCGGGCGACGAACCCGGCCTTCTTTATTGTAGATCGACCGAAGCCTACGGAATTATCAGTTCCTGCCCGACCGTAACGCTGTTCGGGCTCGGAAGCCGGTCGCGGTTGGCGTTGTAGATGTCCATATACCGGGCCGAGGTTCCGTAGAACCGGCGGCTGATCGTGCCGAGCGTATCGCCCGGCCGGACGATATAGGTCCTCGCACCCGCCGGCGGAGCTTCGTAGCGGTCATCGTCGGTTCCGACCTCGGTGAACCGCGGCAGCGAGATAGCACGGTTCAGATAAACACCGAACTCCGTACCCGACTTCACCTCGGCATCCTCGCCCTTGGTCAGCCGCTCGCCGAGCAAGCCCGCTCCGGCTCCGATTATGCCGCCGATCAGAGCTCCCTTGCCGCCGCCGATCGCCGCACCGAGCACGGCACCGCCCGCACCTCCGCCGCCGATGAAGATGATCTTGCGATTCTTCATCTTGTCGCCTTTTGCGGTGCCTTCGGTGTCGCTCTTCGCGTCATCGCTTACGAGATCCGTCAGCGAGCCGTTGATCGCCCGCCGCGTCCCGTTAGGCAGCTTGACTTCGGTAAAGCTAACGTCGATAGTGCCGGGGTCGCCTCCGCGTTCCGCTTTTCTAACAGCATCGACCCGGCCGACGACCTCGCTCCCGACCGGAATGACGACGACGCCATTGTTCGAATAGACGGGCTCACGAACCGTGGTGGTAAACGTGTCGCCGCGTTTTGCCGTTTTCGAGCTTATCGTTTCGTTCATCCGGACGCGAAATCGCGTTCCAGCATCAACCCGAAAGGTCTGCGAACGCTGAGCGAGCACATCCGTGCCGAGGGCAAGCAGCATCATGGCGGCTACGCCCGCGAGCAAAGTTCCTTTAACGATTTTCTTCATAATTTCCTCCCAGAATGGCCGTCGGGGCCGCAATTCCCTTGAACAGATATCGGATAAACGGTATCTTACCAGATATCCGCTGTTGCGATGTGATTTTTTGTCGGGAAGTTTTCTGGAAACTTTTCGGATTGAGTCTTTAGGATGAACGACAACTGAAGTTCGATTCATTTCACAACGCTCCGATCCCCCGGCCGAACAAGCCGGGGGTTTGTTCTAAGGACCGAGGTTTAAACCTCGTTTTTCGACGACGACCTTATGCACCTTGTCCGCGAAACGGTTCTGCTTTTCGGGCTTAATCTGCTGGATGCGCTCTTGACGCTTATTTGGGTCAGGAACGGCGTGGCCGAGGAAGGCAACCGGCTGATGGCGGAATTGCTCAACATAAGCGATGTCGCCTTTCTCTCGGGCAAACTCGCAATGGGACTTTTCACCGCTATTGTGCTGCTAAAATGGGGCTACTACCGCATCGCGAAGATCGGCGTTGCGATCGCTCTGGTGCTTTACGTCGGGCTAATGGGTATTCATCTTCTCACCGGCCTGACCGCCGCCGGAATGATCTCTAGCGGAACTGTAAGCGGAACGTTTGCCGTTCTCAAACCTTTAATCGCCATGCTTTTGGGCTGATCGTCTGCAACCCGCCGAAACCGATCCAGCATCATTTTCGTAATCCAACACGCAACGCCGTTTTAAGAAATCGGCATCAAATGCGTAAGATATTTTTAGTTGGAAATCATACGAAGATGAATACGAAACCGGTCTATCAGCTTTCTGCACGTCAGATCATTTTGCTCGGAGTGGTAACCGCCTTTGCGGCGGTCGGCATCACGGCGGCGATCCTTTTTGTCTATGGCTATTGGCAGTCGAACGCACCTTCGGCTGTAAGCTTTGCCGAGGCTCCGCCGACGGGTATTTCAGACCCTTCGGCAGTTTCTGACGAACAGAACAACATCGAGGTTTACAAGGCGATCGCACCGGGCGTCGCGTTCATAAATACGACGTCCTATACGCAGAGTTGGTGGGGCGACATACAGGAAGGCCGCGGCAACGGAAGCGGTTCTGTGATCGATGCCCAGGGCCATATTCTCACTAACTACCACGTCATCGAAGGTGCCCAGCGTATCACGGTCAACTTCGGCGGCGACCGTGTTTTCCCGGCAAAGCTTGTTGGCGGCGACCCGGACACTGATCTCGCCGTCCTCAAGATCGACCCGCCAGCCGGCCGCCTTACGGTCGTCCCGCTTGGCGATTCGGATAAGCTGGAGGTCGGCCAAAAGGTACTCGCGATCGGCAATCCATTCGGACTGGACCGCACGCTGACGACCGGCGTCATCTCCGGCCTTCAGCGGCCGATCCGTGCTCGTAATAACCGGCCGATCGATGCAGCGATCCAGACCGATGCCTCGATCAATCCCGGCAATTCGGGCGGGCCGCTGCTTGATAAATTCGGCCGGATGATCGGGATAAACTCGCAGATACTTTCGCCAGCGGGCGGTTCGGTCGGCGTCGGTTTTGCGGTGCCGGTCAATACGGCAAAGCGGATCGTCCCGCAGCTTATCCAGTTTGGCGAAGTTCGCAGGCCGAAGCTGAGCGCCGAGCTTCGTCCGGTCGCCGAATACGTTGAACGCGGCTATCGCCTTCCGGTCGAGAGCGGCTTGCTTGTCGGTTCGGTCATCCCGAACGGCCCGGCCGCAAATGCCGGCATCCGCGGGCTGATGCGCGACAGCGACGGCTCCGTCCTGCTCGGCGATATCATTCTCTCGGTCGATGGTGAAGAGATGAACACGCTCGACGATATTTACCGCTTGCTTGACCGGAAGCAGTTCGGCGATACGGTCAACGTTGAGATCTTCCGCGGAGGTCGCCGCGAGACCTTGCCCGTAAGGCTGACGCCGCCGCCGACCCAGGGACGCACCACGAGGCGGACGCAGTAGCCCGTGCGGATGAGAGAAACGAACGATTTCTTTAACGACGGATTCGGCTGGGTTTGCAGGCATTGCCATCGCGAACTCAGCCGTTCCGCATCCGAAGGCGACGCCTCGCATTCCCGCCTAATGACCGAGGGCGAGGCCGAAGGAAAAGTGCAGCGGCTGACCAACGAGGCTCTCGCGAAATGGGCCGACCCCGAACGCCGCACGCTTATGTGCCCCCGCTGCGGCATCACCGAACTGATCGACATTTTCTGAACCCGCCGGTCCATTGTGCTAGATTGGAATTGATGTACAAGAAGGAATTGGACGCCGCGATAAGCGCCGCAAGAGCCGCTGGCAGGCGAGCACTTGAACACTACCGCAATGGCTTCGAAACCGAAAGCAAGATCGGCGTTGACAGCCACGAAGAACCCGTGACGATCGCCGACCGCGAGGCCAGCCGGATCATCGTCGAGCGGCTTGCCGAGGCCTTTCCCGCCGACGCAATTCTCTCAGAAGAGGAGGCTGACGATGTCGAAAATCGGCTTGCCGCTGAGCGCGTGTGGATAGTCGATCCGATCGACGGAACTTCCGGCTTCGTAAAAAAGGATGGCGATTTTGCGGTGCAGATCGGGCTCGCTGTCGCCGGCGAACCGGTCGCCGGCGTCGTGCTGCTTCCCTTTCACAACATCGCGTATTTCGCCGCCCGTGATGCCGGGGCGTTTCGAGAATCGGAAGGAAATATCGAACGGCTGAGGACGTCGGAAAAACTCGACTTCTCTTCAATGCAGATGGCCGTTTCGCGGAATCATCGCAGCCCGAAGATCAATTCGATACTTGCGGAATTTGGCGTCGAGGGCGAGATGCAACGAGGCTCGGTCGGGCTCAAGATCGGTCTGATCGCCGAGCAGACCTGCGACCTTTACATCCACCTCTCACACCGGACGAAGCTCTGGGACACATGCGCACCGCAGATCATTCTTGAGGAAGCCGGCGGGCGGCTGACCGACCTTTGGGGAACGCCTTATCGATATGACGTTCGCGACCTGCAGAATTGGGGCGGCATCGTCGCGACCAACGGAGCAGTGCATGAAACCACCATCGAACGGCTCCGGCCGCTCCTTACGGATTTCGGCCGCGTTCGGGTTACAAATAACAGGTCAGCTTAGTAAAGAGAATTACTGTGCAGCGTTCAGCTCGCGGCCTTCGACCCGCTTTCTGCGCCTAAAAGCCCAGTATGTAGAAAACCCCTCGCGGGAAAGCTGAATGATCGACCGGCGATTATCGAAAAGAAGTTTCAACCACGCTCGCTTGCTCATCTGCGGGAAATAAATGCCGCGGAAGAAGAGCCGAGCGACCAAGTGCCCGATGCGTGTTTCGATCGGGGCATGACGGATCGACTTTATCGCCTCAAAGTTTCGTTCCGGCCCGTAACTTCGCGACCAGGCGCTGAAGGTCTCCGCCTTCGCTTCCTCGATAGTCATCTTGAGCGGGTCGTGTGCCATCACGAACGGTGCGAAATCAAGCCAGTGCTTCTTTCGCTTGAGCCGGCCGGCCTTTTCAAGCCGCTCATAGAGCGGCGTTGCCGGAAACGGGGTAAGCTGGCCAAAGACCGGAAGCCCCGGTGCCCAGCTTTCGATCTGATCTACCGTTCTATTCGCGACTCCGACAGTATCGTTATCCATTCCGAAAATGAACGAGGTGATCGCGTAGATATTGCGCTTTGCGAGTCCGTCGAGGACCGCTTTGTAGTCGGCGGGCTTCGAGAACTGCTTGTTGACGTCGGCCATGTTCGCGGGGTCGATGGATTCCATTCCGATGAAGATCCATTTTCCGCCGGCCTCGGCGATCAGATCGACAAGTTCCTCGTCGCCGAGCAAATTGGCGGAGATCTGAGCTACCCAGGGAAGCGTCGCACCCGCTGCGATCATATCGCGAAGCAGGCCCTTGAGCCGCTTTTTATTGATCGCGAGATTATCGTCGATAAAAAAGACGGCGATCTGGCCCTTTTCACGTTTTGCCCGCTCTTTCAAGCGAAGCAGTTCCTCGACAACGCTCTCATTCGTCCGGAAGCGGATCGAATCGCCGAAAAAGCCGGTGACCGTGCAGAATTCGCAGCCGTAAGGACAGCCGCGGCCGGTCTCGATCGGGACGACGAAGAACTTGCCCCAACCCGCGCCCATTTTGGACATTATCGGCTGAAGAAACTTCGGAACGAGCGAAAATTGGTCGAGATCGAGAGTCTCCCATGGAATGTGCGGATAGGGTTGAAGGCTCGGTTTCTTGTCGTTGCCCTTGGCATCGATCTCGGGCGTGTAAACCTCTTTCAGTTCACCGCGGGCGGCATCGGCAACGATCAGCGGCCACGTCTCATCGGCCTCACCGAGAGCGACGGCATCGGCATGCCGCGGCCCGCCATCGCGGCCAAGTGCCTCGTCGGGACATTCCGTAACGTGCGGCCCTCCCATTACGACCGGTATTCCCGCTTCGCGGAGAGCGTCCGCGACCCGATAGGCACGTGCGACCATTCGCGTCATTGCACCGATGCCGACGAGGCCGATGTTCTGCTCCTTACAAAATCGGACGAGTTCTTCGCGGGTCATCGCCTTCGCATTGCCGTCGATCAGGATCACCTCGTGCTCCTTCGGCGTAAGCGATTGGAGCAGAAACATCCACAGGTGCGGCATGAAATTACGGGTTATCCCGTTGTCCGGATTATAAAGAAGTATTTTCATTTGCAAGCAAAGACAGATCGGACGCTTGGCTTAGAATCTCTACTCGCAGGTTACTTTGGAGGGCACCGAAGTGATCGAATAGAAAAGTTAAGTTAAGTTTATAATGCCACGAATCCGTGATTAATGCTATTTGAGAAATATCTTCCTGGCGAGCGGGCGGAAGACCGATTCAGGCATCCACCGCTTCAACATCGGCAGGCCCTTAGTGTTAACTCCGTACCGCAGCTTTTTCGTTCCGTCGGTTACGGCATTCCAGATGGCCTCGGCTACTATCCCGCCGTCGGGTGCGTCCGTGCCGCCTTTGTTCATGAAATCGAGGAATTTCTCGAACCGCTCTTCGTAAACATGCAGGTTTTCGTCCCTTGCGATCTCTTCCGAACGCGTGTAGAAATCCGTTTTGATCGGGCCGGGCTCGATGAGCTTGACGCGGATGCCGAAGGGTTCGAGCTCGTAAGCCAACGACTCCGAAAAACCCTCGACCGCGAACTTGCTCGCCGCATAGAGCGACGAGAATGGCAGTGCCGCGAGCCCGCTGATCGACGAAATGTTTACGATCACGCCCCGCTTCTGCTTGCGAAAGATCGGGATCGCCTCGCGGCAAACGGCCATTAGCCCGAAGACATTCGTCTCGAACTGACGCCTGATCTGCTCGTCGCTCGCTGCTTCAAAAGGCCCGAGCAGACCATAGCCGGCGTTGTTTACGACCGCGTCGATCCGGCCGAAATGCTCGAGCGTTTCGGCGAAAGCCGAGCGGATCGACTCCGGCTCCGTAACATCCAGCCGGATCAGCCGAAGATCGACGATCTTTTTCATATCAGCGGCCTTTTCGGGCGAGCGCATCGTCGCCGCGACCCGCCAGTTCTTGGCCTGAAAGAGCTTCGCCGTCTCTTTCCCGATCCCGCTTGATGCCCCCGTGATCAAAACCACCTTTTCCATAGCTAAAATTTAGCACAAGCTTCGCAAAATCAACACAAATAACGGTTTGGGACGATCCGGAAGGTCCGCTTTAGCGATTACATTCGTCGATTGTAATCTTACATTTCACGATTGTAAGCTTACATTTCGCGATTGTAAGCCTACATTTCGCGATTGTAAGCCTACATTTGGCGATTGTAAGCCTACATTTGGCGATTGTAAGCCTACATTTGGCGATTGTAAGCCTACATTTCGCGATTGTAAGCCTACATTTCGCGATTGTAAGCCCTAAACTCGGGAACATGAGCGGTAATTTTCACAGCTCTTGCTCGATCTTTCCTTTGTACAACCCAGCATTTATCACTATTTCCTCAACGCTTGGTCGATCTTCCTTAGCGGCTTGCCTCGCCGCAATGCAAAACGGCAAGCCGTAGAAGCTAGCGACGAAAAGCCGAAAAAGATATCCAATAAGTAGCTTGTAAGCCTGAAGCTCTACTGGGGGCAACACGGTTCGTGCCGAACTCTATGTGATATCATTGACCTATGCGGTTTCTTCACATTGCGGACGTCCATCTGGGGTGTACGCGATACAACCTGCCCGAAAGCCCGCGAGACTTTTTCGATGCCTGGGTCGATGTTCTGCAGCGATATGCGATAGATGAAAATGTCGATTTCGTCATCATCTGCGGCGACTTTTTCCACAAGCGTAATGTGCCGCCGGAAACGATGAACTATGCCGTCGCGGGGCTCACGCTTTTGAAAGATGCCGGCATTCCGGCCATTGCCATCGAGGGCAACCACGACCAGAAATTTGCCGACAGCGAATATAGCTGGCTCCGCTCGCTCGCCTTCTGGAACCTGCTTATCCTGCTCGAACCCGAGAACCGCGACGGGAAGACGATCTATTCGCCGTGGGATGCAGAATATAAGAAAGGCGGCTTTATCGATATCGGCCGGGCACGCATCTTCGGCTCGCAGTGGTACGGAGCCTCGGCAAACTGGGCGATCCCGATGCTGACCGAAGCCATCGGCGAGAACCGCCGCGACGACGCATTTCACCTGCTCATGCTCCACACGGACGTCGAAGGCCATCAGAAGCACCCGATCCCCGCACTTTCGATCACGGCATTGAAGGAACTAAAGGCCGTTACCGATTACGTCGCCCTCGGCCATACGCATATGCACTACGAGATCGACAACTGGGCATTCAATCCGGGCTCGATCGAGGTGACGAACATCTCCGAGTTTCGCGAAACGCGCGGAGCCTTCATCGTTGATATCGGCGAGGACAATTCCGTCTCGGCACGGCACGTTAGCGAGTACACACACCGGCCGTTCCAGCGGCTTTATTTCGAGGTTGACCGCTTCGAGCAGCCGGCCGAGCTGACCGCCGCCGCACTCGAATACGTCCGCGGGAACGCCCGCGAGGCGACCGCCGAACTCCCGCCGCCGGTGCTTGAGATAACGCTGAAGGGTCAGCTTGGCTTCCCGAATTCGGCATTGGAGTTGAAAAAGATCCGCGACGAAGCAAAGAAGATCACCTCGGCATTTCACGTTCTCGTTAAAAATCATTCGGTCCCGATCGAATACGCCGTGGCCGAGGACGTTGACCGCTCGGCAGACCGCGAGACGCTGGAGCGGCACGTCGTCGGCGACCTCGTCGCAAGAGATAAGCGATTCCGCAAACGCTCGCCGGAGCTTGCCGAGGCCGTTATCGGAGCAAAGCGGCAGGCACTCGATGGCGAAGACCCGGAAAAGATCGCCGAGTTCATCGCTCAAAAGTCCGCATCGGTATCGCAGGCCGCCGCAGCGGCCGAATAATATGTCAGAAGCCCTCGAAAAACTCGGCGACCTCCGCCGGTTGCCCGTCTTTCCGCTGCCGCTCGTCCTTATGCCGTATGAGCTTTTGCCGCTTCATATCTTCGAACCGAAGTACAGGCAGATGCTCGATGATGTTCAGAACTCGAACGGCTTCTTCGGCATAACGATGTTCGATGCGGAAGAGGGTTTCGAGGACCGGCCGGCCGCCGACAGCATCGGCTGCGTCGCCGAGATCCGCGAGGTGCAAACGCTCGAGGAAGGACGCTCGAATATTCTGACAATGGGAGTCGCACGATATCGGCTGCTGGAGTATATAGACGAAGGAACGCCTTACCTAATGGCAGAGATCGGCATTTTCGAGGACGAAACCGACACCGGCCCCGAACTGAAGGAACGGGCAGACGAGGCATTTTCGCTTTTTGAAAGAGTTGCAAAGGCTGCTTACAAGCTCGGCGGAGGCCGCGGCCGCCTGCCCGATATACCGCGTGCCGAACCTGAACAGCTCTCGTTCCTGATCGCGGCGGCATTCAACCTGGAAACGGATATTAAGTACGAACTGCTCGAAGAACGTTCGACCGCCGCACGGCTCGAGCGGCTTTCAACGATCCTCAAGCAGTCCGTCGATCAAATGGAAGAAAATGCCGAGATCTTCCGAGTCGCCCAAACCAACGGCCACGGAAAAAAGAAGATCGACGTCTAGGATTATCTGACTCCAAAAGCAATTGAACGCGGATAAAGCCGATAAAGCGGATTTAGCCGGATCTCATCCGTTTCATCCGCCTGATCTGCCAGATCCGCGTTCTAAATTTTTTGTCGATAAGAGCCGTTTACGGCATCGTCAATGCAGCCTTTAGGAAATCTATCACCCGCTGCTCGTAGCTTTCGGAAAGTTCCATCGAAGCGCTGATCAGGCCCATTCCCGAGGGGCTGAGGTCCATCTTTGCATCGACCGTTGTCGAATTCGGAAAGCATTTACCGAGCTTGTTGGTCGAATCCTGAAACGCCGGTGCGTCAACTCCGCCGAGCAGCATCGTCCGCCGATTGGCGATCGTTTTTGCCAGTTCGCAGCCTGAGACTCGGCCATAGCAGCCATCGTAAAAATACGGATAAGTACCGAGCGATGCGACCTTCGATGTGACCGAACTCGCGAACGGAAAACGCTCGGCGATCACACGCTCCATCAGCGCGTTCGAATCCGCCGGAACCGAATCGAGCACCATCGCCTTTACGCTCGGGTCCTTCGACGCTGCACCGATCGCCGCAAGTGCTCCGAGTTCGACGCCGTAAATTCCGATATCTTTGCCGACCTGCGGCATTTGCTCCGGCGAACGGAGCGAACGGAGATAGCCGATCGCAGTGGCGACATCGTCGCCCTCGCATCCACCAAATGAAGAGCATTCGATCGCGGGACTCTCACCGTGGCCGCGAAGGTCGGGCATAAGCACGGTAAAGTTCGTCGCCTCATTGAGCTTCACCCCGAGGTTCAGCACGTGCGAGCGGTCCGCACCGTAGCGGTGCAAAAGAATAACGGCGGGCGCGTTCGGAATCCCGCGGAGAAGCCAGCCGCGGGCTGACGAGCCATCACGGTTCTGCCAGGTCTCTTCGGTGACCTGAGCACCTCGCGAGCTGAGCATCCCGTATTGCTTTGGCGTAACAAGATAAACGCGGGCTCCGGGCCGCGAGGTCTCGTGAACAAGCCAAACGCCTGCGACCGCGATCGCGATCACGGAAAGAACGATGGTAGGCGTAACAAGGCGGACAATGCTCTTAAAAAGTCTTTTCGTCTTTGCCATATGGTAAAAACAACCTGCGTTGAAGTGGTCTGTGGGGCGTGCAACCGGGAAGGGATTTCCGGAGTCAAAAAGCGTAGAGAAAAAATGGCTTCTACAAAGCCAATTGGAATGATAGCATACTAGGTGCCATCTGTTAAAGAGGTTTTTAACTATGTTCAACACCCGTCCTGCCGCATTTTTCCTCGCAATTTTAGTGTTTTCCGTCCCGGCAATTGCCCAGACTGCCGTTTCAACGGGCACAACGGGCTCGGCCGCGGGGCTTCGGACGCCGATAATCCGGCTTGCCGAGGTACGCGAAGGAATGCGCGGAACTGCCCGGACCGTTTTTCGCGGAACGGAGCCGGAAGACTTCAATGTCGAGATCATCGGGGTTCTTCCGGGCGGCGTCGGGCCGAAACAGGACCTCATCATCGGCCGCTTGAGCGGCGGCGGAGCGGACCGGACTGCGGTCTTTGCCGGAATGTCGGGCTCGCCGGTTTACGTTGACGGCAAGTTGATCGGAGCGATCTCATACAGCTTTCCCTTTTCCAAGGAGCCGATCTGCGGCATAACGCCGATCGAGCAAATGATCGAGATCTTTGAAGCGAAGGAACCGGCACGCCGGACATCCGCACCGCAGGCCATCTCTTTCGCCGAGATCGCTTCGGCAAGCCTTCCCGAGCTCTCGTACACGGTCGATACAGGCCTCTTGGCCGCGACCACCTCGACAAACCCGATGATGGCATCGATCGCCGGGCAGACGTTTCGGCCGATCGGCGTCCCGCTCACCTTCAACGGCATTTCACAGCAAACGCTTGACGCATTTGCCCCGCAATTGATGCGGGCCGGACTTGTTCCGGTCGCGGCGGCCGGCGGAGCTTCGCCGATCGCTCCGATGAAGGCTGCGGATGAAAATACGCTCAAGCCAGGTGCTTCGGTCTCGATGCAGCTAACCCGCGGCGATTACAGCCTTGCCTCTTCGGGCACCGTGACGCTCCGCGAGGGCGACCGCATTTACGCTTTCGGCCATCCGTTCCTGAGCCTTGGCGTCTCGGACCTGCCGATGTCGGAGTCGAGCGTCGTAACGGTCGTGCCGAACGTAAATAACTCATTCAAGCTCGCCGTCCCCTCGGCAATGGTCGGGACGATGACGCAGGATCGGGCGACCGGCGTTTTCGGCAAGCTCGGCCAGGCCCCGAAGATGATCCCCGTCCGGCTCAATATCGAATCGAGCCGCGGTAAGCGGGATACGATCAATTTTGAAATGGCAAATGACGAGTTCCTGACGCCGTTGCTGCTCAACATCGCCATTTACAATTCGCTTGTCGCACAGGAGCGAACCATTGGCGAGACGACGGTTTTCCTCAACGGCGAGATCAGATTCAAAGGACAGAACCCGGTGAAAATAGATCGCCGTTTTGCGGGCGGCCAATCGGCGATGTTTGCCGCGGCCTCGATCGCGGCACCGGTCAACGCGATGCTCCGCAGCAGGTTCGAAGACCTGGCGATGTCCGGCATCGAACTTGATCTCAAGATGATCGATGGCAGCCGGACAGCTTCGCTCGAACGCATCTCGGTAGATCGCTCGGAAGTTCGGCCCGGCGAGACGGTTCAGGTAACGGCCTACGCACGTGCGACCGACGGCCGCATCTACACCGAACGTATTCCCGTTGCGATCCCTAGCGATGCACCGGCCGGAAAGATCACCATCATGGTCGGCGACGGCGGTGCTGTGATGAAGACCGATGCCGTGCAGTACTTCACCCCGGGATCGCTCGGCGAACTGATCGACGGCGTCAACCGGACACGGACGCCCGACAGGCTCTATGTTAAGGTGACGCGGTCATCGGCGGGAATGATCATCGGTTCGGCGGAGATGACAAACCTTCCGCCATCGGTGCTCGCCACGCTTTCAAACAGCCGGAGCTCCGGCGGCTCGAAGTCTCACGTCGAAACGGTCGTCGCCGAGGCCATCGTCCCGCCTTCGGAGATGATTATCGCCGGCGAGCAGAAGCTCGAGATCTTGGTCGTTCGTTAGGCCGAAAACGCGTAAAAATGAAAGGTCAGTGGCCGGTGCCATTGACCTTTTTTTGTTGTTTCGGCAGACTGAAATATGAACACTACAAAACTGATACTCCACGCCGCGAGCTTTGCGGCCTACCGCCATCGGGATCAACGCCGAAAAGGCAGCGACTCTCAACCCTACATCAATCACCCGCTCGACGTTGCGAACATGCTGAGTGACATCGGCGGCATCGATGACCCCGAGATCCTGGCAGCGGCCATTCTCCACGATACGGTCGAGGACACCGAATCGACAGCCGAGGAACTGCGTGAGCTTTTTGGTGAAAAGGTCGCCGGGTATGTACTTGAGGTTACCGACGACAAGAGCCTGCCGAAAGCGGAACGAAAGCAATTGCAGATAGAGCACGCCCCGCACCTGACGCCCGGTGCGAAAGCGATCAAACTCGCCGACAAGATCAGCAATGTGAAGGACGTAACCGACCATCCGCCGGCCGATTGGCCGCAAGAACGGCGTCTGGAATACATCGATTGGGCCGAGCGGGTCGTTGCCGGGCTCCGCGGCGTGAACACCGAACTCGAAAAGCACTTCGACGAGGCGGCCGCAAGGGCTCGTGCGAAGTTCGCCTAGTTCTTTTTTCGGAGCAGCCCTTTGGCCCGAAGGTCAAAGCGAATCTGGAGCGGAGTTTTGTCGCGCCATGCACCGATGTGAATGTGCGGCGAACGGCTAAAGCCGTTGTTGCCGACCTTCGCGAAGGGCTGTCCGGCAGTGACCTTATCACCTTCCTTGACCGCGACATCGGCAACGTGAGCGACCAAAACCATCAGGCCGTCGTCATGTTTGAAGACGACAAAGCTTGCGGGCGGCTTGCACATCTCGCCCGGTTTATTAACGGCAGGGTTAAGGTGAATGCGTACAACGGTTCCCGTGATCGGGGCGAGCACAGGTACGTTCCATCCGTACCAATCCTCGTTCGACTTTCCGTCGGTCTTATAGAACTTTGAAAACCCGGAACTCTCGTCTGTCGAAAGGCCGCCGGTGACGAGGCAATCAGCACCGAGGTCATCGCCCGGAAACTTAAGCTGGCCCTCGAAATGCTCGCTGCACATATAGTCAGCCTCGAAGAGCGGGTGAACGAGCGCGAACCCGATCGCGTCCAATTTGGCAAGCGGCGGCGAGGCCGGCTCCGGCGATTGGGCAACCGCTGAAACGGCAAGCGAGAGTATTGCAACTAGAATAAAAGATCGCATCGAAGGCCCTCCGTTGATCCTAACGCGAAAAAGGCGGATGAAAAGTATCAAAAGGAATCTTCCGAATCGCCCTCGGACCACGCTTCTCCGTCGGCGTAAACCTCTTTCTTGAAGATCGGGACGGTGCGTTTTAGTTCCTTGATCAGCCACTCGCAGGCGGCGAACGCGGCCTTGCGGTGCGGTGCGGCGACCGAGATGACAACGCTCGTCTCGCCGATCTCAAGCCGCCCGAGCCTGTGCACGATGCCGATGGCCGAAACCTCAAATTGCGACTTTGCTTGGCTTGCGAGCTTCGCCATCTCCTTCAAAGCCATCGGTTCGTAGGCCTCGTAAACCAGATACTCCGTCTCACGCACCTCGCCCGTCGCTTTGTCTTTCGTGAACCTCCGCGCGTACCCATCAAGCGTGACCGTCGCCCCGCACTCCGGCGGCACCAACCGCCGGGCGACAGCGGCAATATCGATCGGCTCGGTTGTGAGTTCGTTGAAGTCAGACATTTTTTCAGACAGGATTCACAGGATGGACAAGATATCAAACGATCCACCCTGTCCATCCTCGACCTCCTGATAACATCGATTTCTATTGCCCCGGCCTTTCTATCTCACCCTTCAGGTCCGCTGTCAAAAGCTCCCAAAGTTTCGGGTGGGCCTCGACGAGACGGGCGATGTCCGCAAGGTCTTTCAGCCGCTTACTCTGCCGTCGTTTCAGGTCGCTCCATGCACGGATCTTCCCGGTGAGAGTGTCTTCGAGCGAAGCAACCCGCATCAAGATACCGTGCACATCGGCAGCAACACCACGCTCCGCAAAGTCACGATAACCTTCTTCGGTGGTCAACTGAATACTCACCTTCGAGCGGCCCTTGAAGTTTATCGACCACTCATGATGCTCCGATGTAAAGCCCGATTCGATGAGTACCGCTTCTGCCCTCTCGATCGATTCAGCCGCAACGACAAAATCTACATCCAAGGTCACCATCTGCTCGGATGCCCAGTGGTTAACCGCGATCCCGCCGATCGTGCACCACAAGATATCGGCCGCCTCGAGAGCATTAACGAACCGCATCACGTCGTCCGTGCCGCCTTCGGTCTGCCATTGATAGAACTGCTTCTCGGTCATATCTACTGCCGATATCTTACAGCAAAATAATCTGCTGACTGCACTTAATTCCACCGATAACCACTTCTTGAAGAATTACGGTCGGGCAATAGCCCGACCGCAGTGCAGCATGAAATGTTTAACCTAACCACCTGAGACTGTGGTGAAAATTGCGACTTCGCAGCCGGGTTCGAGGGGCGTTGAGGCGGCAACGTATTCTTGACCTACGGCAATTAGGAGTTTTTGACCTGCGAGTCCGGGGTGTTTGGCCTTAAGGCTCTCGACCAATTCGCCTGCAGTAACTCCCGCCGCGACCTCGACCTCAACCTCGCGAATCCCGGCCGCATCGGCAACGGCACCGAAGAATAGAACTTGCACCATCATCCTTGGCTGAGCCCTCACTTAGTTGCGGGCCTCTGACTACTTTATAGCTCCTGCTATCGGGCTTGAGGCGGAGGCGTATAGGCGTTTTGGCATGCGGCCCGAAAGGTAGGCGAGTCGGCCGGCCTCTACGGCGAGTTTCATCGCGGTTGCCATTTGCTCGGCGTCGCCGGCTTCGGCGATGGCGGTGTTCATCAGGATCGCATCGGCGCCGAGTTCCATCGCGATCGCCGCATCCGAAGGCACACCGACCCCGGCATCGACGATGATCGTCGCGTCGGGAAGCTGTTCACGCATAATGCGAAGGTTCGAAGGATTCTGCACGCCCATCCCGGAACCGATCGGCGCCGCCAGCGGCATCACCGCCGGGCAGCCCGCATCGAGCAGCTTCTTCGCCATAATCAGGTCGTCGGAAAAATACGGCAGGACGATGAAGCCCTCTTTGACCAAGACCCGAGCCGCCTCGAGCGTCTGCTCGTTGTCCGGCAAGAGCGTTACGGGGTCGCCGATCACCTCAAGCTTTATCCAGTCCGTTTCGAGCGCTTCGCGGGCGAGACGGGCCGTCCGGATGGCGTGCTCGGCATCGTAACAGCCGGCCGTATTCGGCAGGATCTGCATCGCCGGGTCGAGGTGGTCGAGGAAGGACTCCGTCTTCCGGTCGAGCGGAACGCGGTTGACCGCGACCGTGACCATCTCAGCCCCCGAAGCCCGATGCGCCGCCTTCATCTCATCGAACGAACGATATTTTCCCGTCCCGATGATCAACCGCGACCCGAAGGTCTTACCCGCAAGATCGAATCTACTAACCATGAGTTCATTTTAACAGAGAAAAGGAGAAGAGGAGAAAATGAGAGTACCCGTTCTACGTTTCCGGAGTCATCTACGGGGAGCCGGCTTGTTGGCAAAAACCCATTGCTTTGAATTGGCAGCCATCGACACCAACATCGCAATTACTTCGTCAAACGACCTGTACAGTTCCGTAGCAACCTCTCTCTCGATGTATTCGCATTTGACGGCAAACTCGAGCCAAGTCTGAGTCTCCGCCGCTTCGCCTTCGGCATCATTCAGCTTTGCGATATAGGCTGCTTCATAACGCCGCTTCCGCCAAGTCTCAGCGAGATTTGCACAAACTGAACGAGAAGAACGCCGGATCTGGTCCGTCATCGAATACGTTTCCTCTTTCGGAAACAGTTTCGTCAGTTCGAAAATGAGCATTGCCGCCGCAAATGCCTTTCGATACACCTCAAGTTCCTGATGCCGCGTGATCTTAATCGTCCGAGCTTTCGCTCTCCTCTCCCCTTCTCCTCTTCCCCTTTTCTCCTCTTCTCCCCTCTAGCCTCCGCCGACGAAGTGGATGACCTCTATCACATCGCTTTCACGGATCGGCGTCGAAGGCCATTCAGATTTCCTGACAACTTCTTTGTTTCGTTCCACAGCAACGCGCTGCTTCGGCAATGAAAAAAGATCGAGAAGCCGGTCAAGCGTGACCTCGCTCTCGATCTCTTTCTTTTCGCCGTTCAAAATTATCGTAACCATTCGTTACGACAATTTTCGCTTATCTGGCCGCGAATTCAAACCTTGCGGCATTCTAGCCGTGCTCGATCGGCCGGCGGACCTCGGCTTCCTCGCCCTCGCTCATTGCCCGGACCATGAACGCCGCCCGGCCAGTGTTGAACCGCGGGAATTGCACATTTATCCGTGCGATGCCGTTCGGGTCGGTGCTGGCGTGAAAGATCAGCGGCCGAAACGCGGTCCCGAGCACCTTCACCATTATCTGTGCGTTGCCGACGACGCGCCGCTCGCCGCTGCGGAGCACCATTATCGTCACCGAACGGCGGTCGCCGCCTTTGAACCTCATATCGCCGACCAGTTCGATGGTCAGGCGATCGGTTTGTGCCCGTTCGCGGCCGGCAAGATCGCTGACTACCTCAACGGCATGTTCGGGTGCGACTATCGGTTCCTCGACCACTTCGACCGCATCGACCAGCATTTCCTCTATTTCGATCAGCGGATCGGCAAAAACGTCGGCCTCGATCTCGGGCATCGGTATCGGAATGCCATTGTCCCGCGTTTCGAATGGGTCAAACGGCTTTGCTATCGTCTCCGGCATCGCCGCCGAAACCGGTTCAGCCGCCGCCACAGTTCCGTTAGCGGCTATTGCCGGTTCGCCGGCTGACATCCGCTTCAGGTCCTCGATCCGCCCGGCCTTTATTGCAGCGCAGATCAGCCGATGCTGCCGGTTCAGCCTCTCCTCGAGCGCCTTTTCGTCAAAGCCCTTTTTTACAAGGTCGTCATAGGGCGACCGCTTCGCGGCAAGTATCGTCCCGCGGTCATAGACCAGCGAGAGAATTATCGGCCGCTCAAGGCCTTTATCTTCGGTCTGAACGTGATATGTAACACCTTCAAACTCGATATCTGTATTGAATCCTGAGATCACTTGGGTTAACCGGCAGCGGAGCGGATAGGAAAATGTGTGAGGCGGCCCCTCGAAACCATTTTGAAATTAACACGAAAAACACCTCAGGGTCAATATTTTTCGAGCATTTTGCAGCTCGATGCGCCGTCGGCCGTGTGCCGGGCAAGGGCCACCGTGAGCCCCGCGAACGCCGAAATCTATGTGCCTTGACACTATCAAGGGGTTAACATACGATTTAATTTGAATCGAAGACAAGGGATCCGCACAGCGAAGCGTTGAAGTTTGGTCTTCGATGCGTTTCCAATTCCTGCACAAGGGACGAAAATGGCCACATTCAACTTAATGGATTACGCCCCGATCGGCTTGATGTTCATCGTCGCGCTCGGGTTCGGTCTCAGCCAGCTTCTCGTTACTCAACTCATCGGCCCGCGAAAGCGGACCGCGACTAAGCTGATGCCATACGAGTGCGGTAAGGATCCGGTCGGCTCTGCCCGCGACCGCTTCTCGATCAAGTTTTATGTGGTCGCCGTCACCTTTCTTCTCTTCGACCTCGAAATTCTCTTCATGATCCCGTTCGCCGTCGCGTTCAAATCGCTGCTCGGCATTGAGAAGATGACCGGCGTAATGTATGGCACCATTGCGTTTATCGGGATAATGATCTTTTTGGCAACGGTCGTCATCGGATTGGTTTACGACTGGAAGAAAGGCGCATTTGATTGGAGCTCGCAGGCTCGTGCCTCGGCCAAGGCTCAGGCGATCGCGATGCGGAAGTCGCGGGCGGCGGAAGTTGACGGCCACGGCGACCTTCAACGTGCAGCTTAGTTTGCTAGTCTTCGGCTTCGGCCGTAAGGAACAAGTATGGGTTTAGAGAACAAGATCTTCGAATCGCTCCCGGACGTCCTGACCGTCAAGCTCGATGCCGTCGTCAATTGGGCACGCAAATCGAGCCTTTGGCCGGCGACCTTCGGGCTCGCCTGCTGTGCCATCGAGATGATGAACACGGTCTCGGCCCGCAACGACCTCTCGCGCTTCGGTGCGGAAACCTTTCGGGCAAGCCCGCGTCAGGCGGACGTAATGATCGTCTCGGGCCGCGTTTCGCGCAAGATGGCTCCGGTGCTCCGCCGCATCTATGACCAGATGCCCGAGCCCAAATGGGTGATCTCAATGGGCGCCTGTGCGACCTCGGGCGGAGTTTTCGATAACTATGCTATCGTCCAGGGCGTCGATAAGGTCGTCCCGGTCGATATTTACGTGCCCGGCTGTCCGCCGCGTCCGGAAATGCTTGTCCATGCCATCACGATGCTGCAGGACAAGATAATGAAGGAATCGGTCAAGGACCGCACCGATACCATCGAGGCCGAATCGCGTGGCTCGATCGTCCCCGGCACGCTGCCGGTAACGGAAGGCACGGCACTTGAGCACGAGACCGAGGTCGAGGTTGCTCAGAAGAATATTTCGCGGCCCTATACGATCCCGTCGCGGCACGAACGCCGCCGGTCGTTCTAAGCCGCAGGAAGTTTTGGCCCCTTATTTTATTTGGTTTGGCACGCCCGGCGAAGGTGTGCTTTTTATCGGATTATGACCGAAAAACTCCACGAATTCGTGGAAACGCTCAAAAGTGCAAACCCTGAATGGGTCGGCGATGTAAAGGACGCCCTCGGCGAAGTTACCGTTACCGTTCCGCGTGAACATATCTTTGCCGCCTGCGAGTTTCTTCGCGATTCGCTCGGCTTTGATATGCTTGCCGACCTTTGCGGCGGCGACCGCGGCCCCGAGGAAGACCCGAGATTTGAGGTGAACTATCACCTTTTCTCGACAACGCACCACAAACGGCTCCGGCTGAAAGTGCTGCTCAGCGAGGACGACCCGAAGGTTGAGAGCGTCGTGCCGCTCTGGAAAACGGCCGATTGGCACGAACGCGAAACATACGACCTGGTCGGCGTCGTCTTTGAGAATCACCCGGACTTGAGAAGGATCTTGCTGCCGTCCGACTTCGACGGCCATGCATTGCGAAAAGATTACCCGCTGCGCGGCTATGAGCCTTACAGCATGAACTAGTAAAGAACCACGATGAGCTCAGCAGCTGAAACCATTGCCGCAGATTTCGACGCGATCGACGAGCCGCTTGAAACGCAGATGACGCTTTCAATGGGCCCGCAGCACCCCTCGACCCACGGTGTGCTCCGGCTCGACCTGCGGCTTGACGGCGAACTTGTGGTCAAGGCCATTCCGGACATCGGCTATCTCCATACCGGAATGGAGAAGCTCTTTGAATACAAGAAATACCAACAAGGCATCGTCATCACCGACCGGATGGACTACCTCAATCCGCTCGGCAATAACCTTGCTTATGTGATGGCGGCGGAAAAGCTGCTTCAGCTTGAGATACCCGAACGGGCACAGGTCGTCCGTGTGCTGATGTGCGAACTCCAGCGGATCGCCTCGCACATGGTCTGGCTCGGTACCCACTGTCTTGATATCGGTGCGATGTCGGTGTTTTTCTATTGCTTCCGTCAACGCGAGAAGATCCTTAACCTCATCGAGGCCGCCTCGGGCGGACGCATGACGCCGAGCTATTTCCGCATCGGCGGGCTGATGATGGACCTTCCGGCCGGCTTTGACCGCCGCGTTCGGCAGTTCATGGACGATTTTCCGGAGGCGATGGACACCTTTAATACGCTCGTCACCGGAAACCGCATCTGGCAAAGCCGGACCAAGGATATCGGCTACATCAGCAAGGAAGATGCCATTTCGTGGGGACTAACCGGTCCGTGCCTCCGGGCAAGCGGTGTCGATCTCGACCTTCGCCGGGACAATCCATACACGGGTTACGAGACCTACGACTTTGACATTCCGGTCGAAACGGGCGGCGACGTCTGGGCGCGCTTCATGGTGCGGATGCGCGAGCTTGAGGAAAGCTACAAGATCGTCCGCCAGGCACTCGAGCGGCTCAAGCCCGGGCCGATCAAGGCCGATGCCCCGAAAGTGGTTCTTCCCGATCGGGACGATATGCGCAAGCATATGGATTCGCTCATCCACCACTTCCTGATCGTCGCCGAAGGCTTTAACGTACCGCCGGGCGAGGTTTATCACGCGATCGAGGCTTCAAAGGGTGAACTCGGTGTTTATATGAAATCGAACGGCGGGCCGAAGCCGGAACGCGTGCACTTCCGCGGCCCGAGCTTCGTCAACCTATCTGCCCTTCCCATAATGAGCGAGGGCGAAATGGTCGCCGACGTCGTGGCGATAATCGGCAGTTTGGATATTGTTTTGGGAGAGATAGACCGATAGAAAATTTCGGCGTGTCGGAGTTTTTGTTGAGCGATGGCTGAGGAATATTCAGATCGATTTCAGGGCGAAGTGATGCGAATCCTCGGCACGCTTGTCGAGAAGGTCTCGGAGCACGGCAATAAACTTGATTCGATCAGCCATCAACTCGAACTTCAGCAAGAAGAGCTTAGGATCATCGACGGCCGAGTTTTGGACATCGCTTCAAAGGTCCTGGAGATCGACAAACGATGCACGGTCATCGAAGCAAAGATCGGCCTTGTTGAGCATAAGCTTTCGGGGCTCGAAAGTGAGGTGCGGCAGGTTCGCATGGAACTCGACGACCTGAATGAGCGATTTGAGAAAGGCAGTGAGGTAAAGTCCGAGATCGATCAGCTTTCGATCCGTGTTTTTCAGTTAGAAGAAAAGCTGGCGGCTTAAGAATATGGGAGCAGCAACACCTACAAGTTACACGGACCAAATAGTTTACACGGACGAGGTGGCTGAGTTTTCGCCCGAGGTCGTCGATGAGATGCGGTCGCATCTCGCCAAGTATCCGGCGGACCGGACCCGCTCGGCCCTGATACCGCTGCTCTTTGTCATCCAGCGTGAACGCGGCCATGTGGACAATGCGGGCGTGAACTTCCTGGCCCGGTTCCTGAACCTCGAAGTTACCGACGTTTGGGAAACGGCGACCTTTTATTCGATGTTCAATCTTCGAAAGGTCGGCCGCCACCACATCCAGATCTGCAAGACGCTTTCGTGCAAGATAATGGGCGAGCCGGACATCACCGGCCATATCTGCTCGAAGCTCGGAATTCATCCCGGCGAAACGACCGCCGACGGCAAGTTCACCGTCTCGCTCGTCGAATGCCTCGGGAGCTGCGGCACCGCCCCGATGATGCAGATCGGCTTTGATTACCACGAGGATCTGACGATCGAAAAGGTCGATAAGATCCTCGAAGATTGTAAGTAGTATGTTTTACAAAGTTGTATTGCAGAGAACCGACGAGGGATACAGCGTTTCGTGTCCGGTTCTTCCCGGTTGCTGGTCGCAGGGCGAGAGCGAATTGGAAGCGCTCGGAAACATCAAGTCGGCGATCGAGGAATACCTTGAAGTGCTCAACGATCAGCTTCAAGGAGCGGACGTACGCGAGGTCGAGGTTTCGATCTAAATGCCGAAACTTCCGGGCGTTAATCACTTGGCTGCCGTCCGTGCACTGGAAAAGGCCGGTTTTAGGATCGCACGGCAAGGCAAGCATATCGTTATGACCAACGGGGAGCGGATCATTACGATACCAAGGCATAATCCTGTGAATTCGCTGACGATGGGCGGAATCGTTCGTGACGCCGGACTTTCATTAGAAGAGTTTCGAAAGCTCTTGTGAACAGACCAACAGTCTGAAGGTGCTTGAAACCGCACGTGAGTTTTTCGGTTTGTTCTTCTGAGTTCCGTAAGCCGGAAACTTTATGACCAACGGTGAACCTATAAAAGGCGTTTACGATGCATTTGCTGCGGGTGATGTTCCGGCGGTTTTGGGTGCATTTGATGAAAGCATCTCGTGGACCGAGACGGCCGGGTTCATGTATGCCGGCACCTATGAAGGGCCGCAAGCCGTTCTTGAGAGCGTCTTTATGCGGCTCGGTACCGAATGGGAAGGCTTTGCCGCCGTTCCGGAAAAGATAGTCGATGGCGGCGATGGGAACGTCATCGCGACCGGCACATATTCGGGCAAGTTCAATCAAACGGGCAAGACGACCAAAGTGCCGTTTGCTCATGAGTGGGAAGTCCGCGACGAAAAGATCACACGCTTCCGTCAGCATACGGATACGTTGATGATCCACCGCGATCTCGGGCTTTAGTTTGTGGCGGGCCGAGGTGCCCGCAAGGCATTTTTATGGAGATCAAAGCAATAGGCTGCGAACCTCTTTCGCTAAAGCGTGTCCATATCGAAAATGGCCACACGCTCAAGGTTTATCGCGAAACCGGCGGCTACAAGTCGCTGGAAAAGGCTCTCGGGATGACGCAGGATGCGATCATTCAGGAAGTGAAGGATTCGGCGCTCCGCGGCCGCGGCGGTGCCGGCTTCCCTACCGGGATGAAATGGTCCTTCGTTCCCCGCGATTCGCCAAAGCCGAAATACGTCGTCTGCAATGCCGATGAATCCGAGCCCGGTTCGTTCAAGGACCGCTACCTGCTCGAGCGCGACCCGCACGCACTGATCGAAGGAATGGTCATCGCAGGCTTCGCTCTCGGAGCCGCGACCGGCTACATCTATTACCGCGGCGAGTATAACTACCTCATCGGCGTGATGGACGAGGCTCTCAAGGAAGCCCGCGAGGCCGGATTGCTTGGCGAGAATATCCTCGGCTCCGGCTTTTCGATGGAAATCCACACCCACACCGGTGCGGGTGCCTACATCTGCGGCGAAGAAACGGCCCTGCTCAGCTCGCTCGAGGGTTTCCGCGGCCATCCGCGAATGAAGCCGCCCTTCCCGGCGGTCGAGGGGCTCTATGCCTGCCCTACCATCGTCAACAACGTCGAAACGCTGACCTCCGTGCCTCAGATCGTCGAAATGGGCGGCATCGCCTGGCGCGACCTCGGCACCGAAAAAAGCGGCGGCACCAAGCTCTGGTCCATCAGCGGCCACGTCAAAAAGCCGGGCGTCTATGAACTTCCGATGGGCTACGCCGATATGGAAAAGTTCATTATGGAAGATTGCGGCGGCATGCTCCGCAGCGACAAAAAGCTCAAGGCGGTCATCCCCGGCGGCTCAAGCGTTTACATAATGAACGCCGGCCAGATCCTCGGCAAGGGCGTTACGCTCGACTATGAAGGCCTCGTCGAGGCGGGCTCGATGCTCGGCACCGGCGGGATGATGGTGATGGACGAAACGGTCGACATAATGGAGACGACCAAGAACCTGACCGAGTTCTACAAGCACGAGTCCTGCGGCTGGTGCACGCCGTGCCGTGAGGGCACCGATTGGCTCGTCAAGATCTTTGACCGCATCGCGGCCGGCGGCGGAAAGCCGACCGATGCACAGCTTTTGCTCGATATCTGCGACAACATCGAGGGCAAGAGTTTTTGCCCGCTCGGCGATGCCGCGGCGTGGCCGATCCAGAGTGCGATAAAGCAATTTCCGGATGATTTCAAGAAGTGGATCGCAGGAAAGACCAACGGAAACGGCACACATCAGAATGTTTAATGAGGTAATTATGGGAAAAGGCGATAAGCGAACACGTAAAGGAAAGATCTTTGCCGGAAGCTACGGCAAGACCCGCCCAAAAGGCGGCAAAAAGAAGACCGGCGGCCAGCCGAAAGCAGGCGAATAGCCTGAAAACTGAAAATGCCCGGCTCAGGCCGGCGGTAAACTCTTAATGTCACAAGAGAAGATAAAGGTAGTCATAAACGGAGCGGAGATCGAGACCGAAAAAGGCGCGGTTTTGATCGACGTTTGCCGCGAGAACGGCGAGAACATCCCTTCGTTCTGTTATTACAAGGACCTCGAGCCGCAGGCCTCGTGCCGGATGTGCCTTGTCCGTATCGACAAGATGCCGAAGCTCCAGACCTCGTGCACGATCAAATGCACGGACGGCATGGTCGTTACGACCGCGAGCCCCGAGATCGAAAAGGCACAGCGTTCGATGGGCGAGTTCCTGCTTGCCAATCACCCGCTCGATTGCCCGGTCTGCGACCGCGGCGGCGAGTGCGAACTGCAGGAGGTCATTTTTGACTGGGGCGATGTCGAAGAGCGTTTTACCGAACGCAAGAACGTCCAGCCGGAGAAGTACCTTTCGCCGATCGTCGCCAATGACCCGCAGCGGTGCATTCTCTGCAAACGCTGCACCCGCGTCTGCAATGAATGGATGGGCGAGGACGCGATCGAGGCCGGCAACCGCGGTGTGAACACGGTTATCGGCACCTACGGCGGCTGGCTCAACTGTTCGCAGTGCGGAAACTGTATCGAGGTCTGCCCGACCGGCACCTTGCTCGATGGCGTTTATCGCCACGCAACGCGTCCATGGGAACTCGACCAGACCATCACGACCGATGTTTACGGCTCGGACGGCATGCAGCTTTCGATCGGTTCGCGGGCCGGCGAGGTTCACCGAATTGTCGCCCGCGACCGCTACGTCAACGGGCTGAATGGCGAGTTCCTTGACGTCAAGGCACGATTTGCCCACGAGTTCATCAATCACCCCGACCGCATCAAAACTCCGATGGTCCGCTATTCAAAGGGCGGCAAGCTCATCCCGGCAACCTGGGATACGGCCATCAAGATGATCGCGGAGAAGTTTGCCGGTTTCGGCTCGGGCGTCGGCGTCGTCGCCAGCCCGCGGCTGACGAATGAATCGATCTTCACGCTCGGCCGCTTTGCCAAGGAAGTCGTTAAGACCGACAACATCGCCGTCTCCGACCGCCGAAGCATGGCCTCGTTCATGGCCAACCTGAGCGTTCCGCTCGCCACGCATAACGACATACGTTACGCAGCGGCCATTGTTATCATCGGCGGCGAGCCGGAAGAAGAGCAGACCTTTACCGCAAAGCAGGTCCGGCAGGCCGTCCGCAATGACGGTGCCAAGCTCGTTATCGTCAACGACACGCCGATCCGGCTCCGGGCACAGGCCACGCGGTTCGTTCATATAAACCCGGCGAGCTATGACGCGTTCACGCTTGCTTTCGCGGGCGGCGATACTTCCGCTCTCGACAAGGCCGGCATTGGATCGGAAGATATCGACGCCATCCGCAGCATCATCAATGAAGCCTCGGGCGACGTTGTGATTATGGCCGGAAACGAGCTTTCGGCAGCGGCACAGGCCGCCATCGCAGCCTCGGCCGCGAGCTTCGCCGGCGAGGGCCGCAGGGTACTTCTGCATCCGCTACTTTTGCACAACAATTCAATGGGCGGCGTGGACATTCTTCCCTGGGCAAAGCGGGTCGAGGACGTCGTCTCGGCTTCCAAGGCTCTGCTCATCGCCGGCAGCCTTCCCGACGCTTCCGTACTCGCAGGCAAGGAATTCGTCGTCGTCCAGGAGCTTTTTGAGACCGAGACGACCGACCATGCCGATGTCGTGCTACCGGCGGCCTCGTTCGCCGAGGTTGACGGCACCTTCACGAACAACGCAGGCAACGTTCAGCGAGTCCGCAAGGCGATCGACCCCGTCCATCAATCGAAGCCGGACTGGATGATCACCTCGCTGATCGCCGCCGAGATGGGCGTTGACTTTGGCTATAGCTACTCGGCATCGGCCGCCTTCCGCGCACTTGCCGATGCAATACCGGCATACGAAGGGCTTCGCTATCCGGTGCTCAAGGACGAATCGAATCCCGTTCAGGCAAAGTACGCAGTCGAGACCGGCCGCGACATCTCGGCAAGCATCGAGGCTTTGAAAGCGTCTGCGGCATCGCACGATGCGGGTGAGAAGATCACCGCAACGCCAATTGTTGGCCACAAGCTTCACCGGCTGACGACCATGACGAGCAAAACGGCACAGTTCCACCTGCTCGCCCATGGCAACCCGAAACCGGATAACCTGCTCGTCTCGCCGCTCGTTCAGTTCACCCCGGACGGCACGCCGCGGGAAGAGGCCGAAGCCGCCGCCGTTGGTGTTTTGGATAGGGCCCAGGTCGGAGGCACGAAGTAAATCTCTTTATGGAAACTGCTTTCAAAACGGCTTTTCCGTTGATCGTTTATTCGCTCGGTATCGTTGCTGCCTTCGGCGGCGTGATGATGATCGTCGCGTACACCGTTCTTGCCGAACGCAAGGTCCTCGGATGGATCCAGGGCCGCATTGGCCCGAACCGCGTCGGCCCGTGGGGCGTGCTTCAGCCTTTCGCCGATCTGCTCAAGTTCATCCTTAAGGAAGACCTTACCCCGGATAAATCGACCAAGTTCGTCTATTTTCTAGCTCCGATAGTGGCTTTGACGGCGGCCTTTCTGCCGATGGTCGTTTATCCCTTCGGCCCGCCGCTCAGCGATCCGCTCGGCTGGCTGGTTCCGTATCTGCCGGTTATTCCGCTAGGCACCGAACCGAACATCGTCGCCTGGATCGCCGAGCAGGCCAAGAACATGCCCTTGACAATTGCTCGGATCGACATCGGCGTGCTCTTTGTTCTTGCGGTCACATCGGTCGGTGTTTACGGCATCGCCCTCGCCGGATGGTCCTCGAACAACAAATATTCGCTGATGGGCGGCCTCCGCTCGTCCGCTCAGATGATCTCTTACGAGCTGGCGATGGGAGCCTCGGTGCTTGGCGTAGTTATGCTCGCCGGAACGCTCGACCTCAACGGCATCATCAACGCCCAGGCAAATTCGCCGTGGTACATGCGTTGGTTCATCATCCCGCAGTTCATTGGTTTTATCGTGTTCCTCATTTCCGCCTTTGCGGAAACGAACCGCGTGCCCTTCGACCTGCCGGAGGCCGAGACCGAACTCGTCGCCGGATTCCACACGGAATATTCGGCCCTGAAGTTCGCGCTTTTCTTCATGGCGGAGTACGTCAATATGTTCACCGTTTCGGTGATGTGCGTCGTGCTCTTCCTCGGCGGTTGGTACGTACCGGGCCTCAGCCACATCTTTGAGGTCGGATCGATCCCGTACGCGCTCGCAAGCCACGCGGCGTTCCTTTTGAAGATCTTTTTCTTCCTGTTCCTTTATATCTGGATCCGCGGAACGCTGCCGCGTTTCCGCTTTGACCAGTTGATGGCGTTCGGTTGGAAGTTCCTGCTTCCGGTCGCCATCGGAAATGTGATCGTTACGACCATCGTGGTCTTTTTGATGAATCGGTAGTTAAGAGGCCGGCATCACTTCCGGCCCGTCCGCACGCTTTGCGGTAACAAGTTATGGCAGGCACTGTCCTTTTCTTTCTGTTTGCTGGGTTCGCGATCGCCTGTGCGGTCTCGATGGTCTATCACCGCAACCCGCTTTACTCTGCGATCTCGCTGATCGGCGTTTTTCTGGCACTCGCGGCTCTTTACTTAACGCTGGCGGCGCCGTTCATCGCCATTACGCAGATACTCGTCTATGCCGGTGCGATCATGGTCCTCGTGGTCTTTGTGATCATGCTGCTCAATCTGGACGAGGACAAACCGCTCAATCGGCTCAAGTATCTCTACGCAGTCGGCGGCGGGCTCGGGCTCGCATTGCTTGCGCAGACATTCTTCATTTTCTATGCCGTGCTCAAGACGCCGAAGGCCGAGGTTGACCCGAACATGACCGCCGGGCGAACGATGTCGATCGGCCGTGCGATGTACACCGAGTATCTGCTGCCGGTCGAGATCGTCGGCGTAATGCTCCTGATGGCCATAATTGGCGCCGTCATTCTAGTCCGCAAGATGGAGCAGCCGCATCTGGAACTTGTCAGCGAAGGCGAGGACGAGAAGGAATAGTAAACTTCGGTCGAGATAGATTTTAGGGCGGTTCGCCGCCAAACATGAGATAAGAAAATGCAGCCAGGACTGGAAAGCTATTTGGCACTCTCGGGCATCCTCTTCACCATCGGTGCGGTCGGGGTCGTCTATAAGCGCAACGCGATCGGGATGTTCATGTGCATCGAGCTGATGCTCAATGCCGTTAATCTGACCTTCGTCGCCTTCTCGCGTTATTACGGAGATGTGACCGGGCAATTGTTCGTCTTTATGGTGATGAGCGTCGCCGCGGCCGAAGCCGCCGTAGGCCTCGGCATCATCATCGCGTTCTTCCGCAACCGGCTTTCGGTCGATGTGGACGACGCAAGTATTTTGAAGTTTTAGCGATGCTGAACGCCGACGTTCTGACATTTCATGAGTTTGTGACGCATGAGCCGCTGCCATTATCTCGAATTCAAGCGGCCGTCCTTGAGTTTCTGCAGGGTCGGGATGATGCGGTTCTCTTCGGTGCACAAGCCGTGAATGCCTACGTCGCCGAGCCGCGGGCGACGCAGGATGTGGATGTAATGTCCACGCGAGCGGCCGAATTTGCCGAGGAGCTTCGCGAGCACCTGAGCGAAAGATTCCACATCGCGGTTCGCGTTCGTGAAATAAAGGACAAAGGCCTGCGGATTTACCAGACTCGAAAAGAGGGGAATCGCCATCTGGTCGACGTGCGGATACAGTCAGTTTTTCCGGATAGCACGACGATCGAGCAAATTCGGGTTTTGAAGCCGGTGGAATTGATTCTGAGTAAGATATTTGCATATGAGTCTCGACGTGGAAAACCAAAATCCGGAACCGACTGGCGAGACCTCGCAGCATTGTTAAACCGCTTCCCAGAGTTAAAGTCGGCTGACGGCGAAGTATACAAAGCCCTGATGACCCGAGGAGCAAGCAAGTTTGCAATCGATTTTTGGCACGATCTCGTCGAACAGGATTTTACCGTCGAAGAAGACGATGATCTGAGTTTTTAGAATGGTTGAAAATAATCTCTTAAGCATAATCATCTTCGCTCCGCTTGCCGGTGCGTTGATCAACTGGCTCATCGGCGGTCGGCTCAAGAACGAGATGTTCAGCGGCCTCGTCGCTTGCGGCTCCATCGCCATTTCGACCATCGTCGCGTTCTATCTGGCGTTCGTGGCGGGCGGCGGCGCGTTGTTCAACCAAAAGCCGACCCTCGACCATATCTGGACGTGGATAAACGTCGCCGGCTTTCGGGCGGATTTCGCCCTTGGTATGGACCCGCTTTCGGGCATCTATGCCTGCTTCATTACCTTCGTCGGGCTCTTGATCCACATTTTCGCCACCGGCTATATGCACGGCGACAAGGGGTTCTACCGATTCTTTGCTTACCTGAACCTCTTTATGTTCTCGATGCTGACGCTTGTGCTGGCAGATAACTACCTGCTGATGTTCGTCGGCTGGGAAGGCGTCGGCCTTTGCTCGTATCTGCTCATCGGCTACTACGTTAAGAAGAACGAAGCCCGCGAAGCGGCCAAGAAAGCATTTGTGATGAACCGCATCGGCGACTGGGGCGTGCTGATGGGCATCTTTCTCGTCTTTACGCTGACCGGTTCGATCTCGTTCTTCGATAAGACCGTCGATGGCGTCGAGGTCCAGAGCGTTTTCACCTACGTGCTTGCCAATATGCAGGCTGAGCCCTTCACCTGGGGAGCGATCATCGCCGGCGGCCTGACCTCGATCGGTGTTCTGCTCTTCATCGGTGCGACCGGTAAATCGGCACAGATCCCGCTGCTGACCTGGCTTCCGGACGCGATGGCCGGCCCGACGCCCGTCTCGGCCCTCATCCACGCCGCGACGATGGTCACCGCCGGCGTCTATCTCGTCGTCCGTTCGAACGCGATCTATCAACTCTCGCCGACCGCGATGTGGATCATCGCCGTTATCGGTGCCGCGACCGCGATCTTTGCCGCGACCATCGCCATCGCCCAGAACGACATCAAGAAAGTGCTCGCCTATTCGACCGTCTCGCAGCTCGGCTTTATGTTCCTTGCCGCGGGCGTCGGGGCTTTCGTCGTCGCGATCTTCCACGTAATGACTCACGCCTTCTTCAAGGCCCTGCTCTTCCTCGGCTCCGGTTCCGTCATCCACGGAATGCACCACGAGCAGGACATGCGGCGGATGGGCAACCTGAAAAAATATATGCCGATCACCTTCATCACTATGGTGATGGGCTGGCTCGCCATCGCGGGCATCCCTATCTGGGCCGGCTTTTTCTCAAAGGACGAGATACTTTACAAGACCTTTGCCGCCGATAAATATTTCCAGAACGGCTACTTCCCCGGCAACGAGATCCTCTGGGCCGTCGCGGTCGTTACCGCCATCCTGACCGCCATCTATATGACGCGGATGATGGTGATGACGTTCTGGGGCGAAGAGCGTTTCCATGAAGTGCTGCCGGGCGAAGAGCATCACGGCCACGACGCCCATGCCGATGCTTATACCGATGATGACGAAGACGAGCACCATCACGCACTACCGCCGGACTTCAAGCCGCACGAATCGCCGTGGGTGATGACGGTTCCGCTCATCATCCTGGCCTTCCTTTCGACCGTCGGCGGCCTAGTCGGCATTCCTTACGCGATGAGTTCGCTTCCGGTCGTAAGTTCGATCGTCGGCAAGGAAGCGAATCACTTCGAACACGTGCTCGATCCCGTCGTCGCCGAGGTCCAAACACCCGCCGCAGAGAAGGCCCGCGAGAACGCCAAGGCACATTCGCCCGAGGCGATCAGCACCGAGCGATGGCTCGCCTTGCTCTCGATCGTTCTGGCAGCGGTCGGTATTGCCATCGGTTGGTTCGGCTTCCGCAGTAACCCGCTCCGGAAGATGCCGAAAATACTCGAGGACAAATGGCGGCTCGACGAGCTTTACAACGGCTATATCGTTGACCCGCTCACGCGGCTCTCGACCAACACCTTGTGGAAAGGCTTTGACCTCGGCTTTATCGACGGCATCGTCAACGGCATCGGTAGCTTCGTCTCCGAGCTCGGCGGTATCGCCCGAAACATTCAGGGCGGCTTCGTCCGCTCGTATGCGGCATTCATCATCGGCGGCGCGATCTTAGTGCTCGGTTACTTTGTTTACTACGGCTATAAGCTGATCGGATAGTTTTTGGTTTATGCTTTTCTTTCGGTCGATCTTTGCAGTCTTAGTGCTCGCCGTCGCCGCGTCGGCGGTTGCTGCTCAGTCTGTTAATAGCGGCGAATACGGAAGCCTGCTTATCGGGGTCGCGGCCGATGGAACGCTGACCGGCCACTTTCGGGAAACGACCGGAATGGACGATAAAGGACGCCCGCGTTTTACCTGCTCGTTCGTTATCCGCGGCGAATCGGGCGACGACGGCTTTTACCGGATCAAAACATGGCATCCGGAGTTTCGCGAGGAAGTCATCGAAGGCGAACTTTCTTTCGTTGAAATGGAAGGGCGTTCCGGGCTTAGGCTTAAGCTCGAAGGCGAGCACGGCGGCTGCTGGAATGTAGCTCCGATGCTGAAAGAAGACGAGGGCGTCGAGTTCGAGCTGACATCGCCCGGCGATTGGATCGAGATCAGAATGGCCAAGGCCGCGAAGGCTTATTTTCACAGCTCTGCCGATGCGAAGTCGAAAGGCCGTGCGTTTATCGTAAAGAATGACGTCGTCCGCATTTCAGAAATTCGGGCCGGTTGGGCTGCAGCGATATTCAAGAACGACACCGGTCGCACGACCCGCGGCTGGCTAAAAACAGATGAGCTTTATCCGGCCGCTCCGTAGGCTCCGGATAGAAGAACAAAAATGGACTTTGTATCTGAAAATCTTTTGACTCTTCTGATCCTGCTGCCGGTCGTCGGCGCTGTGGGCCTCATCGCCCATCAGATGTTCTGGAAGCAGGAAGAGCATCTCAAGTGGGTCACCCTCGCCATCACGGTGGTGGTCTTCCTTCTTTCGCTTCTGCTGCTCGGCGAGGGCGGAACGAAGGCGGGCGGTTTCTCGTTCGTCAAGAACGTTCCGTGGATCGAGGCGATCAACACGAACTACCACGTCGGCGTCGATGGCCTGAGCCTCTGGCTCGTCATCCTGACGACGTTCATAATGCCGATCGCCATCATCTCCACCTGGCACGCCGTCGAGAAGCGGCCGCTGGCGTTCTACGCGTTTCTGCTGCTTTTGCAGAGCGCAATGATCGGTGTTTTCGTCTCGCTCGACCTGCTGGTCTTCTATCTGTTCTTTGAGGCCTCGCTCGTCCCGATGTTCTTTCTTATCGGCATCTGGGGCGGAGCCAACCGCATTTACGCCGCGGTCAAGTTCTTTATTTTTACGGCAGTCGGCAGCCTCCTGATGCTCGTTGCGATCATCGCACTTTACTTCATGCATCAGCAGGCGACCGGCGTCGGCACGTTCGATTTCGTAACGCTCCTCGGCTCTATCGAATCGGGAACCCTCGCCTTCTCGGCTTCGACCGGGCTTCTGCTCTTTATCGCGTTCGCCCTGGCGTTCTCGATCAAGGTGCCGCTCTTTCCGTTCCACACGTGGCTTCCGGATGCACACACCGAGGCACCGACGGCCGGCTCCGTGATCCTTGCCGCCGTTCTTCTCAAGATGGGAACCTACGGGCTGATGCGGTTCAATTTTCCGCTCTTCCCCGAAGCGGCCCGCGAGCTTGCCCCGATCTTTATCATCCTCGCGATCATCGGCATCATTTACGGTGCGCTCGTCGCGATGGTCCAGCCGGACGTAAAGCGGCTCGTTGCTTATTCGTCGGTCGCCCACATGGGCTTTGTCATTTTGGGCATGTTCTCGTTCACCGAATGGGGAATGCAGGGCGCGCTTTACCAGATGCTCAACCACGGCATCTCGACCGGTGCTCTCTTCCTGCTCGTCGGCTTTATTTATGAACGCCGGCACACTCGCGAGATCAGCGAATTCGGCGGCCTTGCGAACGTAATGCCGCTTTACGCAACGTTCTTTGTCATTACGGCGATGTCGTCGATCGGTCTTCCGTTCCTTAACGGCTTCGTCGGCGAGTTCATGATCATGATCGGGATGTGGAAGTCCTCGATTCTCGCCGTCACGGCGACCGCGAACTGGAACTACATCGCAACGATGGCCGCCGGAACCGGCGTCATCTTCGCCGCCGTTTACCTGCTCTGGATGATCCAGCGGGTCTTTTTCGGCAAGGTGACCAATGAAAAGAACCGCGGCCTCGTCGACCTCAGCCCTCGTGAGATCGGCCTGATGATCCCGCTTCTTTTCCTGATGGTCTTCATGGGCGTTTACCCGCGTCCGTTCCTTGACCGCTCGCGTGATGCGGTCGTTGCCATTCAGGAACGCGTAGTTAAGCAGGCCGGCGGAACGGTCGAAGTGGTCGAAACCTTTGAAAAGGAATAACGGCTTCCGAAATTTTGTATGCAATTGTCTGACCCGAACGTAAATCTTGCGATCATCCTGCCGGAGATCATCATCGCGATCACAGGCGTCGTCGTGATGCTCTACGATTGCTTTTTCCCGAAGAACCGCGGGATAACCGGCACGATGTCGCTCATCGGCATCGCGGCCGCGGCCATCTCGATCGCTTTGATCTGGCCCGGCGGCTCGGTCCCGGCTTCGGCCTGGGGCGGCATGATCGTTCACGACAGCCTCCGGCTTAGCTTCTCGGTCGTCTTTTTGCTCGTGGCGGCTCTGACCATTCTTGTCTCGACCGTCTGGATCGAGCGCGAGGACGTCCCCGGCGGCGAATATCACGCCCTGCTGCTTTTTGCGACCTTCGGGATGCTTCTGATGTCCTCGGGCAATGACCTTGTCGTCATTTTCCTTGGCCTCGAAACGCTCTCCATCGCGACCTACGTAATGGCCGGGCTCCGCAAATCGGACCTCAAGTCGAACGAATCCGCGATGAAGTATTTCATTCTCGGCTCGCTCGCCTCGGCCTTTTTGCTCTACGGAATGGCCCTGGTCTATGGAGCGACCGGAACTATGAACATCACCGAGATCGCCGCCAAGGTCTCTGACCCGAACTTCCCCGCCCTTCTTCTCGTAGGTGCGGCGATGCTCGTTGTCGGCTTCGGTTTCAAGGTTGCGGCGGCTCCGTTCCACGTTTGGACGCCCGACGTTTACGAGGGTGCTCCGTCGCCGATCACAGGCTTTATGGCCGCCGGGCCCAAGGCCGCTGCGTTCGCCTCGTTCCTTCGGATATTCGTTATTGGATTTCCGGTGGTCGGCGGGCTCGAGGCCGCAGGTTATCTAAATTATTCCTGGACGACCGCTCTCGCCGTCATGGCCATCGCAACAATGACGGTCGGCAACGTCGCGGCGATAATGCAGAACAACGTCAAGCGTATGCTTGCGTATTCGTCGATCGCTCATGCCGGCTATGCCCTTGTCGGATTTGTCGGAGCGGGCGTCGCCGCGAGCCAATCGAACCGCGATGCCGCCATTGCCGCCGTTGCGTTCTATATGCTTTCTTACGCGGTCGCGAACATCGGCTCTTTCGCCATCATCACGCTGCTCGGGCAAAAGAACGACCGCCGCACCGAGTTCGAGGATTTCAACGGCATCGGCTTCAAGTCGCCCGTTCTTTCCTTTACGCTCTCGCTCTTTATGCTCAGCCTGCTCGGGTTGCCGCTGACCGCGGGCTTTATCGGAAAGGTGCTCGTCTTCCGGCCGGCACTTGAGGCAAATAACCCGCTGCTGACCGTTATGGTCGTCGCCGCCGTTATCAATACCGCGATCTCTGCTTACTATTACCTGCGGATGATCGTTGTGATGTTCTTCAAGGAACGTGCGACCGATTGGGTCGAGCCGCGGATCCCTTCGGCTCTTGCCGCCGTGATCCTCGTTACCGTCATCGGCACTTTCTACTTCGGCATCTTCGGCAACCGCGTCATCGAACGCTTTAGCCAACAGCCGATCGCCGAGGCCGTTTCTCAGAGGTAAAGAAGATCTGCCGGATGCCGTCGCGTTTGCGACCGCATTCGGCTTTTCTATTTTAAATTCGGTTGCCCCGAACAGGCAGATGACAGCAGTTGCAGAGATACGAAACGCCATCGGCGATAGCTGGATACCGCAGATCTATGCGGACCGCGTTCGCCCGCTCCGGACGCGTGCTTTTGAGATGGACATCGCCGAACGCGAGTCGTTGCCGGAGATAATGGACACGCTCCTAGGCTGCGAGCTCAAGGCCGGCCGCGTCCGCGTACAGTGCCCGACGCGTCCCGTCGCCCGATATTTGGCGGTCTTTGCTCGGCTCGGCTGCCGCAAGGTCGCCGTTCCGTACGACATCACACAGATACCCGAGCTTGCCGACGAATTCGAACGTGCATGGGCCGTCGCCGAGCGGCAACTGGCCTTGGCCGCGGCAGGGCTTTCGCCCCAATCGGCCGGCCGCTTGCGTGCCGCCCTGATCCGCGAAATGCGGACGGAGATCGCAAAGATCGGCTCCGGCGAACTGATGCCGCTCTTTGACACCTCGACCAAGCAAAGGAAAGACTGATATAATCATCAAATTGTTCGTAACCCGGCGTTACGGGTTAGGGAACAGTTCATTTTGCGATAACGATTATGTTCGATGCCGTTCGCCAAACCGCCGTCCGAGAAGAGTTGCCGTTTCCTTACGGGAACCGCACCTTTTGTCTCTACGAGCCGATCGAAAAGACCATCGACAGTGCCCGAGTCCTGATCGTCAACAATCTGCTTCGTTATGAAAGCGACCTCTCGCCGCTGGCCCACGAAGAATGGCAGGAGTCGATCCCTTCGCGGCTTCGGTTCGAACGCAAGGTCTCCGGAATGGCGACCAACAACATCGCACAGAACGTCATCCGGCTTGTCCGTTCGCCGAAATCGACGACCGTGCATCTCTCTGAGATCGCCCGGGCCGTCGCCGATTTTCGCCCGGAGGCGATCGTCCTCAGCGGCACGTTCAGCGACTTCGATTATTACAATCCCGATCACATCGAGAGCTTTAAGGAGTTCATCCACAAGACAAAGATCCCGGTGCTCGCCATCTGCGGGGCACATCAGCTCGTCGGCGTCGCCTTCGGCTCCGAGCTCAGAACGCTCGATGGGCTTGAGCTTCACGAGAAACGCACCGACCGCCTCGTCGAATATCAATATCGCTTCGTCAAGATCACCGACCGCTCGGACCCGATCTTCGAAGGCATCGACGACACGATGTCCGGCGTCTGGCAGGATTACACGAAAGAGAGCGACGTGCTCCGCGTTTGGCAGAACCACGGTGTTCAGGTAATGGGCGTGCCCGAAGGGTTTCACCTCCTTGCGAGCTCATACCTCTGCCGCAACCAGATGATGGTCAAGCGGTCCGAGGGGCAGATGATCTACTGCGTTCAATTCCACCTTGAAAAGTCGTTCGAGGATTGGTCAAAGAACCCGACACGCTGGGAACACCCGAACGAATCCCGTGACGGCCGCATCCTTTTCGAGAATTTCCTCAAGCTCGCAAAGCAGCATCGATAGGATAAATTCAAAAAGAAAAAAGGCGGCCCCGATCCTGAGGCCGCCTCTTGTTCTTGATGACGTCGCGGTCAGTCGAAACAGTGCTCGGGGACGTTCTCGAGCGTATCGACTATCAGCATATCCACCACGGCGTTGAAGTCGCCGCCCGTTTCTTCGTAAACCTTTAGCTGTTTATCGGCCGACGTGCCGCGTTCGAGCATCGTATGGATATGCTCGACCTCTTTACGCGATCCGAGCGGGTCTAATACATCATCAACAAAATCAAGCAGTTCGCGTATCAGGTCCTTTACCGGCACTTCTTTCTGCTTGCCGAGGTCGAGGAGCTTGCCGTCAAGCCCATATCGGACTGCCCGCCACTTGTTCTCCTGTATCAGCCGGCGATGATAAAGTCGGAACCCGAGATTCTTGTCTATCAGCACATTGAGCTTTGCGACGATCGCTTGAAAGAGAGCAGCGACCGCGATCGTGTCATCGACCCGCGTCGGAATGTCGCAGATACGGAACTCGAGCGTCGGGAATTTGCAATGCGGCCTTACGTCCCACCAGATCTTTGTCCCGTCCTGGATGCAGTTCATCTTGATCAGCAGATCGACATAACGCTGGTATTGCTGGAACGATTCAAAGTGGTCGGGAATGTCCGTTCGCGGAAACTTTTTGAAAACCTCTGAGCGATACGATTTGAGCCCCGTGTTGAACCCGAGCCAGAACGGAGACGAGGTCGTCATCGCCAGAACGTGCGGGAGGAAATAGCGGGCCGCGTTCATTATGTTTATCCGCCGGTCAAGGTCCTCGACCGCGACGTGGACGTGAACGCCGAAGATCAGCAGGCTGCGGGCGACCATCTGCAGTTCATCGACCAGCAACTTATACCGGTCGCCTTCGTAGATCTCCTGCTCGGACCACTTCGAGAAAGGGTGGGTCGAGGCCGCGACGATAGCCATTCCCTTTCTTTTAGCAAGGCCCGAGATTATGCAACGGAGCTTTGTGATATCCTCGCGGGCTTCCTGAATATTGGCACAAACGCCCGTCCCGACCTCTATCATCGACTGGATCATCTCCGGCTTGATCTTCTCGCCTAGCAGCAGCTTGCCCTCGTCGAGAATTTCTGAAACGTGGGACTTCAGTTCGCGTGTGGCCGGATCGACGATCTGGAATTCCTCTTCGATGCCGAGTGTGAATTGTTCAAACATTTAGTGTCTCTTCCTTCCCTAAGAATATGCAGGCCGTGTTTCGAACGTGTTAAGCGGCATTGCCGTCCGCGGCCGGTTTTGCCCGTGCCGCCATCTCCTCGGCGAGTTCAAGGAACGCCTTCGCCGCATGCGAGAGCGGTGAATTCCGGCGATAAACGATATGCAGCCGGCGTTCAAGCCGCATTTCCTTAACTGTTACCCCGCGGAGCCGCCCGCTTTCGATCTCGGCCGCTGCCGTCAATCTCGGCACGAGCGCAACGCCCGCGTTCTGCTCGACCATCCGCTTGATGGCCTCAAGCGACGGAAGCTCGACCGTTATCCTTAGCGGCGTCCGGTTATTCGCAAAGCATTCTATCACCTTCTCGCGGTACGGTGACTTCGCGTTGTGGGCTATAAAGGTCTCATCCGCCAATTCCTTTATCGAAATGTTCTCCGCTCCCGCGAGCCGGTGCCCTGGTGCGACGATCAGCACAAGCTCATCCGTCAACACCTGCATCGCCTTCAACCCGGCGTCGGCCGGCTTGAATGACAGAACCCCGAGCTCGACCTCACGCGAGGCGATCTCTTTCGGTATCCGGCTCGCGACGCCGCGTTTGACCTCGACCTTGATCTGCGGATGCCGCCGCCGAAATTCCATGATCACCGGCAGAAGATAAAAGACCGTGTGCTCATTGGCGCTGATCGAGACCTTTCCGCGGTGGAGTTCCGAAAGCTCCTTAACGGCAAGCTCGGCATTGCGGCGAAGGTTCAGGATCTGCCGTGCATATTCGACCAGAACCTCGCCCGCATCGGTCAGCGTTCCGTCCTTTGATGAGCGATCAAAGAGCCGCTGCCCCAGGTCCTGCTCGAGTCGGCTGATCGCCTGACTTACGGCCGGCTGCGTTCGGTCCAGGACCTCGGCTGCCCTGGAGAAACTCCGCTCATTGGCCACAGTTACAAGAACTTCAAGCTGGTTGATATCCATCGAAAATCAGAATTTGTGAGATTATCCTAGCCGATAGTTATATAACTTTCAATTATGAAATGCCGGATTTTCATCCCTTTTTCATGTTGCCGAATACCGCCGCCATTCCACCCGGCCGTTCGGCCCCGCATTCGCCCCTAACTTGTTTGACATAATAGACTTCGACCGATACCATTTCGGATGGCGATCAAAGTCCCGCCGGGTTGGTCAATTTCCGCAAAAGCAGATAAAATGGCTGATTATCAAGTTCAGCGTTTCTGCTCTGTCAAATATGGGATTTTCAACAATTGCGATCCACGCCGGTAACGACCCCGATCCGGCAACCGGCGCGGTATCGGTCCCCATTTACCAAACCTCGACCTACGCACAGGACGGCCTTGGCCGGCACAAGGGGTTTGAATACGCTCGCACCCAGAATCCAACTCGCACGGCATTAGAAAAGAATATCGCGGCGCTCGAGAATGCCCGCTTCGGCTTTGCCTTTGCATCCGGGATGGCCGCTATCGACACCGTGCTCAAGCTCGTCAAGGCCGGCGACCACGTCCTTCTCGGCGATAACACTTACGGCGGTACGTTCCGGCTTTTCGATCGGGTATTGCGGAACTACGGCGTTGAGTTCGACCTGGTCGATAGCTCCGACCTTTCCGCCTTTGAGAACGCCTTTAAGCCGAACACCAAAATGGTGTTTGTCGAAACGCCGACCAATCCGGTAATGACGGTCACCGACCTAGCGGCGGTTGCCGAGCTTTCGCATGCCCGCGGCGCCAAGGTCGTTTGCGACAACACTTTCATGTCGCCTTATTTCCAGCGGCCGCTCGACCTCGGCTGCGACATCGTCGTCCACTCGACAACCAAATATCTTAACGGCCACTCGGACAGCGTCGGCGGCTTCGCAGCTTTGAACGACGAGAAAGACGCCGAGTGGATCGGCTTTGTCCAGAACAGCATCGGTGCGATACTTTCGCCGATGGATTCGTTCCTCGTGCTCCGCGGAACCAAGACGCTCGCCGTTCGGATGGAGGCCCACGACCGCAACGGCCGGCAGGTGGCGAACTTCCTAGCCGAGCATCCGCGGGTCGAAAAGGTATATTATCCCGGCCTCGCCTCGCACCCGCAGCACGAGCTTGCCAAACGGCAACAGTCCGGCTTCGGCGGCATGGTGTCGTTCGAAACGGGTTCGCTTGAGAGTGCAAAAAAGGTGCTTGAGGGCGTCAAACTGTGTACACTTGGAGAGAGCCTCGGGGGCGTTGAATCGCTGATCTCGCACCCGGCGACGATGACGCACGCCTCGGTTCCCGAAGAGCGGCGTCGCCAGCTCGGCATTACCGACGGGCTCGTCCGGATCTCCGTCGGCATTGAGGATGCCGAAGATATTATTGCGGACCTCGATCAGGCACTTGCCTGACGCGGCCGATGAATTTGCGGAGCGTTCCGCCGGCCCGGCTACCCGCTGTCGTGCCAATTGATCGTTTTATGCTAAATGTTGAGGTTCATGCCACGTCCCACGTCGGACGCGTAAGAAAGGGCAATGAGGATAACTACCTTATGCTCCATATCTCGCGTTCGGTCGCCTGGACGGGCACTCAGGAAGATTCCGAATTCATCATCGAAAGCCAGAACTTCGAGGTTGATGACAACGGTGTGGTGCTTGCGGTCTCTGACGGCATGGGCGGCGCGATGGCGGGTGAGGTCGCGAGCAAAATGGCCGTTGAGTGCGTAAGCGAAAAGCTGCTCGAAGACGACCTCGAAGAAACGCTGACGCCCGAGGCCTATGACTACAACCTCATCGCAAAGCTTTACAACGCAACCGTTTACGCAAACTATCTCGTCCACCAGCAGGGCCGCTCTGACGCTCAGTTCCAGGGAATGGGAGCGACCTTCACCGGCATCGGCGTCACCTCTCGCGGCATCGACCTCATCCAGGTTGGTGACAGCCGCGCATACCTTGTCCGCAACGGCAAGATCTATCAGGTGACCAAGGACCAATCGCTCGTTCAGCAGCTTATCGATGCCCAGCAGATCTCGCCCGAGGAGGCCGAAACCCACACGCTCAAGAACGTCATTCTCCAGGCACTCGGTGCACAGAACGAGATATTCCCCGTCGCCGCCCGGCTCAAGCCCTGTAACGGCGATGTGCTCCTGCTTTGCAGCGACGGCCTTTCTAATAAGGTAAGTGCCGCCGGAATGCAGCGGATCGTAACCGAAAATTACGACACTCTCGGCAAAGCCGCAGCAACGCTCGTAACCGAAGCGAACAACAACGGCGGAGAAGACAACATCACGGTCGTCATCGCAAAACTGACCGGCGATGACCTTCCCGCCCCGAACGGTGAAGATGTCCAATTAGAGATCCTTGACCTTGGGAATGTTCACGACACCGCCGAGCAGGACACGGCGGAAATATTAGAGGACGAGGCCTAGTCCTGCTTCCAACCCGGCATTTCCTTTCGCGATGGGCGAACATAGATCTTCGCTCCTTCGACCCGGACCACTTCAACCTTTTCGCCGGCCGTCAGCACTGTCTCTTCATCCGCGGGAAACGCGGTCCACTCCGAACCCTGAACACTGACCGAGGCGGCGTTGAGTGCTCCCGTGCTTCCATCGACCACCGTACCGATCTTCCCCGGCAATGCGTCCGCTCCGAACTTCGCTTCGCGCTCGCCCTTGCCCCACATATAGTTTGAAAAGATCGTCCGCGACATTGCCGTCAGAGCCCCGGAGACGGCAATGAATGCGATGAACTGCCAGAGATATCCGAAGCCCATCAGCCCGACGAGCCCCGCAGCCAAGGCCCCGAGCCCGAACCAGAAAAGCACGAAGCCGAGCGTGAAGACCTCCGCCACGATCAGCGATACCCCGAGCACGACCCAAAAGATCCAAGCGTATTGTTCCATTGGCCAAGAACCTCGTTCCTTGTCCAAATGATAGCATATCGGTGCTCGGCCTAAAGCGAATCCTAGCTTCGTATCGGCCTGTCCAATTCTTTAACCTCGCCCGCTGCCCGTGCTAATATCATCTTCGTGCTGGGGTGGCGGAATTGGTAGACGCCCAGGACTTAAAATCCTGTGTCCTTAGGGGCGTGCGGGTTCGACCCCCGCCCTCAGCACCACCTAAATTTTGAGTTTCTGCCGAGGGCGATCTGGGTCGGTTGGAGGCGTGAGTTGAACGCGGTAGATTCCCAGCGGCCATTGCCGAGTTGCATCGAGGTCACGGCACCGGCGGGGTTGTAGGTTAAGTTCTTTGCGTAGTTCCAGAGGCCTGCCTGTGCGGCGCAGTCGGCGTCCGTGCCCGCCGCGGCGTCCATGCACCGGGCACTCTGAACCATCGAGAGATCGCCGCTTGCGTCGAGCACGTTCTTCACCACCCGCCCGCTCGGGTACCGCTGCTCCACCATCGCCCCCGAAAGGTTATACGCATACTCCGTCTCATAACCAACGCCATCCGTCGTCTGCGCAACATTCCCGTACTGATCATAAACCGCGAATGTTGAGATGGAATGCGTGGTCGTCAACGGATTGCTGTAGGCCCGATACTGCCCGCCTTTGAATGAGTCGCTCCACTTTTGCGGATGCAAGCTCAACAAATTCTCCCAAGAGCAGGAACGTTCGCCTTATTGTTCAGCGAGCTGTATCGCTGGATTTGATTTAAGCGAATCGATTGAATACTGCGCATTAAAGGAAATCGCGTAGGTGCCGTCGTCGGATCGATATATCCAATTGTCCATAAAATCCTGATCATCGGAATTACGATCATTGTAATTTCGCCCTTCTGAAAAGAAGATTTCTATTCCGACAGACCGAGGTAGTTCTTCAACATAGTCTGGACGTGCTAATTCTGGGACCAGGTAATCTAGCTCTTCATCTAATATTGTCAATCGAACTCCGATGACTTCATTTTCATCGGTCCGAAGCCAATCAAAGAAACCGACGATCGTTCTAATTCCCGTATCTATCAACTTTCGACCACTCCACACGAATTCGTCCTGATTGCAGGGCGCGATAACAAGCCCCGGCTTCGAGTGATCTAAAATTACAATAAGAAATTCGCTCATATGCCTATTTTGGGAGGTTATCAATCATAGTTTGAACAATTAAGAGTCGCTTTTGCTGCACATTTCTGCTATGTTCCGTGATTCCCGTGGTTCTATTCAAGACATTGACAGACACAGTTTTGAGAGCTTCTAAGGTTTCTCGTGTTAATCCTTCTGCTCCTGCCGGTACTTCCCCCCGCTTCAATAATTCCAATGCTGCATCGGCTCCCGATTCGCCCCGACCATACAATGCTTGAACTTGAGACTTCTGTACGTCAATGACTTGGTTAAGTTCTTTGGTGCTCATCTTCCTAATGATCGCGAGCACTTCATCTGGTGATTTTTTGAGTATCGCAGCTATGGCAGGAATGCCAAGTGCGGCAAGACTCTTGATTAAGAACGCAAGTTGAACAGTGTCTGCGGCTGCCTTAACATTGTCTGCGATCGGTTCACCCGCGTTAGGACAGGCTAAGCCCATTGAGAATGAACAAAGTGCTCCGCCTGTAATCGCGTTAATTGCCTGCGCATCCTTATGACTCAGCCAACGACGCTCTTGTCCGGGCACGTCAATAGACACAACCCGTTCCCAAGAAAAGCCGTTTGGATTCAATCGGATCGCATATCCCAAAGATTGCCGGCCTATCCTTGGGTTTTCTACGATCAGACAGTCTCCTGTACATACGTCCCACCCCTCTCCGACTTTCTTGCCTGGAAACCAACGGTATTCATATCCCCCGTCGCCATCACTTCTTCGCCCCCAAATCATCCCACTCGGGTCAATTAAATTTAGAGGATTGTTTATCACGTACGTGTAGCGATTCCAAGTCTGAGGAAGGACTCGTTTTGCACTTGCCATTAACGGATCGGGACTTGAGAATCGGCCTCGATTGAAGTTGTGCATTCTGGCCTGGGCGAAGTCGAGTTTCGTCTCATTATCACGTTCATAGCCGGTGAATTTTTGACGGACAGAATCGCTGCCGTAGTTTTGTCGGGCGATTTCTTCGCCGTAGGGCATGAAGTCGCGGCGGGAGGCGACCTGGCCGAACTGGTCGGTCGTGATCCTTGGGCTGCCGAGGTGATCGGTTGTCAAATAGCTGGTTTTGGCGGTTGCGGTTGGTTCGACAACGGTTGAATACTCCGCAACCAACCTATTGGAAGCATCATACGCGAAGATGGTTGTTTCACCCGTGCCGGGGACGACCTTCTTGATCCGAAGCCCATCGCCATTATAGACCGCCCGGCCGGTTAATTCGACGCCAAAGTAGTGTAGAGCAGAAGGAGCTACGGGCATAGATCAAATCGGCCGCCTGTTCTCGCGGCTGTGCCGCCCGATGAGCGGAAAGGCTGCGCCTTTCCTGCGGCTGCGCCTTTCCTGCGGCTGCCCCGAGAAGAGTGCGGCTATGCCGCCGGTTTCAAGTAGATGGACGAGGCGGCGGCGTAGCCTCCATTGGAGACGGGCAGCGAACGAAAAAGCCCGGCTTTTCCGCACACCATGGCGGCAAAGCCGCCCGGGCCGGTCTGTGCTTTCTGTGCTGATAGTTTTCTCTAAGACCACAGAGGACACTGACAAAAACCACAGAAGGTACAGACAATCTTCCGGTTTTCCTATTTTCTTATTCGGTGGTTAAAAACATTTCAACGACCAATGCCACCGTCTTCGACGGTTCCGGGATTGGCGTGGGACGCGACCCACATCTCGCGATGTGGG
>JAHBSL010000006.1 GCA_019639135.1 Acidobacteriota bacterium
AAAGGAATGTACGAATTTACGATGAAGGACATTGACGGCAACGACGTCAGCCTTGAAAAGTACAAAGGCAATGTCGTTATGCTCGTCAACGTCGCGAGCCGTTGCGGGCTGACGCCTCAGTACGAAGGGCTTCAGGCCATTTACGACAAATACAAGGACCGCGGCTTCACAGTTCTCGGCTTCCCTGCCAACAATTTCATGGGCCAGGAACCCGGCACAGAGGCCGAGATCAAGGAGTTCTGTTCGCTGAACTACAACGTCGGCTTTCCGATGTTCTCAAAGATCTCAGTCAAAGGAACAGACCAGCACCCGCTCTACCGCTTCCTCACGCATCCGGAAACGAACCCCGGCTTTGACGGCGACATCACGTGGAATTTCGAAAAGTTCCTCGCCGACCGCGACGGCAAGATCATCGCCCGCTTCTCGCCGCGGACGGTCCCGACCGATGCCGAAGTGATCGAAAAGCTCGAGGCTGCCCTCGCAAAGTGATCATCCGCCAAGCGGAAACCGCTCGATTACCAGATATTGGGAGCCGGCTGGCGAAAGCCGGCTCTCATAGAGCACCATCTCCCTGACCTCAAACTCGATCGCCGCAAAGTGTTCGCCCAGAAACGCCTCGATGAGCGGTCCGATTCCTTTTCCGGAACGGATCCTCTCCAGAGTAAGATGCGGCTTGAAGGTCAACCGCTCAGCTTTCAGGCCGGCTGCCGCAGACGCCGCCTCGATCGTCACATTCAAATGCCGCAGCTTGCCTTCGTCGTCGTTTATCGAGAGGAACAGCACCTTGGTTCCAAAGCTTCCCGGATCGGCGACCTCGACCCTGAAAGGCACTACCCCGGCCGCCGCGGATCTCGCAACATTGGCTATTGCCGACAGCCGCTCCTCCTCAACCTCGCCATAGAAACGCAGCGTGATATGTAAGTTCTCCGCCCGGACCCAACTGACCCGAGCGCCCGGAAACTGCCGCCGCAAACCCGCAGAGTGCCTCGCCGCCGCCTCCCGAACAGCCGCAGGCACATCGACCGCCAGAAACATCCGCTTCGATCCCATCTAACCCAGCCAAAAACCTCGCGCCGATTTTATTAAAAACCACGAGAGCCAGAAACCCAACCGCACAGGCGGAAACACGACCGGTAAAGAGGATGTGCTCGACGATGTGCTTTTTCAGGAGTGAAGTGTCACTCGTCGTCTGACCCAAAGTGTAGTTGATGATGTATTGTTTCTCGGTCGAAGCCTGCACGTTGTAGCCCGGTTTTAACTGACCGTTCTTCATGTGGTCTTCCTTCATCCGCATGAAGGTCGCATCCTGATCGGTCTTTGAATAGCTGCTCCGGCCCGCCAGGATCTTTTCTTTTTCGTCGTACTCGTCCAACTTCTGAGGCCAGTTCTTCTTCGCGTAGTTCAGCTTTTGCCGAACCTTCGGATCGACAGCTTTCGCCTTCAGAGCGTCGTTGATGTCTTCTATCGTCCGCTTCACGGCCTCCGGGTTTATGGCTTCGAAGTCGGGCTCGTTGGGCTGGTTCTCTTCATCGGCATAGACCTGTTCCACATACGTCCCGCCGCCCTTATAACTCCCCTCCAACGCCGAGATGTCCACCCGCTCTATCACCTCGTTAACCACCCGCACCGGATGATTATCGGGTACTATTTCTTCTAAACTCGGCGGCAACAACAGCGGCTGATTCTGCACATATCGCTTGAACACAACCTTCTTCATACCAATATCTTAAAGCCACATCTTAAAGCCACTTCCCCCATTTTGCGCCAAAAAAATGAGGCCGCCTTTTCAGACTGCCTCCTCGGCGAGTTGATCATTCTCAGACTTCGAAGAGCCGGAGGTTTTCCGCTCGGCGAAGGGCCTTTCTTAGACCAAAAAAGATGCAGCTTTTTCGATCGGCTGGGTGAGCTTTCTCGGAGAACAGCGAGAGGCCGGGTTTGCTTGGCAATGGGTGTGATCTCTTTGCTGTGTGTGAGCGGGGTTTCGGGGTATTCTATAGGCGACCCCAAGTGCGATGCGGCCGGCCGCTTCCCTGTCCTGCAAATTGCGGCCGAGATAGAAGAGGTAAATCCAGATGACGACACGAGCACAATTTGACGCGGATAGGTTCGAGGAGATCAAGACTGAATCGAGCGTGAAGACCGCCGCAACGCCTCACGAGATGCTTTGCGAGCAATGCGGCCGGACGGCGTTCGTTGATGCGGACACACACGACACGTTTCGGCGAAAGGCCGAGCAAGGAATCGCGGAAGGATTTCTCTGCGGGGCATGCCTGGCGGCAAACCTTGAAGCCGAGCGGATGTGATCAGCGGCTCTAGATATCGAGCTCTTTTTTCGCGACGAGGTAGTTCAGTATCCGGTCGCGGGAGATAAGCCCGACCAGCCGGCCGCCCTCGAGTACCGGAAGCTGATTGACGTCCGCACGGCCCATCGCCTCAAGAGCCTCTACTATCGATGCCTCCGGCGTGGCAGTTTGGAGTTCGTCAAAGGGCCGCATTACATCGTCAACCGTTTTCATCGGCCACATTGTCCGCTCGACCGAGCGAACATCGGCGGGCGTCACAAGCCCCAATAGCTCCCCATTCTCTTCGACCAGAAAGCAGCGGTTCCCGGCCCGCAAGATATTGTCATCGACCAGCGATTGCAGGTTAGTCCGCGGATCGACGCGGGCACATTCGGTCGTCATAAGGTCTCGGACCTTGAGCCCGGCGAAAGCCTGCGTCATCTCCGACTGCGCGTAGCTCGCCCTTGCCGAGGTCAGCAGAAACCAGCCGATGAAGGCGATCCAGATCCCGCCGATACCCGAACCGCGGAAGAAAGCGATGATGCCAAAAATGATGAAGCCGAAGGCTATCGATTGGCCGATCAGCGATGCCGCCTTCGTAGCCCGCTCGCGGTCCTTTACGAAGCCCCAGATCGCCGCCCGCATCACCCGGCCGCCGTCCATCGGAAATCCGGGCACCATGTTGAAAACGGCAAGAGCGATGTTGATGTAACCAAGCCAGACAAAAACCGCCATTAGCGGTGACGAGGCATCTGCCCCGAACGACCAGCCCATAAGAAACGCCGCTCCAAGGCAAACGGCCCCGATCACGGCGCTCGTTATCGGCCCGACGATGCCGATCCAAAACTCCATCTTTGCGCTCTCGGCATCCTTTTCCATCTGCGCCACGCCGCCGAGTGCGAAGAGCGTTATCGACTTGACCGGAATGTCGTACGAACGAGCGACCAATGCGTGAGACATCTCGTGGATGACGATCGCCGCAAAGAACATCACCGCCGACCCGATCGCCATCGCCCAAATAACGCCGTCGCCCCATTCAGGATGCGACTGGCCAAAATAACCGCCGAGCGAAAGAGTGATCAGAACGGCGATGATCAGCCAACTGTAGTGAATGCCGATCTCGATGCCGAGTATCTTTCCAAATCTGATATGCGTTCTCATTCGTCGATCGTCTTTCCCCGAAATCGTCGCGGCTTTCCGAACACTGCCTTGTGAATACACTCGTCGCCGCTGAAAATTATATGTTAGATTATTTCATACTTTTACCGTAACCGCCGATGCCCGAACCGCTGGCCAGCCGAATTCGCCCGACCAAACTCGAAGATTACATCGGGCAGGAGCACCTTGTCGGCGAGGGCAAGCCGCTCCGGCTCGCCATCGAACAGAAGAGCATTTTTTCGTTCATTCTTTGGGGCCCGCCGGGCACGGGAAAGACGACGCTTGCCCGCATCTACGCCAACGCTATCGAGGCCGAGTTCTTTGAGCTTTCCGCCGTTTCCGCCGGCAAGGAGGACATCCGGAAGCTGATCGCTTTGCCGACAATGGGCCGGCCGAAGGTGCTTTTTCTCGACGAGATCCACCGCTTTAACAAGGCTCAGCAGGATTTTCTGCTGCCTTTTGTCGAATCGGGCGGGCTCGTCCTGATCGGGGCGACGACCGAGAACCCGAGCTTTGAGGTCATCCCGGCACTGCTCTCGCGGCTTCGCGTTTTCACGCTCAAGGAATTTACACGGGAAGAAATGTTCGCCATCATCGTCCGCTCGGGATACGAACTCGGTGATGAGGCGAAAGAGTGGCTTGCCGAGCTGGCAAACGGCGACGCCCGTCAGGCCCTGACGATGATCGAGAATGCCGCCGAGCTTTACGGCGATCTGACGATCGAGAATCTGAAGGAAGCGCTGCAAAACCGCTTTCTCCGCTATGACAAAAAGGGCGAGGAGCACTACAACGTCATCAGCGCGTTCATCAAGTCGATGCGGGCAAGCGACCCGGATGCGGCGATCTATTACCTCGCCAGGATGATCGAGAGCGGCGAGGACCCGAAGTTCATTGCCCGCCGGATGGTGATCTTCGCATCGGAAGACATCGGGCTGGCACAGCCGACGGCACTGGTCGTGGCGAACGCCGTTTTCCGTGCGGTAGAGACCATCGGCTATCCCGAATGCTCGCTCAACCTTGCCCATGGAGCAGCTTACCTCGCCCGTGCCGCCAAGGACCGCTCGGCGAACGATGCCATCGCCGAAGCACTCGCCGATGCCAAGCGGTTCGGCAATCTGCCCGTCCCGATGAAGCTACGCAATGCCCCGACCAAGCTGATGAAAGAACTCGGCTACGGGAAAGAAGCCGAGGACGAGAAGGACAGCCTGCTCCCCGCAAAGCTCAAGGGCAAGAAATATCTAAAAGACTAGCTTATTGAGAAACGCGGAACCTTCCTTTACATTTCCGCGTAAGAGGAATATTATGACCACTGGACGATATTGGTCATTCGTCAAACAAAGATCATATGGATACCGGAACGAAACGAGACGTAAAGAGCGACATTCTTGATGCGACGGACCGCCTTTTGGTTCGGTACGGCTACAAAAAAATGACGATAGACGACCTGGCCCGCGAGACCGGCATCGGCAAGGGCTCGGTCTATCTCCATTTCTCGAGCAAGCAGGATATCGCCCTTTCGCACATCGATAGGATCGTTGACCGGCTCACGGCCCGCCTTCGGTTGATCGCGAGCAAAGATTCGCCGCCCGAAGAGCGGCTTGCCGAGATGCTGGTCGAGCGCGTCGTCTTCCGGTTCAAGAGCGTTCAGCATTATACCGAGAGCATCAACGAGCTGCTGGCGAGCATCCGTCCGGCTTTGCTCGAACGGCGAAAGGTTCATTTCGAGACCGAGGCAGATATCCTCGCCAAGGTGATCAGCGCGGGAATCGCTGAGGGCTCGATGCGGGAAGTTGACGCGACGTGTACGGCGATGGCGATGCTGACCGCAACCAATTCGCTTTTGCCGTTCAGCCTCAGCGTAAAGGAACTCGGAAAGCTGGAAGAGATCCGCGGGCGGGCGGAGCAGACCGCCAGGCTTCTTATTTATGGTTTGGTGAAAAGGAAAGAAAGTTAAATATCCGGAGGCATTAATATGTATTTTTCTTCGTTAATGATAAAGGTCGTGTTGTTCATCGTTTTGGCGTTGGTAGCGACCTGTTTTGGGCAAGGCCCGGCGGCGGCGGCCGATATGCCCATTGATGCGGCCACGAGGGCTGCCGTCATCGCAAAGCTCGCGGATGATCTTCGAGCGAATTACGTCTTCCCGGAGGTCGCGTCAAAGACCGCGGGAATGCTCGAAAAGAACCGCACGGACGGCAAATATGAAACGATCACAAGCGGCAAAGCATTTGCGGAAGCCCTGACCGCGGACATGCAGGCGGTGACGAACGACCTGCATTTGCGGGTGCGGTTTTCGCCGAACGTGCTGCCGGTCAGCCAGCCGAGGTCCGAACCGACCGAGGCCGAAAAGACCAAACACAGGAACAATGTCCTCAATATCAACGCCGGTTTCGAAACCGTAGAACGGCTTCGCGGGAACATCGGCTACATTAAGCTCAACGGCTTCTCTGACCCCGAGATCGGGAAAGAAACGGTCGAGGCGGCGATGAACTTCATCGCCAATACCGAGGCACTGATCATCGACCTTCGGCAGAACGGCGGCGGTTCGCCGGAGATGGTCGCACTCATTTCGTCATATCTTTTCGGCGATAAGCCGGTGCATCTGAACAGCCTCTATTGGCGAGCCGGTGACCGGACGGAGGAATTTTGGACAAAACCGGAGGTCAAGGGCCGGAAGTATGGAGATAAGCCGGTTTTTGTACTTACGGCAAAGCGGACATTCTCGGCGGGCGAGGAATTCACCTATAACCTCAAGAACCTGAAACGGGCAACGATCATCGGCGAAACGACCGGCGGCGGAGCTCATCCGGGAGAGATGTTCCGGCTCGGTGATCATTTTTCGGCTTTCATTTCGACGGGCCGGGCGATCAGCCCGATCACGAAAACGAACTGGGAAGGAACGGGCGTTGAACCGGACGTTAAGGTAGCGAAAGAAGAAGCCTTCAAGACGGCTTACGTAATGGCGATCGAGCACCTTGCGACAAAGCCTGAGAATGCGGACTTCAAGAACGCGATCGCCGAACTGATAGGGGAAATAAAGAAGAATCCGGCGAAACACTGATCGCCGGGGAAATATCGAAAGCAGGCTCGGAGCTCGGGCCTGCTTTTTTAGCGCTTCCAATAAGAGCGGATCTTGAGGTCGAGCATCGGGAAGGCGCAGTACTCGACGTTGCGGCCCGATTCGCGGAGCTTCTGGACCATCGGGATGGCGGCGTCGGCATTGCGGGTGTGAACGACGATGGTCGCCGCACGATGCAGCTCTCGGCGTTCGTCAAGCCATTCGGCGATCGCGTATCCGGTGCTCGCGTAATCGTCGTGGTCGTTCGATTCGTAGTGGTGCGGGAGCAGGTCGTGATCGAGAAAAATGGCGTCGAAAGAGCCTCTTTCGAGAAGTTGCTTTGCCTCCTCGACCGTTTCGGCTATCGCCAGTTCGTCGCCGGAAAAACGCTTCTGGAACCAGGTGTGCCGCCGCTTGTCGTCATCGAGGAGAAAGACGCGGATCGGCGTCCTGTCTGCCTCCAGGTCCGCAAGCCCGAGCTTGATGAGGATACTGCGAAAAACTCCCATAAATGCCGCAATTCAGCAAATGAGAATATAGCATATCCGCCGATATCAGCGCTTGGCGGGCGGGCGCTACAACCCGGCACGCTCATCTGTTATCATCCTTTTTCAGGATGGCAATTTCCGAGAAGAAGCGAGTAATGACCGTTGCGGACGAACAGCCCGCCGGCGAGTTGTGCGAGGTCTGTTTCGGCACCGGGATGGAGATCGTCGCCGGCAAAGGAGCCCGCCCATGCAAGTGCCAAAAGACCGGCCGGCACACCGACCCATTTGAAAAGGTTCGCGTTCCGCGTCGCTACTCCCGCTGCCATTTCAGCAACTACACGGCACAGAACGAATCGCAGAAACTCGCTCTGCTTTTTGCGAGTAATTTTACGAACGAGTATCCCGCGGAGGACCGAGGGCTCTTATTGTCGGGCCCAGTCGGCGTCGGGAAGACACACCTCGCGGTCTCGATCCTCAAGGGACTGACCGAACGCGGTTTCTCATGTTTGTTTTACGAGTTCGGCTCGCTTTTGAAAGAGATCCAGGATTCCTACAACCCGCGGACACAGGCATCGGAACTGGCCGTTCTGGCACCGGTGCTGAATGCTGAAGTGCTTGTGCTTGATGAGCTCGGAGCTTCAAAGCCGACGGATTGGGTCCGCGATACGATGGCTTACATAATTAACACCCGCTACAACGATGCACGAGTGACAATTTTCACGACAAATTATCCCGACCGCACATCCAACGAACGCGAAGAGACGCTCGAAGATCGGATCGGAGTTCGACTCAGGTCGAGGCTGTATGAGATGTGCCGGACGATCGAGATCGAAGGCGCTGACTTCCGCAAAACGCTTCAATCCGGGCGAAACGCGAGGCCCGGTTTTTGACCCTCCTTTTTGGCCGTTTGCCTGTAGAAAAGTCGGATGCCAAACAGCAATGCGAGCCCCGTGGCAAATAGTGCAGGATAATAGAGATCGGACTTGACGATCATCCAGAAATGCACAACCCCAAGTATCGCAACCAGATAGCTTAGCCGGTGCAGCCGCTGCCAGTTCTTCCCGCCCAGTTTCTTGATAGCCCCGTTCGTCGAGGTCACGGCCAGCGGGAGCATTACCAGAAACGCAGCCATTCCTACGGCAATGAACGGCCGCTGAGCCACGTCGCCGACGATCGCCGTCAAGTTGCCGGACTTGTCAAAAATGCTGTAGGTGACGAGATGTGTTGAGCAATAAAAGAACGCCAGAAGGCCGAGCATTCGCCGGCTCTTGATCAAAATATTCCAGCCGAACAATTTCCGGAGCGGCGTGACCGTAAGAGTCGCGAGGAGCATCACCAAGGTCATCACTCCAGTCGCCCTCAGGAAATACTCGATCGGATTTGCCCCGAGCCTGCCCGTAGCTGCGTCAAAGAGCAGCAGCCCGAGAGGAATCAGGGCATTCACGCCCAATATGAGTTTTAAGAAGCGCGCGTTGTCCATTAGTAGAACTTTTCGAGGTCCATTCCGCGGTAAAGGTCGGCGACCTCTTTCTCATAGCCATTGAACATCAGCGTTTCCCGCATTGTGATCTCGCCAATGCGGCGTTCCCGTTTCTGCGACCAGCGAGGATGATCGACGTTCGGATTTACGTTCGAGTAAAAGCCGTATTCCCTCGGTGCGGCGATGTTCCAGGTCGTCGGCGGTTCTTTATCCGTCAACGTAATTCGGACGATCGACTTGATGCTCTTGAAGCCGTATTTCCACGGAACGACGAGCCTGATCGGTGCACCATTCTGCTTCGGCATCGGCCGGCCGTAAAGCCCGGTTGCGAGAAGGGTAAGCGGATGCAGGGCTTCATCGATCCGCAAGCCTTCGACGTACGGAAAATCGATCCCGGCCGAAAATGACGACTGCATTACCGAGCGATCGTAAGCGGTTTCGAAAGCGACATATTTTGCCTCCGCTGTCGGCCGCATCTGATCGAGCAGTGCGGCGAGCGGAAACCCGACCCACGGAATGACCATCGACCACGCTTCGACGCATCGGAAACGGTATATTCGCTCTTCCTGCGGAAAGTTCAGGAGCTCTTGTAACGAGTAGGTGCGGGGCGATTCAACCAAACCTCCGACCTCGACGCTCCATGGGTCTGTCTTAAGAGCCTGAGCTTCGCGGGCGACCGCAGTCTTGCTAGTCGAAAATTCGTAGAAATTATTGTAATTGGTGATGTCCTCGAAGGAGTTCGGCGTCTCGTTCGCCTGAAACTCCGACCGTTTAGTAAGCTCTCCGAATGACTGCGGGGCTTCTTCGGGGGCGACGGCGATCGAATCCGGCCTGTATGCTCGATACATCAGGCCCGTCACGGCGGCCGAACCGGCAAAAACGCCCGCACGAATGAAATTCCGCCGGTTCAGGTACAGCGGTTCGGGTGTTATCTCTTTTCGGTCAGGCGTTCTCATTGCTTATTGATTTCGATCATAAATCCTTATCGGACTCAAAACTTGGTTAAACTGCAAGATCCGACAACAGATCGGCCAGCTCGCAGCGATGTGTGATCTGGGGTTACTGACCGAGCAACGCAGGATTCACAGAGATCTAAGCAGTGTTTAAAGAGAATTATTCCTTCCAACCGAAGGACCATATCAAACTTCCTGGGACAGCTTTAAGTCTCGCTCCAAAAGACTGCAATTCCCTCTTGTACTGAAAAAATTCCTTAAGAACGGAAGTTTTATTGCGATCTAATATTGACGATCATGGTGGTCAAAATTGTTCAACATTTTTCTTCCATTTTGAACGACTTATGCTATAATCCTAATAGCCTACGGGCTAAACCCCGCTTTTTCTCGCCGATACTATGCCCGCTACCGAACAATTTCTTAACAACGGAAGGTATCACCTCTCGGCTTCGAACAGAACTGACGAACCGTTTTTGATATCCGATGCTTACGATACGACACGCGATGCAAGGGTCGTGATCCGCGAGGTTCGCAGCCAAAGGGTTGTTGACGCCTCTGAAAACGAACGGCTTCGGCTGACTTTCGTCAACAGCGGCACGGTCCTGCAAGGCATTCGACACGAATCGTTGATCCACGTAAACGATCATTTTTCGGAAAGCGGGCGGCATTATCTGGTCCTCGAATCGGTCGATGGCGACCCGCTAAGCCTGACCCTAGATGCCGGCGGCATCGGGTTTGAGGTCAACCAGGTCATCGATTGGGCGGACCAAATGCTCGCGGGTCTTGATTATCTGCATAACTTCCGGCCGCAGGTCGTTCACCAGCGGGTACGGCCTCAGCATCTTGTTCTGACATCAGAGGGGCGAATCAAGCTTCTTGCTTTTACGGTCGCTGCCGATAGCGGGCTGAACATTACGACCAACCTCCAGCCGAACCTTTATGACGGCGATATAGCATACTCGCCGATCGAGCAGATCTGGGACAATCTGGATTCCGCGTCGCAGAACGTCATCGTCAACCACTTCGGCGAAAAGTTCGAGTTCGATATGGGAATGCCGCTCGACCCGCGGAGCGACATCTACTCCGCCGGAGCTACGCTTTACCACATTATCACCGGAAAAAAGCCGGTCGATGCGCTCGAACGGACGATCGAATTGATCGAGGGCAATGCCGACCCGCTCCGACCGATAACCGATTTCGCACCGCTCGCACCGCCGGAGATCGTCGAGGTCATATCGCGGGCAATGCAGATCGCACGCGACCAGAGATTTAACTCCGCGGCCGAAATGCGAAACGCATGGCAGAACGCGAGTAAGCGGGCGGACAAACGGCTTCAGGAAGAGGCGATGGACGAACGCGAAGCAGCCGAATTGCTTTCGAAGCTTCGCGGAAGGCCCTCTCTGGCGGTAACGGCCGCTTCGCTGCCTGAAACCGCGGGGCAAGATGTCGCGATGCCTGCCGCAACGCGTCTCGACCGGCTACGCAAGATATTTGAAGAGGACAAGGGTATCACAACGCCTGCTGAAGTGATCGCTGCGTCACACGTGGAACTGCAGAACCTTGAGGCATTCAATTCAGCGCCAGCGAGCGAGTTGCTTGAGATACCGACCGCCCCAGCGAAGCCGATCGCTGCGGTTCCCGATATCGAACTCGGCTCGCTGATCGAAGAGCCCCGACCGCAAGCATTTCAAGCCAAGGATCGGGAACATGTTCCAACGGCCCCTCCAGTCGCCCCCGCTCCGGCTGAACCCGCATTTTCCGTCGAGTCCGAGCCCGCTGCCGTTCTTGAATTTGCGGATGAACTGATCGAAACCGACCAGTCCTATATGCCGTCCGAGGAAACCCGCGAGGCCGACCCGAACACCTTCGAAGAGCCGTTCAGGTTCTCGATGAAAGACGAGACCGCGGACTTTGCATTCGCGGAACCGCCGCCTTCCCGCTCGATGGTGCCGGTAATTGCCGGCGGCGGAGCCTTTGTCTTGATCGCCGTCGCGGCACTTTGGTTCCTGGTATTTTCTGGCGGCGAGGTTCCTAACTCGCCCGCAGTGGCCCCGACGGCGGTCGTCACCCAACCCGTTCAGACGCAGGCCGAGCAGCAGCCTGACGAGTCGGCCGCAACCGAGCAAGTCCCGGCTGCCGTTGCTGAGACCGCACCCGCCGAGCCGGAAACCCGGGCTGCGGATTCACCCGAGGAAACGCGAAGGAAGCAGCAGGCCGCCGCAAAGGAACGTGAAAAACCTAAAACGGCCGAAGCACCGAAACCGACCCCGGAGAAAAAGAAGGTCACGGTCGATGACCTTATCAACGACACCGAATAGCACTTGCCCGGCCGGTATTTCCTCCCGGCCGGCCCTAAACGACACGCCTATGTACGCCCAAAAGAACCCGCAATCAAATACCCTTCGAAAGATGCTCCTTGCGTCTGCCGTTCTTTTCGTTATGACCGTTACCGCGGTCAACGGTCTTGCTCAATCGCCGCAGCTCAGCCTCGCGGACCTGATGATCGGCCTGCGGTCACAGAAGGTCTCGCTTGAAGAACGGAACCGAATTCTTGCCGCGGCTGTCGCCGAGCGAGGCATTACATTCGTTTACACAGAGCAGATAGCGAACGAGCTGAAAGCTACCGGAGCAAGCCCTGCTCTGATAGAAGCGATCCGTGCGAAGAGCGAGGAGCAGCTAAAGCCGAAACCGGTGCCCACGCCGACGCCGCCCGACTATACCTTCTACCAGCGAAGGGCGATCGAAAGCTCGGCGAAGGGCGAATACATCGTGGCACTTGCCGATTTTGACAAGGCGGCGGAGATGAAATCCGACGACCCGACGGTCTTTCTCGGTCGCGGACGGACGCACTTCAATCTGAAGAATTTTGACCGCTCGGTAGCGGACTTCAACCGGGTCATCGAACTCAGCCCGAGCGATTCGTCGGCCTACTTCAACCGGGCTAGTGCATTCGAAAAACTCGGCGACCTGCCTAAGGCGATACTGGATTATTCGAAGGCTCTCGAACTTGACCCGGAGAACGCTGCCGCGCGTTCCGGACTGACGCGGTCCGTCGCAGCACTCGCCGCGAACGAAAAGAAGCCAGAGGAGCCAAAGCCTGTAGCAGAAACGCAAAAACCGACCGAACAACCGAAGCAAGACGAAAAGGTCGCCGAGGTGAAGCAGGAACCGCCGGTCGTTCAACCGCCGGTCGAGGCCCCCAAACCGCGGCCCGAGTTCATCAGCGTCGGCGTGCTTTCAAGCGCGAATGCGACGCGGATGGTGATGCCGATCTATTCGCAGATCGCACGCCGTTCGAACATCGAGGGGCGCGTGGCGGTCGAGGTCGAGATAGATGAAGAAGGCAATGTGACCTCTGCCAAGGCGATCTCCGGCCATCAGCTATTGAGAGATTCAGCCGAGGATGCTGCGAAAAAGACGAAGTTCCGTCCCTTTGAACTCGACGGAATGCCGATCAAGGCAAGGGGTACTATCAACTACAACTTCAGCCTGAAAGGCAGCGAATGATAAATAGATTCACATGGCGATGATAGCACTTATGCCTTCATCGCGAACTGGCTAGCCGTTCTCCTCGGTCTCGGCGTAATCTCAGCTTCCTCCGCGTTAAAAATCATCTTAACGCGGAGGAGGCTGAGTTTATTCGCAGAGGATCCTGAGGAGAATTACATCGCGACCGAATCGTGCTCAACTAATATGCTGAGGTCGTAAGGACCGAGCTTTTCACGCCTTCGGCCTCCTGTGCGATCTTGACGCCGACGCTCGCCCCGATCCGCGTAGCACCGGCGGCTACCATCGCCTTTGCGTCCTCGATTCCCTTTACGCCGCCCGAGGCCTTGACGCCGAGAGCTTTCCCGACCGTCCGCCTCATAAGAGCAACGTCATCAACGGTCGCTCCGCCTTTGGCAAAACCGGTCGAGGTCTTGACGAAATCGGCTCCCGCATTCCGGGCGGCAAGGCAGGCTCGGACTTTTTCTTCATCGGACAACAAAGCAGTCTCGATTATCACCTTGCAGAGCACGCCGTTCTCATGTGCGGCAGATGCAACGGCCCGAATGTCATCCTCGACCGCACAGTCATCGCCGGACTTAAGTGCTCCGATGTTGATGACCATATCGACCTCGCGGGCGCCATTGAAGATCACTCGGCGGGCCTCGTAGGCCTTCACATCCGGGAGCGTTGCCCCGAGCGGAAAGCCGATCACGGTACAGACCGGAATGCCTGTGCCCTTTAGGATCTTGGCCGATGTCTTGACCCACGCCGGGTTAACGCAGACGGAGGCAAATCCATACTTCGCAGCTTCCTCGCAGAGCCGTCGAATGTCCGCCTCGCTCGCCTCGGGCTTGAGAAGCGTGTGGTCGATCAGGCTCGCCCAGTCGTGAGCCGTTGCCGTTTCACCAAGGACAATGCCGATCCGCTCGGCACCGGCATCGACGATCCGGGCGACATCCGCCCGGCAGAAACTCCCCGTTTCCGGCCCGACGTCAAGTTTGGCGATGACGAGGTCAGTTATCTGCTCGATCAGCCGTTCGTAATTTGCTTCCTGAGACATTTCTTTCTAACTTTACCGCCGATACTGGCGGTCAATATCCTCTATTTTCGCGACGCGGCGTTTGTGCCGGTCCTCAGTCAACTCCGATGAGAGAAACGTATCGACGATCGAAAGCACTTCCGCGAGGCTGTTCTGTCCGCTTCCGAGCGTTAGGACATTAGCGCCGTTGTGCTCGCGGGAATTACGTGCGAGTGTCGTCGAATAGCACGCCGCAGCACGTACGCCCGGAAACTTATTCGCCGTCACCGCGCTTCCGATGCCTGCACCATCGACGATGATCCCCGCGTCGGCACGGCCGCGGCTGACGGCCTCGGCAACCGCACCGGCATGATCGGGATAATCGACCGCATCCTTCGAATTCGTCCCGTAATCGCGGATCGAGAGCCCAAGGCCCGATAGATGTTCCTTGATCTTTTCCTTGTATTCGAACCCGCCGTGATCCGCGCCGAGAGCTACGGAACGGACAAGGATCTTCGCTGTCCGGGGTTCTTTCATGATGAGTTCGATTCGCCGCTCGCGGATCAGGTCGGAGGCCAGCGGCGTGAACTTCGTTCCCGGCGAGATACGCAGCCGATCGCCCTCACTCAGGCCGCGAATATCGTCCTCAGTCAGTAGCGACTTCGCGGATTCGTCGCGTTCGAACGCGCGTTCCTGCCTCGGTTTGAGCGAATTGACAAGAACGTGCTCCGGTTCCGCCGCAGGCTGGACCGCGGCCGGCTGTGCGATGCCGGTCGCGGAGGCGTCAAGCACACGGCGCACCATCTCTTTTATCTCGTCGCGGCTGATCGAAGTTCGGCTCATAACCATAAAAAGGCCAGCAACTTGAATCCGGCCCGACCATTGAATAGTATTGCTAAAATCATATCGGTTCAACCGGCCAAGATTATGTCGAATGAAAGTGTCAGGCCCGCAGCGACAGAGTTCTCGAACCCGAACCTTCGCGTAATGTATTCGCAAGAGGTGATAGCCGCTCGGATCGCCGAGCTCGGCCGCGAGATCGCCGCCGACTACGCCGGCAAAGAATTGGTGCTAGTTGGCGTGCTGAAGGGTTCCTGCGTCTTTTTGGCCGACCTGATGCGGGCCATCGACCTGCCGCTCACGATCGATTTTATGTCCGTGTCGAGCTACAAGGACGGCACAGTTTCATCCGGCGACGTCGAGATCCTAAAGGACCTGAGCAATCCGATCCGCGGCAAGCACGTGCTGGTGGTCGAGGATATCGTAGATACCGGACTGACGTTAACGCGGCTGCTCGAGATCTTGGGCTCGCGAGGGGCAGATTCGATCCGTCTTGCCACGTTTCTCGATAAGCCGGAACCGCGGATCAAGAAAGATCTCAAGATCGACTACATCGGCTTCACGATCCCAAACGAGTTCGTTGTCGGTTACGGGCTTGACGCGGCGGGCCGATATCGCAATCTGCCGTTCATCGGTGTCGTTATCGACCCGTCCGTCATTTGAAATAACCTAGACCGAAGGATCCAGTCTGCGTCGGCTGGCAAGCAGCCCGTTGAACATATAGAACAACGCGACGAGATGGAAGCCAAAGCCGAAGATGTCCCGGAACCCGATGAGGATCATCGCATCGATCGCATAGAGGAACATTCCCAAAACGAAAGCGATGTCGCTGCCTTTTCTGGCGTAGTAGCCGAAAAGTGCGAAGAGGCCGGCGATCGCGAGATTGAACGAAAGCCCGGCGGGATTAACGCCCGCGAGCGTATTCTGGCGAAAGCTCTCATCGACCAGCCGAGTCGCCCCGAGGCCGAAGAGAAGGTCGGTCAAGCCGCTAAAGGTCACCGAAAGCGAATTGATGACCGAAAGGGCCGAGATCCAAAAGAACCAGTTTGCCCCTCGTTCCATTGCCGCGACCTTCGCCTCGGCTGTCTCCGGCTGCTGGACCGATCGTTCCATTGCCTGTTCCATACTTTCTTTCCTCCTATGTTTTTGGGGGGAATATAACACAGTTTTTGCCCGCCAAAGCAAGAATTTGCGGCGACCGATATTGCAGGCAGCTAAGATTGACTTATGCCGCATCTTTCGATATTATTTGAGTTTTTCGGCGACTGCCGAGATTCGCTTACACACAAGCGGAGAAATTAAAGATGAGCTTTGCAATAGTTAAAACAGGCGGCAAGCAATTTTCGGTCGAGGCAGGACAGGTCGTCCGGGTTCCTACTATCGACGCTGAAGCCGGAAGCAAGGTAACCATCCCGGCACTCGTCTCGGGTGCGGGTTCGGATATCAAACTCGGCGAAGGCAGCGTTGAAGCGACCGTTGTCGGCCACGGCCGGGGCGAGAAGGTGATCGTTTTCAAGAAGAAACGCCGTAAGCAGTACAAGCGAAAGCAGGGCCATCGCCAGGGTTATACCGAGATCAAGATCGAAAAGCTATAATTGCCTGGCTTAAAGGCATCGAGAGGATTTAGTTATGGCACATAAGAAAGGTGTAGGTTCATCACGAAACGGACGCGACTCGGCGGCACAACGGCTCGGACTCAAGAAGTTCGGCGGTGAGCACGTTCTCGGCGGCAATATTCTTGCCCGCCAGCGGGGCACCAAGTGGAAGCCGGGCAAGAATGTCGGCCGCGGCAAAGACGACACGCTCTTCTCGCTCATCGAAGGCTTTGTGAAGTTTGAGGACAAGGGCCGCAAGGGCAAATTCATCAGCGTTTATGCCGAAGGCTCGGCAGAACTCGCCCCCAAGGTTGCTGCCTAGTTTTTCAAGATCTTCGAGTTTTTTGATGACCCGCTTTTGAGAAAAAGCGGGTCATTTTATTTTTTTTCAATGCATGAAAATTTCTTTTCCACAGATACGAAAGCCTAATCGAAGATCGCTCGCAACAGACAAGTGTTATGTTCATTGTGCGTTACAAATTTCCACAGAAATTTCCACAGCGTTGATCTCGATTTTTCCACAAGAGGCCTGTGCTCAAATCGGGAAACCCGCAAAAACCTAAAGTACTTTCTACTTGACTTGCCGATTTTCGGGTGTAAGATGCCTACATAGTCAAAATGCTCACGGGCTTTTGACCGGTACGAGGAAGTGATACGAAGGCGGTGACGCTTTCTGAACGAGAGCACGGATCGGCGGAACATCCAATGCTCTGACGCCTCGAACCGAAGCCGAAAGGCTTGCTGGCAGGAACGAAAGTTCTTGCGAGTCGTTCGGATAAAAACGAACGACGCCCGCGGGAAAGGAACCGCCTGTCGGGTGCGTAGCCGCCCTGGGACTTGTGCCCGGGCCTCGTTGCCGGGTTCGTAACCGGCGGTGGAGGACAGCCACCACAACAAAAACCTAAAGGCATCTGGCACTTAGAGTGCAGCGAATAGCTTCGGCGGTTCGGATGCTGACCGGAGAGAAGTTCCCCGTCGAACGTCTTCGGGATACAAAATCGGCAGATCGATCGTGTACATGGTCATCTGCCAACCCTTTCGGAGCACTTCGGTGCTCGGTGAGGTTGACGAAAACGCCGCTTCAACTTGTTGAGGCGGCGTTTTTGTTTTGCGTCGCCACTTTGCTGTTTCACTTCAAACCTCTAGAATTAGGTCTCGTGTTCATCGACAGAGTAAAGATCAAGGTCAAGGCGGGCGACGGAGGCAACGGCGTGACCGCTTTTCGCCGTGAGAAATTCGTTCCACGCGGCGGCCCTTCGGGCGGCGACGGCGGTGTCGGCGGCGATGTCTGGATCGAATCGGACGGGGGTCTCAACACCCTCCTGCATCTCCGCTATAATCCCGAGCATAAGGCCGAACGCGGTCGCCACGGCGAGGGCTCGAACCGGCATGGCCGCGACGGCGAATCGGTAGTTGTCCGTGTCCCGGTCGGAACGCAGGTCTTCGATGCGGAAAGCAACGAACTGCTTTTCGACTTTACCGAACCCGGCCAAAGATATCTCGCCGCAAAAGGCGGCAAGGGCGGATGGGGCAATTCGCATTTCGCGACGCCGACCCGTCAGGCACCGAAATATCACTACACCGGCCGCCCCGGCGAGGAACGCGAACTCCAACTTGAGCTCAAGTTGATCGCCGACGTCGGGCTGGTCGGCTTCCCTAACGCCGGCAAATCGACGCTGATCAGCGTGATATCGGCCGCCAAGCCGAAGATCGCCGATTATCCCTTCACGACGCTTGAGCCGAACCTCGGCGTTGTCGATCTTGGTGACTACCGGACATTCGTCGTTGCTGATATCCCCGGGCTGATCGAAGGAGCTTCGGAAGGTGCGGGGCTTGGCGACCGATTCCTGCGGCACGTCGAGCGTACAAAGCTGAACCTGCATTTGGTCGATGTCTCTTCGCTTTCGGGCCGCGACCCGGTCGAGGATTATCGGATAATCAACCACGAGCTCGCGAATTACAGCCCGGAGATGGCTGCCCGGCCGCAGATCGTCGTAGCCACGAAGATCGATGCCCTCGACGAACCCGAAAGGCTCGAGGCTCTACGCGATGCCGCTGCATCCGATGGCCGGCAGTTTATCGAGATCTCGTCTGCGGCCAATAAGAACATCAAGGAACTGGTCGCAATGGTCGCCCGCAAGCTCGACGAGATCAGGCAAGAAGAGATCGAGATACGACTCGCGGAGCATGGATAAGCTATGAGCCGGATCGCATACTTTGGCGGAACATTCGACCCCGTTCATAGCGGCCATATCGGGGTCGCGAAGGCACTTGTGCCAACCTTTGAACTCGATCGCCTCTATTTCCTTCCGGCCTTCCACGCCCCGCACAAACCCGATCGGCTTCCGACATCGGGCTATCACCGCTACTCGATGCTTGCTATCGCGACCGCGAACGAGCCCGAACTCCTGGTCTCGACCCTGGAACTCGATAAACGCGAGAAGCGTTATACCATCGAAACGCTCGCCGAATTAGAGCAACTGCATCCTAGTGACACGCTCTTTTTCGTGATGGGGGCGGATTCTTGGATGGACATCAGGACGTGGAAGAACTGGGAAGAAGTATTGCTCGCGGTGAACCATATCGTGATCAGCCGGCCGTGCTTTGAGCTAACTTCCGATCATGTGACCGAGCGGGTCCAAGAGAGGATCATCGATCTACGAACGAACGGAAACAAGTTGACGGAAATCATTGCGGATGCCGGCCAACACATTTACATAACCGATGCGGTCCGGCACGACGTTTCCGCGACAGAACTTCGCGAGGACCTGAGTGACGGCGAGCTTGAACGGCAGGACGACATTCCGGCCGAAGTTGCAAAATATATCGAAAAATACGAACTTTATACGTAATGGAAGAAATTCAGGAAAAATCTCTCCACCGCGAAACGGCCCGGATCGAGATCGCGGCGACCAGGACGCCGTTCGACGAGATCGATGAGGGCGTGCGGCTCGCGATCCGCTGTGCGGCTGACAAGAAAGCTACGGATATCGTCGCATTAGATCTTCGCGAGATCACAAGCTTTACGGAGTTTTTCGTCATCGCCAGCGGTGCGAACCTGCGGCAGGTGCAGGCCATCGCCGACGAGGTCCGCGAGCAGCTTAAAGAGCAGTTGGGCTTGCGGTCGAACCGCGTCGAAGGTTACGCGGCGGCGGAGTGGGTGCTGATGGACTTTGGCGATTTCATCGTCCACGTTTTTGAGAAGAACGCACGCGAGTTCTACGACCTTGAGCGGCTTTGGCTTGACGCACGACGCGTCGAGATCCCAGAGGGCCTCTAGCTGGATTGTCGCTTCCGGGACGCCGCAGCACGAAATGAAATTCAGATTTGTCTGGGTCGGAAAGACCAAAGAACCGAATCTCCTAAACCTGCAAAACGAGTATTTTTCGCGGCTTTCGCGTTTCGTCCGGACCGAGGTGACCGAGGTCCGCGAGGGCCGAACAGACGACCGCCCTAGGGAAGAAGGAGAGGCCATCCTTCAAGCTCTCGCCCCGGGAAGTTTCGCCGTCGCACTAGATGCCGAAGGAAAGCAGATGACCTCGTATCAACTTGCGGCCGAGATCGAAAAATGGATGAATTCGTCGAAGCGGGATGTGGTTTTTATCATCGGCGGGGCCGAAGGCCTATCGTCGGCGGTTGCCGAAAGGGCAGACATTAGGCTATCCTTATCGTTTCTAACTTTTACGCACGAAATGGTTCGTGTGTTTTTGTTGGAGCAGTTATATCGAGCATTTACGATAATAAGGGGCTATCCCTACCAAAAATGAGCAAACTGAACCTCAAGCAGATAAAGCAGAAGCTCGAAGAAGAGCGCGAACTGCTTATTGAAAAACTAAAGGGCAATGACCTTTCGATCGATGATTCGGAAACTCCGGATCCGGTTGACCTTGCCGTTCGCAACTATTCGAAGAACGTACAGCTCGCCGTCTCGGAGAATGAGAGCCGGCAGTTGACGCTGATCGACGAGGCACTTCGGCGGATCGATGACGACGAATATGGCGTTTGCCTTAATTGCGAAAAGCCGATCAACCCGAAGCGGCTGGCCGCGATACCTTGGGCTCGGTACTGCATCGAGTGTCAGGAGTTGGTCGAGCAAGGCCTGATCGACGACGAAGAATAGTTCGTCATAAATTGTTACAGTCGAATCGTCCGCCGCAGTACCCCGTAACCGGCATCTAATTCGCATAGGCTGTCATTCTTGAGCGTTAAGTTTCACGACACAATATAAAAGCAAAAAGCCCCGATTGCCGGGGCTTTTCTTTTTTGCCTGAAATGCGAACTACCGTTCGGCGATCGGGACGTACTTGAGCCCGCGTTCGCCAATATACTCGGCGCGCGGCCGAATGAGCTTGTTGTTCGCATACTGTTCGAGAATGTGCCCCGTCCAGCCCGAAATACGGCTGACCGCAAAGATCGGCGTGTAAAGGTCTAGCGGGATACCCATAAGGTAATAGGTCGAAGCCGAATAGAAGTCGACGTTCGGGTACATTCCCTTCTTTTCGAGCATCAGCTTCTCGATCCGCTGCGACATCTCAAACCATTTTGGCTCGCCCGCCTTGTCGGCCATTGTCTTCGAGAACTTACGAAGGCAGGTTGCACGAGGGTCTTCCGTTTTGTAAACGGCGTGGCCGATGCCCATGATCTTCCGCTTTTCTTCAAGAGCCTTCTCGACAAATTCGTCAACCTTATCGAGGTCGCCGATCTCGATGAGCATTTTCATCACGTTCGTATTCGCACCGCCATGCAGTGGCCCGGCGAGAGCGGCGATACCGGCTGTAACGGCTCCATACATCCCTGCAAGTGTTCCCGAAACAACACGCGTCGTGAAGGTCGAGGCATTCAGTTCGTGGTCGGCGTGGAGGATCAAGGCGATATCGAACATCCGAGCCTCATCGGCCTCGGCCCGCTCGCCGCGGAGCATATAAAGGAAATTCTGGGCGATGCTGAGGTTCTCGTCCGGGGCGATCACATCTTTGCCGTTGCGGATACGATCCCAGGCCGCGGCGATCGTTCCCATTTGCGCCGTCAGCTTGATTGCAGCCTTGGTCGCGTTCTCGCGGTCGGTCGCGTGGCCGGCCTTATCATAGAAATCTAGCGACGAGACTGCCGTTCGGAGCACATCCATCGGATCGGCGTCTTTCGGGAAGGTCTTCATCGCCGCGATGACCTCGGACGGCACCGAGTAATTTGCACGGAATTGTGCTGTCAGCTCAGCGAGTTCGTCCTGCTTGGGGAGCCGGCCATTCCAGAGAAGGAAAACGACCTCTTCGAAAGTCGAGTGCTCCGCAAGGTCGTGAATATCGTAGCCCTGATAAATTAATATGCCCTTTTCGCCATCGACGTCGCCGATCGAGCTTTGAGCTGCAACTACGCCACGCAATCCGGCGGTCGCGGCTGTTGTTTCTGTTCCTGTACTCATTACTGTTCTCTCTATCCCGTTATTAGAAATTGTTACCAACACATTAGTTTACCGAAGGCGAATACCTTAGTAAAGCACTGTTATTTGCGGGAGCAAAAAGATCTTCACGATAAACTTCGCAACCGTTTAAACGTTCGATGCCATGATGGATACGGATTCTGCAAAGACCGACTAATATTTGAACGCAAATAAGAATGGGCCCGAAAACGGCATCGGAGGAGAACGCCGCTTCGAGCCCTGTTGTTTTTCGATCGAGCCTGAGACCCGGAAATCGCTAATTATCGGATCCGCGTCTCGAATGCCGTGCGGATCTTGAGCTGTTGATTCTTGACCAGGCGAATGTGCTTTCCGCGTTCGACGACGACCGCGCCCACGCCAAATGCCGCTCCGATACCTGCTCCGACCGCTGCACCGACCGGCCCGGCCGTGATCGCACCTATGCCAAGGCCCGCACCGGTCGCGGCCCCGACCTTTACGCCATCGTCTTTGAGTGTTCGTTTTCCGACCGCTGTTCCCTCATCGCTGACCGTCAGGACGTTGTCGCCCTTGACCGGCAGGACCTCTTCGAGCGTCGCCGAATAATTACTCCAGCGTTGTTCGTTGAGGACAATGCGGTCGAAAGTTAGCTGCATCTGCGAACGGCGCTTGATGCGGCCGGGCTTTACGATCTTCTCGATGCGGCCTTCGATGATGGCTCCTTCAATCTCGACCGGCGAGACGACACGGGCAGTGAACTTATCTCCGACGCGGTTTTGCTCGGTATTGATGTCTTCCTGTATCTCAACGATCAGTTCCGTATCTCGCGGGATAAGGATGATGTCGTTGCCAGTTGATGTATAAGACGCCCGTTGGATCGGCTGCTGCGGCGGATCGGCCGGCGGCGTATAGGAAGCAACCGTATCCGCTGGTTCAGGCGTTGCTGTAACAGGGGCCTGGACTTCCGGAACGTCCGCTGCCGGCGTGCTCACCGGCGGCTTGACGGCAACTTCGGCCGGCGGAATCGAGCTCAACCCGCGTTTGGCGAGGCCCTGCGGCACCGACGATTCGAATGGCCGCTTCTCAAAACCGGTCGAATACCCGGCCTCAAAACCCTGCCGGTAGCCGTCGCGGTAATCGTCGAGTTGGCCATAGTCTTTGTTATACGCCCGGTCGGCCTGCGTGTACTCCTTATGGCGGGCGATGCTCCGCGAATTATTGTCGATCGAATCACGGTATCCGGCCATATAGCCATCCGAATATCCGGTCCGGTATCCGCGCTGAAGCGCGACGCGGCTATCCTGTCCATATGCCGGAGCGGCAAGGAACATCGGGATCGCCAGAACTGCCAGGGAAAATGCGGCTGTGAATGCTAAGAAACTTCGGGTACTTCTCATTGTCTCCTCCAAGTCGTGCTTTGCTGAATTAGGGCGGGAAACGTCCTGTCTTCATATGTTTATACAGCATGAGTTAAATAATTACAAGAAGTTTTTCATCCTGTGGAAAAAATAAAAAGGCGACAGCCTGAAATGGCCGCCGCCGAGTGGCTTTAGATGCCGGGAGGAACGCTCGATCAAATGCTCTTTCGAAAGAGGTAGCTCATACGGATGAAGAAGGTCCGGCCGTTTCGATTGAATCCAGGTTCGAACTGTCCGGTGAACGGGCTGCGGCCGCTGTAATTGAAATCGTCGTTATAGCCGACGTAAAAGGCCGTTCCGGGATTCGGATTCCAGCCGAAGAGGGCCTGACCCGCATAGTGATTTCGGGTCGAATTATAGTCGAGCCGCATCCTGGCAAACAGGAACCGCGAGAACTGGTATGTCGAGCGCAGGCTTACAATGTCTGCGTCGAAGGCTCGCCGTTTGTTGTCGTTACGGACAAGGCGGCTCTTCCGATATGAAAGCGAAATGCGGAGCGGGTCGGTCGGTTTTACCTCGCCCCAGACCTCGGCGTCGAACTGCTGTCCCGGCCCTGGGTTCAACTGTCCGCTCGAACCGAAGTCGAAGTCGAAGGCGTTATTGATAAAGCCGAGAAACATGCCGTAATTGAACCGCTTGTGCGGCGTCTGGTTGATATTTCCCGAAAAGATCTGCTGCCAGGTGGCTCGAGTTGGGTCGCCGATGAAAGTTCCCTGCGGTCGCGTCGGCAGCCGCTTGAGCCCGAACTCTTCTTCGTAGAGTTTGTCGTAAACAATTGCGGATTCGATGAAAACGTACGTGTTCCGCTGAAGCGAAAGATTAACGTTCGTGCCCGCCCGGAACCGCTGAAGCCTGCCGCTCCAGTCATAGTCAATTCCGCTGAACTGTGCCCAAGATGCACGGATGATGGAAGCCTTAGCGTCGGATTTCGTGCTAAAACGGTTGAACGCAAACGCAAAATTGGTATTCGTTCGGCGGGTAAACCCGGCATCGGCACGATAGTCCTTGCTCTGGCCGCCGGCCTCGAAGAAATATCCGTGACGGTCGGTCGAATAATCAAGATTTGCGTAATATCCAACACCGTTACCGACGCGATACTGATTGAACGGGCTGCCGAGCTGCGTAACTCCGCCAAAGGTGCCGCCGCCGCAGATCTCGCGGTTGCGTTGAGCCTGCGTTGGGTCTGCATTTGCATCAAAAGCCGTTTCGAAAAAGCACCGCTTTGAGTGTGTGCCGACAAGCTGGAAGGTCGTGGTCGTTTTCGCATTCAATTTGATGCGGCCGTCAACGCTGGCCAGAGTGTTCTTCTGCTCGGGAAAGCTGCGATAGGTCGCAAAGAAGCCAATGTTGTTTTCCTTGCCGAAGTCACGCTTTAGCCGAAGAACGCCGAACATTGCGTTCTTGTCGAGAAACTCATCTACTCTCGGACGTACGGAAGGATCGTTGCGGTCGTCCTCGTCGTAATTGCCCGGAGCTTTATCCGAGGCGGCGAGAAAACCAAACGAAGTCTTGCCGACCTTCCCGGTAAGTTTGACCGCTGCGTCCGGATCGACGATCGTACGAGAGTAAAACACCCGGAGCGGCGAGCTGAAGATCTCTTGGCCCTCAAGGAAGAACGGCCGCTTCTCCTGAAAAAAGATCGGGAACCGCTGGTTGGCGGTAACCACCGGAGCGTCGGCTTCGATCTCGGCAAAGTCGGGGTTGATCGCCGCGTCGAGCGTGATATTCGGCGAAAGCGTGTACTTCATCGTCAGCCCGAACTCGGGTTTTATCGCCTCGTTCACAAATCGGCCGGGGTCGATCGCACCGGGCGTCAGTTGATATCGAGGGATCGTCCGCGTACGCCGTCCGGTCTGCGAGATGGTAACGCTCGGCACGATCTCCAGCGTCCGTTCGTATTTGATCTCGTCGAGCCCGGTGATCTTTCCGTGCTTGATCAGAAAGCCCGAGACATCGCGGTCATCCGGTAGCCACTGATTGAATTCGTCATTGAAGCGGTCGATGTTTCTCGCGACGTTGAATCCCCAGAATTTCCCTTTCCCGGCCGAGTAGCGAAGCGACTTGAACGGGATCTTGACCTCGACCGACCAGCCCCAATCTTCGATGATGCCCTTCGATTCCATCACGATATCGACGCTAAAATCGGCTCCCTGGCCTTCGGTGAAAATGCCGTCCTGCTGGATGCCCAGCGGATTAAAGCCGAGAACATAGGCTCGCCGCTGATCGTTGAAGGTATCGAGCCAAACGCGGACGTTGTCCTCGCCGAAGACGTTATCACGCTTGGCAACCGTGGCCCGGATCTTGTCGCGTTCGTCCCAGCATTTGAAGCCTATATAAAGGTGCTTCTCGTCGTAGAAGATGTAGGCCTCGGTCGGCCGCGAAGGTGTGGTGTTGTCTCCGGGGCTTGTCTGATAGAAGTCCTTGAAGACGGCGGCCGTCTGCCACGCCGGTTCGTCAAGCCGTCCATCGATGACGATCTCGGTTTCGGTAAATGGAATTACTATTGGCCTGAGTTTTTCAGGCGGAACCACGACCTTTCCACTTTTACCCGCCGGCTCTTTGGTCACCTCAGTTTTATTAGAGGATGATGGCTTTTCGGCTGATGCGACGTCGTTCGTCGGCTGGGCGTAAGCGGAGATCGAGATGAGAAGGATCGCAAAGAATATGATGATGGCGTTCATCCTTTTCTCCTGTTCATTTATTTATTAGACGTATTCGAAACAGCAATGCGGACAAAATACCCCACACGGCTGCTGACTAAAACGCAAAACTGGTCAGAATGTTTCAAGAAAATGCGGCCTCTTGCAAAAGGACCGAGGCCGCAGAAGCTATTTTACCGAGAGCAGCTCGGCCGAGCGGATGATCAACTCGCCGCCGTCTGAGCTGAATCGATACTCTGCCTTGCCGTCGCCGATACGGAACCGGTTCTCGCCGATGCTCTCAAGACGGAGCGATTTGACCTCGGGAACTGTATTCGAGATCACGGTGGCGCTTGCAGTTGCCGATATTGAAAGGACGGTCTTGCCGCCGGCGGTCGTTGCGTTGATCGACGAGAATAAGCCTTCGAGATACATCTCGCCGCCCTCGGAAGATGCGACAAGCCCGCCGTCAAAACCGATGACGCGGGCACGGCCGTCGCCGATAGCGAGCTTAAGATCGCCGGAGACATCGCGGATGTCCGAGGACGCTCCATCGGAATTTATCTCCACCTTGCCACTGATGCCGGAGATGCGAACATCGCCGTCGGTCGTGATCGAAACGTTCGATCGCTTCGGGACCCAGATCTCGACACGCGCGGTGAAGGCCGAACCGAAGAAACGGCCGGCGGGTGCATCATTGACGACATCGATCTTGACCTCATTGCCTGCTTTCGAATCGGTGACGGTGACCGGTTCGCCGACGCGACGTCCGGCAACTTCGCTAACTGTGTATCGCACTTCCTGCCTGTCCCAGGCCCGGACAACAAGCGAACATCCCTCAGCGTTGACGACGACCTTCGGATCCGAATCGACCGCGATCGTCTTTGAGGTCTCCTCGATCCTCGGAGCCCCGATCGGGAATCCGCCGCCGAACTCACGTGCAAAGACCATAGCCTCACGAGCGATCTCCTCATTGGCAAGGGCCTTCAGCTTCTCGGTGTCCACCTCTATGCGAGTGCGCACGCGGTCGATCTCGGGCTTTACACGTGCCATCGCGGCTTCGGCCTCTTTCATCGACCGAGCGAGCTCGGCGTTCGATTGGCTGACGGCCTTTGCGATCTCGGCGTTCATCCGGGCGGTATCGACATTTACCGAAACGTCGAGATCCGAATCGCCCCCTGAACCGCGAAGAAGATTGGTCGCCGGGTTCTGCTGCCGTCCGTCGTTCTTTCGCTTGATGGCAAGCTCGCCATTGACACTGTTGAGGCGTATCTGAGCGTCACCTGAGCCGAGCTTTCCGTGGAGGTCGCGGCCGATGTACGCTCCCTTCCGAACCTGCAGGCCGAAGTCATTCGAGATCGGCCCGTTGAGCGAATCCGCCTTGATGGTCGCGTCCACATCGGATGGCAAGGTCACCGCGACCGAACCATTAACGGTCCGTAGCGAGATGAGCGACCCGCGGGCGACCGAGCCGAAGTCGGCGATCACCCGGCCATTTACGGTCGAAAGATCGGCAATTCCCGAAAGCCCGCTGGCATTTACATTTCCGTTAACCGCAGCGATCTTGGTCGAGCCGGCGTGGCCCGAGATCGTCACCGAGCCGTTCACGGCCTCGATCGCGTCGAGCTTGGCATTGCGCGGAACACTGATCTTGTAATCGACCCGCGAACGCCGATAGCGGTTGCGTTCGTTCCGGTTGCCGTATCCCCAGCCCTTCATCTCTGTCTTGATGCGAACGGCGGCAGGCTCGGCATCGACCTTGATCTCGAGCTCCGAAAGCGTCTCGGCGGAATCTGCCGTCTTTGTCGCCTCGACGCGAACCTCGTTGCGGCCCCAAGGTTCAATGGTGATGTCGCCGTTGATGTTCGAGAGGCTGACTCGGCCATCGGCCTGGAGCGGATAGGTCTGTTCGAACTTTTCGGTTACGTCCTGCCGAACGGGCTCGATGGTCACCAAGGCAGGCGCCGGCGGCTCGACCCTGGTCGTTGCCGCATCGTCCGCACCGAAAATCAAGCTCGCGAAGAAAATGGAATAAAACCAACTCATAATAACTTTCCCAGATTGAAATTAGTCGATCGCGTTCTGACCCCTTGTTCAAATATCAGAACACCGACACCGGCCGGTTTGTGACAGAATATTTCAAGTATTTTTCGCTCCGCACGCTGACCATAGATAACGATTCATTGCGTCAAGACCGCGTTGTCCGCAAGGTCGAATACGCCGGGTAGAAGAGGCACTGTAAGAGTGATCATAATTGCATCCCCAATTTGCTCGGCTGCATCTACAAAACTTGTATTTCGGCGGGCCGAATGTGAATTTACTTATCCTGACTTATTTGGTAGTTTATAGAGTTTGATCAGCCCGGCAACGAGGACGAAAGTATGAACTTAAAGACCACGAGATTGCACATCCTTCACGAGCGAAAGGACATGAGCAAGAACGCCAAGAAGGGCGTCTCGTTACACTGTCATACGGAGCACTCGAAGGAGATGCTCGACTTCATCCCGCATTACGCTGAGAAACTCCCAATAATTGCACAATTTTGGCGAAAGGAACGCGACAATTATGTGAAGCGAGAGGGCAAGGGCATCGATTTTTCAACTGCCTATTGGAGCCCGCCGCTCACCGCTCACGACGTTTACCGCATCGAGAAGGAACAGATCCATAACTGCGGGTTGGATTCGATAGTCTCATTGACCGACCACGATTCGATCGATGCAAACCTTTTGGTGAACGAACGCCTCGAAGGTGAGAACGCGCCGATCTCGCTCGAATGGACCGTTCCGTTTGCTTACGGGTTTTTCCACGTAGGTGTCCATAATCTTCCTAAGGATCGGGCCATAGACATCACCAAGGACCTGCTTGATTTCACATTCAATAAAGAAGTTCAGTCCGACGAGCGGCTCGCCGAGCTCTTTGCGATGCTTAATGAGCTTCCGGGCGTGCTTGTGATCCTGAACCATCCTCTTTGGGACATCGAGCTTGTCGGTCAGGAGCGGCATGAATTGCTTCTTAAAGATTTCATCCGCGTCCACGGCCGCTGGATACACGCTTTCGAGATCAATGGCTTCCGCACGTGGTCGGAGAACAAGGCCGTTATCGAACTCGCAGAGTCGCTCGGCATTCCGCTCGCCACCGGCGGCGACCGCCACGGCTGCCAGCCGAATACGGTGATCAATTTAACGAACGCCCAAACGTTCGAGGAATTTGCCGACGAGATCCGAGTTGAAAAACGAAGCGAGGTCGTGCTGATGCCGGAATACGAACATCCGCTTCACTCGCGGCAGCTTCGTTCGTTCTCGGAGATCCTTAAGTATTACGATGAGTTCCCCGATGGCCGTAAGCGCTGGTTCGACCGCGTGTTTTTTGACATCGGCGATGGGGAAGGGCTTCGGCCGCTTTCGGTCCACTGGAAGCGTGGCGGCCCGACGTGGCTGCGCTGGGCTATCTGGACTCTCGGTGTGCTGGGCAGCCCGCGTTTGATGCCCGTGTTTCGTATTGCTAGAAAAAAGAAGGACCGAGTCCCGAAGAGCGAAGAAATGGCCCGCTTCGATGTGCCGGAGAGGCGCGAGATCGCGACTGAATTGTCCGGTGAAAGCACAGCATGATCCATCGTGACTCTTAGCGACATTTGCTGACGATTTATCACGCAGGCGGGCGTTAATCGGCCGCCTGTCAATTTTATAGAGGCCCTGCGATCATTTTTTGTGGATAGAATACCGAAAGTAGCCTTTTTTCCAGATTCTTACCTTGAGGTCAACGGCGCGGCGATGACGTGCCGGCGGCTGACCGACTTTGCCCAAAAGAACAAACTCCCGATGCTGGTCATCCACGCCGGCAGGCAAACGAAGACGTGGGACGAAGGAAGCGTCCGTCAGATGCGGCTCAAACGCTCGGCGGTCTCTTTTTCTCTCGACGAAGAGCTTGCATACGATCCGCTCTTTCAGCGTCACACTAATAAGGTCCTCAAGGCATTAATGGAGTTCCAGCCAGACGTCATTCACATCACGGGCCTGAACGACGTTAGCATCGTTGGGGCTTATCTTGCATGGAAGTTGCAGCTTCCGTTGCTCGGCTCGTGGCATACGAACGTCCATGAATTTGCCGCCCAACGCCTGCGCCGGATGATGCGTTTTCTGCCTAAAGGTCTCACAAATTCGATCTCCGGGTTTGCCGAGAAGAAGATACTTGACGGCACGGTGCTTTATTACAAGATGCCGAAGGTCGTGCTAGCACCGAATCAGGAATTGATCGACCTTCTTGGGAAAGGAACACACCGCAAAGCTCTTTTTATGGGACGCGGCGTCGATGCGGATAACTTTTCGCCCTCGAAACGAACGGTCAACGACGGCGTCTTCCGGATCGGATTCGTCGGACGGCTCCGTGCGGAAAAGAACGTCAGGATGTTCGTCGATCTTGAAGAAGAACTGCTAAAGAAAGGAAAGACGAATTTCAAGTTCCTGATCGTCGGCGAGGGTAACGAGCGCGAATACCTTCAGCGTAATTTGAAGAACGCGGAGTTCACCGGCTTTCTCTCCGGTGAGCAGTTGGCCGAAGCATACGCCAACATGGATGTATTCGTCTTTGCTTCGGAAACGGACGCCTTTGGCAATGTCGCACAGGAAGCGGCAGCTTCTGGCGTGGTTCCGATCGTATCAGACAAGGGCGGTCCGAAATTTTTGGTCAAAAACGGCGAATCCGGTTTTGTCGCCGCAGGCCTCGACGACTATCGTGACAGGGTCATCGAACTGATGGATGACCGGCATAAGCTAGAGACAATGCGGCAGAACGCTCGGGCATCAGCCGAGTCCAAATCATGGGACGCTATCTTCGAATCGGTTTACGAGGCCTATAACGAGACGATCCGGTTGGAAGAAGAGAAAAAACGCTCGCTCGAGAAAAATACCGCGGAGGCCGCCTGAGCCATCGATACCGAACGGCCAAAAATGAGAGAAATATCGGTCGATGAAGTTCCGGAAATTCCCGTCTCGCATACGATCGGCGAGGCGATGCGGATACTCTGGAACGACCCTTCGCTCTTCATTCGCTACTGGAATTACAAGGGAGCGATCTTCAGCGGCATTCTGCGCGCTCCGATCTTCTTTGCCACGTATCTTATTGGCAAAGAAGCTCTAAGGCTCGCACTTCTCGCGGCACTTGTTCAGTTCGTTTTTCGCTTCTTTTTTGCCGGAGTCGGCGGTGCGTTGATCCAGGCATTTCGCCGCGTTGAACCGCCCTGGAAAGCCCTGCTGACCATTATGGTCCTGGTGCCGACCGTAAGCCATTTTTTCGAGTTTCTGCTGCAGGCAGGCTTCGGTTATTTGACCGCAACGCAGGACCAAACCTCGGGAGCCATACTTCGTTCCGTCTGTGTTTCGATAATTTCGGCGCTCTTTACGCTTTTCGCCATGCGGCGCGGCGTAATGATCGTTGGCGAGGCTGAAAGCAAATCGCTGATCAGCGACATTTCGAAGCTTCCGCTTGTGATCTTCCACTTCGTCGCGTTCATCCCGAACGAGGTTTCGTATATGCTCCGCCGCGGAGCTTACCTTGGAGCTATTCTTACCATCGCCGGCTTCGGTATCTTTTCGCAGTTGCTTGTCTGGGCGATAACGAATAAGCCCTTCTGGACATATGGCGGAGGAAAAGAGGCCGCGTTCGTAAAGTACTGGGGCGTTGACGGCATGATACTGCTCGTGCTTGCGGTGATCACGTCATCCGTGGTCTTCGCTTCACAGCGCGGAAGGCACAAAGAACATTAGTGAGCTCATCTCGTTTCAAAACACTTCACATCACCAACTATTACCACAAGAATTCGGGTGGTATCAGTACCTCATATAACAATTTGCTCGCGGCCGCCGGCAGGCTCAAACGCGAAGCCGTCCTGATCGTTCCGGGTGAGAAGGAAGAGATCGAAGAGGTCAATGAATTTGCCAGAATTTATTACGTCCCGGCTCGTTATTCCCCGATCTTCGATAAGCGGTATCGGATCATAATGCCGTGGCAGTATATGAACGGCGGCTCGCTCATCCGCGAGATCATGCTTAAGGAGCGGCCGGACCTGGTCGAGGTCACGGACAAATACACCCTAAGCATGATGGGGGCGATGATCAGGACGAACAGTTTTAAAAAGCTCGGCCGGCCGATACTTGTGCATTTCTCATGCGAACGAATGGACGATAACGTCGGCTCGTTTCTCGTCGGCGGGCGGGCGGGAGAGTGGTTCGCCCGGCAGATCATCGGCAAATACACATTGCCGAGCTTTGATTTCCATATCGCAAATTCGGTATATACGGCGGAGGAGTTTTACCTTTCGACCGAAAAGACCGGCGGGCTGATGCGGCGAACGTGGCGGTGGCTGAAAGCTCCGCGGGTCGTACTTGCAGACCGCGTGTTCGTGTGCCCCCGCGGCGTCGATGCGGTGCAATTCACACCCGAACGCAAGAGCGAGGCGGGCCGGGCAAAGCTCATCGAACTTTCCGGCATTCCAAAAGATGCATTTGCGATCCTTTACGCCGGGCGGATCTCGCCGGAGAAGAACGTCGGGTTGCTCATTGAAATGATGAAGGAGCTTGCAAGCGACACGCGCGATTTTCGGCTCCTGGTCGCCGGTGCCGGGCCGCAGGAGGAATGGCTTCGTGCCGAAGGCGAAAAGCTCGGTGAGAACAAGGTCGTCTTGCTAGGGCATCGCGATAAAGAAACGCTGGCGGACCTTTACGCAAATGCCGATGTGTTCGTTCACCCGAACCCGAAAGAACCATTTGGGATCGCACCGCTTGAGGCGATGGCGTCGGGCGTGCCAACGGTCGCTCCAAGAGCCGGCGGAATACTTTCCTACGCGACGGACGAGAACGCCTGGCTCTTGCCGCCCGTAGGAAAGGCTTTTGCCGATGCTGTAGGGTCGATCGCCGGCGACCCCGAAGCGGCAAAGCTCCGCTCCGAGAAGGCGGTCGAAACAGCACGAGCGAACACGCGCGAGGCTTCGACCCAGCGGCTCTTCGATACCTACGACAGGATCTTCGAGGAGTTTCATTCCCGCCGCGATCTTTACACAGATGTCGAGGCCGCATCGACTTTCGACCACGTTGAGCTTCTTCGAAAAACCGGAAGCGGCCGTTGATTCACCGCCGGTTATTGCTAGACTAATTGTTTACAAATGCTCGAGCTTGTCCTCGCAAATCTACGTGTACGCCCTTTTAGAACGCTGCTGAGCATTGTCGGCGTTGCTCTCGGAGTTGTGCTCGTCGTTCTTTTCACCGGGCTCGCCCGCGGGATGTCGAACGATATGGCAAAACGGGCGGCGAACTGGAGGGCCGAGATCGTTTTCACGCGTGCCGGAGCGATGACCTACGACAGCTCGAACTCTCCGGTCCCGACGGCATATGCCGATCGGTTGCTTGAGATCGAGGGCGTTGAATCGACAATTCCGGTGATCCGCTACATCGCGCCGAGCCCGACGGGCCGCTGGGGCATAATGCAACTCGACGGGCTCGACTGGGAACCATTTGCCCGGATGAACGAGATGCAGATCGTCGAGGGCCGGGCACCGACCGGCGAGAACGAAGTTATCCTCGATGAACGCCGGATGATAGAAGACAACGTCAAGGTCGGCGACAAGATCGAACTTCTTGGACGTGATTTTACGATCGCAGGTGTTTTTTCTCCGCCCTCGGGTTCGCGGATCAAGATGCCGCTCGCGACGATGCAGAACATCCTCGAGGTCAAGGATAAATGCACTTACATTCTTGTCAAGATCAAGGACGGAGAGGACCCGGATGCGGTAGCGGCGAGGATAAACTCGGAGCTTCCCGGTAACAAGGTCAACCTGACCCGCGATTGGATCATCGATGCACAGGAGCGGATCCCGGCCCTCAATACATTTCTGCGAGTTATGGTTGGGCTTGGTGCGTTCGTTTCGACGATCTTCGTTCTGCTCTCGCTTTATACGACCATTACCGAGCGGCGAAAAGAGATAGGCATCCTTAAATCACTCGGAGCATCGAAAGGATTTATTGTCTCAGCCATCGAGGGCGAAGCCTTTGCCGTCGGTGTACTCGGCGTTATTTTTGGGCTTTTTGCTGCATTTGCCGCTTCCCTTTTGATCGGCTATTTCTTCGATCTGGTTTTCGAATTCAGCCTCGGCTGGGTTCTGACTGCGGTCGCCATCGCCATCGGCGGGAGTCTGGTCGGAGCGCTCTACCCGGCCTGGAAAGCATCGGCGATCGATCCGGTCGAAGTGATGGTAAACGAATAAGCGAGCGTAAATCCCTGTTAATTCGCGTTCACGCATTCTTGAACCCGAAACGCCAACGTGCAAAATCGTTAACATGGCACAGCAACTCGTACTTGAGGCCGTAAGGAACGAAAGCAGCGTCTCGACCCAGGGCATTCTCCAGCGGCTCTTCGCTGCTTGGTTCGATGCCTTTGTTTACAACCAGATCTGGGAAGACCCGCGTGTCGATATCGCGGCACTCGAGATCGACGAAGATTCCCGGATCCTGACCATCTCATCTGGCGGCTGCAACGCCCTCAACTATCTGCTCGAAGGGCCGCAAAGCGTCACCGCCGTTGACCTTAACCGTCATCACATTTACCTGCTGGAGCTCAAAGTCGCGGCGATCCGTCATCTGCCGGGACATGATTCTTTCTTTGATCTCTTCGGTCGCGGGAAAGGGCCGCGGACGGGCTCGGATTATCTGAAATACATTGCACCGAACCTCAGCAAAGAGGCGCGAAACTTTTGGGAATCGAACACGCTTCTCGGTAGCCTTGCCTATGGCGACCGGATCAGTTTCTTCCGTAACGCCGGGCTTTACGAGCACTCGCGAAACGGCTACTTTCTCCGGTTCTTTCATTGGCTGAGCCGCCGACTCGGCTGCGACCCGGTCGCCGTGCTGAAGGCAAAAACTCCCGAAGAACAGGAACGCCTTTTTGACGAGAAGATCGGTCCATTTTTTAAGAGCTCGCTCATTAAGCTGATCGGCCGTTTGCCGGTGACGCTCTTTGGGCTTGGCATTCCGCCGCAGCAATACGAAGAGCTAAAAAAGGACCTGGCCGAGGGCGGCAGCATCATCGACATCTACCGCGAACGCGCACACCGGCTCGCTTGTGGCTTCCCGATCGACGATAACTATTTTGCCTGGCAGGCATTCGACCGCCGGTATGACACCGAGAACCGAAAGGCACTGCCCGAGTATTTGAAGGAAGAAAACTTCGCGGCCCTAAAGGAAAATATTGGACGGCTTTCGTTTAAGGTCATCTCCGCGACGGATGAGATCCGGCAGCAGCCGGCCGGAACATTCAACCGCTTTGTGTTCCTTGACGCACAGGACTGGATGAACGCCGAACAGATGACAGAGCTCTGGACCGCGATCGCCGAGCGGACGGAGCCCGGTGCTCGGATAATTTTCAGAACCGCCGGGGCTGCGTCGCCGCTCGAAGCGGCACTTCCGGGGGACTTGTTCCAGCGGTTCGAGTATCACCGCGAGCTTTCCGCCGAGCTTTTCAAGCAGGACCGAGCCTCGATTTACGGTGGGTTTCATCTCTACGAACTCAAATGACCGATGCGTTTGAAAGCATGGACCGGATGTACCGGCTTCAGCGGTACTTCTATGACGCGACGCGAAAATACTACCTTCTCGGCCGCGACCGCCTGCTTGATGAAATGGACGTCAAACCCGGCGAACGCGTCCTTGAGGCGGGCTGCGGCACAGCACGGAACCTGATCATCCTCGCCAAACGCCACCCAAAGGCACACTTCTACGGCCTCGATGCATCTGCGGCGATGCTCGAAACGGCGCAGGCAAAGGTCGATGCCGCCGGCGTGACAAACATCACTCTCAAGACCGCCCTCGCCGACGACTTTCGCTTCGATTCGACCTTCGAACTCGCCAAGCCCTTCGACAAGATCTTCTTTTCTTACTCGATCTCGATGATCCCGCCATGGCGTGAATCTATCCAAAACGCCCTCCATAACCTCGCCCCCGCAGGCTCGCTCTTCATCGTCGATTTCTACGACCAACGCGACTTGCCCGGCGCGTTTGCCCATTTGCTGCAATGGTGGCTTACAAAGTTTCACGTAACGCATTGGGAAGGCCTTATGCCGTTTCTTGAAGAAGTGCGTGGGCGGTATGATGTGACAATCGAGCCGCTATACCGCCGCTATTCATTTCTGGCAAGGCTGTCACCCAAGTAGATCGACCACTTTCCAAATGAATACTCATACTTGGGAGAACTTAGCGTGAATCTCTACGCTTTAATGCAGGCGCATGAAGCGTAGAGTGGATGGCGACGTTTCTCGTTCTAGCAAGTTTAAGTTGTCGTATTTGTGAAAGATGACGGGTATTCGGTTCTTTGAATTGATCGGTCGGATGTCGTTGTTTGCCTCGGCTCTACCGCTTTGACGATGCCGCCAGGTGCCTCTTGCTTATTTTCGATCGCTTCATTCTCAGCCTCTTCCTCCATCCTCCCGCCGGTCGAAAACCCAACTTACCCCTTGTAACATTCTACGGGATGCTTGCTATGCATAAGGGAATTTTAAGCATTATCACCTGTTCTTTTACGATCAATCCTAAGCGACTTCGCAGAAGGCTTTGATCACGCCGTTGCCGTTGGTGAGCGCCTCGAAAAGTTGTTCGTAATTTTCGAGCCCGTGGACCGGATGTGTTAGCAGGCGTTCGAGCCAGTCGCCGTATTCGAGCACGGCGGCGGCCATGTCTTTCGCCCCGCTCTCAAAATATTCCCGATTCGCATTGACCGTCCCAACCATCACGCGGTTGCCGAGAACGAAGTCGAGGTTTATCTTGTCCGCCGGCACCTCGGCCTTTCGGTCGCCGCCGGTCACACTCGAAAGGACCAGGACGCCGTTCTTCTCAAGTGCCTGCATCGCGTCGAAGACTATCGGCGAGAATCCCGTGGCTTCAAAGATGAGGTCAAACGCACCGTTCTTAACTGCGAAGTCCTGAACAGCGATGTCTTCGGTCGAAACGTATTGAGCTCCGAGTTCCTCTATAAGGTCGGAGTTCAGATATGGCCGCTGCGAGCGGCCGAACGTGACCACCTCGATCCCTTTCAGCCGGAGCACGAGCGTTGCCAAAAGCCCGATCGTCCCTGCCCCGAGCACCGCCGCTCGCCGCGGCCGCCAAACGCGAAGCCGCCGCTGTATCTCATAGGCCTGTGTGATGCCTTTCTGCACGACCGTCATTGGCTCGAGCAGAACGCCGACGTTCTTCAAGCCCCGCGGGATCTTCACGACAAACTCTGCATCTTCTACGTAGTATTCCGAAAGAAAGCCGTGCCGCAGATTGATCCCGCGTTCAAAGTACTGATCGTCGGTCGTCATGTCGTTCGTGCCGATCAGGTCATAGATGCTGCCGCCCGGTCGCCTTACCGTCGCTACGACATAGTCGCCGGGCTTGAGATCGCTGACCGCCGGCCCGACCTCTTCGACCACACCGAAACCTTCGTGACCGATGACAAGAAAGTCCTCGCCTTCCGGGGCCGCACCGTATTCGGCGCTGTTGATCTCTTTGTCCGTACCGTCAACTCCGACGCGGAGCACCTTCACCAAAACTCCTCGTCCTTTCGGCACCTCTTCGACCGACGGCCTCGGCATTTCTACAAGATGAACTGAACCCGGAACGCCCGGTTTAACTGCTATTGCTTTCATGATTTTTTTCCCTAAGTCTCAAATCCGTTCGAGCGCTCATTCGCCGCTTTGCTGCAAGAGCTTTGCTACTAATCCCGTCCAGCCCGTTTGGTGGCTTGCCCCAACGCCGCGGCCGTTGTCTCCGTGAAAATACTCGTAGAACAGAACGTGGTCGCGGAAGTTCGGATCTTCCTGCATCTTCCGGTCGTCGCCAAAAACAGGACGCTTGCCCATGGCATCCTTCAAAAAGATATGTGAAAGCCGCCGCGAGAGCTCCTGCGAAACTTCCCAGAGATTCATCATCCGCCCCGAGCCGGTCGGGCACTCGACCCGCAGTCCGTCGCCGTAGTAGTGATGAAACCGCTGGAGCGATTCGATCAGCAGATAGTTCACCGGGAACCAGATCGGCCCACGCCAGTTCGAGTTGCCGCCAAAGAGCCCACTGGTCGATTCGCCCGGCTCGTAATCCACCCGGTGCACTTCGCCTTTGACCCGCATCTCGAACGGCCGGTCGAGATGATAGCGAGAAAGTGCCCTAACCCCGTGCGGCGAGAGGAACTCATTCTCATCGAGCAGAACCTTCAGCACACGTTCAAGCCGTTCGCGGTACGCGACCGCGAGCAGCCGACGCTCGCCTTCGCCCGGCGTCTTCATACACGAGACGTTTCCGATAAGGTCGGGCCGGTTCTCGATGAACCAATAGAGCCGCCGCTTGAAATCCGGGAGCCGGTCGAGCACTTCCGGCTCGATGGTCCCGACCGCGAAGAGCGGTATCAGTCCGACCATGGACCGCACCTTGAGCGGAGTATTGCCGTCGCCGTGAAAATGCAGAACGTCGTAGTAGAATCCGTCTTCCTCGTCCCAAAGCGAGATCCCTTCGTCGCCAAGCCGGTTCATCGCGTTCGCAATGAAAAGGAAGTGCTCCCAGAATTTGCTGGCCAGGTCTTCGTAAGTGTCATCCTCGGCCGCAAGCTCAAGAGAAATGGCGAGCATATTGAGGCAGTACATCGCCATCCAGCTTGTTCCGTCGGATTGGGCAAGCTTGCCGCCGGTCGGCAGCGGCCTTGAGCGGTCGAAAACACCGATATTATCCAGGCCGAGAAAGCCGCCTTCGAAGACATTGTTGCCCTCGGCGTCCTTCCGGTTGACCCACCACGTAAAGTTGAGCAGAAGCTTCTGAAATACACGGGCGAGAAACTTGCGGTCGCCTTTGCCGGTCCGCTTTTTGTCGATCTGGTAAACGCGCATCGCGGCCCAGGCGTGGACCGGCGGATTTACATCGCCGAACGCCCACTCGTAGGCCGGTATCTGCCCATTCGGGTGCATATACCATTCGCGGAGCATCAGGATGAGCTGCCGCTTTGCGAAGCCGGCATCGACCAAAGCCAGCGGAATGCAGTGAAATGCAAGGTCCCATGCCGCATACCACGGATACTCCCATTTGTCGGGCATCGAGATGACGTCCGCGTTAAAGAGATGTCCCCAGTCGCTGTTGCGTCCGCTTTTTCGCGAGGCCGGCGGACTGGGCATCGCCAGGTCGCCTGCAAGCCATTCGCGGACAACGTAATGATAGAACTGCTTTGACCAGAGCATTCCGGCGAATGCTTGCCGCTGAACATTCGCGGCATCGGTTGAAAGACCCGCAGGACTCAACTCGCGATAAAACTCATCGGCCTCGGCCTTTCGCTTCTCGAATACGCTTTCGAACTCCTTGAAAGGATCTGAGGCACCACGTCGTTGTTTCGAAAGCCGAAGCCTGAACATCGCTTCACCGCCGGCCGGAACCGTCACATCGATTTTTACAGCCGCCTTCGTGCCGCGTTGTTCAGGGTTAACAGCTTCGTCCTCGCCGCCAATCACATAACGGTGAAACGCATCCTTCACATAGGGCGTGCGATTGGCAGAGCCGTAAAGCCGCTCGGTGTTCGTTTCGTTCTCGGTAAAAAGCGCGTCCGCGGTCGCGTCCTCGTAATTTAGGTTCCATCTGCCAAGCAGCGGTCCGGCGGCCGTGAAAGTCCCGGGGGATTCGAGGGATATCTCTTTATCCATTTCGCTTCCTTCCCACGACCATGTGTTCCTGAACCAAAGCGTCGGGAGCAGTGTCAGCTTCGCATCTTCCGGGCCGCGGTTCGCGACGGTAATTCGGATCAGGATGTCGTCAGCGCCCGCTTTCGCGTATTCGACGAAGACGTCGAAGTATCGGTCATCGTCGAAGATACCCGTGTCCAACAGTTCGAATTCCATCTCGCCGCGGCCGCGTTTCTTGTTTTCTTCCAGAAGCTGCTCGTAAGGAAATTCGCCCTGCGGATACTTGTAAAGCATCTTCATGTAGGAGTGCGTCGGGGTCGAATCTAGGTAGTAGTAGAGTTCCTTCACGTCCTCGCCGTGGTTGCCCTCGCTTCCTGTCAGGCCAAAGAACCGCTCCTTGAGGATCGGGTCGAGGCCGTTCCACAGCGCCAGCGAAAAACAAAGCTCCTGATTGCGGTCGCAGATCCCGGCGATGCCGTCCTCGTTCCAGCGGCACGCCCGCGAACGAGAATGATCGTGCGGAAAATAGTCCCATGCCGAGCCGTCGGCGCTGTAGTCCTCGCGGACCGTTCCCCAGGACCGCTCGCTCAGATATGGCCCCCAGCCACGCCAGTCCTTCTTTCTTTCATCGGCTTCCCGGAGCCGTTTCGCTTCTGCTTTCATCACGTCACCAATTCCTGCTCATTACCGCTTTATTCCTTTGGGCGGGTCTGTGTGAAAAATAAAATGGGAGCGAACCTGCCGCCCCCATTCACCAGTCGATCTTATGCAGATCAGCCCTTTTTCACTGGCGGCTTTGTCTTAAAGGACTCCCAGTTCTTGTTGGCGTTCTCAATGCGTTCGCTCTGTTTCTTTTCCCAGGTCGCCTTCACGTCCATGTTGTAGTTCAGATACAGCTTACCATCGACCACCTTCCAGGCCTCGGGGTCACCGTCGGCGGTGTAACCTTCCGATACCGCATAAGAGCAATAGCCGCCATACTGCGGAGCATAGCGTTCAGGTTCGGCCTGAAAGGTTTTCATATTCTCTTCGGATGAAAAATACCAGGTGACGCCGTTCCAGACGTGCTTGAACCTCGGATCACCCTTAGCCGCAGAGCCGAGAGCAAAGTAAGCTACTGTGTCGTAGCCCTCAAGTGCCAGGCCGTCCGCCGATGCATTGAATCCGAGTTGCGTGTTTTGTTTGGCGCATGCTCCGATAATTGCTACGGCAGCGATTGCCGCCGTAAGGATCAATATTCTCTTTCCCGTAATGATCATTATTTTATCTTTTCTCCAACTTCGATGATTCTGACGGCGTGCCCATCCGGGTCACGCACCGTCGCCGCCCGGCCAAAGCCCAGCGGACCGTTTGGTATAGATACCGTTCCACTCGAAACATATTCCGCCTTCAGCATTTCGACGAAGGAAATACTGTCCGCAGCGAAACTCGTCTGCCAATGCCAAATATCGTTCGACGCCGACCCTCGCGGATACGGCCGGCCCGTTCGCGGGGCTAGGTATTCGAGGAACTCGACGGCGATGCCTTCTTCGGGCGTTGCAAGGCCCGTGATCCGAAGCCTTGCTCCGAAGACGCTATTGAGCCGTTCCTGTTCCGGGCCGTAATTCATGCTCTCGCCCGCGACGCGAAGCCCGAGTTTCTCGCCATAAAAGCCAAGGCTTGCGTTGGTATCGCTGACGGCGATCGCCGTGTGATCTATGCCGAGAAAAAGCCGTCCGCCTTTCGCAAGCCGGTGCCATTTCTCTTTTCCCTTGTCCGGCGGAAACTCTAGAACCTCAAGCACATGGCCGTCCGGGTCCTTGAAATAGAATGCACGGATGCCGGCCGCCGGCTTGATGTAATCAGGCAGCGTTTGCGGACCGGTCGATGCGTGTTCGACCTTGTTCGCTCGGAGCAGTGCGTATGCCTTGTCCATATCCGAAACGATGATCGCCACGTGCTGGAACCAGAGGTCGTTGCTTCGCGAGTCCTGCGGGATCGGCCTTCCGCGGGGCGTCAAGAACTCGGTCAGTTCGATCACCTCGTCGCCGAGCCGGAGCCGGACGATCCGCGACCGAGCGCCGAAAACCCCGGTCAGAAGTTCGTACTCTCGTCCATGGATCTCCGTATCGCTTTCTACTTCGAAGGTCAGTACGCCGCGGTAGAAATCGATCGCCCTGTCCATGTCCGAGACGGTAAAGCCGACCGACTCGATTCTCTTTACCGCCGCCGCCTCGGCCGAACCGAACAGGATGATCAGCGCAAGAGCAAGAAGAAATGCCCTCCGAATTCGGAAGAGGATTATCATGTTATTCGCTCGTTTCATCCCAGCCTCTCCATGATGTGCCGGCCTACGCGAAGGGCGTTTGCCATGATCGTAAGGGCCGGGTTAACCGCCGAGCTCGACGGAAAGAACCCGCCGTCAACAACGTAGAGATTGTCCAGATCGTGTGCCTTGCAGTTGCGGTCAAGCACAGATGTCGCCGGGTCATCGCCGAACCTCACCGTTCCGTTCTGGTGGGCAACGCCCGCAAGCGGTATCTGCTGCCCGAGGTAGAGATTTCGCGAGAAGAGCCCCTGATGACACTCATGGCCGTGCATCTTGCAGCCCCGTTGGCTTTTCATCAGTTCCTTCAGCTTCGCCTGCAGCCGCTTGTGCGGCTCCAGGTTGTTGGGCGTGTAGTCGAGCACGATGTCGCCCTGCTTGTTCAGCGTTACTCGGTTCTCCGGCCGCGGAAGGTCCTCGGTCGTCAGCCAAAAGTCGAGCGAATGGCGGGCCATCATGTCGAGCGTAAAGCCGGGCGTTATCTTCGGGGCACCGGCCGAAAGCGTGACGCCATCGAGCTTGCCGACGAACGAGATATGGCCCATCGGATAGTCGAAATCCGGTGCACCGAAATAGAAATCGTTTACGCCGAGTGTCTTCTGAAAGACCGTCGGGTTCGGGCATTTTGAGACCGCGAGCAGGACGGAATTAACGTGGCCCATATAGTTTCGCCCGACCTGGTCCGAGCTGTTCGCAAGCCCGTTCGGGTGCCGTTCGTTTGCCGAGCGAAGCAGTAAAGCTGCCGAATTGATCGCACCGGCGGAGAGCACAACAATGCTCGCCGAGTACGACTCGATCTCGCCTTCGCGTTCGACCACGACCGCGGTGACGCTCTTTCCGGTCGCGTTCGTCTCAAGCCGTGTGACCTTCGCGTTCGTCAGCAGCGTCACATTCGGCCGCTGGGTTGCGTGGTCAACACCGCAGACCTGTGAGTCAGATTTCGCATTCAAAAGACAAGGGAAGCCGTCGCAGGTCGCGCAGCGGACGCAGTTACTCTTCCGGTCATTCTCTTTTATGCGGATCCCGAGCGGCACATGAAAGGGCTTTACGCCCGCTGCCGCGAAGTCCTCTGCAAGTTCGGATATACGAGGCTCGTGGCTGACCGCGGCGGCCGCATACGGTGCCGAGGCCCAGGGCTCGGTCGGGTCCTCGCCGCGATTGCCGTGAACCTCGTACATCTGCTCGGCCTGAGTGTAGAAAGGCTCGAGTTCGTCGTAGGTGATCGGCCACGCCGGCGAGATGCCGTCATAGTGTTTGAGCTCGCCGAAGTCGCGTTCGCGCATCCGGAAAAGAGCGGCTCCGTAGAACTTCGTGTTCCCGCCGACGTTGTAGTTCGTATGCGGATGGAGCGGTTTGCCGTCGCGGTCGTACCAGACCTCTTTGGTGTTGTACTTGCCCTCGACGTTAACGGCTCGCGAGTTCCAGTTGTCCGGTTCTCGCTTAACGTAATCGCCGCGTTCGAGGATGAGTATCTTTTTGCCGGAAGGCGCAAGTTTGCGTGCGAGCGTTCCGCCGCCCGCTCCCGTTCCGATGATGATCAAGTCGTAATGTCCGTTCGTCATAACAAATTGTCCTTGAGCTTAGAAAAGCCCTGCCGCAGTCTTCGCAAACCGCTTGTCCTTCGTAACTTCGATAGCTTCCGGTTCCGCATCGTGGTAGCCGCAGTTGAAGATGCAGCGTGACCGGCCCGTGTGGTCAAGCTTGGCGCAGAGAACCCGGTGCATCCCGCGGCTTCGTGCGTACACCTCGGCCGCGGCAAGCATCGCCGCAGGCGGTGCCGTGAAATAGATCCACCATCCTTCCCAGTGACCGGCAACCGCCGCTGACGCGAACGTCCGTGCCGGATTCATGCTCATTCCCGAGACCGGTGCCTCGATCGCGATGTAAAGTGCGACCATCGCCCCGGCGATGAACGGCGTGAATCGTGAAAGCCGCATCGTATTTGAGATGACAAGGATCATCGTCATCTGCACGAACGCGATGAGGAACTCTCCCGCCGCTGCCGCCGATGTGCCGTAGATGCCGGGCACCGTTACCACAAAGTTCACCGTCGATGCCGCGAGCCGATCGCCGAAGATCGCCCAGGCTAAAAGCACGCCCAGAACCCCGCCGATGAAATGTGCCAAAACATAGAACGCGGCGTCGGTGCCGATTATCTTGCCGAGCCGGTAGAACGCGAGAGTCACCGCCGGATTGAAGTGAGCCCCGGAACGCTTGCCCCAGGGCGACGTGATGATCAGGATCGCCGTTAGGCCCATCGCGATGCCCATCAGCACACCGCGGGCTACAGGCTCGATACCGGCCGCAGGCGACGCAGGATGAAATAGCAACACACCAAAGGAGCATGCCGAGAGCATGAACGTACCAAGGCACCATGCTTCGATCAGGTATTCGGGAAGATGTCCCCTCGCGGTTGAAAGCGTCTGGCTCACGAACTCGATATCACCGCCGCCGCCGCCTTTATTCCACTCCGCCTCGCCAAAAAAGGACGCCGGCTGAAGCTCCTTCAACCGGCGTCTTGAACCAGCCAATTTGCATTTTCTTGGGAACTTAAGCGATCTCCAGGATCGAGTTGAATCCCCCAAAACCGTCGTCTTCTTTCCGACCGTGTGTCGGGTCCTCAACCCACCGGACACCGTCAACAACGAACTTGTAGCGGTATCGCCCGGTCGTCGGGACGGCGATCGAGGCCTGCCAAAGCCCGCTGTTCGTACGGTCGAATCGCGTCGCCCCGCGGTCCCATCCGTTCATGTCGCCTGCCAGCGAGACCTCGCGGGCAAGGTCGTCGTGGAAGCCGAATACGACCCGCGAGCCCTCGACCCGCGGAGGGCAAAGCGTGCCATGCGGTAGTGCATGCTGTTCGAGTCGTGCCCGCCGAACCGCTGCGACCGCGTTGATCATACCGAAGCCCTGCCGTATCGCCGCCTGGCCGCCAAGCCGTGTCGCGGTCGAGACCAGAATGTCCTTTATTGCTGTCGGCCCGAGCCTTGGATTTACCTCAAGCATCTGAGCGACGAGCGACGCCGTTATCGGTGCGGCAAAGGAAGTTCCGTCAACGTGCTGATAATGCGTCGAGACGATCTTGCGGTTCTCCATCTCGCGCTCGACCGCGATACGCGCGGTGGCAACGTCGGTCGAGAGCAGATACTCGGGCAGCCCCGCCGCGTCCCAGTGCTTAATGAAGCTCTCGCGGAACGCGTAGTCCGGCTGGTTCAGCATTTCTGTCAGCCGCTCTGCCACGCGATACTCTTCCGTGTTCGGCAGGATCGGAGCGGCAACGAACATCGCCGGGGCGATCACCTCGGGTTTGATATGCCCGTCCGCCGTTGAACCAAAACTCGAATGGTATAGCCCGAACCGATCCCGTTCTTGCTGGTTCTCATCCGAATATCCGCCTACGGTTATGACCGAAGGAGCACTCGCCGGCGGGATCGAACGCCTCTCGCTCGAATTTCCCGCCGCAACCACGACGACCACCCCGGCCCGCACGAGCTGCTCGGCCAGTTGGTTCACCCGGCTTTCCTTGAGGACAAGGTCGCAGTCGCCCCCGAGCGAAACGTTCAGCACTCTGATGCCGAGCCGCGTGTGATTCTCGAGTATCCACTCCAGGCCGCGTTCTATCTCGCTATCACTGATGCGGCCCGCACGCGAGACCTTTACCAGAATGAGTTCGCTCTTCGACGCCAAGCCGCTATACGTGCCGCCGGAAAGATCGCCGCCACCCGCACAAACGACAGCCGCCTGCGTGCCGTGCCATTGATGGCCTTTGGAGCTATCCGCGCGGAGTTCGGCTTCCTCGCCGGCTACGTCGTGAAACTCGACGATGCGGTCGGCGATGTCCGGATGCGGGAAAAATCCCGAGTCAAGAAATGCGATCCTCACCCCGCGGCCCGTGAGTCCCTTGTCGGCTCCGAGCTTTTTGCGGATCGGAATGGTCGAAAATCTATTCGTGTTATGGCTGTGGCCGTGAAATAATGCTGCGTCTCGCATCACGTTTCTCCTCCAACGGATTATCACGCGATGGTCTGATTTAATTCCAAACGAATTCGAAAGGTTTTGATCGGGCCGTGGATGCCCGGACGGACCGGAGATCTCAGCCTAGAAAGAGGCAGGTAAGGGCCGTAAGCGGAGCCGCCGAACGGAGTGCGGACTTGATGCGTTCGCGGGCCGACGCGCTCAAGGTCCCCTCGTACAGGGCTTCCTTCTCGTCGGCGTTCATTACATCTATCGCCGAACTGAGAAACTCAGATTGCTGAAGATATCGGTCGCACGGCCGACAGGCAACCAGATGAAGCCGCAGGATCAGGCGTTCGCGAAGCCCGAGCCGCCGGTCGAGCGACTGCGAGATCAGCATCGCGATCTCCTTGCACGGCGGAAGCCGCCTGAGCAGAAAGCGATTGAACTCTCGCCGCAATTTTTGTCTTGTCGTCATTTCCATTATTGCGGCCTCATGAACCAGTTAAGCTCGATGCATCTCCTCAATGACATTCTCGCACGATGCATTATCACCCAAAAGTTGCTTTCCGAGATGCCGAGCACTTCGCACACCTCGTCTGTCTCAAGCTCTTCCATTTCGCGGAGGCTAAAAGCGGCGGCGGTCCGCTGCGGAAGCTTCGCCACGCAATCGTTGAGCACACCGAAGAACTCGCTCTCCGTCAGCGCATCCTCCTGCGAACGTTTCCATACCCTCGGACTGAGCGTATCGCTCCAATGGTCTTTGAATTCGTCTTCGCGTTCGAAAAGCGGGTCAAAGTCCGAGAGGTCCGTCTCCGCCGGGTCTAGCATCACCTCTCGGCAGCTTTTCCTTATTATATCGACGATCTTGTTTCTTAAAATGCCCGTAAGCCAAGTTCTTTCAGAGGCTCGCCCGCCGAATGTGTTCAGGTTCTTCAGTGCGGCGAGCAGCGTTTCCTGGACCGCGTCCTCGGCACGGCACTCATCATGGAGCCGCACGAAAGCGTATCGGAAAAGGTAGTCGCCATGGTCATCGACCCATTTGCCGGGATCGATATTCCACGCGACGTTACTTGTTTCGGCTCTGTTCTCCATTGCCGATGGTCCCGCATTTTTGTCGAGTATGGCGGCATGCCGAACCATTTTCTACCTCTTTATACTCCTCCGGATATCTTCCTTCAAATACTCTGGTGCGAACTCACGTTCGATGGCACGCTTTAAGGCAGACCGAACGCGGTCGTATTCCACAAATTCCGCGAACGACATTTGCCGCGAACGATGGTCAGGCTTTAGTCGATAGATCGCTGCCCGCTCCCGCTGGAACGAACCCGCTCCGTCTATACCGTTGCCGCCTATTTCGCTGTTATTGCTCATCTTTTCCCCGTGTTGACGTACCAGATCACAGGCCTCACCCGAACTTAATCTTTCAAGCTGCCCGGAATATTCCAACTACCTTCGCGTCAGAGGCTGGAATAAATCAGTCATTTCACGCGATCTGGTAGTTCCGGCAGAGGTCTGCCGTGAGAGCTTTAAGATGTCAGAGAAGAAAAGAATCGTGATCCTCGGAAGCGGGTTCGGCGGAATGTACGCCGCTCTGGAATTTGACCGGACGATCGCACGAAATGCCGAGATCGAAGTAACGCTCGTCAACCGCGAGAACTTTTTCCTTTTTACGCCGATGCTCCATGAGGTGGCCGCAAGCGACCTCGACATCACGCACATCGTCAGCCCGGTCCGCAAGCTGCTCAAGCACGTGAACATCTTCAACGGAGACGTTGAGTCGATCGATGTCGCGAACAAAGTGGTCACAGTTTCCCACGGCAAGGACCCGCATTTTCACGACCTAAAGTACGACCATCTTGTCCTCTCACTGGGTTCGATCACGAACTTCTTCGGCAACAAAGGCCTCGAGGAGAACGCCCTGACGATGAAATCGCTCGGTGATGCGATCTATCTTCGCAATCATCTGATCTCAAACCTTGAGGAAGCAGATTTCGAGTGCTGCCCAAACGTCCGCGAGCCGCTTCTTAATTTTGTCGTCGCCGGCGGCGGATTCGCCGGGGTCGAGACCATCGCCGGTATCAATGACTTTCTTCGAGCCGCCGTTCGCTTCTACCCGAATCTTCGCGAAGATATGCTCCGCGTCGTTCTCGTCCATGGCGGCGACGTCATTCTTCCCGAACTCAGTCGAAAGCTCGGCGAATACGCCGCCGAAAAATTGACGGCCCGCGGAGTCGAGATCAAGCTCGGCACGCTCGTTTCCGGTGTCGATGGCAACGTTGTGACGCTAAGCTCAGGCGAAGCGATCACTTCCAATTCCGTCATCTGGACCGCCGGTACGGCACCAAATCCGATGCTCGGCCCGCTTCCCTGCGAGAAGGACCGCGGACGGCTCTGCACTGACGAGTTCCTCGGCGTTCCCGGCTTCGAAGGCCTCTGGGCCGTCGGCGATTGCGCCGCCGTACCCAAAGCCGATGGGAAGTTTCACCCGCCAACCGCACAACACGCGATGCGGCAGGGAAAGGCCGTTGCCCGCAACATCATTGCGGCGATCAACGGCGGCACCCCGAAGAAGTTCAGGTTCGAAACCCTCGGCCAACTCGCAGCCCTCGGCCGCCGAACCGGCGTCGCCCAGATAATGGGCTTCAACTTTTCCGGCTTCATTGCATGGTGGCTCTGGCGGACGATCTATCTGATGAAACTCCCGCGGTTCGAGAAGAAGCTCCGCGTCGCGATGGATTGGACGCTCGACCTCGTCTTCAAGAAGGATCCGGTTCAGTTTCTGACCCTTCGTGCCCCGACCGTTTCATCCCCGTCAGATGCCGAGGAAGAACGGGCCCTGAAGGCCGCCGCCTAGGTCTGCCGGCTGCATAAAGGCGAAACGATCGGCACTCACGAAAAAAATCTGTAAGGAATCGCCCGGCTCTCCGACTAAGGGTTAAAGACGCCAGTTTCAAGGCCGTCCCGGAGAGATAAATGAACGAGAACACACCCGAGATCTTCGAAGCCGAAGCGATGCAGCACATCAACGACCTTTACCGGACCGCCCTGCGGCTGACCCGCAGCAGGATCGATGCCGACGACCTCGTTCAAGAGACCTACTATATGCAGGCGTGGAAGTCGTTCGACCAGTACGAACCGGGAACGAACTGCCGAGCGTGGCTCTACAAGATACTCTTCAATAAGTACGATCATCACCGCCGGAAAATGATCACGCGCTCGAAATATCTCACCGAGGCAGATGATCTGGTTTTCGAGCTTTCGCCGGGAACGGAGTCGGTTCCGGAAACGCTGACCGACCGCGAGGTGATCGAGGCTCTCAACGCCCTTCCTGAACACTATCGCTCGGTCGTCCTGCTCGCGGACGTTCATGAGTTCGACTACAAAGAAGTAGCCGAGATACTTCAGATCCCGATCGGCACCGTTATGTCCCGCCTCTCGCGGGCCCGTGCCCGTCTTCGTCTCTCGCTGGCACAAACGGCGGTCTCCTATGGAATTTCGCCGAATACTCTAAAAGCACTGCCAGCCGAAGCATTTTGATCTGAAATAGACTCAGAGCAGGCTGAGCATAAAGACAGCTCTCAGTCAGGCCTTTGGTTTGAAAAAGATGGTCAGGCCGATGCCGCCAAGGATGAGAGCCCCGGAGGCAAGTAGCCGAAGGTCTGCAGATTCTGAGAGAAAAAGAAAACCGCCAAGAGCAGCGATCGCCGGCACGGAGAGCTGAAGCACCGAAGCCCGCGTCGCCGTAAGGTCGCGAAGTGCGGCATACCACGCCCAATAACCGATGCCCGAAGCGACGGCTCCCGAAAGCACAGCCAGCACAAAGCCCCGCAACGTAAGCCCGATCTGGAGAGCGAAAGGCAAAGCCGCGATGGCGATCATCGGCACCGAGCGGATGAAGTTCCCAGCCGTATCGGCCAGCGGGTCGGTGCTTCCCTTTCCGCGGAGCGTGTAGAAGCCCCAGGCAACGCCCGCCGCCGCCATCAGCAATGCGCTCGCCAAAGGCGGAGCCGTAAGCCCCGGCAGCATCAGATACACAAGCCCCGAGAACGCGACCAGAACGCCGAACCACTCGCCCAAGGCCGGCCGCTCGCCGCGAAAAACGGCCGCAGCGATCATCGTTATCTGCACGCAGCCGAAAAGGATCAGCGCACCGGTGGCCGCCGTCAGCCCAAAATAGGCGAATGAAAACGCGATGGCATAGGCGAAGAGAAAAAATGCCGAGGGCCAGTTGCCGTTTTTTGCCGGGTTCTGCGTCTTACCGGACAGCAGCAGGATCGCGGCAAGTACAAAGGCTCCGGAAAGCAGCCGGACCGCCGTAAATCCGGCCGCATCGGCCTCGCCGGCCCGGAGCGCCATTCGGCAGAGAATGGAATTGAACGCAAAGGCGGTGAGGGCAAAGGTTGTCAGTACGAAGACTTTCATCCGGCGATCCGCGGTGGGAACTTCCCGCCGCGACCGCTCTATATTACAGGAGTATTTATGTTAGACAGCAATTTTAACCAGCAGAAAGCCGAGGCTTTTTCCGAGAGCCTTATCGATACATTGAACAAAGCGGCCGTCGCATTGGCTCTCAGCATCGGCAACCGCGTCGGGCTTTTCGAGGCGATGGCAGGCCTTCCGGCCTCGACCTCGCAACAGATCGCCGACGCAGCGGGGCTCAATGAGCGTTACGTTCGCGAGTGGCTCGGCACGATGGTGACCGGCAAGATCGTCACCTATTCGCCCGAGACGAAGACCTATCAGCTTCCGGCCGAGCATGCCGCGTTCCTGACGAGCGGCGGCGTCTATAACTTCGCGGCTTCGATGGAATTCGTCCCGGTGCTTGCAGGAGTTGAGGACAAGCTGATCGAAAGCTTTCGCAATGGCGGCGGAGTTCCCTATTCCGAGTATCCGCGGTTCCACGAAGTGATGGCGGCCGAAAGCGCGCAGACGATCGTAGCCGCTCTTGAGCCTTACATCATTCCGATAGTTCCGGGGCTGAAGGAGAAGCTCGAGGCGGGCATCGACGTGCTCGACGTCGGCTGCGGCTCGGGCCGGGCGATGACGGTTCTTGCCGAGAAGTATCCGAACAGCCGCTTTGCAGGTTACGACTTTTCGGAGGAAGGCATCGCCCGGGCAAACGCTGATGCGAAGGCAAAGGGCCTCACGAACGTCCGGTTCGAGGTCCGCGACGCCGCAAATATCGGCGAGACGGAGGCGTATGACCTGATCACGTCATTTGACGCGATCCACGATCAGGCCGACCCGGCGGGAATGCTCCGGAGCATCAATCAGGCCTTGCGACCGGATGGCGTTTATCTGGTGCAGGACATCACCGGCTCATCACACCTCGAGAAAAACCTCGAGCTGCCGGTCGCTCCGTGGCTTTATACGATCTCGTGTATGCACTGCATGACCGTCTCGCTCGCACAGGGCGGCGACGGTCTCGGGGCAATGTGGGGTGAGGAACTTGCCGAACAGATGATGAAGGACGCCGGCTTCGCCAACGTCCAGATCAACCACCTCGAACACGACGCAATGAACACGTATTACGTCGTGACGAAGTAGGGCAAATGCGGAGGCCCGCACGTAAGCAAGGGCGTTTCATTCAATGCATTTTGCACGAAGAAATGGACACGGAACTGTAAAGTCCGTGTCCATTTTCTTCATCGACCGGCGCGACGAAATACGTCCATCAGCGTCGCCAAAGGCGACAAATGCTAAAGCCTAGGGTGGAGCGAACGCAGTGAGCGAAACCCTAGCACGTCCGCCCAGCCTAATCGTCCCTGAAAGGGACGCATCAATCCCAAACATATCGTTCATCGATATCAACATTGTACCGCTGACAAATCACCCGCAACTCGTCCTTATAATCCCGCTTCTGATGATGCTCCTTTTGCCGTGCGATGTAATCGCGGACGGCAGGGATCTGTGCCTCACCGATGGAAAACGCTCCATAGCCGGCTTGCCAATAGAAATCCCTGACGCCCTTTTTCTTCATCCATAAAGAAGTCGAGCGTTTAATATCGCCAACAAGGGTCGGGATATCCAACCGGCCCGCCGAGATAAGCAAATGAACGTGATCGGCGATCCCGTTTGCGATGATCAGCTTAGCGTTATTGTTCCGCACGATACCGGTAATGTAGGCAAAGAGTTCGTCCTCGAAGTCAGGCGGGATGAGGGGCCGTCGGTCCTTAGTTGAGAAAACAATGTGAACGATTATCTTGATCAACGATTGCGGCATATGGGTTGTTCGTCCCCTTCAGGGACGGCACAATACTCGGATGTTACCCGGGGTTCCGCCTCCGGCTTCACCCGCGGGCTTTAACATTTGTCGCCTATGGCGACCTGGAAAACTATGCTTCTTCAAGACCCAGGGCTCCACTCTTGTCTTCACCGGCGGGCTTAAGGTTTCGTCGCCGTCAAACGATCTTACTCTTTGCTCTCTGTGTCCTCTGTGGCTACTCGTTTTTCCGGGCGCATGTGGGGGAAGAGGATCACGTCGCGGATGGAGTGTTTGTTGGTGAGGAGCATGGTCAGGCGGTCGATGCCGATGCCGATACCGGCGGCGGGCGGCATGCCGTAGCTGAGTGCTCGAATGTAGTCCTCATCGAGCACCATCGCCTCCTCGTCGCCGCTCTCGCGGGCCTTCATCTGGTCGGCAAAGCGGTCGTACTGCTCCCGGGGATCGTTGAGCTCCGAAAAGCCGTTCGCGACCTCCATGCCATTGATAAACAGCTCGAACCGCTCGGCGACCTGCGGATTCTGCGGTGATGCTTTTGAGAGCGGAGAGATGGATTTCGGGTAATCGACAATGAACGTAGGCTGGATGAGATTCCTCTCGACAACTTCCTCAAAAAGGAACTGAGTAATTCGAGCAAGCTGCAACTCTTCCGACATCGAATTATCAAGCACCGTCCGTAGAACACGTTGAATTCGCGTTTCAAATCGCTGGAAATCAGTCTCGTGTCCAGCCTTGAAACTGTCGTTGATACTTTCGGTTGCCTGCCAAAATCCGAGCTCTTTAGAAATAACGTCAATGTATATGCTGATTCCCATATCATCTTCATCGTCGTTGTCTCCTGATTCGAGTTTCGGATCATAATTTAGTATCGTCGCAACATTCATCTGCTGCATTCCAGATTTTCGCAGTTCGTTGTCAATCAACGCAGTCCACAATACAAGTCGCCGAAGCTTGTCGATATCATCAAACCAATCGATATCCAGGTCTCCCTGTCCAATTCTCTGACCTTTGTTCTGCCAGAAACGAATCACGGCCTCTCGCATCGAAATCCTTTCGAATGACGAAAAATCAATTACTACGTCGGCATAAGGGTCGTTGGTCAACTTAACACTCAGCGATCCGTTAGAAAAAGTTATGGAATTTATCAAAAGCTGCTCGCAGAAGTCCATCATCCCGTTGACGTCCATGTAGGCACAGTAGAATTCGAGCATGGTGAACTCGGGATTGTGCTTGTAGCTGATGCCTTCGTTGCGGAAGTTGCGGTTGAGTTCGTAAACCTTTTCGAAGCCGCCGACGACGAGCCGCTTAAGGTAAAGTTCGGGCGCAATGCGAGCGTAGAGGTCGATATCGAGCGCGTTGTGGTGCGTTTTGAATGGCTTCGCGGCGGCACCGGTCGCCTTTGGCGTCAGCATCGGCGTTTCGACCTCGATATAGCCATGGTCTTCGAGGAAATGGCGGATCGAGGAAATGAGCTTTGCCCGGCGTTCAAAGACCTCGCGGGTCGTCAGGCCGTCGTGCTCGATCTGCAGGCTCGAAGCGATCAGGTCGGCATAACGCTGCCGCTGGCGGATCTCGGGGTCGGCAATGCCGTGCATTTTGTCCGGCATCGGGAGCATCGCCTTGGCGAGGAATTGCAGCTTCTCCACATGCACCGAAAGCTCGCCCGTGTTGGTGATAAAAAGATAGCCCTCGACGCCGATGAAATCGCCGTGGTCAAGGTAGCCGAAGACCTCCCACGCCTTGCCTTCTTCGTCGAGTGGCTCGCCGGTGTCGTTGCTGATGGCGACGGCATCCTGCTTGCGGACGTAAACCTGCAGCCGCGAAATGCCGTCCGAAAGATGCACGAACGCGGCCTTGCCCATCACTCGCGGCGGGACGGCCATCCTGCCCGCGATGCGTACATTTCCGAGCGCCTTCAGTCGTTTATTGAGCGCGTCCTTCTTTTCTGCCGGCGGACGCTCGCCCTCGCCGAGCGAGGCAAGGATCGCATACATCTCGGCATTGATCTCCGCCACGGGAGGATACTCAAGAAGTCGGGTGATCGTGTCCTCTTCGCCCGAAAGCGTGCTCCGGCCGAACTTGTTCGGATACGGATTGCCGACCAGTTCCCGCAGCTTTTCAAGGTGCTCGCGTCGTGCCGCCGTCTGGTCGTTCTGTTCGATTATTTCGTCAAATGGAGTTATGCTCATTGCTTTCGATTTCGCGTAAACACTTAATATAAACCACCACCGAGCGATAACAAACGAGTGAGGCCGGGCGGGCAATGTTTGGCGTCCTCGCCCGGCTGGTTTAAACTCAAGGCTTAATGCAGCAAGTTCTCGCCGATTCGCTTGAGCCGGTCTTCCGGTTCCTGAACTACAACCTCTTTGCGCTCGGCAACGCGAAGATAACCCCGCTCAGCATTCTTTACGTGCTGGCTTTCACTCTGCTTCTCATCTATCTTTCCTCAAAGCTCCGGCGGCTGCTGATCGACCGCGTGCTCACGCGGACACGGCTCGACATTGGTGCCCGCGAGGCTATCGGGACGATCATCCGCTACCTGGTTTTTGTCATCGGTTTCCTGATCCTGCTGCAAACTATCGGGATCGACCTGACGACACTCAACGTGCTTGCTGGTGCCATCGGTATCGGTGTCGGCTTTGGCCTGCAGAACGTTGCCAACAATTTCATCAGCGGCCTGATCATCCTTTTCGAGCGGCCGATCAAGGTCGGCGACCGCATCGAGGTCGATGACGTTCACGGCGAGGTAACACACATCGGCGCCCGCAGCACCACCATCCGGACAAACGACAACATCGCGATCATCGTCCCGAACAGCAAGTTCATCTCGGAGAACGTCATCAACTGGAGCCTCGAGGGCGGGGCCGTCCGCTTCAAGATCCCGGTCGGAGTCGGCTACGACTCGGACCTCGACCTGGTCGAACGGCTTTTGCTTGAGGCCGCCGAAGAGAACGAGGACGTGCTCGAAAGCCCGCCGCCCTCGGTCCGTTTTCTTGAGTTTGGCGACAACTCGCTGAACTTCGAGCTGCGAGCCTGGAGTCGTGCCCGGCTACATCGCCCCGGGCTTTTCCGAAGTAACCTCAATTTTGCGATAATCAAGAAGTTCCGCGAGCACGGAGTCGAAGTGCCGTTTCCTCATCGGGAAGTCAACATCCGTGGCGGCATCGAACTGAAGGAACGGGCGTCCGCTACCGAATAGGCGTTAGATTCCGTTTCGTTTTTGCGGACGTAAGTAGTTGCCGGAAACAAGGGGAGCCGATTCCCTTTTCCGGGCAGGCGTGCGCGCACTTTGGGATGAAAGAAGCTGAACGGGAAACATTCGAAATCCTTGTTGCTGCCCTACGCGGCGGTGCGGAGGCAGTGTGCCTCTCGGGCCTGACATCGATTCCCGCAAAGGCTTATTTCGCCGCCCGCCTGCGAAAGGCCGTTGGCCGGCCGGTCGTTATCGTAACGCCCGAAACCCGCGACCTTGAAACGTGGAATGCGAATCTGGCCTTCTTTGCCGATCATTTTGGCGGCACCGCGGAGAGCATCGCCGTCTTTCCCGCGTTTGAGACCGACCCGTATTCCGGTGCCTCGCCGCACCCGGACACCGAACGACTCAGGGCAGAAACGCTCTGGCGGCTGGCATCGGAAACGCCCGATATTCTGATCACCTCCGCGACCGCACTTGCCGCACGGATCGTCTCGCCCGGCGACGTGGCCGAGGCCGGGTGCAGGCTTTCGCTCGGAAGCGAACTTCCGCCGAAGCAAATGATGCGCAAGCTCGTCGCCGCCGGTTACGTCCGCGAAGATCCGGTGACATCGATCGGGCAGTTTTCGGTCCGCGGCGGCATTATCGACGTCTGGCCGCCGGACCGCGAACTTCCCGTCCGCCTCGACTTTTTCGGCGATGAGCTGGATTCGATCCGGAGTTTCGACCCGGCAACGCAACTCTCGACCGGAAAGCTGAACGCCGTTAACCTCGCTCCGATGCGTGAACTTGTGGCCGAGCCGGACGATCTGCGTCTCTGGGCTGCCGAAGCCGAAGAGCGGTTCACCTCGCCGGAGCTTGCCCGCGGGCTTCGCGACCGGCTTGCTTTTGCCGAACACGGCGAAACGTTTTCCGGCTGGGAGTTCCTTTTTCCTCTGGTTCGACCGCTAAGGTCCAGCATTCTCGACCACCTCGACAAACACATTTTGCTCATCGATGAACCGGTCTCGGCTGAGGCGGCGATCGCAGAGCTTCACGCCAATACGGCACGGCATTTTGCCGAATCACTCGCCTCGGGCCAGATCGGCCTCGGTCCCGAAGAGCTTTTCTTTGACGGTAAAAAGCTTCGCGAGATCATCGGCCGCAGCCAAAGGCTCGAGATGAGGGCACTCGGGCTTGCCGCCGCCGCGACCGACGAGGATCACGCATTGCCTGAATCGGGCAGTTCAGTGAACCCGCTATTTCTTTTCCCGGCCGCTGCCGTCCGCTCCGAAGCCGCCATCCATGCACCGCCCGCACGTCAGTTCAACGGAGATGTAAAGGCCTTCGTCGCAGAACTTAAGAGCCGAATGCCGTCGATCGTCGCGGCGACGCACGGAATGGCCGAGCGGATCGAGGAAATACTTCGCGAATACGGCATTAACGCTCCCGCAGGGACGGTCCGAATTGGCAGCCTGACCGGCGGGTTCTCACTGGCGGATGAAGGTGTCGATATAGTTACCGAGGCCGAGATCTTCGGCAACACGATCCGGCCGCAGCCTTCGATCCGCTCAAGCGGGACGGGCGGTAAACGCCGCGTCGGTGCGTTCATTTCGGATTTTCGCGACCTGAAACAAGGCGATTATGTTGTTCACATCGACCATGGCATCGGCCGGTTCGATGGGCTGCAGACCATCGCCTCGCCCGCCGGCGAACGCGAGTTCATGCTGCTCGTTTATGCCGACGATGCGAAGCTCTTCGTCCCGGTCGAACGGCTCGACCTTGTTTCGCGTTATGCCTCGGGCGAGACGGCATCGCCGACCCTCGACCGGCTTGGCGGGCTCGGCTGGCAAAAGACAAAGGCCAAAGCAAAACGGGCGATGCGCGATATGGCCGATGAGCTTCTCAAGCTCTACGCCGAGCGGAAGCTCGTTTCGGGCTACGCATTTTCGCCCGATGCTCCATGGCAGCACGAGTTTGAGGACGCCTTTCCCTACGAACTGACGCCTGACCAGGCAAAGGCGATCGACGACGTCAAAGCGGATATGGAATCGCCTCGTCCGATGGACCGGCTGATAGTCGGCGATGTCGGATACGGCAAGACCGAGGTCGCGATGCGTGCCGCGTTCAAGGCAGTAATGGACGGCAAACAGGTCGCCATACTCGCCCCGACGACGATCCTCGCCTATCAGCATTTTGAGTCGTTCACGAAACGCTTCGCCCCTTTTCCGGTCAAGACCGAACTGCTCTCGCGGTTCCGTTCCAAGGCAGAGCAGACCGAGGTCGTAGCGGCCGCTGAGAAAGGCGATGTCGACGTCCTGATCGGCACGCACCGGATCCTCTCGAACGACGTTACGCTTCCGAAGCTCGGGCTCGTCGTCGTCGATGAAGAACAGCGGTTCGGCGTCGCCCACAAAGAAAAGCTCAAACAGCTCAGGAAAAAGGTGGACGTGCTAACACTCTCGGCAACGCCGATACCGCGGACATTGAACATGTCACTGATGGGCATCCGCGATATGTCTATTATCGAGACGCCGCCGCGTGACCGGCTGGCCATCAATACGCAGGTCGTCCAGTTTGGCGAGAGCGTCATCCGCTCGGCCATCGAGCTTGAAATGGCCCGCAACGGCCAGGTCTTTTTCATCCACAATCGGGTCGAGACGATCGATTCGATCGGTGCATTGATCCAAAAGATCGTCCCCGAGGCCCGCATCGCCATCGGTCACGGAAAGATGAACGAGAAGCAGATGGAGCAGGTGATGCTCGATTTCATAGACTTCAAATACGACGTCCTCGTCGCGACGACCATCATCGAGAACGGTATCGACATTCCGCGGGCAAACACCATCATAATCAACCGGGCGGACAATTACGGCCTTTCGCAACTCTATCAGCTTCGCGGCCGCGTTGGGCGCTCGGACCGACGTGCTTATGCTTATTTGTTGATACCAAGTGAGCTAGAACTGACGCCGATCGCGCGTCGCCGGCTGGCCGCGATCCGCGAGTTCTCAGACCTCGGGGCGGGCTTCCGCATCGCCGCCCTCGACCTCGAACTTCGCGGTGCGGGCAATCTGCTTGGCGGGCAACAGTCTGGACATCTCGACGCTCTCGGATTTGACCTTTACACTCGAATGCTCGAGCGAACCGTGGCCGAGCTTCGCGGCGAGGAGGTCGAGGACGAAACTCCGGTCACGATCAATCTGGGGCTCGACCTGACGATTCCGCACGAGTACATCGCCGATACCTCGCAGCGGCTGCGAACCTATAAACGCATTTCGGCGGCCGGTTCGGGTGAAGAGATAGCCGAGATCCGAAATGAGATCGAGGACCGCTATGGCCGCCTTCCGGATTCGGTCGAATCACTGCTCGGGTTCAGTTCGCTCCGCCGGTTGGCCGAATCGATGCACGTTGTGTCGATCGATCGGGTCGCCGAAGGGGCCGCCGTAAAGCTCAGCCAGAATTCAAAAGTGAACCCGGAGCGGCTGATGGCAATGGTAGAGAACGGCGAAAACGTAAGCTTTTCGCCTTCCGGAATTCTGCGGTTTCCCTTGAATGGGCTCGAGCCGCTTTCGGTCGTCCGCCATGTGCTCGAGACGATTCGCGGCTAAACCATTGCCGAGAATCGGAAAATCCGCAAAAGAAATGGTATTATCTAGGTTTTTGATAAGGCTTTTTCTCGATCGAAAGAACTCTCCGGGACAAACCCTGAGAAGGTTTATCGCATCAAAACCCGTCAAACGGCGAAAAAGTCCATTATCGACAATGAATAAGAAAATGAACCGATATCTTTCCGCAGTATTGTCAGCAGTCGTAATGTTCGCGGCTGCCGGTATGGCCCTTGCTCAGGAAACCGAAGAGCGAGTGATCGATGAGGTAATCGCTCAGGTGAACGACGGCGTCATCACGCTTTCGCGGGTAAAACGCGAGATGAAGTCGTTGGTCGAGGCCGGGGTCGAGCAAGGCAAGACCCGCGAGGCCGCCGAGCAGGAGCTCGCCGGCAAGAAGGGCGAACTGATCGCCAGCCTGATCAATGAAGAATTGATCCTTCAGCGCGGCAAGGAACTTAATATCGACCGTGATGTAGAGCAATCGGTCAACCAGCGTTTTCTCCAGATAATGGAGCAAAACAAACTGAAGACGCTCGATGCTCTTTTTGCCGAAATGCGGCGGAATAATGTTGACCCGGATGAGATCCGCGAAATGTGGCGTCGGCAGATCACACGCGAATTCGTCATCCAGCAGGACGTTCAGCGAAAGGTCTATTGGGAAGCAACCCCGCGAGAACTCCAGGAATATTTCAACAAGAATAAGGCTCGTTTTACGAAGCCGGAGACCGTAACGCTCAGTGAGATCTTCCTTGGCTTTGCCGGACGTTCCGAAGGCTCGGTCCGTCAGCGTGCGGCGGAATTAGTCCAGCAGCTTCGCGGCGGAGCCGATTTCCTGAAGCTTGTTGCGGAGAATTCGGACCGTCCAAATGCAGCAACCAGCGGCGGCAAGCTCGAGGAATACGACGTCGCGGAGCTTGACGAGAAATTTGCCAAGGCGATCGCAGGTAAGAAGGTCGGCGAATACTCCGACCCGATCGAGATAGATCAGATCGGCGTAGTAATACTTCGGGTCGATGCCCGCTCGGCGGCAAGCAATGAGAGCCGCTTCGATGAGAATGCGGTCCGAATGGCGATCCTCCAGGAGAAGCTTCCCGAGGCGAACAAAAAGTTCTTTGCGAAGCTCCGCGAGGATGCTTACATAAAGATCAACGATTCGTATCGGCCCGAGGTTGCTCCGATCCTTTTTGCCGAGGAACGCTCGAACACGAAATCGGACAATCAATAGGAATTCACTTGACCTGGTACAATAGCGGCGTCCAACTGGACGCCCTTATTTTTTTGCTATGAGGCTTGATGTTTACCTGAAAGCAAGTCGGCTGGTGCTTCGCCGGCCGCTGGTGAAGGAACTCTGCGAGGCGGGCAAGATACTCGTAAATGATTCAACAACAAAGCCGGGAAAGGATATCCGCATCGGCGACCGTATAACCGTTATCCGCACCAACGCACGGATCGAGGTTGAAGTGGCCGCATTTCCCGCCGCAAAGCAGGTCGCAAAAGCAGATGCCTCGGCTCTTTACAGGGTCATCAGCGAATCATCGGGCGACGACGAACTACTTTAGGATCGCCGTGATCGCGTTCGAATAGATTTCAACACGGCGTTTGGCCCGCTTCACATCCGGATGCTCTTCTTTGTAGGTCTTAAGCAGCACCCAGAGATCGGTCGAAAGCTCAGCCCGCTTGACCAGCAACTTCCCCAAGGCAAGGGTCAGCTTGCCGGACTGTTCGGCGGGAACTTTGCGAAGATTCTCGATCTCGGCATTTAATAGCCCCACCTCATGTTTTAGATTTACGACCCGCGGAAACTCGTCGGTGTACTCGATCAAGAGGCCCTCCAATTCAGCTTCAAGCTCGACCTTTCTCAGCAGCACTTCGGCAAAGGCCGGGGTCGCAGACGCAGTGACGTTGACCTCCTGACCCTGTTGGGCCGCGTTCTTGCGATTTTGTGCTAAGGTCTCGTTCGCTGTCGCGATGAACGCCAAGCATAGGAAAAGCGAGAGGACTATGAATCGAGGTATCATAAACTCAAAAAGCGATAGCTTGAACCGTTGCGTCAAATTGCCGCGGCAACTGTCGAAGCCGACTCACACGAAGCGAACTCCAGATCTGTATCGGCACTTGACTCTTCAGATCGGACCCGATCACCATTGAGTCCGGTAAAATAGGCTTCAATGTTATCGAGTATCTCCTGCTCGGAATGCGAATGGTAAAGCGTCTGCCTGAACACGGCTCCGCCCGGCAGCCCTTTGGTAAATTGGCCCGCAAGCTGCTTCATCTTGCCGAGTGCAACTATCTCAGGCATCTCGCCAAGGCACATCTCAAAGAACTCGAGCAGAACGGCCTTCTTTTCCGCGAGATCGGGCTGATAGGGATCGCGGCCTGCAAGCACATCCTCAAACTGCCGAAAGATCCAGGGGTTCTGCATCGCACCACGTCCGATCAGGATGCCATTGACACCCGATTCACGCCATTTTTCCATTCCATAATCGATCGACGTGATGTCGCCGTTGCCTGAAACAGGGATCGAGACCGCTTCCTTGACCTGCCGGATCAGATCCCAATTGGCGAGGCCCTTGTAGCCCTGTTCGCGGGTCCGACCGTGGACCTGAATGTGCTCAACGCCACATTGCTCGGCCATTTTTGCAACATCGACCACGTTGATGCTCGAATCGGAATAGCCGGTCCTGAGCTTAAGGGTCAGAGGTATCGAGATCGCCCGCTTGATCGCCCTAAGTATATCCTCAAGCCGATCCGGTTCGCGAAGCAGGCCGGAGCCGCCGCCGTTCTTCACGACCTTGGGAGCCGGGCAGCCGCAATTGACGTCCAAAATGTCCGCACCGACCTCTTCGGCCATTTCGGCTCCCATCGCCATCCGCTCCGGCCGCCCGCCAAAGATCTGGACGGCAAACGGCCGCTCTTCCTCGTCGAACCGCATTTGCCGCTTTGATTTGGGATTTCCACGGGTCAACCCCTCGACCGAGATGAACTCAGAGACCACAAGTCCGACGCCGCCGCGCCGCTTGATCAGCCGCCGGAAGACGTAGTCCGTCACGCCCGCCATCGGTGAAAGGATAAGCGGCGGGTCGATCGCGATGTCTCTGACGAAAAAGGGCTTCATTGCCTGCACTCGGCCGAATCTCAGCCTAAACGATAAATATAACCAATCTCCGGCCGCTTTTCACTATCTAGCTTTCGGAAAAAGACGAAGCCGGCATTGGAATATGGCCGGCTATCCTCATTGTTCTCTTGAGCTGACGATCAAAGCACCTTCCGGTCGCGGGCGGTCGAGATCATATTGTTCCATTCGGCTCCGACCGCAGTGCGATAAAGCCGGATCTCATAGACCTGAGATATCCGCTCATTCCCGCCGACGTCATTTGTTCGTTCCCTATAGACGGCCGTCACATTGAACGAAACCGAGTTCGGGTTATGCCAAACGAAATTGGGCGTCTCGGAAAGCCCGATCGATTCCACCTTGCCGATCACACGGTTATACCGATAATTCCCCATGAACTTCTCAAGCCCAAACCTTTCGATCAACGCGTTCACATCCGCATTCGTCGGGTTCGGTATGCCTTCATATTCGTTCGAGGTGATAAAGGTCCGCCAGAAAGTGTAGCGGCTGCCGACGATATCATAGGAAGCGGTTCCGGTGACTATCACGTTCACCTTTGGATCATCCGTTCGAACTTTGGCGGTAAAGTTCCGCGACCAAATATATTTGCTGTAGGTCGAACTCCATTCCCGCTTGCCCGGGCCGCGAAATGTCACCGAAATGGTCTTCGGCCCGGAGATGTCGCGCTTGATCTGCGCATCGGTCGGCTGTGCGTTGGCCTCAGCCGAAAAAGCCGCAAATGCAAAAAGAATTGCCAGAACGCTAATTACAGGTCTTACAAATTTCACTCTTTCCTCCTTGTTTTTCTACGGTTGTTTCTTCCTTTTCCCGACGACCAGCAGTACGACACCGATCACCAAGATAAAGAAGGAGACTATAAGCACCAGCACGCCGGGGATTATCCCAAGTGCTGCCTCTTCCCAATTCACTCGCCCGCTCGTAAGCTCCGGCAGAAGAGCCGAGACCACGGCAACGCCGAACCCGAGCAAGACACCAAGTACACCTAGAACGATGACCACCTTTGCGAGCATACAAATTTTCCTCCGAAAACCGGGATCGAACGGGGCTAGCCCATGAACGGGGAGACAGGAAAATAATACCATAAACCGCCAATGTCACCTGCTTTTCCCGCATATGAACCAGAGCAGGAAGATTTAACATTCCGGCGATTGTTTCCATAACCATAGAGGCATATAATCGCGCGGATTACAAAACTGTTAACGGTCGCCGACGCCGAAGAATGCCGGCAAAGAAATTTACACGATCGATCCGACCGGGCCGCGATCCTGCAACCCGGCCGCTTCGCGAGGACAACAAATGATCACATTCAAACGAACCCTTTCGATTATTTTTCTCGCGGCCTGCCTCACCACTACGGCCCTCGCTCAATCGCAAGCCACCACCGGTACGATACAGGGTACCGTTCTTGACCCGAACGGAGCCGCCGTTCCGGGAGCTGTTATCACTCTCAAGAATGCAGCGACCGGGTTCGAGCGCTCGGTCAGCTCGAACTCGGATGGATTTTTTACTGCTCCGCTGCTCCCGCTCGGGCGATATCAAGTTGCAACTAGCGCCAGCGGTTTCGGCCGCTCGATTCTTGAGAACGTCGAGGTAAATATCGGCCAGACCCTGAACCTTCGCATCGAGCTCAAGGTCGGGCAGACCGAGGAAACGGTCGATGTTTCCGCGGAGTCCGAAAGCGTTGAGATCGCCCGGACCGAGCTTTCGACTCAGCTCAATCAGCGTTCGGTCGAAAACCTGCCGATCAACCGCCGTGATTTCTCGCGGTTCGCATTGCTGACACCGGGCGTCTCGATCGTCCAAGGCCCTGACGGCGACGAGATCACGATCAACGGACAGAAGGGCATTCAGAATAACGTCTCGATCGACGGTTCGGACGCAAACAACCCTTTCTTTGGCGAGCAGCGTGGCGGTCAGCGACCGGCGTTCACGATCAGCCTTGAATCGGTCAAGGAATTTCAGGTCGTCCCGGTCGGTGCTTCCGCCGAGTTTGGGCGAAGTTCGGGCGGCTTTATTAACGTTGTTACAAAATCGGGAACCAACGAATTTTCGGGTGCGGCATTTCTCTTCTTTCGCAATCAGAATCTCTCCAGCCAGAATCCCGACGCCGTGGACGCCGGGCTGCCGGTCGAGGATTTCACCAACTACCAGTTTGGCGGCAATATCGGCGGGCCGATCAAGCGGGACAAGGCGTTCTTCTTCGTTGCTTATGAACGCAACGACGGTGAAAGCAGCAAGCCGAATTTCATCGACCCGGTTTTGGTGAACATTTTCGCGACCCGGTTCAACTCGCCGGGCGAGCAGGGCATCATCAATCGCTCGAACGATGCCGATGTACTTCTCGGCAAGGTCGATATCAACGTCAACAGCAAGAATCTCTTGACGCTTCGGCACAACTACAGCCGGGCCGAACAGATCAACGGCACTTTCGACGTCCCGACCTGGGGAACCTCGGCAAACGGACGCGAGACGAACAATTCGAATTCGTTCATTGCTCAGCTCGTGACGACCATCAGCCCGACGCTGCTCAACGAGTTTCGCTTCCAATGGGCGAAAGAGGAACGCCCGCGATTCTACGATGGGCCGGACCTGCCGGATACGACCATCGGCACTTTTGACGGTTCGATCTCTTACCGCTTTGGCCGTCCTTTTTTCCTGCCCGTTCCGTCAGACGACGTGCGGCTTCAGTTCACGGACAACTTCACGGTCGTTCGCGGCAACCATACGGTCAAGTTCGGCTTTGACCTGAACCGTACGCGCGTTTCGCAAACCTTTATCGGATTTGCCCGCGGGCGTTATATCTTCGCGGCTCCGACCATCGAAGACGCCATCGACGGGTTTATCGACTACATTGACGGCATCAGCCCGGCAGCTCTTCAGCTTTATCTGCAGTTTGCCCCGATCGGAAACCGAACCGTAGAAGAAGCGGGCACTCAGGCTTATACGAACATCGAGCCCGGGCTCTATATTCAGGACAATTGGCAGGTCCGGCGAAATCTGACGCTCAATCTCGGGTTCCGCTGGGAAGCCCAGTATCAGCCCGATCCGATCAACAACGTGTCCGATACGCGTTTCGGACAGTTCGTCAATGATCCTCGCTTTCCGTCCGATGGTTCGATCCCGGACTTTACTGACGGCTTTGCACCGCGAGTAGCTCTTGCCTGGTCGCCGGGCGATGACGGCAAGACAGCGATCCGGCTTGGAGCGGGCATCTATTACGCCCGCATTCCGGGCTTGGTCGTAGCCGGCCCGCGAAACACGGACGGGGCGATCGCCGGCAACATCTTCTTCGCCAACTTCCTGTGTTCCGGCAGCAAAGTGGCCCCGTCCGGCGGCCTTAATGGCTGTCCGGTTTATCCCGGAATAGTCCCGACAGCCGGGTTTACTCCCTTCAATCCCGGTGTCGCCGTTTTTGAACGCAATTTCAAGAACCCGCGGACCGTACAATACAGCGCCAGCATCGAGCGGGAAGTTTACGCGAATACTTCGATCCTCGTTGCATATAACCTTGCGAAATCGACCCGGCTCACTCGCTTCGTGAATCGCAACGACGCACGGCTCTATAACGGTGTCGCGATCTTTGAACGGCCCGACGGTTCCGGCGTCGGCGAGATCCGCTCAACGGAAAGCTCGGCGAAATCGCTTTATCAGGGTGTTACCTTTACCTTCAACAAGCGCTTTTCGAACAGATGGCAGTTCCAAGCCAACTACCTTCTTTCGTTCGACAAATCGGACGACGACAACGAACGCGATCCGTTCACGTTCCGCTACGCCGACCCGCGTGACTTTGGGCCGGAATATAACTGGTCCGACCGCGATCAGCGGCACAGGTTCAATGCCTTCGCAACTTTCCTGTTGCCGTATGAGATCAATCTCTCGCCGATCGTTCAGTATCGCTCCGCCCAGCCGACATCGGCGGTTAACCGTGGAACCTTCCCGAACATCATCAAGCGAAACACGCTCCGGCTCGACAATGAATTCTTTACGTTCGATATCCGGGCGTCGAAGGCGTTCAAATTCGGCGAGCGATTCGAGCTTGAGGGTATCTTCGAAGCCTTCAATCTTTTCAACAACCGCAACCAGCGGAGCCTCCCGCGGCCGCTGACCTTCAACTTTGACGGAACTGTCACGGCCGGCTTCGGCGAACCGCGGCAGGTACAGCTAGGAGCTCGGTTCAAGTTCTAAACGAGCCGGAAACTGATTCAAAAGACCCGCGATCCTATCCGGAACGCGGGTCTTTTCGTTGGCTCTAAGTCTTTATTTCTCAGGCAGCGATCAATTTCGGTTCTCTTTCCAAAACAAGGAATTGATGCGGACGAAGCGTGGCCAAACCGTACGTCGAGCCATCCGAAGCGACGAACTCGACCTCGAATGCTTCGCCATCTTTGAAAACCTCCACGATCGCCCCGACGTTCCCTCGGGACAGATTCGCATCCGGCAGGTCCTCAAGAAGCACAACTGAATCAAAAAGCTTTGCCATATCTTCACCTACTCGCAGTTCACAAAACAAAACACGTTACTAAACGAGGTGGCTTGTCGTCGGCCTCAGAGATTCAAACGCTTCGTACCATAGCTTTCTTATCGCCGTTCCTAGCTTCGAAATCTACTATGTAGCGTTGTCCGAATTCATCGAAACGTCCAAGCTCCGCTTCATTCTCACGTACGGCATTCTTCAGCAGAGCCCTGAGCAGAAACGCATCCTCTTTTGCAATGCCGAGAGCCGATGTGAAAACCCGAGCTTTGTTCGCTCCTACTTCGTTGGACATGTCCAAGCAGTAGTTCGTAAGCTTACGCATATCAACAACTGCTTTGTCCGCATTCGGAACACGCATTCGCTAGATCTTCGTCAGCACAACGCCCGTCGCGTCGAAGGAGACCTCGGTAACGGTACCGTCGGCATTACGGTTCTCGAAAACGGCACCGTCATCGTTGATCAGATGATCGACCTGCTCTTTGCTGAGCACCTTGGTCTTGAAAACGCCCTGAGCCTTGACCTTCATCCCGGCTGCGTTGAGCGGGATGAAGAACGCATGGTCGCCGAAGGTAACGCGAACGGATTTACCGCCTTCCTTGTCGGCCATTTCCATCCAGCAGCCTTCTTTCTTGCAGGAGCGGACGATCACGCCCTCGACCTGAACGGTCTTGTCAGCATACTTTGAAGGGTCGGCGAAGACCTTTTCGACCTTAGCCTTCGACACGCCCTTTGCAAGAGCCTGACCGCGATAGATCGTCTCGCCCTTCTTCAGCTCGACCGGCTTGTTCTGCTCATTCTTTGCAACCGGCTCGCCCTTGCTGTTCATTTCCTGGGCTATGCCCACCGCGGCAAAGACCGCAACCGCCATCAAGGTTCCAATTACTCGTTTCATAATTTCTCCGTATTATTTTCTTTCGTAAACCACTCTTCCATCGACGATGGTCAACGCGACCACCGCTTCATTGATCTGCAGGTCGGTTGTTGCAAAGATATTTTGCGACAAAATCACGATATCCGCCAACATGCCGGGCACAAGTTTTCCCTTCTCGGCTTCGGTAAATTCCGCGTATGCCGCTCCGGTCATATATCCGCGGACCGAATCAGGGAGAGAAAATCCCTGTCCTGCACTGCGGAAGTTAAGCCCCAAGAGCGGATCAAAAGCCGTCATCGGTGCATCAGAGCCGAGTGCAGCAAGAGATCCATTTCCCACTAGGCTGTGATAATAACCGGTCGCGTATCCGGCACCTCGCCCGAATAGATGCGGCTGGATCGAAACGACGACGCCAAGCCGGCCGAGCCGCGGAAGATCGCGTGCGAGAATGCCTTCGGCATGCTCGATCCGGAACCGCCGGTCACGCTTCCCGTTTGCCTTAACTGCCTGCTCAAAGATATCAAGCACGATCGAATTCGGCTTTGATCCGATGGCGTGGACGGCGACTTGCCAGCCCGCTTTGTCCGCCGCCAGAACCTGTTCGCGAAGCCGCGGCGTCCATTCGTCATCGCCCTCGTGAAAGCCCTTAAGGCAGCCTGTACGCACCATCTCTCCGGGTTCATTTCGTGGCGGCGGTATTTGATCTGAGAACCAACCTGTAAGCGACGAGCAATCATAGATCCGGGTCTTGAGCCGACCGGCGGCACCGAGTTCACGATAAACATCGGCCCGTGCGTCGGAGTCAGTATCCTGAACACTGGTGATGCCGTAGCTCGCGGCGTAGTTTGACGCGGTTTCGGCGATCTCGGACCAGCGACGGATATGGTCGGCTGGAACTCTTCTGGCAATGCGTGCAAGGTCGATCTCGCTAACGGTCACACCTTCCTTTACATCAGCAAGCCCGGCAATCTTTTTCGCAGCCGAATTCACGATGGCCTCAGTTGAGTCAGCGGCGTAAACGAAAAGCGGATTGTCGGGCGCTATTCGGTCGATCTCCGCGGGAGTTAGCGATGCGACCAACTCTTTGCTCGCCCCGCTTCCGAGTATCCAACGGCCCTTCGGCAGGAAGCGGACGTAGAACCTAAGCTGTTCGTAAAATTCCTCGGGCCGCTGCAATTCTCGTGCGTTGAGCGATGAGAACTTGTTGCCGATGGCCATGAAATGGACATGCGAATCATTGAACCCCGGCATTACGAGCTTACCGCCGGCATCAATTAACCTTGTCCCCTCGCCGATAAACTTGCGGGCATCTGCATCGCTCCCGACGAATACGATGCGGTTTCCCCTGACCGCTAAAGCTCCTGCCCGCGGCTTCTCGCGGTCAAGCGTCCGGACATCGCCATTGATGATAACGAGATCGGCCGCCCCGCCTTGAGCAGCGACCGGGCAGCCGATGAAGAGAGAGATCAGGATCGCGGCGAAAAGCCTCACTTCGCTTCGTAAACCAGCTTGCCGTTGACGACAGTCTTCATCACCTTAACGTTCCAGATCTTGACCGGATCGATGGTGAATATGTCTTCGGAAAGAACGACGAAATCCGCCAGCTTACCGACCGCGAGCGTACCCTTGATGTGCTCCTGAAACTCGCCGTATGCCGAGCCCCAGGTGAAAGCGCGGACCGTCTCCTCGACCGAGATCTTCTGCTCGGGTATCCAGCCGTTCGGGTTCTTATCGTCGAGCGTGCGACGCGTTGCTGCGGCATAAACGCCCCAGATCGGATTCAGAGGAGCGACCGGCGAATCAGACCCGAAGGCAAGTACGCCCCCGCTGTCGAGTATCGTCCGGAACGCATAAGTGCCCTTAAGTCTTTGCTCGTCAAGCCGTTTCCATGCCCAGCGGCCGTCGTCGATGATGTGAAAAGGCTGCATCGAGGCAACGACCTTTTGCCCGCCGAATCGCTTGATGTCATCGAGCCTAAGATGCTGTGCATGCTCGATGCGGAACCGCCGGTCGCGGACGCCGTTTGCCTGCTCGGTCTTTGCGAAGATGTCGAGCACCTCGGCATTTGCCCGGTCGCCGATAGCGTGGATGTTGATCTGAAGCCCGGCGGCATCGGCCTTTTTAACGGTCTCAGGCATCGTCGCCATTTCATCGCTCGCAAGGCCGAACGACGTCGGAGCATCGAGATAGGTCTGGAAGAACCAGGCCGTTGTCGAACCGAGGCTGCCGTCCGAATAGCCCTTCAGACACCCGACGCGAAGCCACGGATCGCCAAACGCGAAACGAACACCGGTCCGCTCCCAACGCCGATAATCCGAGACCGGTGAGCATCCGTAGATGCGGGTCTTAAGCGTGCCGCGGCGGAGAAGTTCCTGATAGACGCCGACGTCCGTTCCGGCCGAAACATCGGTAACGCTCGTCACGCCAAGCGAAGCGGCATGCTCGGTCGCGGCCTGTGCCGCCTCAAGCCGCTCTTCCCAACTTGGCGACGGAATGACCTTGTTGACATAAGCCATCGCCGCGTCTTTCAGGACGCCTGTCGGATTGCCGTTCGTGTCGCGAACGATCTCGCCGCCTTCAACATCCTTCGTATCTTTGTTGACCCCGGCGAGCCGCATCGCAAGGCTGTTCGCCAGTGCCATGTGGCCGTCAAGCCGGTCAATGAAAACCGGATTATCCGGCGTTGCGGCGTCGATCATCGCCGCTGTCGGCAGGTTGTTGGGCGTCCAGTTTTCGTGGTCCCATTTTCCGCCAAGTATCCAGCGGCCTTTTGGCAGCTTTGCGGCGAAGTTCTTGATCCGCTCGGTAAACTCCTGCGGCGTTTTCGCATCGCGAAGATCGACCGAGGAAAGCTGCTGCCCGGTTTCAAGAAAATGCACGTGAGCATCGTTAAAGCCCGGAATTATCAGCCGTCCGCCGGCGTCCATCTGCCGAGTGTTTGGGCCGATCAGTTCCCGAACCTCGCTTTCGCTGCCGATCGCGATGATCTTACCGTCAGAGATGGCCATCGCCCTTGCCCGCGGCTGTTTCGGGTCCATCGTGTGGATATTGGCGTTGAGAACGACAATGTCGGCCTTGAAGCCGCGGCTCGCGGCCGCCCCGGAGCCTTGAGCGAACATCGAGGCATTAATGGCGGCAATCACGAGCAGCACCAGTGCGCTTCTTGAAAACGAGATTTCGGTTCTGTGCAACATATTGTCGATGAGTGTAATCTGAATGTGTTGACGAGTATATCAGTGAAGGAAAAGTATATCCACATTCTCTGCATCGTGCTGACGCTAGGCTATGGCGGGTTGGTCGCTTTCCTTTACGCAGCCGAGCCGCGTTCGCTTGAGGAATTTACGACCAAAGCCCGTTCCGCGGTTGAGAATATCGCAACCAAAGGTACGGTCGTCATCGGCACGTATGAAGTCGATGCCGCAAAGTTCAATGAAGGCTTAGCGGCTTTCCGCGAGGACCGCTTTCCGGCCGCTCGAGACATGTTTGAGCGTGCCGACCCCGAGAAACGCGACGCCAGGACTCAGTTCTACATTGCGTACAGCTACTATCGGCAAGGCTGGGGCCGCGTTTCAAATGACGACACGCTTTTTCAGCTTGGCCTCGAAGCCGCGGAACGTGTCCGGATGCTCGACCCAGATTTTCGATCAGATGATCCGGACCTTCAGATGAAGACTCCGGTCGAGATCAGAACTGAGCTTGAGGAAGGGCTTACGGTCACGGCGGACGACTTCAACCCGCTTCGGATCTTTCGCGAACGCAAATAGAGACACTAATGGCAAAGCTCAAACAACGCGAACTTGATACGCCGGTCTCGCCCGATGAGGTCACGGTCGAAGTTCCGGTGGTGAACGATCTGCCGGCGATCCGGGAAAATACCGCGGCTCAGCAGATCGCCCGGGGGCGTGCGCTTCGAAACTATGTTTACCTGCCGCTGATCTTCCTTACCGTCGCACTGCTCGGCGGCCTGCGGCTGAGCGGCAACGATGGCTCGTTCATATTCGTTCGTCCGGCACTCATCTGTCTGATCTTTGCTGCGATACTTTTGCTCCTTTTCTTTCGTGCCGGAATGCTGCGGGTCGATGGCTGGTTCACTGAGGAAATGACCGGGACGCAAACGGCCGCAAATGGGCTGGTCCTCGTTTCGCTTTTCGCCGCGGCGACGCAGATCTTCAACTCGCTCATTCCCGAACAGGGGCTTCCCTTTTGGATAGTCAGCTTCTGCTTTCTTTGGGTGCTTTGGAACAATCTCTTTGCCGAGTTTGACCCGAAACGGCTTTTGAAGAGCCTCGGTGCAATGTTTGGCCTAGCATTTGTCACCAAGTATATGGTGCTCGCGAATCTGACCGCTCCGGGCGGGCGAAGTTGGTTGCGGTCGTTGATCGAGAACCCGGCACAGGAAGCGGCGACCTGGCTGCTCGATCTGCCGAGGTTCTCGGCCGGGACAGGGTACATACAATTTTTCGCCGTAATTATTTTTCTGCTGGGGTTGTTTCTAACGCCTTCAGCCACAAATAGAGACCGATGAAGTATTTTGCATTCATTCTTGTATTTTTCTTTGCATTCACGGCAGTTGATGCCCAGTCGCCCTCGCGGACGCTCAAAAATGCCGAGAAAGCACTCGGCGGCTCGAAAGAGCTAAAGCGGTTGACCTCCTGGCAGCTTTCGGGGACGGTCCGCCGCGTGCAGGATGGAGCCTCGGGTCGCTTCGTCATGCAAGCGGCAAAGCCGAACCTCTACAACCTTTCTTACGACCTTAACGGCTTTGAATACGAATGGGGCTACAACGGCCGCTCCGGCTGGTCGCGTGACTCACGCGAAGGGCTTCGGACGCTGACCGGCGATGAGAGTATCGATTTTCAGACCGAGGCGAACTACCGGGCAAACTTTTGGCTCAACGCGAAACAACAGCGTTCGAAGATAGTTTCGGCCGGGCCTTCGGCGGTGAACATCTCGACCGCCAAAGGCTCCGGGATCAAGATCGCGTTCGACCCCGCGACCGGGCTTCGGCTCCGCGAGGAATATTCGATCGGCGAGACGCAGCGGATATTCGAGTACGTGGGACATGAGAAGACAGGAGCCGTGATGCTTCCCCGCTCGATCAAAATGCAGATCGGCGAAGAAACGTTCGAACTCGTTGTAGAGAAATCGGTCGTGAACCGGCAGATCGTAAAGGCAGAGTTTAATTTTCCGCAAGTCTCAGGTGAGCCGCTTCCGGACATCCCCGCACTTCTTGCCGAGCTTCAGGCGAACGAAGACAAGGTCGAGAACATTCTCGATACCTATTCCTACGTGCAGAAAATCATCCGCCGCGAGCTCGGCAAGGACGGCATTCTCCGCGAGGTCGGTTCGGAGACATATCAGCTTTCGTTTTACAAGGGCAACCGCATCATGCGTCTTATCGAGAAGAACGGGAAACCGCTTTCGGAAAAGGAGCAGCGTGACGAGGACCGCGAGGTCGAAAAACGTGTCGAAGAGATCGAAAAAGAGATCGCCAAGCAGGAGCGGCGGTCAAGCTCGGGCCCGCCTTCTGAGAACGGCCAGCGAGTTTCTATCGCGGAGTTGCTCCGCGCTTCGCGGCTCGTCAATCCGCGTCGCGAACGGTTCCGCGGGCGTGATGTGATAGTTTTCGACTTCGAGCCGAACCCGAATTTTGATTACAAGAACGCCAAGAGTATGTTGAGATTTTTCGGTAAAACGGCCGGCGTGATGTGGATAGATGAGAAAGACAAACAGGTCGCAAGGCTTGAGGCGTTTCTCGCCGATAGCTTCAATATCGGCGGTGGGTTGCTTGCAAAGCTTCGAAAGGGAGCGTCATTTACACTCGAACAGGAACGCGTCAACGACGAGATCTGGCTGCCCTCGGTCGCCGACATCAACCTCTCTGTGCGCGTGCTTCTGGTCCGCGGTGTGAACATAAATCAGGTCGTTCGGTCGTATGATTATCGGAAGTTTCAGACCGAAGTGAAGGACGCCCGCGTTGGCACGGAGAATTAGGGGTTGATACGGAGTATCAAACTTTCGCCCCTCCTTTTGACAGTGATCGTGCGTATCTCTGATCCCGAAGCGAATCGCGTTTCGGGCTGGATCTTTTTACCGTCGAGCGATTCGACCACATCGCCCGCACGCACGCCCGCTTTGGCCCCGGCTCCGGATGCTTCGGCAGAGCTGACCAGAAATCCCTCCGTCTGAAAAGTGCCCTTAAGTCCCATTAGTGAGAGAACCTCGCTCGAATCGGCCTGTCCGCCGCCATCGAACCCCGGCGGACGCATTTCGGGAGGTTCTGGGTTTGCATTGATCGGACGATCCGGAGTCGGGTTAACCGGGCTGCCCGCTCGATCGACCGAACCGCCTTCGCTTGTATTATCAATTTGCGGCCGCCGCTCGGGCCGTCTTTGCGGCGAAGCAATGCGCTCGGTGACGCGCTCTTGCGGAGCCGGTCTATCGTCATTTACGGCATTTACCGAAGCGGCGACCTCCGTCGTTTCCGGCAAAGTAGGAGGCGTTGCTTGCGGAAGGCTTTGCGGCAGCGTGGCCGGCACCGGAGCCTCAGCGATCGGCGGCACATCCGTGACATCCGCCGAACTCAAGACACCAAGATAGAGTGCCGCACCCAGGGCGACCAGAAAGACCGCTGCAAATGCAGGGACGAATATCCGCCAGCCCGAAACGGATTGCTGCCTCCGAGCCGCAATCCTTCCGCGGACCTTGTGGTCAAAATCCGTCGGAGCGGCCATACGAGGCATCGCATTCAGCATCGCGGCAATTTGCCGGTCCTCAGCGCTCAAATTTTCCGATTCGTTGGTCATCTCAAACCCAATATTTCCTTATCTAGCTTTTCTCTTAGCATTCCGCGTGCCCGGTTTATCCGCGATTTCGTTGTACCAAGCTCGATCTCAAGCACCTGCGATATCTCGTCGTAGCTCAATTCCTCGATATCCCTCAGGATTATCGGGACGCGATACTTCTCGGGCAAGGTTGCGATCGCCTTGGCAATGGCGGCGGAGCGTTGATCGTCGTCATAGCTCGCGTCCTGCAGCCTTCGACCGTCGGCAGGCTGATATTCGGCGGTGTCGCTCGCATCATCCGAAAAAAGCCCCGTCAGCGAGAACAAACGCCGCCGCTTGCGTTTCCTCAATTCAGAGATCGCGAGATTGCTCGCAATGCGGTAAATGTAGGTCGAAAACGCGTAGCCCGCATGATAACGGTCGAGGGCAAAGTAGAGCCGGACAAACGTCTCCTGAGCCAGATCGACCGCTTCTTCATAGTCGTTCAAAAATCGATACAGAAAGTTCGTTATCGGATTACGATAACGGTCCATCAATACGCCGAACGCAGCCTCATCGCCGCCGGCGGCTGCCGCCGCAAGCTCATGATCGGACAACGCAGCCGCAGTTTGCCCGCTGCTTTGAGCTTTGCCCATATCACGTTCGACCGATGCCATACGTTCATCGTTTGTACACCATTCGCCCCGTGCCGGACAAAGGCCGTCCTGCATAAACCTACACGCACGACGGCCTCAAAAGTTGCAAATTGTTATCTGTGTCTGAACTCAATCGAGCGGCGAAATAACGGCGACCACGTGAAACTCGCGTCTTGGCTTCGCGAGTGAAAGGGTGCCCAGCACCGCAGGAACGCCGGGCCGAAGTTCAGACCGGGTCGATGAAAACGATGCGACATCGTACCCATAGGGAGCATCCGCTTCGTCAGCGCCCTTTTTTGCTAAGGAAATCGGGACACGAAGCGAGAATCCCGAGACTTGCAGTATATATCGGAAGTCCGCGGAACCGACGCCTTCCGCCGTTAGCTGCCCGATCCGCCAGTCAAGAGCTGAAACGGGGTCTGTTTCGTTTAGCTCAATAAAGCCGCGGCCTTCGACCTTGCTGCCGGCCGCCGCTCGGGCCATAAAGTCCGCCGCAATGCGGAGTTTCCCCGCCTCGTTTCGTGTTTTGGAAACGGTGTCGATAATGCTACTTAGTTCGGTAGGGATCGGGGTGCCGTTGATGGAAATATCTGACGAGATCAGATAAATGCGGACGTCGACCGCACCCGTCGGCAGTTGGGCGGCCTGCTGGCCGCTAGCGGGCAAAAGGAGGCCGATGAAGAAGATCGGGAAAAGAAGAAAGAAACGAGTAGCTGATTGAAACTTGGTCATAAACAATTCACTCCTGCAAAGTGTCCGGGGAAAGTCACCCGATTACACACCCGCAGGAGCGAAAAGTTTCAAAATCGTTTTTGTGCCTACCCTACAAGGAACATTCCCTCATCGACCTTCTGCCCAAAAGTTATTGTCCCGATCATAGCTTCTTCGATCTCTCGATCGTCGGCCCAGAGGACGGTCCGGTACGGGACCAATGTGCCTTGGGCAAAGCGGTAATCATAGAATTTCCTTTTGTACTTTACCCCAAGCTCTTCGTACTCGAGCTGCATCACGCGAAAGGTCCGAACGCTGACATAGAACCGCGTCTTTCGGTCCTTTTTGTCTTTTACATCAATAACGAAATACTCGACACCTAGCTGCTTTTCCTTACCGATCAATTCGAGGGTCGATTCGTTTTCCTTGTAACGCAATAAAGCGTCGATCCCGCGAAACATCGACTGCTCAAATGCCCTTACGGCCGAGTCCTGAGGTATGAAGACCGAGTCGTTGAAAACACCGAAGATGCGATCGTCAACATGCATTAGGGAATAACGCGTGGCCGGAAGCTCCTGCTCCCAGCGAACCTTGTCCTTAGAGGAGTTGGCTCCCCGGATGATCCAACGCTGGTAGTTCGAATTGTCCATCGAACCCGCAGCATTTCGCGTCCGCAGCCTCCCACGTTCAAAGGTCGTCCGTCGGATCTGGTCAAGAACCTGGCGACCGCCGCCGAGGCCATAAATAACGATCGTGGTTTCCGCGACCTGCTCGGCGCTCGGCTCTTGAGCACTACCCCTCTGCGGCGTTGGTGTAGCGACCGGACCAGGCGAAGGCGTCGGGGTCGGATCCTGCCCGAGTGACGGCACCGTCAAGACGAAAGATGCTGACAAAACTGCAAGGCTGAAAAAAAGGCTTTTTCCTAAGGTTCTCTTAAGCTTCATTTGAGACAAAAATAAAAGCGGATTGTAACATAAGCCGCCGAAAATCTCGGCATCGGGACGCTTTTTGCGTACCATTCCTTGATGAAATCGAGGCCCGAAGGGATGCACACTGCTTCGATTTGACTATGAATTCCTCAACCTCGCACAATACCCGAGTATGCCGCACATCGCCCTCTATGAGCCCGAGATACCCCCAAATACCGGCAACATCGCCCGACTCTGTGCGGCAACTGGCACAGCGCTCCACGTGGTCGGTGTTACGGGTTTCAGGATGGACGACCGGACGCTGAAACGTGCCGGGCTTGACTATTGGGACCACGTCGAACTCCACCGCCACATCGCCCTCGATGAGCTGCACAAGGCACTCCCGCGTTCGAGGTTCGTTTACCTTACGACGAAAGCCGAACGGCCTTATACCGATTGGGACTTCGCGGAAAGCGACTGCCTCGTGTTTGGCCCGGAGACCCGCGGATTGCCCGAGAAAATTCTCAAGGACAACGCCGAAAACTGCCTCACCATCCCAATGTCGAATCCGGTGGTACGCAGTTTAAATCTCGCGACCGCGGTCGGGATCGTGCTTTTTGAAGCCCTTCGTCAACTCCGCCGACAGTGACCATACGAGCGGCCTCGCATTTGCGATTTCAGGCATCTTTTTCCACTGCAAATTCGTCTCAATCATGACGTCCGTTTTGCGATGTCATTGGGCGGCGCAAACCCATTTTATGGAGGTTTACGATTATGAGGGTAATTAATAGATTAGCACTAATTTTTGTTTTCGCGGCAAGCTCTGCCGTGGTTGGCGTCAATGCTCAAACGATCACGGGTGAGGTTTCGAACGCGGTTCTGGAAAAAGAAGTCCAGAGCAAGATCCTGCGTTTGCCGTACTACGAGGTTTTCGACTTCATCTCGTTCCGTATTGACGGCGACACGGTGATCCTCGACGGCAAGGTTCGCAACGCGACGAACCGCCGCGAGGCCGAAGCGACCATAAAACGGATCGCAGGAGTCGAGAAGGTCCAGAATAATATCGAGATCCTGAACGTCGGCGGTTTTGACGATAGGATCCGCCGCGACCTTTATCGGTCGCTCGCCCGGACCGGTTCATTGTCGCGGTACCTGTGGACCGTAAATCCGTCGATGCGGCTTGTTGTCGATCGCGGACACGTAACGCTTGAGGGTTATGTTGCGAATGAGGGCGACCTTAACCTTGCCAATATTGCGGCACGGACGGTTCCAGGAGTCTTCAGCGTAACGAACAACTTAAAAGTTGACAGCAAGCGGGCTGGGTAGTCGGCCCGTGTTCCTCCAGGGAGGCCGGTGGGTTTTCAGACCCGCCGGCCTTTTTGTGTTGCCTTTTCGCTCCCAATCCGTCATTATTTGCGTTTGCCTTGTGGTAGGGAAATACGACAATGATCGCAGCAGACAAGATCAGAAACATCGCCATCATCGCCCACGTAGACCACGGAAAGACGACCCTGGTCGATTCGATGCTCAAGCAATCCGGCACTTTCCGTGAGAACGAGGAGGTCGCCGACCGCGTGATGGACTCGATGGACCTCGAACGCGAACGCGGCATCACCATCATGGCCAAGAACACCTCGATCCGCTACGGCGATTTTAAGATCAATATCGTCGATACGCCGGGCCACGCCGATTTCGGCGGCGAGGTCGAGCGCGTGCTCAAGATGGTCGATGGCATCGTCCTTCTCGTCGATGCCGCCGAAGGCTGCCTTCCGCAGACGCGCTTCGTGCTTCGGAAAGCTCTCGAACTAAAGCTTCCCTGCATCGCTCTGGTCAACAAGATCGACCGCCAGGACGCCCGGCCCGAAGAGGTGGTCAATGAGATCTACGACCTTTTCATCGACCTCGGCGCAAACGACGAACAGATCGAATTCCCGATCCTTTATTCGATCTCCCGCGACGGTATCGCGAAAAAAGAACTTGCAGACGAAAGCAAGAGCCTGAAGCCGCTTTTCGACCAGATCCTCGAAACCATCCCGGCACCGAAGGCTCTTCGCGATGACAGCCTTCAACTTCTCGTCGCAAATATCGATTACAACCCCTTCGTCGGCCGGCTCGCCATCGGCCGGATATTCTCAGGAGAGATCGCAAAAAACCAGGAAGTCATCGTTGCAAAACGCGATGGCTCGACGCAGAAGACGCGCGTAAAGGAGTTGTTCGTTTTCGAGGGGCTTGACCGCTCGACGACCGAAGAGGCCGGGGTCGGCGAAATCGTCGCTCTGGCAGGGTTTGATGACGTCGAGATCGGCGAGACGATCACGACCGTCGATAATCCAAAGCCGTTGCCGGTCATTGCCGTTGACGAACCGACCATCTCAATGATCTTCGGCGTCAACACCTCTCCGTTCTCCGGCATTGACGGCAAGTTCGTCACCTCTCGCCAGATCAAGGACCGGCTCGAAAAGGAATTGCTCGGCAACGTCGCTCTCCGCGTTACACAGACCGAAGCGGCGGAGCAATTCAAGGTCTCCGGCCGCGGCGAACTTCAGCTTGCCATCCTGATCGAAATGATGCGCCGCGAGGGCTATGAGCTGCAGGTCTCAAAGCCCGAGGTCATCACCAAAAAGGATGAAACGACCGGTGAAACGCTTGAGCCCTTCGAGCAGGTCGTGATCGACGTGCCCGAAGAATTCATCGGCGTGGTGACCGAAGCTCTCGGCCGCCGCAAGGGCCAGATGACGAAGATGATCAACAACGGCTCGGGCCGCGTCAGGCTCGAGTATGAGATCCCGTCGCGTGGGCTGATCGGCTTCCGCGGTGAATTCCTGACCGAAACAAAAGGCACCGGCCTGCTCAACACGATCTTTCTCCGATTCGATAAATGGCAGGGCACGATGAAGTCGCGCTCGACCGGTTCGCTCGTCGCCGACCGAATGGGCGAAGCCACAACCTACTCGCTTTACAATCTTCAGGAACGCGGCACGCTTTTCATCAAGCCCGGCGTAAAGGTCTATGAAGGAATGATCGTCGGCGAGAATGCCCGGGCCGTTGACCTCGACGTCAACGCCATCAAGGAAAAAAAGCTCACGAACATGCGAACCACCTCGGCCGATGAAGCGATGCGGCTCGTACCGGTCCGGGAAATGTCGCTCGAACGCGCACTCGAATTCATCGCGGACGACGAACTGATCGAGGTCACGCCAAAGGCAATTAGACTTCGCAAGCGCGTTCTCAAATCGAACGAACGGCCAAAAAAATTATAGCCTCTGCCTCTCTGTTTCTATTCTGGATCGATGGCTGTCTTAATGGACATATAGTGCAGCTTAGCTCCATCAGGAGCGTAATGTTTATAGTTTCGAACGAACACAACGCGAACTCCGTAGGAGCGGCATATTGTTGATATTCAATGGTTTATGCCGCCCCTAACTGGGCCTTCATCTTGGTTAGGAACTACGATCCTATGAACATTTGGCCCCCTATGAAGCCGAACCACATCTTCAGTTACTGACTTTAGGGTAATCCTCAGTCTTCTTTTTTTCGAGTGACCTTGACAGCAAACGCTAACGAGCGTATTTTACTATTTAGTTACTTAACTACTCAGTTAAGTAAAAAGGAGCGATAATATGACAAACATAAATCCATACATCAATTTTGGCGGCAATTGTGAAGAGGCGATGAACTTTTACCGTTCGGTTTTCGGCGGTGAGTTCATGGGCCCGGTAATGCGCTGGGGCGAGGCTCCCGGCTGTGATGAGGGCGAGTTCAAACTTCCCGATGATGCGAAAGGGAAAGTGATGCACATGGCACTACCGATCTCGGAAGGAAGCGTGATCATGGCGTCCGACGCTATCGACGGCCTGGGCCCGAAATTGACCCCCGGCAACAACATCGCGATCGCCATCGGGCCTGACACACGCGAGGAAGCCGACCGACTTTTTACCGGCCTCTCTGAGGGCGGCAAAGTTCAAATGCCGATGGCAGACGCGTTCTGGGGCGGCTATTTTGGCTCATTCGAAGACAAATTCGGCGTCAACTGGCTTATTAATGTTGAAATTAAAAAGGAGGACTAAGAAATGACTGAAGCAAAGATAAAAGAGATCGTAGATGAGATAAACGCAGCGTTCTCACGGAACGACACCGAGGGCTTTCTGGAGCATTGCACCGAAACGATCAAATGGAACATGGTCGGCCATAAGACGACTTCCGGTAAAGACTCAATTCGGGCGTTTATGGAAGAAATGAAAAGCCCCGAAGCTCCTGTCTTCAGCGTTGACAAGATGATCGTCACCAGTTCATCGGCGGTCTGCTGCGGAGATATGACGATGAAAGACACTGAGGGGGCCGAGGCATCCTATTCATATTGTGATATTTACGAGTTCACAGGAGATAAGGTGTCGGAGATGCTCTCGTACGTCATAAAGCATCAGGACGCCGGCACAAGCGAGGCGGTCGCCGCCTGAACTCTTCTTTCACCTAATGAACGCCTGCAAAATATAAACTCATGCGGACAAGGACGGACAGGCTAAGCAGCACATTCGCCGCACTCGCCGACCCGACGCGGCGGGCGATCCTCGGACGGCTGGCGAAGGGCGAAGCTAGCGTAACGGAACTCGCCAAGCCGATGAAGATGACGATGCCGGCAGTTACCAAGCACCTGAAGGTACTTGAACGTGCCGGCCTCATCCGCCGCGGCAGGCAGGCGCAGTGGCGGCCGTGCTACCTGGTCGCCGAGCCGCTCCGGGAAGCTTCGGATTGGGTCGAGCAATACCGCCGATTTTGGGAAGCGAGCCTCGACCGGCTCGATGCGTACCTGAAAGTGCTGCAGGCCGAGGCAGCGAATGACGCCAAAGCGGCGAAGGAAAAAAATAATGCAAAGCGAAAAAGAACTGGAAAACGCGCGTAATGCGATCGTGATCGTCCGCGAATTTGACGCTCCGCGGGAAACGGTTTGGAAGGTCTGGACCGAGCGGGGGCATATCGAAAAATGGTTTGGGCCGAAGGGCTTCGATACCCGCGTCGATCATCTCGAGTTCCGGCCGGGCGGCGAGATCCGCCACACGATGATCGGGCCGGATGGAACGGAGTATCCATCGAAGGGTACCTTTCTCGAGATCGACGCACCGCGAAAACTGATTTCGACCGATGAGTTTGGTGAGGGGAGCGAAGAGATCGCGGCTTTCAAGGATGTGAAGCTGCCGGAAGGAATGGTAACGACGGTCGAATTTAAAGACCTCGGAAAGCGGTGCCTTGTTCGGCTGACCATTTCGCACGCCACTGAAGAAGACCGCAAGCGGCACGAGGAGATGGGCGTCCTCGAAGGCTGGAACTCGACCCTCGATTGCCTTGCAGAATACCTGGCAACGGTCGAAAAAGGAGACAAGAAATGATGCATGAGATCACACCATTTTTGTGGTTCGACAGCGAGGCCGAAGCGGCCGCAAACTTCTATGCCGGGATCTTTCCGAACTCATCGGTCGGAAAGATCTCAAGATACGATGAGGCGACCGCCGAAAACGTCGGCCGTCCGGTGGGTTCGGCTATGACCGTTGAGTTCACGTTGAACGGCAAGCCCTTCGTCGGGCTCAACGGCGGCCCGATGTTCAAGTTCACCGAGGCCGTCTCATTCGCTATCCGCTGCCGCGATCAGGCAGAGGTCGATCATTACTGGGAACGCCTCACGGCTGATGGGGGCGAGGAATCGATGTGCGGTTGGCTGAAGGACAAGTATGGCCTTTCATGGCAGGTCGTTCCGGAACAGCTTATCGAGATCAATAATGCAGGCGGCGAGCGTGCCCGGCGAGCGATGTCTGCGGTGATGACAATGCGGAAGATCGACATTGGAGTGGTGCTTGCCGCGGCGGAGGGTGAGGGATGACACAAACAGCGATTGCAGAGATGAAAGGCGACCGCGAGATCGTTGTCTCGCGCAGATTTGACGCACCGCGGGAACTCGTTTGGCGGGCTTGGACCGATCCGCAAGCGATCGCCGAGTGGTGGGGGCCGCGTGGATTCGACGCTCCGTCGTGTTCGATCGACCTTCGCCCCGGCGGGAAATTTCAGATCGATCTCAACGGGCCGGACGGAAAGGTCTATCCCTGCAAAGGCACCTTCAGGGAGATAGTTGAACTCGAGCGAATAGTTTACGACGGCCCGGCAAATGAACCCGCCGGATGCGGTGCAGGAATACCGCCAAATGCGACCGTTACCGTAACATTTGCCGCGGAAGGAAGCCAAACCGAGCTGACCATCCACACCCTGCTCGCGTCAGAAGCGGATCGCGTCGCAGCCCGGAATGAAGGCTTCATCCCAGGTTGGCAGGACAGCCTCGAGCGCCTTGCGGAAAAGCTCGGTCTCGATTAAGATTGCCGTCACGTTTTGTTGTGTAACATTCGCGGCCCTTGATCGCCGCGTCGGAGAACCCTGCTATGAATATCGTTCTTTGGATACTGCAAGTTCTGCTCGGGCTGATGTTCCTTTTTGCCGGCAGTTCGAAGTTCTTAATGCCGTATGAAGAGATGCGGGCGAACATGACCGTTGAATTGCCTCACTGGTTCATTCTTTTCATCGGTGCGGCCGAAGTCCTCGGCGGTTTGGGAATAGTGCTTCCCTGGGCTTTGGGAATCATGCCAAAGCTTACGCCGATAGCGGCCGCTCTGCTCGCGGTCATTATGGCCGGTGCTGTCGTCGTTTCAGCCTACGGGGGCATCGCAATGGCGATCTTCCCGTTTGTGATTCTGCTGCTTTTGCTGGTCGTCGCTCGCGGCCGTTGGACAACAAAGGAGTGATCGTATGTCGAAATATTGCGATGTTTACCTGGTGCCGATAGCTGAGGAAAAGCTCGCCGAGTACAAGAAGCTCGCACGTAGTGCCGGCAAGATCTTCATGAAACACGGTGCGCTTCGCTACCGCGAGTACGTCGTCTCGGACCTCAACGAAGAATACGGGACGTTCCCTTTCGGTAAGGCTTTGAAGCTTAGGCCCGGCGAGACGATCGTCTATGCTGCGGTCGAGTTCAAATCGGAAGCTCATCGAAACAAGACAATGAAGGCGATTTTTGCCGACCCCGAACTTGCAAAGGTCTCGCCGAAAGAGCCGCCGTTCGACTACAAGCGGATGGTTTACAGCGGTTTCAAGGTAATGGTTGACCTCTAGCGCGGACTTTCCGCGTCTGAATCGTTATACTGAGATACCGGGCAGCGATTGCCCGGTTTTTGATGCCTGAAACGATCGAAGAGAACGAAACTATAGTCCCGGAAAAGCCAAGGCCGCGATACGACCGCTCGATAGTCGAGGGGCCGCTCGGGCCGGCCGTCTGGAAGATCGCCTGGCCGACGATGCTGACGAACGTCATCGCCGGTTTGCAGGGCATTGTCGATCACATCGTGGTCGGCAATGTCGTCGGCTTTAAGGCAAATGCGGCGATCGGCGTAAGCTGGCAGATCTTTCTCGTTGTTATCGTTTTCATCTCTTCTCTCTTTACGGGAATGAGCATTCTGGTCGCCCGCTTTGCCGGAGCCGGCCAGGAACTGAAGGTTGACCGGACGGTTTACCAGGCATTCCTTACGGCGATAATCATCTCTTTTGGTGTGATGGCACCGGTCGGTTATTTTGCATCGCCTTATCTGCTCGACCTCGTAAATGCCGAAGCCGGCGTCAAAGCCGAAGCTCTTCCCTATCTCCGCATCACGTTCGTTTTCAGCCTTGGCCTGCTCGTCTTCTTTATGCTAAGCGGAGCGTTGCGTTCGGCCGGCGACGCCCGGACGCCGATGATCCTCGGCGTTGTGATGACGGTGCTGAACCTCGTTCTCAACATCATCTTGATCCCTGGCCTCGGCCCCATTCCGGCTTTCGGGACTGCCGGAGCTGCGATGGGTACCAGCATCGCCTCGGGCGTCGTTGCGATCTATGCATTGTATCGGCTTATCGCCGGCGGTTGGGTCGTTTCGTTCCCGAAGGGGCTCGGTTACAAACCCGATTGGGCCATCATTCGCCAGATCTTTCGCTTTGGGCTGCCGACGGGAATACAGGGCATCGCGATGAATATCGGCGGCGTATTTATGCTGGCCTTCATCGGTTCGCTGGCCCAAAGTGCCGCCGCACAAGCGGCCTTTGCCGTCGGCTACACACAGCTTTTCTCGCTCATAACCTGGACGTCTGTCGGGCTGATGGGAGCGGCGGCGGCGGTCGCCGGTCAGAACCTCGGAGCGGGAAATCCGGAGCGGGCCGCAAACGCCGTTCACACTGCGGCGAAGTTCGGCATCGCCGGTTCGGCATTCATCGGACTCTTCTTTTTCTTTTTCCCGGAGCAGCTTCTCGGCTTTTTCGGTATGAAGGAACAGGCCGTTATCGAGATAGGCACGCAGCTTCTCCAGGTACTGAGCATCTCGGGGATCTTCATCTCGGCCGCGCTCACCTACACGGGCGGACTGCAAGGTACCGGCGACACGAAAAGCCCGCTTTATATCTCGATCATTTCACAAGTGATCATCCCGCTCGGCATCTGTTTCATTATTCAACAGACGTGGGGACTCGAACCGTTGCACATCTGGCTGGCGATCCTTGCAGGGCACTTCGTCCGGTTCGCTCTGAGCTACTACAAATTCCGCCAAGGCCGCTGGCAGAGCATCGAGGTTTCGATCGATCGGACCGAAGCCTGATCACTCCTCGTCGTCGTTTTCTTCCTCGTCAGGATCGAAATCCTCATATCCGTGCGCGTCGTCGTAGTAATAGCTCGGCTTGTTCGCATCTTCGCTCTCCACGTTGGCTTTTTTATCTTCGGGCCGTTTTTTCTGCGGGTCGTTCTCGGGCATAATGACAATCATAATCACCGAAAGATGATGAGAAACAAAGCGTATTTCAGTTCATTTCCTAGATCGGTTTAGCAATTAATAGTGTGCGAGGGCACTCGAAATGCCTTAAAATTAGGTCATGGCAAGAACACCGGAAGAAAAACTACTAAACCCGAGGCCCGGCAGCAAGATCGCCGCTGCACGTGATTTTGGCATTGACCTCACGCTTTTGGTAGAAAACCTTCGGTTGTCTCCCGAGCAACGGCTCCGACACAACGAGCAAGCGGTAAACGATATGGAAAAATTCGCGGCTGCAATGCGTCGCGCCAAGCAAAAACCGAAAAGCGTATTCAATAAATGATCAAACTTGTAGATGCAGTGGTCCTACTTGCAAAGAATCACGTGGATTTCGTCGTTGTTGGAGGTATGGCAATCCGAAGCCACGGTTCCGGCTACCTCACCCAAGACCTTGATATTTGTTATTCTCGCGGTAAAGAGAACCTAAATCGTCTGGCTGACACACTAGCCCCGTTCAATCCTCGCCCTAGAAATTTCCCCGAGGGCTTGCCTTTTGTTTGGGACGCGGCAACTTTGAATAAAGGCTTCAATTTCACGCTACAGACTTCTCTTTGTGACATTGACCTTCTTGGCGAAGTGCCCGGAATCGGTAGTTACGTCGAAGCTCTAAATGATTCCGTAAAGATCGACCTTGAAGGATTTGACGTTCATGTTCTCTCGATCGATGGTCTTATTAAGGCGAAAGAAACTGCCGGCAGATTAAAAGATGCCGCGGGTTTACAAGAGCTCTATGCATTAAAGCAAGCACTCAGCGACGAAGATTGAATTTATGCTCAGACCCATTTTTCTCCGATCATACATCTTAGTTCTTTTGTCGGTCGTCATTCTCGTTCCCGGTATCGGCGCGCAAGCTCTGACCGTTCGCCAGATCATGGCCGAGCCTTCGATCGCGGGGCAGCGGGTCGAGGGCGAGAAGCTTTCGCCGGACGGGACAAAGGTTGTCTTTCTCTGGAATGCCGAGTGCAAGCCGCGGCGTGATCTTTACATTGTCTCGACCGCGGGCGGGACGCCGGAAAAGATACTCAGCCCCGATCAGCTTCCGGCTCCACAGCGGCCGGCCGAGAAGCCCGATCCGCTCGGCTATGGCGTGGTCATCCGCGACCAATTCGTCCGCGACCGCGAGAACTCCTTGGGCAATTTCGAATGGTCGCCGGATTCACAGCGCTTGATCTTTGCCTTCGGCGGAGACATTTATGTAATGACCGTCTCTGATCGCTCGATCAAACGCATTACGAAGACACAATCGCCCGAGTTCGGGGCACGTTTTCTGGATAACGACCGGATCCTTTATTCTCATTCGGGCAACGCGTTCGTGCTGAGCCTCAAGGATGCGACGCTTACGCAGGTGACCCGCGAGGCCGACCCGCAGCGGTTCATCTCCGTCGGCAACGTCGCGACGAGCAAGGACGGCAGGATGGCGGCTTACGTCGTCTCAGATGGCTCAAAGCAGCGGCAGCTTGTTGTCCCGAATTTCTTGCCTGAATATGTCACCGGCGGCGGGCCGCGTCGCGGTTGGACTGAGCAGAAGCTGATGTTCATGCCGACCGACGGCAGCCGAGACACCTCGCACGAGATAAAGCTCCCAAAGCCCGAGGGCGTCTCCAGCTTTCGCCGGATGGTCTGGGCCGCCGATAACCGCTCGCTGATCGTCGACCGGCTCGATCGCGACACAAAACGCCGCCAGCTCTTCTACATATACAACGTCGGATCAAAAGACGAAAAGATCATTCTTGTCACCGAGGAAACAGACGACAAATGGCAGGCACCGCTTTCGACGATCTTCGAGCCGAACTCGAAAAATCCCGCACAGCTTTTCTTCGCCTCCGAACGCGATGGCTTTAACCATCTTTACCTCGCGACGCTTGAGGGATCTTTCACCGCTGAGACGCAGAGTCGCAGAGAATCAAAGGCGGAAGCACAAACGGTTGGTCGTGTGAACGCTTCGGAGAAAGAACAAAATCTAACCGGTAGCGTTCCGACTCCGTCCGTTAAGGTCGAGCAACTCACAAAAGGAAACTGGCAAGTCGAATGGGCGCGCTGGCTGCCCGACGGCCGCGATGTTGTCTATGCCTCGACTGAAGCGGGCTACAAGGAGCGCGACCTCCGTTTGCTCTCCATCAGGTTTCGCGGAACAGTTAAGATCGACTCCGCACCGGTCGGAATGAGGGGCGGATTTCAGATGAGCGACAACGACTACCCTTCGATCCTCTTCGAACATTCGCGTTGGGATCAACCGGGCGAGCTTTATGTCGTAAACGGCTGTAAGGACTGTAAGGTCGAGTCGCTTCCCGCGGTCAAGCTTACCAACACTACTCCTGAAGCCTTCTCGCGAATGAAATGGACCAAGCCGCAATTCATAGAGATACCCTCACGGGACGGCAAGAAGATCCCGGCAAAGATCTACCTTCCTGCAGGCCACGACCCGGAGAAGAAATATCCGATGGCGATCTTTGTCCATGGTGCGGGTTATTTGCAGAATGTGATCAACGGGTGGAACAACTATTATCGCGAGTTTATGTTTAACGACATGCTGGCGAAAAAGGGCTATGTCGTGCTCGATATCGACTATCGCGGCTCGGCCGGTTATGGCCGCGAATGGCGGACGGACGTCCACGATTTTCTCGGCGGCAAGGACTTTGACGACCACATCGATTCCATCGACCACATGGTCAAGAATTACGGCGTCGATCAAAGCCGCATCGGAGTTTATGGCGGAAGCTACGGTGGCTTTATGGCCGGGATGCTCGTCCTGCGGGCACCGGAGCGTATCGCCGCGGCGGCCGCACTTCGGTCGGTCTTTGACTGGAAGAATTACTACGCCGCGAATCCGTTCTACACCGCTCAGCGGCTCGGCTTTCCCGAAAAGAACCCCGAGGCATATAAGCGCAGTTCGCCGATCGCCTATGCCGACAAGCTCGAGCGGCCGTTCCTGATCCTTCACGGAATGGTAGATGACAACGTCCACGTTCAGGACTCGGTGCAGATGATCGAGCAACTCATCCGGCTAGAAAAAACGCAATATTTCGAAGCGATGCTCTATCCTTCGGAAAACCACGGCTTTGTCCGGCCTGAAAGTTGGGCGGATGAATACGAGCGAATTCTCGCGTTTTTTGAGAAGCACCTGGCCGCGAAATAACTGATGGGACTCGCCGCCACGATCGCCGATTCGCTCCTCGCCGTCGCCTTCCCTCGGGAGTGCCGCTGCTGCGGCAATCAGGTCGAGCGGAAGGCGGATGGCGTCGCTTGCGAGGCGTGCTGGAGCGGTTATCGTTTCTTTACGGGCCGCGAAACGGCCTGTGCAAAATGCGGCTTGTTCCTCGGCGAGTCCGAATCGATGTTCGAGACCTTTTGCCGCAAATGCGACGACCACGCATACGGAATCGCCCGTTCGGCCGGCCCATATCGCGGCCCCGCCGCCGCGGAGGTGATCAGCCTCAAGACCAACCCCTTTCTCTCGTCGCGGATGCAAGATGCGGCCCGCGTCGCCTTTTCCGATAGCTTCCGCGACGGGGCAGACCTTCTCGTTCCGGTCCCGCTTTCGCGGAAGCGTTTTGTGGAACGCGGCTATAATCAGGCGGCACTCATCGCCGAATTTCTCGGCCGCTCAAGCGGCGTCGCGGTCGATGAGGCGAGCCTTCAGCGGGTCGTCGATACGCCCCATCACCGGGCCGGCATGGACCGCAAGGCCCGCGACCTCTCGGTCCGCAACGCCTTCAAGGTTGTCCGGCCCAAACTGATCGCGGGCAAGAGCATCATCCTGATCGACGACGTTCTCACTTCGGGTTCGACCGCGTCCTACTGTGCCAAAGCTCTAAAGAAAAGCGGCGCCGCGAGGGTCGATGTTTTCACCCTCGCACGCGCCGCGTAACCCAATTTAATTGCAACTACGGAGCGTCAATCGACGGGACCGGGATGTCATTCTCAAGCCCAAAGGTCACCGCTTGGAGCGTACTGTTCGACGACCGCCTGATGTACCAAACGCCGTTTGACGGACGATAAACCGCGATGTCGTCCGTAAAGTCGCCATCGTAATCGCCGACGACCGGCTTATCGCCGCCGACGCCCCATTGCAGTATCTGCACCGAGCCATTCGAACTTCGGAGGATGTACCAGACGCCATTCGAAGGACGGAAGACCGCAAGGTCGTTCCGAAGGTCGCCATCGAAATCGCCCCTTACAGGAACGTCGCCGTCCTGGCCGAAAGGCAAAGCGACAAACCCGCCGTTCGTGCTATTAAGCCGATACCACACACCGTTCGAAGGACGCCACACCGCGATGTCCACGCGGTTGTCGCCGTCGTAGTCAGCCGGAACCGGCACGTCGCCTGCGACGCCGAACTGCGTGATCGATACGCCCTGGTCACGAGTTCGATATGTGTACCAAACATTATTCGAAGGCCGGTAAACGGTGAAATCCGCAAGCCCGTCCGCGTCATAGTCTCCGGCCAAAGGAACGTCTCCGTCCGCTCCAAACTGCGCTCCGAAGAATGTGTTATCCGTACTCCGCAACACGTACCATGTACCTTCGCTCGGACGAAATACCGCGAGGTCTGAAAGAAGGTCCCCATCGTAATCCTTCGCAACCGGGATGTCGCCTGCCGTTCCGAACTGGTCGATCGCAACATTTCCCGTGCGGCTTCCGAGTCGGTACCAAATGCCGGTCTCCGGCCTGAAGACACCAACATCGGTCCGCAGGTCGCCGTCAAAATCTGCCGAGGTCTTGTTCGGCAGGATGCGGTCGATCGTTCCGCCCAAACCGACAACGTAGAGTTCGCCGTCCTCATCCTCGCCAAACGAAGCGATGTTGCGGCTCGTGTCGAGCACCATTATCTGCTGATTATTGAGCGTCCAGAAAAAGATCTCGCCAGTGCAGTAGTCGGCGTAAACGTATTCACCTTTGAGAAGAGCGTTCTGCACACCGCGATAAACGTAGCCGCCTGTTATGGAGCATCGCCCGCCGGTATGCGTATATTGAAAGAGCGGCATATCATAGTTAGCCGGGATGCAAAGGCTTGGGTCGAGCCCGGTGCAGTTCGTGCCTTCATAAACCCGCCAGCCGTAGTTGCCTCCAAGGCCGATTATCGAGACCTCTTCGATATTGTTCTGCCCGACGTCGCCGGCCCAAAGAGCCCGGTCACCGCCGCGGTCAAACGACCAACGCCATGGATTCCGCACGCCGACGGCAAAGATCTCATCCGCACCTGGAATGCCGACATATGGGTTATCCGGCGGATTCGTATAGGCAGGATTAGGATCCTCATCGGTCACATTCGGGGTTATACGAAGGAATTTGCCTAGGAGGTCGTTTATGTTCTGCGAACGGTTGCCGGGGTCGTTGCCCGAACCGCCGTCGCCCATGCCGATATATAGATTGTGCTGGCCCGGAGCGTCCTCGCGAAACGCGATCATCCCTCCGTTATGGTTAGAGAAAGGCTGAGGGATCGTCAGCACCGGCCGCTCGCTGTTCGGGTCGCCGATACTGTTGTTATTGATCGCCTTGAACCTCGAAACGACGGTCGCACCGTCCGTTTGGCGAGTGTAATTGACAAAGAAATATCCGTTGTTCTCAAAATCCGGATGGAAAGCCAGCCCGAGGAGCCCACGCTCGCCGCCCGAGAGTACTCGGGTCGTGATGTTCATAAAGTTCGAGAATGTCGTCGATCCCGGCGGGGCCACCTTGATGATCCCTCCGCGTTCGACAACGAAGACCCGCCGAGAACCGTCGCCAGCGTGGGTCAAAAGCAGCGGCGAACTGAACCCGGTCGCCCACGGGATCTGATATCGAAACGGCGGCGGATTGCTTTGCCCAAGCGAGCCCGCAGCAAAAACGACTACCAACGAAGAAAGTGCGATCAAGGATCGAAATGTTTTCATAAATTTAGTTCAATGCAGGCTCGGAGCCGCGAGGGCAAACCGCCGGCAAACTGAGGTCCGGCAACATTTCAGAACGGGGACTTTGATAATTATACGGTAGTTTCTGCAGGAAACAATAGTTAAGTTCGAAATCGTTTCCGGCTCCTGGAGACTCCATTCGCCGGTAGGTCGATGTTCTGAAGCCGGAGCGTCACGTCTGCGGTCAGGTCGAGGCCGGCACGGCGACCAGATCTGAGATGAAAATATCCTGCTGCAGCGATCATTGCCGCGTTGTCGGTCGAAAGATGCTTCGATGGGAAATAGACCGGAAGCCCGAGCCTCGCCGCCGCACTTTCGGCCGCCTCGCGAAGCTCCTGGTTACAAGCAACGCCGCCGGCAACGATCAAGGTTCTCGGGTGATATTCGGCCGCCTGCTTTTCCATTGTTGAAACCAATGCGGTTACGACCGACTGCTGAAAACCCGCGGCAATGTCGGCGATGTCCTTCTCGCTTTCCGGAGGCTCTTCACTCAGCCTTCTTGAGACCGCAGTCTTCAACCCGGAGAAGCTGAAGTCCGGCGTGCCGTCCGAAATTTTTGCTTTAACAAATCTATATCGGCTTGCGTCTCCGCCCTTTGCGAGCTTTTCAATGATCGGCCCGCCCGGATAGCCAAGCCCAAGCATCTTAGCCACCTTGTCGAATGCCTCGCCGGCCGCGTCGTCGCGGGTTCGCGAGACGACCTTGTATTTGCCTTCTTCCGGGATGAAAAAAAGATTTGTGTGCCCGCCGGAGACGATCAGGGCCATTGCCGGATACTCGACCACTGGATTTTCGAAAGCGATCGAATAGATGTGGCCTTCAATGTGGTTGACGCCCACTATCGGTATGTTAAGCCCATAAGCAACCGACTTTGCATAAGAGACGCCGACCAGCAAAGCTCCGATAAGGCCCGGACCTTGCGTTACAGCTATCGCATCTATCTCGTCAAGCAAAACCCCGGCCTTCTCAAGAGCCGCATCTACGATCGGGTCGATCTTCGCGAGGTGTTCCCGCGAGGCGAGCTCAGGTACCACACCGCCGTAGGGACGATGAAGTTCGATCTGCGATGAGATGACAGAAGACAGCATCTCGCGGCCATCGCGCACCACAGCGGCGGCCGTCTCATCACAAGAGCTTTCGATGCCAAGAATCAGCACACGAATAGATTATCAGATGACGGATGGGTGTTCTATTTGTTGCAGAGCCAAGCTTCAAAGACGGGCGTCCAAACCGCGGACGCCCCATGCCGCCTTTTGACGGCCAGCATTTCACCTTGCGCTGACGGTGAGGTCCGCAAGTGAAATGTAAACTCTATAGAACTACTGCGCGACCCGATTGCTGACCGCAGGCGAAGGCTGCGGGTCCGGATCGGTAGCGACGCTGAAGATGCCTGAAAGCAACAGCAAACCGGCTATAACGATCATTCCGGCGAGGCTCAGGATCATCCAGTTGATACCCCTGTGCTTTTTGGCCACGTCCTCGCGTACTACTCGTTCTTCGCCGTTAACGTTGATGGTTTCGTATGACATAATTCCTCCCTTTCGTTTCCGCCCTTGGATATCGCAATGACCGTGCCAGAGAGACCTAACCCATTCATATACAACATCTTATCTCTACAGAAGAAAAGGCCCGGCAGTTGCCGAGCCCTTTGAAGTGTATTGATCTGATACGGCCTTATTTCACGCAAAACCCCTGTATCATTTCCATTCGGCGAGCCATTTGTTCATCTGGTCGATCTCACCGTTCTGCGCCGTTATAATTGCCTCGGCCAGCTTTTTGATCTCGGGCCGGAGCTTGATCTCGGCCGCTTTGTCGAGCAGCGTTCGCGACATCACGACCGCACCTTGATGGTGGGTGATCATCTGCCGGACGAATTCCCTGTCGAAATCGGCTCCGCTCAGTTCTCCTAAACGCTTCATATCCATCTGTGCCATACTGTCTCTCATCCCGGCAAATTCCACATTGATAGCCGGCTTTGCATCTTTGTACCATTCGCTCCGCCACCGCTTCATCTGGGTTATCTCTCGATCTTGATCGGCGATGATCGCGGCGCCGAATTTCTTGAGGTCATCCCGCGAAGCACGCACCTCCGCGAGCTTTGCCATATCAAGCGCACCTTGGTGATGCACGACCATGGTATCAATGAACTGAAGCACCAACGGCGCATCCGCGGCCCCGGGCGAACTCGTCATCATTGAATGATCCATTCCCGCGTGAACAATGTGGGCCACATTGTTCGCCGTATTCGCATGTGCCGAATGGTCGTGCCCGTCGTGTTCTGAGTGAGTCGAACACCCGAACGAGCAAAGCGATCCGAGAAGCCCGAAGAAAACGACTCGCTTTATCAAGCTACTTGCCAAGGTCATAAAATCTCCATTTGGTAACGAAATCCCGCTCGAGCGGTTGCTTGGTCAGAATCGCACGGACCATCTCGACCGGTATCGATCCTTCCTTCAATATCGCATCATGAAACTGCCTGTCCGTCATCTTTTCCGCCCCGACAAGGTCCTTGTGAAGCTGATAGAACTGCAGGCCGCCGACCATGTACGCCATCTGGTAAAGCGGGCCATAGTCGCCCGAAAAAGACCGCCGCACCTCGGCCAGAGCGTTTTCCCGCTCATGCCCGACGCGGTTGACCAATAGGTCAACGCATTCCTCAGGCGTCCATCGGCCGAGATGAAAATTGAGCGAAAAGATGATCCTTGCTGCCCGGTGCGACCGCCAGAAAAGAGCGCCGATCTTGTCCTCAGGCGTCTTGGTAAATCCGCGGTCCCATAGCAAATATTCCCAGTAAAGAGCCCAGCCCTCGCCCCAGAACGGCGTCCGGAAAGTACTCCGATATGTCCGATACCGGCGGTTCATGAACTGCTGCATATGGTGACCGGGAATCAGTTCGTGATGCGTGACGGCACGTGCAAAATGCGGGTTGTTGCCGCGGAGCGACATCATCTTCTGCTCGTGCGTCATCGAGTCGGTCGGGTAGGCGACCAATATCGTCTCGCCGCCGAGGAAAAAAGGGGCGACTAACTGCCGCTCCGGCGACATCATCTCCATCCGCCAGGTCTCCTCCGCCTCACGAGGCACGGTCAGTAGGTCGTTCTTCTTTACGTATTCGATCGCCTCAAGCGCAAGATCGCGGATCAACGCCGGCTGCTTCCCGGGCTCGACGTACTTCTGCTTTACTGCCTCGATCGCCTTCATATAATCGTCGCCATGGCCCATCTCGCGAGAGGCTTTCTTAAGCTCCGCGACGCACCACTCGAACTCTTTATTCGCCAGCTCAACCAGCTCTTCGGGAGTGTAAGGGATCATCTCGAACTGCAGTTCGCGGATCAGTGCCTCGCGGCCGATCGGGTCGCCGATGATCGTCGTCCGGTCATCCGCCGCGATGCCGACCAGTTTTCCGGCGACGTATTCCGAATATCGCTGGAGTGCCGCCTCGACCGCTTCATAGGGCTTCTTGTTCCACCAGGTGAATTTGGGATCGTATGCGTTGTGAAAGTTGTACCAATTGCGGAGCGTCGAACGCAGCGAGGCGATCGTGCGCACCGCCCGATACGCGACCGTCCGCTTGGGTTTTTGGTAAGTACCGTTCTCAAAGGCCCGCTGCGTTTCGGTGATCTTGGCGGCGAGTGCGTCGAGCTTGGCCGCCGTCTGCTCGGCGTCGATAGTTTTAAGCCGCCGCCGCTGATCCTCAAGCTCGCTAATGACCGGTGCGAACTGCACGATCATCATCATCTCCTCAAGCAACACTGCGTTCCGTTCGAGTTCAGCCAATTCCCGCCGCAGGTGATTCTGAAATAGGATGTGGTCAACCCTCTCGTGATGCTCAAGCCGGGCGAAGTCGATTCGGCCCAGTTCCGCTAACCGGTCCGAATAAAGCTGCCGGAACCGCTCCCGCCTTGCCGGCGAGGTCTCCGCCGAATACCAACGTCCGTAAGCTCCACGGTCCTGCTCGTAATTCTCTATCACCTGCCGCAGCCGGGACTGCGCCTCCAAAGCCGGCACCTGCCCGCTTGCCCCAACCGCCATCGCAAAGACAAAAACGATCGCCAGATATCTTTTCATATGGTCTTTTCAGTGGTGTGTTATCAAAAAAGGCTAACAAGGGTACTTTGAAAAGCCCCCGATATTTTCTTCAGTTTAGTTTAAAATGGAGGAATGGGGAATGAGCAATTGACGTTGATGGTTGCGGTGTTGAGTATGAGCCGACGGAAGAAGGTGAGCGGTGCGGTGAGGAGACTGGAAGAGATCGGGAAGATGGTCGATTGGGAAGGACTTGCCGAGATCGTATCTGGGCTGGACCGGACGCGAGGAAGGAAAGGAGGACGACCGCCGATCAGTTTCAAGGTTAAGCTGAAGATGATGTTTCTGCAGTACACGTTCAACCTGAGCGACGAGGAATTGGAGGATCAGTTGATCGACCGGCTGTCGTTCCAGCAGTTTGTCGGGTTGGGGTACGACGAGGAGATACCGGATTTGACGACGTTTTGGCATTTCAAAGAGGGATTAGTGAGAAACGCTCTGATGGACCAGGTGTTCGAGAGCATTCTCGGTCAGATCGAGTCGAGAGGGCTGATATTAAAGCGTGGGACAATAGTGGACGCGACGATAATGCCAAGCGGGAACCGTCCATTAAGCAATCAGAAGCGGAAGAAACTTGAAAGCGAGCCGTCGCGGCAGATCGACACCGACGCCCGTTCGACGGCGAAGGGCGGCAAACGGTACTTCGGGTATAAAGGCCACATCGGGATCGACGCCGGAAGTAAGGTGATACGGAAAAGAACGTTTACGCCCGCCCAGGTGAACGACATCCGCGAGATGCACAACCTCGTGAGCGGGGATGAGCAAAGCGTTTGGGGGGATAAGAACTACCGTAAAAAATCGGACAAGAGTGCGGCCCGTGCACTCGGCATCTATTACGGCGTGCTGGACCAAAGAGCGAGAGGCAAACAACTGTCGAAAAGGCAACTGAAACGCAACAAGCAGAAGTCAAGAGTAAGAGCGGCGGTCGAACATCCATTCGCCTTTATGAAAGGAAAACTAAAAGCCGGGGTGCTGCGGGCTAGAAACAAAGCACGAAACTCGCTCCGCTTCGACATGTGGTGCATCGTTTACAACGTGCTGCGGGCATCATACCTGTTAAGACGGCAAACTACATGAAAAGGTAAAAAAGAACCATCTGAAGGTATCCAAATCTTGATACAAAATGAAACCCATGAACGATAGCCCGAACAAATTGAACCACTTCGCAAAAAAATTCCCCCTTTTTCCTATGTGACCACAAATTATTCAAGTTTCTCAAAGTGTCCTGTTAGCTGATTTTCAAAACCCGCCGACCGCCCGTGTCAGAGGACCGACCGTTAGGGAGAACTAAATTCCAATTCACTTGCCCGCACGGAAGTAAGGGCCGTCAAAAAATGCCTTACGATTGATGTGGTATCCAGAATTCTGCCTGACGAAAAATGACCGCTGCTCCACCGCCCTTAACCGCTTCGCGATCACCCACAAATTTTGAACCCTGATTGCCCGGTCAACTATAAACCCCAGCTATAGTAAACCCCGGAAAAGCGAATGCGAATTTTCAACCGTTCCCTGAGTCACTATTCCACTAAAATGAAAAAACCCAAGAATGAGCATTTACATAATAAATGACAACACCATCCCCCTTGCCCACACTTTTCCCATTTGCTACTATTTTCGTTCGCCCGCCAGACTAATTTCTACGGGCCGGTGTAGCTCAGTTGGTAGAGCAGTTGATTTGTAATCATCAGGTCGGGGGTTCAAGTCCCTTCACCGGCTCCAGTAAATACGGGCGTTTCAGCAATTTTGCCGAGACGCCCGTTTTGCCACTGTAGCGAAAAATGTAGCAACCACCTATTGTTTTAGAGTGTTCTCCGCCGTGCGCTTTGCTTCCATCCTTCGAATCGCCTCAAACTTGTGGCTGTCAGTCGGATGGGCGTATCGGGTGACCATCTGAATATTAGAATGACCGAGTAACGCTTGAAGCGTAACAATGTCACCGCCAGCTTCTATGAATCGCGTGGCAAAAGTGTGGCGCAGATCGTATAGGCGAAAAGGTGTAACCTTGGATCGTCTAAGGGCTCCGGCATGGGCCGTTTTCAGCGTGGTCAAGGGCTTTCCAGTTGAATCTGACCCGAATGGAAAGTCAGATTCGGTCTCCCGAAGTCGGTTTCTAAGTACCTCGGAAGCTCGGACCGTTAACGGAATTTTACGTTTAGCGGCTTTCGTTTTGCCGAATGGAACGAATACGAACCCACTTTCGAAGTTCACATTTTTCCGCTCAATTCCCGAAACTTCTGCCGGTCTCATACCGGTCTCGATCATCACGATGGCGAAATCCCTTAACGGCTGACTTGCTGCTGCAAGATAGAGCCGTTCTTCCTCGATCGATACAACCCGCATTTGTCCGTTGTCTTCGGCGAAGAACTTCACGCGACTGACCGGGTTCGTTACTACAACATCCCGGCGGATATAGAAATTAAAAATGATCTTCAACAGAGCGAGTTCGCGATTGATCGTGGCCGGTCTCAGCACAGTCGGCTTCCACGCCGAAGGTTTGGCCTTATGTGCCACTTTCTTGTTGATGCGAGGCCGAGTCAGTTGCTTGCTGCGCGATTCCTTGAACCTTTCGATATCGACTGGCTTGATGAGGTCGATGGGTTTGTCACCAAAGAATTTCAGAAGAGCACGGCTGGTAGATTCATATGAACGGACTGTGTTTGGCTTGGCCTTATGCTCGATTCTTGCCCAGATAAGAAACGTTTCTACGGCCTCCGAAAAAGGAGGAACGTCAGGCTTTTCATCGATGCCGACCTCGCCTTTGGCAAGCTGTGTCCGAAAGGCTCTTTCAACAATTGCGGCCTCGACCTTGTTCCTGCATCTTGTTGATTTCTGGATGTGTCTGTAACCAACCTGAAAACTCATCCACCATACGTTTCCACGTTTATAGAGCGCCATAACCGATTGTTTGTGTAATTTACGCGCGAAAGAAGAACTTTACTTGTCGGAACCCTTTTCGCCGTCGTCAGTACTCAAGTAACGCATGGCTTCTTCTCGCAGGATTATGCGGCGGGAACCTTTCTTCATACTGGCGAGTTTTCCGTTTCGAATGTCTTTGCGGATCTTCGGAGCGGAGAGCGTGGATAAAGTAGCCAGCTCTTCAATTGAATATGCGAGTTTCTCAGTTGTTATGTGATTGTCCATGTACATACCCTCTGCGTCCAGATGTTGCAACCGGCGTGCCGAATGGTTTGTTATTACAACCGTGGAATTTGCGGGAAGCTTGATCTTTTGACCTCGGTGTTGAAGGACTTTTGCACCAGTGGTTCAGGTTTGCACCAAGATAGACCGCGCACAGTCCAGGCGATCTTTCCCGTCATTTGACTATGGCCTGCTGATAATCCTCTGATTTCGCGAACCGCGGTATTCACCCGCGCCCTGACTTAGTTGGGCGACAAAGGGACCGTCGATCAGGAGATCGATGTGGGTGAGGATGTAGTCCACGCTTTTGTCCTTTCGGCCGATCAAGGTTTCAAGGGTGTTGCCGGAATAGACCGTGATGTGGAGCCCGCGTTTCTTAAGTCTCGACACAAGCTCGGCAACAGATGCGGCCTGGTCAAAAGGTTCGCCGCCAAGGATAGTTACGCCATCGTGTGTGTGACGATTTTCAAAGATCTCATTGACGATTGAAGAGATGGAAACAAGATATCCGTTAGCACGGTCATGCGTCTGTGGAACGTAGCATCCTGGACAGCGCACAGAACAGCCCGCAACTCGAATTACGCTTCTCCGTCCGGGACCATCGACTACCGAATTGTGATAAAGGTCGTATAGCCAGATGGAGAAATCGTCCGTTGCGGACGGTGTTTGAGGCGAAGTCAAACGTATCGTCAATTTATCCGGTCGTGCGCAATTTATGCTTGTTCCTTTCCCAAGAACCTTGACGAACTCATGAACGGTGTCCTTTGCTGCACCGGAAACCTCAACGGTGAGTTTGCCAGTATCAGGTTCGACAACAAAAGTGAGTGAGTTCTTCATTTTGATTCGATTTTCCGCTTAGACTGCGGTTTCGCATAAAACTCGTGTGTTTTTCGATCAACCGAAGGATTGCCAAAGACTTGCTTGAGGTGGAGCGCCGCCTTTTCGCACGCCGGCCCCTGGACGCCTTTTATCTCCGTTTCGCATTTTCCGGTGTCGGTATCTATTGTGAATTCGATTTCGGGCATAGACTTATCTCCTGCTCGTTAGAAATTAACCCTTATCTTGACGGTTTTTCCTATCCGTTCCTTGATGAGCGTCCCGCCGAGTTTCTTTGCCATCTTTCGTGCAGCCGCTTCGTGGTAATGGTTTTGAAGCCGCACTACAAAGTCTTTGCCGAGCCGGTGGTCGAGGTCCATGTCGTCGATCACTGCAACGTAGCCTGACGACGATTTCTGGAAACCGATGTCTGCCAACAGATGGTGGTTCTTCACATCGCGTCGCCTGACAATTATGTCCGCTGTTCGGGCGTTTCGCTTGTCCCAACCGTCGAGGGGCAGGTCTTTTCCCTGAGTTACTGTCGTGAAGCCTAAATCGGACAACGCATCAAGCAGCAACTCTCCGTTCGGAAACGATTGGGACTCGAACGTCATATACTTACTCATGATTCCGACGATCCTCCTTATAAATCAAAACTCATAGACCCGGTCGCCTCGATTCCCGCCAATCCCAGAGTTTTCTATCCTGCCCGCCGCTCCTTTGATATTGTTTCGAGCCCATTTTCGGATCTCTTCGATCTTTTCGCTCATCATTTGGGCAGTAGGTGTGAGTTTTTCTGCGGCTTTTACAACATCTTTGGTTTCAGCTTGGCGGTCTCCATCGATAAACGCTTCAAGAACTCCGTCCTTGACCGTTTCCTCGATCTCGGAACCGGAGAAGTCCTTGCTCTTTTCGACAAGTTTGTCGATATCGAACCGTTCGGGATCAAGCTGCCGTTTTCTCAGGTGAACCTTGAATATCTCCTCCCGATCTTCATTTCCTGGAAGATCGACGAAGTGTATGTAGGAGAATCTTCCGATCCGGAATTGTTCGGACTCGAGTTCGCGGACGTCATTGGCTGTGGCAAAGACGAGCACATCCTTGTTGTCCTGCATCCAGTTCAGAAGATATGAGATCGTTCTCGCCGTCTCACCGCCGTCTGTCTTGTTGGAAGACTTCATGCCCGAAACGGCCTTTTCGAACTCGCTGATCCCCAGGATTCCTTTGATGGTTCCGGCGATGGACAATGCCCTTTTTATCGACATTGCCGACGAGCCGATAACGCCGCCGCCTTCGCCCATGATCGAACCGAAGTCGAGATCCAAAAGGGCACGGTTCGTTATGCTTGAAGCAACACGTTTGCAAAGGTCTTTACCGCAACCCGGCAGTCCTACAAGCAGAATGCCCTTGCACGGTTCAACGTGGCGGGCCTTTGCCCGCGGGCTGAATGTGTAAGCGGCACGCTCCAATATCGCTCGCAGCGATTTGTATCCGCCGAGGTTGCTTGCCGGCTCGGGATGAACGTAAGTCAATGATCCACTACCGCGGATCACGTTCTTCTTTTCTTCAAGAATGACCTTTATCGATTCTTGATTGAGGCCGTTGCAGCTTATGACCGCCTTTGCGATCACATTGCTGATCTCTCCGGCAGTCAGTCCCAAAAGTGATTGAAGCAAAGCGTCCTGAGTCTCTTTGGAAAGGTCAATGGCCAGGCCGCCTGAACGCAGGTTCTCAAGCTGCAGTTCGATGGACTCATCGATCTCGCTTTCCTTGGGAAGATCAAGCTCGATCTGAGTGACCTCTTTCTCAAGAGTTTTCAGATCGGGAAAGTTCGGGCCGACGAACAGAACGGTCGCTTTCGTGGACTTAAGCTTCCAGGCTATCTCTCGAAGCTGCCGTACCAGCAATGGATCTTCCTGGCTGTACGGCGAAATATATGGAGCATAGTCGCATAGGAGAAAGATGCCGGTTTTCTGCTCGCTTATGTATCCGAGAACGCTCTCCGGGTCTTCCGTGTCTCCAACGGCAACCGGAGACTGCTGCAAACCTTCTTTCGGATCAACTACTTTTTGCAAACCGGTCGGACGGCTCCAGAAATAGAGCGGTTTCTCCTTATGACGATCCTGGAATACAAGGTCGATCAGAGCTTCGCGAACCCGGTCTTCCTCATATGTATTGATCGCAATAAGCGGATACCGGGCTCGGATCCTGATATCGAGCTCATGCAGGAATCTTCGGATGCTGTCGGCATCCGTCTGTTTATCGTTCATGTTTTTGTTTTGAGAGATCAGGACACCGACTGGGAAACGACGCGTCCGTGCTGCTTGTGGGAGCCATTGGCTCCGTTAGACTTCGTGGGATTACTACTCATCCTCTCGACCTTTTGCATCTCCTCGCGGGATGCGATGCCGTTATCGATCTTGAAACCGAGGTTCGCAAGAGCGCGGCCGACCGCACTCGTTTCGCCATTCTCGATGAAGGATGTCGTATTCACGTACCCCTGCCCTCGAACTTCGAAGGCATGGCCTGTGGCGCTCGGTTCGGCATCGTCGCGATTCCGAAATGCGCTGGCCTTGATGCAGACGAAACCGCTGTCCTCGTTCAGTTTCACGATCTCGGTGACAATGCGACCGTCCGGGTACTTTTCATAGAACTCAGCGATCCGCTTGTGGACGGGGATGTACTTGCTCAAGTCGAAATTTGCCATGCTGCATCCTTGTCGATGATCGAAAAAGTGTTGATAAGGAATCAGAGTTCGAGCGCCAAGAGACGGTCTTCATCGAGGAGTTTCTTGGACTGAACAGAGGTCATTCGAAGCAGATCGTTAAGGGCCTGACTCATCTCTTCCGGGGAACGGAGCTTCCCCTCGCGTCCGGCAGCCTCCTCAAGTTTGCCCAGAACATCTTCGAGCGACATATCACCGGTAAAGTTCATCAGCTGATACCACTCGCACATTTGCCGTGCTCGTTTTGCGAGGGAACCTGGAACGAAATGCGATCCCTTGAGCTTTTCTGCCATCTCGGTCGCAGCTTCGAATAGCTTTCCGGTGATCTGTGCAAAACCTTCCTTGACTGGCGATACCGCTTCTTCGGCCTCGCGTCTTGCAGCCTCTATCTTCATATTGCGGATGCGTTCCTTGACCTCGCGTTCCTGCCGTGTCTCCTCCGCGTGCGTTTCAACCTTCATCTGCTCGATACGGCGTTTCGAGTCCAGTTCGATCTCGATCGCGGCTCGTTCAGCATCAACTCTCTCCGTCTCAAGCCGAAGTGACCGGGTGAGATTCCTTTCCGCGATCATTTCGGAACCAAGAACGATGACCTTCGGCTTCATTGTAATGACCAGGCCGTCACGGATCATTTCCTTCGTGGGAACCAAATTGATCGCTTGAGACGCGACCGCATTTACGAACGATGCTCTGTCAAATGGCTCATTGGTCGTCGCCTGAAAACGGTCTGCTGAATCTTCGGCCAACGTATAGAAACTGTCCTGGAGGACTGCGAGGATCTCATCGTATTTCTCGTGAACCTCGGCTTTCGCTTTCGCGAGTGTTTCGCAGGCTTTCAGATATGCCTGCTCGAACTGTTCGAATGCGGTCCACGGGATCCATTTGTATTCGCTTGTCCCCCAGACCGTTTCGCAAAGAGTAAATCGGAAACCGTATCTATTAAGCGCGGAGTGAGCCTGAGCCGCTCCTCGCATCAGCTTGTTTCTGTAAACGTCAGGAAGCAATCCGGCTCTCGGCGGGCTGACTCGCACTGCGGCATCTTCAGGCAGTTTCACGCCGAGCGTCTTCCATTCAAGCTGTCGAACAAGGCTGCCAAAACCCCGGCAGTCGATATTCATAAAGATACCTTCGCTCTCAAGCTTTGAGAGATCGAATGGAAGCGATTCTACTTCATTGACGGCGATACCGAGTTCGACAGCCGCCTTTTCCTTTCGTTCGTCAAAACGGCTGAGGATGTCCCGGGCCATATCAGAAGCCGACGGGCTAAGGGTTGCGGGACTACCCTGCGGCGCTAATTGTTCCTCCATTACCGGAGGTGCCTCTAATCGCACATGTGTCGAGAACTGCTCACCTCGACCAAAGACGTTCTGCAGAACCGAGGATGCTAACGCATTCGTCGGCGGAGGGTCGGTCGTTTCGCTAATGGTAGTGTTGTATTGCTGACTTTCCATGTGTCGCCTTCCGTCAGCCGCTTGTTTTTGATCCGTCGGTATAGAGTTCGAGGCATTCTTTCAACGTCGCAGCCCTGAAACCCTCAACATGTTTGACCTTAAAGCCATCGATATTAACGCCCTCAAGTTCGCTCAGAGCGAAGTAGCCAAACTCGGCCTCAAGGCCGGTAACGTAGCCAAAGAAGATGAAATCGTCATCCCTCGGCTCACCCTCCGTTACAAACCATTTCCATCCGCTGAGCGAAAAAAAAAGATCGCATAGACGACCGGATCTCCGGAGCCGTCCTGTTCGTACACTTTCGGAAGAGCCTTTCTAAGCTCGTCAGTGAGAAGTCTGGACATAAGCTATTTCCTCTTTTGGATCGCGGACTCAATTTGATCCGGCGTGCAGTACAGCGAACGGCTTGTGCCAGTTTCGAGATCGAAGTAAGTGGCAAACCGCTTGAGATTGCGTGTGAGAAACATCGAAGTGAGCATCTCCGCGATCTCGACCGCGACCCGCTGATTCACATTGAGGCTCTGCTCTCCAAGCCTGATGCGTTCGGGGCAAGAAACCGTATCTGCATGCTGTCTCGTCTTTGTCTCTTGATCGATCAACAATTCAGGATGAATCAAAGATGGAGCCGGTAGCGTGCGACAGATGCTCGACCCGACAAAGTGATTCTCGGGCTTGAGTCGCTTCGTGGTGGAACCGATCAATACCTGACCCGAATACTTGCCATTCCCGCCGTCGATCCACCAGATATTGGGAGCTTCGTTCGATTGATACCCCTGAAACTGTTCGACCGCCCGGTGCATCTCCTGTCGAGCAATGTGATTGTCCACGCAGCCTACAATGACTGTGAGAGAGCGGTATTCGCTGGCTGAGTGCTTCAGGTGGATCTCGGCGTCAAAAGATTCGTTCGCATAATGGCATTCGAGGCCCCAGGCCAGTGCGATCCGTTTCGCAAGAGTTTGGGCCTTGAACCTCCCTATCTCCGCCACACAGAAGTTGCTTCGTGGGATGTTGCCGCTTTCGACCCGATCGGGATCGACGATAAGCAGTTCGACCGCTTTCCCCGACTCCTTTAGCTCATACATAAGCCGGGCGATAGCGAGCGCGGCGAAAGAGCCTGTGCCGCCCGCACCCACTTGTATGATCCGAAGCGTTGTATATTCCTTCGGCATCACAACGGCTGCCTGTGCGAAGCTGAGATCGATCCCATTCATGACAACCTCTCCACGATCGCCTCGATCTCGTTCAGGTCGATGATCTCTTTGGGCATCTCGCCAATCCAGGCGGCCGGGATCGGGATAAGGTGTTCGTAAACGCCGCAGCGAAACCGTATCTTTGGCTTATCGTGAACATCGATAAGGATGGCGAATATCCTGAACTTGCCCAGTTCGTCCGCATCGTCAGCTCCGCTAAAATTCAAGGCTCCGGGCGGATGGGTATGGAGCTCTATGCAGCAGTCGGCGTATTCGGGCACGGTATGGTCGGCTATCGTCGATGACCAATTGCTTTCACGGCCTGAAGCACGCCATCGCCATGTGCCGAGAATCTTGTCCCAGTAGATCAGGTAAACCTCTTCCTTAAAGCTCGACGACGAGTGCATTTGCCTGGCGTGCTGAAGAACCTGTTGCCACAATGAAGCGGGTATTCTTGGTTTTGCCCACAAAATACCGACTGAAGCATTCGGAAGTCCGGATATTTTCTGATCAGTTAGAGGCAAAGACACGGCGAATTCCCGCCGTTGTGCCCGCACGAATAAGCCATTCCCCGCAAGGAAGTACTCGTAGAGGGCAGCATCTATTGGCTCGTTTTCACTCACAGCGATGCGATGCCCGACCAGTTTTGGCGGTGCAATTAGGTTCGATGACATAATAAAGAGAATTGATATTAGAAACGGCTGTCGTATCGGGTACGTTCGACTATGCTCTCCCACGCGTCCTCGACGGTGGTCGAAGACATGATCAATTGGGGCGTGGGGAATTTCTTCACGTTGCCTGCCGCCAATTTCGCGAGCAGATCGCGAACGTCGTCTTCGGTCTGACATCTGCCGACTGAATGATCGCCGTTGAATGGAGCATCGAAGATAAGCTTCCAGACCGCCGGAAGCGTTGAAGGATGCGTCTCCGGGACGTCGTTCTTCCCAAAGCAGATCTTTCCCGAGCCGATATTCGGCAAGGGGGCCACGGCCAGACGGGTAGTCTGTGTAACTTTCGATGTTCCGGCGGCCCAAAGGTAGTAGTCATTCCCCTTTCCGAGAAGGATCAAAGTCGGGAGAGGCACAGTCAGGGTTTCAATTCGATCGCCTGAAAACGCAACCGTTATAGTCCTTACACCTGCCGGCAGATATGAAAGGATGGCGTTCCAGTCCGTAGCCTCGCGGTATCTTAAGACCCTTCGATCTATCCACCCCGTATCGGTCCGAAGATCGCGGAACGCACGTGTCACTTGTTCACTCGATAAAGCTTTCAAGCCGTGCCTGTTCTCTCCGAACGTCTCGAATAGATATTGTCCGGGCAGAAAATAGAGAGTGGCCTCCGCGTCAGGTGGAACGGTGTGATTCTTCATAGATTTCGTTGCCGGAAGATCGAATCTGGGTAGCTGATGAACCGGACAACCCCAGATCCGGATGCTCTCCGCTGTTCCAAAATTTGATAAGTGCCCGCAGCATTTTTTTCGGATCGGCCTCGATCATCTCATCGAGATCCCGAAGTCGCTCGAAAATCTCATTAGCCGCCCTGTACTCCTTTGTGAGTTCCTCTATCGCTTCCCGGTCCCAGCTGTACCAATCGGCGGTTTGACAGTAGTTGCTGTCGAGCCAGGGATTGCCGGTCGAATGATCGACCAACCTCAGAAGTTCTCCGAAAGGCGAGCAGCTCTTTGGATTCCACACGTTCGGATGCGGATCCGAACCGATCTCGGGAAACTCGCCCTTGGACAACTTGAACCGGTGGTTGAGGAAGGCCCAGGTGTCGTCGGGAAAGTAGAAGATCAAGGCGGCAGCGTAGCTGATATGGAGGTTCTCGAAATATATCTCCTCGCAGCAAAGATCAACGTTCAACGGTGGTATAGCGAACTGGTCAAATTCGCTTTCGGGATCGTCGTAGGCGAATTCGAGCAGCGGAAAACATTTATCATTTACCAGGTTGATCAACTCGTTGACCCGTTCGCTGTATTTCCTGTAGTAGCCGCGTCTATAAAGACTTGCCTTGGAACGCTTCCATTCTTTCGGAAACATCTCCCGGTACATGACATACTTCTGCTGTTCGGAAAGAACACCTGCAACGTAATCGTATGCGGTGATCGCACTGTGACTTCGTGCCTTAAAGCCCAGGTACTCGATAGACTTTGAAAGCCGTTCGGTGAAAGGCAGTGTATACGGCAGATCCTTTCCTGCTTGTGTCAGAGACATATACCCGATATCCGAAGTGTTAAAACCCTGTAGGAAGACCTTCGGATGGTCTCGCCGCCGACCTCTCAAACGCCGCGATCTGGCGCCTGGTCGTTTCGATCTCGCTTCTGCCAAGATCCAGGGTCTCTTCCGCCCGGTGTATGTCGTCAGTACTCAACAGATCAGCGGAATCCCTTCGCATGAACTCCTCGGCAAGAAGGATCGCCGGATTCACCTTTTCCGTTTCTGAGATCAGGATCTCCAGCGGGGACTCGCAGTTCATAACGTTCCTTTATGCTGAGCACGTTTGACGATCGTGACCGTAAGCTTTCCGTCCTTCACTTCACGTGTGATGTTCGCGTTCTCGATCGAGGCGAAGTGCGGCTGAAGGACAACTTTTAGAGTCTTGTCTTCCTGTGCCAATGCAGCGTCAAGCTCAAACTCCTGTCCCTCGATCTTGACCGTCGCCTTTGCGTCGGTAACAATATCTGCACTCGGATTTTCCGCCTTTTTCGGCTCGGTGACCGGGGATTCTTTTTTCTGTTCCATATCTGTTTTCCTTTGATTGATGCTTATCAAGACCTACGACGCGAAAAGACCCTGCTGGTTTTGATCAGTCTCAGCATTCTGGCTCGGATCGTCGGCGGTCGCTTCTGATTTCGTTGCCGCCTTCGATTGGACTGTAGTCGTCTTCGCCGTCTTTGAGCCGGTTTGGGATTGCTTCTTTGCCGCCGGTTTTTCCTTCTTCAGCTTCTCCGCAGCCTTCGCTGGAAGATCGCTTCGGTATCGCGCCAAGACATCGCCTAGAGCCACGGAGATATGCTGGATCACCTCCGCTGAGTCGGATTCGCTGACGGCGACCATCGGAGCAAAATCGTGGGTACGCAAGCTGACAACGCATTTACGCTTGCCCGAGGTTTCGGGCAGCACTTGAATGACCGCGGTAATCGTGCAGGCTTCGAGATTATAAGGTTCCTTTTCGGCAAGAACTATCGATTCTATTTGCTGTGATTCGACAGGTTCCTCTGTCTCAGGTTCGATTTCTTGCTGAACGACATCGCTGGGATCCTTCTCGTCTTTCTTTGAAGGAGTATCGGATTCGGACTTGTCGATCTCCGCTATTTCTTTCGCTCTCGATTCCCCGGAATCGGCAGAATTCAAAGGTTTGTCCTCGTCAGACTTTTCCGTAGGTAGGTTTACGAGATCACCGGGTCCCGTGCCGTTGTTCATCGCAGCGATCTCGGCCTCGAATTCGGGTACGCACTCATCAGCATAGGATGGCCGGTCGCAACCGCTTTGGTCATCCGTAGGAACGACTCCGAGATACTCATCCTGAGCCGCTCCTTGAGGTGGTTGCTCGGGTACGGTCTGCGGTGGGGGCTCCTGTACTGAAACTGGAGCCGGAGAGGGCCGGACGGCAGGTGCCGTCACGGCAGACGGAGCCGAAGCAACGGCTGCCTTAGCGTGAACTACTCGCTCCTTCTCAATCTCGCGAAGCCTTTCGAGAAATTTGCCCAAAAAGAGGTTTCTGATATTTGCTTCTTCGTGAGCTCGGCAGACATATTCCGCTCCCTTCCACATCTCAAGACCGAGTTGATGATTGGTCTGGCCGCTGTTTTGAAACCCTTCCGCCCGGCTGGCCTCAGTTGCAAGAGTTCTTGCGGTAAAGATGAGTTGGTCGATCTTCTCCCGGTTATCGAGCGGTACGAATGAACCGCTATTCAAGATTTCCATGTTTGTTGTTCACTCCGCTAAAATGCCTGCCGCTTCTTTTTCTTGGTTTATAGAAACTTTGGCGACCTGGCTCCAGTGAGATCGCTTTGTTCGAGATTCTTAGTTCTTAGCGAAGTGGTTTTAAAGATCAATTTCTTCAGTAAGTCTTGACCGACTTATTTTGTGCATTTGCACGTCTTTACATACACACGAAAAGCGTAACAGCGGCGGTATTAATAAAAATAATCACTTAAGGCAACTAAAATGCGGTATACTAGCTTCTATCAGTTTAATGAATTTGATTTTTGTTATTATTTGTGCTTAAGGAATCGCTTTCAACCGTTAGTTTAAATGCAGTTTGATAGTGAAACTGAACACTGATTGACCTCTGCATAGTTCCCATTCAACAAGATAGATAGAAAATTTGAATTTAGGTGTAGACACTATATGAGTACTATTCAAATTAATAAGGTTTCCCCAATTGGTGGAGCATTGGCCGGTGAGATTGAGGTCACAATTACTGGGACAGACTTTGAAGATGGAGCAGTAGTTTATTTTGGGAGCACGATATCCGAAAAGACCAATTATGAAAATAGCACCTCCGTGGTAGCAAAGGTTCCGGGGACCCAGACTCCAGGCAGCGTTCCGGTCACTGTAGTAAATCCAGATGGGAGTCAGTTTACCCTTGAAGGTGGATTTACATACGTAACAATGGAGGAAACCGATCGAGCGGAGGTCGTCGGAGTTTCTCCATTGACGATTGCTGAAGAAACCGAATGCCAAGTAACATTACGGGGACGAAATCTGTTACTTGCTTACGAGGAAGGTTTGGTCGCCTTAAGAGGGCCAAGTCGCGTCACATTGGAAATAAAAGACTCTGTTCCTAGTTTTGCGGATGAAAGTGGGATTGAATCACTGACTTTTACTGTTAAGGCCACGGCGGAACCAAAACTCGAGCCTAAAGAACGAATCGCCATTCAAGTTCTCACAAGTCGCCGAAGCGGCTCCAAAGAAGACCTAATTCCTGAAAGTAGTAAACAGATGTTTACGATTCTCCCCGCAGAGATTCCTGTTCCAATTGCACATTCTCCAGCTTTAACCTCAGATAAACCTTCGATGGTGGTTGTTTTAGGCCGCAATTTGGACGGTTGCACGTTTGACTTTGGGGACGGTGCGAAAGCTCACCTTCAAAAAAGTGATGACCGCTCATTGGTCGGCTTAGTGTCACTCTCTGATGAAAAGAAAAATGACACCGAGATTCATATTTCGATATTAGACAAGAATAACGATCCTATCGCTGATTATACTCTATCTATTGCTACAACATCCGAATTAAGACCATCTGACCCGATTCCAGATCCCGAAGATCCTTTATTGGTAGGTGTTGCCAGACCCCCCGAGGAACCAATACCCGGCAATTTCAAAATGGACTTGATACCTGTGCCGGGCCAATTGTTTTTGGGACCAGAGGAAGATGACAGCGTGGTATATGATCTGAACGGAAACTTGCTGAACAACCAGAACTTTATTTGGATCAATTTTGAGATTGTCATTGCAGACATTTACATAATTCTTCCGATCATTAACGAGGTGTACCTTTTCCCTTTGTTTGACGGTGGAGGATCGGAGCTTGAATCCAACATCCTTGCACAGGTTGGTAAACTGTTTCCGGTTCGGGCATCGGGAATTCTCTTTGCTGCCCGTGTAGAAGTTACAATTCACATTAGGGTGATCTTAATCGTCGGAATTTACATAGATATTTGGCAGTACGGAATCTATAACGAATTTCCGCAGCAGTTTCCGAATGCTATCGGCACAATTGTGTGGGGAGTCATTTTTGAGATACAGGTCTTTATATTTATCTCTTTTCTCTCGGCCTTAGTGCGCCCGGACGGAAGTCTTCGTCTATTGTTTGTATTCAACCTGATACTAGGTATTGATTTCACGATCAGTGCGGATGGTCGCCGACTTAGTTTTGAGCCCAATTTCACACACTCTGTCCGTTTTTTTAGCATTCTTCCGTTTAGTGAACCTCTACCTTGCGGAGGGCTCTTTCAGTTGGCAGAAGAGAACGGTCAGGTATTATTTTCCGACGGTTTTGGAGGGTCGCAAGCGTTTTATTTTGCACGGTCTGTAGGTGAATGTTGTGTTCCCTGGAGTTTCAATATTGAATTAGTCAGATTTAGTCCTGGGGGCGGAGAAACGGTTATTCAACCTGGGTTTAATTCGAGCATGTGCATTAATGCGTTACCGAGTCCAAATCTGATGAATATAATCATTACGTCCGTTCCTCCACCCCAGGGAGTTCCGCCGACATTGGTAATGAACATTGCGGATACTGCCATCTTAAAGGCGATGGCTCAGCCCGTCGACTCGAATGGTAATCCTATCGGTCCAATGCAGGATGTGCGAGAACTTGGTTACGATGTCGAGTTTTATCTTGAACTTCCCCTTGAGTTATTGGATCCTACTTCACTACCAGAGGGAAATGCATTTGCAATTCAATCTGGTGAAAATCTAATCCGGGCGGCGGTAACTTCGGTCAGAGTAGTTGAGGAAGGACAACTTTTTACGTTCTGGCCAGGTGCAGTTTTAGGCTTCGACATCATTCGTTGGTTAGCCCAAGGCCAGCAACCACGGATTAGAACGGGAGGTTTGCCTTTAGAGGTAAATCCGAACCCCTCAGCGATTAAGGTAACGCCTGTACTTGCTTACATTGATGACGAAGGCGATCCTCAAGCTGCCCCGAATTTCGAGACATATCAAAACCTGTTTGGTGTAGAGAGAGTTGAGCCTTTTGAAGATCAACGAGAATATGTTTTGGCGGTAACGATAGATGCTCCGAACAATACACCATTCCCACTCACGTTAGATTTTTCTGTGAGACAAGTGTTACTTAAGGGTTTCGTAGATAATCCAACTGCTGCAACTCCGGGATCCCCACTTGGAACACACTTCCCAGGAAGAAGCAGTGCCCAACCGACCGAGTTTTTCACTGGCATGTTGGCGCAATTAAATTCAAACGCAAGTTTAGTTGTTAATGAAAGACCTAAAGTCCATGAGCTATTTGCGATTCCTAATCTTAAAATCAAACCCAACATCCTTGAAGCTGACGCGACAAGTTCATCCCCCCGAAAACTGGTTCCTCCGGGAAAAGGAGTTTTTGATAAACATATCATGCTCTCTGCGTCTTTGCGATGCGAACCGGATAACTCGGCTGTTCCTGTGGCTCTTATGAGATCATCAGTTGAATTGGTAGTACAAAATGAGGAGACGTTTGAAGAATATCTTCGAGTCTTTAAAGAGCAGCAGAGTATATTTACCAGTGCTATTGGAGGAGAGGATCTACGGGAATTTGCAGAAGTATTTTATGGAAAACTGATAGAGTTGGGGCCGACAAACGCTCTCCTAAAAGAAGAAGGAACAAGACTGTGGGATTTGGGCTGGAACTATGTTCAAAACACAGCTAAGGATGATCGCTTGCTTTATTATGCTCGTCTCCAAGCTATTGCAGCCCTTCGTGCTTATTTTAGAAGACAACCTTCTGGAGAAAGGCCTTCACAACAGACTATCAACAGATTCGAGTGGCAGTCCAGAGGCCTGGAAACATCGAACGGAATAGATGCAACAATTCTTTTCGCGGACACATCTGCTCGTAAGGTTATTATTACAGGGTATGACCCTTTTGGCCTTCCATCAAAGCCAGATATAAGCAATCCTTCGGGACTTGTTGCTCTCGAATTCAATAAGAAGGACGATCTTGGAACAGTCAGTTCGCCAGTTTCTATCAGAACTGTAGTATTTCCCGTTAGATTCAGCGATTTCGACCAAGGTCTTATCGAAAAGGTAATAACCAGCAGCATACACTCCAAGGTTATGATAATGACCTGTAGTCAGGGCCGGTATTTTTATGACGTAGATCGTTTTGCCAGTAAGAGAAGAGCGAGTAACTTCCCTGACAATAACAATATAGTCAAATCGTCTGGTGATCTCGGAATTACTGGGGATGAATATTTTGAGAGCACATTGCCATATGAATTTGTCATTACTAGTGATCTACTGACACGTAGACTTCCCGACCCGGAATCACCAACAGATCAGTTACCATTCGTAATGAATCAATCCTATCGCCTCGCTAACTACACGGGAGGGACAAGCGCAGGAAGCTTTAGGGATTTGCCTGATGCTAATTCACCGGATGGATATACTAAGCTTGTAAACGAAAGTCCGTTTCCTAATCGCCCTTTACAAAGGGGGTCAGGGGGAAATTTCCTTTCAAACGAAATTTTTTACCGTACATCTCGTGTCAGAAGTCAGATTCGACCACTTCTTCCAACGGGTCATTTCCACATCCCGCCTGTCGAAAATTTCCCTCGAACAAGGGGAATTATACTCTTGCAGGGTGTTAGACAGGGAGTACAGAGGTTTTTGGAATATCTCTTTGTACTGCAAAGCCAGCGGGAGGTTCAGTTCCCTCAGACGATAATTGATACGTCTAGTGATCCAATCCAACTTACAGTCAGGAATACTTCGAATCAGTCTGTCGTAATTGATGGATTAAGCATCACACCGACCGGCCCCTTTCTTGCTCAGTTGCCCAGTCCGTTGCCAGTTACTGTTCCTGGGAATGGAAGCATAATAATACCCCTTACCTTCGAACCTACATCTCTTGGAGAATTCGAAAGCACATTAAGATTGAGTGCTCCTAATAGTGAAGTTCTCTTGTTGGTCACTCTGGGTGGTAGGTGTATTCCCTTTGTACCCAGCATAACCAGCTTTAGTCCGATTTCCGGTCAAGAAGGAACAGTAATAACAATTCTTGGAGAGAATTTGGATGTTGCGACAAATGTGCGGATCGGTCCTGTTAGTATTCCATATATTATAGTCAGTTCGGGAGAGGTCGAGGCAACTACGACCGCTCAAGTTTTTGTCGGCCTAGTTTATGTTGAGACGCCTTACGGTACTGCTGTCAGTTCGGTACCTTTTCGCATGATCTTCCGACCGCCGATTGAATAGTCGTTTGAACGGGAGGTTTTTAATTTACAATGAGATCTACATTTCTTACTTCTATATTGTTTTTGTCTGCTGTTGTGGTAGGAAATGCCCAACCTATGTGTTCATCAACATTCCATCCCTTAAAAACGTGCGGCCAGCATTATTTTGAGAAAGAATTCATATTTGTTGGTCGTGTGGTCTCAGAAGTTGAGGACCAAGTATGGGATAGAAGCGCTAAGAAGACTATTGTTGCGGTTGAAATGCAAATAAAGGGCAATGTCGAGACTCAGATCTATCTTTATATTGACCGTGCCTGTTCCCAAACGGTACATAAGGGCGGAAGGCATATTTTTGCAGCACGGTCAGTAAGTAATAAAGACTTCACCGGTATCTTGTCTGAAAGATGGAGTATGGAACTGGAAGCTTACACACCTGAAGAGATCAACGCAATTCAAGAGAAAATACGTAGTGTTCAAAGTAACACTAAGCAGCCGCCCATTACAGGGAGGGTTATTCAGAATTTAGTTTCCGGATCTCATCGTTTGATGAGGGCATTGCCTCTAAACCTGAAGCTAGGTTATGATCCAAAGAATGCGAGGCCATTGGCTAATGTTGACGTAGTGGCATATCGAAAAGATGGTAAGCAGTTTATTACCAAGACAAACGAAAAGGGAGAATATTCATTCGAAAGCTTACCTAATGGCTTATATGAGATTTCTCTGGATTTGCCTGAAGAATTTCGCATCTTTAAGGACGGTGATTTTTCGATAATCGAAGACGAAAAGAAATTTGTTGAGATAATGGGCGACATTTGTGAAAGAAGAATAAACTTTGCAGTTGAGGAAAGTATAAGTGACAATGGCGGTAAACTCATGTCATCTCCTCCCTTACCTTGGCTGGTGAACGATCTATTAGTAAGTTTTCTAATGCGTTAGGAGGCTGTTACGATCCGACTTAGGTAGCTTCCGTTTGAACCATTGTAGTGTGGTCGGGTATCGAAATACTCATCGCATTACTTTCCTTGTGCTTTTTAAGAATGCGTGAAAGTGTCGAGTGCGTCGTCCCAATTGAACGAGCAGCACGGCGTAGATTTCCGCGGGATTTCTTGAGCGCGTGCTCGATGAAGGTTGCTGCCGCCTTTACGTAAACACTATCAAGATCATCCGTGTCGGCATCCAAAGTCACGGTTACGAGGTTTTGACGGGATGGTTGAAAAGCTTCTCGTTGAGAGGACATCACTGTATTCCGATCATCGGAAAACACTGTTTCGGCAGCCCCGCTTCTGGCCAATTGGAGAGCGATGTCGGCTGTTATAACGCGCTCGTCCAGGGCTTCGACGGCAAGACGGGCAGCAAAGTTTTTTATCTCTCTATAGTTTCCTCTCCATTCCATGTTTTGAACCGCTTCCAACGCTTCATCCTCGAAGACGAACGGCTCATTTCTGCCGACTGCTGCACATTCCTCTTCCATCTGACGTATGAACAGATCACGGATCTGCTCCCGCTGGAATCGAAGCGGTATCGTTTCAAGCTGAAGGATGTCCAGGCGGTCGAACAGGTCGGCCCGAAATGCCCCATTTCGTACCATCGAGTGCAGGTTCTTTGAAGTTGCCGCTATTATTCTGACATCTATGTCCCGCTCCCGATTGCCGCCGACGCGACGGATGCGCTTTTCTTCGACGGCTTTCAGGAGTTTGGCCTGGAGGCTCAACGAGAGTTCGCCGACCTCATCGAGAAAAAGTGTTCCGCCGTCAGCCGTCTCGAATAGCCCTGATTTCACGGCATTCGCTCCCGTGAACGCCCCTTTCTCGTATCCGAACAGTTCCGATTCGAGAAGTTCCGCCGTAAAGCTCGCACAGTTTATGCTGACAAACTCCCTCCGAGATCGCGGACTCATTTCATGGAGTCGCCTGGCGAGAGTTGTCTTCCCGGTGCCCCTCTCACCTGTTATGAGAACGTAATGTGGAACTCTGGCGTATAGGGCTATCTTTTCGTCCAGGATCGACGAGCCCTTGAAAGGATTGCCATCATTGTATTTATCGGCCATAAGGTAGATTCTCCCCGTACAAGCTTTTGATCTTGCAGTACTGTCTTGGTTACTACCGTTGGCTTTTCCGTAAACGAAAAACCCGACACACCACTCCGATATTTCAGCCTGCATAACTAAAAACCCGTAATAGACGGAGAGGTTACTTCTTAATGGCAAATTTTTTCTTTCCTGGAACCGTTTACATCGCAAACAAATCGTTTACCAAGGGTGCACAGTTCTGACCAGGCGAAGTTCTCGCGGAGCGGACGAGACTGCCTGCCGAATCGACATCGGGTTCGATCAGCCATTCGGGGAGTTTCACCGGCTCATCCCTTTCGAGAACAACGACACTTCGCTCCATCCCCGGGAGAAAGCTGATATCCGTGGAATCGGGGGGATATAGAGCAAGTATCCTTTCCAAAGCATGCGATGGTGACTCCTGCGGCAGAAAGAACCGCTGTTTACCGTGCTGGACTATGTTGATAAGACCCATGCTTCGGAGTTCGCGGATCTGCTCGAAGGTGGATGGGCACACTTCCGTAAGAGGAGACCCCTGAAACCTCGCGGTTCGGATCGTGATATCGCCGATTAGATTCACCGTGTTCTTCTCTAATTCGACTATCCTCAGTATCTCAGGCGCGGTTGTGGGAATATCGGAACGCAGTCCGAAATGACGGTGGAGATCCCGGAGCCATTCTTCCGAGATCTTCACGCCGACGAGTCTCGTGCCGTCATCCGTCGTTGTTCGAACGATGTTGAGCGCGTCCTGGCTGAGTGTCTTCAAATACTTCCAGATCGGGAGCAGTGCACCGCTGAGCAGATGTATAGTTTTGTGTTCATAGAGAGGGATCTTGCCTTCTTCTTCGAGCCACCATTTCTCAACCTTAGTTTTTGGGACTATGCGGTACTTCTGGTTCAACTCGCTTTCGCGGAGATACGAGAGGTTCCGGCCGGTCGGTTTTGAGATGGAGAACATCTGGTACCTTTCACCCGTCTCGGGATCTGTATGGGACAGTGTGCGGCGAACGGCGACAAACGATCCGTTCCCTCGATCCTGAAAGAACTGATGAACGCCGGTTTCCGATAGCTCTGAGTATCTCGCAGGTTTCGTGGCCACTTTCAGATCGAGCTTGTAATAGACCGTTTTCGCTGAAGTAAGAGCATCGGAGTGCAGAACCTGCGGCCGTTCGGCGATCTCGACCGACATCGCCTTCAAGTCCTCCATACCGTCATCCAGTTTTCCTTTCTGCTTCAAGTATTCCAGCGTCTCAAGAAATGTTTCGTAAAAGTAATCGAACAAAGCGTTCTGCCTATCCACTTCGAGTGAAAGGAGGCGATTCAAGAATCGTGGAATGTTGGTCTTCTCGCTATCCGGAACTACTTCCATCCCATCGACGGTCTTTACGAGTCCCATATCCTTGAGCGCCTGCTTCGGATCTTCGATCCCCGCGATCTCACACCCTCGCATTATGCCTGTAAGTACGACATTCAAAGCCGAACGGCCTTCTTTCGATTCGAGATTGTACTTATCGAGATTACCGGCCTTCTCTGCACGCCTGTCACCTTTCGTAAGGGCGCCCATATTCCCGAGTCTGCGAGCGATCGTCGCCGAAAAGCGTTTCTCGCCACCAAGCTCTGTAAACACGAGTAGATAAACGGGCGGTGCTACCTGTCCCGTTCGGTGCGTTCGACCGAAATCCTGGATCTGCTTGTCGGCAGACCATTTGAGTTCTGCGGCGATGTGGAGACGGCGCTGTTTGTTTCCGACATGACATCCGGCGTGAAGGCTGTCGCCGGTCGAGGCGACCTCCGACATGATCGCGATCCGTTTGTCGCCGTTCTGGAACGCGTTCTTTTCGTGAAGATTAATGTGCTTTGATGGGACTCCCGGAAGTTGGCGGGGACGGTATTCGAGCGTGCCTTTGGCCGTTCTTATCAGGCGTCTCTTGCGTCCGGTCATCTCGGCAACGTTCTCAACTCCGAAGTAGTTCACCAGTTGATCAAGGGGATGCTCGGGAACTTCGAGGACGGACAGTTTATCAAGCAGTTCGGCCCTTAGCTGCAATGCCGCACGGCTCTCGACCTGATTGCCGTCAGCATCTAGAACAGGAATATATTCAATAGTTCCGCTGTACGGATTGGTGTGTTCCTGGAAACAGGCGGTCGGGAAACAGTTTGCGACAAGTCTTGTCAGAGTTTCACGCGGGCTGAAGTCGAGGCTGTCGATAGCTTCCTCCTGATCGGCCGCACGCTCGATCTGTTTCTTTGTCTGGCTCTCGCCGGTTCCGGTGATAGAGACCACAATGGACTCTTTTCGCCCCAGAGCATCTTCGATCTCGCGGATCAGCGTCGGAACTTTGAAGGCTGTTATCAGATTGCGAAAACATCGCTGATGCTCCGCCCAGAACTGATTCACGGCCTGGCTTCGGGTCACCTTGCCGGAATTGGTGAGATCCAAGGCCCGATGAATGTTCCGAAAGACCTCCTGCCAGCCCTGGGCCATGTTGTCGTACATCCGGCGCTGTGCGGGTGTGAGCCAATGGGTCACTTCGCGGAACTCCACCGCCAGGCCCGAATCCGGGTCGGTTCCCATACTCAGATTCCCGCACAGATACCGCCCCATCGCTTTCAAGTCGCGGCAGACCATTTCGAGAGCACCGACACCTCCCGATTCGATTTCTTCGGCGAACTGCTCGAATCCAAGCGGAAAGTTCGTACCTTCTCCCCAAAGTCCGAGTCTTAACATGTACGCAAGGTGACGCACTTCGCCGGCAGACGTTGCGGATGAATAAACAACTCTCAGGTCGGGAAACTTCATCGGGTCCTGAATTTCGAGTACTGCGGCTCCGGTTTGCGTAGATTTTCCGCGATCGTCAGCGAACGCGTATTTGGCCTTGTGGCCTTCATCGAAGATCACGACTCCTTCCCTTCCGAGCCAGCGGGTAATCTGATCTATACGGCGTTTACCGGATTTCGAACGGGCTATCAATGAGCGGTATGTGCAGAACATAATGCCGTCGCCAGTGTCGATCTCGCCATCGGTCGTAAAATCGTTTATGAGTTTTATTGGTGGCTTTAGGCCAAGCCTCGCGAATTCTTCCGACACTGCTTCGATGAGATCCGCTTTGACCGAGAACCAAACCGAACGTCGTCTTCCCTGGAACCAGTTATCTAGGACTATTCCGGCAAGAGTTGCCGTCTTTCCCGTTCCGGTTCCGTCTCCGATGCTTACCCCGGCCCGCGAGCCGTCGGCTAGTTTCTGCTCGTGAGCCTGACCTGCGTAGATGATCCTCTCAAGCTGCATAGCGGAGAGTTTCCCGGTTTCGGACAGTTCCCTTGGCAAATGGGGACGATAAGTAATCGGCGGAGGCTCGACATTCGCGAGGCCCGGCGTCTCAACTATCACGCCCGGATGCGACGCTCCGCCTATAACGAATCGAGGTGCGTACGCTATTACCTGCGTAGTATCATCAGGCTCCGACGCCTCGACAGACAAGGTGGCCGCCGCCGTTGCTCTTGAACACGGCGCGGCTGTGCCCGCCGATTGCTGGTAACTTGGTAACATTTCAGGGTGATGGTAGGTGTGGATTGAAGTCGGGCTCGCAGATGCCTGTTTCCGAATCCCTCAATCAACGTCGTAGCCGATGAAGTTGTCGTCGTTGATGAGCAGGTAATAGTACCCATTTCCGCAGCCTGCGTATTCCAGTGATAAGAACCCGCGAAAGTCCCCACTTTCGGCGTTGTATTCGGTTTCGATCGAGATGTCGTACCCGGCAAACTTCGCCCAACGGCCTGTGATGATCGTTCTTGCTGCCCTGGTTTGGATAGATTCGCGAAGCCGTTCGATCTCACGGGGATACCTCTTGGCGATCCGGTTCAGCGAGATCACCTTTCCGTCGATATTGGTTCCGGTCGTTATGTGCAACTCGTAGAGAGTTCTCGGGCGAAGTTCTTTATCCTGTTCCCAGGAATTCGGCTCGACTAGATCCTTTCTCCACGCATCGAAATCCGGAAGAGCAATACAGTCGAGAATAAACGGATTTGTAAAACTCGCCTCGCCCGCCATCCGCTTGTACTTTTCGATTATTTGATATTCTTTTCGAAGCTTTTCTTCACCTGTCGGTGGAGGCTTCAAAGGAATGAATTGCGCATAGCGTGCGAGATCGGATTCGGACACTAAATATCCGCGTCGGCTGCTTCGCGGTTTGAACCGGCACAAACTGCCGGTGTCCGAAATGAAGAATCGATCTTTCTTCCCATTAGTGCTTACGGCGCCAATAATTGAGCCGCTCTTTACGGCTTCGTGAAGTTCCTGGTAATTCATAATTATTCGGATCTGATCGTTTCGAAAGCTTCTTCAATGCTGTCGAAGCTCTCATGGCTGCAACATTGAACATCGACTTCCGGCCCTTTGACTGAGCGTTTGCGACCGAGGATCAAAGTCACGCCCACCGTTGTTCCATTGCGGTAGAACTCGCGGCCGGGAAGGCTGACAGATCTCGTAACTTGAATGCCGGGAAACATCGAATCCCAGAACCGCTTCCCCGAAACAGTTCCGGGTGAGCCTCCTTTGCCGAGGATGACAGCGAACCGGCCACCAGCCGCAAGTCGCCGCAGTGCGGAATCGACATGACGAAAACCAAATCTGCTCTGATTTCGTTCAATGCGTCCTCCGCTTGATGAGAACGGCGGGTTCGCTAGGATCACGTTCGGGGTAAGAGTCTCCGGCAGGAGGTCATCGATGAACTCGGCATCATGTCCGGTCGGTTCCAGACCGACAAGTGAAGCAAGGTCACGCCTTCTCAAATCGATCTCGTTACTGACAACCGTCGCACCGGCGGCCAAAGCCCAAACCGCAAGACTGCCGGTTCCGCATGAAGGTTCGAGCACGGTGTCGCTGTCATTCAAATTCAACAAGTATGAAGCAAGGTATGCGATCGGAGCGGGAGTGGAGAATTGTTGAAAGGTGATCTGTGTCGTGCTTCGCCACGATTGAGGCGGCAGTCTTCTTTGCAGAGGTCTTAATATTTCAAAGCAGTCGTCGGACGGTGTTTTCGAAGAGAGTAGTTGTTCTCCGTATTTTGTCTTTACGAGATAATTGAGAGCCGTCTCCGCGATCTCGTGACACAGATGCGGATCGATCAGTAAACCTTCAATTCCTGCCTCAGTGCACAAACCAAGCAGATCCCGATTCGTGATCTCCCTCTTCTTAATATCTATGATCGCGGCGATCCGCTCGATAAGAGTAAACGGGATACCCGGCAGTTCGTTTAGTCGGCTCATGACGCCGCCTGCCAGCCGCTTCTTTATCTCCTAAGCCCGCGAAAGTTGTTGACTCGCTTGTTCGCGACATTCAGGGGTTAGATATTTGAGCCACTCGCGAATCGTGAGTTGTTGTATCGGCAATCCGGCAAGCAATGCCTCATCAATTCCTTTGATGGATCGGTCCCATGTGAGGATGCGGACATCATCGTTAATTGCGAGAACTTTTTGATCCGCGTAACGAAGTCTAACTAATGCCGCAAGTGCCCGTGCCACATGGGGGTTGGTAAAGCTGTCATTGTCGAATGCGATTTCCAACAGTTTTCCGCGAGCGGTCTCAAGGATCTCCCTGTGGGAAGTCGCGACACCGCTATTTCCCACAACGTATCGGTCAGAGAGGAATCTCTGGGCCGTTGCCGCTTTTAATGCTCCCTCTGTGACAAGAACGGGTTTGTCTAACGCCCGATAAGGATCGGCGTGATGCAAAGGAGCGCCTGGGCCGCACCCGCTTCTTTCCTTCGAAGATGATAGCCAGACATAGCTTCCCGATCTATTCGGGACATGGCGCATAAACCGTATCTGACATGCTCGTATTAGTGCGTCAGGCCCCACGAACGGGATCAGCATTAGATCAGTGAACGAATCCTGCTCGCTCCAAAGCCGCAACGAGTCATTTGCATCTCTCCAGAACCCTGGTATTCCGGCGAAGGATTGAACTTCTCCTGCTTTTGCGAGCGATTCGATCAGCCGCTCGACCAATACTCTCCGTTCATTTACTGTTCGTGGAAGGTTTCCGTATTGCGAGTAATCTTGTATTCCTCGCTCTGACAAACCACCGCGTCCGTTAACGATCTCGTCGTTAGAGGAAGCTGGTGACAGTTCGATAAGCTTTCGAAAGACCTTATCTCGAATCGCAGGCGGAGCCAGGGCTTTCGAAACCTGGATTTTCTTCCGTTTCAGAGACCGGTTGAAGCTTCGGTTGAAGTCGAAGTCGAAATCGACACCGAATCCCTGGTGATAATAAACTCCCCACCCGTGCCGGCTGATTCGATCAGCATTCCGATTGGACCGGGCGCAGAACGATATCGTTTCGGTTTGAGTTCTACTGCACCAATTCGGCTTTTCGCAGATATGGCACGGTCGGTTTCTGGAAACCCGCCTGTAACCGTTGCCTCTCTGACCAAAGGTGACCACCATCCCTCAAATTGACCGCCGCTTCTTTCCTGTATAAGCGATGGATTTTTCGAGTAGTCAATTGGCTTTGACATCGTTTGGGAAGCTGCATTTTAACGTGTTACCTTTCCACTAATTTTTGAAATAAGAATATTTACTTTGTTATTAATCTCTGATAGAATTCCCGCCATTTAGTCAGGGTGCTATATTGACCCGGTGCTTTTTTACAACTTAACGCTCCACGCGAGGGAGGACTTATGTCGATACTTTCATCAGCCCAAGATGACAGGCGAAAGCGACTCGTCATCGGCTTCATTGTTCTTTTGCTTACTGCCCTTATCGCGCTTGGAGTAATGGCCAAGAACAACTGGCTTCCGCACACCGACCCACTGACAGGAAAAAAGACCGGCTGGTTCGGAAGAGAACTGCCCAATAACGCTTCAAGCAGTTGGAATCCGTTTGCGGTTCCGAGTCCCTCGCCACCGCCTCAGCTGAGCAAGGAATATATCTATGCGGGTTCAAGATTGCTGGCGGTGGAGGACGCAGGGGCGAACGCAGCACCTCCGGCCGATCTCGCAGTCTGGCGTCCGTCAAGCGGAGTATGGTGGGTTTTGGGAGGACCTGGGTCGCAGCAGACGGCATTTCAATGGGGAGGCGGAAGCGATGTTCCGGTGCCAGGCGACTTTGACGGCGACGGCAAGACGGACTTTGCGATATTCAGGCCGAGCCAGGGGGAATGGTGGATCTTCAAATCATCGGACAGCACATATTACGCGACGAACTTTGGCACAAGCGTCGATCAGCCGGTGGTTGCGGATTATGACGGCGACGGCAGAACGGATATCGCGGTTTTCAGGCCGGATGCTCAGGCGGGGCTCGGTTACTGGTATGTGCTGAGAAGCTCGGACGCTCAGGTTGACAGCTACCAGTACGGCCTGAACACTGATCTCCTCGCTCCGGCAGACTATGACGGCGACGGAAAGGCCGACCTTGCGGTCTTCAGGGCATCGAACACCACGTTCTACTCCTATCTGAGTTCGCAGAGCACGACGATCAGCGTCGGGATGGGTACGAACGGGACGCCGGCCTCGGCAGATTACGACGGCGACGGCAAGGCGAACTTCGCTCTGCTGAATGGCAATAGCTGGGTCATCATGAACGCCGCTCTCACCCAAACATCGAGCACCGCATGGCAGAACTCCGGCGATATCCCCGTCCCGAACGACTACGACGGCGACGGCATAGTAGATATCGCCACCTGGCGAGACTCCAACGGCACCTGGTACATCCGCCAATCAACAAAACTCGGCACTCAAGACGAACTCCGTCAAGTCCAATGGGGATCAAGCGGAGACATTCCAGTACCAGCGTTTTACAGGAGATAACTTGAGTCAACATTTGACGTTGTTAATTGTAAATATGTAAATAATGGAGACTTTTTGCTGCTAATATTCGGAGAAGATCATGGCTAGTCTAGTTTTACGAGAGCACTCGATTCGCACTTACATCGTCGCGGTTCTAGTTGGTCTAATAACCTCGTCCACACTGCTTGGGCAAGAATCAAAAATAGTCGAAGGTGGTGTTATCAGCGGAATCCCTTATGCATCTACTCAATTTGAGGATATTAATCTTACCAATGGAGCGCTCAACCTCAGTTTCCCGTTAGCGAGCCTTAAAGGAAGAGGCTCTGTTTCTCATTCGTACGCATTGAGGTACAACAGTAAACTTTGGCAGACGGTAACAAATCCAGTTTACAACCCAAATTGGCCAGTTGATCCGACCTACCAGAATTTCATGACGGATACATACGATTCCGGATGGCAGGACAATGGTCACTATTACTACATCCTATGGAATCGAAATACGACGATGGACTTTCCCGGAGGCGACATTTGTAGCAATGGTCAAGCCTGGGCTTACGCTTACAGATGGAAATTGGAAATGGTTGCCCCGGGCGGGCGCAAGATCGAATTCAGGCCGATAGGCTTTTCTGATATCCCTCCCGGTCAAAGCGATGATAAAGGCGGTTATTTCAATGTCCATCCGGACGGAAAGGTGACAACGGTCCAATGGTCGGGATCTGTGTGCTATGGAGTGGACAGCACACCGTCAGGAAATCGAACAACCTACTACAGTTCGGACGGTACAGGGATCAGGTTGACCTTTGCGAATCAGGAGCAACTAGGATTTGTATGGGAAATGTCGATGCCGGATGGCTCAAGGATCATTGAAAAAGTCGGCGGTGGCCAGAAGATCATTGACCGAAATGGAAACTTCATTGAATCGACGACGATCAACCTTCCGGATTCGTCACAGGCACCCGGATGGATCGATGAGGCTGGAAGATGGATAGCACGGAAAATTGGCGCTCAAACAAATGAAGATCATTATTACCAACTGGGGTTCAATGGCGAGTTATTGACCTCGAAGGTGTTTTGGAAGGAGATCTTTGTTCGCAGGAACTATGTGACCACCTGCGCAATTGGATGTGCCTCGAACGAGCGAGGGCCGGTAACAGATCAACAGGTCCAGATGTCATTCAGGGTAGTGGATCGGATCGAGTTGCCGTCTCAATTAGGCGGCCTTGAGTACCAATTCGAGTACCACGCGAAGGATCAGGATGATACCGAATTATCTCCGGGCTGGGGCGAGATCAAGTCCATCGAGATGCCCACGGGGGCTAAGATGAGCTATGGCTATAAGCTATCCGCCCTTTCGCCCGAGGAAGAATACAACGAGTTGTTTGAGAATGAGTTGTTCCTGCGAACGGATCAGATCCTTGAGCGTGCAGGAACAATAAGCAAGAAGGTCCTCGAATATGAAGAGACCTATGACGGGCAAACCGACGAACGCAAGGACATCTGGGGTTACAGCATCTCTCGCTATCAAAGCTCTGTTATCGGGCCAGACGGAGCGACAAACCAGCAGTTTTTCTATGACATTGTAGATGATGTGAAGAAAGGCGGTCAGGTTTATAAAGAAATAAGAGGAGACGGGACAATAGTTGAACGAATATGGCAGAACAATTTCCCCGTGGGCGCAACCTACGGATCGGGAAACCGTCTCAATCCGTTAGTCAAAACTGAACTAATTACGATCCCGAATTCAGCAGGCAGTCCGGCATTAAGCATGATCAGGGACTATAACTTTGATCAAAACGGTAATCCATTGCTGTCAGCCGAGTATGACTGGATATCTGCCTCGTCAGGCTCGATTCATCGGACCAGCGGGGTCTTTACAGGATTCAGTGGGTTGACACCCGCAAGGTCATCGGCAACCATCTACTACAATGGTACCCCCGAATTCTCGAGCACGACATCATCGGCAAATGCTTATTACTTCGCCACAGCCCCATACCTACGTAGTTTGACGGCCGCTTCCGAGGTCAAAGACTCTTCTGGTACGCCTGTCAGTCGAACCGAGATCTATTACGACAATCTTTCCACACCAACAGTCGGCAACCCGACCGAAATTAGAACCTGGGACTCGTTCAAAGGCGGACAGTATCGTTCCTATAGCGCTCCGCTGACCACAAATAATTCGATCTCTACATTTGCAGAATACGACAGTTTCGGAAATGTTACGAAGGCAAAGGATGCGAACGGTGTAGAGACGGTATTTACTTTCGGCAATGTTGCCAGTCCGAGCGGTAACGTAACCGGTCTTTACCCGACGAAGACGGAGGCTGCCGCAAACTATTCGAGTTTGAAACGCACGTCAACTGCGGTCTTTGATTTCTATACCGGGTTGGTCACTTCAGCAACGGACGAGGACAACGATGTTACGGTGGTGACGGAGTATGACGATTTGGGGCGGGCGGTGAAGGTGAGAAATGCTTACAATACGCTGCTCGAATCCTGGACGCAGACTGAGTACAACGACGTAGAGCGCCGAGTCATCGTCCGCTCGGACCTTGAGTCGATGGGCGACGGAAAGAAGGTCGCGGTGCAGCATTACGACCAACTGGGAAGAGTGCGCCTTTCTCGGTCTATCGAGAACATCGCAACCGAAGACCCGACCAACGAACAGCACGGCATAAAGGTTCAGACTCGGTATCGTTACGATGATGGCGAGGATCCGAACAACAGCAACGGTGTATTTTCCCTTACATCTAATCCGTATCGCGCGACGACCTCGGATGCGGCATCGAACGAAGAAACGATGGGCTGGGTTGTGAGCTATGCCGACAAGACCGGCAGGTTCAGTACGATGACGACTTATGCCGGTGCAACACTGCCCACATCCTTCGGCGGATCGAATACAAATTCCACGGGGATTGTCTCGACAAACATCGATGCCGACCGGACGCTTGTGACGGATCAGGCGGGCAAGAGCCGCATCAGCAAGACGAATGCGCTTGGGCAATTGAAAGAGGTCTGGGAGGTTCTTGCCGCGAGCGAGACGGGTTCGGAGAGCGTCAATTTTCCGGAAACGAGCATAGCACACGGTTTTAAGACGAGCTATGGCTATGACACACTCAATAACCTGACGACCGTAAATCAGGGCCAGCAGACGCGGACGTTTACTTACAGCAGCCTGTCGCGCCTGCTCTCGGCGACGAACCCGGAATCGGGGACGATAAACTACGGCTATGATTCAAATGGGAATTTGACGACGAAGATGGATGCTCGGAGTATCACGACAACGTATGCTTACGACGCTCTGAACCGTGTTACTCAGAGAAGCTATTCGGGCGAAACAGGCTATACGACCCCGACCGTAACATACACCTACGGCACAAACGCACCCGCGATCGGTCGGCTGACGAAAGTTGAGAGCAATATTTCGAAGACAGAATACACGGATTTCGATATTCTCGGCAGGATCATGGCTCACAAGCAAACGACCGATTCCGAGGAATATGAGACCGGATATGTTTACAATCTCTCAGGAGCTTTGATCGAACAGACATATCCCTCGGGCAGGGTGGTTAAGAACACCCTGGATCAGAACGGCGATCTGGCTCAGGTTCAGAGCAAGAAAGACAGCGGCGATATCTTCCGCAACTATGCGAACAGTTTTGTCTATAATGCTGTGGGGGCGGTCACGAGTTTGAGGCTTGGGAATGGAAGGTTTGAGAACACGACGTTCAACAGCAGGCTTCAGCCGACACAGATCGGCCTGGGGAGTTCCGCGACAGATCAGGGCCTGCTAAAGCTCAACTACGATTACGGAACGACGAACAATAACGGAAATGTTCTTTCACAAACGATCACGGTTCCGACGGTTGGCCAGGCAACGGGCTTTGTCGCAACGCAAGCCTATACGTATGACTCACTGAACCGATTAAAGCATGCGACCGAGAACATCACTCCAAACGGCGGTTCGCAATCGTTGTCGTGGCAGCAGATCTATACTTTTGATCGATACGGAAATCGGAATTTCGACGAGGCTAACACAACAACTCTGCCAAAAGACTGCACCGAATCCGGCAACCCGGTCGTCTGCGAAACAATTCGGCCGATAGTGAATCCATCGGTCAACACGACTAATAACCGCCTGAACGGCTACACGTTCGACCCCGCGGGCAACACGACCGTCGATACCGAAGGCCGGCAGTTCACCTACGACGCCGAGAATAAACAGGTCAACGTAAAGGACTCGCAGAACCAGACCATCGGCGAATACTTTTACGACGGCGACGGTCTTCGAATCAAGAAGGTCGTCCCCAGCACAGGCGAAACAACCATCTTCGTGCATGATGCTTCAAATAAGCTGGTCGCAGAGTATTCGACCGTCGTTGAACCGCCCGCAACAGCCAAAACCAGCTATTTGACAAATGATCATTTAGGATCGCCCCGGATAACTACGGATGCCTTTGGTGATGTCATCTCCCGCCGCGACTTCATGCCGTTCGGTGAAGAAATTGCCCGACAAGATTACGGTGGAGATTCAATTCGGCAAAAATTCACCTCAAAGGAACGCGACGACGAAACTGGTCTAGATGATTTTCTGGCGAGGCAATATTCGTCGACTTTGGGCAGATTTACGAGTCCAGATCCTCTTTACATTTCGTTTGTAAAGATACAGTCTCCGCAGACATGGAATCTATATGCTTATGTTGGAAACAATCCTTTTTCTTACCTGGATCCGACAGGTATGGAGAGGGTGAAGCTGGGTCAGCATACGGATGAGGAAATCGAAAAACGATTAAAAGAGGTGAATAGTGAAATCGATAGAATCGGAAAAATTAAGAACAAAACCGACGAGCAAAAGAAAGAGCAAGAGAAACTGAAGGCCGAACGAACGACTTTAGGCATTGAGAAAGAGGGAAACAAAGTTGTAGGAGCTCTTTTGAAAAGTCTTGAATCTAAAGGGGAACTTAACGGGTTGAAATTAACGGATTTTACCGTCACCACAGACTCCGCGAATGACTTCAAGGATGAGCCAAGAATTGTCGGCGATCCTGGAGCTGGAGCGGCAATGTTCGTGTTGAACGGGTACAGTAAAGAGATCTTTATAAATACTAAATCTACGGATTATGCCCTTTACAAAAGTGGCGATGCTGATGCCGTTCTGTACGGCGGGACCGCTTTGAGACATGAACAGGTTCACCGGGATAATTATCCCAACGGGGACACCTCGGAGAAGGCTGCCTATACCGAACAACTAAAGATTCTCCAAAAATACGGGCCAGGGGCGTTTAGGAACAAGGAGTTTTACAAGACAGTTCTCGACCATGTTACGAAAGGAGCCCAAAAAACCAATTAGAGGTATATTATGACCATGAGATTTTTTTTGATGAGCGCGCTGATGATGATCAGCATTTTGACACTATCCCAAGTGATCTTTGCATGCACGTGCGAAATAACCCCGGGCAATATCTCATTAAGGAAAGTGGTTCGTGATGCGAAAATAAGATCTTCCGTAGTGTTTTCGGGAGAAGTCTTGGAAATTTCTAACCTAACTAACAGGTACGGCGTAAAGGTTGCTTTTCGTGTCGAATCTGTTTGGAAGGGGAAAAAGCTAGAAGAGGTTGTGGTGTTTACGGGTAAGGGCGGTGGAGATTGTGGCTATCCATTTGTAATTGGCGGGAAATATCTTGTTTACGCCCTTCAGTCAAGAGATGGAATTTTAACTACAAATATCTGTCAAAGAACGCAGTTGTTTTCATCAGCTAACGAGGATATTGCTATTTTAGGAAAACCGAAAATCTGGAACACGAAGGACAAGGATAGTTTATAGCTTTGCGCTCTTGATTTTGACATCTTAGGACGTGTGACGGGGCACAAGCAGACGACGGATGGGGGGAATTACGAGACCGAATGGGTTTACAATCTCTCAGGAGCTTTGATCGAGCAGACGTATCCCTCGGGCAGAAAAGTAAAGAATGTGATCGACAATAACGGCTTTCTCTCGATGGTCCAGAGCCGCAAGTCTGAGAACCACGGCTACTGGAACTACGCAAAGAACTTAACCTACAACGCCGCCGGTGCAGTGACCTCGATGCAACTCGGGAATAATCGCTGGGAATCGACGCAGTTCAACAGCCGCCTACAACCGACGCAGATCGCTCTAGGGATAACCCCGGGAGCCACAAATCTGCTGAAACTGGATTACAGCTACGGCACGACTCAAAACAACGGCAATGTGTTGTCACAGACCATAACCGTTCCGGATGTTGGTCAGACGGACGGCTTCATCGCGACCCAGGCCTATGAGTATGACTCCCTAAATCGGTTAAAATCAGCCGAAGAGGTCATCGACAGCCAGACAAGTTGGAAACAGGTGTTCACGTTTGATAGATACGGCAACCGCAACTTCGATGAGGCGAATACGACCTTCGCGGGATTCGACAAGCTCTGCGCGAGCGGGACGGAACTTTGTGCCGAGCTTCGGAAAATCATGAATCCATCTGTGAATCAGTCGAATAACCGTCTGAGTTCTTCGGATGATTATGTATTCGATACTTCCGGCAACACAACCGAAGATGCACAAGGCCGCACGTTCATTTACGACGCCGAGAATAAACAGATCGAGGTCCGCGACAGCCAGCAGAACATCATCGGCCAGTACCGCTATGACGGAGATGGGAAAAGGATAAAGAAGATTGTGCCTGCGACAGATGAAGTGACGGTGTTTGTTTACAACGCATCCGGCCAGCTTGTCGCCGAGTATTCAACCGAGATCTCGCAGACTCCAAAAGTAAGCTACACCACCGCCGACCACCTCGGCAGCCCGCGTATCTTAACAGACGAAAACGGCGCCACAATCTCCCGCCGAGACTTCCACCCTTTCGGCGAAGAGACCTTTACGCCCGAACGAACCCAAGCCCTCGGTTACCAACCCGACGACGTCCGACAAAAATTCACCGGCTATGGACGGGATAATGAGATTGGCATGGACTTCGCCCAAGCTCGTTACTACGGTTACAATCATGGTCGGTTTGCTAGTCCTGATCCACTTTTTTTTCAACTCCGAATGTTAATTGATCCTCAAGTTTTTAACTTATATGTTTACACTCGAAACAATCCACTAGTTCTCATTGACCCTGATGGAATGGCATTCCGAATATCCGCTAGAGGCAATCCTGATCAGGCAATGGAGGATATTAGAAGGTTAGCTGGTAATTTCGCCGACAGGGTAACCTTCACGGCGGTCTACGATGATGATGGGAACTTGAGTTATTATGAAGTCGGATTTGAACTTGAGGCTCTTGATTTCAACACTATTAGCGAAGGTGCCAGACTAATCTACGATTTGGTTTATGATGATCAAGTTTTCATGGGGCAACGTGGAGGTACTCTCCAAAAACGAGTAAAACAAGGTAGAAGAAATGCTGGTCGAGAGGAGACTGTTGATGTTGAAGAAGCAGGGGCTGGAAATGTAACTCGAAATCGCCCTGGGCAGTCTGGGATTTATGAACCCGCTGATGAAGGAGTTGATTCAATTTTCTACTGGTCAGACGAACCGGTTTTTGAACTTATTGGGGGCTCTGCCGTTATAGATCCATTTTCTTTTATGGTGCATGAAGCCGCTGAGTCGTATCTCCTAGCACAAGGTATAGAGTATAATACGGCACACGGCAATTATTATTATGTTGACGGACGTGGAAATTTTACGCCTCAGCCGAGACATCCAGATAATGCTGTAGCGCGTGAAAGAAGGATACACTACGAACTGGGGTTGACGACGCCACGGTCGCACTATAATGAAATGAACATCACATCCATACAGCGAATAAGGAGAGGAAACTAAAAATATGAAATGCCGTGGTGTTTTATTTGCAATATTGTTTTTAACTTTCCCGTTATATTGTTTTGGACAATCTCCCGATTTGAAAGTTCTCTTGTCGATTCGGGATCAGACAATTTCAAAGGCTGAAGGTAATGTAATAGAAGTAAAGGTTTGTATAGATAATGTTGGTAAGCAACCTGTCTTGATTGTTGTAGATGAGCCAATACGACTGTTATACAATGTGAAGAAAAAGGAGCTAGGGTTGGGTTTGGAAAGGGATTACGGTAAGTATAATTACCAAGTTCCACGCCTAGAATTCCTTGAACGGAATGAGCGTCTCGTGGTGAAAAGAATAGTTCCAACAACTCTTTTTGCCAAGATTTCAGAAGGGAAATGGCACTTGGACTCTACGATTGGTTATATTCTCGAAGATGACTTTGAAAAGCTGGGAATTACACCAGAAATTTCAAGGAAAAGAGGAGCGAAAGAGAAATACAAGATTTATTCTATATTCGACCCTTCTACATTTGCGGAGATTCAACATTTGGAAATATCTAATGGTATAGAGATAGACGTGATAAACCGTTAAAGGCTAGCAGAATTTTTTGTGTTCTCATTATCCTATTAGGGAATGCCGGGGCAATCGAGTTTGTGTCAAAAGTTGTAAAACTAGGAATTTGTTTCTTTGTTATTGACGGTTTTTCAAGGGCCGGTTTTACAACGGTGTTGCGATCACGGCGACCGACGCGGTCGGGAATGTAAGTACCGAATCGACCTACCAACGAAGAAGAAAGTAACCACCTGGCTTAAGGTTTGTGTTTAGCCACACCTCAAAACCAGCATATTTCTTATTATACTCATTGCGTCGATCCATGCGCTAAGAGAAAATCGACGTATTTGATTGACAACCGCCCACCTAGTATTTAGGTTTCATCTCCTCCAAACGCCTATCCATATCTCTGAAGAACCCCGTCACAACTGTCGAAACCATCCTTAGGCGCGCCGCCTCCGTGGCTGCGGCCTGGTTTATCGAAGCGGCATCGGAGCGTCCTTCAAAGTTTAGCTGGTTGGCGACTCGCTCCATATCGGCTGATCGACGAATTCCTGAAAGCTGGATACCCGCTCCCTGGCGGCTGCTTGCCGATGCGATGCTGCTGCCTCGATCTATTGCCGCGATGCTTTGCGAAGCCTGTACTTCAAGGGCCTTATTGAGGCTGCTCTGGTAGGTATTCGAAGCATCTATCTTTTGATCGGCGACATTCTGCGTATTCTCGTTTTGAAGCCCGGCATTATCGAGCGTCGTCGAGTTCATGTGCTTGTTTGCCTGCTGCAATACGTGCTTATCATTCGACCAGTCGTAGAGTTCCACTCCTTTGCGGATCGGCACGGTTGTCCCGGCAATGGAAGACCCGCCGGGGATAGCGTCATATTTCATCATTCCGAAGTTCTTCAACGTTTCCTGGCTTCTCAAGCTTGTTTCTTTTGCCGCGTCGAATATCCTGCCGGTTTGTGTGCCCTCCGCTTCGGCAGTGGTTCCGGCGATCTCTCGACGTGTGGCCGCCGAACTACTTGATATCCCAAAAGTCTTGCTGGCTTCGGCAAGCAGAGTTTGGGTTACCTGATTCGCTCGTATCTGACCGAGATTAGTGACAAGGCCACCTTCAACTCCTGCGACTGACGAAACCAGCCTTGCATCGGTCGATAGGTTTGCGGCTTCGAGAGATTTCTTTGCGGCAGCCAGTTCTGCATTATAGATTCCCTGTATCTGTGTATTCTCCGCCTGACGGTGGATGGCGGCACCGGCAACGATGCCGTAGGTCTCAAGAGCAGCGCCGAGAGACGTGAGCATCCAACCCATCGAAACCTGAGAGACGCCTTCGTACACCTGTCCCCGAAGCACGCGGTAGCTCAGCCAGGGCACGAGGATGAAGCACAGACTGGACACAAAAAACATGACCGTAACGATCAGTGCACTCGATGCCGGATCGTATGCCCCGTTGGTGATTATCTGAGCGGTTTCGGGATCGAGAGAAAATACGCTTTCACCGTTGTAAATAGAAAGCGCAAGGAGGCCGATGCCGTAACACACATACAGAGTTATCTCTTTTACAATCGGAAAGGCGATCGCGAAGGTGGCGACTCCCCAGCAGAACGGATAAAAGATCTGGGCAGCAAACTTCTCGTCAAAACCAAAGGCCGATAGTACTGGTGCGGCAAGTTTCAGACCGATCAGGATGAACAATCCCGCAACCGACAGAAATACAGCACCGAACTTAATGATGTTCTGCCCGATCACCATAAAGGTGAACATTCGCGGCATATCCCAGCCAAGGATGTTCATTGCCCCGGTAATGTCCTTTACGGACGACTCCTTGTCGGTGATGATCCCGATGAGGCCCGGTTCTCCGTTCGGCAGCCTTTCGGCCAGGATCTCGTTCGGGTCTTCAACTGCGAAGTTTGCCTTAACGTACTGTTTCATCTTCTCGTCGAACTCGGCGATCATCTGGCGATTGTATGCCCTTACAGGACGCGCAAAGAACTTTCCGGTTACGGTAAGAGCATCGATGATGAACGGGCTGGCACCGATCACGACCATAAAGATGATCGTCCTTATTCCCCATGCGACAAGCTGCTCGGGACTTACGCCCCGATTGTCGTGGAATCGCCGAATGAAAGCCACTATCAGAACAAAACTCGAGATGATCCATGCAAGAAATGTCAGGATCGGCATCAGCGGTCTCACGATCGCGTCCAGGATCGACCTGAAAAGCCACTCCTGTCCGGTTCGCATCATGTTCTGTATCTGTTCGCTAAAGCTCGGAGCCGCGGGTTTGGGGGGGAGGACGGGACCGGGCTGCGGAGTTGCGGTTGGGTTCGCCGGATACTGGTTCTCAAACTGCTGCAATACCGGAGCCGGACTTCCATCTAAAGGCGGCATAAATGGCGAATCGCTATTTATTGTCGTGATGAGATCATTCGCCGTAACCGGCTGGCCGTTCATCGTTCCGATAGGGGTCTGTCCTTCGACACGTGGGGGGCGAGGAGGGCGCGGCCGGGTAGTTTGCCCGGCCGCAGAGGTGGCGAAGAGGCAGGGGGAGATGAGGAACGTTAAGAAAAATGCGAACGCTGCGATAGCGTGGCGGAGTTTTGTCCTGTCTTTCATCGGCTTGATCATTTCTGTTGTAAGAATCCTTTAAAATTCAGGGAAGGGGGTTCCGATAAACGTCTTCGTCCCAGACCTCGTATCTTTCGAGTTCGCGAAGGAATTCGTCCGAGGCACGCGTCACGCCGGACATCATCTCTGTGGACCGATGGATCTCCTTCCCGAATTCGGTCATCTGTTCCATCTTCAGGCCGTATGCGACAAATTTTGCGTGGATCCGGGCCTCAAGCTCGCGAAGCTGGCCTTCCACGGTGGAGATCCGAAGATTTATGGCAAGCATCTGATCGATCAATGACTGAACGCCGTCCTGGTTGGCTGAAGGGTTCGCCGAGATCACCCTTGTCTCTTCCGCGATCCGTTCCCTTTCCTCGTAGAGTTTTACAAGATCGAGAAGCATGTTCTCGCGGTCGAAGAGCATTCGTTCGAGTTCCGAATCGAGTTTTGCGAGGCGTTCGAGGTTTGCCAGGTGTGCGTCGGCGCTTCGCCCGATCGAATGTCGCAGGAAATCGTCGAGATCGCGTTTGTTGGCTTCCATATCGAAGATGCCGTTCTTTAGCCTTCGTGCAATATTGACCACCGAATGGATCTGGCTTGTTATCGTGGCCTCGATCCGTTTTTTGAGTTCAAACGTGCCGCGGATCAGCCGCCCGAGCATGGCGTATGTTGTGATCAGCTGGCGGTGACGCATAACCTGCTCATCGACCTTGTCGAGTATGCCTCGAAGGTTCGTGACGCTTTCGATCATCTTTTGGTACTGCTGTACGGCCTTCTCGTACATCCGGACGTAATGATTTATTGTTTCGACCCACCTCGACGCTTCCTCAACCCTCTTGGCCACTTGCAGGGCATATTGCGACGGATCGAATACGGTCCATTGGGCAGCAGCGGGTTTTACATCGAAACCGATAAGGATCGATGAAAGGATCAGGCTCAACATAAACTGCCTGAAGATCTCTTGCTTTTTGTTGCTCATACTAATTCTTCAACCTCCGTCAGCTCTCGTAGATCGGCCTCGGAAAGCTCGATTCTTCCTATGGCCGTAAGCCCGCGAGGATATTTGGCGGCCAGCCAGGTAACAATTATTTCAAGGGGCAGATCCGGTCGAAGATTCTCGACGAGCCTTCTCGCATTGGCCTCGTTCGTATCGTTGGTATTGGCCCAGATCATTACGGGTGAGAGATGTATTTCGGCCATCTGAACGATCTTGTCTGCACCGCTTCCGATCACGAACACCCATTGCGTGTAGCTGCCGTATTGGTTCCTGATGCCTCGAATGGCTGCAATGGTTTCAGGAGCCAGTTCGCAGTCGTCCGCCAGCCGCTCAAACCCACCGATCTGCTTCCCGATCATTTTCACCCCGGAATTCTTGACGAGATCGATCCCGGTGATATTCGGCTGTTCGGGCGTTCCGGTGAAATGCTCATAGGCCTGCGAAAACAAAACCGTTACAAGACCTTCTTTTCTGCCGGTAACGGTAGCTTCGGCGATGAGCTCCTGTATCGCGGGAAAATGCCTGTTTATCTCGCGCATCTCGTCGCATAGAAAGAGGATCGGCGTTTTCTGGTTTTGGGCATTCTCTTCCCCGATCTCCTGCATGATCTGGGCGCTGATCCGGAAACCGACGCTCTCGCGTATCTTTTCATCAAGGCTGCTTATGCCCGATAGTTCGAATACATCGAACATCGACGGTTCGTCGTAGTCGGGGTGCGTAGGGGCGTTAAGCCATGGATCTTTTCGATGGATGTTGAGCTTTAGGTAAAGCTCGTTCGCCTGCCTCTCTTCACCGGCATTCCAGTGATAGCTTTTCAGGATGTCCAGGAAGTGGCCGAGCGTCGGCTGGAACTTCGGGCGGCCGTAACCGTTCCGTGCGAGGGCCATCTTATAGACCTCGTCTATGACAGTGGATGCAACGGCACTCGTGATGGCATCCGTCTTCGGCGTCTTGCTCAGGATCAGGATGTCGGTCAGAACCATCGCGAGCTGCCGTTTAGTTGGAGGCACGCCGTTCTCGATCCCCGGATAGTTCCAGATGTTGATCGGCTTGGGGTCTTTTTCGGTGAATTCTATATGCCTTCCGCCAAAGAGTCGGCAGATCGGCTTGAACGAATGACGATAATCCATCACCCTCACTTTCACATTCCCGCGATGGGCCCGGATGTCGGTGATCAGCATTGACGCGAGGAATGACTTCCCTTCTCCGGAAGCAGCGGTAACAATCACGGTCGGAGATTTGATCAAGGATCGGTCGTACAGATTGAGACCAAAAATCTGTCCGTTCGGCGTGGTAAAGATACTATGCGGGCGTTTACTGCCCTGCCAACTCGTCTCGGTCGGCACAAACGCGATAACGGAATCTGCCGTCTCAGTTAGCTCTTGTCCTGTTCGTCGAGGAGAAAGTTCACCAGCAAGCATTCTGGGATATATGGCACGCTGACGAACACTGTCCTCCCTGACGGCATCGGCACCGATCTTCTTGCGGATCGCCGAGACGACGGCATCGCAGCGATCATCGAGCACTTCCAGTTGACGGCGGGCTTCCTTTGCCCCCTTTGATCTCTCGGCAAAGACGATGACGTTCATCCGAAGGCGGCATATCTCTTCGTTGTCGGCCTCGACCTGTTCGAGCAGGTTTTCGAGATCGCCCTTTATCACCACGGCATCCTTTTTCAGATTCCTGAAGCCGAGCCAGGTGTTTCGGCTGCCCTCGATCCGGTCGATCCGTTTTTGAAGATCTTTCTTTGCTGCCTGCTTTTCGTTCGTTATCAGATCGACGACGATCTCGTGTGGAAAACACAGATTCCTTGTCGCGGTGAGATAGCGCATCACGTCGGCAGTGACAAAACCGTTCGGCAGGCTTTTGAGACTCACAAGGCTTGCCGGTGTGCCGTTGTGCCGGACGAACAGTTCACCGCCGGCTTCTATCCTGGTACTCGCAAGGTACCTCCTGATGTCCACACGCTGTTGATCCGGTAGCACCGGAACTGCCGCGTGATCGCGTCGATGGCTTGCAAACAGGTTCGCGAACAGATCTTCGGCACCCATTTCACTCAAATTAAGCGATTTCGGGAAATTTGCCTCGAACGCCTGAAAGACACGCAATGCCTTTGCCCGGCAATCCGACTCGGCTTTGAGTTCTCGCGTGACCATCGCCTCGCCGACAGAGTTCCTTGCTTTGAGGATCGGCTGTCGCAGGAATCCGATCGGCCCGTGTTCGCGGATCGCCCGAATCACGGACGGGAAGGCCCTTCCCGAAAGGCTGTTATCGTTCCTGTCGCGTACCGGCACACGTATCCAAACGCTTGCCGACTGCCGCATCACCTGGCCGGAACGGATAGCCTCCTCGTAAAGAGAAAGATTTGTGGCCTGAAGGATACAGGCTACGGGATCGCTTGTCTCGGTATTTCGGGAGCGAAGATGATCTTTGAGCACCCGCCCGTCATCCGCGGCATTTGCAAAACGAAACTGGATGATCGTGTTTGCCGGTTTATCGAACTTTAGAATCGTCTTGAGGTCTTCGATCCGCTGCTCGGTCAGCCTGCCATCGTCGTACAGGCTATTCGCCGGTTCGAAGCTGTATGCCTTGCCAAAGCTTCCGTCCCGGTAGCGGATGACGTTGCCTTCAAGCCCGAGGATCTCGGTCGGGAAAAGCCGGCCGGTTTCGCCGGGGATCTCTGTCGATGCCGGGTCTCGGGTTGTCGGTCCGATCCCTTTAGTCTCATCGCGATGAAACCGGAAATGAGGAAACAATCGCCGCCCGATAACAAGACCGATACCGGCAAACATAACGCTGCCGAAAAGTGTGATCGCAACGTGTGCGAAAGAAAGATTTGCTGTGTCCATTTGTTTGTTTTTGGTCTTTGGTTTTTAGTTTTTCGCGTCCCGAACCCAGTCTCGTGTCTCAAGTTCTCCAAAGAGGGGAGGTCGAAACGGTGCCCACCGGTCGGCTGTTGCATCGAATTTCTGAGAGAGCCAGTATTCGGGTTTGCTGAGACGCAGGTAGTTGAACGTTCCGAGGAGTATCAGGAACGAAAACAAACCAAGCGGAAAACCAAGCGGCACATATCCGAACCAGAGGCCGAAGACGAATGGTGTCAGGTATAGAGCGCCGGTCGGCACGAGTATGTACTTCCAGTCGGTCGAATAGACCCCGAATCGTTTTAGCCCGCGAAACACGTTTGGCCTGGTTGCCCGTCGTCTCATTCACTCCTCCTAGAAGTTGGTGTCAACCCCGACCGCACGCCCTTGAGCAAGCTGCCAGAAGACGGCAACGATGGTGCCAAACGCAAAAGAAAGCAGAGAACCGAACGCCTGGTTGCCCCATTCCTTACCGGTCATCTTGTTGTAGATCGCCCAGGCTACTCCTACCGCACCGAGACAGAAGAGGATGATCGCCATTAGCTTCAGAGCTTCGCGGATGATGTTGGAAAGATTGTTTGCATCGCCGGTAAAGATCGGCCCTTGCGCAAGCAGGATATTTGTAAATAGCAAAACGGCCGCGACAGGAGCCAGTTGTGCCGCTGCATATCGTATCGTTTGTATAAATTTCTTCATGTCTTGTCCTCGTGTGAATCGTATTTATGACGCTTCGATAGAACTTCGGAAAGCGTCAACGGTCTTGCTCGCTTTGCAAGGCTTGTGCCGCGTCGCGTGTGAGGCGCCTGGCACACAGCTTGCGAACCGCTCGCGTCATGCAAAAACGAATTTACATTGCCGCTGTCTTACTGGTGTTCGGTGTCACTCAATCGGTTTCTTCGCAGACCCGTCCGGCCATCTCACGAACCATGCTTTCGAGAATGGCTGTTTTGTCGCGTGCCGCATTGTTCGAACAAACGATCCTTGACGCGGCCCGGAAAGAACGTGTCGATCCGAAGATCCTGTGGACGATCGCGTACAACGAGACGCGGTTCCGCCCGTGGCTCACAAGTCCAAAGAACGCTCAGGGGCTGATGCAGTTCATACCCGCAACTGCCGTAAGGTTCGGCCTCGCAGATCCCTATGAACCGAAAGCATCGATCTACGCTGCCGCCCGGTATGTAAAGTATCTCGGCAAGCTATTTGACTGGCGTCTCGATTCGGTTCTTGCTGCTTACAACGCGGGTGAAGGCACCGTTCTCGCCTATCTGAACGGAAAGACAGTTCGTTCAAACGGAAAGCTGATAAACCCCGCGGGGCGACGGACAGAAGGCGGCGTTCCGCCGTATAGGGAGACCATCAACTATGTCTCGCAGGGTCTAAAAGTATATCGCTGGCTGGAGACGCAGGGCAGATTTCGGGGAGCATCGAAAGAAGCTGAGATCTACGCGGCAAACCAGACAAGACAATCGAAGCAGGATGCTCCGAACGAAGAACACGTCACCGGGGATACAACTGGAAGGATGGTGCTCTATGATCCGCGAACCGGCAGGCGTTTTCTGGTCAGCACCGGTGGGCGGGGCGGATTACAGCCGATCGATCAGGACGGGCCGGTGATAATATCTCCCGGCTCTCGCAGCCTCCCCGCTCAAAAAGCAAGGTCGACTTTCGCCGGAAATATCATGCCGTAGACGCATTTGGTCTAATTTTGCTGTGATCTTGGATAGATAACGCACCAGCGGACGAATTTTGCTCCACCTAGCAACACAAGATCCCGCGATATTCCGTTATTTCAGCCAAATTCGCTTTGGCACCACTCTTGCGAAACGGACAAGAAAGCAGGCGAACGGCCCGCATGAACCGTCCGCATGAAACTTGAGATGAAAGAAGAAACAAACAAAACAAATACACAGCAAGCCGAGGCGGATATCCTGCAATCGCCTCTATACCTGACCCGCGACCCTGAAGACATAGTGACGATCTCATCGCTGTTCAAAGCGGTATGGGTTCTTTTGATCGTCCTGAGTTTAAGTGTCGGGATCAACATCTTTCTGTCACTCAGGAAAGCGGATCGCATCGTTGTCGACAGGTCGTCCGGTCGTGTCATTGAACTCAACAATCGCGATTACGGCTCAACCGAAACGGTAAGCATCTCGCCCGATACTCCGACAAATACTGACAAGAAATATCTCGTCAAGGAATTCCTGACCGCTCTGTACGAGGTGGAGCAGTCAACTCGCGAGAGCCAGGTCAACAAGCTTCTGCGTATGCTCGATCCGGATCTCTCGATCGCGATGGCGGGCCGTTTGAAGCAAAACGGCGTGCTTGCAGCGGAGAAAGCAGAGAGCGTCAACTCATCTTGGGAACTGCAGGACCTCAACATCGATGAGAACGACCCATATGTGCTTCGGGCGATCGGCGTAAGAAAGATACGGCGAAAGGCCGCGGGCCAGGATGTCGAAGAATCCGTACAGCTCAAGGCCAAGTTCCTTCTCAAAGACAGCCCCTCTTCGCCGGTCAGGAACGACAACAATCTGAGGACGGGATTTACGATCCTCCGGTTCCGTGTCGAACCGGTGAACGGCAAATCGGTATCGCCCGTAACCCTTATCGCCGACGAAGCGGAACAAGTGACAACGGCGTCGACTGCCAACACGGCTCACGATCAATAGCCGTACGAACCAACCCTTATCAACCATATGAAAACTCATTTATCAAAATTCGTCTTGGCGGCACTTCTGCCCTCACTCGTTCTTTTCGGAGAGCTCGATACCGCCGCACAGTCAAAACCGGTTTCGGCCCGGCCGAAACCGATCAAAAGGATAAAACCCAAAACTTTCTCCGGACCGGCCGCCGAAACACCTGCGAAACCACTCCTGTCTCCGCAGAAAACGGCACCAGTCTCGATCGTCAATCTGGCCGAACCCGATTTTCTCTCCGGCGAGGCCAGCGTGACGGTCAATCCGAAACAGCCAACGGTGATACGGCTCGGCCTTGCACAGAACGCCGTCTCGATCATCGAGTTTCCGGCGGCGGATGGCATCTACTATATCCACGAAGGTAATCCGAAGTTTGCTTCCGTCTTTCAATCCCCCACTAAAGAGACTGACAGATCGATAACAGTCTATCCGGGAGAATCGTTCCTGCCTTCGCGCGAGGGGGTGGCCACTCCTGTCGCCGCCGCGATCAGCCTTCAGATGCGTTCCGGCCTGGTCCTCATTCTGGAGTTTGTGCCTGTCACGGATCTCAGAAAGAACGCTCATCGGTGCGTTATCACATATGACCGGGAGGCCGTGATCGCGGCGAGGCGAACGGCGGGACTTGCGTACGATCTGGGCGGAGAGACCCCTACTGCGGCACCTGTAAATTCCAGGGCAGTCTCAAAACTGGTCGGCCCCACCCCCTCTCAGGAGAACGAGAAAGTGCCGGAAACAAAAGCTTCCGCCGAACATCCGATCCAATCCGCCTACATGGCGTTGAACCGGGCCGGAAGAACCGATGAAAAGAAGAAATCTAATGGGCAGATGACCGAGTCCGAGATATCGGCCATTGCCAACAAAAAGCTCGCAGAATCTTTGCGGGATACGAAGAAACACTTCGCATCTTGGTCGAAGCCGCAGGCCGGGCTTGAACTAGCGGTCTCCCGCGTCACCGAACTGGACTCCGAGACACGGCTGGTCGTCGCGGCGATACGCAACATCACAGCGTCGAATCTCAGACTTATTCCCGGTTCACCGGAGCTTCAGGTTCAAACCAGAGACTCCGGCGGGAACAGCATTCAAACACTCCGCCTTGATATTCAATTCATTGAATCGACGACGCTCGAAGGTCTTGTGCAGCCCGGATCGACGGTCTATTACGCATTGGTCTATAAGGCCCCGATCCTCGGAGCCAACCAGAACGTCCGCATCCTCGTGGCTCATCGCGAAGCCGCGGATGCACCTTTAACGTCCCTGTTGGACGATCACAAAACCAAGAATTAAAAAGCATATGGACTCGAATACACAGACCAACGATATCCCTACGGCCCTTCCCGGATTCGAGGACGAGGATGCCCGCGAAAAGCTGCTCCTAGAGCCGACCGTGGCAAAATCGGAAATCGATTCGGATGACGATGATGAAGCCGATATTTTAGAGGAGAAAGGCAAGCCCCCGCTGATGAAGAAACGAGGCTGGCAGGTCATGCGAATGATCGCAGGATTTGCGGTGTTTGTCGGCATCCTTGCATTCGCGGTTTCCTGGTTCTTTGGGATGGGCTCGTTTGCCGAATCTCAGGCCCAGCCGGTAAGTCGAAACGCCGCGAAAGATACGCCCGTCTCACCCGTAACCGAAGACGAGAAGCTGAAAATGGCTCTCAGCCTGGTGGCGGCGGCGAACGAATCAGGGACGGGCGGAATCTCCGATGATCAGTTCAATCCCCAGGAAACTGCAGAAACTGCGGAAACGGCTGAAACGAGTTCGACCGCGGGAACATCCGTACACGGAACCAGCCCCGTCGATGACATCTACCTGGATAGCGGGATCACGACAAAGGCATCGACCGGCGCTGGCGAATCGCCCTACGCCTTGCCGCCCTCTTCAGACACTCCCGCACGGAAGGAGAGTGGGTCGGAAACTTCAAAGCCGGTTGCGGTGAGGAAAGAAACGCCCGTTCCTGTTATTTCGCGGACAGATCCTTCTATCGATGTTCCCGGACGATCCCTTTTCTTTGGAGTGACTCGAAAACCTCCGGTTCAGGCGAATCCGATGCGAATTTCGGAGAATGCCGTCCCAAACATTCCCATTATGGAGGCTCCGCAGAGAGGAATACCCTTCGGGACACTTCTGCCGGTCCGTCTTGTCGGCTCGATCTATACTCTGCGCAATTCAGGCGGATTCGTGCGAATGGAGTTGACGCGGCCGGTCGAGGGCGAGGGTTTCTCGTACCCCGCCGGCACGACCGTGATCGGCAACGTACGCGGCGGTGAATCGGTGAGAGCGTTTGTCACCATCATCGGTCTTATCGATCCGGTCTCCGGGGGGCTTGTGAAATTCAGCGGCGAACTACTCGGCAAAGAAGGAGCTTCCGGGATCGAAGGAAAACGAAGAAGACTCACAAGTCAGTGGTCGCGGTTCTTAAGCGGCCTAAAAGATACGGCATCTTCGGTTCTCGGCTCTGTCGGGGCATTAAGATCCGGGGGTACAGTAATACTCTCGGAACCGCTCAGAAGAGGTTCGGAGTCGATGTCCGAAGACCTTTCAGATGCGCTTCTCGGGAACGGTAAAGACCAGACTACCTTTATAGAAGTCTCGGCCGGAGCGAACGGATACGTGCTCGTGACCGATCTCCCGGACGCTACATCCGCGACGACGGGCAAACTAAAAACGGAGGCCACCGAGAGATGATCCCGCACGCTTCCGACAGGTCCCAGATTGATCCGAGGCGTCTTGCCCTTGCGGGATGCGACCGCGAACTCTATCAGTTGATCGCCGCAACCGGTTATGTCCCGGACGATCAAAATTTCTCGGATTTCTGCGAGAGTCTCAAGTCGGGCCGTGCCTGGCTTATTTCGGGGACGCGAGGGAGCGGCAAGACGGCCTTTCCGGAGGCCCTCGCGTCAGCCTGCAACCTTACTATGTGCGTTGTAGCCGGTCGTGACGGCCTAAAGCAGGAAGAGATTCTTTACGACTGGGATCGTGAGGAACAGGACGTCTGGATGCGTGAGAATCTTGTGATCGCAAAAGCCCTTCCCGCAACGGAGCAATCGGCATTTCTTGAATCGGCTCGCAGGAAAAAATGGCAAAGAGAGTTCCTGATTCTCGGAGAGGTCGGGCTGGCGTATGATCTCGCGGTGAAGGCCGCTCAGGCCACACCGAGGCAACCGCCCCCGGTGCTCCTTCTAGATGAAAGCGACAAGTTTGGGGCAACTATTGAAGATTCGCTTCTCATGCCGCTCGAACGCGGGCTGATATACATCCCGCGATACGAGGGCGGCTGCATCGGTGTTACCGAATGGGCATATCGCCCGATCGTAATAACCACCTCGAACGATCTTCGTCATAAGCTGAGCGGTCCGTTCATCTCGCGGCACATCTACAGCCGGTTCGCAAATCCCACACTTGAAAAGGAACTGGAGATACTCTCGGCTCGTGAGCCCACAGCTTCTTCCGCTCAGCTCGCCCTTGCGATAAAGCTGCTGGACGCGGTACGCGGGATCGCCGGGATGGAAGATCATCCGAGCATCCGTGAGTCGATCGATGTGGCCGGAGCGTTTGTCAGGAACTCCGTCGAGTCGCTCGACTATGGCTCGATCTCCCGCTTCTTCTGCTATTTCGTGAAGACAGGAGAGGCACGGGAGCTTCTCAGCCTCCAGCTGGATTATCTGCTCGCGATGACAAGTGCATTTCATCCGATCATTGACGCCTGGCTTGCAGACAGGGATGAGATTTGGGCCAATCGCTGGCCTCAGTTGGTTGGGATAAATGAGTAGTCGATGCTGAATAGGAATAACCAGGAAACCAAACGCACCTCGAAGACGGAGGAACGTCGCGACAAACCGATACGCGGCCGATTCGCTCAATTAAGGAAACTGTTTGATCCTTCACGGTCCGGTGTGCTTTTCATCTTCCTTATAGTTGGGGTCTATATCGCGTTTAGAACAACCGTACCCTCCGGCGCTCAGCACGCTCAACTGCGTTTTGTTGATACCCCGAACGCGGAACCCTCCGATGTCGGGTCTGGATCGCAAGCTTCATATCGGGAGCCGCTTTCCGGAACCGCATACGAGACGGCACTGCGGCTTAGAGAAGCAGCTGCTTTGGGAATGGCTGTATCGTTGTCGGTCTTTGCAAGGCATGCCGCTACCGGTAGTGCTCCCGTGACTCATTACGAAGTAATTCGGGAAATGGCAGCCTGGAAACTTCTGCCGCCGGGGATCGAGATCGAGAACGGCTCATTCAGGTCCGGCGTGAGCGACTTGCGATTCAGCTATCGAACCGAGCCTCTTTCCTTCGAGATACTGGCTTTGCCGAAAGACCGGGCCGCAGGTACGGCACTGCTGCTGCGGTTCCCGCTGCCGCCGAGCGAAACGAACTCGGTCATGTACTTCGAGTCCTCGAATCCCGTCCAGGTACCCGCTCCGTTCAGTACAAATGCGCAGATAACAGCCGCGGGCTGGAGGATCAGGCATTGGCGTGGCGAGGCACTGCCATTAAATGAAGGGGTCGTTCGCGAACTTCGCGAACAGGACAAATGGCTCAAGTCCATGAATCAAGATAATCGCTAGATGAATATGTTTTCCCGTGAACGGATAGAAAGATTTGACGCGTCGTACGGCATTCCGCGAAAGGCGAATGAGCAGTACCTGCCTTCGTACAATGCATTCTGGCATTGGGCGGCCGATATCGGGAAGGGCATGTTCTTTATCATTTTGGGACTGATTGGTGCCGCTTTGAGCCTTTTCGCGGGCTGGCTCTTCGGAGAACCGGGTCTCATCAACCTTGTATTCTGGGCGATGGCTCTTTGCTGTATCTGCGGCGGGCTCGTGGACGCTTATTCGCTGCTCTGGAACTATCGTATCAGGCGGATGAGCACGGCTCACGGTTCGGCTCGGTGGGCTAGTAAAGCCGATCTCGTCCGTTGCGGCCTGATGAACCAAATACGCGGACTACCTTTGCCCGTCAATGCTCTTCCGATCGCGAAAGCGTTCGGCGGTCGGGATGTCTTTCTCCCGCCCAGCCAGTGGCTCAGGCATTTTGTCATGTTCGGCCCGACCGGCTCCGGCAAGTCGAAGACATTCTTCGTCTCGATGATCCGGGCCATACTCGGAAGATCATCCTGTCTCGTTTACGACCCGAAGGGAGAACTCTTTGCTCAGACCGCCGGTTCTGCAAAGAGGATCTTCCGCCTTGATCTTAACGACCCCACGAAAAGCGATCGCTGGAACTTTATCCCGAAATGCCGGAACGACCCCGCTTTTGCTTGTCAGGTTGCGGGGATGATGATCGGGATAGAGAGCAGACGCCGGACCAATGCCGATCCCTTCTGGGGTGATGCCGAACAGATCGCATTGACGGCAATACTTCTGCACATCGCCGAAGTCTATCAAGAGAAGGCGATCCCCGCATTTGCGGCCGACTTTATCCTGTCTCTTGGGGAGAATGAAAAGGACGCTTTTGCAGAAGCAATGGAATCTTCGCCAAGTCTTTATGCCAAGCAGGCGTATCTCGCGTTCAGACAGGCACCGATCCAGACACGTGGGTCGATCCTCATCGGTCTTTACAACAAACTCCGGCCCTTCACCCTCGCACCGGCCCGAATGGTGACGATGCCGCCGACGCCGGAAGAAACAGAAACGGGTTGCCGAAATATCGACTTTTCCGATCTTCGCAAACCTGGAACTGCTATTTATCTGGTGGTCTCCGAAGGTGCTGCCGATATCTATAAGGAGTTCATCGCGACATTCCTCGGACAGGCGGTTATGGAGATGAGGCTCGACGGATTGAACGAACCCGAACATCCGTGCTTTGTCCTTATCGATGAGGCATATCAGCTCAACGTCGCTGAAGTGAAACGCATTTCGGGCATCGGTCGGGGACGCGGTGTCGGTCTCGGGCTTGGGTACCAGGACCTCCCGCAGATGTACGACCAATACGGACGTGAGCGGGCCAACGCGATCCTGGGTACAGTCATGACAAAGATTTTCCTTCCGGGGCTTGACGATGTGACGGCCGAATACGCATCAAAGCAGCTCGGCGACACCACCATCTTCTCGAAGACATTTCAGGACTATCCCGGGAAGAAGCACGACAACACAAGATACGCAGAGCAGAAACGTGCTCTTATGCTCGCATCTGAGATAAGACAGATAGCCGCCCATTCGGAGGTCCTTATAATCAGCGACACGGCTCCGCCGATCCGGGCCGCATATCCTCCCTTTGCGGTTCTTAAGAATTCGTATGTGGCCAACCAAAAGGGAACACCGCAAGAGCTTCATCTTGGAGACATCGATCCCGCGTTCCTCCTCACGGAACCAAAGACAGTCACGACACCAACATTTGAACGACAGAATGTTGCCGATCTCATCTCACAGGAAGTAGATCGCATCTACACCGACGACCGGCTGATGGGAATCCTGAAGCCAATGATCAAACACGACGACACATCGGAATCCGATTCCGAAACGGAAATCTTTAAGGGGTCATTCGCCGATGCTCTTGACGACCTGACGGTAGATGTACGCCTCCTGCTGGCAAAGCAGTATAAACAGTCGCTTTCGCAGATTGTTCATACGACGGCCTAGATCTCGATGCTAAACAGCTTAAAAATATCGCTCGTCCTTATCCCGATAGTGTTCCTGCTTGTCGTCGGGGTCTATGCCTACTCCTTGTGGGCGTCGGAGCGGAAAAGAGCGGCTGAGCTTCCTGTAGAAGCCGCAGACGTGATGATGCGGGATCTTCTCTCATTTCACAAAAAACGAGGCGGATTCCCAAAAGACCTGAAAGAGCTGGAAGGCGTGGTGTGGGAAAAGAAGGAAAACCGGAACTATTCAAACGACAAACGCGGTCTTACGCACCGCAACTACTACTACTTATATACTCACCTCAATCATCACCGATTCACTCTTTGGGCAATTCCGGTGGGCCGACAGCGCGAGGATGCGGCGACCCAGTTTCTCCTCGTAACCACCGAAAGCTGTCGACGATGGAAAGGTGCAGCCCTATCGATAGAACAGGCGAGTGAGATTGCCCCCAATCCCTCTGTAACGAAACTTAGCCTGCTTGGTCTAATCGAGCAGGCTAAACTGAATTTCCGAGAATATGAGAAGACTGTAGACCCTTTCAGACGCAATCAATTATCGATATTTTAAATCCCTCTCAACCTTGTTTCTTGTACTCTTTCTTTATGGTTTCAATCTCATCACTCCAGTGAGGAGCAAAGGGCATCCGCATTTGTTGCAACATTACCTTTGAATGCTCACTTTCCATAGCTATCAAAAATCGGACAAGTAACTCCTTACGTTTCTTCAAATCAAATCCCCGTAGAATCTCAGCCAGTTCTGGATCCAGCAGGAAGTAATTGTTCTTCCCGTCTTGCAAATCGCCCCAAACGCTATTAACAAACGACTCAACGTTCGATAAAGACTCACGTACGTAAACGGGGTAGAATGACATTCCAACAGTCGGATACGTTTCCTCTAGGTACTTAATGGTTTCTGGCTCGCCACCTTTTAGGTCGTTACCGACTTTTTCAAAGCTAAGAAACGAAAGCCAGTCGTTCAGACACATTACTTGCAACATCGAGCGAGAAAGCAATTTCTCACTCCTAAACAACGACACAATGCTACTAATTGAGCCAAAACGTTCAGAAACCAACAAATCCAGCCTTCGGTCGTAAGAACGATAATACGGGTAGAACAAAAAGAAACTGTCATACTCTTCGTAACCGTAATCCCTGTGCGGCTTGACCTTAACAACTCGGGGAAAAAACTCCGTGGAGTACCTTACCTCCTTCCTGATTGTGATTTCATAGCCGACTAGCACGTTCGCAACCAAGAACGATTCCAGCCCAGGCACCGTCTCACTGAGGTGCTCATTGAGACTTTCTACTTTTTGAGCTGCAATTTCACGAGGCGTGATTCGAGATAAGTTCTTAGAAAGCCCGAAAATCTCTAATAACAGGTCGGCAATGCTTCTGAACCATTTTATATCTGCGCGATAGCGAATAACGGTTAGTCCGAGCAGTGCGAGCCTATTCATTCCTGGTATGAAATCCGCTGCTTTGATCGCCGTCATTTCTTCGACTGAAAGAACGTCACCATCTTCAAGCTTCTTTTCCCATAGCTCCAAGCATCGCTCTCTTAACTTCTCAAGAAGCACATTGAATCGGCTGCTTTCATTCGCTGCGACTATTTGCTCGACATAAACCACAAATTCCTCATCAGTCGATGTAAAGGTAGGTACTGCACCGAATGTCGTAGTCCCAATCCTTGCTCTTTCCTCTAAGCGAATTTCGGGCAAGATTCTTCCCAATCGAAGTTCGACTTCTTCACGAACCCTTGCCTCGACATCAATCAGGCTAATCAGTTCATTCCGAGAAGTAACTTTCCGCTTTCCAGTGGAGCCATTTGGCTTCACCCAAATTTCGGAAGCCCTCAGGTGGGTTTTGTCGCCGTCCTTAATGTCCTTGGTCGCTACAAAAGGTTTCTGAGTTTGATGTCCAATTCTCATTACAACGTAATCTTTGTTACTATTCTTGAGATACAAGATTTCGTAATTGGGAACGGCGTCCAGATTTGACTCTAGGAGCTGGCGAATAGACGCTTCGTCATAATCGGTGTGATTCACGCCAACGAATTCTCGTGATACTTCGTCCACTCCGACTACGACATATTTCTCCTTCTCTATAGGAATCTCTGAGTTGGCGATTGATTGAACGTCCTTAATAAATTCGGCTTTTAAGTAGGGTGTATTTCTAAGCCAACTTCGCTTCAGCTCACACTCAGGATGCTCACCAGTTGTCGAAATCAGCTCCTCGACATAAGCCTGTACTCGTTTAGTACGCTCCAGCGCAGTTTCGACTGTGATTTCTGTTTTTGACTTCGTAGGCATTCACTACCTTCTCTTGCGGACTTTGCGGTCTTAATAATTGCCTTAATCTTTCCATCGGTCGGATTCTGTAGCCAAAATATACGCCCTGATTTCTTCATGACTTTTTAAACGGCATGTACTCGTAAAAGTATTTGGTGAAGTTAATCTCGTAGCCGATTTTGGTTTTGCTTTCGTAAGATCGGGAATGGGATTAGGCGAAGTTATCGCCGCACCAGAAGGCGGTAAGAGTCTCTCTAACCGAGCGACCAGTTCTTCAAATTCTCGTCCTGCTAGTGCGAGTTTCTGCACCATACTATTCTAAATCATAGATAGAAATTCCTCACCCGTGTTTGCGCGCGATTATTCTGAACTCTCGCAAGGTTCTGCTATGGCGAGGTCCGCTTCGGTGATGCCGGCGGGCACGCTTGGCAGGTGGTACACCTCGGAAATACCCGTGCTTCGAAGAGCGGTCCAAACGGGGTCTTGCTCGACAACCTGGGTTTTGAGACAGACCATGTGCGACCCGACGACCATGAATCCGAAGCCGAGCGCTTCGAGATGCGTACGTGGACGAACATCGAGGCCGATAAACTGATCCAACGAGATACCGGACGCCTCCGAACTTCTTTTCAGTGTGTGGATGAAGTTAACCATCATCGTAGTGAAGCCTGGTCCGAATGAATCGTCATAACCCGATCCAAAGGAGTTCTCCTGAACTTCCCGACCGTCAGAAGACGGAGAGCCGAAGTAGGCAATCCCAGATTCGACCTGCCCACCATCCTTTTTTCGTATGTAGGCGCAAGGCATGAACAAACCATCGAAGCCCTGATGAAGGTAATCAGCGAGGCTGAGCGCGATGAGAATACCATTCGCTTGAAAGCGCAGAACCCCTTGCTCCTCGTCGCAAGGAACGGGTTGCTGTTTGACCCAAAGCACCTCTTTGTCGCCACATTGCATTACAATGCCAAAATGAGCGCCGCTCGGCCGTTCGCCACCATAGCCAACGAATCCGTATGGCAGGAATGAACGGATCGCACGTAAAAGGTCCACCGGTGGAGCAAGCAGTTGAACGTCGCCTTGGGGTGTTTTGATGTTGTTCATCGATAAACTTAGTAATCCTTCATAAAGGACTGGGCCGTCTCCGCAGACTCGGCAGCATCAAGCTTTGTCGCGGGTCGGCTAACTCCCTTCAATAAACGGCTGCCGCATGATGACCATAACCTCCCCTGCTCGTATCGCGTGAACCCGGTCACCTCGTAGGCAGTTTCGGGGAATACAGCGTTAAACAACTCGATTCTCTCGAAAAAATTCTGGTAAGTTAAGTGGGGATTGACCCCTTGAGGGTTGACAAGCTTTGTAACAAACTTCATGTCCTTTTTGTGAAAGGGACGCATCAATCCCTCTACCAGCGCCAAGAGCCCGTCCTTGTCATCGGCTGCCGACATTTCTGCGTTCTCCATAGTTCGCACCCTTAACTAAATAAACTTAGCCGATTATCGGAGAAAGAAGAGCTTTTCGGCAAACAGACGTATGTAAGAGCTTCTCGACAACTCAGTTCTTAAAAGCCGCGAGTCATTAATAAGGCCGCTAACGGCTGTAAACGTCGTGGGTTCCATTCTGGCGGCCGACGGCATTCTTCAGCATCCGTTCGGAGATCGGCAAACCGACTTGCGAATGATTTGTCGACAAGCGTGACGCAGCTTTCCCGATCCCGTCTGAAAGCTCACGGCTTAGAACATTGATTGCTTCATGATCGGCCTTGCCTGAGAGTCCGTTCCTTGCGAAGCTTGCGTCGATTATCGACGCGGCGCGTTCCGTGAGTTCGTGCTGATCGAGTCTGGAACCCTTACTTATAAGTTTAAGGAACTCGGATTTCAACTCTTCGCGAAATTCGCTGAAGCTCGTTATGTCGGTTTTTTGAACCGACTCCGTAACAAACTTTTCACGGTGAAGGTCGTTGTCGATAAGCTTCGACTCTAATGCCTCTTTCTGAAGCACCGCTTTCTGGTAAACGAAATCTCGCTCGGCCGCAGGTAGTTTTCGATAGATATCGCTGTGGTCGAACGCATTTTTGTAACGCAATTCGGCATTTGATGTCTTAAGGCTCTGAAGAAAATGTTTGGTTGCCGATACCGAATCCTTCAAATGCCTTCTTCCAAGGCGAGATTCGAGGCTGTCGATCAGTTGCTCGGCTTCCGGACCTGGCGAGATCTCACCGCGCATCAAAGCCTCGGTCTTCATTTTGGCATCGCTGCCGACATTCATGTAAGAGAGTTTCGCAGCCGTCATTTCCGACGTGTAATGACGAGGAGATGTCTCGGTAAAGAGGAACCGCATCTCTTTTGAGCTCAGGGGAGGTGCCGTTTTGGCCTTCTCCGGGTCTGTGAGTTTTTCCCACTGAAAGCCGATTTTTGCGTTTTCCAGACGGATGCGTGACGCCGCGTCGATCACTTCGCCTCGCGACGATGCCCTTTCGAGCATTTGAGCATAGCCCCTGTAACGGGCGTTGAAATGCCTCAATCTGGATTCGGGCTGTTTTAATTGATGCTCGATATAGGCGGAGGCGAATCTGAGATCATCAATGGCGGCCTCTTTATCGGTCGGGCTTTCTTTCGCGGCATGATATACATTGTTCTGAAATACTCTTAGGATCGAGTTAGCCGGCGTGCCGTTTTCAAGGGCTTCGTCGAGGGCTGGGAGACGAACCTCGATCCATCTGTCGAGTTCTTCCTTTGACATATCGGATGCAAGTCGTGAAAGCGTGGTGTCTCCCAACTCGATCCGCTCGAATTCCTGCCCACCGAGCGTCATTTCCTGCGAGTCAACGGGTTGCGGCTCGGGTTCACGAGCAATCGCCTCTTCATATGCCTTTTCAAGCGACTGATCGTAGTCATTCTTGTCTGAACGTTCGGCCGCAGACCGTTCGCTCAGGTCATCGATCAGAACAAGCTTGTCGGATGGCTCCAACCTGCTCATTTCCTCGGCAAGCCCGGCGATCTCCTTCAATGTTCTTTCAACCTTTTCCTCCTTCGACTGGTTTTCTGGAATTCTTTCACCCGTAGGCAGAAATTCATTTCGGCCTTCAAGTGCTCCGTAGATCCAGTTAAAGACCTTGATCTTCGAGTCACGGTCGGCATACGAACCGGCGATCCTGGTTCCGTATTCGACAATTTGCGGGGCGAGTTCCCTGGCTCTTATCTCGTTCATTATTGCCGAGAGTCTCTTGACCGCATACTCATTGGTCGTTATTGCAAGCGGTGGCGATAATGACGAATTTTCCTTTGGAGAGATTAATATTCCGTCCCGCACCATGGCTCCTCGCTCATAAAGATCCCTAACGAACTGCGAATGGCCGTTTAGGTGGGAGGCATGTTCGCTTCGGTTCCGTCCCTCGGTGTCTTCGAGTTTCGCAAGAAGTAGTTCTGATCGACCAATAGAAAGAATTTCGTTAATTGCGCGCTGCGTTCGAGGATTATTGTGGTGTGTAGAGGTCTGGTCCGGCACAATTGCGGATGCTCGCTGAAGCGCTGTTTCCCTAACCTTCATCGCATTGCCTACTTTCTCGATCGCCATTTTGACAACATCGGCATGACACGCTTCGCCGGCACGGCAGAAACACGAGATGTTGATCGTCTGCCCGTCGCGAAAAGCCTCGCCAAGCTTGAGCATCCCGTCGCGAAGCCCGTCTTCGTTTGTCTTGTAGCTGTTGCGGAGTCGTTCCGAATAGGCGATCAGTGCGGCTTCGCGGCCCGAGCCTCTTGGTGCGATTTCGGTCCGCCGGGGTGAAAGTAAACCAAGTTCCGGTGTATGAATGTTTTCGAGATCGAGTGTTCGGCGCGGCAGCGGCCTCGTCTCTTCGTCGATGCGGGCGATTACCTGGTTGCTAAGATCTGACCTCATTTCGTTGCCATCCGGAATTCATCTCGAATTCCGCTGCATTGAAGTTCCTGAGCAAGTCCCGTGCCCTCATGCATTCGATCGGAAGTCCTTCTACCGCAAGTGATCCTGAAACGGGCGCTCGGTGCGGTTTGGAACCTTGTTCCTTTCGACGACTGGTTTCTGCGGCCCATCATCCTGAGCCGCAGCCTGTGCCCGGTTTGGCTGTCCGTACGTAGGCGTATGGATCTTCTTGACTTCAGAATGAGTATCTTTCGGGCTTTCAAGGTCTCGCATCAGATCGCTTAGCGAACGGACCGATTGATTCGTAGCAGGATCAACAAGAGTTTGCAGACGTTCGGCCTCTTTAGGGCTGCGTGTATTGGCGACACGTACCTCCAGCATCGCGATCTCGGCAGACGTAAAAATCGGCTGATAAACAGTCGTGCTCCTTAAGCCGAGGTACGAAAACTCCTTGAATTCGGATGCGTTGCGGGCAGCAGAAACCATGATCTCTTTCGCAGCCTTCACATCGTCCCTTAGCCTCTGCTGCTTGCCTTTGACGAGGGACTCGACCGTTCGCCGGAGTGCACGATGCTCGCGGCCCTCAAACAGTTCGTCCGCGGCACGATCAAGCAGTGAGCCCCGATGAGGCAGATCGACATCGTGCTGGCTCAAATATGCAACGGCCCCGGTCTTCTTATCCGTTACCGCAAACTTTTGGAATCTTTTCGCGTCCTGAAAGATCTTGAGATCTTCCCTGGCCTTGTCGAACCGGGCTCTAGCGACGATCTCCCTCGCAAGTGCGCGCCCGGCAAGTATTTGGTTCTTGAGTTCGCCAAAATCAGCGGTCGGTTCGGCCTTTAAGAGCCTTCTATGCGCGACACAGTCACTACCGGCCGACTCAATGAAGAAACACTGATCTTTCCAGTTCCTCTCGTACACCGGCTTTGATCTCAAACCAACCGACAGTTTTTCGATCTCGGCTAGTTGCTCCGGAGAATAGAAAGCGATAATTCCGCGATCTTCGGGATCGGCGTTCAGGATTTTCTCAAGTAATCGCGCCTTGTTCTGTTCTGTCTTTGCTTCTTTCCGGATGCTTGCAAGCTTTTCATTCAGCTTCTCTACGATCTCGTTTCGAAGATGATCGGTCTCATTTGCTCCTGATGAAGCCGCCCCTTTTTGTGAAAACCGTGCGGCGGCAGTCTTCAATTTTTCAAAGAAAGAAAATGCCAAACCATCCCGCTCCTTATGCGCACGATCCAATTGAGCTAGCGACATAGATCTGCCGCCAAGATCGACGGGTCGATAGTAGCCCCTCTCCCTCAATTCTTCATGCTTCTTTTCGTAGAGTTGGAAGCGTAGTTCCGACACGGTTTTCTGTCCGAGAATCGACCGAAGATCGCCCTTGCTTCTCGGCTCGATCTCGCCCGATCTCTCAAGCTCCGTTCTGATCCTTTCAATATACGAAAACCTGCGGACGTCAGATGCTTCAAAACATTGGTGCTGAAGTTTGTCGAGTTGCGGTTTTGTAAGAGATGGAATAGGCAGCTTTCGCCCGTCATTTTTATATTCGGTTCGGATTCGCTTCGTCTCTCTGATTACGTCGGCGGTTTCGCTCTTAAGTTGGATCTTCGATGCCTCCTCTTTCGCCAACATTTTATGAAGAATCGTTTTGATCTGGCGTTCGGGTGCGGCGTTCCGGTCCGTGTCCTGTCCAGGGAGTCGGTTCTCTAACTCCCGAAGAGAAAGCCGCCTTTTTTGGCCGCTCTTCGGGTCGCTTACCGTGAACCGCATTTTGTCACCGTGATCGAGCAGGAAATCGATCCTCGCATCGATGCTGCGAAGCTCGTATTCGGCAAGGATTCCTTTAGCAAGAGCCATGCGCTCTGCCGCAACCTCTATAGGCGATCCGTCCATCGGTTGTGAGGTCGTCTCTCTGCCTGAATGCTCCGCGAAAGGCTCTCTTCTTTTGGATTGTTCCGGGACTTTGTCACGCATTCTCTCGCGTTCGATTATCGCTTCCATTTTTTCGGTTGCGGCATCGTTCAGAAAGCCTGGGACAAGGACTTTTTCGCCATCGCGAACCTCGTAATGAGGAAGGGCTTCGCGCGGGATCTTTGATAGAACCCGCCTCTCGATTTCCTTTGTGAAATACTGCTTTTGTATTGCTATGTGAACATGCGGATTTTCGGTGTTGAGATGCACGGCCGCTGCCCAGGTGAGCCTGTCAGCGGCAACAGCGGTTTCAAGGCTCTTTATAGCCGCACGAGTGATGTCTTTTAAGGCTCGTCGCCGCCGTTCTTCGTCGGCCCCCAGTTTCCGAAAATCGTCGGTTCGGAATGAGAGTACAAGATGATGCAATTCGTCATTCGAAGGCCGGCCTTTGGCGATACCGATCTTTAACGAATTATTCGCGTTTTCCACCGACAGATGATCCGCGAAGGCGTTAAAGAGATCGCGCCCGTTTTCCGGTTCTCTTTGGGGGTCCAGTTTACTGTGGGCGATGTAATGAACAAGTCCGCGGGAACTGCCCCGTTTTGCCTGTACGCTTACAACGATTCTCATTTGTATCGAGGTTCGGACTCAGGGGTTTCGGCGACATTCTCTTTCAGGATTTTTATTTTTGTCGCAAGATACAGATCCGAAGGATTCTCAAGGTCAGGATCCAAGCCGTGAAATGCGGAACACTTCTCAAGGTCGGAGATGGCGTTAGCGATCAGCTTTACCATGATACCGTCGGCGATCCGGACGCCTTTATCTTTATCCGCTCCTCCGGATGTCGAGAGCTCCAGCAGCTTGGATAAGAGGATATTCAGCGTAGAGACCGAGACGCTCGACATCATGTAGAGTTCGCGTAATAATAGCGGTGTATTATGCGAGGCCGCTTTGTGATCGGCCTCAAGCCTTTCGACCCGTTTAAGGATCTCGTCCAGTCGTCCGTCCGCCGCATCCGAATCGTTCCCGATTTGGCGTTCCTTTTCGATCAACCAGTCCAGTCGTTCACGGCAGCGATTCGCTCCGAAACGCTCCTGCTTGTCGGATAATGCAAACCGGATCATCCGACGCACGATCTCGGCCTTCCCTTCACCAGTTTCCCTGGCTATTTCCTCTAGCTTCTTCTCGTCCGAGTAGTAGGGCCTGACGTGTACCGACTGCCCATGCTTTTGGGACGAACCCTGACCTATTTTCGCGACGACCTTTTCTCTTTCCCTTTTTCTCATTTTTCTCTTCGCCTGCGGAGCATTAGCCCTCACGAAATACCTGTCGTTGTCACCAACCTCTGCGACGCTCTGATCAGCAAGATACGTGCCGTCAGAGTCGGTGACAGGTTTGTCACCGGTTCGTCGCTTCGGTGACAAACCGTAAGCCATGTGTTTTCAAAGAGTTCGATCGGTGACAGGTTTCGGGATCCGGTCTATCCTGTCGTACAGGTTTGCGGGCATTCCTTTCACTTTTTAGTCGGCCTCTATAATGTGGCTCATTTACTCGCCAATGGGCGGCGTGTTTTTGCACCTCCTTTTCTTAAACTCTAGGCTGGCACGGCAGTTGATAAGGCTCCTTTGGTACAAATAACACCGCAAAGGAGTCGATCAAAAATCTATGACAACAACCCCTGAAACAAAGCCTTCGTCAACTCCCAACAAGGAGCAGCCGATGCTTCAGATAAACCGCCTCAATTACATCAGGATCAATGCAAAGATCCTCGACACGACCGACCGGAAACTGAAGAAATATCTTCAATTCGCAAGCGAGCAGATGAAGACAAAGATCACGAATGACGACGTTATCGAATATGCCCTCAACCTGCTGTTCGACCGTGACGGAGCCTTCAAGACCTGGTACAAATCAAGGAACTGATCGGGTCTCTGTTCATGAGGAAAACGCCGAAGGAAGAGAAGCCACTCCGTGGAGTTTTGCGGTCGCGTAGGCTGTGTTTTCGCTCGTCGTGTAATGACTGATGATCTTGTCGAGCTCGATCTCAAATGACCGGATATTCAACCGATTGCTCTCATCCGAAAGGTGTTCAGTAAGAAGCTCAAGATCGTCAGACAATAGGTCAGTTCGAGCGGTCGAGGCTGCACGAGCCAGCCGATCGGCGGCTTCCTGAAATAGCAGCCCGTCGTGGCCTTTTATCCATCGCCATGTAATGTGATGGCCGTAGCTTTGTTCGACCAGCCGCCCCCAGAAAGGCCGATTGCTTTTCATCCTGTTCCTGCCGTTCATCGTGTCGATGACATATCGCGAGTCGGAGAATATCTCGATACGGCACGGACGGCGAAGTTCCTCAAGAGCCTTCACACAGGCGAGTATCTCGGCCTGCTGAGTGGTCAACGGGCCGAGATACTTCGCGATGAGGTTCAGCTCCATCCGGTTGCGGTCCACGATCACGGCTCCGCAGCCTGCCGAAGTTTCCGAAAACCCGTTCCGAAGGCACAATGCGTCCGCGTATATCGACACGATCGGCGTATAAGTCGCTGCCTTATTGCAACGGCCGTTCTCCCTATCAAGCTTCATTGCTGTCATCGGCTCACCTCCACCAGACATACAAAAAGAGCACCGGGATTCCCGATGCCCTTCCAAACACTCCAAACGCGGATAAATTGGTGACGATTGAAACGTCCTTAGAACTGATCCACGTACGGCTCGTCTGCCTGTGATCCGTCGTTCTCCGGACCTGTATATGCCGGGTCTGCCGGCTCCGGATTCACATTGCCGGTTTCACCTGATTCCTGTCCGTCAGAACGGTTTCCGCCGACAAACTCGAACGAGAAAAGTGCAACCTCAGCTCCCGATCGCGGATCTCCTTCTTTTGTGAGCCAGGGATTGAACGAAAGCCTGCCGTGGACCAGAAGATATGTGCCCTTTTTGACGTGTTCGGCCAGGGTTTCGGCTGTCTTACCGAATGCCGTCACGTTGAACCAGTGAGTGACCTCAACACGGCCTTCTTTGCCGTTCTTGAATGAGTTCGACGCGATAGGAAAACTCGCGACCGCAGTACCTTTTTCCGAATAACGCAGGCTTACATCGCGTCCCGCGTTTCCAAGTATCGAAATATTACATGACATGGCTAATTTTCGCTCCTTTTTGGTTAGTTTTTACTCCGTCCGGGAAGCGGCAGCCCGGCTTTTTCGCGGGCGGGAGCCTGTATTTCCGCCACTTGCCTGACCGCCGCTCCTTTCAAATGTTTTTGCCATTCAACTTCTAGGCCGAAACGACGAGCTGAACATGTCGCCGATGGCTCGCAGGCTGCGACTGCACGCTCTGCTGCTGTCGCGCGGGATAAGTTCCTGCCTTTGCCTTCAGCTCGGTTTCGCGTGTTCGAACGGCGTCCCAAAGCCGCTGTTTCTCTTGACGTGTTAGAGCCTTCGCTTCCGGGTCGTTGTAGAGCGAGAACTTTAGAAACCGAAGCCCACCGGACGATGACTTTTCGATCTTTCTGAGCCATTGCGTCGCCGCCTGCGTGAATCGGTCCCGCAGCCGGACCTCCTGTGATTTTGCGACCGTGTTGAGAGCCGTGAACTCTTTCAACGAGAGCTTTTTTGCCTCCTTGAAATCTGCGTATGCCCGCTTCTTAAGCTCTGCGACATCGGCTGTATCCGAGGTACCGCGGATAGCAAGATATAGCTCCTGATATGCTTCGTGCCGCAAACTCCTCAAATGGAAATCCGAATACTGCCGCCGCCACAAGAGTCTCAAAACCGAAGCCGCATACTGCATCTCCTCGAAGTCGGGATTGACCTCCTGATCCATTACAAGCTCGACGGCCGGTCCCTTACTGAAAGTGAACAGTCGGCGGGCCGAGCGGACAACTTTTCGGTTGTAGATTCGGTCGAGTGAAAGAGACAGCCACTCTTCGAATTCCTGATCCGAGAACGGGGATGTCGACGGCTCGTTCCAACTGGAAACCGGTATCGCCGATCTTGTCTGATCAGCCCACGATTCAGCTATCATTCGCCGCGCGTTTTGCGTTGTATTTCCGCCCATTGCGCGGCCGACAAAAAGCCGTCCAACCTCGGACGCCAGGTGTCTCGCCTCGTGCGGGAGACAGGACGCATCCACCTCACAATCGAGGTCGAAAACCACTACGACGCGCTGACCGCCATTCATCGTCAGACCGATAATTCCGTTCTCGTCATACTGGTCTATGTTTTCGAAGGTGAGGAAGTCGCGATCGATTTCATCCAACGATTTGTCACCATCCTCGAGATAGAAAGTGGCAAGATCGTCATAGATCATCCGGCCTGCCTTCTGCCGTCCGACGCGGCTAAGAACGGCCTTCATCTCATCATCGAAGATCGGTGTGCGTGCCGGCAGAGGCTTACGAGTTTTTGCCGCCTCTTTAACCCTGCGCTGATCGGCCACCGTGAGTTTCTGCTCGGCACGCTCGAATTCCTCAAACGAGATCTCGCGATCCGAATTGGTTGCCGTTACGGCTTCAAGCTGCATACCGAGAAGTCCCATCTCCTTGAGCACCTCGCTTATGTTTCGCGTCCGTATTTCGCGGTAGTAGTAAGCTGCGATCTGCTCGTATTCGAACTGGCCCGCATCGGGGCTCGCAATGGCCTTTACACAGCGAACAAACTCGCGTCCGTCCTCCTCGTTGCCGAGCACTCGCACAGCATATTCAAGGGACATTATCCGCACGCGATCGATCGGTTCCGGTTCGAGTTCGTCCGCTATTCTGACAACTACATCGCCAAGGATCGCGAACTCTTCAAGCTCCCTTCGGCGCAGCGGATTGTTCCCGAGATGCGTACACCAGTCCTGCATAGGAGACCCCGTACTGGGCGGTGAGAATGCAAGGATCGCATTTCCCGGAGCAAACTTTCTAAGCTGTTCGATATTTAGTCTTTCTGCCATAACTTCCTCATATACCCGGATAGAAACCGGAGAAAACGCGTGGTCTTTAAGGGCAGCGCTTTCAAAGCCCAGAATAAAAAATCACTTTCATTCAGGCTCGAAAATCCCTTTCAAGTTGATGGCGGGACGATTTGAGAGTTACGTGAAGGTGTTACTATTCGGATGCCAGTTCGGCTAACCGCTTTTGAAGGTAGGCAAAGGTACGTGGTGCACGTTTATCGAGCTGTGCCCGTCCTGTACCGAGGCCGTCCGAGGGAATGACGACGGAGCGGACTGTCTCCGTGACGGCCCGGATCAATGTGTCGAACGCGGCGTCTATTGCAGCCTTGTTCTGCTCGAATTCATCATCCGAAAAGAAGGCGTCTTCTTTATAGTTCGGACTCTTTTTTGTCGGTACCCCAAAGGCATTCGGTTCACCCCGCATTGCAGCCGCTTGTCCGCCAAGCCCTCGACGTTCCATGTTGTCGCCATAAAGAAACAGCTTGTCCCGGTTCGCCCTGACATATTCGCGGGTGATGAACTTCATCCGCTCGATTTGGTACTTCATATACACTCCAATCTACACGACTGCTGCTACAAGAGGCGGACCACCGCCAAAATTTCCCGTATAAGATACGATGACGGCGGCCCGATGTTGGAAGGGTCAGTTAGGCAGGTCGAGATTGGGATCAATATGCTGCCGCCTGCTGGACCTCGGTCGGCATCTCCGTTGGCGGAGGCATGACCGCTGCATTCTCACCATTTTCACCGTCCTGTTTGCCGGTGAGAAACTGGAACTCCTGTAGAACGATCTCCGCTCCCGACTGAGGCGAGTCATTCCGGTCAAGCCACGGGTTAAACGTAAGCCGACCCTGGACGTAAAGCCGATGTCCCTTGCGAACATAACGAGCGATCGTTTCGGCCTGTTTGCCGAACGCGGTAACTCGAAACCAGTCGGTCTTCTCTTCTCGTCCGTTCGGTGTGTTCTTGAACGTATTCGAGGCGATCGAGAAGTTAGCGATAAACGTCCCGTTGTCGGTGATCTTGGTCTCCGGTTCCTTGCCGAGGTTTCCGATAATCGAAATTTGTGCTGACATTTTTTCAATTCTCCTAATTATTCTTAGTCTCTGGGTGCGCCGAAAAGCGTCACGACCCGACTACGGCTGGTCGAGTGTCTCTCGCAAGCCGCCGCCGAGCCGTGATTCTGTCCGCCGCCTATATTTTGTCTTCTGCTAGGGTGGATTGTTAGCGAGGCTACGGAGTTTGAAGGATTCGACAGGGCTAGCGTCGTGCAGCGAATCATCGAAGCGAGATGGCTTGTGCCAAGGCAAGTCTAGGTCGATAATGGGATCGAGTTTGTTTCCAAAGTTGACGAAGCGGTTTACGAGACATCGTAATGAACTTATTGCGGGTCGGACAACCGTCTTAATCACGGCCCTAATTTGCGAAACGGTCAAGCCCAGGATACGTTAATGGAAATCACAGAATTCTGATTCGATCTCGTGCCTGATAATCAACCTACTTCTTTACGATGGGGAGTCAATCCCGTTGGCTTTATAAATCAGCAGCTACGAACACTGCTAGGACCGACCGCGCTTGCGAATGAACTGATCCAGAATGCAGAGGATGCCGGGGCCTCGGAGGTCTATTTTAATTTCTCGGATGATGCCTTAATAGTAGGAAACAACAGTAAGTTTCTGGCCTGTTCAGACGTAACACGCGACGAATGCGCTAACGCGGCGGAGGGCTACGAGTTTTGTGATTTCCACCGATTTCGGGACGTCGCGAGCGGCAATAAGAGGGCCGGATCAAGAAATATAGGGGCATTTGGAATCGGCTTCACGTCAGTTTATCAGATAAGCGACAGGCCGGAGGTGAGCTCCGGTGAGGTTCATTGGATCATTGTTCCGCTTGAAGGTCGGGTTATATCTGAACGAATCGACTATTTTGACGGTACGCGTTTTCGGTTACCCTGGGCGTTCGAATTGACTGAGTTTCGGCAAAAAATAGCGGCAGAAACTGTCTCCCCGAAAAAGATCAATGATCTTCTCCTTGGAATTCATTCATCGCTTGAATTTTCTTTGCTGTTCTTAAACAACCTCACCTCAGCCAAGGTGCTAAAGGAAAACAAAGAGATTTTCTCTATCGATATCTATCTGAACAATTCGGTCAAAACCGTTTCAAGTTCAAACGGAAGTCGAACTAATTGGCAGTTGTTTCAAGGTAACTTTGAGAATTCCGAGGCTGTCCAAGATTCACCAGAACGTCGCAGAACGGAAGTTAACATTGCGATCCCAAATCGTGTGCTTAGCAAGGAAGGGTTGCTCTTTGCTTTTCTGCCGCTGGAACGGGAGAAAACTCAGCTACCGTTTCATATAAACGCGGACTTCTTCCCATCACCTGAACGGAAAGCACTATTATTTGATGACGATCATCAAGGTCGATGGAATCGCCAAGCTTTGAGGACAGCGATCGAAGTCTTTTCATCCAATCTTTGCAACATTAGAGATTTTTTGGGGGCAAAGAACTTCTGGGAATCTTTAGATCAGGTCCGAAAGGCAAATAAGCATTTTGAGAACAATGCTTTTATAAATGGACGGGATGCAGAACTTAAGGAACTATGGCCACTGGCAACCGGGAGCTTAAGAAAATTTGATTCTGTTCTGACCTCGCGTGTTGAGTGGCGAATCCCGCCTACGACTTTTTTGGTTAGTACTCCAAGAGAAACCGATGATGCGGTATTGCGATCATCTCTCGAGGATTTAGGACTTGAGATTGTTCATCAAGAATTGTCGAAGTTCAGAAAGACTCTGAAAGATGTCGGTGTCAGGGAGCTTAAGGCAGAAGACGTTGTAAACAAGATCAACTCAACTCGCTTGAGCGAAGGCACGCCACTTGACGGAGCACCTAGTTGGTTCAGAGATCGAAAAAGAAGAACTTCATTACTCGATTTTCTTAAGCCCGAACTTGAAGAGCTTCGAGGCTTATTGAAGAACTGTCCGATCGCAATAGATCGGGGCCAGAAAGTTCGTTATCCGGGTAACCTCTTCAACTTCGTTGAAAGTGAAATTCTGAGGATATTTCTTAACTTAGGGTTTGAATCTTCTTTTCCAGCCAAGGATAGCCATGAACTCATTGTCAAGTTGGCAGCCGATTTCACGGTAACAGATGCTGTCAATTTAATTGAAAGACTAGAAGCGGAAGAAATTCGCGCCTTTGCATCAAATGATCCCGAGGACTATCGAAAGCTTGTCAAATGGCTGGTCGGGAAAGCCAAATCATTGGAACCGGAAACTCAGAAGGCTCTCAGGGATTTAGAGATCTGGCCCACCTCGCACGGCTTCGATTCCCTTGACGGTTTAGCTATTCCAGGTGGGTTTGATGATCCGATCGGATTGGCAAGGTTCGTGGATCTAAATCGACTAGGTTTGGATTCGAGCGAACTTAAAGCCATCGGAGCAAAGTCGCTCAACTTTTCGAGTTATATTATCGACCACGTAAAGGACTATTTTGAGGGCAATGAAAACGTTGACGATGAAATAAAACAGCGACTTTTCGAACTTGTTCGCGAAAAGCGAAAAAGATGGGAAGAAGACGAGCCTGTAAAAGCAACTATAGCCGATTTGCCACTTGTTAAATGCACGGACGGGAAATATCGGCCTGGAAATAAAGTCTATTTCGATAGCGAGGTCAACAAAGAAATACTCGGTTATGGGCACCATTATGTTTTGCCATCTGATGATAAAAGGGACTTTCTTGCGTCCATAGGAGTTGCGGAGAGTCCAAGAATAGATGATTTACTGAGATTAATTGATGATGCCATCACGCCTCCGACTTCTATCAACCGGGAAAGGGTAAATACCGTAGTTCGAATAATCAGACACATAGGAAAAGGATGGTCGGAGATTAAGGACGAATCCCGCGACTATTTCGACAAGCTAAAAGCAAAGCAATGGCTGCCGGAGGAGAAGAATCTTCGCAATTGGAAAAATCCGAAAGACCTTCATTCGCCTAGAAAGCGGTATTTATTTGAAAGTGTTGGCAAGTTTGTAGATCTTGGTTCTGACGAAGAGAAAGTTGATCGGGGCATCTATGACTTTCTTGAGGACCTTGGGGTAAACACCGAACCTTCGGAAAAACAGGTTGTAGATCATCTGCTGGCCTACTGTAAAGAGAACAAACCGGTTGATAATCGCGTTTACGATTTTCTTCAAAACAAAATTGAATCGCGAGAAATCAAACGCCTTAGGAATTCGCCTTTTATCTGGGACGAGAAGAATTCAAGATATCTGAAGGCCAACCAGTGCTTTTGGAATAAGGTTGATTTAGGCAGATACCGACAGAAGCTTTCCGATTCTTATTCTCAATACAAAAAACTTTTCAGCAAACTTGATGTTAAAGAGGACGCTGACTCCTCAGATGCCGTTGAGGTCCTGCGCGAGATATATGAAGAATTCTCACCCGAGAATAAAGAACTTGACGAAGAAGCCAGACGGGTTGCCCATACCTGCTGGAGGTTGCTAGATAAAGCAAGTGACGATTTATTTGAAAAAGTCGGGACATTCCAGTCCGTAGTTAATAAACTTGGTCACCTTGATTTCCCGACGAAGGTATTCTTCGACAATTTTCCTGGAATCGCTGAGAGTTTGGGCCTCGCTCCCAATGTAGTTGAGATCAGACCCGAGATTTTCAAGCCGATGCATGGGGCAGGAGTAAAGAACCTTTCAGAGGTTGTCCAAATCGAAGTTCGAGGCTACCAGGACGATCGGAGAAATGAACAGCTTGAAGGCAGACTAAGATGGAATAGCTGTTTCGAGCGCATCCTGCAAAAGCACGATCCGGAGAATTTTGATTCGAGAACCTTAACGGTTCTTTCTAATTTGAAGCTGTTCGAGGTTTCAAGCCTTGCGGTTCGCTACAGTGTTCCCGAGATGTCACGTACCTCGGAGCAGGTCTCCGCCGATTCTGCTTATGATCGCTGGGTATCGACAATCTATTTTATCAAAAACGATCTCACAAGTTTGTCTTCGGAAATAGCCAGAATCCTTATAAGTGGCTCTGAGTTTTCCCAGATAGCACCGACCATCAAAGAAGTATTAGGTTCGGAATCCGAATCTCAAGCCAATATGTCTCTCGACAAATACGGATTCCCCAAAGTTGATACCTCCGTTATCAAGGCGGCGGAATCTCAGGAACTAACGAATTTTGTCGACACGGATGAATCCGATTTCGCGTCTCAAGATGAAACTGACAACGAAGGTCACCGGGGCGATGCGTCGTCCGAACACCCAGGTGAATCTCCGCCGTCACGCCGGCAGAAAGAGGATGAGCAAAAGGACTTATTAGATGGAGTGCAGTTTACAGGCCCGGTCCAGGATCGTAGTCCGGAAACCGATCTCAATGGCAATTATCAAAGTCAATTCGATCTTTCGCCTAAAACGCAAGATGAGGAGAGCCATGGAAAGTCCGATACAAGACGAAATAGGCCGCGGTTCGAGCGGAAAGATTCTGAAACCACGCGACGTGAACAAGGTAGTAAAGCTAGGTCAAAGAAACGAGGAAGGCTTCTTTCATATGTAGCGGAAGATGGCGACGAAGATACTAAAGCGGAAGACCCCCACACGACACAACTAAGACTCAAGGTGGATAGGCTAGGAATTGAGGCCGTTGTAAGGTTTGAGGAAGAAGCGGGAAGATATCCCGAGGAGATGGCGCCAAATTTCAAGGGCTTTGATCTCAAATCGTTCGGTAGCGAAGAAGAACGAGAAAACAATAAAGAACCAGTTCGGTACATCGAGGTGAAGTCGATTACGGGAATCTGGGGAGAGAAAGGGGTCGGATTAACCAAAAGTCAGTTCGAGGAAGCCAGAAAGAAAGGAGATAGGTATTGGTTATACGTTGTTGAGTATGCTAACTCAGACGCGATTGTACATCCGATTCGAAATCCTGCCCGTAGGGCAACTCATTATTTTTTCGATCACGGCTGGAAGAAAGTTTCACGCATTGAAGAGAGGACAGATCCATAATTTTCTACTTCGTTGGCAGGTTATCGTATCACGCCACCGTAAGCTCACCGTCAATGGCACAGGTCGAAACGAAAGAGTTTTCTGCTATTAGCATCGGGAGTTCTCCCTCGGACGCTTCCGATGCTTTCCAAACGATGGTTCGTTTTTAGACCACAGCGGTTCATTCATGCACCAACATACGCAGAAATAAACCGCCGATACCGCCAACGATCAATGTGCCAGCCGTTTTTTGATTCTTTATTAGACCCGAACGGCTGATGCCAATCTCCGGTGCGGCCACCGTTTGATTGTGTTTGTGGTTTTCACGTACTGTCGGCCGCGGCTTCAAACCTGCCTTCCTTTGATGATGCGGCCCCCGTGAAGGCTCCCGTATCGTAACCGAATGGCTCCGCTTCGATGATCGAGAGCGTCAGTTCCGCACAATTTACCGCGAAGGGGGCTTGTCATCTCGTGGGCTCAGATCGTGAATGAGTCGTGCGGTATGGGTCTTGCCTGTTCCCGTCTCACCAAGTAGGAAGAGATCGAGAAAATCACTACGGACAAGTTGTTTGACGTTTTACAAAATCGATTTGAAAGAGGTATAACATTTTTACATCCGTATAAGAGACCTAAACCGTTCGGATAAGACAGGTTAATTCCCCCATTAGGAAAGAATCGCTTCTTTCTCCGAGTTCGACGGGTATTTATAAAGACCTTCCGAAAGCGGAGTGGTTACTTTTTGAGCCAAAGAAGTTTTGGTGTGTTTGCTGTCCTTACACTTTCAAGACTGAAAGTGTCCTGGATCTCCAGATGGGATGAGAGGTTCGTTTCTTCAAAAACTTCAACCATCACCGGGCGATGCCCCCGTTGCAGAGGCGGAGGAGAACTGCGCAAACGCCAGCGAAGGACTGATTCGTGACTCCATAAACTTAATAAAGCGTGTCGCCTTTGGGCGCAGGGCGGTCGTTCATAAAGACGATATTCCTGACATCGCCCAGGAAGCGGCCTTGCGATTATGGAAATGGCGAGAAAAGTTTGGTGATAAGAGCGAAGAAATGACTCGCGAGGACTGGGATTCTTTCACAGCTCGCACGGCCCATAACGAGATAAATCGCTATAGCTCAAAACGCATTAAGAAAAATGAGGTCGCTCTTGATACAGCCCAGACGGTGCTGACCCGAAGTACGGAAGGCGACGCCGACATCGAGGTAGTATCTCTCGTGAGAGATGTTTGGCAGGGTATTTGCAGTCTAAGTCTTCATCAGCGGCGTGCATTGCTTTTGCATTCGATAGATCTTCTGGTCTATTTCATGCAATGTGGCATTAAAGAACATGCAATCCGTGAATCCATAGATATAACCAAAGAGGAATGGGAACGTATCGTGTTACGCTTGCCCCTTTCTGATAGGGAGATCGCTCAGATGGCGAACTCGAATGGCAAAGCCAGCGACTCGAAACTGGCTGCCCAGGCAGTAAAGAAAGCAAGATTTGATGCGCGTAAGAAACTCAAGAGGTTAAGGATATGAAAGGGAGCGAACATTTACAGCTTTCCAGTATCGTTGCGTTCCGTGAGGGTATTCTATCCCGACGGGAGCACGACGAAACTTCGCGACATCTCCTACAGTGCAGTGATTGTAGATCCCTGCTTCCGTTGCCAACTCCGAAGGAAATCTGGAAATGTGTTCTTGTCGAGCGGGAAGATGATAGCAATGCAGAAAGTTTCAACCTCCTAACCCACAAAGG
>JAHBSL010000007.1 GCA_019639135.1 Acidobacteriota bacterium
GGCTTCTGACTACTTTATCTCACGAACGCATTCGGCAGCGGCCGATCGCCGGTCGTGCCGAACTGCAGGATGAGCGGCCCTGCCGTTGACCTTAACGCAAACCAGTTCGAGTTCGACGGCCTAAAGACGGCCGCATCGATCTTGCCGTCGCCGTCGTAGTCGCCCGGTGCCGGAAGGTCGCCGCTCGCTCCCCACGGGAACGCGAAGAAGCTCGAATCTTCCGAACGCAAAATAAACCACTCGCCAGTCGAAGGTCTGAAGTAGGCGATGTCCGCCTTGCCGTCGCCGGTGTAATCGCCCGGTACTGTCAGATCGGTCGAGGTGCCGAATGCAAACGCACGGTTTGCCCCGTCCGAACTTCTCAAATACCACCATTGTCCTGCTCCCGGCCTAAATACCGCCACGTCTGCCTTTCCGTCGCCATCATAGTCGGCCGGAACCGGCTTATCGCCCGCAGTACCGAACGGCGTCGCCGCAACCTGCCCGTCCGACGAACGCAGCGTGAACCAAGTGTTCGTCGATGGCCTGTAAACCGTCGCGTCCGACTTCCCGTCCCCATCAAAATCCGCCGGCGAAGGCACATCGCCCGCCGCCCCGAACGGGAACGCAAAGAACGTAGAATCCTCGCTCCTCAGCACGAACCACTCGCCCGACGCCGGCCGCCAGAAAGCCAGATCCGTTTTCCCATCGCCCGTAAAATCCGCCGGCACGATCGTATCCGCCGCCTCACCAAAAGCAAACGCCCGATTCCCCCCATCCGACGACCTCAAATACCACCACTCCGATCCACTTCCACCCACCGGCCGAAACACAGAAACATCCGTCTTCCCATCGCCGTCGAAGTCAAACGGCGCGTGAAGGATTTCTGCATTTACCGAAAACAGGTAAGCGTTAATACCGCCGATAACGGGTGACGAATCCGGTCGCAATTCGTCGGGCAATATATCGCCTTCATTCGTAAGCCCATTATCGACAAACGTGTTTATCGAAGATGCATCAGAACCATCCGTAGCAAAGAAATAGATGATGTGTATACCGTTTTGCAATGCCATTGGCATTGCGTTCGCCGTCAATGTCGTAGCAGTACTGCCCGTGCGTATAGCTTTTGTCCATGTTCCGTTGGTCGTATCAACTTGATAATAAATACTTTGCGGTGGCAGAGCACCTGGAGCGTACGTCGACGTTGCCGTTAACGTAAAAGTTGGGGTTTGGCTTGTGGAAGTATTTCCAGACAACGGTGTCACTGATGTATTTAACGGAGTTACACTCGCCGGGGCTGGCGTGATAGCCGTAACGCTGTTGCTGCTAAAATTAGACACATAGATTTTATTGGTCACGGGATTTACAACGATATAAGAAGGAAGGTTACCGACCGCGATCGTCGATATCGAATTATTCGTTGCGTCAATCGCTGTCACGGTACCGCCGCCTGTTCCTCCACATGCGGAGCCGCAGTTGGTGACATAGACTTTATTTGTCGCCTGATTTACAGCTATGTTCACCGGAAATGAACCGACCGGAACACTCACAATAGAACTATCTGTACCGTCTATGACTTTTACACTGCCGCTTGGATCGCCATTAACGACATAAATCTTATTAGTTAAATGATTCACCGCCAATGCATAGGTATTGGAGCCAGTAGGTAATGTTACGGTTGAGTTGCTCGTTCCGTCGATTATCGTCACGGAACCACTTCCATTGTTAGCGACGTAGATTCTATTTGTAGTTGGATTAATCGCAAGGGAACGCGGACTCGTCCCAGTTGCAACAGTACTGGTCGTATTACTCGTTCCGTCTATCACCGTCACACTGCCAGAGCCAAAATTGGCAACATAAATCTGATTCGTTACCGGATTGACCGCGATCGCACTGGGTTCAACTCCGACATTCACATTTGAGGTTGTGTTATTAGAGCCGTCGATTACGGTCACGCTATTACTAAAATAATTAGCGATATACACTTTGTTAGTGACAGGATTAAGAGCAATTGCAAACGGCCCGGTATTTGTCGCAATCGTCGTCGTTGAGTTGTCGGTCCCGTCGATCACAGTTACGGTGCTGGCTCCCGTACCTGCGCACGACGCACCGCAATTAGCAACATAAATTTTGTTCGTTATAGGGTTAACTGCCACAGCTCGCGGATATATTCCTACTGGAATGATCTCAGTTGAGTTATTCGCCCCGTCAATGACTCTTACATTGTTGCTACCCGAATTAGCGACATAAATTCTATTTGTAACCGGATTCACAGCTGCGGCAATCGGATTAGTTCCAACGGAGACAGACGCCGTGGAATTATATGACCCATCGATTACGGTAACGTTGGCACTATCTCTATTGGAAACATAAATTTTGTTCGTTACTGGATTGATCGCAATATTGGATGGACCTGTCGCAGCGCTCACACTCGTAACCGAGTTGTTTGTGCCGTCGATTACACTTACAAGATTACTGCTTGTCCCGCCACATGCCGAACCGCATTTAGCGACATAAATCTTATTCGTCACCGCGTTGACCGCTACTGAGACCGGAAATGTGCCTGTTGCTATGGTTGCCGTGGCATTGCTAGATCCGTTGATGACTGTAATGTTACTGCTTTGTGAATTAGCAACATAGACTTTATCCGTTATTGGGTTGACCGCAACGGCTACTGGCTGTGAACCGGCAGCAACGGTTGTGATTGAATTATTCGTTCCGTCAATTACTCTAACGCTGTCGGATCCCTGGTCTGCAACATAAACCTTATTGGTTACTGGATTAACCGCAATGCCCCTCGGATTCGCCAATCCATCAATAGTCATAGTTGAATTGTTTGCACCGTCGATGACCGTTAAACTGCCGTCGAAATTATTAACGACATAAATTTTATTAGTTACCGGATTGACTGCGACAGTAGAAGGTCCCATTCCTACGGCAACAGTCGTCATCTGATTCGTTGACCCGTCGATCACCGAAACGCTGTTACTTCCCAAACTACTATTAGTGACGTAGATTTTATTGGTTATTGAGTTAATGGCAATGGCTGTGGGATTTGATCCGACCGCTACCGTATCTGTCAAATTAGTTACTCCATCAACCACGGTTACTGTTCCGCCGTTATAATTGGCAACATAGATCTTATTCGTCACTGGATTTACCGCCACGGCACTGGGACCTGTGCCGCTCGCCACGGTAGTCGTAGAGTTGTTCGTTCCGTCGATAACCGAAACATTATTTGCAGACCGATTGGCGACATAGATCTTATTCGTCACCGGGTTCGCCACGAGCGCGACTGGCTCGCCGCCCGTCGCGACATTACCGATACTCGTATCCGCTTTCACATTGCCTCCATCGCTCTGAAAGAGTGTGAAAATCAGTAGGAGAAAAACTATTAGTACGATCGAAAACGGACGAGTAACTGTGAATGAACAATAGATGTCAACTAAGGTTCTGGAAGGCTTCATAAAATAATGGTTTGCCTAAACTCCGCAAAGTATGTACAAGAGGGCTAGTCAGTACAAGGAATCCAAATCACGACTTTTGCCAATACATTGTAAGTCCTTCTATAGTAGTGGGCCAAGAACCGCCGTTCCACAATGGCCTGCCGTCACGATGTGCGGAATCTGATATTTTTCTATTGACCTGTGTGTTGCAGGTGTGATACATTCGTATCAGTGCGAGAGAGATTTGGACAGTTTGGGATCGGTGGCTCGGGGCGAGGGGTGTTTGCTGTCATTCATCTATTTATGGGCTTGGGGCGGTCGGCAGCGGCTGCGGCTGGCATTTCTGCACCAGCCGGGAATCTCTGCCAAGTGTTTCACGTGTTTCAGTTGTTTCATTTATTTCAGCCGTTTCACTTGTTTCAGTTGTTTCACCTGTTTCAGAAACACTCACTCCCGGCAAAAAATGAAACACCGGGACTTTCCAATTCCAGATTCCAAATTCCAGACCCCAAGTCAACAGATCTGGAATCTGGAATTTGGAATACAAGAAGGCCGGCTAAAGCCGGGACTCAGAACTCCGCAGCGTTTCCGCGAACGCGCGATGCCCGCAGAAAAACAGAACACCGCAAAATGCGAAAGTTCCGGTCGAAGCCGGAACTCAACACACGCGGATCTCGCATTCGGCGGTCGCTACACGCCGAAGGCTCCGAGGCCGGCGGCGGCGTTTGCCTTGATATCCGGGTGCTCGGCGTTGATGCGAATACATGCGGCCCGGTGGGCGGGCTTGATCTCGACAAGCTGCGGGACGATCTGTTTGCATTCGGCGATAGCATACGGGCAGCGGGTGTGGAAATGGCAACCCGCCGGCGGATTGATCGGCGAGGGCACATCGCCCTGCAGGATGATCCGCTCGCGTTTTGCCTCGACCTCCGGGTCCGGCACGGGCACGGCGGAGATAAGCGCCTGCGTATAGGGCATCAGCGGGCCGGCGTAGATGTCCTTGCCCGGTGCGAGTTCGACGATCTTGCCGAGATACATCACCGCGACACGGTCCGAAAGGTGGCGGACGGCCCTAAGGTCGTGCGAGATGAAAAGATAGGTCAGCCCCTTATCGGCCTGGAGCTTCTCCATCAGGTTCATTATCTGCGCCTGGATCGAAACGTCGAGTGCCGAGATCGGCTCATCGGCAACGATGAACTCCGGCGCTACTGCGAGCGCCCGGGCAATGCCGATCCGCTGCCGCTGCCCGCCGGAAAACTCGTGCGGATACCGCTTGATGAACCGCCGGCTGAGGCCGACCGTCTCCATCAGGTCTCCGACCAGCGTGTCCACCTTGGCACCATTTGCCAGACCAAAGGTCTTGATCGGTTCGCCGATGATCTGCCCGACGTTCATTCGCGGATTGAGCGAGGCGTACGGGTCCTGAAAGATCATCTGCAAGTGCTTTCGCTGCTCGCGCATCTCGCTCTGCGGCAGGTGGGCGAGGTCGCGGCCGTTGTAAAAGACCTTTCCGCCGGTCGGCTCGGTCAGCCGAAGGATCGCCTTGCCGAGCGTCGATTTGCCGCAGCCCGATTCGCCGACGAGCCCGAGCGTTTCGCCCCTTTCGATATCGAGCGAGACGCCATCGACCGCCTTGACGACCTTCGCTTCGCTAAAGAGCCCGCCGCCGAGCCGGTAGTGGACCTTGAGGTCATCGAGCTGAATAAGATTGTTATTTTCCACTGTCACAATATTTACGACTTGATCAGATCGGCTGAACGCGAGCTATCAGGCCAATTCCCTTTCCGCCTGCGATTCGGCATAAACCTGATCGGCAAAATGGCAAAGCGAGTGGTGGTCCTCGTTTATCTTCACAAAGGGCGGATACTCTCGCCGGCATATATCGGCCGCACGGTCGCACCGCTCGGCAAAAGGACAACCCGGCGGCAGGTGAGCGACGTCCGGCGGCAGGCCCGGGATCTGGTAAAGCTCCTTGCCCTGTTCATGTGCAGGGTCGGGCACGCTCCGCAGAAGCCCCTTGGTGTATGGGTTTGCCGGCGTCGCAAAAAGCTCGCGGGTCGGCGCCTGCTCAAAGACCTTTCCGGCATACATCACGATGATCTTGTCCGTCATCCCGGCAACAACGCCGAGGTCGTGTGTGATCAGGATAACGCTGGTGCCCATCCGTGCCTTCAGGTCCTTGATCAGCTCAAGGATCTGCGCCTGAATGGTCACGTCGAGTGCCGTCGTCGGCTCATCGGCGATGAGCAGCTCGGGGTCGCAGGCGAGTGCCATCGCGATCATCACCCGCTGACGCATGCCGCCCGAGAACTCGTGCGGATAGCCATCGACGCGATTGGCCGCATCCGGTATGCCGACCGTTTCCAGCATCTTGATCGCGTGCTTATATGCCTGCTCTTTCGTATGGCCAAGGTGAAGCTGCGTCACCTCCATAAGCTGCGTCGAGATGCGCAGGAACGGATTGAGCGATGTCATCGGATCCTGAAAGATCATTGCGATCCGCTTTCCGCGGATCTTCCGAACATCGTCGATCGAGAGCGACCGGACGTCAATACCATCGAAAATGATGTCGCCCGCAACGATCTTTCCGGGCGGTTCCGGGATCAGCCGCATCACCGACAGATTCGTCACGGACTTGCCCGAACCCGATTCGCCGACTATCCCGAGCGTCTCGCCCTTCTTGAGCTCAAAAGTAATGCCGTCAACCGCCTTCACCACACCATCTTCGGTCTGAAAATAAGTGCGAAGGTCATTGACGGAGAGAATTGTACCGTTGTTCGTCATTCAATTATTTTTGCCACAGAGCACACCGAGGTTCTTGAGAATCGGACCACAACTTCTCGGGGCCCTCGGTGGCGAAAAATTCTAAAACTTCCGCGTCTGCGGGTCGAGTGCATCGCGGAGCCCGTCGCCGAGGAAGTTAAGCGAAAAGAGCGTCAGGGCCATCGTTACACCCGGGAAAATAAGCTGCCAGGGGAAGATCTGGATGTTCTTGATGCCGTCGGCCGCGAGGCTTCCCCAACTCGCGTAAGGTGCCTGCACGCCGAGCCCGAGAAACGAAAGGAACGCTTCGGTCAACATAACGCTCGGCACCGTCAGCGTCGCATAGACGATCACCGGCCCGAGTGCGTTCGGGACCAAGTGGCGGAAGATGATCGCCGGGGTCGAAACGCCGGTCGCCTTTGCGGCGAGCACGAATTCCTGATTCTTAAGCGAGAGTATCTGCCCGCGGACGACACGCGCCATCGTCAGCCACGAGACAAGCCCAAGAGCGAGAAAGAGCAGAAAGATCTGGCTCAGGCCCTGATTCCCTGCCCCGCCAAAGAACGACGAAAGAGCATTGATGAAGTCCGGCGTATTCGGCCCGCCGAATACCGAAAGAAGAACGATTACGATCAGGATATACGGGATCGCGTAAATGATATCGACGATCCGCATCATCAAGTTATCGACCCGTCCGCCAATATAACCGGCAATGGCTCCCCACGAAACTCCGACAAGAAGCGAGACGATGGTCGAGATAATGCCGACCATCAGCGAGATCCGGCCGCCCTGCAGCACGCGGGCAAGCAGGTCGCGGCCCTTATCGTCAGTGCCCATCGGGTGCTGAACCGATGGCGGAAAGCTCTGCACCCTTGCACCGCCGTCGATGTCCGAAGGGATGTAGTCCGGCGTAAAGCCGGTCGTCAGTCGGATGATCGGCGGGCCGATGATGACCGCAACGACCATAACGCCGAGGACGATCATCCCGAAAACGGCAAGCTTGTTCTTTAGCAGACGCTTCCACGCATCTTTCCAAAGCGAAGCACCGGCGACCAGTTCGCCCGATGAGCGGTCAAGCACACCGGATTCGTCCAGCCGGAGCTTTGGCTCCGCGCCTGAGAGATCAACCATCGAGGTCGCCCCGCAGAAAGTACAAACCACAAGCCTTTGCGAAGCAGAACCGACGCTCAATGGTGCCGAACATTTTGGACAGCTAAGTTCTTTGATCATAGAAGAGCCTATTCGTACCTGATCCTTGGATCCAAAAATCCGTAAGAGATATCGACCACAAGGTTAAAGATCATTATCAGGATCGACAAAAATGCGACGATGCCGAGCGTCAGCGGTTCGTCGCGGTTGAGCACCGACTGGATAAAAATATTTCCAAGTCCGGGGATCGCGAACACCTTCTCCACCACGACCGTTCCGGCAAGCAAATTGGCAAGCGCCGGACCGGTGAAGGAGACCACCGGGACGATGCCGCCGCGAAGCCCGTGCTTTAGCAGAACGGTCTTTTCGTCAAGCCCCTTTGCTCTCGCAGTGCGGATATAATCCGACCGCATCACCTCAAGCATTCCTGCACGCGTCAGCCGGGCGATGTAAGCCGCATAGATAGCCGAAAGCGTAATGACCGGAAGGATCAGGTTTGAAATGCCGCCCCAGCGAGCCGGAGGCAGCCAGAAAAGCCAAAGCGAGAAAACGATTACGAGGATCGGCCCCAAAACGAAATTCGGCACCGATAGCCCGAGCATCGCCGTCGCCATCGAGCCGTAGTCGAACGCCGAGTTTTGCCTCAAGGCCGCGATTATGCCTGCCGTAAGGCCGAAGAAAAGAGCGAGTAAATAAGCGAGCACGCCGACAGTTGCTGAGTAAGGCAAATGGCGAAATATTATCTCGTTGACCGATTGCCCCTGATACTTGAGCGAATCGCCAAAGTCGCCGCGAACGACGTTGCCCAGCATTATCAAATACTGCTGATAAACGGGCTTATCGAGGCCGTATTTTCGCTTGATGTTCTCCTCGATCGCCGGTGGAAGCGACCGCTCGTCCGAGTAGAAATTGCCCGGCGCAAGCCGTATCAATCCCCACGTCAAGGAGACGACGAGCAACGCCATCGGGATGATGATTAGAAGCCTTCGGAGAATGAATCCGATCATATTTTAGTACCCAAATTTCCCTGCTGTTTTATAGCCCTCTTCCCGCTCGACCAATGATGCCTGTGTCGCGATAAGCCTGTTAATGTGGCCGGTCACCCATTCGTCCTTAACATTGAAGATCGTCTCGACATCGCGGTCCCATTTTGCCGGGTCCTGCTCGATGTAAACGAACTTCCATGCGTGAAGCGTTCCCGGGTTTGGGTAAAGCCCTTTGACGTAAGGTTTACGCAAAAAATTCGTCTTCTGCGTTTGCCAAGGCAGCACGGGCTGTTCCTGCATCACCATGAACTCTGCCTCGGCCATTTTCTCGAACCGTTTCTTCGGGTCCGGCTCACGGTTCGCGTCATCGATCAGCTTGTCGTAGGCTGGCTTGGTCCACCCGGTCGAACTGTCATTGTTCGGCCCGTAGAAAAGTTTTAGGAACGACATCGGGTCCATATAATCGCCGATCCAACCAGCACGGCCAAGCCCGCTATATTCAAGCTGTTTCCGCGTGTTAAGAAACGTCTTCCATTCCTGGTTCTTCAACTGTAGCGTGATGCCGAGGTTCTGCTTGAACTGGGCCTGAATGAACTCGGCGATCGATTTGTTGTTGTCGTTGGTGTTGTAGAGTATCTCGACCTGATCGACCGGAAAATTAGGACATGACCAACCGCTGCCGTTCTGCGTGACCGGAAATCCGGCCTCGGCAAGGAGCTTTCGGGCTTTCTCCGGATCGAACTTTCGTGCTTTCCATTCATCGAGACTGCTGCCGATCTTCTTGAGCTCCCGGGCATAAACCTCGCTTCTTATCTGCTCGTATTCCGGGAAAAGTCCCTCGGGAGTAAAGTCGATAAGCGGCTGCGTCGTCTTTCGGAATGCTGCCATCGCATCGCGGTCAACGGCGAGTGCAAAAGCCTTACGCACCCGAACATCGTTCATCGGCGGCTTTGTAACATTGACCGTGTAGTACTCTATCGCAACTTCCGGATGGTTCATATACTCATCCTTGAACTTGCTTACCGAATCTACCCAGGCGGCCGGTACCGTATGGTTATAGATCGCATCGACCTCGCCCGTCTTGTAAAGGTTCAGCATCGTTGTCTGTTCTTCAAGCGGGTAAAAGGCAATGCCGTCAAGGCGGACCATTTCTGCGTCCCAATAGTTCGGATCCTTCTCCACGACGACCCGGTCATACGGATGGTGCTCCTTGAGCTTGAATGGGCCGCTGGTGACGATGTTCTCCGGTTTGGTCCAGTCCTTGCCGTGTTTTTCTATCGTCCCGCGATGAACAACGCGGAAGAACTGGTGCGGAAGCAGGCCCAAAAGAAAAGGGGCGGGCTGCTTGAGCTTGATCCGGAAAGTGTAATCATCTACGGCCTCGACGCCGAGGTCTTCTGCCTTGACAGGCACAAGCTCGGCACCTTCGACAAGCGACTTGAGCTTCGGATTCTTTTCGAGTGCAGCGTTCCTTGATTTTTCATCGCTTGGAACGGTTAACCGCATCGGGCCATCGATGAACTTCCGAAACTCGCTCAGGTTCGCGTCGGCCTGGGGCTGCGTTCCGGGGGCCGCCTCTTGCTTCTCGCCGTTTAGGTCAGATTCGAGCAGGAATCGACCGCTCTTGTCCCTAACGAAGGACCGCATCGAGTTGTACTCTTCGGCGTATTTGATGTAGTGGGCAAGGTAGGCATTCTTTGCCGCGAGCTCGGGGTCAAGCGCCCGCCGGAATGAATAGACAAAGTCCTGGGCTTTGATCGGGTCGCCGTTCGAAAACTTCGCATTCTTGCGGAGTTTAAAGACATATTCCGTATTCTCTTGCCCTACTTCCCAACTCTCGGCTATTCCCGGTATCGGCTGCATCGTCCGCGGGTCGTACTCGGTCAGGCCGTCGTAGAGCGACATCAACAGCCGAGCCTCCGGCTGTCCGGTCGGAACGGCCGGGTCGAGCGATTCGGGCTCCGAACCGGTTATGTACCGGAGGACATTATCGCCAGGAGCCGCCGTTTTTCCGTAAAATCCTTCGGAGGCAACCCCGCCGCAGCCCGCAAGCAGCGACGAAAGAACCACCAACGCATACACCGGGTGCAACTTACCTGATCGGATCAAAAACATATCAATTCACCGTTTAGGTCGCCTTTCAAGAGTTCAAGGCTTGGAAGCTATTGCTAAGAGGAGAGCATGAAAACTGCCCTTAAGTTATCACGACAGGGCACTTACGGGCAATCCTTATTTGCCGGTTCTGTCGGGTCCGATCGCACCGGCGAGCGGGTAGCCCTGCTCGATCGAAACCCGCTGCAGAAGCTGAAAGTCGAAACTGTTTGGCGTAAAGCCGCTGACGTACGGGCGAACCAAAGAATACGATGTCGGAAAATAGAGCGGAATCGCCGTCAGTTCGTAAAGCGCGTCCTCTTCGGACGATATGACGGCAGGAGCGGGTGTCGGCGTTGCCTGCGTCGCAGTATTGTTGCCGCTATTTGCCACATTCGGTGTCGGAGACGGCGAAGGCGCCGGTGCGAGCGGAGAGCGGAATCCGGGACCAAAGATCGCCCCGAGATTGTAGTGAGAGTCAGGTGTTTGCAGGACCATCCCGCGGCGGATCAGGTCAAACTCCCCTGCCGCCCGGGCCTGCTCGACCTCGGCAGATTCGAGCACTACGATCTCCGTCTCGATATTAAGTGTCTCCTTCCACATCGCCGCGACGCTGCGGGCGATGCGCTGCTGCGTGTCGTTGCGGTTGACGATCAACCTGACGGTGGGAAAGCCCTGCCCGTTCTCAAACCCCGCATTCCGCAATAGCTCGCGGGCACGCGTCCTGTCCTGCAAGAGGTTCGAGGCCGCCGCAGACCCGAAGGGAAAAATGCTGAACGCCGGAGTCGTCGAACCCTCAAGCTCGCCCTCGGCAAGCCGCTCCCGTTCAATGGCTATCGCGAGAGCTTCGCGAACGCGGCGGTCGCTGAATGGTCGCCTCGTGGCATTTACCTCATAGAAGTTCAGCGCAGCAAACTGCGTCCGCCGGAAGTCGTCGTAAGGAAGCAAAAGCTTTAAAAGCACCGGTGAGAACTCGGCATTGGTGATCACATCGATCCGCCCCGCTCGGTAACCATCGAGCGCCGACTCGATCGTCTCAGCGGCTATCATATCGACGCGTTCAAGCCGAACACTTTCGCATCCCCAATAGGTCTCCGACCGCGTCAGCCGAACCATCGCGACCGATGCTTCGCTGATCACGAATGGCCCGTTGGTTATTGTTACTGCGTTGATCGAATTTTCGGCCAGCCCTTCGCCACCCGGCGGAACAGGCCGAAAGATGACATGGGCGACGAGCTTTGGGAATTCGGGATCGGGCCGGTTCAATGTAACCACCAGCGTCCGTGCATCTGCGGCCACGGCCCCGAAACCCGTCGCAAGGCTGGTCTCCACGGCTGTCGTCTCTGTGGATGTATCTGCGGTCTCCAGGCGCAGCAAACCGGCCGCGTTAAACTTCGGCCGCAGTGAAAGCGAACTCAGCACACTGGTTGGGCCGTTAACCGTCTGGCTCGGCACGGCCGCAACCCCGCGCGCTCTTTCAACACCGACTATGGTTTCAAGCAGTGCCCGGTGCGGTGCCCGCGGCACGAGGTCGGCTGCCCGCTTCCACGAGCGGACAAAGTCTTCGGCCGTCACCGCGGCGCCGTTCGACCATTTCAGCCCGTCGCGAAGCCGAAACGTCCAGACTGTTGAATCCCCGTTCGCCTCCCAGCTCTCGGCAGCGGCCGGAATAGCTTCGAGCGTTGCCGGGTCGATGTCCGTCAACCCTTCGAAGATCGCACGTGCGATATCTGCCTCCGGTGCCGCAGCGGCACGAGCCGGGTCGATGGTCTTTGGTGAACGGCCGTTGCTCCAGCGAAGATGGCCGGCCGATGGCGGAGGTGTGTCGGCGAAATAAGAGCTTGCGTTACCGGGCCCGAATTCGGAACATGCGGCGAGCGCCAAGGTGACGCACACCAAGCTGAGAAGGCTAAGCCCTCTTAAGCTCGGAATACACCATGTTGACCTGTTCTCGGGTCTCATCAAATCCTGCGGAGGTATCTATCAAATGGTCGGCGAAACGCTTCTTTTCTTCCTGCGGCATCTGTGCCCTGATCCTCGCTTTGGCGTCCTCTTCGGAAAGCCCGTCGCGTTTCATCAGGCGCTCAAGTTGGATATCGGGCTCGCACCAAACGACGATCAGTTTATCGAATCGTTTGTAACCGCCGGATTCGATCATCAACGCGGCATCGATGATCGCTATCCCGTTCGGGTCGCCTGCTTCGACGAGGCGTATCCACTCATCCTGAGCTTCGATCACCAGCGGATGAACGATCGCGTTGAGGCGTTCGCGCTTGTCCTTGTCGGCAAAGACTATCGCCCCGAGCTTTTTCCGGTCAAGCTCGCCCGAGGCCTGAAGCACGTCGTTCCCGAATGCTTCAACTATCCGGCTCAAACCCTTCGTGCCGGGCTCGACGACCTCGCGGGCGGTTTGGTCGGCATCAAGGACGTGGCAGCCGAGTTCGCGAAAAACCTCGCAAACATTGCTTTTACCGACCGCGATCGAACCTGTTAGCCCAACCCTGAGCATCGCTCACTTCCCGTGCCGCTTCGCGAGCTTATCGACGTTGTACGCAGCGATCTCGCCGAGCGTAAGGTCAAGCTCATCTGCACATGCCGAGATATACCAAAGCACATCGCCGAGTTCGTCCTTGAGCTTTGCTCGGGTTTCCTCAGTCAGTAGCCCGCCGTGGTCGCGTTGTATCTTTTTGACGATGTTCGCGACCTCACCGGCTTCGCCTGCAAGCCCGAGCGTCGGGTATTCAAGGTTCTCAAGCCGACGCGGATAAAGGGCCGTCTTGCTGGCGGCCGATTGATATTCTTCGAAGGTCATAATTCAAGTGTAGAGACTAGCCGATGCCACGCCTCAGCTTTGCAGCCCTGAGCGTATTCTTCATTAACATCGCAACGGTCAAGAGCCCAACGCCGCCTGGAACAGGCGTAAAGGCCCCGGCTCGCTCCATCGCCTCTTTGGGATTTACGTCGCCGACCAGTGTAAAGCCACGCTTCTCGATCGCGGCCAGGCGTTTTGGCAATTCGTCTTCGGAAAAAAGCTCGGCCGCCATTGCCGGGTCGGACACATTATTTATTCCAACGTCGATGACCGTCGCATCTTCCGCAATGTGCTCGCCGCGGACAAACCCGGCACGCCCGATCGCGGCAACGAGGATATCGGCCTGCGATGTGACGAGAGCGAGATCGCTCGTCCGCGAATGGCAGATCGTGACGGTCGCGTTCTCCTGAAGCAGCAGCATCGCCATTGGCTTTCCGACAATGTTACTCCGGCCGAGAACAACCGCGTTCTTGCCCGCGATCGCGACCCCGGAACGCTTCAAGATCTCGATCACGCCCGCTGGCGTACACGGCACAAGGGCATCTTGCCCCTGCGAGAGCCGCCCGACGTTCATCGGGTGAAAGCCGTCAACGTCTTTCGCCGGGTCGATCGCCTCAAGTATCTCTCGTTCATTGACGTGGCCGGGCAGCGGCAGTTGAACGAGAATGCCGTCAATATCGTCACGCGAATTCAGTTCCTTTACTATCGCGAGGATCTCGTCCCCGGTCGTTTCCGCCGGAAGATGGATATGCTCCGAGTGCATGCCGAGTTCTTCGGTCGTCTTCACCTTGCTGCCGACGTAAACCGCCGATGCCGAATCTTCGCCGATGCGGACCACCGCAAGCCCCGGACGAAACCGCAGGGCCGCGACCTCCGCCGCAACCTCGGCCTTGATCTCATCGGCGATCGGCTTTCCGCTAAGCAATCGAGCTGTCATAAACCTCTGGATTCTACCGCATCGGACCCGGAATGTCAGTTTGGTTCTACGGGCTTTAACCGGCAAAAACTAACCGGTTTTTCGGAATATCCGTCGATTGGGTATTTTTTTCGGGCAAGTTTAGCCGATTTTTCGCAAAAACGCCGCCTATCGCCGTCAAAAGTTTTATACGAGACAATTTTCGGCCGGCCGCCAAACAAGATCGAATGAAGATCGCAGGAAAAAAATTCACCATCACGGCAATAACGCTGGCCATCGCGGCCATCGCGTTTTCGGCCGTTGCCGCCGTTCCCGAGGACCCGACAGTTTTCCGGCCCGCAAGCTCGACGTGGTTCAAGCAGGATGCCGATGAGAACGGTGCTTTTTCAGCCGTAAAGTGGGGAATCGAAGGCGACATTCCGCTTTCTGCCGACTTCGATGGCGACGGCATTCGGGACACGGCAGTTTGGCGTCCTTCGACAGGCGTTTGGTATATCCTGCGAACTACCGATGGCAACGTCGACCATTTCACCTGGGGAATGACGACCCAGCACCCGACCGGCGGCTTGGCGGATGTTCCCGTTCCGGCAGATTTCGACGGCGATGGCCGTGCCGATATCGCGGTTTTCCGCCCCGATACCAGCACGTGGTATGTACTCACATCCCTTAGCGGTTACGACCACCGGAATGCGGTTTACTTCCAGTGGGGACAGTTTGGCGACGTGCCGGTCGAAGCCGATTACGACGGAGACGGAAGGACGGACTTTGCTATCTTCCGCCCGCTCGGTAATAGATGGTTCATCTCGCAAAGCTCGAACGGCGAACCGCGTATCGTCACCTTTGGCACATCGGGCCCTGACCAGCTTGTTCCCGCCGACTACAATGGCGATGGCCGTGCCGAGGTCGCCATCTTCCGCGAAGGCGAATGGCACACTTTTGACCTCGCGAGCGGACAGGTCGAATCGACCATCTTCGGCCCGGCAAGCGGAACGCCGGCACCTGCCGATTACGACGGCGACGGTGAGCTCGACCTAGCGGTTTTCGACCGCGGAAATTGGTACATATTCCGGTCAACGACCGGTGGACTTACTACGCTTCAATTTGGAAGCGAAGGCGATATGCCCCTCAGCGGTCATAAGGCGAAACAAAGTATTGTTGCAGTGCCCTGACCGATCTTTTCCCCCGAATGTCGCATTAGCGAGTTTGAGAAGTTCTTCGGAACTTCTCTTTTTTTTCTTGAAACGGTAAGGTTGCGGTGTGCGTTTTCTTGTCTCGGCAATCATCATTCTAACCCTTTCGACCGGGACGCTTTCGGCTCAATCGCCGGCGCCGCCGGTTCCCTTTTCGAATGCGTTCTTGCGTGATGACCTTGCGGCTGTGCTGTCCGAGCTGCGGCTTGCCGAGATGTCCGATCCGGCAGCGTTTGCCGCCGCTGACCTTGACTACCTTGCGGCAAAGATGTCGCTCGAGACCGGCGATCATGCAGCGGCCGCCGCTTATTTCCTGAAGGCTTCCGCTCGTCCCGATGGGCTCGGCGGGTTTTCGCTTTTTCATCTCGCCGGAGTGTTACGGGCCTCAGGCGGCTTCCTTCCCGAACGTGTCCTTCTCGAAGAGCTTACGCTTTATTACCCAAAGGGCTTCGCGGCTGAGGCCGCCGGCCGCCGAAATACCGAAAACTTTTTCGAGTCCGGTGATCATCTCTCAACCATCCGCCGCATCGAATCACTAGATCGGGCGGCAGGGCCGGCTAATGCAGCGATCGACACCTCGCGGCCCGACCGGCTAATGCTCGCCCGCTCTCTCGATGCGATCAATGAAAAAGCGCGTTCGCGGCAGATCATCGATGAGTTGATCCGGACCGATGACCCGGCCGAGCCGGATGATGTTTCACTGGAGGCCGTTAGAATCCTCGATGCGTCGAGCGGAGAATCCGTTTCCGAACTTCTGCCGGCCGACCACATGGCCCGTGGGCGTATCTATCAGTTCAACCGAGACTTCGTCGCCGCACGCAGGCACTTTCTCGAGATAGTCAATAGCCACTCCGGGTTTGACTCCGCCGCAGAGGCGACCTACCTTATCGGCCGCGGCTACGCTCTCGAACGGAACTTCCCGGATGCAATGGACTGGTTCGAGCGGGTCGCCGAGCAATACCCGATGGACCCAATCGCGAAGGACGCGCTCCTCCAGCTCGGCTCGGCTTACGCTCGGGTTGGCAAGGCTCGTGAATCGGTCGCCCGATACTCGCGTTACATTGATTCTTATCCAGAAGATGAACGGCTCGACCGGGCGTATCTAAATCCGGTCGATGTCGCCCGCGACCTCGGCACTGACGTCGAAGCTCTTCGCCGGGCAGCGACGGCGGCTGAGAAGTTCCGCGGCAAGACCGCTGAGGCCCAAGCCGTTTTCGCTGAGGCTCGGATACACATTTCACTTGCGGATTGGCCCAAAGCTCTCGACGCGCTCGACCGGCTTTTGCAACTTAACGACCTTGGCGGCTCTCGCGTGCCGGGCGGAACCACGCGTGATGAGGTCAGCTTCCTTCGCGGATTTGTCCTCGAACAGATCGGCCGGTTTCCTGAGGCGATAGATACTTTTCTCGGCGTACCCGACGGCCGCAATTCTTATTACGGATGGCGTGCGACCGAAAGGCTTCAGGAGCTGGGCGATTCGACCGTAGCGGCCGAGGCGATCTCGGTTGCCGCAGCCCGGCTCCGCACTGAGGCGGCCGCCGGCGACAGCGAAAGGCAGCGAAAGGCACTTCAGGCGCTTCTCCGTATCATCACCAATGAAGGCGAACGTAACAGCGTGCTTGCCCGGCTTCGTGAGATCTATTCGAGGACTCCTGGTTACTCGCAGCTTCCCTCGCCGGAGCCCTTCACTCCGGCACGTGCTTTTGACGAGATGGGTGAAGCCCCTTGCATCGCCGCGGCCAGGCGACTCTACGACTTCGGCATTTACGATGAGGCATCCTTCCTTCTCTCCGAAGGCAATGCGGACGTAAAAGATGCACCTTCGCTTACCGAGCTCTTTGCAAAAAGCGACCTTGCCTTTATCGGCGTCCGTGCGGCTGAACCGCTTTGGAAGCCGCTTCCCGCTGACTTTTATCCCGAACTTCTCGTCGGCGATGAGGCTCGATACGTTTATCCCGTACCATTTCGTCGGCGACTTGTTGTCGAGGCCGGCGAGCGAAACATTGACCCGCGGCTTCTCCTTTCGATAATGCGGCAGGAGTCGCGCTTTCGTCCGGACGTGAAGTCCTCAGCGGCGGCCCGCGGATTGATGCAGTTCATCCCTTCGACGTCCAGAGATATCGCTCGCGAACTCGCCATCACCAACTTCTCCGATGAACATCTCTTTGATGCCGGCACAGCGATACTCTTCGGGTCGCAATATGTCTCCGGCCTTTTTCGCCAGTTCCCTAACCAGCCCGAAGCCGTTGCCGCAAGCTACAACGGCGGCGAGGACAACATGCAGCGATGGTTGACCCGCTCGAAAGCCCAATCTCCGGATCGCTATGTTTCAGAGATCGCCTTCGCTCAGACAAAGGAATACGTCTTGAAGGTAATGTCAAACTACCGGATGTATCAGCTACTCTACGACGAACAGCTTCGCCCAAGGAGCCAATAGACCGATTCTTGTCGCTTGATTCGACTCCCTCTAAATCAGAGAATTAAGTTCAGGCAATTCAATTTATGTACAAGGTACTTTTTCTCATACTCGCGGCTCTTTTCGCATTCGGCTGCCAGGCCGAAGAGCCGCAGAAAACTTCTGAGACGGCAAAGCGCTATCCGCTTACAGGTAAGGTCATCTCTGTCGATAAATCGGCTAAAACGGCCCGTATCGAACACGAAGAGATCGTGGGCTTTATGGAAAAAATGACGATGGACTTCCCTATCCGCGAAGACTGGGTCTGGGAAGACCTTGTCCCCGGTGCCATCGTCTACGGCGAACTCGTTGTTGATAGCACCGCGAAGGACCCGTATTGGCTTGAGAAGATCAGCATCAGTGCGGCCCCGAATCCAGATATGCCGCAGCCCGAGATCAAAGAGCCCGAACAGGTCGGCAAAGAGGTCCCGAATTTTACTCTGACCGATCAGGACGGTAAGCGTATCAGCCTTCGCGATTACAAGGGCAAGGTCTTGGCGGTCACCTTCATCTACCGCGAGTGCCCTCTGCCGGAGTTCTGTATCAAGATGTCGCGGAATTTTAGCGATGCGGCGCTCAAGCTTAACGCTGATGTCGAGAACAAGGACAAGATCCGGCTTCTGAGCATATCTTTCGACCCCGAACGCGACACTCCGGCGAAGCTCCGCGAATACGGGATCGGCTATATGGGCAACCCGGAAAAGCCGGACTTCACAGTCTGGCAACTGGCAGTCGGCCCCGATGCCGAGGTTCGAAAGGTGGCAGATTTCTTTGGCTTGAAATATGAGATCGACGAGCAGGACAAGGCCCAGTTCAACCACTCGTTGGTAACAGCCGTCATCGACCGTGAGGGTAAGGTCGCGAAGATGCTGCCGAGCAATCGCTGGTCGGCGGACGACCTGCTTCGCGAGGTCATGGCCGTCGCGAATAAATAGGCTCGCCGTTCACGTAGGTCGCAAGCGTATCGCGGCCGCTTGAAGAGAACACCAGGGCGGCCTCGATGTCGCCGATCGGATTCTGTGCGGCAGCGTCGAGCGAAACGACGGCGAGATCTGCCTTCTTCCCCGGCTCGAGGCTGCCGATCTTGTCCTCCAATCCGAGAGCCTCGGCACCGCCAAGCGTCGCAGCTCGGAGCATCTCTCCCGGCCCGATGAACCGTTCGCTCCCCGGCCGATTTCTCGCGACAAGCGAAGCAAATCTCGATTCTTCCAAAATATCGCAAAGATTGTTGCTGGCGACCGAATCGCTCCCGAGGCCTACGGCAATACCTGCATCGAGGAAACGCTCGAACGGCGCAAACCCATGGCCGAATTTCGCATTCGACTTCGGACAATGTGCGATGCGTGCGCCGTTTGCGGCAATACGCTCGATGTCCCGATCCGTCACGTCAACGCAATGCGCTAAGAGCGGACGGGCCGAGAGCACGCCGAGCCGCTCGAGATATTCGATCGTTGTGCAGTGCGGGCTTACCCACTCGACACCGAACCGCTCGTAAACTTCCGTAAAGAACCCCGTACCGCGGGTCATCAGCTCCGTTTCATTTGCCGACTCGGCCGCGTGAATGGTGATCGGGACTCGGTTGATGATCGAAAACTGAGCGATCATCTCAAAGAGCATGGAACCAACTGTATAAGGCGCGTGCGGCGAGAGCCCGACCGTGACCAGATTCGTCGCCTCGCCCCGAAGGCTTTCGAACTTGGCGTTCAGCTTCTTGAAGTCGTCCTCGGCCGTTCGGTTATCGGGGGAGAACTCCGTTTCTTGGAACACAATGCCGCGAAGCCCGGCTCGTTTCATCGCCCGAAGCCCCGCGTGGCCGCTCCGGCCGATATCTCCGAAACACGTAACGCCTGCCTCTCGTCCCTCTACAGCACCGAGAAACGCGGCTTCCTCGATCTCCTCATCGGACATCGCCGCCCGCAGATCGTTAAGCCTTAAAAGCCATGCCCGAAAGTCGTGCTCGACCTCATCGAGCCGCCCACGCATCGCCGTGATCTCAAGATGCGAATGGCAGTTGACGAAGCCCGGCAGGATAGCGGCCTTGCCGAATTCTGTAACCTCAGCGTTATCGAATTGCGCTTTGATGTCATCGAATGGCCCGACTGCGACGATGTCGGTGGCGTCGATCGCAATCGCTCCGTAATTGATCGGCTCGGACGTTATGGGTAAAACGTGGTCTGCGGTAAGGATCTTCATTTCGGGCGGTTAGGCGTGCTTGCCCGATAGCGTTCGAGGATCGACGAGACATATGCTCGGGTCGAAGCGATGCCGATACGTTCAATGAACTGCGTTTCCGTGACAGACGTTGCGTCAACGTCACGCGTCCATTCCTCGACCCGGCTCGGCCCCGCGTTATATGCGGCAAGCGTCATTGCCGTCTCGGCCGGTCGGCCACGGTAGCGTTCACGAAGCTTTTCGTAGTACCAGCAGCCGACCTGCAGGTTACGCTTCGGGTCGCTGAGTAGGCCTTCGACATCTTCGGCCGCCTGCCGCTGAAGCTCCGTCAAGCCCGTTTCCCTCGCCCATTCACGAGCAACGAGCGGCGTCACCTGCATCAGCCCGACCTCGCCCGCATCGCCCTTTGCACCGGAACGAAAATACGTCTCTTCATATATCAGGCTCCAAACGAGCTTTTCATCGATCCGGTAGATCCGGGCCTGCTGTTCGATAAGCGGGTCGTATCTATGCTCCCAATACTCGCGGAAAAAGTATGCCCCGACGGCCGCGATTACGGCCGCTATCATAAGGGAGGCGAGCAAGTATCTGAACATCGAGTGAAGGGCATTGGCGAACGCCGTGCCCGAAAATAGCTACGAAAACTGTTTCGGACCCGGCCCGATCAGCTTCGGGTCTTTGCCCTCGTCCGCGTTCGACCGCGTCCGGGAATCTCCGCTTCCGGCTCGGCGAGGGAATACCGCTTTCCGCCATCACCCCGGCGGCCCGAGCGGACCATCTCGGCAAAGAGGTCAGTATCGTAATCCGCCTCGCGGGCCATCTCCTCGCGAATCGCGATCAAGATCTCAAGAAATTTAGAACGTCGGTACATCTATTTGCGTCACGAGTTAGATCGGTTCTGGAGCTACGAATATGGGCTCAAATATAGCAAGCTTTCTGAATCGATCAACCCTAGCTTGACCCGATCAAGAAATTCAATTCGGCCCAAAACATTTCGATCGAAATACTCTGACTCAGCAAAATACACGGTCGAAATCATGGTGATTCCGAGACATGTTAGCCTGAGCTCGTGGCCGTAAGCCGTGAATGACCAGGTTACTGTACCGATCTCTACTCCCAACCCGGAGTCAACGTCTATCCCTAAAGCCGAGCCATGAAGCCTTCGAAAGATACAATACGAAGCTCCGGTGTCGACTTTGGCAGTGATCTCCTCTGTCTCATCACCCCAAGAGAGCAGTAGGGGAACCGAAATGCCCGAAAGAGAAAGATCGTAAGAGTACACCCGTTCGAACTGTAGCGATTCGCTCATTCTACCAACCACCGAACGGAAATTCCTCTGCCTTTATCCTCTCAAGAAACGGAAACTTAATACCTTTCATTTTCGCCTCAGTGTGAACTGCATGGCCATCAGGCCCATGGGCGATCAACGTATCTCCATCCAAGCAAACCCATTGGCCGTCGTATTCCTTCTTGTTCTTTTAGATCCAAAGCCGAGCTCGCCTGTGTCGTTCGATCTGACCGGCGGTATCACCGTTTGTAGGTTCTGCGTATTGGGCACCCCCCGGACTTTCACCAACGATACGAAGGAACTTCTGACGCTCACTCGGCGGCAACGCCTTGAAAGATTTTGCAAGTTGTTCAGCGGTTTCGATCATTGTACGCACCACCGGAAATCTTAACATCATTCTCACGCCAACGCGCCGCGCAATTTCTCCATCGCTCCATCCAGGATCGCATCTTCGCGGGCGATGCAGATGCGGACGTGGGCGTCCCACGCGTCGCCATCGGCAAAGGCCGAACCGGGCGTCATCCCGACCCCGGCATCGCGCATCAGCATTTCGTTGAATGCGATGGCGTCGTCAAATTTCTCGGGGATCCGTGCCCAGATGTAGAACGCCGAGCCCGAGTCATAGATCTTGAACCCGAGGTCCTTGAGTCCCGCCGAGAACTTCACCCGCTTTGCGTCAAACTTGTCGCGAAGCCGCGTGTAATAGTCACTGTCTGCCATAAGCACGCGAGCAAGTGCAGCCTGCAGCGGCGTCGCAGGGCAAACGTAGATGACGTTCGCCGCGTTGTTGATCGGTGCGATCAATTCGCCCTTGCCGAAGGCATAACCAAGCCGCCAACCGGAGATGTTCCATGACTTCGAGAACGAATTGACCGTTATCGTCCGCTCGTGCATTTCGGGCAGCGAGGCGATCGGCGTATGCGGGTTCTCTCCGACGACATAGTGCTCGTAAACCTCGTCCGAAACGACGAGCAGATCGAGATTCTTGGCGACATCCGCAACGGCCTCAAGCTCCGTCTGCGACATCACCTTTCCGCTCGGGTTTGCCGGCGAGCAAACGATGATCATCCGAAGCGGAAACTCGCTCCTGTCCTTGAGTTCCCGGCACCTCCGGAGCAATGCATCCTTTTCGAACGTCAAATTCTCATCAAGTTCGAACCGCTCGGTCCGGCCGCCAAATTCGTCAATGATCCGCTTGTGATAAGGATAATACGGCTCGAAAACAAGTGCCGACTTTCCCCGAAGATACGACTGCGCAATGCCGATCAGCGCCCCCGTTCCGCCGTTCGTTATCATCAGTTCGAACGGCCGAGCGTCGGTATCGACCTCGATCCCGTTGTACTTCGCTATCTTCTCTGCGACCGCCTTGCGGAGGTTTGTGTCGCCCTCGCTCCCGCCGTAGTGGTTCTGGCTGGCGGCGATTATTGCAGCGGCCTCAGCCGCCAGCCGCGGATCGATCGGCAGCTCCGATTGCCCCTGAACAAGGTTACCGCTCGGCGGCACAAGCCGCGTTATCGCCCTGATATCCGGCTTTACTTTCTTAACACTTGGTTCTGACATAAGCTATAAAAATATCAGGTTAAGGGGATTTTTTCTAAATGGCTGTATTTCCTCAGGTAGAGAACCGGCGAACCGAACCTCCTGGCGCAAGGCCCAGCCTTATCGGCGGGCATATCCGGCAGTTCATGGCCGACCGGATAGGTTTTCTTGAACGGCAGGCGCAATACGGCGACGTTTCCGGTTTCCGGCTCGGTAAGCAACTCGCTTTCCTCGTCAATCATCCTTCGCATATTCGTGACCTTTTAGTCGTAAGTGCCCACAAGTTCGAAAAAGGGCGAGCTCTGCAAAGGGCCAAAGTGCTTCTTGGCGAAGGCTTGCTTACAAGCGAACACAGTTTCCATCTTCGCCAGCGGCGAATGATCCAGCCTGTGTTTCACCGCGATCGGATCGAAGCGTATTCCCGCGTTATGGTCGAATACGCGGAAATGATGTCCGGCAGTTGGGAGTCCGGTGGTGTTCGCGACATCGACCGCGACATGATGCACCTGACAATGCAGGTAGTTGCACGGACCCTTTTTGGGGCTAACGTCGACGATGAAGCAGACGAGATCGGAGAGGCGCTTTCGGCCGTCATCGGACTTTTCAACTTCCTATTGCTTCCTTATTCAGAATGGCTCTCCAAGCTTCCGATTCCCCAAGCTCGCCGTTTCAAGCGGGCGAGTATCACCCTCGACCGAGTGATCTATAGGCTGATCGAGGACCGAAGGCGTTCGAACTCCGACCGCGATGACCTGCTCTCTCTTTTGCTTGCGGCTCATGACGAGGACGATGGCACTTCGATGAACGACAAACAGGTCCGCGACGAGGCTCTCACCCTATTCCTCGCCGGGCATGAAACAACGGCAAACGCGCTGACGTGGACATGGTTCCTCCTTTCACAGCACCCCGATCATTCGGCAAGGCTGCACGACGAACTCGACCAAGTCCTCGGCGAACGTGCGCCCACATTTGCGGATATTCCGCAGCTCCGTTTTACAGAGGCGGTTCTTGCCGAATCCATGCGCCTTTTCCCGCCCGCATGGACGATCGGCCGAACGGCTATCGAAGACCACGAGTTTGACGGTTTTCAGACGCCGAAGGGCTCTGTTGTTTTGGCCAGCCAATGGGTGATGCATCGCGATGAGAGGTTTTGGCCGAATGCGGGCGAATTCATCCCCGACAGATGGACAACTATGTCGGTAAAAGAAGCCACCCAGCGATTCATATATTTTCCTTTCGGGGGCGGCGTTCGCCGCTGCATCGGCGAAGGTTTCGCTTGGACGGAAAGTGTATTGCTTCTTGCGACGATGGCACGACGATGGGAAATGGAACTCGTTCCCGATCAGGCCGTTTCAGCCAGGCCATTGATCACGCTCCGGCCACGGAACGGACTGAAAATGCGGGTGATTGCACGCCAAACCCCTTAGCTTACAAAACCCTCCGGATAGTAGATCAATTCAACGATCTGCCCGCCTACGCCTTTCGTGTAAAAGGACGACGTCCCGTCGCGGTGCGGCTTGATCGGCCGGCCTTCTTTTTTCGCTGCGGCCTCGAGTTCCGCCATCGTTTCGACCCGCATCGCAATGTGAGGAGGATGTTTTGAACCCGGCGGCAAAAGTGCGATCCCAAAGCCCTTCGCATCGCGGACCATTGCCCAATCCTCGAACAGCGATTCGACCGCAAAGCCGAGCCGCTTGTATTCCTCGACGTCCCTTTCCAGGTCCTCGCTCTTGACCGCAATATGATCGACAGCACCGGTAAATCTTAGATCACCCATTTCATTCACCTCTAGTTAGATTCTATCAAATGCCGTACTGCTTTCGTCGGCGTCCGCGGTGTCGGTTATTATAGGTTTTTGGTTAATGCGGCAAGCTGATCATTCATTGGTCGCATCTCACAATCCGAAATAGCTTTTATGCCCAACATCGTTTTCCGGTTGCTCATCGCCATTTTCCTGTTAGGAATCGGGTTTGTTTTTCACCTTTGCGGTCAGACTTCGTCAACCGAATTTCATGAAGGAACTACCGGTTATTCGGTCGATTTCGGCGGGCCACCGGAGTACCGCGAGTATATTTCGTTCGTTTCCGGAGCCTACAAATTTTCTGGTAATGTTCTCGATTGGGAAGATACGGTCGGGCGAATGCGTATCGCAAGCCTCTTCGTTGAACGCGACCGCCTCCTGCTGCCGCCAGCTCAGCGCCGCCAAAGTTATACGGCTTTTTTGACCTACGCGCGAAAGGAAATGAGCAAAGATGGGCTGACCATCTCAGAAAGGCCGTTCAATTTCGCTGGATTTGCGGGAGTTGAAATGCGTTCGAGCGGCAAGGTTGAGTTGATCGAGCGGTCATTTTTTTTCAATGGTCAATTGGTGATTGTCTCGGCTTTCAATGAGAAAAGCGGAACGCTTGATGAACTCACGGCCCGCGTCGATTCGTTCCGCGAGTTGACCGAGAATGAGCGAATAATCGCCCTAATCGATGCGTACTCGCCTTTGCCGCTTCCTAGAACCGCTCCGGCCAGTTTCGCATCGACGGACGTCTTCGAGCATCGGCTGAAAGGGCCAGTCGCCGTTGTACGCGAGTTCAAACGAAAAGATCCAAGTGACGAACCGGAGTTTTCTATCGAGTACCGGTATGACAGAAGTGGATTTCTTTCGATCGAGGTCGCCTTTTCCGGCGGCCTTCCCGAGGTGATAACTTCCTGGGGATGGGTCAATGGCAATCGTGCGAATCGGCAGGCCTCCGTGCCGGTTCATCTTGACGGCTACCGCGTTCTCTCTGGGAGAATGATAGTTTCAGGTGCATATGGCCCTGGCGACGGCGATGATGTAGATGTGCGATTTGGCGTAATGGTCGAGACTGAATTCGATGACTTCGCGAGGCCCATAAAGCGAAAAAACATTTCAAATACCGGCGACCTCGTTTCGATCATTAACTACAAGTACCTTGGAAACACCATCGAGCGCCATGAAACCGATGCTTCCGGCGGCTTTATCAGTTCTCTACGCCAGGTCTTTGACACAGATGGAATTCTCATCCAAGAGCTTTCACTGTCAGACAGAGGTGATCCGTCACTACCCCGTTTTTTCGAATACAAAAACGATGAACGCGGGAACTGGATAGAAAGAACTGTTTACGTAGAAACCGGACGGGGCAGAACACGCAAAAGGCGTGTTGTTGAGATCAACACACGTGAAATTCAGTACCACGTTGAGCAAAACAGGTCCGTTGCACGTCAGGCGTCACACGATCTGAGAGAATCCTGTTGTCCAGAGTTTTTATGAAACCTCAAACTTTCATACCTTTCGTCTTGATCTGCATTACGGCAGCGAGCGCCTTTTCACAGGGGCAAACGGGCGAGGTGCTCGTCACCGGCAAAGGCATCCGCATTACGGCCGGCGACCTTATGCCGAGGACGAAGGCCGTCTATGATTCGGTAGCTTCATCCATCGCTGCCGCCCGCTCGCAGATACTTTCTGCCTATCTCGCCGAGCAGTTGCTTGATACCGAGGCAAAGGCTCGCGGAATCTCGGTCGAGGCCCTGGAGCGGGAAGCTCTAGCCAAAGTCCCCGACCCTTCCGCCGAAGTAATTCAGCAGGTTTACGACGCGAACCGAGCCGCACTCGGCAATAAACCTCTTGCCGAGATCCGGCAGTTGATCGTCGATTATCTCCGTCGCGAGCCTGAACAAACCGCATTGCAGGAACAGATCGATTCGCTCCAGAAAAAGTATTCGGTGACGCTGCTGAAGAACGTCAATGCGGCTGACATCCGACCTACGGACGCGATCGCAAAGTTCGGCGAAAGGCAGATCACCTATCGCGAATTTACGGACGCGAATCGGCTCCGGCTCGCCGATGCCGCCGAACACATTTACGATGACCTGCAAATCGCCCTTGAGGACGACGTACTTTATGCAATGCTTGCCCTTGAAGCCAAGGAACGAATAGTCGATGCAAGTTCGATCCTCGCCGCGGAGGTGACGAACAAGCTCAAGACCTTCGAGCCTGAAGAACGGCTTGACCTCGAGGACGCTTTGCGTCGTCGCCTGATAGCGAAATACGCCGTTCGCTACGTTTACAATCGCCCAGACCCGCTTGTGCTTAATGTCTCCGCGGATGACGACCCGGCATTCGGCCCTGCGACTGCTCCGGTCACGGTCGTAATGTTCAGTGATTTCCAGTGCCCGGCATGTGCCCGAACGCATCCGGAACTAAAACGCGTCATCGCCGAATACAAGGACAAGGTCCGCTTCGTCGTCCGCGATTTTCCGCTTGAGAATGCCCATCCGAATGCATTCGAAGCGGCCCTTGCCGCCAACGCCGCCCACCGCCAGGGCAAGTTCGTCGAATACATCGAAATACTGTATCGTAATCAGGAAGCCCTCGATGGTGCGAGCCTGCGGAAATATGCCGAAGAACTGAAGCTCGACCTCGCGAAGTTCGAAGCGGCGATGGCCGATCCGGTCGCCATCGCCGAGATCAGAAAAGACCAAGCCGACGGGCGTGCATATGGCGTCGCCGGCACGCCGACCATTTTCGTCAATGGCGTAAAGGTCCATCGGCTCTCGGCTCCAGCCTTTCGCGATGCGATCGAAAGGGCATTGAAGAAATGACATTTATGCGAGTATTTGCAGTCCTGATCTTCGCTCTTGCCACGCTCGGGTGCGGTTCTGATCCCTCTGGCAGCAACAACGCTTCCACCGTAAAAGCTACGGCGACGCCAACCCCGACAAACACTGTCCCGACCTACACTTACGAGGTCGTCAATACCTTTCCGCACGACCCGCAGGCATTCACACAAGGACTCTATTTCCATAACGGCTTTCTCTATGAGAGCACCGGGCAGTATGAAGAATCGACATTCCGCAAGGTCGATCTCAAGACCGGCCGCGTTGTCGAGCAGCGAAAGCTCGGCGATGATTTTTTTGGCGAGGGGCTTACGTTTTTCGGCAACAAGTTCTATCAGCTTACGTGGCGCGAAGGCACGGCATTCATTTACAACGCCGACATGACTCCCGCCGGCGAGAAGCGATATCTCGGCGAAGGCTGGGGCCTGACACACAACGACAAGAACCTGATCATCAGCGATGGCACACACGTCATCCGCTTTGTCGATCCGGAGACATTTAAGACCGTCCGTGCGATAGTGGTAAACCGCGAGGACGGCCGTCCGCTGATCAATCTTAACGAGCTTGAATACATCAACGGCGAGATCTGGGCGAACATCTGGCACAGCGAGGAGCCGCAGATACTAGGCCGCCCGAACCACATCGCCCGCATCGATCCCGCAAACGGCAAGCTGCTCGGCTATATCGACCTTTCCGGTATTTCGCCCGAGGACGAACGCCGGGATAAAGAGAACACGCTCAACGGCATCGCCTACGACCCCGCCACCGAACGCATTTTCGTCACCGGCAAACGCTGGCGTAGGCTCTTTGAGATAAAGGTCAAACTCAAACAATAGATGAGCGGTTTTGAAGAGAGATTTATGCTACGAGCCATCGAGCTCGCCCGTCTCGGAATGGAGGCGAACCAGGGCGGGCCGTTCGGCTCGGTCGTCGTCCGCGGCGGCGGGATCATCGGCGAAGGCAACAACGAAGTGACCTCGACCAATGACCCGACGGCCCACGCCGAGGTCGTCGCAATCCGCCGGGCATGCAAGCATCTCGGCTCGTTCGACCTGACCGGCTGTATCATCTATGCATCCTGCGAGCCCTGCCCGATGTGCCTCGCCGCCATTTATTGGTCGCGTGCGGAGCGGATCTATATCGCCTGCGACCGCCACGATGCCGCCCGGGCCGGATTCGACGATGCTTACATCTACGAAGAGCTTTCTGCTAAGCCCAGTGAGCGTCATGTGCCGCTCGAACAGAAGCTCCGCGAGGAAGGCTTAGCCGTGTTTGAGGACTGGATCGCAAAGCCCGATAAGGTCGAGTACTAGCCTGTGTCTAATCAATATCTCCTCATCGCCGTAGCCCTTGTCGTCGGAGCCATGCTTCCGCTGCAGGTCGGCGTTAATGCAAAGCTGGCGGATTCGGTCGCGAGCCCACTGCTTTCGGCACTGCTATCATTTTGCGTCGGCACGCTTGCCCTTTTGACCTACGTCATCATTACGGGCGTTCCGCTCGCCAATGCCGCCAACGCAAAGAATGCTTCACCGATCGCCTGGGTCGGCGGCTTGCTCGGAGCGTTTTACGTTGCGATGTCGATCATTCTTTTGCCAAAGCTCGGCGTTGCGATGACGGTCAGCCTGATCATCGCCGGGCAAATGCTGATGAGTGTCGTCATGGACCACTTCGGCCTGCTCGGCGTGCCGGTTCGCGAGATAAACCTCGCAAGAATTTGCGGCATCATACTCGTCTTTGTTGGTGTATTATTGATTAAACGGTATTGATTGGCCGTCTCGGAGGTTTCCCTTGCGCAAGCTCTCGTACTTTTTTCTTTTCATTCTCTTTTTCGGGGCCGTCGAGTCCCTCGCCCAGCAATACATCTACAACCTCAATGGCTTTCGCCTGCGGCAATATCGCGAAGCCGTATTCAACGAGCTCGGTGAAGCCCCGCAAAGTGGAGCCATGGGCGACGACATGGAATATGAGGCTTTCTTCCTCAGCGAAGAGCCCCTTGTATACATGGTCTTTCAGTATCGGCTGCCCTATGACGGCCTGATCTTCAGTATCCAGATCACCGGTGATGACCCGCGCATCGACCTCGGCTTCCGCGGCTTGCGATTCGGTGCAAGCGAGCAGGACGTGATCAAGGCTCTTGGGCAACCCGCAAGGCGGATCGATGTCGGCGAGCGAGGCACCCGATTGGAGTTTGACAAGGCAAACTTCTCCGTCGAGGTTAACACCGAGAAACGTCTCTCGAGCGTCCGGATAATGGACGATGATGACGTCGTTTCGCTCCCCGATCCGAAGTCGATCCCGGCATTCAAGGATATGGTAAAGACTTTGTCCTCGGGGACGAATGCCGAGATGTCCGAACTTATTTCGCCCGATTTGGAACTTTACGTGGATGGCAAGGCGACCTTTTTCGGCCGTCGGCTCCGCGCTGAGATCGCCTCCGATACGTCAAAGATCTTTTCCACGATCCGCGGGCTTTCAAAGGAACTCGCCGCTGTAAATGAATCCAAACCGGATGAATTCGAGGCGAATCTGCGGCTTCGAATGGGCGCCGACCCGATGCACGTGATCAAGTTCAAAAAGACCAAGAAGGTCCGCGAGATCGTGCTGAAATGGAACGGGCGACGTTGGCTGCTTTGGGAGTTTGACGCAGGCCGGCCGATCGCCGAAGAAAAATTCGACGAAACCGCCTATGTCCCGCGAAAGCTCGCGGATTTTTCCGCCAAGCTCGGCCCTGAGGCTGAAAGATCTCCCCGGGCGATCCTCTCCGGGCCAGATAAAAAGCCGGTCATCCTCATCCCGACCGATCCGAACCGTTCGCGGGCACTCGTCCGCTTTAACGGCGAAACCCGGCAACTGAGCAAGGCGAGACGCGAACTGATAGAGTATTCACTAACGATGTTCGGTCGCGACAAGGCGATTGCTGATAGCTACGCGACCGAGATCTCCGTAACCGAGGACGGCAAGGCATATTGGCTGTTGATCGATGCGAAAATGCTGGAACGATTTCAAAAGGAGATCAAGAAGGGACAGTTGGTTCGGGTCTTCGTAAGCTGGATCGGAATAGCTTTTGCCGGCGAGGAACGCGACCAGGTGCTCATGTTAAATGAGTTCGAGACGGAGGAACCGATCGGGCTGCCCGTCGCCGCCCTTTGCGAGCAGCATTTCAGCCGAGAAGATCTGCAACAACCGCCGCTACGTCTTTATGGATCGCTTCCATCGGGCCGTTAGCGTCGATCACGTGAAACCGCTTCGGCTCCCGTTCAGCGATCCGCAGGTAAGCAAGCCGTACGTTCGAATAAAACTCTGCCGTTTCGCTGTCCATTCTGTTGCGCGAGCCGCCCTCTGAGTCCCGGCTGCGAAGCCGTTCGAGGGCCTTTTCAACTGAAATATCGAAAAAGAGCGTAAGGTCGGGCTTTAGCCCGCCGGTCGCGAATTTCAGTATCGCCTCGACGGTCTTCTCAGGAAAGCCGCGTCCTGCCCCCTGATAGGCGGCGGTCGCGTCAGCGTAGCGGTCGGAGATAACGGTCCTTCCCTGTTCAAGTGCCGGCTTGATCAGGAGTTCTACGTGCTGGGCCCGATCGGCAGAGAAAAGCAGAAGTTCGGCACGCGGTGCCACGGTCTCTTCGGTTTCAAGAAAAGCCTCGCGGAGCCGACGCCCGAGCGGCGTTCCGCCCGGCTCTCGTGTAGTAATGAAATCAAGCCCGCGGGCGCGAAGGTCTCCGGCAAGCATACGCAGCTGCGTTGACTTGCCGCTTCCGTCGATCCCTTCTAGAGTAATGAACTTTCCGCGCAAAAAATTACGAAGCTTCGCTCCGAGGCCCGTGCGAAATGGTCGAAACGGCGTGCTTGAAAACCAGGAAATCCTGCCCGCCCGAATCGAACAGTACCGAAAATTTGTCAAAACTCTTTATCCGGCCAGTCAAAGTAGCACCGCTCAATAAATGGATAACTACCGTCGCTCGCTCGCGTCGCGCCGAATTCAGAAATGCGTCCTGAATGTTCTGGGCGGTCGGTTTTTCCATAGCATTTTCTCTTTTATCTGCTTAACTTGGCGGGAAACTTTATGAGTATAGCAGATTTTATGCAAGTCTCAAGGTTTTCCTGTTAATTGCGCATTAAATCAATGCACTTTACCCAATATAAGATCAATATGACCCTAAGTCCAAAGCGGTCAGCAGTTCATCGAAAGCCGTGGGATCATCGCCAAAACCGGCAAGCCAATAAGCATCGGGCTCTTTGCGAAACCACGTCCACTGCCTTTTCGCATAGTTTCTAACGTCCTGTTTCGACCGCTCGACGGCACTTTCAAGCGTCCGCTCACCTCGCAGATATTCGCAGACCCGCCTGTAAGCATGAGCCCCGAGCGCGTTCCCATATTGGTTTACGCCGCTGTCCAACAGATGTTTCACCTCATTGACGAGTCCGTTGCGGAAATGCGCCTCGGTCCGACGGTTTATCTTGTCGTAAAGAGTCTTCCGGTCGGGATCTAATACAAAAAGCCGGACCCGATCAGCAAACTCCGGTGGCTCCGCCCTCTCATACCAAACATCGGATATCCTCCGTCCGGTCTGGAAGTAATGCTCCAGAGCTCGTATCACCCGAACCGAATCATTGGCCTCAAACTCGGCCGCGGCCCCGGCATCTACCCGCTGCAGCATTCTATATAAATGATCATTCCCGCGACGAGCGAGAATATTCCTCAGCCGTTCGCGAAGCTCCCTATCGGTCTTCGGGCTTTCGAAGAGCGGCTGTCGCAGCGTTCGCAGATAGAACCCTGTTCCGCCAACAAGTACGACCCGCTTGCCTCGGGCCTCGATCTCACGTATCTTCTCCGCCGCGTCGCGTGCCCAATCGGCTGCCGTGTAATTCACATTCGGATCGACATAGCCGATCAGGTGGTGCGGAACGCCGTCCATCTCCTCAGCGGTCGGCTTCGCAGTCGCGATCTCGATCCCGCTGTAGATCTGGACTGAGTCGAAATTGACGACCTCGCCGTTAAGGGCCTTTGCGGCTCGGACGGCAAGTGCCGTCTTCCCGGAACACGTCGGCCCGGAGATAGCAATGATCGGGTTTTTAGGACTTGCGGCCATTGGCGGAAGCGGGATCAGAACGTGGCTCTTAAAACCGCAACGAAAAGAACGGCCGCGAGCACGATCAGCGCACCTTCGACCTGTTTGCGGGAAAATCTCATTTCATCTCAAAGACGAGCGATGGGTTCATCTTGAACTGCAGCATCTTCGCCGTTTCGCGGCCGCCATCGCCGCCCTTTCGCTGCATCGTGATCCGGCCGATCTTGAGGTTTCCGCTGCGGGTGATCTCGACCGGCCCGTCGGCGAAAAAGCGTATCGCTTCATCTGTTGTCACGATACTCCACCGCGTTTCGCGGCCCGGTTTCCAGGCGACCATGAAAAGGTCCGCCCGGCCGTTTCCCACACCACGAAGCAGGTCGGCGACGATCCGCTCCTTGTTCGCCGCAAAGAACTCGACCACGGCGTTTCGAGCTTCCTTTGACATTTCGGTCAGGAACATCCTCTCCGGCCGCCGAGCTTTCCCGGTCGGTGGATCCTCTCCCACGAAAAGCCTGAGAGCCGCTTCAACATCCGGCGGGATATTCCACATCTTCGCATACTGCCGCAGCCAGCGTTTGTCGATCTGATTGAACCCGTTCGATCTGCTCACCAACTTAATCGAAATGCCGTGTCGCCGCGGTGTCCCGTCGCTCTCGGTCACCGTCACGACCACATCGGCTTTCTCGCCGCTCGGTTTTGCCGCCGTGACATCTTTGATCGCAGATGTATCGTACCCGATAGCCGTTAGCCACGCCCGAGCGTCTGCATCATCTCGCCAGTTGATGAACTTGTCGCGAATGTCATTCTCATTCCGAAACCCGCCCTTCGCCGTCACCGACCCCCGCTCCGCCGCAGGAGTTTGAGCCAAGCACCCCGCTACGAGTGCAAAAAGAACTACTCCCAGAAACAAAGGGACTGTTACTGTCGGTGGGCGTGATTGGTGGAACATTATTCTATGCGCCTAGACTTCAGATTATATAACCGCACTTTGATAAAAAGAAGCCTGTGGTTTCCTTGAAAATTACTGCAAAGATTCGTCCTCCGAATAAATCTGCATATCAAACAAAAAAACTATTGCGTTTGTTCCAGCCTTATGTTTACAATCAGGGACTAGACCAACAAAATTTATCGGTGGTCTCTGATTTTTTGGTAATTCAATTGCCGTTTCGCAATTTGACAGGAGTTGCAATGACCAAACTTTCGATGATTCGATTAGTGTCGATTATTTGCGTTGGATTCTCATCTGCATTCGGTACCCCCCGTAGATGTTCCTTCAACAATTTTCGAGTTAGCTCCGAAGCCTTACCGATTTGACAAAAGCTCTGTGATCGAAGAAAAGAACTCAGGCGGAGTTGACCGAACACTTGGCTACTGGTTTCTTTTTCGAATTGTTTCGGGATTTGAGGCCGAAGCAAGAAAGCAAACCGCCGAAGGGCGCTTGAACCGGGCTGCATTTCTTTGGAAGATGCTGGAAAGAAAGACAGGAGTTGGTTTTGCGCAAGCAATTAATATAAAGAATTATGCGTCCCAGTTAGAAGTTGAATTCGGTTGTATTTCGACGCGACCACGATCTCAGGCCAGTTCATCTGCTACACGCAAACAATTAATCAGTCTAGAACTTGAAGATAGGATCATAGGATTTCGGGATCAATTGCGTGACCAGTTGAACGAACCTAACTACGCAAAACTTGAGCAATTTGTTTCGAGCATAAACACCGATCGGCCTTTTGATCCTCAGTCAATTCGTCAGCATCGCTTTTTCTTTGGTTTTTTTTCCGTTGACTACGACTTCACAGCTAATGAGGTAGTCGGATACTCCTATACCGATATGCCGCCCGGTCATTGTACCTACTCAGAGAATATTGTAGGAGCCACGCTTTCGAGCGATTCACTCGGTATCGTGGATACAGGCTGGTCTGAAGCGTGCGCAGAGATTGCTCAAGTATTCCTATACTATTCAAATCCGCTGCCAGATGATAGGTTCTGCGTTGATGGTGATCACGCATATGTCAAGACTTTTGGTCGGCAGATTGCCAGTGTTGGGTCGTATTGTGCTTCTGGTAAAGTGCAAAATCTGCCACCATCGGAAGATTGTCTAGTCACCCCTTCCCTTCCAAACGTTACAAGTGTTTCACTTGAGGTAATAAATCCAGGAACGATTGGAATTGACCAAAATCCCAATATCGGCGGAGGACTTCGAGTTTTCCCCGATGATGATGTCCCTGGAGACACAGTTGATCGAAGGCAACTTCGCGTTACGGCTCGTATCAACGAAAACAGGGCTGGCGTTGAAGTGTTCTTTCGTAATTTCGACCTTGACGATCCTTCCACCGACACAACAATAGATCCGAATGGTACTGCAGGAGACGACAACATCGGAGAAGTTGGGGGCAATACTGCCGGCCAGCTTGCGGCGAATTCGGCCCTTACGAATAAAACGGAGAGGCATCGGTTGTTTTCACCGTGACGAGACAGCCCGGCGATAATTTCACGATCGCCGCCGGTGTTAATCAGAATGCGATTTCTGGTGTTGCTGTCAACGGGACGGAACTTGTTACTGGAAGCGGGGCATCCATCGATATAAATTGTGACGGAACTGATCTGGTATGCAGGACCGAAATGCTTACGGTTTGGCGAAGGCTGCATATAGAAGTTGATTCGATGGGGGCGTCAAACAGTAATTTTGTACTCGGCAATTTCGGTGAATCTGCTCGGGTCGGTGGAGTTCCTGTTGAGGTGCAGGTCAATGTAGCCAACCCGCTCGAGGTCAATCGCTTTGAAAATGGCCGTCTGGCTTCGGGAGGAACGAACTTTATCGTTGTGGAAAACAGTGCTAATTCGGTGACGATACGTTCTCCGTTCGGACAAACTGTTAGAGTGAACCAGAGCGAACTTTTTCAGTTATACGACGACGACGATTTCGACGATGACGGCGGGTTATTGAACGGCGATACCGGCGAGGATATTGCTGAACCCGATACGTCTTTACTAACGGCAAATAGCGATGATCCGAACACAAATATTCTCGCTACTGCATACATCCGGCCCGTATATGACATTGTGGATACACGCGATAATTTAATCTTTGCTCCTAATGTTATGTCTGATGCGCCGGCTGACATACGTGCCCTTTTTGTTGCGTGGGACTCAAGTGGAACAGACACTTCTGATGAGTTTTGGTCTGTTTATTTGCTGGGTTCTTATCAACACACTGTAGAGGAAGACAGAGATCCAAGTACCGAAGATTTGACTCTCGGGATTGTTGATGCAGTTACAACGGTATCCGGTGAAGGAAGCGGAGCTTTAATTTTCATGGAAGCGCATCGCCCAACTGAGTTTCCTGGGTATAATCCGTCTCCGACGCATTTGAGCAGCATGGCTGTTACGGTCGCCCATGAAATTGGACATTTATTTTCATGTCTGCATGGAGATGGCGGCTTGATGGGGACAAATCCCCAGACCGGTGAACCTGTTTCAAACCAACTTAGTCCGATGTTGATCCGTAAGATTCGGACGATTATGCATCCGTAGAATAGACTCACTTTCGGGAGTTCGATGTAAAATGAAAAACGAAAAAGTAAAATTCATCGCAATCGGCTGTCTTTCTCTATTATCACTGTGCATTTATTTAGCAGCGATCAGCGTCCAGGCAGATTCTAATGAACACGAGTTATCCTTCAAGGCAAAATCCAACTCAGAAACATTCGTGGTCGGTGAGCCTATCGAAATCGAGTTTGAATTTTTCAACTCAACTAACAATGCCGTTATTATCCCTTCGGGCGGTGTAGAAACTGGAAGTCTGAAGGTCTTTGTTGCGAAGCAAAATGATGAATTCAAAGAATATTTTGCATATGATTGGGGCCGAAAAAAGGGTACACGGAAAGCGCTCGAGCCGAACCAGTCCTACGGCTACAAAGCAACGCTCTTATGGAACGGCATGCCTAATGTGTCTCACTTGAGCCAAGAGGCTGCTAAACAAGTCTTAAAAGGAAAAATCACAACTGAATACGCTTTACCAGAACCAGGAGTTTATTTGATCAAAGGAGTTTCTTACATCGGAGAAAACGCAACACCTATTGAATCCGAAGAAGTTGAAGTTGTTGTTAATGCGCCTGAAGGGGATGATTTGACGGTATGGAATCAAATCAAGGGTAAGCGCGATATCGCTATTCTTATGCAGACGGGAGACTTTGCCAACAGCAAAGACGAGGACAAGAACATTAGCGAGGTTGAACACATAATTCTGCAATATCCAAACAGCATCTATTCCAAATACCTCAAACCTAATCTCGAAAAGTTCAAGGAAAACAAAGCAAAGCGAATTGAATTTCTTAGACACGCAATGCGGCCTTAATTGGTAAATGTCTTCGTTGTCGCAATGAATTCCCCGATGCCGTTGAGCAGCATTTGCACTTCAACTGTGATCAGTAGCATTCCCATCAGCCGCTCGACCGCGACCAGGCCTTTCTCGCCGAGGAAGCGTGCAAAATAGCCCGAGAAATAAATGATCACCGCCGAGGCGAACCACGCGATCAGCACTGCAAGCAACCAGTCGGGCCAGCCCAATTGTGCGGAGCAAATTTCATGCAACATGAGTTTCTACCGCTTGTATAGATTATTGAGTCGCCCATGTTTCTCAATTAAAGTTTATTTAAATAAAAACGAGTCATGATTCTTTCTGTCAAGCATCGAATCCCTATTTAACTACTTGAAGGAAACTTCGAGTGTCGGCATTCCTCTGACTTGAACCCGGAGTCCTTTACATAGATGTCTTCGATCTGTGAGTTATGTGTTCATTCCCCGAAATTCCACCGGCCGGTACGAAAGAATGCGCAGATAGTGAAACGAATTACATAGACCGCGACTGAACATTTTTGCAATGTCTTTTCGATTTTTGCGGTTTAGTGTCAGAATCCTTCCTTATGAAGCCGCTGATATTTCTTCTTTTCGTTACTGCATTTTCCACGCTTGTCGCTGCACAAGATTGCCTTACCAACGCGAAGGTTCCGGACCAGCAAGTGCCCGAGAGCGTTCGGCTTGAGTATTCGCGTAATCTCGAGATCGCGGCCCGGAACTACGCGGCCGAACCGACCGCCGACAACCTGATCTGGTATGCCCGGCGGAAAGGCTATCTCGGCAAATACAAGGACGCGATCGAGTCGCTGACGATCGGGATCGGGAAGTTTCCAAATGATGCGCGGATGTACCGCCACCGCGGCCACCGCTTCATAACGATCCGCTGTTTTGACGACGCGATTCGCGACCTTGAGCAAGCCGCAAAGCTGATCAAAGGCAAGCCGGATGAGGTCGAGCCAGATGGCTTGCCGAACGCGAAGAACATTACGACCAGCACGCTGCAATCGAACATCTGGTATCACCTCGGCCTTGCTTATTATCTAAAGGGCGACTTCAAACGGGCGCAGAAGGCATACGAAGAATGCACGATCGTCTCAAAGAACCCGGATATGCTTGCGGCGACCGTTTATTGGCACTATATGACTCTACGGCGAATGGGGAAGAAGGGCGATGCCGCGAAAGTGCTCGGCCGGTTCGATACAGACGTCGAGGTGATCGAAAACGACGATTATCTGAAACTCCTCAAGCTCAACAAAGGCGAAGCGAAGGCCGAGGGCCTGCTGGCGACCATCGGCGGCGAAGCGAAAACGCTCGGTTCGGCCTCGCTCGGTTACGGCATCGGGAATTATTTCTTTTACAACGGAGATAGAACGAAAGCGGTTGACGTCTTCCGTAAGATCGTTACCGGCGGCCAGTGGGCGAGCTTTGGTTATATCGCCGCGGAAGCGGACCTCGCCCGGTTGGGTAAGTAAAAATGGACACAATAACGGTAGCTCTGGCGCAGATATTTCCGGTTTGGTTCGACCGCGAGAAGACCCTCGCGAAGGTCGCGGACAGCATTTCGGAGGCAGCGGCAAGCGGTGCGGACCTTGTCGCATTCGGCGAGGCTCTTGTTCCCGGGTATCCATTCTGGATCGAGTATTCGAAGGAAACGGCGTTCAATTCGCCCTTTCACAAGGCTTTTCACGCGGAGTATGTAAAGCAAGCGGTCGTGATCGAACGCGGTGACCTGGACGGCATTTGCCGGCTCGCTGCGGAGAAGAAGATCGCCATTTATCTCGGCATAATCGAACGGCCCGGCGACCGCGGCGAGAGCGTTTACGCCTCGCTGGTCTATATCTCCAAGTCAGGCGAGATCGGCTCGGTGCACCGTAAGCTCATGCCGACCTACGACGAGCGGATGACGTGGGCCATCGGCGATGGGAACGGACTGAGGACGCATCGGCTAGGCGAGTTCACGGTCGGCGGTTTGAATTGTTGGGAAAATTGGATGCCACTCGCCCGGACGGCACTTTACGCACAGGGCGAGGATCTGCACGTCGCCGTCTGGCCCGGCAGCAAGCGGAATACGAACGACATAACGCGGTTCATGGCACTCGAGGGCCGTTCGTTCGTCGCTTCGGTCTCGGGCCTAATGAGGCGGAGCGATCTGCCGTCGCATTTGCCCGGAATCGAGCAGGTGATAGAAAACACGCCCGAGTTTCTGGCAAATGGCGGTTCGTGCATCGCCGGCCCGGACGGGAACTGGATCATCGAACCCTTTTGCGATGAAGAAAAACTTCTCATCGCTACACTCGATCACACGCGGGTCCGCGAGGAACGGCAGAACTTTGACCCGACAGGCCACTATTCAAGGCCGGACGTGCTTGAACTCCGTGTGAACCGGGCACGGCAGCGGGTCGCTAGATTTGAGGATTGAGCCACTGCATGAGCATTGCTTCCTGAAGATGGAAAGTGTGCTCGGGCTTTCCGGACTTGGCCATCGGGAGCTTGAAGAAGACCGAGAGCTGTTCCTGAATGCCGCCTTCGCTACGCTGTTTTGCAAGGTCGAGGCAGCGGGCGATCTCGATGGCAAGCGGTGCGGCGAGAATCGAATCCTTACAAAGAAAATTCACCTTGATCTGCATCGTCTGCCCGAGAAAGCCGCGGATATCGATATTGTCCCACGCCTCTTTGTTGTCGCCGCGAGGCCGGTAGTAACGGATATCGACGATATGATCATCGACCCGATAGCCGAGAATCTCGTCAAGCACGCTCTGCTTGGTCTTCACTTTCGAGGCGAGCGACTCTTCATTTGAAAGAGCAAGGCCGTCGCGGTTTCCGAGGATATTCGTCGAATACCAGCCATCAACGTGGAGCGCCCGGCTTTTGAGTGCCGGGGCGAGCACGGTCTTGATGAACGTCTGGCCGGTCTTGCCGTCCTTGCCCGCGATCGGCACGTTCTGTTTCTCTGCAAATTCGATCAGTGCCGGAACATCGGCTGCGAGCGACGGCGTGAAATTTCCATACGGCACGCCTTCGGCTATCGCGGCGTAGGCATAGAGCATCGCAGGCGAGATCGCGGGCACGTTTGCGTCGAGTCCGTTCTCAAACGCATCGAGCGAGTCGAACGCTTCATTGCCGTCGACGGCAAGCTTCTCGGTCGAAGCGAGGTTGATGACAACCGCAGAATCGCAGCGGCCTTTTAACTCGGCAAGGTTCTTCCTAAGCTCATCGATCACCGCACGATGGCCGCCCGCGATCTTGTTTTCGCCGTTGATCAAGGACAGAAAGCGCTCATCGCCGATGGCGGGCCAGGGTTTGATCTGTTCGAGTTCACTTTCAACCGCAACGTGCTGTTTATAGGTCAGTACCTCGTGATTCGCGGCGGCCTTGGCGAGATCATCGGGGAACAGATCCCAACCTGCGAAAACAATATTTTTGTAGTCGGCAAGCCCTTCAACTTCATGACCCGTAAGCGGAAGCCCCTCGGTACCGATCAGGCCTCTTTTAAGCAACTCGATGCCCGCGGCCATGGTCGTTCCGACCGCCCCACCAATTCCCACAACTGCTATACCTAAAGTTCGTTTAGCCATAAGGAAAGCCCTAATACTACACTTTTCGCTCAGGTTTTAGAACAGCCGCCAGCTCTCAGCTTTTAGCTATCAGCTTTTTCTATTCGATCCGTTTGCGTCGATGCGAACAAGCGTGCCAACTCTCTCTTCAACAACTTACCGGTCGGGCCCTTTGGGATGTCGTCGACGAAGTGAACGGTCTTCGGGCATTTGTAGTCGGCGAGGTGGAGTTTGCAGAAGTCGATGATGTCCTCTTGAGTGATGAGAGAACCACCCCGTCCGCCCAGAGCGGCGGCCACCCCTCGTTCGTAAGGAGGGGAGCTTTCAAATCCGTCTTTCAGCACGATGAAGGCGGCGACCTCTTCGCCGTAGAGCTCGTCGGGAACGCCGATAACGGCTGCGTGGGCGACCGCGGGATGCGTGTAGAGCAGGTCGTCGATCTCTCGCGGGTAGATGTTTTCGCCGCCGCGGATGATCATGTCCGACTTGCGGTCGGCGATGTAATAAAAACCGTCGGCATCGCGGTAGCCGATATCGCCGGTGTGGAACCAACCGCCGGCGAAGGCCTTTTCGGTCGCTTCGGGGTTTTTGAAATAGCCCTTGAAAATATTCGGGCCCCGAAGAACGATCTCGCCGAGAGTGCCATCGGGAACTTCGTTGTCTTCTTCATCGACCACCCGCATTTCATTGCCGATCGGGAGTCCGCAGGAGCCCGGACGACGATCTTTATTCGGTGGGTTGAACGTCGATCGGCAGGTTGATTCGCTCAAACCGTAGCCCTCGATCACCAGTACGCCGAAGGTTTCTTCGAAACGATTCAATACCTCCGCCGGAACCGGAGCGGAGCCGCACATCGCGAAACGCAATTGGGACGGCGTGACACGGTGACGCGGTGACGCGGAGATCTCAGTATCGCCGCGTCTCCGTGTCGCCGTGTCCGCTTTGGCCAATATCATGCTCAGCATCGTCGCGACGGAGCCGAAGGATGTGATGCGGTATTCTTCGATGATCTCCCAGAACCGCGAGGCTGAGAACTTAGGTGAGACGACGGTAGAGCCGCCCGCGTAAAGCGCCGTCATCGTCGTGACGGTCACGGCGTTCATGTGGAAGAGCGGCATAACGGTCAGCAAACGGTCCTCCGGACCAAAGCCAAGCCATTCGGTGATCTGCCGGGCATTGGCGATCAGGTTGCCGTGTGTCAACAAACATCCTTTCGGCTTGCCGGTCGTGCCCGAGGTGTAGATGATGACTGCTTCATCGTCTACGTCAATGTTGAGCTCGGCGACCGTGTCAGAACCGCCTGCGTCAGCGGGCGGCCAGTTCGTTATAACCTCGATGCCTTTGCCGACGCCGCTCAAACCTCCGCTCGACAATATTGCATCATCGGTCATCAGCATTTTCGACCGAGAATTAGCAACCACCCACTCGACCTCTTCGGCTTTCAGCAGCGAGTTCACCGGCCCGGCCAGTGCTCCGATCTTCCAGCAGGCGAAATAGGCGATGATGTACTCGGCTGAGTTCGGGAGTAGGAGACTGACGACATCGCCCTTCGCGATGCCGCGGGCGAGCAACATATTTGCGGTTCGGTTCACTGCCGAATCAAACTCAGCGTATGTCCATTTCCGGCCGTCGGCTTCGGAGAAAAGGAAATCCTTTTGCGGCGTGTTCGCCGTCCGAAACTCGAGTAAATGTCTGAGGCTTGTAAACTCCATTGTCCTTTACAATATAGATAATTTTGCCAAAAGTGCTTAATTGCCCTGAGCGGAGGAAATTGCGTTTTCGCGGGTTATCAAATATATTCAGCAAACCTCGACTTTATGCAGATATATCGCAGTTTCATTAATGGGGAATGGTTCGATTCCAATTCAGCAAGAACCGCCCCGAACATAAATCCGGCAAACGTGAACGACATCATCGGCACGGTCGAGCTTGCTTCGCGGGAGGAAGCGCGTCGGGCGGTCGAGGCGGCTTTCAATGCGTTTCGTGATTGGAAGCGGACGCCGCCTCCGGCACGCGGCCGCATTGTCGCGAGAGCGGCAAGGCTGATGGAAGAGCGGAAAGAGGAACTCGCGGCGGCGATCACCCGCGAAGAGGGCAAAACGCTTCCTGAGGCTCGCGGCGAGCTGACACGGGCGATTAACGTGGTCGAATTTTGTGCAGGTGAATCGCGTCGAATGGTCGGCGAGACGATCCCCTCGGAGCTTCCCGCGAATTTTGCTTATACCATCAAAGAACCGCACGGCGTCGTCGCCGCGATAACACCGTGGAACTTTCCGGTCGCAATACCGGCATGGAAGATCGCGCCGGCATTGGTCGCGGGCAATACGGTCGTCTTCAAGCCGGCGACATTAACGCCGATGACGGCGGTGATGCTGACCGAGCTATTCAACGAAGCGGGTTTGCCTCCGGGCGTATTGAATCTCGTGCTCGGGTCGGGCAGCGAGGCCGGCGACGAGATCTTGAATCATCCGGCGGTAAAGGCCGTTTCGTTCACCGGTTCTACCGAAACCGGGCTCAAGATCTATGCCCAGGTCGCGCCGCGGGGCGTCAAGGTACAGGCCGAAATGGGCGGGAAGAACCCGGTCGTAGTGCTTGAAGATTGCGACATGGCTCTTGCAGTGGAATCGACCGCACAAGGCGCGTTCGGTTCGACCGGGCAGCGTTGCACGGCGACATCACGAGCGATCGTGATCGATAAGATCGCGGATGAATATGTTGAAAAGATCGTCGAGCGGGCAAGGAGTTTTCGGCTTGGGCCGGGCGATGATCCGAAGACGGACATAGGGCCTTCGGTCGATGAATCGCAGTTCAATACGGTGTTGAAATACATCGACATCGGCCGCGAGGACGGTGCTGAACTGCTTTGTGGAGGCAAGCGTGCCGAGGGCGAGGGGCTTGAGAATGGCTGGTTCGTTGAACCGACGGTTTTTGACCGCGTAACCACTGACATGCGGATCGCCCGGGAAGAGATTTTCGGCCCGGTGCTTTCTGTTCTGCGTGTAAAGGATTACGAAGAGGCGATGGCGGTCGCGAACGACAGCGAATACGGGCTCTCGTCGTCGGTGTTCACCAACGATGTGAACTCGATGTATCGCTTTATCGAGGACATCGAGACGGGCATGACCCACGTCAATTCACCGACGACCGGCGGCGAGGCTCACATCCCGTTCGGCGGTATCAAGAACACCGGACTCGGAGCACGCGAACAGGGCTCGACCTCGCTCGATTTTTACACGGAGCTTAAGGTCGTTTACATCGACCACACCGGCCGCAAGCGCGAAGGGAATTTGTACTAGGCAGGTTCGCCACAGAGGGCACGGAGTCCTCAGAGTTCTCCGAGTGCAATGAAACTCTCAGTGAACTCTGTGGCAAAAACTTCAATGAACTCAAAAGAGCAAATATCGACCGTATCGGACGCCGTTCGGAAACATAAGGAATTTTTGTTTCCGGCGGTCGCGAATTATTATCAGGAGCCGATCGCCTTGACGCATGGCGAGGGAGAGAAGGTATGGGACGATCAGGGGAATGAGTATCTTGATTGTTTCGGCGGCGTGCTGACCGTCAGCCTTGGGCACGCGAATCCGCGGGTGAATGCGGCGTGGAAAGAGCAGGTCGACAAGATCGCGCATACCTCGACGCTCTATGCCAATCAGCCGCAGAGTGATCTGGCGGAAAAGCTGGCGGAGATATCGCCGGGCAAGTTGAAGAAATCGTTTTTTTCCAACAGCGGAACGGAGGCGGATGACACCGCCGTTCTCGCGGCAAAGCTTGCTACCGGGAATCAGGAGATCATTGTGCTCCGGCATTCATATGCGGGAAGATCGGCGACGGCACTCTCGTCGGTCGGGCACAAGACGTGGCGGCCGGTTCCGGCACAGGTGCCCGGCATTATCCACGCCGCGGCTCCGTATTGCTATCGCTGCCCGTTCAAGCTCGAATATCCATCGTGCGGAGTGGCCTGTGCCGACGACGTCGAGGACATTATCAACACCACAACGACCGGAAACATCGCCGCATTCATGGCGGAGACCATCCTTGGCGTCGGCGGGTTCATTATCCCGCCAAAGGAGTATTTTCCCCGCGTTGCTGAGATCGCTCGCCGCCACGGCGGACTCTTTATTTCCGACGAGGTGCAGGCCGCGTGGGGGCGGACGGGCGACAAATGGTTCGGCATCGAGCACTGGGGCGTAGAGCCCGACATCATTACCTCGGCAAAGGGAATGGGCAACGGCGTGCCGATCGGTTGGACGATCGCAACTCCCGAGGTCGCGGATGCATTTCCGGGGCTGACGTTCTCGACCTTTGGCGGCAATCCGGTCTCGTGTGCGGTCGGGCTTGCGGTGATCAAAGTCATTGAAGAGGACGACCTGAGAACGAACGCCCGCGTCGTCGGCGACTATCTGAAGGACAGATTGCTAGCTCTGCAAGAGAAGCATCCGATCATCGGCGATGTCCGTGGGATGGGTTTAATGCTCGGCATCGAACTCGTCAAAGACCGCACAACGAAAGAGCCGAGCCCTGAAGCTGTTCTTCGCGTATTTGAAGAAACGAAACGCCGCGGCGTCCTCATCGGCAAGGGAGGCCTCTACGGCAACGTCATCCGCACCGGATTGATGTTGAACTCGACCACGGATACAGTCGACCAACTGGTTGAGGCACTTGATGGAGCGTTTTCTTTACTTTGATCTAAATAGACATTATGCCGAGTAAATTCCTAAAAATTTGTATTTTGTTTGTCTTGGTGCTTCCGATCGCGGGCCAAACTGATCCAACCGCGGCTGTGGATGAATTTGTTAAAGCCGAGATGGAGCGGAAGAAGATCCCCGGAGTTTCGGTCGCGGTCATCAAGGACGGCAAGCCGGTGGTTGTCAAAGGCTATGGCCTAGCGAACATCGAGCACAATGTGCCGGTAAAGCCGGAGACGATCTTCCAGTCGGGCTCGGTCGGGAAGCAATTCACGGCCTTTGCGATAATGCTGTTGGTCGAGGAAGGCAAGATCGGCCTCGACGACAAAATCGGCAAGTATCTCGGCGAAGTGCCGGAATCCTGGGCGAATGTTACCGTCCGACATCTGCTGACGCACACCGGCGGCTTTACGGACTACTCGAGAGGCTTCGACTTTCGAAAAGACTTTACCGAGGATGACCTGCTCAAGATCATCAAGGAAACTCCGCTCGCCTTCGCTCCGGGTGAAAAATGGCAGTACAGCAATTTTGGTTACGTTACCCTCGGCATCATCATCCGAAAGGTGACGGGGAAGTTTTACGGCGACTTTCTGACCGAGCGTGTGTTCAAACCGCTCGGGATGACGACAGCACGAGTGATAAGCGAACGCGATATCGTACCGAACCGTGCCGCGGGTTATGTACTCCGGAACGGCGAGGTGAAAAATCAGGAATGGGTCTCGCCGGCGCTAAACACAACTGCGGACGGAGCACTTTATCTCTCGTTACTGGACATGATCCGATGGGAGGAAGCTCTTGCGGGACGAAAGCTCTTGAGCAAGGCCGCTTATGAGCAGATGTGGACGCCGGTTAAGCTCAATGACGGCCGCGAGCAGCGGTACGGTTTTGGCTGGGCGCTTCGGAACGTGAACGGTTTCAAGGTCATCGAACACGGCGGTGCGTGGCAGGGCTTTAAGTCGTTCATTGCCCGCTACCCCGACCGCGGGTTGACGGTCATCGCCTTGGCGAATTCAGAGAACGCAAACCCGGCCCGGCTTGGCAATGGGATAGCAGGGGCCGTCGATCCGGCGGTAAAACCGAAGCCGATGAAAGACCCGGAACCCGAGCGGAGCGCGGGCTTCCGAAAGGTTATCGAAGACATCTTGGCCGGAAAACCGGACGAGAAACGGTTCTCGCCACGGCTTTATCGTGCGCTCAGCGATCCGAACGACAGATTGATCGCCTACCTAAAAACGATCGGCCCGATCATGAAATTCGAACTTCTAGAACGAACCGATATCGGCGAGGCGGTGCTATACAAATATGCTGTGGAATTTGAAAGCATGAACGTCATAGTCGAGATCGGCGAAGACAAGAAGGGTATTATCGGCTACCTGGAACTTCAGCCGGAGTGAGGCCCTGAGCGCGTATTCTGGCTCGGTAAAAAAACTTGGTCAAGTTGGTCAGGTTGTGATAACGTTCCCTTATGAGCATTAAACGGGCCAACATCGGCGAACTAAAAACCCATTTGAGCAGATATGTTAAGGGTGTGAAAGGCGGCGGAAGCGTTCTGATAACCGAACGAAATGTGCCGGTTGCGAAGATCCTCCCGCTTGAAGACGATGACCTTTAAGAATCGGAGGAAGCACATCTGATCGCCGAGGGGGTCATCACCCCGCCGCAGAGCAATGACCCGCTCCCGGAAGACTTCTTCGACGATCTCCCGTTCGTTCCGGGGAACAGGGCATTGGACGTTTTGTTGGACGAGCGCTATTGCGATTGAAGCGGCGTTTTGGGATACGAGTGCTCTTGTTCCTCTTTGTATTCTCCAGGATGCAACGCCTGCGGCACATATCGAAACGCCCGTCTCGACAATCTCACCGCCTCGCACGCCCGCCGCTCGCTTAACTCATGCTCCTCTTTCAAATACCCGACTGCCTCTCGCCGCTCAGGCGTCACCAGCCTTTTTTTTCGATCAGGTCCTTCAACGCCCTGACCTCCAGCGACACGTCCGCGTACATCCGCTTCAGCTTCGCGTTCTCTTCCTCTAACTCTCTCAAACGCTTGATCTCCGCCGCCGTCATCCCCCCATACTTCGACTTCCAGTTGAAATATGTCGACTCAGAGATCCCGTTCTCTCGGCAAACTTCTGCCACCCTCCGCCCCGTCTCCACCGCTTTCAATATCCCCAATACCTGCCTCTCACTAAACTTCGATCGCTTCATCCTCAGCCTCCTGATAAATCTTACCACCGGCCGAAAACTCCAGTTCTCAGTGGTACTATTTTTGAGGATGCTTACAATTATCATTGGTAACAAAAAGAATTATTGCGCGAATTTTAATCAAAAAAGTATTGTTTTCTTTAGGTTGGGGGGATTATTATCTTTGTCGAGGCATCAATCAGGTGGTTGCTGATATTGACCGTTTTAAACTTATAGGAAGTGAATTATGAAGCGGTTTCGTTTGAGTTTAGAGCTAAAAGCTTTACTTTTGGCTTTCATGATTGGAGCGAGTTTTCAGCTGGGCTGGAATGCTGACGTGACGAGAGCTGCGTGTGAAAAGTGCGTTCCTCTTTCGGGAGGTCTTTGTGTGGGTTGTATGCAAGATCCTTATGGTTATCCAAGCTGTACACCAAATCAGGACAGATGTTCGTGCGAAGTAATGCCGGGCCAGTGCGGGTAAGTGATTGTCGAGGGCGATTCTCTAACAGAATCGCTCTTTCACTACGTTTTAACTGCCAGTTTCTTTTGATCGCAAAGGATGTTAACACGTATGCTAAAGACAAATTTCGTTAAATTAGTGCTCTGTATTTTGGCTGCGACCGTAGTTTCGGCTCAAGTAAACCAAACGGTTTTAAGTGATGGGACTGATTTATCAAAGTCGTATTATATCCCGCCCGAGATCAAAGAAATCGAAGAACAGGTAATTAACTTTAAGGATCCGGAAATTTCTGCGCTGATTCTCGCCAGGATAGCTGACTCAATATGGAAATTCGATGAAGACCGCGGCCGTGGTTTGTTCTTGATCTCTCTTAGCAAATTACCAATTTCCTCAGATAATGCAGCCAAAAAATCATCGGCTTTACCGACATTCCGGAAAGTCGTTTCTTTGATCGCGAGACATGATAAAGGATGGGCAAATACTCTTCTTGAACTTCTTAACGAGTCGGCGGAAAAAAAATCAGGTTCGAATCTCGAAATTGCTGAAACTTTGCTCGAAACCGACACTAAACTTGCTTCCGATTTCGCACAGCAAAGTCTCCAACACGATGTCAATCGAGGCTTCGTTTCATTTCTAAACAGATTACGACAGCAGGATCAGGCAGAAGCCGACAGATTATTTATTCAGGCCGTCAGACTTTATTCTTCCATACCCAATCCGGACGCAACAAATTTCGCAATCCTCGGAACATATCTTTTTGGTCCCCCATACGGTTACGCCGGTCAAACAGTAACACTTACCAGAATTGGCAACGTATTCGTACCTAATGTTACCGGTAATCACCCAAACATTTCTGTTGCCCTGGTACAAAGCTATCTACGCGGCGCAGTTTTAATTATTGGCAGGCCCACCACCAGTGTGGAGCAAAGGTCTATACGGTATGCCCTTGGATACCAGCTTTTGCCAAAGGCTCAGGAATTCGCACCAGCTATGATCGGTGAGCTGTCAAGCGCAATGAGCGCCCTTATTTCTTATGTTCCCGTTGAGATAACCAGCAATGAAGCTTATAGGAATCTGAACCGTGATGCCGGCCGCTCCCTTGATGAAAAAATTAGGGATATTGAGAAAATTGCCGACTCTTCCGTACGGGACCGACTTTTTCTTGACCTTACCTATCATTTATGGCAAAAGAAAGACCTCCAGGGAGCAAATGAAGCCGCAGCAAGAATTGAAAATGAGGAAGTCCGAAAATTACTTGAGAATCTGATCTTGTTTGGACAAGGCACCAGATTGCTTAAAGAGGCAGAAGCTGATCTGATCGGAGCCATGCAGATCGCCTCTCGCCTTCAGAACAGTTTCGAGAAATGTCTTCTTTGGTTGGGAATCGCCTCCGTTGCCGGCAAAGCTAAGCATGAGACTTTGTTCAACCAGGCACTTGCCTCGGCCGAAGCAACAAGCCGAAAAATTGACGATAATACATCTCCATTTCTTCTTCTATATATAAGCGGCCAGATGAAGAATAACGGATTACCTCAGTCTGATGTGACATTGGCTGAAGCAATACGCGAACTCAATAAGATTGATGCACAGCAACCACCTACCTTCGTTCGAGAAGTTATTCTCGATCCGTTGAAGTTTTCATTTCCGATTCGGGTTGACGGATTGGACGTCAGCTTTCGTAGCTCCCTTCAAAATAATTTGACGGAAAATGTGAAGGACAACCTGTCGATAGTTAATGACCTTCGCGATGAGAATTTAAGGGGTGAGGGGTATTTGCTGATCATAAAGAGAATCTTGGAAAACAAAATCGCCCCGCCCAATTGGAAACGTCAGGACAAGGTAATCCGGGTTGGCGAGGATGGGATTCGAAAATCAGCTGCGAAAGTTGTGATGCCCCTTTATCCTAAGGACTCGGAAAAAAAGCGGGTTAGTGGTGTAACGGTTACGGAAGTTCAGTACAATGGAAATGGCGATGTTACGGAGGTGACGGTCTTAACTGCTCCCGATTCAGCAATACGAAAATCTATTGAGGATGCGTTGGCGAAATGGAAGTTCATTCCGAGTAAGCTGGATGAAAAGCCAATAAGTGTTCGTGGAAAAATAACCTTCTACTTTGTAATAGACGCGAAAGGCAAGGGAAAAGTGGAAAATCCAATAAGCAAATATGTGTGACCGGTTCTGAGCGTCTCTCACGTTTTTTTGTATCGCAACCGTGAACAAAACGAACAGGACAATATGCCCGATCTTGCGACTCAAAGAGTTGGCTAGGGCCTAACTCCTTCGAGACATCGAAAGAGTCGCGGCTCGAACGGAAATATCAAACATTTCGGTCGCGATCTCCCGCATTGTTTTTCAGGAAACTGATGCAATGCAAGCAAACGGACTCGTCGGATATATTTTAGGTGTCACGTCAGACGGGTAAGCGCCGATCATTTCCGCAGCTCAACACATTTCCGAAGCCTATCACGAGCGGTATGTCCGCCATTCCACTCGATCTCAGCGAGGACTTTGCCATCGATCGCAACGCCGAACTTGTGCACATCCTCAATGTTATTCAGAGCCGCCTCGGCCGTTGGAACCTGGAATATTATAGATCCATAATTCTCAACGGGTGGAAACGCAGAGCTGAGAGCCTGGACAGTCGCCGGCTTATTTCCGCCGGTCTGCGATAGCGTTACTCGTCTCTTCGTCAAAGTGGGAGGAGTTGGAAGGTTGGGGCCGAAAAAGATCAAGAAAGCTCCCGGCAGACTCCGGCTTGGTCCAAGAACGGTAACGCCTACGCCTCTACGCATGAACGTTGCCGAGCATGACTCGCCATTCGAAGGCTCTTCAAAGAACCACTCGCCTTCTGCGTAGCCCTTATAGGCAGGGTTCTTGACCACACGAGCAAGGTCCGCCAACACCCTGGAGCCGATCATAGCGACGCCGAGAGTCGTCGATGCGATACTTGGCCGCTCCGGGCGCGGCTCTTCCCGCCCCTGTCCCCTGTCATTAAACGGCTTACACTCGATATAGCCGAACACCTCGGAAAGGTAAGTTCCTTCCGGACAAACGTAAACGACCCGCTGAGCCTGCACGCCAGCAACCAGAAATACGACGATACTCAATGAGAACGGAAATCGGCTCTTTTTCATAATCTTAAACTTTTTCATGTTCTTAAAAACGAAAGACGGCGAAGATTGTTTGATCAAACTTTTCCGACCTGACAGTTTTCTGCTTTTCCCACTAGATCTCAACCGCGTCGATCTGGGCTTTTTGGAGTTTGCCGCTATAATCGACGTAGAGTGATTTCCATTCGCTGAAGATGTCGAGCACCTGAGTACCGGCTTCGCGGTGGCCGTTGCCGGTGGCTTTTGTGCCGCCGAATGGCAGGTGGACCTCGGCTCCGATGGTGGCGGAGTTCACATAGCAGATGCCGGTGTAGAGTTCCTGCATCGCGTAGAAGGCCTTATTGACGTCCTGTGTATAGATGGCGGACGAGAGGCCGTATTTTACTCCGTTGACTATCTCGATCGCCTCATCAAGCGTTGAGAACGGAATGACCGATGTGACCGGGCCGAAGATCTCTTCCTGCTCGATCCGCATACCGGGTTTTACGTCCGTAAAGACGGTCGGCTCAAGGAACCAGCCTTTGGCGTAGTTGCCCTTGGTCAGGCGGTTGCCGCCGGCGGCGAGCGTTGCCTTATCGACCTTTTTGCCGATCTCGATATAGCCCTGTATCTTTTGCATCGCGTCCTCGTGGATCACGGGGCCGACGTCGGTCTTCGGGTCAAGCCCGTTGCCGACGCGGAGAGCCTTTACACGTTCGACGAGTTTGGCGACGAACTTTTTGTAAACCTTTTTGTGAACGACGATCCGCGATGATGCAGTGCACCGCTGGCCGCTGGTGCCGAAGGCTCCCCAGAGCGAGCCATCGACGGCGTTGTCAATATCGGCATCGTCCATCACGATGATGGCGTTCTTGCCGCCCATCTCGAGCGAGACGATCTTGTTATCGCGGGCACATGCCTCGGCGATCTTTCGGCCGGTATCGGTCGAACCGGTGAATGAGATAAGCCGGACGTCCTTGTGGTCGACAAGTGCCGCACCGGCCTCGCCAAAGCCATTGACGAGATTGACGACGCCTTTCGGAATGCCGGCCTGCTCGCACGCCTTGACCAAATTGAGCGCCGAAAGCGGCACGTCCTCGCCGCTCTTGATGACGACCGTATTGCCGCAAACGAGTGCCGGGATGAGCTTCCACGAAGGGATCGCCATCGGGAAGTTGAACGGCGTGATCAGCCCGCAAAGCCCGACCGGCTGGCGGACGCACATCGCAAACTTGTTCTTCATTTCGGCGGGAGTGGTAAAGCCATGCAGCCGACGGCCTTCGCCTGCCGTGTAGTAGGTGCAGTCGATGGCTTCCTGAACGTCGCCGCCCGCTTCTTTGAGCACCTTGCCCATCTCGCGGGTCATCTCTTCGGTATAACGCTGCTTGTTGTCGCGGATGATCTCGGCGAGGTTAAAGAGCAACTCGGCCCGCTTAGGAGCCGGAGTTTGCCGCCACTTGGTGGCCGCCGCCTTTGCCGCCGCGACCGCAAGGTCCACGTCCTCGGCATTCGACTTCGGGAAACGGCCGACAATGTCGGTCGTATCCGCGGGGTTCACATTCTCAAACCACTCGCCCGAAGCGCTCTTTACCCATTCGCCGCCGATGTAGTTGTGATAGGTCGCAACAGCCGGCTTGCTCACATTCTTCTCTTTTGCCTTCTTTGCCTTTGCCATAATCAAATTATCTTCAAGTCAGCGATGTACTCAAAATCGCTGCGGTTCTTTGTCATCAAATAAAGATCGTGCTCTAAACAGGTCGCTGCGATCAACGCGTCCGGAAAATCAAGCCCGTTACTGAACCTGTATTTGCGCATCAGTAGAACTGACCGCTCGCAGATCGCCTCCGTCAGGTGCAGAAGTTCGTAAGCGGAAAGGTATTTCTCCATTGCCGCGTAACGACGCTTTCCCGGTTCGCCGCGGACGAGTTCAAAATAGATCATCGTGTTGATGAAAACCTCGGGGAAGGCATCAACGATGGTCTGTAGCCGATTGTCCTTGTTGCGGAAGATCTCGATAAAGATGTTGGTGTCGACCAGGACGCGATCAGACATTTTTTCTGATCCAATCCTTTCTAATGTCGGCGGCGATCCGCGTCGCTTCCTCGCTCTCCTTTCTGCCCTTCAGCGAGTCAAGGTATTCGCGGGCCGCTCTGACCGCTTCGCTTTCTAGCGGCTTCCGTGCCTGCTTTTCTGCTGGTCTTTCACCGTTCGGCACCAGACGCCGTATTTCCGCAAAGGCGCGCTCCATCGACCGCTTCGACTCGATCTGAAACGTTCGATCTGCCTCGCCGGGCCTAGTTACTTTTACAGTGACCACGTTTTGATGTTACTACAGACCGCTACTGGACCGTAAACTGAACGTATTTCAGCAGTGCGGTTTGGCCGCCGGGGACGGGCGAGAGGACGTGGAGCACGACCGGGTCGCCGGGTTTGAGGGCCGATGCGATCTTTGCAAAGCCCGCCTGATCCTTGACCGGCTGCCGGTTGATCCGGATGATGATATCGCCGCGGCCAAGGGCGTCAACCCCGTTCGAGAGCTTTACGTCGGCGATGAAACTCGCCGGGTTTATCTCGCGGACGACGAGGCCGCCCTCGAGCTTGAGCGAGGTGGCCATCGCGGTCGAGACCTCGGTCAACGTCAGTCCAAATGGCTTGGTCTTATCAACCGGCGGCTCGACCGGTGCGGGCCGGTTACGGCCGCGAACCCTTGCATTTTCTAGGGTCCGCTCGCCGAGCGTCATCTCGACCGAGCGGCGCTCCATCTTGTCGCCAGCCTCGCGGAGAAATGTTACCTGAACGTTGCTGTCCGGCTTGGTTGCAGCGACCTTCGCGATCAGTTCCGTCGCTCCTTTGATCTCCTGCCCGTCAAATTCGATAACGATGTCGCCGGTCTTGAGCCCCGCGGCTCCGGCCGGCCCGTCCTCATCGCGGACGTCGGTGATGATCGCCCCGCGTGTATCTCCAAGGCCATATACCTTGGCAAATTCAGTCTTGACCGAGTCGAGATAAACGCCGAGGTAGCCGCGCTTGACCTTGCCATTGGCACGGATCTCTTCGTAAACCTGCCGTGCTTCGACCGAGGGCAGGGCAAAACCGACCCCGTTGTAGTCGCCGGTCGAGGTCGCGATCTGGGAATTGACGCCGATAACGTCACCGTTCAAGTCAACGAGCGGCCCGCCGGAGTTGCCGCGGTTGATGGCGGCATCGGTCTGGATGAAACGCTGAAAGGGCGTCGAAACTGCCGTCTCGCGACGCGTCTGCGAGACGATGCCCGCGGTCACCGTGCGGTTGAGCCCAAAGGGCGAACCGATGGCAAGCACCCAATCGCCGACGCGGACGCTTTCGGAATCGCCAAAGCGGAGATACGGGAGTTCCTTGCCGACGTTGACCTTGAGCACGGCGATGTCGGTCTCGTCGTCAAGCCCAACGAGCTCGGCCGGATGCTCCTCGCCCGAATCGAGCCGGATGGTGATCTTTACAGCGTCCTCAACCACGTGGGCATTGGTCACGATGTAGCCCGCCGGATCAACGATGAAGCCGCTGCCGATCGCGGTGGCAGGCCGCTGCGGCATCTGGCGACGGAAAAATTCGAGTATGTCGTCCGGGACTTCCTGCGAACCGCGGGCGGAGAGTTCGGCCGGGCGTGCCTTGGCGTCAATGCTGACGACAGCGGGGCTCGCCTTCTTAGCGACGGTCGCCATTGAATCGGAGAACGAGGCGGGCGAGATCTGGCGCGCTGCCGCGGGGGGTTCGGGCACCTGGCCAAAGGACGCGGAAGCTCCAATGAGCGAGAGAATAAATAAAAACACCAAACCCGAAACGCTACGCCTATCGCCACTTCTCAAAACCATAACTCACAACCTCCGTTTTCCGGCCGCAAGCGGCCTTTTCAGAATGTCCCTAAAGGGTATCAAAAACTTCCCAAAAACCGAAGAATTTTTTGTCAAGGCCTTAGGAGCACCTTCAGTGTTCCCTTCTGCCCGGCTGCCGCAACCGCCTTTACGGCCTCGGCGAGACGAAATTCTTCGCTGATCAGGTCCGCGACCTCGATCCGCCCTGCGGCAAGTGCATCGACCGCCGGCTGAAACCGGCCGCACCGCGAACCGACGATCGTGATCTCCTCTACTACAATTCGCCAGGCTTCCCAGGTTGGTTTTCCCGCAAAGGTAGATTTAAGGACGATCTTTCCTCGCGGCCTGACCAGATCTACCGCCGCGGCAAAGCCGGACTCGGACCCGCTGGCCTCGATAACGACATCGAAAGCGTCCTTGAGGCCCAAGGTTTCCCCGGCAAGGATCGGCAAAATGCCGGTTCGCTCTGCAAGCTCAAGTTTTGATGAATGTTTGCCGATGAGGGATGTATGCGGTGTCAGCGTCCGCATCGCCCGGGCACAAAGGATGCCGAGCTTGCCGTCTCCGATAACGGCAACGCGGGTTTCGGGAGTGAACTCGATTTGCTCTGAAATTCCGATGGCGGCGGCGAGCGGTTCAATAAAAACAGCCAGCTCGTCCGCGACGGCGTCCGGTACCGTGACCAGATTCCTCGAGGGCAGCCGGAGAAATTCGGCGTGGGCACCGTCGCGGCCGATGATGCCGAGCACGGTTCGCTCCGGGCAATGCCGCGGGTCGCCGGAAAGGCATCGCTCGCACCGCCCGCAGCCGGCATTTATCTCGCCCGCGACGCGGCGGCCGACAAGCTCCGGAGCCTCCGGCGATTCTTCGACAACGCCAATGAACTCGTGCCCGAGCGTTCCGGTAAATCCCGCATAGCCGCGGATTATCTCAAGATCGGTATTGCAGATGCCGGAAAGCGATACGCGGACGAGCGACTCGCCCTCGGCCGCCGGCCGCGGTACATCACGAAGCACTGCACTTCCGCTTTCGGCTCTCAATGCAAGCATTCCCGAATGATATCGCGAAGCGGCCCGGCGAAACCAGCCGCGGGTCAGGAGCCCGATTTGCTTTCAAATCCGCCGTCCTTATACTTTAGGGATAATGAAAAGCAATATGTCACTCTCTTTTCTGCAAAGGACCTTCGGCCTTTTTTTACTTCTGGCGATGGTCGGCTCGATGCTCGCATGCGGGCAAAGCGCTCTTCAGGGCGGCGGAGCGACGCCGAGCGATGCCTATAAGAAGCTCTACGAGGCGGTGAAGTCGAAGAACACCGAGGCGATCAAGTCGAACATGAGCAAGAAGACGCACGAATTTGCCGAAATGGTCTCCGCCAAGAACAATACGCCGATAGAAAAGGTCTTTGAGAACGGCTTTACCGCGACGACCTTTGCCAATTCGCTCCCGGAGATACGCGACGAGCGGATCAAGGAGCAATATGCTGCGATCGAGGTCTGGAACGAGCGCGATAAGAAGTGGGAAGACCTCGGGTTTGTCAACGAGGACGGCTCCTGGAAGCTGGCGGTCGGCGAGATGTTCTCCGGAACGTTTAAGTCGCCAGGCAAGGGCCGCGACCAGCGAGAGAAGGAAGCCGCGAACGCGGTCGGCAATACGTTGATACCCGCGTTTCCCGGAATGAACACGAACGTGAACATGAACGTAACTCCGGTCGTGCCGCGGCCAGCCGCAAACGCCAAATGACCCGCGGCGATGAACTGGCAACTATCATCGAACAATACCGACGACACGGTTGGGAGCCGCGGCGTCTTCTTTTTACCGCCGAGCCGGATGTTGAATTGCTCTCGCTGCTTCCGGGCGATGTCGAACGGGCCGCAGCCGCGGTCGATGCACTCTGGTTCACCCGCCGCTCGCGTGAGGGAGAAGAGGCGTGGGAACTTCGGCGGCTGACAGGCTCGCCGTATGCCCTGGTCGAGGTGTTCTCCGACGGCACCAACGACGCCGAGGCAGAGGACAGGCTAACGGCCGCCGCTGAGCGAATGGCCGAAAAGGGCCGCTAACCCAGGCTCATCGGCACTCAAAAAAGTTTTCCCTTGACATAGCGCGCATATCACGTAAACTTGAGTTTGTTGACAATGATGTTCAAACACCTCGATGCCCGCGTCGTCCAAGTATGGGACGGCCTCCGGCCGATGACAAAAAAGATGCTTGAGCGTTTGCTCGAGCCGAACGGGCCTCTCCTCCCAAGCTCAACGCTGCAAAAGTTTCACTACGACGCTCACGCCGATTGGGAATTGAGCCAGTTGCTTACCGCGCTCGATGCCCAGATGAAGGCCAAGGACGCGATCGGAGCCGATGAGGCGGCACAGCTTGCGGAAACTTGCGTAAAGATACTTGAGGCGCAGTGCGGCTCGGCAGAGGTCTTTATTCAGCTCGCCCAGCGGGCGCTGAAACAGCACGACTACGACCGGTTTGAGAAGCTGGCCGAGCACCTTTTGGAACGCTTTTCGGCCGGCGAGATCGCGGAGATAATCCGCCAGACCGACCTTCCGCAGATACGGGCGATCGCCTACGAAACGCTGGTGCTCTTCCCGGCCCAATCGATGCTGCCGCTGCTTGATGATCCGCTTTATGCCGACATCGCGATGCAGGTGCTCGAGCAAAAGGCCTTTGAGTTTGAAAGCGAAGAGGCACGCGACCTGCTCGAACAGATAGAAATGGAAGACGGCTTCCCGATATAAAGGAAGCCATTTCGCTTTTCGGAATTTTTCTCACCTTACGCGGCAATATTTGCCCCGCCCGCTTGCGGCTTAAGCCGCCCCTGATACATCGGGAAACGTTCGGTAAGCTCAAGCACCTCGCGCCGGACGCGTGCCTTTACATCTTCAGACTCGGGCTCGTGCACCACGCTTGCGATCATCCGGCCGATGGCTCGCATGTCGTCTTCCTTCATCCCGCGAGTCGTAAGTGCAGGAGTGCCAAGGCGGATGCCTGAAGCGACGAAGGGCTTCTGCGTATCGAACGGAATGGTGTTCTTGTTCACCGTGATGTGAACCTCATCGAGCGCTTTCTCGGCTTCCTTGCCGGTGATCCCTTTGCCATCCATATAGACATCGACGAGCAGCAGGTGATTGTCCGTTCCGCCCGAGACGATGCGGAGCCCTTCGGCCGCAAGCGTTTCACCGAGAGCCTTTGCATTCTTGAGGATCTGCTGCTGATAGTCTTTGAACTCGGGGCGAAGAGCCTCGCCGAAAGCCACAGCCTTTGCGGCGATGATATGGACAAGCGGGCCGCCCTGAACGCCCGGAAAGACCGCTCGGTCGAGGTCCTTTGCGAATTCCTCTTTGCATAGGGCAAGTCCGCCGCGGGGGCCGCGAAGCGTCTTATGTGTGGTGGTCGTAACGAACTCGCAGTGCGGCACCGGCGAAGGATGAAGCCCCGCGGCGACCAGGCCGGCAATGTGGGCGATGTCCGCCATCACCTTTGCCCCGACCGAGCGGGCGATCTCGCCAATGCGTTCGAAATCGATTATCCGCGGGTACGCCGACGCACCGCAAATAAGCAACGCAGGCCGCGATTCCTCGGCCTTCCGCTGAAGTTCGTCGTAATCGATCTGCTCCGTATCTTTATTGACGCCGTAGTCGGCGACCTTGAAATTGATTCCGGAAAAATTGAGCGGATGGCCATGGGTCAGGTGGCCGCCGTGCGAGAGGTTCATCCCCAAAATGGTGTCGCCATGCTTGATGGCCGCGAGAAAGACGGCCATGTTCGCCTGAGCTCCCGAATGCGGCTGAACATTGGCATGCTCCGCCCCGAAAAGCTCCTTCGCACGGTCGATCGCCGCCTGCTCGGCGATATCCGCAAACTGGCAGCCGCCGTAATAACGCTTGCCCGGATAGCCCTCGGCATACTTGTTCGTGAAAACAGTGCCCATCGTCTGGAGCACCGCCTCGGAAACAAAGTTCTCCGAAGCAATAAGCTCTAGCCCATCGACCTGCCGCCGAACCTCTGCATCAATGGCATCACTGATCAACGGATCAGTTTCCGAGATCGAAGATGTGAAAAAGTCGCTCATTCTGCAAAAAAATGGGGCTACCCCAAACTCCCGATTTACTTGATTAAGTGGCCTGAAACAATAATAATCCCAAAAGCCGAACTATGGAAATCCTTGACCAAGCCGCGAATCTCAAAAGCGAACTCGACAGCCTGCGGCCGCTCGACGCCGAGGCCGAGGGCCGTGTAATGCAGAAGTTTCGGCTCGACTGGAACTTCCACTCAAATAACATCGAAGGCAACTCGCTGACCTATGGCGAGACGAAGGCCCTGATTCTTTTTGGGATAACGGCACAAGGAAAGCCGCTTCGAGACCACTTTGAGATAACCGGCCACAACGAAGCGATCAACTGGGTGTTGGACCTTGTTAAGGGCGAGACGGAACTTTCAGAAAAGTTTATCCGCAAACTGCACACGTTGGTCTTGAAAGAATCCGGGTGGAAGGAAGCGATAACGCCCGACGGCGAAATGACCCGGCGACGTATCGAGGTAGGAAAATACAAGACGCAGCCGAACCATGTGATCACGGTGACCGGCGAGACGTTCTATTTTGCAACGCCGGAAGAAACGCCGGCGAAGATGCATGAGCTTGTTGAATGGTTTCGCGCTGAGAAAGAGCGTGCCGAACTCAGCCCGATCGTGCTCGCCGCTTTGTTTCACTACAAGTTCATTCGCATACACCCCTTCGACGACGGCAACGGCCGCGTCGCCCGTATCCTGATGAACTTCATCTTGATGCAGTACGGTTTTCCGCCGGTGATCATCCGGACGGAAGATCGAGCGGAATACTATCGCGTTCTTCGGCTTGCGGACGCCGATCAGGTGAAGCCATTCGTCGATTACATTGCCGCAAATCTGGTCGACTCGCTAAAGCTGATGATCGCCGCCACCCGAATGGAATTTGGTTTCGATGAAACGCCTGAGTTGGGAATCTAAGTTCGGGTTCCCGGTCAAGAACTGCTGAAGTGTTTTCTACCTCAGTTGTATCTGAACCAAAGATCTCGGCGCTGTTCAGTAGATCTTGTTCACGATGACTTCGGGGTAATCGCCGTGGATGCGTTTGAAGATCTCGCGTTCCTGCTCTTCACGGGAAAGCCCGGGCGGCAGTGCGGCACGAGCGATCGCCTTTGCGTCCTCGTACATTTGCGCGCACATTATAAAACGCTCTTCGACGGTCTTCGACATCACGATCTCGTAGACTAGCCTTCGGTTTTCTCGCGTTGTGTCTTCCATGCAGTGACCTCAGACCATATTCCCTCGAGCCCGAGATTCTCTATCCACCCTTCAACGTACTCGGCATCATAATCGCTGTCGGTAAGATTGGCAATATCGCGAATCTGCATGCCGGAATGCGTATCGCGGGCCCAGTTGAGCTTGGCGAGAATCAGGTCTTCTTTGGTTGTCACCCATACCTCAACGTCCGCAATGTTAGCACGTCTCCGGCGGCCAAAACTCTCGCGGGCAAAGACTGAATCCTTTCCTATGATACAGTCAATTTTGCCGCCGTATTCATGACTGACCATGTTGAACATTGACCGCCGCGATATCGCGCTTCGTATAGAATCGTCGCTGACGTAGTATCCATCTCGAAAGGCTTCTGCGAATCGCAGGACATCTTCTCGGCGAAGTTCAATGACAACGTCGATATCGCGCGTCGTCCTGATCTCGCCGTAAACGCTCATCGCATATGACCCGGAGATCATGTATTCGATGCCGAGTCCGCCGATTCTCGTGACGAAATCCCGGAGCGTATCGAGCATTGAGATGCCTTGGTTCATTGCTGCGCTCCAGTCATCTCTGAGAACTGGGCTTCGTTAAGCACCGTGACACCGAGGGTTTCGGCCTTTGTGAGTTTTGAGCCGGCGTCGGAGCCGGCGACGACGTAGTCGGTCTTTTTGCTTACGGATGATGAGACGCGGCCGCCGCGGTCTTCGATAAGTTTGGCGGCTTCGTCGCGGGTGTAGTTTTCGAGCTTTCCGGTCAGGACAAAGGTCTTGCCGACAAAGCGCTCGTCGAGTGCGGCGGTCGACGAAGCATCCATTTCGACCTGCACGCCGGCGGCTTTGAGTCTTGTTACAAGTTCAATGTTTCGCGGGTCGCGGAACCACGAATGGACGCTTTCGGCGACAGCGAGGCCGATCTCCGGAATATCGTCAAGCTCTTCAACGCTCGCCTCGGCGATGCGGTCGATGCTTCGGAAATTGTTGGCAAGTATCTTTGCGTAGCGTTCGCCGACGTGGCGGATGTCGATGCCGTAGAGCAGCCGCTGGAGCCCGCGCGTTTTTGACGCCTCGATCTGATCAATCAGGTTCGTGCCGGACTTTTCGGCCATCCGTTCGAGCGAGGCAATGTCCTCGACCTTTAGGCTGTAGAGGTCCGCGACGTCGCGGATCATCTCATTGTCAACAAGCGTCTCGACCAGCACCTCGCCGAGGCCTTCGATGTCCATCGCCTTTCGCGAGGCGAAGTACTGAATGCGTGCCTTCAACTTTGCGGGGCAATCGGGATTTGTGCAGCGACGAACGGCCTCGCCCTCCGGCCGGACGGCGTCCCAGCCGCAAACGGGGCACTCGGTCGGGAACTCGAAATCGGTCTCGGTTCCGTCTCGTTTTGCCGGGATATTTGCCAGCACCTGCGGGATGATCTCGCCGCTTTTTTCGATCAGGACGTAGTCGCCGATCTTCAGCCCGAGCCGCCTTATCTCGTCCTCATTGTGGAGCGATGCCCGGGCGACCGTCGTCCCCGCAAGGAGCGTCGGCTCAAGATTTGCGACCGGCGTCAGAGCTCCGGTTCGGCCTACCTGAACGCTGATCGAGAGCAACTTTGTCGTCGCCTGGCGAGCCGGATATTTATATGCAATGGCCCACCGCGGTGCCTTCGTGGTCGCGCCGAATTCCTGCTGCAATGCGGTCGAATTGACCTTTATGACGACGCCGTCTATCTCGTAGTCGAGCGTGTCGCGATGCGTCTCCATGTCGTTGATGAAAGCGACAAGTTCTTCATATCCGGCACACAAAGCCCGGTTCGGATTGACGTTAAAGCCGTTGCGTTCGAGCCACTCGAAGTTCTCCCAGTGCGTCGCAAACATCTTTTGGCTGCCGGCAAAAACGTCATACGGGAACATATCAAGCCGACGCGAAGCGACGACCTGCGAATCGAGCATGCGGAGCGTGCCGCTGGCGCAGTTGCGCGGATTGGCGAAGGTCTTCTCGCCCTGCATTTCGATCTCGGCGTTGATCCTTGCGAACTGCGACCGCGAGAGGAACACTTCGCCGCGGATCTCGGCGTGCGGCGGCGTGTCTTTCTTTAATCGGAGCGGAATGGTGCGGATGGTCCTCGCGTTCTGCGTCACGTCATCACCCTGTTGCCCGTCTCCGCGGGTCGCGGCGACAGCAAGCACGGCGTCCTCATAATGAAGTGCGACCGAGAGCCCGTCTATCTTCAACTCGGCAACATACTCAAGCTTTCGCCCATCGGCTAGGCGCTCGCAGCGTTCGGTGAAAGCTTTTAGCTCGTCGAGGCTGTAGCTGTTGTCGAGCGACATAAGCGGAACGGTGTGCGTGAACGGTCGCAAACTGTCCGCCTTGCCGCCGACGCGCTGGGTCGGGCTGTCTGGAGTTATCAGCTCCGGGTGCGCCGCTTCCAGAGCTTTCAGCCTTTCAAGGAGTTGATCAAACTCAAAGTCCGAGATCTCCGGCTCCGCTTTCTGATAGTAAAGCTCGTTGTGCCGCTCGATCTCGGCACGCAAGTTGGTTATCTCTTCAACGCTTTCGGAAAAGCTAGTTGGTGTCTTGCTCATAGGCCCAAAACAAAACGAACTCCGAGTTCTATCTGTTCCAACTTGCGATCAGACAGTCGGGAAATAAATTCGAGAAGATCGGACTTGTTCGCGGTGACGATCTGGGTGACGTTCACGACCGAGCGTTTTGGCAATCCGCTCTGCTGGGACGTCAACTCGACGTTTCCGGGCATTGAAGCCAAAGCGAGATTGGTTGTGACGATGACCCCGACAACTGTTGCGAGATCGCTGCGATTGAACGGGTCTGCCTGAAGAATGACGATCGGGTGCCGATAGCCCGGCATTGAGCCTTTCGGCTCAGGCAGGTCTGCCCACCAGATCTCACCTCTCGCGATCACCACTCGTCCCTCTGAAGAGTTCTGGCTTGGAGTCGTTTAACTGCCGGATCGAGCGAGGTATCGGTGGTCGCGCACACCGCATTGATGCGTGCGACGATCTCGTCCTCGTCGATCGCCTCATCTTCGCTGAGCCGCTTCACACCCAACGCAAAGACCGCACTTCGCGAGATCTTTAGTTTCTTCGCGAGTTTTTCACTTAGCTCGAAGATCTCTTGCGGGACTGAAATGGCTGTTTTCATATTGCCGAGTATAACCGCGGTTATACCGGCGGTCAATATTCTTTGTGCGTCATGCGGCTGGATATAGAAGATACTCGGGCCGTTCGGCGTCGCGTTTGAACCCGGCGCCGACGAGGCCGGCGGTGAAGGCTTCGGTGAATTCGGCTTTGAGGCGTTCCTGTTCCTTGAGAGCGGTTTCGGGGTCGGCGGCGACAAGCGACGCCCAATCGGCCGGAGCGGCGATCCGGCGGAGCGGTTCGCGGCTTTCCGTGAAACTCTCGCCGCGGCCGAGAGCAGAGACCTTCTCGCTCTCAAGGTGCCATTCGGCAAAGAGCCGGTCGCTAGCAAGCCCGATCTGTTTCCCGCCGGTCGCGGCGGTCGCGTAATCGACGCCGTAAAAATTCGGCTGATATTCGGTCACGATCGCACCGAGCTTTTCGAGGTTGAAATAGGCGTTGCGGGCCTTCCAGGGCTCGAAGGTCCATTTTACGTACTTTACGCCGAGTTCGAGCGATCGCGTCCGCTGCGCCCATTTGAGCCGGCCGCCGATGCCGTAGCTTTGGTGGGAAGCCTTAACGGCGGTCATATGCGAATAGAAAGCCTTTTCGCTGCGGAGGAATGCCGGTACGCTAAGCACAAAACCGACCAGCATCTCGCCATCATAGGCTCCGAGAATGAACCCACCAGCGTTTTTTGTCACGACAAAATGGCGTACAGGAGAGATCTCAATTTCGGGAAGCTGAAAAACCTCGCGTTGGAGGGCGACGCAGTCGGCAAGCTCTTCTAGCGACGTGCATTCGCGGATGGCTATTTCTTTGTTCATCTCTTGAGGCATTCCGGCGTTTTCTCAACCTTCGGATGTTCGCAGGTTCGCCGTTCACGGTCAAGCCATTTCACCGGGCGTTGCGCAGAAATTTTTCACAGGTGCCGCTTATTTCTGCTATACTTCTTCTGCCTCGGAGTTCCTCCGGCTTCCCCGCTCCCAAATCTGCATAACCCGATGTCCCTGGAACACAGCCTAGAAATAAAAAGCACGATCGAAAAGCATCCGCTCGCGGAGCTGATAGTCGAAATTCGCCAAAATAAGCTCGACGGCAGCCTTAGGCTGTCAATGAACGAGAAAAAGGCGGTAATCTATTTTGACGAAGGGCGGCTGATCTATGCGGTCTCAAACGCCCGCGAGCACCGCCTTTTTTCGCACTTATTGAAAGAAAGGCTGATCGAACAACAGGAGCTTGCCCGGTTTCAGAATTTTGCGAAGGACTATGAATTTGCGGCCGCCCTAAAGGCCGCGGGCCGGCTCGGCGAACAGCAATTGACGGATGCTGCAAAGGCGATCGTCCGGCAGATCGTGCTCGATAGCCTCTCGTGGATCAAAGGTGATTTCGTCTTCACACCGCTCGCCCGCGTCCGCGACGATATGAAACTCGACGTTGAGATCGGCGACCTTCTAATGAACTACGCCCGCTGCTTTGACAGCGGCTGGGTCGTGAACCGATTTCGAAGTTTTGACGAATCCTTCACTCCGATAAAAAGTGATATGAACGCCGGCGAATCGTTTCGGGAGAATGAAACGATCCTACTGGTCGCCTTCGGCGAGAGAACTATGACCGCCGAGGCACTAAGGGCCGCGACGCGAATGCCCGAGTCTCTGCTTTTCACTGGGCTTTACGCCATTTGGCTAGGCGGCTTTGTCGAACGCGCGAATTGGAACCCGGCGTTTTCCGATCTTGCTCTCAAGAATCTCTCGTCGGCAAAGCTCCATCTCGTTAAGAAGGCCGAGGACATCCGCATTGCCCGGGCTGCCGCCCAGAACGGCGACGGCACGGTTGACGAAGCCGACTCGCCCGATGCAAGCGTGGAACCGACCGTTGAACTTTCAGCAGAAGAATACCTTTCCCGGTTCGAAAACTACGAGAGCCTTTACGACCTGCTCGCCATCGACCAGAAGGCACCGACCCGCGTCGTCCGCGAGAATTATCTCGCTCTTGCCCGGAGCTTTCACCCGGACCGTTACCGCCGCGAGGATCCGGAACTATTCAACAAAATGCAGGCGGCCTTTACCGAACTTTCGTTCGCTCACGAAACGCTCCGCGACGAACGACTGCGGCGCAACTACGACCAAAAGCTCGAATCCGAACGCTCGTTGAAGAAACGCGTTGCCGAACGCGGCGGAAACGCAAACGAAGAGATGACGCATGGCGAGGAATCCGGCCTGCAGAACTTTGAGGCCGCTCTCGCCTGCATCAGCGAAGGCGACCTCGCCGGAGCCGCGACGCACCTTGCCCGAGCAGTTCATTACAGCCCGCAAAATGCTCTCTATCACGCACACTATGGCAAGGTGCTCTCTGAGAGCGCACAGTTCAAGTTCAAGGCCGAGGGCGAGCTTCAAACAGCCGTCCGGCTCGACGCAAAGAACTGGAAGATCCGCGAGATGCTGATCGAGTTCTATACCGATTACGATATGAACAAACGGGCCGAAGGCGAGATCCGCCGCTTCCTGGAACTCGTGCCGAACCACAAGGAAGCAATGGCCGCCCTCAAGCGAATGGTGCCCTGATGCTTTCAGCCGCTTACGACTGCTGATATACTTGCGGTTTCGGCGACGTTACCATGCAGACAGCAGAACAAGAAAGCAGGCTCGAGCAAAAGTTGATAGACCTTTCGGTCGGGATCGACCGCTTCGAAGGCTACTCGCGTCCGCATGGCCAGCTTATCGCCTCGATCGCCGACCGCATCGGTACACGGCTCGGCATGGCCGCCCACGACCGCTTTTACATGCAGCAGGCCGCGCTCGTCCACGACATTGGCGAAGCCACGATGGACCGGAGCTATATCCGCGAGAACCGCTCACTGACCGCGGACGAACGGTTCGACCTTCATCGGCACCCGGTCATCGGCGAACAGGAAGCGGCGAAGATCGGTCTTGCCCGCGGAGTGCAGCTTCTGGTCCGCTGGCACCACGAATGGTGGAACGGCGGCGGCTATCCGGACGCTCTTTTCGGCGAGCAGATACCGCTTGCGGCCCGCATTCTCCGTACAGCCGATTCATTTGCCGCGATGATGGAAACGCGGCCGGGGAGGCCGAATATGTCGCCCGATGCCGCACGAAAAGAGATCGCCAGCCTCGCAGCGATCGAATTCGACCCGGCCATTGCAAAGCTTATCCTCGACCCGGATCTTCTGCGAGATATTCTTGAGTGGCACACGACCGCTCATTTGCTCTCCTGATTCGTTCCGTTAACTTTTATTTTGTAGAAGCCTGCTTGGCCTATTGAATAATCCCCGGAAGAGGTGTATCTTTGGGTTTGTTTGTTTACTCAACAAACAATCAAGCCTCGATAGCCGAAAAAAAACGGTAACGGGAGAAACCGAAGCCCTGTTTGATGAAGAAGATATACCTCGCAAAGGCCAAATCGCAGATTGCCAGGCATAATACGATCCGCGACATCAACAAGCAGATCGTGCTCAACTACGTCCGCGTAAGGTCGCCGATCTCAAGGGCAGATATCGCTCGCGAGACATCGCTGCAGCGTTCAACGGTTTCAGCGATCGTGGACGAACTGCAGAACGAAGGCTTCATCGAGGAGATCGGAGCCGGCACCTCTACCGGCGGGCGAAGGCCGACCCTATTGCAGCTCAAGACGGGAATTCCGGTCGCGATCGGCGTTGACGTCTCACCGCGGCTGACCACTATCGCCCTTGCCGACCTCGGCGGAAATGTGCTTGAAAAAAAGGTTTTCCCTACCTCGGGCGACCTCGGCTATATGAATGAGCAGATCCTCGCGAACGTCGGGGCATTTGCCGAGGAACACCGCAACGCGAATCTCGAGGTCGGTATCAGCATTCCGGGCATTGCCGATCCGGAAGGCGGAACCATCGTTTATATTCCATATTTTGGTTGGAGCAATTGGGACATCGGCTCGCAGATCGAACGAAAATTCGGCCTCCCGGTCACGATCGATAACGACGCAAACGCGATCGCAGTGGCCGAGCTTTGGTTTGGCGATGAGCGGATTCGAAGGACGCGTAATTTCGTGATGATCCTGGTCGCTGAGGGCATCGGTACCGGCATCGTCATCGACGGGCAGGTGTATCGCGGTGAGTTTGGTGCAGCGGGCGAGTTTGGCCATATGTTCGTTGGCGAAAAAGCTCCGGTACTTTGCTCCTGCGGCCGCCGCGATTGCTGGGAAGCACATGCCTCGGAAAAGGCCATGGTTCAGCGATATGCATCCGCAATGAACGGAGCGGCGAATCCGTCTATCGACATCGACCGCCTTATCGAGCTGGCTCGCAATGGCGAGTCCAATGCCGTCGAAACACTCAAGGCGAGTGCACATTATCTCGGGATCGGCATCTCGAATCTAATTGTCGGGTTCAGTCCGCAGGCCGTCGTTATCAGCGGCCGGATAGTTCGTGCCTGGGAACTTATACGCGACGAGCTTCAGGTCCTTGCCGGCCGGAGCATCAGAAATGAGCTTGAGACACCCGCCATTGTGCCCTCGGCATTGGGCGACGACCCGACCGTGCTCGGTTCTGTCGGGCTCGTACTTGCGCGAAAGTTTGCCTCGGCAGGCAGTTAAAGTTGTGAAATTTTGCTTGACAGAAGGTTAAGCAATATTTAATACTTTGTTTGTTTCGGAAACAAACAATCTTTCCCACGGTTTTCGATATGCGGCGCAGCTTCGAATCCAGATGTTGCGTTATACCGGAAAAGAACCGCAGAGATCGCTGGCACCGATAACTGCAATATTGAATTGAGGAACACCAAAGAATATGAAACAGAAAATCTTTACTGGAACGCGACGATTCCTTTGCATGGCGTTCTCGGTTGCGGTTCTTGCTGCCGCGGGGTTTGCCCAGACCGAGACCGCACGCATTTCGGGAACGGTCGCTGATGCGGCCGGAGCCGCCGTTGCCGGTGCAACCGTCAAGGCTCGCGACCTTGGCACCGGACGCGAGGTCTCGGCGACGACGAACGGAGAGGGCTTTTACTCGATCCTCTCGCTGCAGCCGGGCCGATATCGGATCGAGGTCACGCAGTCGAGCTTCAAGACGACACAGCAGGAAGTGACGCTCGCTGTTGCCCAGAACGCAACGGCGAACTTCACACTCGAAGCGGGTGAGGTCAGCGAGACCGTAACGGTTACGATCGACATCCCGCAGGTCGATACCGGCACTTCGGCACTTGGCGAGGTGATCGGCGGTCGCGAGGCTGTCGAACTTCCGCTCAATGGCCGCAACGTTCTTGAGCTCGCAAGGCTTACACCGGGCGTGACCCAAGGCGTACCGGCCGGCTTCGCCACGGGCGTCAGCGGCAACGCAGAGACCTACCGCGGACGAAATACCGGCGGTGCAGCACTTTCCGTAAACGGACAGCGGACGCAGGCGAACAATTTCTTGCTTGACGGCGTCGATAACAACGAATCGCTCGTCAACACCATCAACGTTTTTCCGTCGGCCGAGGCCGTTCAGGAATTTCGTGTGCAGACCAGCGTCGCAACGGCTGAATTCGGCCGCGGCGGCGGTGCGATCATCAACTCGGTAGTGAAATCGGGACGCAATGACTTTTACGGCAGTGCATTCCTCTTTATCCGCAACGATAACCTGGACGCACGCCCGACCTTTAACAATACTCGCAACGAGTTTCGCCGCGGACAATATGGCGGCTCGCTCGGCGGCCCGATCTGGAAGAACAAGGTTTTCTTCTTCGGTAATTATGAAGGACTTCGCCAGTTCCTTCCGCTAAATCAGGAGACGGCGACAGTTCCGACAGCACGTATGAGAACTGGCGACTTCAGCGAACTCCTCGGAGCACCTGGGCGGCCGAACGGCGGTCAGCTCTTCGACATCCTTACGGGACAGCCGATCGCCGGCAACCGCATCGACCAGCTTCCGGGCAACCGTATGAACCCGGTCGCACTAAGGTACCTGCAGGCTTTCCCGCTGCCGAACCGCCCGGGCATCTTTAGCAACTACGTAACGACACGTAACGAAACGCTCGACCAGGACACCTACGATATCCGTATCGATTCGAACCTGAACTCGAAGAACCAGATATTTGGGCGTTACAGCTACGGAATGTTCGACCAAACGACGTCCTCGCGGCTTCCGGACCTTCCGGCCGGCTTTGGTTCGGGAACGAACCCGATCCGCACCCGCGGAGCGGTGGTCGGCCTGAACACTGCACTTTCGCCCTCGCTCTTTAATGAGTTCCGCATTCAGGTTAACCGCATCCGCTACGGCTACACGCCGCCCTTCTTTGATCAGACGATATCGGCGGACCTCGGCATCCCGAATGCGAACCGCGATGCCAACCTCGGCGGCGGTGCACTCATCGGCGGCTACAACGGCCAGCTTGAATACACCGGCGACTTCGGCCCATATCTCGTACCGCAGACGACATACCAGATTGTTGACAGTGTGAGCTACATCACCGGCAACCATACATTCAAATTTGGCGGAACGTTGCTTCGCCGCGACGTCGCTCTTTATCGGCCGAACCGCGGCAAAGGCTACTTCTTCCTGATCGGCAACAGCGACCCGACGCAGTGCGGCGGCGCTCCGGCGACCGGTTGGGAGCAGGCCGACCTCCTTATCGGCTTTGTCTGCAACTACCAGATCGGGCCGCCGTTCGGAACGGTCGGAACCCGCAACTGGGAGAACGCCTTGTTCATTCAGGACGACTGGCGTGTAACGAACAAGCTGACGCTTAATCTCGGTCTTCGCTATGAGCTTTTCACGAACCCGACCGAGATGTACGGCCGACAGGCTAACTTTGACATCAATACCGGACGGCTGATCGTGGCCGATGGTTCAGGCGATTCGCTGACCGAGACGGACACGAATAACTTTGGTCCGCGGCTCGGCTTTGCCTATGACCTGACGGGCGACGGCAAGACGGTGATCCGCGGCGGCTACGGACTCTTTTACTTCCTTGACCGCGGCGGCATCGACAACCAGCTTGCGCAGAACCCGCCCTACAGCGGCTTCTCGCAGTTCAACTACGGCGACGGCGTCCGCATTACGCTCTCGGGCCGTGCTCCGAACGGCACGCTCGATTCTCGTCTTGCTACGGGCCCGCTCCCGATCGGATCGGTCGATAGCGTCAACCTTAACAACCCGCAGAACGTAAGCGTGCTTGCGTGGCTGCCCGACAACAAGACGTCGAACATCCACCAGTACAACTTCCAGGTCCAGCATCAGCTGACCAGCAATACGGCGATCAGCGTCGGCTACGTTGGAACGACCGGCCGCAACATGATCCTTTATTACAACCTCAACGGCCGCATCGTTCAGGACGGAACGCAGGTCGCATGTCCGCGTCCGCTGGTCAACGGGCTTTGCTACCCGTCGCTCAACGGCCCGGCACGCGTCCGCGACGACCTTGGCAAGTCGCAGTACGACTCGCTCCAGATCCAGCTTGAACGCCGCTTCTCGGAAGGTTGGCAGTACCGTGTTGCCTACACGCTTTCGAAGACGAAAGACAACGGCGAGGGCGCATTCGACTCGGTCGGCGATACGAACATCAACTTCATCGAGCCCTTCTCGCGGTCGAGGGTTGATTTCCCGCATGTCTTCTCGTTCGAGTCGGTCTATGACCTGCCCTTCGGCCGCGGCCGCAAATATGGAAGCGATATGCCGAAGGCTCTTGACGCGATCATCGGCGGTTGGCAGGTCAACGGTATCTACCGCCTCCAGAGCGGACAGCCGTTCGACGTTCGCCGCAACGGAGTTCTGGTTGACCTCAATGGCGACCCGTACACCGGCAACGAGGACCTTTACCTTAACCGCAGTGCGTTCTCGGAAGCTCCTGCAGGACGTTTCGGAACGCTTAAGCGAAATGGCCTCCGCGGCCCGATCGCGAACCAACTGAACATGGGCCTCACGAAGAACTTTGCCTGGGGAGAACTGTTCAAGATCCAGTTCCGCACCGAGTTCTTCAACCTGTTCAATACACCGCAGCTCACGCCGCCGAACACGGACCTTGGCAACACCGATCCGGTATTCGGATTCGGAACGATCCGTTCGACGTATGGATTTACTCAACGCCAGATCCAGTTCGGACTCAGGCTTGAGTTCTAAAGCCCTGGCCCGGAGCGGAGGCTGACCAGCGGCTTTTCTCGGTTGCCCATCTCGGGACAAGCGAATCAAAGCCGAACCTCCGGGCCCGGAACAACTTTGTTCTTTCAAGGGGCGTGAACGATAATCGTTCCCACGCCCCTTTTCTTTTACGATGATCCGATCCTCGTTAAATGCCTTCGTGCTTTCGGCTGCCCTCACGATGGCTGCATTTGCGGCCGTGCCGAGGGTAGAGAAGGCCGAACCGCCGAACTGGTGGGCCGGTCATTCGGTCGCAACGGTAAGGATGCTCATTCGCGGAAGCGGGTTTGCGGGTGCGCGGATCGTCTCGCCGGCGACGAGCCTAAAGGCGGACGGTGTGCGTATAAATGCTGCGGCCGACCATTTATTCTTTGATATCACGATCGCAAAGGATGCTCGGCCGGGTAAATACGAGTTCAGGATCGAGACCGCAGGAGGCTCGACGGCCTTTGATTGGGAACTCCTTCCGGAGCTTTCGCAACGCAACCCGAAAGACGAGGTCACGAGCGACGACATCATTTACCTGATAATGACCGACCGCTTTGCGGACGGCGACGAGCGTAACAACAAGGACGTTGACCGTAAGAACCCTCGCGGCTGGCACGGAGGAGACATCCGCGGTGTCATCTCGCGGCTTGATTATCTGAAGGAACTCGGCATCACTGCCATTTGGCTTACGCCCTGGTACGACAATCCGGACGAACCGAACACCTGTGCCCAGCCCTGGTGCCCTTACACGAACTATCACGGCTATCACGCTATCGATTATTACGGGGTCGAGAATAACTTCGGGACGATGGCCGACCTTCGCGAGCTTGTGACCGAGGCTCGCAAACGCGGGATCAAGGTGATACAGGACCAGGTCGCGAACCACGTCGGTGTGCAGCACGAATGGGTCAAGCGGCCGCCGCTCCCAAATTGGTTCTCACCTTTCAATCAAAACACTTTCAATGACTCGGTGCTCTTTTCGCCGAACGCTTCGCCGGCCGAACGCGACATTTTGCTTCGCGGCTGGTTCAATGAATTTCTGCCGGACCTCAACCAGGACGAGCCCGAAGTATCGCGGTATTTGATCCAGAACGCGCTCTGGTGGATCGGGATGACCGGCATCGACGGCATTCGCCAGGACACGATCCAATATATGCCGCGGACGTTCATCCGCGATTGGTCAACGGCGATACTCAAGCAGTATCCAAATTTCTATCTCGTTGGCGAGGTGCTTGAAATGGACTCGGCCCACCTTGCATTTTTCCAGGGCGGAAAGACTGGCTGGGACGGCATCGACACCAAGCTCCCGAGCGTTTTCGACTTCAATCTTTGGGAAGCCTCGCGGGATGTTTTCACCGGAAAGAAGCCAGCATCGGCCCTTCGCGACGTGCTGAAATATGACGGGCTTTACTCGAATGTGAATCGTGTGACGACGCCGACCGCGAACCACGATGTGGATCGATTTATGTCAACGCCGGGAGCAACGCTCGAAGGCGCGATGATGCACATGGCATTTATGCTGAGCGTCCGCGGCATTCCGCAGATCTATTACGGCGATGAGCTCGCGATGGCCGGCGGCCACGACCCGGACAACCGCAAAGACTTCCCCGGCGGCTTCCGCGGCGATGTAAGAAATGCATTCACCCGGGAAGGCCGGACCGCGGAAGAACAGCGGATGTTCGAGTGGACGCGGAAGTGGATGAACACCCGGCGGACGAGCATTGGGATGGCGAACGGAACGACGACCGATCTTTTTTACGACAAGGACGCTTATGTTTTTGAGCGGCGTGTTCAGCTTGTTGACTGGATGGCAGCCGTACTGATCGCATTCAACGCGAGCGACAAAGAGAAAGTGATCGAGATCGATTACGTTGTTCCTGAACGGATAGCGTTATTTGACGTATCGCTTGGCCCGGTCGTCAGCGACCGCGAAACGGTCAAGAGCGACGGAAAGCGTCTGCGGATCACAATGGCTCCGCGAAGCGCTTTCGTTTACGAGATCAAGCCGGCCCGTTAATCAGCTTCGAGGACGGCTTTCTAGGCGCAGACGCGTACTTTCGAGTCGAGGTATTTGCTCGACGCTATGCGAGCATTCTTTAACTAATGAAATTTCCAAGAGCATCGGGGATATTGCTTCATCCGACGAGCCTGCCGGGCGATTACGGCATCGGCGACCTCGGGCCGGAGGCTTATTCTTTCGTAAATTTTCTTGAGGCCGCGGGGCAGACCTATTGGCAGATATTACCGCTCGGGCCGACCGGTTACGGCGATTCGCCCTATCAATGCTTTTCGGCATTTGCGGGCAATCCGCTTCTGATCTCGCCGGAAATGTTGGTCAACGACGAATTCCTCGTTCCGGCTCAGCTTTCTGATCGGCCCGAGTTCCCTGCCCACAAGGTCGATTTCGGCTCGGTCTATGAGTGGAAATCTCAGCTTCTGCCGCTCGCCTATGAAGGATTTCAGCACACGACGAGCACCGACATCCGCGGTAAATTCGAGAAGTTTCAGCACCAGAACGATTGGTGGCTTGACGATTATGCGACCTACAAGGCGGTAAAGGCCTCGCAGGATCAGAAGGCCTGGTACGAATGGCCGACGCAACTCAAGCTCCGCGAGCCCGGTGCGATGGCCGCCATCCGCGAACAGCTTTTTGACAAGATACAGGCCGAGAAGTTCTACCAATTTCTCTTCTTCCGCCAGTGGGGCCTGCTCAAGGAATATGCCAACAAACACGGCATCAGGATCATCGGCGATGTGCCGATCTTTGTCGCGCTCGATTCGGCCGACGTTTGGTGCAACCAGGCGAAGTTCAAGCTGAACCCGGACGGCAGCCCGCGTGTCGTGGCCGGCGTGCCGCCCGATTATTTTTCGGAGACGGGCCAGCTCTGGGGCAACCCGATCTACGACTGGGAGCGGATGCGAGCCGATGGTTTTAAATGGTGGGTCGCGCGTGTTGAGTTTACTCTGAGGACGGTCGATGTCGTCCGCATCGATCACTTTCGCGGGTTTGCCGCTTCTTGGGAAGTCCCGGGCGAGGACAAGACGGCAGAGAACGGGCGCTGGGTCGATGTTCCGGGCAAGGAGCTTTTCCAAACTCTCCGCGAAAGCCTCGTCCGGCTGCCAGTGATCGCCGAGGACCTTGGCGTTATCACTCCTGACGTAGAAGAGCTTCGCGATATGTACAGCTTCCCGGGAATGAAGATCCTGCAGTTCGCCTTTGGCGGCGATGCGAAGAACCAAGACCTTCCGCACAACTACACCCGAAACTGTGTTGCCTACACCGGCACGCACGACAACGATACGACCGTCGGTTGGTGGCTCTCGCAGGCCGGAGCGGGTTCGACCCGCGACGCAGAGGACATCACCCGCGAGCACGAATACTGCCTCAAATATCTTTGCACCGACGGGAGCGAGATCCACTGGGACTTTATCCGGGCCGTTTGGGCAAGCGTCGCGGACACGGCAATAACGCCGGTGCAGGACCTGCTCGGAATTGGGACCGAAGGCCGGATGAACCTGCCCGCATCGGACTCGGGCAATTGGTACTGGCGGTTCGAGCGCGGTGCGTTGACCGACGAGATCACTGCCCGGCTTAGGGAATTGACGGAAACTTACGGCCGGACGGTATAGACGCGGAGAAGGGGAGACACGGGGAATGAGAGAAAAAATGTTTGTAAAAGTTGCAACGATCACGCGAGCGCATGCCTTAGAAGTTAGGAACAAAAGATTCCTTTTCTCTGCGTCTCTGCGTCTCTGCGGTTTGGTTCTCCTTTTCGCGGTTGCGGCGGCGGCGCAGGCTCCGGCATTAGAGAAGATCGATCCGCCGAGTTGGTGGGTCGGGAGCACTATCAATCCCGTCCGCGTTCTCATTAAGGGCAAGAACCTCGGCGGTGCCCGCATCGAATCCGCGACGCCTGGCATCACGGCCGACAACTTCATGTCGAGCGAGAATGGCAATTATCTCTTCGCCGATGTGCGGCTGGCGGAGACCGTCCGGCCGGGAAACTATCAGCTTCGAATAGTCACGCCTGCGGGTTCAACTATCGCGCCGTTCGAGGTCTTCACACCGCAGCAGCGGCTCGGCAACTACAACGGCTTTACGGTCGATGATGTGATCTATTTCGTCTTTACCGACCGCTTTGCCGACGGCGACCAGACGAACAACGACCCGCCAAAGTCGAAAGGGCTTTACGACCGGAAGAAGGGCCGGCACTATCACGGCGGCGACCTTCAGGGCATTATCGACAAGCTGCCTTACATCAAATCGCTTGGCGCGACCGCCATTTGGACAACGCCCGTTTATGACAACGCCGACCGCGAGGACACGCTCGAGGTCTATCCTCCGGAGATGCCGGCGACTACCGGATTTCACGGTTACGGTGCCGTAGATTTTTACGCGGTCGATGAACACCTCGGCGACATGGCAAAGCTCCGCGAGTTTGTTCGCAAGGCGCACCTGGCGGGCTTTGTCGTCCTGCAGGATCAGGTCGTGAACCACACAGGGCCGTATCACCCTTGGGCAAAAGATCCGCCGACACCGAATTGGTTCAACGGAACGGTCGAGAAGCACGACTCGAACAACTGGCAGAAATGGACGGCGATGAACCCGCGTGGGACATATCAAACACAGCGGCGGAACATCGACGGATGGTTCATCGATATACTTCCCGACCTGAACCAGAACAACCCCGAGGTCGAGAAATACCTGATCCAGAACTCGCTCTGGTGGCTGGCACAGGTCGGCTTTGACTCCATCCGGATGGACACGCTGCCGCACGTGCCGAGAAGCTTTTGGGCAAAATGGGGAGCGGCCGTTCACCGCGAATTTCCGAAAGTGAATATCCTCGGCGAGCTTTACGACAGCGATCCGGTGCTGCTTTCCTTCTTCCAGAAAGGCCGAAGGGGCTGGGACGGGCTCGACCCCGAGATCGACACGCTTTACGACTTCGGGCTTTTCTACCCGATCCGAAACGCCTTTGCACAGGGGAAGCCGATCCGCGAGGTGCATCAGATGTTTGCCCGCGACTGGATCTACCCGCGGGCCAATGTTCTCGTAACATTCCTCGGGCTCCACGATATGCCGCGGTTCATGAACGAACCCGGTGCGACGACGACCGGGCTGAAGCTCGCCCAAACTCTGATCATGACCTCCCGCGGAACGCCGCTGCTTTATTACGGCGACGAGATCGCGATGCCCGGCGGAGCCGACCCGGACAACCGGCGAGATTTCCCGGGCGGATTTCCGGGCGACACGCGCAATGCCTTCACCGCGGCAGGCCGCACCGCCGAGGAGAACGACGTTTGGAATCATCTTGCAAAGCTCGGCGCGCTGAGGAAAGAACTTGAGCCGCTCCACCGCGGCCGCTCGCTTGACCTGCTTGACGAAGAGCAGCAGTACGCCTATGCCCGGCTGACGGACAAAGCGGCGGTCATCGTCATCTTTAACAACGACACGAAACCCGCCGAGGTCAGCTTCGACATCTCGTTCATCAGCCGGCAGATCCCGGTTGACGCCGTGCTAAAGGAGGCACTCGGCAATCTTGCAGACATCAAGGTGAACGACGGCAAGGTCAAAGCAATGATCCCGGCCCGCTCGGCGGGAATTTATATTGCAAAGTAGGAAATCGGAACGATGAACGTCGACTAGAAAAGCTCTCAACGCAAAGGCGCAAAGCCGCAAAGTGCTTTCGTTTGCGTCATTGCGTCCTGGCGGCTTTGCGTTGAAAAACAGATCCGTATTGCAGCAATTTGCGGACAGAGGTGTCCGCGTTCGGAGAAATGATGCAGAACAAACCACGACTTTCGTTCTTTCAGATCTGGAACATGAGTTTCGGGTTCCTCGGTATTCAGTTCGGCTGGGGATTGCAGATCGCGAATATGTCGCCGATCTACAAATACCTTGGCGCAGACGAGGCGAACCTGCCTTACCTTTGGCTGGCCGGGCCGATAACGGGCCTGCTCGTTCAGCCCATCGTCGGGGCCTTGAGCGACCGGACGTGGACGGGACTTGGCCGGCGGCGGCCGTTCTTCCTGGTCGGTGCGATCCTGGCGAGCCTTGCATTGATCGCCATGCCGAACTCAAGCGCACTCTGGATGGCCGCGGGATTGCTCTGGGTGCTCGATGCCTCGATCAACATCACGATGGAGCCATTCCGGGCGTTCGTCGCCGACAACCTGCCGGAAGAGCAGCGGACACTCGGCTTCGTGATGCAGTCGTTCTTCATCGGCATCGGGCAGACACTTGCGAATGCACTTCCGTTCATCCTGACGGCGATGGGCGTCGTAGGCATAATGGCGAGCGGGATTCCCTATTCGACATTGATCGCGTTCACGGTCGGCGGCGTCTTCTTCCTCGCGGCGGTGCTGTGGACCGTCTTCACATCGCACGAATATCCGCCCGAAGATATGGAAGCCTTCCGTGCTAAGCAGAAGGAAGGAAACCTCGTGGGCTCGATCTTCAAAGAGATCGGCGAAGCTATCAAGGACATGCCGCCGACGATGAAGCAGCTTGCCATCGTGCAGTTCTTTACCTGGTTCGCACTGCCTTGTATGTGGCAGTTTTACGGGCTGAGCGTGGCGAAGGGCGTTTTCGGTGCGATCGACGAAAAGACCACGCCTGAGCTGTTCCAGTCTGGAACCGAGTGGGGCGGTTTGATGTTCGGGTTTTACAACGTAACGTGTTTTAGCTTCGCCTTCCTGCTCCCTTGGCTTGCTGAAAAGACCAGCCGAAAAACGGTTCACATCATCTGCCTGACCTTGGGCGGGCTAGGGCTTATCTCGACAGCCTTTGCGACAAACAAATACATGCTTATGTTTGGGATGGCCGGACTGGGAATCGCATGGACATCCATTCTCGCGATGCCCTACGTGATCCTCGCCGGAGCGATCAAGCCCGAGCGGATGGGCGTTTACATGGGCGTATTCAACCTCTTTATCGTTATCCCGCAGGTCGTTATGTCGTTCCTCATCCCGCAGATCTACGACGGACTGCTCGGCGGAAAGCCGATCAATGTCGTCATTCTCGGCGGCATCTCGATGCTGATCGCGGCGGCGACCGTGTTCATCGTTAAGGACGTCGGAGCGGCAAAGATCGAGGGAGCCGCGGCCGGCGGGCATTAGTTGTCTTAACCTCTGAGACGCGGGGACGGAGAGGAGATCAAAACAGGATATACAGGATTTACAGGATAGAAAAAACAATGCGGAAAAGGTCATCGATCATCTCAATAGCCCTTCGAAAAACTCTGCGTCTCTGCGTCTTTGCGGTTTTGTTTAGCATAACGGTCGCCGGACAGCAGCCGGCAAGGGATTTTTCGAAGGAACCGGCACGGCCTTCGCAGGATTGGGTCAAGGATGCGGTGATCTACCAGATATTTCCGCGGCAGTATTCGGCGACCGGCGATTTCAACGGCATCACGAAAGACCTTGACCGGCTGAAGTCGCTAGGTGTCGATGTGCTATGGCTGATGCCGATCCATCCGATCGGCGAGGCGAAACGTAAAGGCACCGTCGGCTCGCCATATGCGGTCAAGGATTTCTACGCCATAAATCCGGACTACGGCACGCCCGAAGACCTCAAACGTCTCGTCGCCGAATCGCACCGCCGCGGGATGAAGGTGATCATCGACATCGTCGCCAACCACACGGCATGGGACAGTGTGATGATGAAAACTCCGGCGTTTTACACCCGCAATGAAAAAGGCGAGATCGTCGCTCCGGTGCCGGATTGGGCCGACGTCGCCGACCTAAATTACGACAACCCGGAGCTTCGCAAATACATGATCGAGATGCTCAAGTTCTGGGTTCGGGAATATGACCTCGACGGCTTTCGCTGCGATGTCGCCGGATTTGTGCCAACGGATTTTTGGGAAACGGCACGTGCCGAGGTCGATAAGGTCAAGGCCGATACGCTCTGGCTGGCCGAATGGGAATCGCCGGACCTGATGGTCAATGCCTTTAACGTCGATTATTCATGGGCGATGCACGCCATGCTCGATAAGGTGCTCCACGGCCAGATGCCGGCCTACGAGCTTCGCAAGGTCTGGGAAGATCAGGCCTCGAAGTTCCCTCGCGGCAGCCTGCGGATGCGGTTCTCTGATAACCATGACGAGCGGCGTGCCATCGCCCGCTTTGGCGAGAAAGGCGCGCTCGCGGCACAGGCACTCGCCTTTACGCTCGACGGTATTCCGCTCGTCTATAACGGAATGGAAGCGGGCGACACGACCGAATCGGGCGCTCCGGCCCTCTTTGAAAAGCGGCCGATCTTTTGGCAATTTGCCGAGCGGCGGCCGGAAATGGTCAAGTTCTATCCGGCGATGATCGCACTGCGGAAATCTTCGAATGCCCTCCGCCGCGGTGAACTGCGGTGGATCAGGAATTCGGACGAGGCGCGGGTCGTGACCTTCGCCCGCCGTGCCGGAACGGAAGAGATCGTCGTCGCAATAAATATGGCGAGCACACCCTTTGTCGGAACGCTCGAAGCAAGCGGCAGCTTTGACGAGGTGACGCCGAATGCACCGGAGCGGACCGTTGCACTCCCAGCGATCAGCCTCGATGGTCACGAGTTCAGGATCTTCCGGCGGAAGGGTTAGACGCTGCGATAGGGCGACAAAGAGACGCGGGGACGCGGAGCTTGTGTCTTGAAATTGCATCCTGTTTGAAACGCCTTTGGTTACAATTCATCGCGAAGGAGTCAACCAACAATATGAAGCTCGCGATAACGCTTTTCTTCTCCCTTAGCTCGATATTTTCGTGCGGAGTTGCCGCACCGACTGCGAACAATACTGCACCTCCAGCAACGCCCGCAGCTGAGGCAAAGACCGGCGAGGCCGGGGATGCGACCGATGTCTCTCAGCCGCAAAGCGGCCCGCGGACGGTAATGGATTTCTTTGCCTTGCTGCCGGACGAATATTTCACCCTTGAAGGCTGCGACCGGGCAACGGACAAGGGCTGCAAAAAGGCACGCGCGGAATATCTAAAGACCTTCACCGAGGTCGAAGACATTAAGAACGGCTATTTCAAAGGCGGCTGCGATGGAGCCCAAAGCTGCATCGAGATGGCCATCTTCAAAAAGCCCGACGGCACGTATCTGGTCGGCATTGCGACCTTTGCCGAGATGATGAACGACTTTCATTTTCTCGAGTACAGCGGCGGGAAATGGACGGACGTCTCGCTCGTCGCCGTGCCGGACTATAACAATAAGCATTGGTATGAACTTCCGCGCATCGGAACGACGATGAAGGTCTATTCCAAAAAGATCGTCGAGGAAACGGCCGATTTCGAGATCAGCGAGAAAGGAAAACTGCTCTACGAACTCGTATGGCGGAACGGGAAGTTTGAGAGAAATGATAGATGAGAATTGATAGATGAGAATTAATAGATGATAAGTGAGAAATGAGAGATGAAAATTGATAGATGTGAGATAAGAAATTTGATCAAAGACCTACCGAATCGCTTACATGAGCGAGGTGTAAACGAACGGTATGCCGAATTGCACCGTTCTCGGCAAGGAGTGCGTAACAGCGGAAAGAAGCCAAGCTCCATTTTTTCATCTTTCATTTACCATCTTTCAATTCTCATTTCACCCTCTCTGCGTCTCTGCGTCTCGGCGGTGATCTTTGCCGCTGCCGTTTCGGCGCAGATGGTGGCTCCGGGTGGGCCGGGCAAGGATGCCCAGTGGGCGACCGCCGCTAAGCAGGGTGTCGGCACCTCGGCGACGACCGAGAGCAAGGTCTGGTTCACACTCGCTCAGGGCGTCCTGACCGAGGTCTATTACCCGGACGTAACGGTCGCGAACGTGCACCTGCTGCAGTTCGTCGTCGTCAACCCAAAGACAAAAAAGGTCGAGACCGAGCAGGATAATGCCGACCACAAGGTGTATAGCCTGCCGATTAGCCGACGCGAGAAGATCTTTAATCTGCCCACGACCACTTCAGTCTCCCGCGTTCCTTTGTCAGAGTTCTATCGCTCAGCGGAATCCCCGGTGTCATTGGCCTTTCGGCAAATTAGCTCATCGAGATCCGGTGACTGGACGATCGAAAAGACGATTCTAGCTGATCCGGACTCAGACTCCGTGATCATTTCCGTCAGATTCGAACCAAATCTCGAAGGTCTTGAACTTTATCTCTACTACGACCCATCGCTTGCAAACAGCGGTTTGAATGACACGGCGTGGACCGATGGAAGGTTCTTGCTTTCCAAGGACGGGACCATATCATCGGCGTTAACTTGCGGCCGCTGTAATTTCGAGAACCCGTCGAACGGATTTCTGGGAGAGAATGACGGCCTGACCCAACTTAGACGTAACGGCTCCATGTCGGCGATCTACGAACGGGCGGAAAGCGGGAACGTGGTTCAGACCGCAAGAGTCGTCCAAACGCGAGCCGGCGGCGAAAAGGACCAATCGATGCTTTTCGTGCTGTCTTTTGCGGCTGATCCGACGGCCGCAAAGGAAAATGCATTCAAGTCCCTTAGCAAGGGTTTTGACAAGATCTACCAAGAATATCAGACCGGTTGGTTCAGTTACGTGAGAGGCCTGCCGCGGGTTGATGCGAAGTATCAGGCGCAGTTCAACATGGCGGCGATGCAGCTCAAGGCGCATGAGGACAAGGCGAATCCGGGCGCAAATATTGCTTCGATGAGCGTGCCGTGGGGCGGCGGGGCGAATGCGAACGAGCCGAACATCGGCGGCTATCATCTTGTTTGGTCGCGCGATCTTTATCAGGTCTTTACGGCCTTTATGGCGATCGGCGATACGGCGGCAGCGAATCGTGCGCTCGATTTTCTGTTTAAGGTGCAGCAGAAACCGGACGGTAGCTTCCCGCAGAATTCGTGGCTCGACGGGCGGCCATTTTGGGACTCGCTGCAGATGGACGAGGTCGCCTATCCGCTGATAATGGCATATGAGCTGAAGCGGTTCGACAAGCCGACGTGGGAAAACCACGTAAAGAAGGCGGCCGATTTCATCGTCAAGAACGGCCCTTCGACGCCGCAGGAACGCTGGGAAGAAGAGGCGGGCTATTCGCCCTCGACCATCGCGGCCGAGATCGCGGGACTCGTCTGTGCGGCCGAGATCGCCCGGCGAAATGGCGATACGGCCTCGGCCGAGCTTTATCTCAAGACGGCCGACGCGTGGGAAGCGAACATCGAGAAATGGACTGTGACAAAGACCGGCCCGCATTCGAAGGAGCCTTATTACATCCGCATCGCACAGAATGGCAAACCCGACGCCGGTGACAAGATAGAGCTGAACAACGGTGCCGGGACCTTTGATGAGCGCGAAATAGTCGATGCCGGTTTCCTCGAACTTGTCCGGCTCGGCATCCGCCGGGCGGGCGACCCGATCATCATCAATTCGCTAAATGTCATCGACAAGGTTATCAAGGTCGAAACGCCAAATGGCCCCGCATTTTACCGCTATAACAACGACGGCTACGGCGAGATGGACGACGGCCGCCGCTGGAACTGGGACGGGAAATACACGGGCAAAGGAAGGCTTTGGGTGCTGCTCTCAGGCGAAAGAGCTCAGTATGAGTTAGCTCTTCATCGCAGATATCTACAGTCGTATAGCGAACGCGACATGCGGCCACTTGACAAGCGTGCAAGGCCGCAACCAACTGCCAAACCATCGATCAGCTATCTTCTGAAGGCTCAGTCCCGCCTTGATCATATGCTCGCTTTCGCGAATGACGGCCTGATGATCCCCGAGCAGGTTTGGGACAAAAAGGAGACTCCGGCGGATATAGACAAGCAGTTCATTCCAGAGCTGAAGTTCGGCGAGGGCACGGGCTCGGCGACGCCGCTAGCTTGGTCGATGGCGCAGTTCATCCGGCTTGCGACGAACCTCAAAGCCGGCCGAAATCTCGACACGCCCGACATTGTCTATCTGCGCTACGCCGGCCGAAAGCGGTGATCACGCCCGCAGCATCTCTCGCCAGCCTTCGTAGATCATCACCATCGCGAAGGTATCGAGCTCACAATATTTGAGCAACGCTCTGATGATCTCGCCGCGTTCGTATTCGGTCATGTCCTCAAATTGCAGACGTGCATAGGCCGTCATCGCCGCCCCGCCCTCGTTAAGCATATCGCTCTCGCTCAGGAGTTCCAGATCATCCTCGGGAATGTCTGCGAACATCCGCGGCAGCCGCTGATATGGGTCGATTACGAAGCCCTCTTCGTGTGCGATCCATGCCCACCGCTCGAAGTTTCTGCTCGGGATATGGTCATCGTCGCCATAGATCGGCAGCGAGTATTTCGCCTGCAGAAACTCGGAGCCGTTCAGGATCGCCGGAAGCACTTTCTTGATCGAGTTCGAACCGCCCATATAGGGGTCATAGAAGTACCGCTTTACGAGCTCGAGTTGATCGACCATCTTCCGTTCGCCTTCCCACGTCTCGGCCAAGTCCTTCCCGGAAACGGTGATCGAGCGGATGAACCCGCAAAGCTCTTCGCGGTCGTGGATGTCGCTCGGATCCTCGCGAAGTTGGCGATAGATCATGTTCAGGTAGCTGTTCTCATGTGCGGCATAGCGGAAGATCGTGCCCGAGTCGGATTCGAGCTCGGCCCTTAGCGCACGTGCGAAAGCGTAGTTCGGGAACGTCCCGCGATCGGTGTTGATGTATTCGCCGGCGTGGCGAATGGTGCCGTCGGCCTCGACCACGTGGTGCGAGAATTGAAATGCGATGCCCTCATACGGACGGCGGCCGCGGTTGAAGGGGATCGCCGGCGTTGCGGTTTCAAAGTCGATGAAGTGCAGCGGAAACGTCCAGCCGTCCATCTCGCGGGCGAGGTTATCGGCGTCGATATAAAACGACCCGTCGCCGCTTACGGCCCTGCTCACCTGCAGCCATTGCCTCTCGTTGCGGGAAAGCCCCGGGCGGTCGTCGGCCTTCGAGCCGATGTCGTCCTCGGTGATCGCCGCGAGCTTGATCTTGCCCGCCGCGATCATCTTGTCCTTTTGCCGGTAATCCCAGATGTCGAGCACGGTTGGCTCTTCGAAGTCGGCATCCGTCCAGCCGAGTTGCGCACGCCAGCATTCCTTAAAGCCGCTTTTGAGGCCCTCGGCCTCGTCCTCCGGCGTCGCGATGAACTCACACCCTTTGCACTTTTGCCCGATCGGCGAAGGGATCTTCTCGTCGCGTTCGTAGCTCGCGGCAAATAGCGAAACCCGCTCGGCAAACGAGAGCGGGTCAGGCGGCTTCGTGTCCTCATTGGCAAAAATGCGGTCGCATTCTTCATCGACCGGGACAAGGCAAAGCAGCTTCGCGTCGAGCTCGGCTTCGCTAAGCGGCTCGACCAGCTTTGCCGACTTTCGCTCGCCTTCCCTCACGATGCGGATCTTTTGGTTAAGCCCGTCGGTCGGGCAAACGGCCGCCTTGTCCGTCATCATCAGAAAGGCTGCGACCTCATGGCCCGGAAACGCCTTCTGCACAACGTATTTCTGAAACGCGATGTCGTAAAGATACGCCTTCCACGCCGAGCTTATCCCACCACGCTTGCCAAAAAAGGCATCGGCCTCTTTGTCGTAAGACTTCGACTTTACCTCGATGACCTCTATGCGATTGCCCGAGAGCCGAAGGATATCGACGCGGATGAAGAGATTTTCGAAACTAACGGCGGCTTCAAAGATCGTCGCTTCGCCTGTCGCGAGAAGCTCATTCGTGGCGGCAAGAGCTTCGTCGTAACCGAGAGCCTTGATATCGACGCCATCGGGGTAATAGGCCTTTGCCAGCTCGCCGATCTGAAAGCCGCCCTCGGCAAGGGCGAGCAGAAACGGGTCGTCGATGTTCTGGTTCGCGTATTCGTCGTCCTTACCCGTGTAAAAGAGCTTCGTCGGGCAATCGACTGCGAGCTTGAATCGTGATTTTGTGAGATATCGGGGCTTTGTCATAGGGATGGTCGGAAACGTTGTTGCTCCCGCCCGAAGAGTATATTCCGCCCGGTCGGGAATATTAAAGCCGACGCACGGAATTTAACCCTCGCAAGACGATTTAATGCGGAGTTCAATCGGCGGTAACCGCCCGTTCACCTCCGTGAAAGATGATAGCGGGGTGATGACCGGAGCGATCAGAGCACGAATACGAAAACCATTCTCGCGGACCGCAGCGATCTTAAAGCTCGTCCGGGCCGCCAGGAAATTTGCGATCACCGACGGCCGCTACACCGTCAGGCTTGCACGGACCAACGCCGAGGTGCGGTCGGCACTTGAACTTCGGTATCAGGTCTTCAATGTCGAGATCGCCGGACGCGAAGCGAAACCGGGCGAACAGGCCATCGACTTTGATGAATACGACCACCGCTGCCGGCATCTGGTCGTTATCGAGAACTCGACCGGCCGGACGGTCGGCACCTATCGGATCAACTCGATCGAAACCGCAAAGCGGCCGTCGGGGTTTTATTCATTCGGTGAATTTACCATTGAGGACCTTCCGGCCGAGGTGCTCGAACGCGGGATGGAGGTCGGGCGGGCGTGCATCGCTCCTGAGCATCGAAACACAAAGGTTCTGTTCCTTCTCTGGAAGGGCCTTGCGACATATCTTCAGGCTACGGGCAAGCGATATCTTTTCGGCTGCTGCTCGCTGTTCACAAACGACGAGGCGATTGGCCGTGCGGCACATCAGCAGCTCGAAGACGGAGGGCATTTTATGCCCGAGTTTCGCGTCGTGCCGAAGGCGAACGGCATCGAACCCGCCGCCGAGCCGACCTTCGATTCGGTCGCAGTCGAGCTTCCGCCGCTCTTCAATATGTATCTCCGCGTCGGGGCAAAGGTCTGCAGCCCGCCGATGCTCGACCGCGAGTTCGGCACGATCGATTTCTTCGTCGTCTTTGACCTCGAAAAGATGAATCCGAAATACAGAAAGATGTTCTTCGGCGATGCCTAGACGTGGACGCGTTCTACAAGCCGCGGCGGGCTTTTTGCGTTGAGCCGCAGAACCGTCGAACAGCGCGTTCCGTAGATCGGCGTTTCAATGAAGATCGGCGAAAGCAACCGCTCGCGTTCGAGCCCGATGCCGGTATTTGGCAGTTCGTCGTCCCCTGCGAGCGTTCGGTCTGAAAGAAGTTCGAAGAGAGAATTGTTATCGTTGGCCAATGTGGTCGAGAACATCTCCTTTGCCCGCCGAACTTTCGGCCAGGGCGTATCGAGCAGATGATTGCTGATCCCGTAAATGCCGGGCCCCAGATGCCTGATAACGCCTTCTCGGTTCGAGAAATACGCGGCCTCGATGCCGTCCGGGCCGGCCGTACCAACGATCAGATTAAATCCGGAATACTCATCGGCGACGGAAGCTATCGTGTCGAGATAATCACGGCTGGAAATGCCCGACGAAAGAAACCCCGAGACAAGTTCGCCCCGCGTGCGGGTTCCTTTCGGAGCTTTCGGGTTGCGATAGTTCGTAACGGCGGCAAACCTCCCGCTTCCCGATATTCCAAGCCATGTTCCGCCGCCGACCAGGTCGCGGCCGGCAAAGATCCCGGGTACATCTTCCCAAGCGGCGGCGGCCAGCGTCGGGCGGTCGTAAAACTCGTCGCGGTTGGCGGCGAGCAGCAGCCCGCGGGCCGGATCTGCGCTTATCTCAAAAACTATCAGGCACATTGCTCGGCATTTTCCGGAGGCTTCACGGCGGGCCGCTTGCCAAAAGTGAGGCGGATCAGCTCACCAACGCTTACGGGTTCGGCACCGCTCGCGATGTTCGCCAAGCCGACCTCGAACGCGATGCGCCACTGGCGAAAAAGTATCCGGTAGGCGTCCGTCAAAGTGTATCGCGGGTCGTAGATGTTCGTCGATTCGCTCGTGACGCCGTTGAGCTCGATGATGCTGAACCGGCCCGCTTCGAGAGCCTCAAAGCTCGCGGCACGAAGGTCGAAGCGGCCGAAATTGAATCCATCGAGCCCGCGGCAGATGGCGTCGATGCGTTCTTCAAGTTCGGGTGTCAGCAGGTGGCCGCCATCAAGGAAGACAGCACCGCGGGAGTGTGTGCCGATGTCGATCAGACGAAAGCTCTCCCCTTGGGCGAGCACGCGGGAAAGCTCACCGGCATTCCGTTCGAAATATTTCTCCGCCATCGCGACCGCCCGCGGATCTTTGAGTATGAGCTCCTCGAGCGTTGAGTTTCCATCGCCGACGACCTCCGGAAATCGCTTCTCCGTTATCGAAAAGATGTGGCCGCGATCCTCGCCAGGAATTCGGTAGTAGAAAACGCTCGCCTCGACCCCGGCGGCAAGTTCCTGAACGATGACTGGCTGCTCGGCACCTTCAAGTGCGGCTTCGAGTTCGCTGCGGTTCTGCACTATTGCGACACCCGCACCGCGCTCGCCGGCATCGGGCTTTACGACGACCGGGAAATCGAGCCCGGCAGCGGACATCAAGCCTTCGGCAGCAAACAACCGGTCGCTCGCCGAAAGCTCGGCCGTAACTACGAAGTGCCGGAGAAAATGACCGGCGGTTTCTTCATTAGCCGCAAGCAGGCGATAGATCTCGTTTTTCGATTCGCCCTTGAAGCCACCCGCCGGAATCGCCGGGTTTGCTGAAGCGAACGCCGTTGGCCGGCAGAAACGGAGCCCGAGCCAAAGAACGTAGATCACGACCGGAGCGTAGAAGGCCCACAGCGGCCAAAACTCCCATTTCGTAAACCTGCGAAAGCGTCCGACGAGCAGCCGCCGGTTTCGCCATGACGAGTATTTGTGAATGAGGCGAATCGCGAAAAATAGCGCAACGAGGCCGATCAATGCATTGCTTGAAAACAACATCGATTGGGCAAAGGCGACCGAGCCGACAAGGATCGGCGTCCAGATCGCCGCAGCGACAAGAAAGAAGAATGCAAAGCGACGAAAGCTGACCTTGAGCGCTCCGGCGAGGACGTATGTCGGCAGCCGAAAGCCCGTTACAAAGCGGCTAAGAAAGATGGCGGCGGCACCGCGTTTCTGAAGCCAGCCGGAAGCCTTCGCTAATGAGCCTTTCGAGACGAATCGCCCAAAGAGCCGAGTTTTAAAAAGCCTGGGGCCAAAGCCGCGGCCGAGCCAATAGAGCCCGACATCGCCGACGAAGATCCCTAAAAAACTGGCTGACAGCGCAAGAGGAAAACTCGCCGCTCCGGAGGCGACCAGAGTCCCGGCAAGAATACAGGCGGCATCTTCGCTGACGAACGTCCCGAAAAACAGCACAGCAAAGAGGACGTACGCCGAAGCGCCCATCGCATAGATTTCAAACAATTGCTGCAGCTCTCCCATCGGCGTTTAAAGATAGCTCCCGACGACCGGCAGATCCTTTCGATGAAGCATCAGCGTTACGCCGCTCAGCAAAAAGACGACGATGGCGAGGATAAAGAGCAGGCCGCCGTCATCCTTGACGACGATGCCGAGCTTGGTGAGATGGCTGAGGATCGCGCCGGTGATCGTTCCGAGAGCGAGCACGGCTCCGATCGATGCGGTCGAAGGAATAAGCAGCAGGATCGCCGCGATCAGCTCGACGATGCCCGAGCCAATGCGGCCGATGGCCTCGTATTCAGCGCCCATTACGGTCGTAAAAATGTACTTCGATTCCTCGGCTCCCGTGAACTTGAAAAAGAGTGTTTGAAAAAGGATCAGTGCCACAACCACCCGGCAGATCCAGCTTATGGTCAAAGCTGTGTTGTTCATATTCGTTCTCGTTTTTCCGTCGTGTTCTTCTTGTTTTCTGTTTCCCAAAAGCGTCGGGTCGCGGCGGCCACGCCGAACATCGGGTCAATTCCGACACACATTTCACGAAGCCGCTCGGCGATCAGTGCATGATGATGAACCGTATGGCTGATCGCGAATTCCAACTCACGGCCGAAGCTTGAAGCAATATCGAGTCCGGGAACCGTTTCTGAGGCGACCGTTAGCGGCGCGGAGATCTCGAGCAAAGCAAACCCGCGGCCACGTTCGATCAAGGTTTGGAATGCCCTGATCGCAATGCTTCTATCGGTTTCGACTGACTTGTCCCGGCTTCGGGCAGCGTAGTCGATCCTTCCGGTTTCGACGCCGTCATATAGAGCTTTGACCAGCTCGATGTTGTGCCTGAAATGTGCGCCGATGCTGCCGTTCCGTCCGCTTGGCTGCGTGAACACCGCGTCATCAAGTCTTTCGATCAGTTCCATCGCGGCGGCCAACTCGTTACGGAGCTCCGCAAGCAATTGATCCGTGGCTGATATCTTTCTCTGTTCGGGTCTCATTGCAGTCTCTGCCACTAAACAGAACGGGAATTCCAGAGACAGGGAGTTTTATTCCCCAAATCCCCGCGGTAAGCGCAAATTGAAAGCCCGGCAGTTTGCCGGGCCCCAATGTGCGTTTGGAACAGGTTAGCGGACGAATGCGTTCGGTACTGCTTCGTCGGTTACAAGGCCGAAGTTATCGACCCGCAGCGAGCCATTTCCGCTTTGGCGGATGTACCAGACGCCGTTTCGAAACACCGCGGCATCCGCTTTACCGTCGGCATCGTAATCTGCCGGTACCGGGATATCGGATGATAGTCCCCAATTCAGGTAGATTGCCTGGCCGTTTGAGCTTTGCTTGATGTACCAGATGCCCCCTCGAAAGACCGCAGGATCCACCCGGCCGTCACCGTCGTAGTCAGCGGTCACGAACGTATCGGTCGGAAGCCCCCAATGGTCGTAGGAAACTGTTGAGGTCGCACTGCGGCGGACGTACCACGTCCGGTTCGAGGGACGAAGAACGGCAGGATCGAATTTACCGTCGCCGTCAAAGTCACCTCGCATCGGGATATCCGCCGTCGATCCCCAGGGAAGGAATGTGATGTTCCGGCTTGGGTTAGCGTTTGAACCCCGGTAGTAAAAGTAACTTTGTGGACCGACCGCGGAGTCGCGATAGACTGCCGGATCGGCCTTCCCGTCACCATCCCAGTCGCCAACGAGACGCGGGTCGTCCCCGGTCTGCCCAAAGAGCTCGATCCGAATTGTACCCGTGCTGCTTTGGAGAATGTAAAAGGCTGCGGTATCGGGCGGACCTTCCCGCCATACTGCAATGTCCGCCTTATCGTCGCCGTCAAAATCGGCCGGTACAAGGTGGTCGCCTGCCATGCCGAGCTGCATTCCGGTAAAGCCTGCTGTCGATCGGTTCAGGTACCAAATGCCGGAGGACGGCCGAAACACGCTCGGGTCTGCCTTTCCGTCGCCGTCAAAATCGGCGAATCCATGATGAATGACGACCGGCTGCGATGGCTGAGCGACCGCGGATCTCGTGTAGGTTTGATCACCATCCGTGCCACCGTCGTCGTCGGCATGCATACCCGCAGCATAGAAAGTAATAGGCCCGACATCGGTTGCTGGAGCGGTCCAGTTAAAGGTCCAGACCGAGCCTCCAGCCTGTCCAGGAAACGTTCCGGCAGTCGTCTGGGTCACATAGCTCTTTCCGTTTGCCGAGCGGACCCGTGTATTGGCAGTAGAATTTGCGAATGATCCGGCGCTTAGATTTGCGCCGGTCAAAGACGTTAACTCAAATCCCCAGGAAAGCCGACTTTGATCGGTCGTCGTGTTGCGGACCTCGATAGCATAGGTCTGGCCCGGCACATAGTTCGCCGGGGCGACGATGTTGAATTGCCCTGTTGGCGTCACTTGACTGTGGCAGCTCGTACAGGTCGATTCGCCCGGTGCCCCGGTACGCCCAGTAGGCGCGCCGCCGCTCGAGGCCGCCGTCTCAACCGGTATCGCCGGTGATAAGAAAACGATCAGCAACGCTGCCGCCGTAAATGCGAGGACAACTGAGACCTTCAATAAACGAATTATTTTGTTGCTCATAGAAACCTCCGAACTGAAATTGTGAGCAATCGGTTCTTGCAGGCGGGGGTTCGTAGACTAAAATTCGGGAGACTCAAAAACGGTCGGGTCGGCGAATCGCAGGTGCGGGGGAGCACCTCTTCGAACCTAATCGACCCACTCTAGCGAGTACTTATGCATCAGCCGTGCCAAAACGAAGCATGAATAGGCAGGTAGAATAACCTGGTAGGTTCTCGGTAGTTAGACGCAGAAATGGCCCGATTCACAAGTTTAGGGGCGTTGGGTAATCAAGAACCTGTTCCATTGCGCGGGATTTTGCACGACAAGGCGCGAAGAATTAACACCAGGTGCAAAGCACTTGCTGATAGCCGGCAATCGCTTAGAGTGGGCGAAGTTTGCCCTCACGGTCTTTTAGATCATTTATTTTTGATCGGCGAGCGGCGGCGGACGGTTTCGCGGCCTCCGCCGAAATAAGCGAGTATCAACACGATCAAATGGGCAGCGAACCAGATGTTGTCCGCACCCATGTTCTGGTAGATGTAGAGGAGTATGAGCACACGCGGAGCGAAGACCCCGAGCAGAACGTCGCCCCAGAGCGGCACGGCATTCTCCGGGTACCAACCCTGAAAGTAGTAAACAAGGAGGACGATCCGCGGGAAAAAGAGTGAAAAGATAAGGAAATATTCGTCCATGTTAATTTAACTCCCGGTTTTGGTCTGCTGCGAAATCTTCTCTACTTCAACCTCTCAAGAACGCCTTTTCGCTTCACGAGGTTCTTGTAATCCCATTGCGTCTCGCGTGCCTTCTTAAGCCAGCGTTTCAGGTCTCGGTCGTTTATCTCATCCACCGCGGTATAGATGACCGACGCATCTTTGAATTTGCCGGTACCGGGCGTGAGGCCGGGCTCGTCAAAGCTCGCACCGCTCCAGAACATTAGCCGGATACCGGCCTTCAGCTTGCTGTAGCCGACGATCGGGTTGCCATCCAGAAACCAGACCGGATGCCGATGCCAGATCTTGCTCTCGGCTTCCGGCAGGCTGCCGTCGATCGCGTTCATCAGTCGGTCGCAGATCTCCCGGTCACCCGCCGTCTGGGACGCAATGTAGTCGCTGATTCCGTCGCTCATCGCTTTCGCTTTTCGGTCATCTTGCCGTCAAATTCCTCGTCGTTGGCCTCGGCCTCTTCTTTCGTTTTGCGGACGATCTGGTCCTTGTGGTGCGGCGGCGAATAGATGGTGTAGATCTTGAGTTCCTCGGTCGCCGACGTGTTGATCACGTTATGGCGGGCTCCGGCCGGGATGACCACCGCATCGCCGTCCTTGACCACGTACTTGTTATCGTCGATCTCAACTCGGCCCTTGCCGCCCTCGAAGCGGACGAACTGGTCATTCTCGGCGTGCGTCTCGGCACCGATCTCTTCTTTCGACTTCAAGCTCATCAGAACAAGCTGGCTATGGGCCGAGGTATAAAGAACCTTGCGAAAGTTCTTGTTCTTGATCGTGTCTTTCTCGATGTTTGATTTGAATCCTTTCATAATCGTCTCCAATCTTGCCGGTCATGCAATTACTCGACATTGTGGCAATGCCGATCAGGGAGTCTTGTTGGGCTTTGGCCTTCGCTTTTTCTGCGAAATGAACCGAACAGTTGTCGTCCCCCGAGCTGCTCTTTCGACACCCTTAGCGGTCGATAGAGAGTTGATATAAGCTTCGTGCAGCAATTCCTTTGCGCCTTCAATGGGAAAGCCGGCAATCTCGGTAACACGAATGAACCGATACTGTTTCCCCTTACCTTCCAGGAGTTTTTCCGGGTCAGCTAAAAGGCTTCCCTTATAAAAGCCAAATTGTACGCATTCGTTGTTATAGATCGCGATAGTCGAGAAAACGTCGGATGTGCGTTCGGAAGGCGTCCAGCCGAATGCAAGTGCGGCCGGGCCGTCGTAGATCAGTTCGTTACATTCAGGATAAAGGTCCCAGACGAAGTCGCGTAGCCATAGCGCGATTTCTGCGATCCGGTCGTCGAAGGCTCGCAAAAACAGTTTCAGGTCGTTGTCATCGTCTTTCGCCATTAGCACTCCTATGATGAATTTCTACTCCATTAGCAAAGAATTCACTCTGCCAATTCGAAATTGTTAAAGTCCGCAAACACCCAATTGTTGGTGAGTGTGCTGTAGATTATTTTCAAATACTTTCGGGCCAATGCGATTTTGGCTTTTCCGTGGCCGCGTCTCATCTTTATCTGTTCGTAATACCGTTTGAGATAATCGTTTTTCCTGATCGCGGCAAGAGAGCATTGGACCAATGTTGTCCGCCCCGTCTTGTTTCCGTGTTTTGTTATCCGCCCGTGGTTGACGGTTTCGTTCGAATTCGACACTCGCGGCACGATTCCGAAATAGCTCGCCAGTTTGTCTGCCGATCCGAAGTCTTTTACCTCGCCGATGACCGACAGCAGAATGCCCGCCGATAAGCTCCCGATCCCCGAGATCGAAACCAGGTTGCGGTAACCTGTCAACTTTTCGCTCTCTGTCGCGATCGCTGTGTCGAGCTTCTTGATTCCCGCTTTCAAAGACCTGATCTGCTCGATTATTATGTCCAGCTCGATCCGTTCGATTTGTGTCCATTCTTCTTCGAGAACTTTTTCCAATCCCTTTTCCGATGCCAGGCTCGTTTTCCTCAACTTTCGTCCGTTTGATACCGACAGTGCGTGTATCTTGTTTATAAGACTCGTTTTCAATCTCACCAGTTTCGTCCTTGTACCCACCAAAGACTGCACCTTATCCGCCTCTTCCTTCTTTGCTCTGACTTCCGGCAGCATGTCCGCCTTCAAAAAGAGCGCCAGATTTATCGCGTCGTTCCGATCCGTTTTCTTGACCGAGTTCTTCACCACGTCAAACTGTCTCGGATTGACCAAAACCACCCGGCCGCATGCCGCTCTGACCTGCTCGACAAACCATCTCGTGTTGCCTGTCGCCTCAACCGCTATCTCATCCGATAGCGACAAGCCCGCGACAAAACGCTCGATCTCGCAGAGCTGATACTTCGCGATTGTCGGCCCCTCTTCTTCTGTCAAATAACAAACCGTGATCTGTGTCGTGTGCAGATCCACTCCGATATATCTCATCCCGTTTTCCCTCCAAATCTCTTGTTGTCGTCCGGCTTTGGAGTAGATTAACGGTGGCAAATGTGCCATTCTCCTATTCGAGGTCAACTCTTTCGAGCTGCCTCATGGTGGCGGTGCGGGCGAGAAGCGGGATCGGAGTTAGTCTCCTTAACGCGGTCATTAAGCCGCATGAAAAAATTCAGCTTCAAGCCTCTCTACTCCAACGTCTTTCAACATCAGAGTACATCGCCACCGTTTAATTCATCATGCCATCTCCTTAACCTTTACCGAACCGCCCTCGCCGATCAATCAATCGCTTTCAATAAAATTGGCTCGTCGGTTGTTCTCGGCCCGGATCGCCGATTTTGACCTTTCGTGTTAGTTACGCGTGCTTGTTACCTGAGTCACGAGAGCAAAACCTTCGGCGTCCATTGCTCGATCTAATTGTGCTCGGCATTATATAGGTCTCGCAGCCTGTTGGCGAATACTTGCCCTGCAAACCGATTGATCTGATCGGGTGAAAACCATAGAACCGATATCCTATTGCCTTTATTCACTTTTTCCCCACAGTTAAGATCCTGAAAAGCCTTTCAGGGTCGGGTTCGTGACGCATTCTTTCAGCCACGGCGAGAGCCGAGGTCTTATAGTGCCCGACATTATATAGCTCTTCGAGGGCATTGGCCAATTTTTCCTCCGATAGCCGCTTCACAGGGATCGCCTGCGGGCCGAGGCCTTTCTTCTCGACGATTCTTGCCCACATGAATTGATCGACCGCGTGCGGGATGATCAAACTCGGGCAGCCATATTTCGCAGCCATATGCGTTGTGCCGGAGCCGCCGTGGTGAACGACCGCGTAAACACGCGGAAATGCCCAGTCGTACGGAATTGAATCGACGAAGAGGATATGCTCGGGAACGACTTCGAGCCGCTGCAGCCCGCCCCACGACGTATTGATGATCGCCGGAATGCCGAGCTTGGTCAGCGCATCAACAAAGATCCGCGGCTTCTTTTCCGGTTCCGGGTTGGTCATGCTCCCAAAGCTGATTAGTATCGGCCGGGGATACTTTTCAAGAAAATGTTGAAGCTCTGAGGGCGGCTCCCAGTCCGCTGTCTTGTCGCGTTCGAAATAGCCCACGATCTTTGCGTTCTCGGGCCAATCTTCGGGCCGATCGAATAGGCTCGGTGAGATGAGATAAACGGCGGGCTGATCGCGGACAAACGCGTTGCGGATAGCGGAAAGCGACGCGTCAACGTGCGAGTAAGCCTCGGGGTACTTGCGTGCAAAGCCGCGTACCGTCGCGGCCTTGATGTTGTTCACGATCCAATACTCGAGCCGGTTCAGCAGGCGGCCGTGATCCTTGAACACCGGGCCGAAATCCTCAAGCGGATGAGCCACGCCGGGCAACGGGCTGACAAGCACGGCCCTGCCGGGATTTGCCATCGCCCAGATGATATTAAAGAGGCTTTTCGGGTGATAAAGCAGAAGGTCGGGCGATTCATCGGTCAACACTTGCTGCTGAAGCTCGCCGGATTCTCTATTAAGCCGCATTCCCTTTCGGGCGAGAGCGATCCAACTTTTGATCCGGGCGAACGGAGAACCGCCGCCGCCAATGATCCTTTGCCCATCCGCATCCCTTAGCAGCTCAAGAAAGGCCGGGTCGAAGCCGTGGAACCGATACCCGATCGCCTCGACCTCATCGCGAAACTGCTCGGGAAAAAGGCAAACGACCTCCCAGCCTCTCTCGCGGAGTATCTCGCCCACCGCCAAAAACGGCTCAATATCACCGCGAGTTCCCATTGAGACGAGGAGGGCTTTCATCATTAACTAAGACGAGTAGCACGATAAATATAATTTTGCTTTTTCTTTCATTTCTTCGTACTGCAGAGTGATTTGCTGACATTTCTCGACCGAGTTTCTTGCTGAAGCACTTCTCATGCCCTTTCCTAGAAATTCAATTCGCCCGCCATGCTCATGGAAAATTTCAACTGGGACACCATTGGAGTAAGTAATATTTTCTTTTCCAAGTAGGACTTCAGCAAACGCATAGTCTTCTAAGCTGCAGAACGCCCTACCGATTCGTAGCTGCTTGAACTTCTGGTGTCGAATTAATGATTCAAAGATTGGATAACTCGGGTTCAATAATCTAACTCCAAAGCCCAAACTAAGAACTTCTAAGTTAGGAATGTCACTTAAAAATGCAAAGTCTTGCACAGGTTGGCTCCAATCAGTAGTTCCGCAAATGTGGACGTACCTTAAACTTTCTGAACCCGCCAATCTACCAAAGTCAGTCACTCGCCTTAAATTTTCAAGGTGAACCGACTTTAGCTTTTTCAGTCTTCTTAAGGGCCGGAGGTCGGAAAATCCCGAGACATACTCAAGGACCAGCTCTTCCAAATTTTGCAAATCACTTATGAAGTCAATGTCAGGCGCTCTGAAAAACGTTACTCTCAACCTTTTGACACTCGTCAGTCTGCGAATTGCCTGAATTTGCTCCTTGCTCGGCTCATGAAGCGTAAGTTCTTCGAGGTTTGGGCACTCGAAAACCTGTTCCCAATCAGCCTTGTCGTGGGTTCTACTTATTGTGAGGATTCTTACTTCTTCTTTGTTTGGAATATTTGAATCGGCAAAATACGCAAATCTTTCTCTGTTCGGGATTGTCGTCCAATAGTCGCCGGATCTGTCCAGCAAGTCGGCGAAGTGATGTTTCATAGTCTGCGATTTGGGTCACTAAACATTCCAAGCGACCTGGCTTCTTAGGCACATCAGGGTTCGCTCTAGGCCGAGGACCTCGAATCATGGGATTGCAAGCAGTGATTTCTCTTCGTCGCTAATGAATGCTAAGACCGTCTCACGCGAATGGGTTAGCAGTTGAAATATCTGCTGCGTCTTGCAATTCCCTAATCTTATCCAGATCACTTTCGGTGGATGTCCGAGCAGAAGGCTTCGCTGGACGAAATCGTCGTCCTTAGTGACTATCGCGAAGCCGTTCTCCTTTGCATAGTTCCAAATATCACGGTCATCAGCCGCGGTCGAAAGCACTTGTTTGATATGCTTTGAATCCGGATAGGATTCGCTAAGCTCTTCTACAAGCTTCCACGAGAGATTTTGGTCAAGCAACAACTTCATACTGCGGCATCACAGCGAGTTGGCGTTCGCGATTTGCAGCGAATGCGATAGAGGCCCGGATATCGTCACGGGTAAGTTCGGGGAAATCAGCGAGGATCTCTTCTTCACTCATGCCGCCGGCAAGGTATTCGAGAATATCTTGAACCGTGATCCGCATTCCGCGGATGCACGGCTTGCCGCTGCGTTTGCCGGGTTCGATAGTGATGATATCTCGATAATCCATGCGCCAATGATAGCAGAAAAAGGCGACTCAACGCCCTACAAATTCCATGCGACCTGGCTTCGGAGGCGCATTAGGGTTCGTTCGAGCCCGATGACCTCGAAGACGGAGAGCATTGACGGGCCGACGGCGACGCCGGTCAGGAGTGTGCGGGCTCCGTTCATTATGACGCCGAGCTTGGTGCCTTTTTCTTCGGTGAAGGCCTTGACGACGGTTTCGATGTTTGGTTCCGAGAATGGCAGAGAACCACCCCGTCCGCCCAAAGCGGCGTCCACACCTCCTTCGTAAGGAGGGGAGCTTGCGGTAAACTCGGCCTCGAATCGGTCGGCGAGTTCCGGCATCCATTCCTTGAGGTCCGGAAACTTCGTCAGGTTCTTGGCGATGGCCGCCGGGTCGAAGTCAAAATCTTCGCTGAAATAGGCACGGCCCTGCGAGGAAAAATCCTTGAGCGTAAAGAACCGCTGGCGGATCAGATCGACGGTGTAAAGGAACCAAACGGTCGAATCGATCGGCGAATTTGCAGAATAGCTTTTAGCTATTAGCTCTAAGCCGTTAGCCGGTTCCGGAATGTCATCGGCATATTCATCCTTCCAGAGCTTGTTCGCCTTGAGCTCCGCCTTGACGAGCGGGAAGAGGTCATCGAGCGGCATCGTGCGGATATATTCGGCATTCATCCAGATGGCCTTGTCGTCGGTCCATTTACGTGGGTCATCCTGGCTGAAATTGAAAACGGCGTTCGAGCGGTGAATGCCATCGAGCGAAAACTTTTCGATCAGCTCTTCCATAGAATAGATCTCCTTCTCTTCGCCGGCCGACCAGCCGAGAAGCGCGAGAAAATTGCGAAATGCCGCCGCGACAAAACCTGCATCGCGGTATGTCGTCATCGAGACGACCTCGCCGTGCTTACGTTTTGAGAGCTTGCCCTTGTTCGGCGCCATGATCAGCGGCAAGTGGGCGAAAACCGGCGGCTCGGCCCCGAGAGCCTCATAGATCAAGACCTGTTTGTGCGTGTTCGTCAGGTGATCCTGCCCGCGGATGACGTGTGTTATCTTCATCTCGATATCGTCGCAAACGACAGCAAGGTTATATAGCGGATGGCCGTCCGAGCGGAGCAGGACAAGGTCCTCGGTGTCGGCATAGTCGCGTTCCTGCAAGCCGTAAACCTGGTCTTCGAACGACGTTTTGCCCGCAAGCGGCACCTTCAGACGGATCGCAAAAGGCTCGCCCGCGGCGGCACGGGCATCGGATTCCTCACGGGGCAGGTCGCGATACGGGTTATCGCGCATGTTCTTGTCAGCACCCTGCTCGCGGGCACGCTGCTTTATCGCATCTTTAACGTTCGCGTCGGTCGGAGCTTCTTTGGGGGTAAAGTCGCGATAAGCCTTGCCTTCTTCAAGCAAGTGAAGAGCCGCCGCACGGTGCTTGTCGGCGTTGTTCGATTGGAAAACGATCTCTTCGTCCGGCTGAAAGCCGAGCCATTCGAGCCCGTCAAGGATCGAACGGGTCGATTCCTCGGTCGAGCGGGCGAGGTCGGTATCTTCTATCCTAAGCAAAAACTTCCCGCCGGTGTGGCGGGCGTAAAGATAATTAAAGAGGGCGGTCCGGGCCGAACCGATGTGAAGGTAACCCGTCGGCGATGGTGCAAAACGAACGCGAGAAGTCATAATGGATTAGTTTGCCCGACCACCGCCGCGAACGCAAAGTCTAGCTCTTGCCGCTCAGCTTGTAACCCAAATACGCCATCGGGACATATGCCAGCGTCACGTCGAGGATGCGATACCACCACGGGGCCGGGATCATGAAATTTGCGACAATTCCGCCGGTCAGAAATAGACAGCCAAGGATGATGGCGATCATTTTATGTCGGCTGGCGACGATGAACATCGCGGCCAATACACCGACAAGTGGTCCGATCGCGTGGGCCAAGAACGGCACTGTAAAATCGACGGGCCGCAACAAATGTATCGTCGATGCGACGCCCTCCATACTCGTGCCGTCAAAACCGGCCGGCGGCGGTAGAATAAAGTGTCCTGCCGCCAAAATGAGCATATTCGCGATGTTGCCAACAACAAATCCAACGATCGCACCTAGAATATTCCGTATCATGATCTTACGTTCCTCAGATTCAAATAGCGACGGCTCGCGGCTTCGCTCCTAGGTAAATGGCAAGCAGTTTTGTTGTGAATGACACAGCGACCAGCACCGACAGATTACCGAGTTGACCGACGGCGGCGATGATCGCTACGTCGAGCACTAGATATATCGCCCACGCCAACAGGCCGATCTTCAAGCCGTTGTTGCCGTAAAACCGCCGCAATAGAACGCCCGCGATAAACATTATCGGCATGCCGGCGATGATGCTCAAATACGGGCCAAACCGATTGGCAGCTTCCTGATAATAAATGTCGGCGTGGCCGGGATCTATCAAATTCCCGTACGCGACCATGAAGAGAAAGAAAACGAACACATTCGTTACGCCGGCAGCAATCGCGGTCGGCAACGCCATCCAGAGTTTTCCTCGACGAACCTCGGTTTCGCTCATAACTTTTTTGTTCCTGCTTAGACGAGGTATTAGATACGAAATGAGAAATGCCGTCAAACTCAAGACGAGTCTGACGGCATTAAATTTGATGGCGGAGACGACAGGATTCGAACCTGTGGTACCGGATAAGGGTACAACGATTTAGCAAACCGCCGCTTTCAGCCACTCAGCCACGTCTCCGCATGGATGCTGAAAAGCAAGGTTTAATTCTAGCCCAAGGGCAAACTTTGTCAAGTTTTAGGCATCGAAGAGAACGCTGACTTATCAAATTTCGGCTTGACACTTAGTTCGAATAACTAGAAAATACGGGGGTTGTAGTAGTTCGTCCGATTTTCTCCGGTTCGATAATGCTCACGCGTTTGGCCCGCTCCCGATGTTGAAGACCTGATATGGCTCAACTCATTACCAAAGCGATAAACTGGTTTCTGCTTATTTCGCTGGCGTTCGGCACGGCTTTGCCTGTCTTTGCGGCGGAAGAGACGGCTGAGTCTTCGGGCGTAGCGGGAAAGAGCAATCTCGGGCTGATCCGCGGTATCGTCCGCGATGAGGGAGGCAAACCGATCGCGGATGCGGTCGTTGCCATCTTCCGCCTTGGTACGTCGAAATTACTCCGCCAGGCCCGTTCGGCCGCTGACGGCAGCTACACGCTCCGCATTGTTCCCGGTAAATATACTGTTCTTGCCGTGGCTCAGGGCTTCAACCCGGCGACACTGCCGCAGATTGAGGTCGGCAGAGCCTCGGAACTTGATTTCGGGTTCAAGCTTGCTCGTGCCGGCAGCGGCAACACCCTTCCGGAAAAGCGGCTTGACCGTTCGAATCCGAAATGGGTCATCCGCTCATCGCAGATGGGCCGTTCGATCTATTTGAACACCGAAGGCGACCTTCCTGTTGGTGATAGCGATACTAAACCGGCGGAGGCTGATGTCGCGTCGCACGAGAATGAGGCTGGGTCAATAAACCTAAAGCCGGGCCAGACGATCGCCGAGACCTTTGCCGCGTCGAGCGAACGAGGAACTTACGCCGGAGTTAACGTCGCGACCCATATCGCACTTAATGAAAAAACCGACCTGATCCTTGCGGGCCAGGCAACGGTCGGCAGAAATGCCCCCAAGCGTCTCGACACGCAGCTCACATATCGCCCGAACGAAGAGCACACTCTCAGGTTCGTCACATCATTTGGCGAACTCGGAACGCTGACGAATGGCGAGCGGGAGGAATCGCTCGGCCAATTCTCTTTCCGGGCGATCGACGAGTGGAAGATCCGCGAAGGTATCATCTTTGTTTACGGGCTCGATTATTCTCGGTTCACCGGTGCGGGCAATGACTTTGCGATCGCACCGCGGCTCGGGTTTCAATACGACATCGATTCGCGAACGCGTTTCCGTTCCGCATACACAACTCAGACTGACGACCGGACGTGGGCTCGCGAGATCGCGCTAGAGGACGCACAGATATCATTCCGCGAGCCGGCTTTCATCGAAGATTTTGTGATCGAAGATGGCGAGCCGCTGCTTAACAACTCGCGACGGCTCGAGTTCGGCATCGAACGCGTGCTCGACAATAGTTCGAGCATCGAGGCAGGAGCCTTCTTTGACGGTACGCTGGTCCGCGGGGTTCGTGTGATCGGTATGCCATTCGGCCCGGCGACGATCGAAGGCAGCGAGATCGCTGGAAATCAGCAAGGAAACGCAAGCGGCATCAGGGTCGTATATGCTCGTCGCCTAAATGGCCGCTTTAACCTGACCGGCGGTTACAGTTTTGGCACCGGACAACGGCTTTCGGGCGAAGGAATGCAAGACCCGGCGTCGGTTTTCGAGGAATCGATCTTCCATACCGTCTTCGGCCAGCTCGATGCCAATGTGCGGACGGGAACGAACATCCGCACGATCTTTCGTCTCTCGCCGAACGCGACGGTCTTTGCGGTCGATCCATTCCGCGGCAGGCTTGCGATCTACGATCCCGGCCTTAGTGTTGTTCTTACTCAGTCGCTCCCGACCCTCGGCCTGCCGTTTCGTGCCGAGGCGATCGTCGATGCCCGCAACATCTTCGACCTCCAGAATACGGTCACCGGTCCGGAAGGAACCTTAAGCCTGAACTCGCAACGCCGCATGGTCCGCGGCAGCATCCTCGTGCGATTCTAGGCGTCCGCCTAGTGCATTTTCAGGAACTTTATAAATGCCCTTTCCAGGAAAGGACGCGGGCAAAATGACTCCAAAATATTGGATTGAAAAGCGAAAAAATGGATGAGAAATCGGCCCGGAGGGAGAGTCCGCCTTTTTGACAAGAACTAACCCGTGTGTTTGCTGGGACTTAGCACCGGAAGACAGGGGATTTAGGCTGGAATAAGAGTTGCCTTTTTACTTTTTTCAGCCAAAGCTGCGGCTTCCCGATGAAGCGAAGCATCTTCACAAGTTGGAGCCTGATATGGCTGCTGGCAACCATCTTTTTCGTTGCCGGCGGGGCGCTAAACCTGTCTCAAAGGGCGACGCATCAGCTTCCGCCGACCGATGGCGTTCTCTGGGTTGAAAGGGCGGACGGCATTTACGCCGAACGCGTCGAACGCGGGCTTGCTGCCTCGCGGGCCGGAATCTCGCCGGGCGACAAACTTCTCTCGGTCAGCCTTGACGGAACGAATTTCGATGAGGTCGTTTCGACGGCCGACGTTCCGATGTACCTAGAGGCGGCCGGTGTTGGCGGCAGCCTTACCTACTTTTTCGAGAAGCGTTCGTTCTCGTTTGAAGATAATCGCTACTTTGCGGATCTGAGAAATATCGATACCCTCCAGCGGTGGCCGATGTCGCTGATCTTCCTGATGGTCGTCGGCGTTGTCTGGCTCGGCGTTGGGGTTTTCGTTCTCTTCAAACAAGGGAGCCAAGCACCTTTCATTCTCCACTTTGCGACAGTCTGCCTCGCGGCATTCGTCTTTCATGTTTACAGTGCGTTAGGTGTCGGGCAGGACTTCGATCTGGCCATCCAGCTCGTCGATTGGCTTGCATTTATTGCGTTCGCTCCGCTCTTTGTCCATTTCTGTTTGCGATATCCGGTCAGGAGCGAGGTCTTTGATGAATCCCGCTGGAAAACCGTCGCAACCTACACGCCCGGTGTTCTGATCGCGGCAGCGGTGGTCGTTCTGACGCTCTTGCCCCTTATTTTGCCAAGTTCGGCGGCGGTCGGGTTGACCACGACCCTCGCATCGTTTCGGGTGTTTCCGCTTCTTAACTCCCTAATGGTCGGCCATTTCGCCATCGGAGTTGCTGTCGGTGCGGCGATCCTTCTGTGGCGGTTTTTAACAAGCACCCAGGCGATCGTTCGCCAGCGGCTAAAATGGGCGATGTGGGGAACGATCGCCTCCGTCATTCCGATCATCGGGCTGCAATTGACGCGGCAGTTCATCTATCTCCCGGACGATGTCGTCTCCTCGGCGCTTTCAACGCTTCCGCTCGCACTGATACCGCTCAGCTTTGGCCACTCCGTTGTGCGTTATCGCCTGATGGACGTTGACGTCGTCGTCCGCCGAGCACTTGTATATGCGATGACGACGCTTGCAATCGCGATGATGATCGGGGCCGTCGCTCTTGGGCTTGTGTTCCTTGCGGTCGGCAACGACCTTTCGACGACCGAGATCACGCTTCGCGCCGTAATTGCGATCGTTGCGATGGCGGCCATCGTGATGCTTAGCGAGCCGCTCAAGAATTTTCTTCAGGAGCGAGCGAACCGTTTCTTCTATGGCGAGCGTTACGACCTTCGCCGCGGGCTGCTCGACTTTGGCCGTACGCTTTCGGCCTCGACCGCACTCGAGCCGCTGCTCGAATCGCTCTCGCATCGGCTGGTCGAGGTGCTTGACGTAGAGAAGGTAGCCGTTTTCCTTGAGGATCGCAGTGCCGTTGGCGGCTATCGGGTCGCACGCTCCATCGGGCTGGCGGAGACCTACGTCGTCCCGCGTGATTTTCGCCAGATCATCCGCCAAAAGTCTGCCGCCAAGGGCATTGTCCGGGCGGACCAGATCGAGATCAGCGAGGATGCCGCTCCTGCGAATGGAAACGGCGGCGGGCTTGCCGGTGTTAGGCAGGAGCTTCATTACTTCGTCCCATGTACCGTTGGAAGCAAGATGGTTGCAGTGATCGGGCTTGGTCGGGCAAAGGACGGCTCGCTGTTATCTTCTGAGGACCTCGAAATTCTCAAGACCATTTCGGGCTACATTGCCGTTGCGATCGAAAATAGCCGGCTTTATCAGGAACAGCAGCAGCAGACCGCCGAGTTGGCCCTGCTCAAAGAGTTCAACGAATCGATCGTCGAATCGGTCAACGTCGGCCTGCTTGCCGTTGATGAAGATGGCCGCATCACGCGATGCAACACGACCTTTGAAGAGATGATGAACCGTTCGCGGGGCGAGGTGATAGGCAAATGTGTAGATGACGTCTTTGACCCGGCGTTCGCGGCGAACCTCAATAACATACTCGGCAAAGGCCGCTGGCACCTGACCGAGATCCGCAATGCATATAAGCTCCACGCCCGCGATGCTGCCGGCAATCCGCTGATCCTCAACGTAGCGGTCGCTCCGCTCCGTTCGGTTTCGAGCGAGCAAACCGGCGGGATCATCGTGCTCGAAAATGTCTCGTCACGCGTTAAGCTCGAAGAATCGCTCCAGCAGAGCGAAAAGCTCTCGAGTATCGGCCTTCTTGCGGCCGGAGTTGCCCATGAGGTCAACACACCGCTGACGGGCGTATCCAGCTATACGCAGATGCTTCTCGGAATGGTGCCGGAAACCGACCCGAAGCACGAGCTGCTGAAAAAGATGCACCGGCAGACCGAACGGGCGGCAAACATCGTCGGCAACCTTCTCAATTTCTCGCGGACCGGGAGCGCACTTGAATGGACCGAGGTCGATGTCAATAAGCTGATCGACGACACGCTTCAGCTCCTTGAGCCGCAGCTTCGCCGCTCGCGGATCGAGATCGTCAAGGAATACGAAGAGCGGCCGCCGCGGGTCGCCGGAAATGCCGGTAAGCTGCAGCAAGTGCTTACAAATCTGATCCTTAACGCCCGCGATGCAATGACGAACGGCGGCACCATCACACTTCGGACCATCCTCGACGGAGAACGCGTTCGGGTCGAGGTGGCCGACACCGGCGAAGGCATCGCCAAGGAAAATCTCTCGAAGATCTTCGATCCTTTCTTTACTACAAAAGCCGTAGGAAGCGGAACCGGACTCGGGCTCGCCGTCACCTACGGGATCGTCCAGGAGCACGGCGGAACGATAGAAGCGAAAAGCCCTAACGGAAGCGGTGCGACATTCGTCCTCACTTTGCCGCTCGGAGCTCCCGCACAAGCACGCCTCGCCGGTTAGGCCGCGGTTCGGTGAAGTTCCCGCCGCTCACCCAACAATTTAGAAAGATAAAGTGCAGCGACCATCGCCAGCAGCATTATGCCTGCCGCGGCCCAGAAGGTCCGGGCGACCGACGAATCGTCGATGGCGTTGAAGGCATTGTTGAGAAGAAGGCCGCCGATAAAAGGGCCGATCGCACGGGCGAGACTCGCTCCCGACTGCATTATCCCGAGCATGCTTCCCTGCTCGTCGTCGGATGAGAGCTTTGAGGCAAGGCTCGTCAGCGACGGAGCGGCAAGGGCATTCCCGATCGAAAGGACCGTGCAAATGCCCAGTAAAAACGCCAACCCGCCGGAGTTCGGCCCGAGGAATGGAAAGGCGAAGAAGCTCGCCGCCATCAGAAGGCAGCCGATGATGGCGAGCTTTGATTCGTGAAAACGCGAGGCGAGCGTGCCGAAGATAACGCCCTGGCCGATCACGGCCATCACACCGACATAAGCAAATAGATAGCCGTTCTGCTCGGCGTTGTAGCCGTAACGATAAGCCGTAAAAAGCACGAAAGCGTAGGTCATTATCGAAAAGGCCGTGACCAGCAGAAAATAGACAAGATTGATCGCCCCGAAATCGCGTTTTCCGAGTGCCGCTAGCATATCCGCGATGCGGCCGCGGCTTGTGGGTGCGGCCTCGCCGCGTTTGACCGTTTCAGGAAGGATGAGAAGTACTGCGATCGCGTTCGCAAGAGCAAGCACCGCCGCAACGTAGAACGGTAAACTCACGCCGTACTTGCTCAAAACGCCTGCTAGTGCCGGCCCGAGGATAAATCCAAGCCCGAACATGGCCCCGAATATACCCATTCCCTTTGCCCGGTTCTCTCGCGAAGTGACGTCGGCAATATAGGCCTGTGCCGTGGCGATATTGCCGCCCGTGATCCCTCCGATAACACGGCCAAGAAAAACGAGCATCAGCGTGCCCGCCGCACCGATGACGAAATAGCCGACCGCCGACCCGAGAATGCTTATAAAAAGTATCGGCCGCCTGCCGTACTTATCCGAGAGCCGGCCGAGCAGCGGCGAGAAAATGAACTGCATTATCGAATAAATGCCGAGCAAAAGCCCGATCTCAAAGGGCGTGGCGTTAAATGGGGCCGTATTAGCGTAGAACGGCAGGATAGGGATGACCATCCCAAAGCCGATGAGGTCAATGAAAACCGTCAGATAAATGAGCAGGAGAGGGCCTGTAAAGAACTTCTCATTAGAGGCCTCAGGGGCCTTTTCGCTTTTTTCCGATTGGGACATCTACGGGTGAAATTTTAGCAAACCGAACGAACATAGTAGAATCGAAAGCAAACTAGCCGACGGCAAGAGAGAACTTATTTAATAATGATGACTGGAAAATCGCGCTCGTTCTTACTACGTTCCCTTATTTTTTCACTCGCTCTGACGTTTATGTACAAGACCGCAAACGCCGAGACGCCAACTGAGACGACCGGCCGGCAGGCCGTCCCGGAGATCAACTACACGGTTTCGATGTCAAAGCCCTGGACGCATCTGCTGGAGGTCGAGATGCGTGTCCGCTGGTCGGCGATGCCGCAGGACCTTGACCTCAAGATGCCGGTCTGGACGCCGGGCAGCTATCTTGTACGCGAATACTCACGGCACGTCCAGGACTTCGCGGCGAAGGATGCGGCCGGCAACCCGCTAACTTGGCAAAAGACGAGCAAGAACACGTGGCGGATCAGGGCTGCAAAGTCCCGTGAGGTCGTTGCCACGTATCGCGTCTATTCGAACGAGCTTACGGTCCGTACGAACGAGTTGAACGACGAGCACGCCTTCTGGAACAACTCGGCTCTTCTCTTTTTCCCGGCCGGCCAGTTGAAAGCACCCTCGAAGATCAAGGTCGTTCCCTACGGCAATTGGAAGGTCGCGACCGGCCTCAGGCCCGTCCCCGGAGAGGCGAACACATTCACCGCTCCGGACTACGACATTCTCTACGATTCGCCGTTCCAGGTCAGCGACTTCAAGGAGAAAGTATTCACCGCAGCCGGCCGGCCGCACCGGATCGTCGTAACCGGCGAAGGCAACTACGACCTTGACCGCATGGCTGAGGACACGGCAAAGATCGCCGACGCCGGAGTCGCGATCTTTGGCGAACTCCCGACCGATGATTATCTGATAATCCTTAATCTTCGCGGCGGCGGCGGGCTTGAGCACTTGAACTCGACCGCATTGCAATGGAACCGCTTCGGTTTTCAGCCGCGTTCGCGTTACATCGCCTTTCTCCGACTGGTCGCCCATGAGTATTTTCACCTCTGGAACGTCAAGCGGATACGGCCGGACGTCCTCGGCCCGTTCGATTATGAGAACGAGAACTATACGAAGCTCCTGTGGGTGGCCGAGGGCACGACCGCATATTACGAGGACGTACTTCTCCGCCGGGCGGGGCTGATCACGCCGGACGACAATCTCGATGCAAAGGCGGATATGATCGGCAATCTGCAGAACAGGCCGGGCCGATTCCAGACAAGCCTTGAGGAAGCGAGCTTTGACGCATGGATCAAGTATTACCGGCAAGATGAGAACTCGATCAACAATCAGATCTCGTACTACGACAAGGGCGAAGTCGTCAGCATGCTGCTCGACATCGAGATCCGCAATGCCTCCGGCCATCAGCGTTCGCTCGACGATGTCATGCGTTCGCTCTACAACGATTTCTACAAACGCGGACGCAACTACACGCCGTCCGATTTTCAGCGTGCCTGCGAAGCGGCGGCCGGCCGGAGCATGAACGACTTTTTTACGAAGTACGTCTCGGGCCGCGAGGAGATACAATATAACTCGATACTTCAGGGCATCGGGCTTCGCCTTCAGGCCGGGATCCCGAGCAGCAGGCAGGCCTATATCGGTGCAAATCTGGCCGAGACGGATGGAAGGCTTACGGTCCGCTCGGTTCCGTCCGGAACACCGGCACATGAACAGGGGCTTAACTTTAACGACCAGATCGTCGCCATCGACGGGCACCGGGCATCGAACTCGTTCCTCCAGAGCTACATCGGCGAGAGGAAGCCCGGCGACAAGGTTCGCCTGACGATCTTTAGGCACGACCGGCTTCGGGATATTGAGTTCACGCTTGGGGTCAACGAACGAACGGTCTATCGTTTCATCAGGGAGCCTCAGCCGACCGCTGAACAGCGTGCCGGATATGAACGGTATTTTGGCGTTCCGATCGATCGATAATATGACTTCCTGTTTTCGCATTTCCGCCGCTGCTTTGATTGGTTGTGTTTTGCTCGCTTCTTCGTGCGGGACGGCGACGCCGGAATCCGGTCCGACGGCCGCGGCGCCGACCGCTCTTGGCGATGTGCCTGCCGTCCGGCTCAATTTCCGTTACGAGGCGGACGTTCCTGCTCCGCCGCTGAACGATCCAGCACCCGAGGAACTGAACGCCGCTGTCCGCGACCACTTCACCAATACGCGGCCGGACGACATTCTCGACCGGACCGTCGCCTCGCCGGACAAGAACCGGATCGCGGCCGTCTATCATCGCCCCGGTGATCTTTCCGCGGAGTTTCGGCTCGATATTTATTCCTCTGACGGCAAACTGCTCAGCAAGGTGACGCCGGACAATTTGGCGGTACATTTTCCCGATACGATCGTTTGGTCGCCGGATTCGGCAAATCTGGCTTTTGCGGCGATGATCCGCGGCGAGAACGGCGACGGCACGCCCGAGCCCGGAGCCTCGCCTTCGCCCTCGCCTACACCCGAACCGGTTGATGGCGATGCGACCGAGCCGCAGGCGACGCCGGAGACGACCCCAACGCCCGCGGGTGAATCGACGCCTACGCCGCCGACCGGTGTGCTCGCCTTCCGGACCGAGCAGATCTATCTCTGCGACGCGAATGGCGGACTCGTCCGGCCGCTGACGCAAAATGAAGGGCTTCTTTATTTTTATTACGCCTGGGCACCGGACAGCTCGGCACTCGTCGCACTTGCCGCGACCATCCGCGAATGGCAGTACCTTGAGAGCGTCGCGAACGACAGGGGCGAGGCATTCACACCTGTCGGACGGCCGCGAATGATAGAAAAGAACGGCCGCGAACGCCGGCTCGATGACGGCCTGACGGCGGTAAAGCCCGTATGGTCGCCGGATTCGTCAAAGATCGCTGCGGCCTTCGAACATCAGATTCGTATCTATGATGCCGACGGTTCACCGCCGACGCAGGCTTCGATACCGCTCCGAAACAGTCTGCTGCTTTCGTCTCAGGAATTCGACCGCCGACAGGGCGGCGATGCACCCGAGCAAAATACGAATCTGCCGGGCCCAACAACACTTCCCGACCCGACGAAGCTTGTTTCATTTAACCCGATCGTTTCGCTTAACTGGGAGGCGGATCAGATCCTCAATTTTCAGACGGCGTTCATCAAGCGGATGGCAAACCAGGCAGAGAACGTCTTCAGCTTTGCCCGCTGGCATCGCGTGATCCTTTCGCCGCAAGCCGCACCTGCAGCCCGATAAAATATGAAATTCGATTCGGTAGATGACATCTACACCACCAACACCGACATCGCCGCGGAGCTTGAATCGCTCGTTGGCAAGCTGCCGCAAGAAGCGGCCGAGCACCGCCCCGAAGGCGAGAAATGGTCGGTCGCGGAGATCGTTGAGCACCTCGCGATGGTCGAGGACGGAATGTCGCGCATCTGTGCCAAACTGATCGGCAAAGCGGAAAAGAACGGCGAACCGTCAGACGGCACCATTTCGATCACCAGCACCTTCGAAGAACGCGGCGTCGCGATCGCTAAGATCAAGGTCGAGGCCCCGGAGATGGTTCAGCCGACCGGCGAACGGAGCATAAGCGAATCGTTCGCAATGATGGCCGAAGCCAACGACCGCCTCGAGCAGATCCGTCCGCTCTTTGCCACATTTGACGGCAATAAGCACCGCTTTCCCCATCCATTTTTCGGCGATCTGTCGGCCATCGAATGGCTCGTTCTTGTCGGCCAGCACAAGGCCCGCCACATCGCCCAGATCCGCCGCCTTCTCGCCTCAAATTAAAAATGCCCCGGCAGCGAGGAGGGCTGGCTGCCGAGGCTTTGTTACCGGTTCCGTTCCCGTCGTAAAAGTCGTCACTCCCTCTACGGGATACGGACCGGGGTCTTTTGGGCAGCGGCCCGCGTGAACCGCTGCCCTTTTCTTTTCCCTAGTTACCGGCGGCGGTCGGAACGTCGCCGTTCACTCCGAACGGAAGGCCGAAGAACGTGCCATCCGAACTCCGAAGGATGTACCAGAAGCCATCCGCCGGACGGAAGACCGCGATGTCTGCCCTTCGGTCCGAGTCGTAGTCGCCCGCGACCGGGATATCGCCGGTTTGTCCGAACTGGATGATCGTGTAGCCGCCATCGGAGCTCCGAAGCGAATACCAGACACCCGTCGAGGGCCGGAAGACCGTCATGTCCGACTTGCCGTCGCCGTCGAAGTCGCCGCTAACGGGCACGTCTTCGCTGATTCCCCACTGCAATGCACCGGTCGCTCCCGTCGCCGGGCGATACCAGTACCAGATACCGCTCGAGGGACGATAGACAGCGATCTCGTCGCGGCCGTCGCCGTCCACGTCAACGGAGATCGGCTTATCGCCGTTCGTGCCGTACTGGACAATGGTCACACCGCCACTTAGGCTGTTGAGCACATACCAAACGCCGTTCGAAGGCCGGAAGACCGCGATGTCGGAACGGCCGTCGCCGTCAAAGTCGCCGCGAACCGGAATGTCGCCATCGATGCCGAACTGAAGCCCGGTCGTGCCGCCGTCAGAGCTGTGCTTGATCTCCCAGACCGCGAGGCCGTTGACGATGCGGAACACTGCAGAATCGGTCTTGCCGTCGCCATCGTAGTCGGCTGAGACGACCCTCGAATTTGCATCGCCGAACGTGATGATCGAAGTGCCCGAACCGTTGTTCGAATACCAGGTTCCGTTCGAAGGACGATAGACCGCGAAGTCGTTGGCGCCGTCGCCATTGAAGTCGCCGCTGCTGGACCGCGGGAAAAGCCGGCCGCGGATCTCGCCGCCCGGATTTGCCGTACTCGTTAGCACGACGTACCAAAGGCCCGAACGGAGCTGCTGCACAAGTGCCGGCGAGACATCGATGGTGACGGTGGCAAAGTTGCCGTTGGCACCGCCGAGCGTCGGGAACGAATAGACCGTGACCACGTCGCCCGTGACCGATTCGATACGTCCGCCGGTCTGCCCGCTGCCGATGTTGTGAAACTCGCCGAGAATTGTTGCTTGTGTCTCGGCCTCATTAAGATTGACCTTGACCTCGCCGTTCGCGTTGGTCTGTACGGGCGGCTCCATTCCGGCACCCGTCAGGTGCGATTCGAAGGAACGTCCCATCGAGGGCGAAGGCGAACCGGTCGGCGAGGGGCTCGGGCTGGGCGAAGTGAACCCTGCGAATGTACCGTTCATGATGGTCGTGCCACCGTTCGTGATCTGGATGGTCGAACCGCTGACGACCGGCGGAACGGTCTCGCCGCGGTCGCTTCGCAGCCGAAGCCGTGCTTCGCGGTCGCTTTCGAGCATCATCGTTCCGACGTTCACATTGTCAACACGAACGCCAAGCTGTGTTCCGGGTGCGAGATTGATCTGTCGCACGCGGACCTCGAGCTCAACACGGCTGCTGTGGATCTCAAATTCACCGTAACCGATCGGAAGTGCTCCGCCGATCGTCGGGCCGTTTAATGCCGCAAACAGATTGCCGGGATTCGGCGAGCCGGTCGGCGAAGGACTCGGGCTCGGCGAAGCCGTCGGAGATGCCGTAGGCGACGCAGTTGGTGAAGCGGTTGGCGAGGCGGTTGGTGATGCCGTCGGAGATGCCGTTGGCGAGGCTGTAGGGGACGCTGTCGGGGTCGGATTCGGCCCGCCGCCGCCAAGTACGCCGGCGACGAGGATCGTCGTGCCGTTCGTCACCTGAACGACCGAGCCGTCGTTCGTTACCGGAACGTTCTGGCCATCCTCGGTCCGGAGCTTGATCCGTGCCCGTTGGTCGATCTGCAACGCCATCTGCCCGATCGAGTTTCCGTCAACGATCGCGTTAAGCATCGTTCCGGCCGGAAGATTGACATCTTCGATCTCGACCTCGATCTCGCGGTGGCCGTTCGCATAGACCTGATACTCGGAAAAGCCGTGCGGGTTTATGCTGCCCGTCGGCGAAACGAGGTTCGCCGTGCGGACCAAGATCGGCACGCCGCCGGCTCCGGCCCTGTCGCCCAGGAACGGGATCGAGACCCACGCGGCGATCGCTGCCACCACGACGGCGGCTCGCAAAATATTCTTCTTACTATTCAAGTTTCTCATTTTTCTCACCTTCTATTTGATTTATGCCGGTTTACCGCCGCGTGTACTTTGGCGCGGCCTCCTCAAACGAACAGTGAGGTCACCCGCCCCAAAAAGACAAAGGAGCCGAAAATTTTTCGGCCCCTTTTTTGAAGGTGAATGCGATGTTTAAGAAATTATTCGGTGCAGGCCGTGCGTGGCGGCGCACACGCCTGATTATTGGTAAGTGCACAAAGGGCATCCACTCGCGAAGTTTCCATTGTGATGCCGCGTGAAGGCAGCTGACAGTCCCATTCCTGCCCGGTCTCTTCGATTCGCTCGACCACGTCTTGCAGGAGAAGCGTCGGATTTGCCGATCTGACGAGTGCGGCGATCCCGGCGACGATCGGTGCCGACATCGATGTGCCGTTCCAAACGCCGTAGCGGCCGCCGGGTAAGGCACTGACAATGTTCTCACCCGGAGCGACGACCCGAACCCAGCGGTCGATGTCGCGGTTCTGGACATTCGCCATCGTTGAAAACGGGGCAAGCCGATCGAGCCTCGTACTCGCGCCGACACTTAAAAGATTGTCGTCGATATCTGTTCCGGGGTTACTCGGCAATGCCCCACGCTCAGCCGCCGGATAAACGCGGGCTGCACCATTTCCGATCTGTCCCCCGTTACCGGCACCGGCGACGATCAGCAAACGGGCGTCATCGAATTCGGGAAACTGCTGCTCGCCCGGCACGACCACATCATCAACGCCGTTGAAAAGATCGTGGAGAAACGTATTGCTCTGTGTGGTGAAGTCCTGCGGATAACCGAAGCTCATGTTGATGATGGTCGCCCCGTTCTTTGCGGCCCAAAGCATCGCATCCTTTATCCGCCAAAGGTCGCCCTCGCCGTTCTGGTCAAGCACACGGATCGGCATTATCTTCGCGTCCGGAGCCGTCAGCGCAATGATACCTGCGACGTGTGTCCCATGGCCATAGACCTGATCGACGCGGATCGTCCCAACCTCGCTCGGATCGCTGTCGTTATCAACAAAGTCGTAACCCGGTACGAGCCTTCCGGCAAACAGCGGATGCTGGAGGTCGATCCCGGTGTCAAGCACGGCGATGGTCACGCCCTGTCCGGTCGAGATCTTATGGGCCTCGGGCAAGCGGATCTGACCGGGAAAATACTGCCGTGCAAAGCCCTTCGCACTTCCGCCGATGGCCCAGGAGTGCCCGATCGCCCACGAATGTCCGAGCGACCATGGCAGGCCGTTCCTTTCAACGACCGTGAGTTTCCGGTTGGTTTCTTTCTGAGCTATCCGAGAATCTCCTGCCATCGCCTGAACGATCTCGAGCGGCGTTTGGTTGGTCTTCGTGCGGTCGATCCGCATCCGAAACGTCGGCGGCGTTCCGACCTGCGAGAGTGGTGTAGGTATAAGGCCGTATTGGGCGGCGATCGCCGGCAGGTCTGCTTGATTCGCCGGGGCAAGGTCGATAAGCACGTCGTCCGGAGTGCAATCGCACCCGGAACCGAGCTTCTCCTGTGCTGTCGCCGAAAAGACGAAAAAAAGAATTACGGCAAAGAGTATAAATATGGATCTACTGCTAAACATTTCGAAGCCTCCGGGAGATGCTCCCGATGCCCACAGTGCCGCTGCAAGGTGAAAAAAGACAATAGGGCAGGAATTTTTTGCTGCGGTTAGCTACCAATATAGCAAAATGGTGCCCAAAAGTATGGGTGAAGCCCTCGGGCCAGCATTTCAACCTGTGTACTCTGCAAAGATGCTTGTGCGTTATGCGTTCGTTGCATCTCCGAATAAAATCTTCGCATCAGGCCGATGGTGTGGCGGTCGCTGACGTTCCACAGACTCATTATCAGGCCCCTTGCCCCGGCCGAAAGAAATCCGCGGGCAAGCCCGAGCATCTCGTCGCCGCCGGCTATTTCGCTACGGCCGGTCTCGCAGGCACTCAGCGTAACAAGCTCGGAGTTTAGCCGCATTTTGGCTACATCGGCCGCGGTCACGCGCCCATCGGCGAGCTGGAGGCTTGAATACATCGGATTATCGGCTCTGAAAAGCCCGTGGCAGGCTACGTGCAGAAGCCCGGCTGAACCGGCCGCCCGCTTAAAGCTCTCGGTGGTAGCAGCCGGGCCGGTCAACACCTCCCGCGAGTCCAAAATTGCGGCCACCTCGCGAGCCTCGTCCTCTGCGAACGGGATCGCCTGGTCCGAATGGCCGATGACAGCCGCATTCAGATCTTTTTGTGCCGTTCGCCCGGCGAGCCCGAGCCACATCGACGCACTCGGTGCGAGGCAGATGGCGTGACGCTCGATCAGATATTCGCCACCGAACCGCAAAGCCGAAAAAGGCACCCCGAAGAGCGGTCCGGTCGGAATGACGATCAGGCTTTTTGCCGAGCGATCTACGCCAAGCGGGCCCATGAGCCGTTCGCCCAGTGAGGCAAGGATCTGGTCCGTCCTCTTCTTTAGAACCGAGGCCAAGTGGCCCGCGACAGCCGCACCGTGGCGGAATGTCCGGAGCTGTGACTCGAATTGCGAAAGCCAGTTCTCAAGGTCCTTTTTCCGCAGATCGGTCTGAACGACCCGGAGCTCGGCCTGGTCGAGTACGAAAGCCCCGAATCGGCCCTCCCTTTCAAAGTACTCGACGAGGACCCGGTCACCTCCAAGCCGACCTTGCAGAGCGGCAACATTTAGCGATGCATTGCCTGATGCCCTCGCGGTTTTCCCTTCTACGGCTTGCGCACGCCGTTCGAGTTTCGCTATCTCGGCCTCAAGCCGGCGCGCCTTTATCTCAAGCCGGCTTCGCTCGCCGCCCGGTTCACGATCAAGCCTGTGATAGACCGCATTTAATTGCTCGCGTAGGCGTCTCGTAACGCCCATCTTTGTTGGTTCGCCACTATCGGCCCGTTCGTGAGGCCGCGTTGATTCGACCAATTCACTGAGAGCCCTCGACCGCATCAGTTCATGCCACCGAAAGGCATTTTCAAGCTCGCCTAGGGTGATGTGGGAAGAGACGAGGTTTGCAAACGGCTGCGTTGTATCCGCGAAAAAAGCAACGCGAAACGCCTCGCCCGGAAGTTTCCCGCGCATTCGCTCGATCGACCGTGCGGCATCTGTGAAGTATTCGATCGCCCTTTCGGTACGATCTTCAACAAGTGCGGCCTCGCCCAGTGCGTTTTGTGCAAACGCCAAATATTGCGGACGCGAGCCGCGGTTCGCAGTTTCGGCTATCTCCGCCAGTATCTTCACGGCACGCTTCGGGCGACCGAGAGCGATCTCGATCTCAGCCGCAAGCCGCCGTGTCAGCAGATGATGATCGAGATTCTCGAAACGTCTCGTCCCATCCTGAATGCGTGCGAGTAACGCCTGCGCACTGTTAACGTCACCGCGACCGAGTTCCATCAATGCAAGTTTCGCGGCTACCCAGTCTGAGGCTAACTGGTTCCCTTCTGCAGAATAAAGCGAGATAGCTTTTTCATATTGCCTCTTTGCCTCCCGCAGGCGCGTTCGCTTTTTCAGGACGTCCGCATACATCGCCCGTGCGGCGGCCTCTTCATGGATCATCTTGTATTTCGCAAGCCCCGGGCAGACCTTCGCGAACATCTTCTCAGCTTCATCGCTCAGATTAAGCTCGGCATAGATAGCCGCGATCTCATACTCGGCCGTCAGGTATTGGTGCGGCATACCGAGCCGTTCGAACCGCTCCCGCGAGCTCTCAAAGTAGGCGAGTGCTTCGTCAAAATCACCGCGGAGCCGGCACAGGTTCGCAAGGCTTGCTTCCACCTCGGCGAGAGTGACATCGCTTTCTGCGATTTGGGCGAGATCGAGCGCTCGGACAAAAGCTCTTTCAGCATCTTTGAACCTGCCAAGATCTGTGTAGGTAATTCCCAGCCCGTTCTCGGCCATCGCCGCAAGGCGCGGATCTCCGAGCGAATTGAAACGGTCGCGTGCCTTAATCGCAAGACGCTCGGCCTCGTCGTAGCGTCCAAGGCGGGCGGCGATATTACTGAGATTCAGCTCGACCTTTCCGGCGGTCAGCTCGCTCCCGGCCGCATCGAGCACCTTTAGCGCCCGTTTGCCGTGCCGGAGAGCTTCGGTATAACGGCCAAGCATCGCGAGCGGTATCAATGCGGCGACTATTGATTCGGCCGAACGAAGCCTGTCGCCGATCGCTGCGTAAGTTTTCGACGCTGAGAGAAGCGCATCGAGCGAAGTTTCGAGCTGGCCCGATGTTAGCTCGGCAATTCCATGCAGCCAATCGGCGATAGCCCTTGCCTCGCGGCCTTTGATGCTTTCGAGCATCAACTGCATGACCCGGTCGGCATTCTGTGCACGAATCGGGTCCGAGCGCCAGACCGCGTAACACTCGTCGCGAAGCGCCCGGGCAAGTTCAATATCAACAAGCGAAGAGTGGTTACGGAGAAGTGCACCAAGCTCGCGCATCCGGCCTGTGGCGGACAGCTTGGATGCAAATTCAGTGCGGCTTATGCTGCTCATCGGCAAACAATAAAATACAGGAAAACCTTTCGGCTTTCCTGTTTCGAGTTTCGAACCGGAGAATACGCCCCCTTGTTTTTTACGTAACCTTACCCGACCGCGAGCCCTTCTACCGCGAACTCGCCTGCCTCTGTTCGGACCACCAGGTCATAGCTTCCTTTCGCGACCCTATCGAATGTGAACGCGCCGAGCCCGGACAGGCCACACTCGCGACGGTTGCCATCCGAAGACAGAACGGCCACCGCGCCTTCCTGAAACTCACCAAGAAACTGGCCTTTTATCTCGAACGACTTTCCTTTTGGAGTGATCTCGACCTCAACCGCCGCATTGCCCGCCTCAAAGAGAAGCTGACGTGCTTTCCCTGCCGCCGCCGAGCGTTCCCCAAAAGCCGGCCGTCCCGGAGAAAGCTCAGAGACCAGCACTGCGATCCAACGGCGAAGTGTGCTCGGCTCGGCTGCCCGTACGGCAAATAGATTCTTCGCCCAGCGGACCGAGTCCTGCGGCGCATCAATAGAATCGTCCCGCTCCATCAGCGAAATTATCTTTTCCAATCGTTCCTGCGAATTCATTTTCTCGGGTCCTCGCATCCCTGTCGCCCTTACAGTGCTCGTTCCGGGCGGAAAAAGACATCTGTCCGCATTGGCCTACCGCAATAATTTCTCGAGCTTCTTAAGGCACCGTGCACGCAGCGGGCTGATGCTCGTCTCTCCGACGCCGATCTCGCCGGCGACCTCGGCATAACTTGCGGCATTGCTGCGAAGATAGATCATCGAGACGATCTTCCGGCACCGCTCGTCGAGCTTTGCAACGGCCATCCTGATCAAATGCTGCTGTTCGAGTTCGATCAGCATTTCATCCGCTGCGGGCGAATCATCGGCGATCGACGCCATCATCTCGGAGTGCTCCTCGCCTTCGCCCGCCTCAGCTTCCGGCTTGCGGCCGCGAACGACCGCCCAAGTTTTGAACTTCGCCGTCGTCACAAGCCACGAGCGAAGCCGGTCCGGCTGCTCGATCTCATCGAGCTTCTGCACCAGAGTAACGAAGACCTCCTGAAAGACATCCGTCGCTTCGTCCTCGGAAAGGCCGGCCCGCCGCGGGATAGCAAATATCAATCGCTGATAGCGCTCGACAAGTTCATCCCACGCGGCCTGTTCGCCTTTGCGGCACCGCATGACGAGGCGAGCATCCTCACTCGCGAATTGTGAGTCGCTGATCAAGGGCCGTGAACTTTCGCTTTTTTGATCCGGCATTGCAGGCTTCTAAAGATTTCTAGCACGCGACCGGCGAAACTCAAAACACATGAGCAGCCAAGAAACGGCCGCCGGGTCCGATGATCCCGTCGCGGTGTGATAAACGTTCGTTGTTGATGCTATAATCTCGCCTTACGCCAACAAAGGCGGACTTTTTATTATGGACAAGTTTTTGATCCGTGGCGGCAGACCATTGAGCGGTACGGTTAAGATCAGCGGCGCCAAGAACTCGGCACTTCCTTGCCTGGCGGCCACGCTCCTTACGCCGGAGACAGTAACGCTTAGGAACATTCCCTATGTCAAGGACCTGATCACGCAGCGACGGCTGCTTGAGGACCTAGGGGCGACGGTTTTGACGCCCGAGCTTCGGACGCACGTTGTCAATGCAAAGAATGTGGATACGTTCGAGGCTCCTTATGAACTGGTACGGACGATGCGTGCTAGCGTGCTCGCACTCGGTCCGCTGCTTGCTCGCTTCGGCAAGGCGAAGGTGAGTTTGCCCGGCGGGTGCGCCATCGGCACGCGTCCGATCGATCTTCACCTGCGGGCGTTTGAGGCCTTGGGTGCAAACGTCTCGCTCGAATCCGGCGACGTTGTTGCGACCGCCCCGAAAGGAAGGCTCGTTGGTGCCGAGATCGCCTTCGAAAAGGTCACCGTGACCGGAACAGAGAACGTGATGATGGCCGCTTCGCTTGCGGAGGGAACGACGGTCATCCGCAACGCCGCACGCGAACCTGAGATCGAAGATCTGGCCGATCTGCTCAATAAGATGGGAGCAAAGATCACCGGGGCCGGCACGGAGACGATGACGATCGAGGGCGTTGAGGCACTCGACGGTGCCGAGCACGACATCATCGCCGACCGGATCGAGACCGGCACCTTCATCGTCGCGGCGGCGATCACCGGCGGCGAGCTTGAGATCGTCGATTGCCGGCCCGACCATCTGACCGCCGTCATCGCGAAGCTTCGCGAAGTCGGTGTGATCATCGAGGAGACCTCTCCGACCTCGCTCCACGTTCAGCTTGGGCTGGCACCGCTCTCTGCCCGCGATGTAACGACCGAGCCGCACCCGGACTTCCCGACCGATATGCAGGCCCAGTATATGGCCCTGATGACGCAGGCCGAAGGAGTTTCTCATATCACGGAAACGATCTTCGAGAACCGCTTCATGCATGCCTCGGAGCTTGTTCGGATGGGTGCCGATATCCACATCACCGGCAATACCGCGACTGTCCGCGGCAAGACGAAGCTCAATGGTGCGCCCGTGATCGCATCCGACCTCAGGGCTTCGGCGTCGCTCGTGCTTGCCGGGCTATGTGCCGAGGGCGAGACGCTGATCCAGCGGGTTTACCACATCGACCGCGGATACGAGACCATTGTTCGAAAGCTCAAGGCGGTAGGTGCCGACATCGAACGGATCAAGGACGAACAGGCGTTCAACGCGGACGTTTAGCCGCTCGCCCGGCGTTTTATCAAGTGCCGCCCGTTGTGCTTAAATATAGAAATGGTGACGCAGCCTGACTGCCTTTTCTGCAAGATAATTGCCGGCGAGATCCCGTCGGCAAAGGTCTATGAAGATGACCAGTGCTTTGCCTTCAACGACATCACGCCGCAGGCCCCGACGCATATCCTGATCGTACCGCGGCAGCATATCGATTCGCTCGATAAGGCGGAAGGTATGGATCGCGACGTGCTTGGGAATCTGCTGCTGGCGGCGGCGGAGATCGCCCGCGAAAAGGGCTTTGCCGATGCGGGCTATCGGGTCGTGATTAATACGAATTCTGACGGCGGGCAGACGGTTTTTCATCTTCACGTGCATCTTTTGGCGGGCCGTCCGTTCGTTTTTCCGCCGGGGTAGTTTTATGTTCAAGGTCTTGGCTTTAGTGGTTCTATTTGCAGCGGCTGCATTCTTTGCGGCCTGTTCTGGCGCCGAGCCGACAGCAGAAAATGCGAACATCGCCACCGAACCGACACCGCTTGCTAACGCCGCCGATTATACCGACGCCAACCTCGCCCTCGCCGATGGTGTACGCTTGCTTGAGAATGGCGAAACGGAGCGGGCGATAGAGATACTGAACCGTGCGGTCGAGATCAATCCCGAACTCGCCGAGGCCTATTTCAGGCTCGGCATCGCCCACTCGCTGATCGAGTTTCGCGACCAACTTGCCGCAGAGGATCGCGTCGAGCCCACCGAAACTCCGGCAAACAGCAAAGAAAAGCCCGCAAAACCGCAGTCCGTTCTGGCATTCGAAAAAGCGGTCGAGGCTTACAAGAAACTCATCGACGCCAACGCCGAGGACCACAACGCCTATTACAACCTCGGCCGGTCCTACAATAAGCTAAATGAGGACGAGGACGCGGCGAGGGCATTGCGGCAAGCGGTAAAGCTCAATCCGGATGACACGGAATACCAACGGGAACTCGGAGCCGTTCTCATCAAGCTGGCTAAATATTCCGAAGCGGTCGGAGTGCTCAGAAAATCGGTCGAGCTTGACGCCGACAACATAGAAGCACTCGAACTGCTCGAAAAGGCCGAGGCCGGTCAGAAGCGGGTCAGCTTCACCGTGATGCCCGGCGACGACAGGCGAAACGCAAATTCGAACGCAAACGCTACCGCGAATACCAAACCTGACGGCGACACCAAACCGCCCGCGAACACCGTGAAACCGCCCGAGCCGCGGCCGACTCGACCGCAGCAAACGCCGCCGTCTGCGGCAAATCGACCCAGATCGAACTAGCAAGTGTAGCCCAGCGACACACTTAGTAATGGTGTGTCAACTTGACATCGCCAGCCCGCCGTCGCAAATTACGGGTTAGGCTTCACTATGGCTTTGACCCGCATCGAACTCGACGAACCGCGAGCACTTTCGCTCGAACGCAAGATACAAATGCACGAGGCCCGCGAGGGCATCATCGAACGGCTTGCCCGCGACCTGCCGGAGAGCATCGACCTCGAACGCTTTCTGAACGTCGTCGTTTCTGAGATCGGGCGAATGCTCGAGGCCGACCGCTGCGACGTCCTCCAGCTTGTCGATGAAAAAGAGCTAAAGATCAGCCACGAATGGCGGCGGGATGCAAAGATCCCTTCGAGCAAGGGGACGGTAATCCCGGTCGATGCCAAGCGGCTCGTTACGCAATTTGATATCTCAAAACCGATCCGGATAAACGACACGGCAGAGACGAAGGACGCGACGCTCAAGTTCTTCGCAAAGGCGCTTGAGACGCGTTCGCTGCTAATAATCCCGATCAGGCTGAGCGGCGAGGTCATCGGCCTGCTTGGGCTCCACGATACGCGGCAACCGCGGGTCTGGCTCGATGAGGAAGTGCAGTTTCTCGAATCTATCGCCCAGCAGCTCGCCATCGGCTATCAATACACCCGGCTTTACGTCACGCAGGAGCAGGAAACGCGGCGGACGAACGCACTGCTCGAGATAGCCAACACGCTCAACTCGCATTCTGATTTCAACGAGGTTTCCGACCGCGCGCTTGAGCGGGCTATCAGCCTTGTCGGAGCCGATTACGGCGCTCTCGGGGTTATCGACAACGCCGGCGAACGCATCTCGCTGCAATCCTTCAAAACCGCCGAGGGTATCACTCCCGGCAAGCTGCTGAAGATGGTCGAATCGCACGGCCGCTCGCTTCGCATCGACACCTTTCCGGCGGTCGCCGACCTGATCCGCGACGGGAAAACGAAGTCGCTGACCGATTCGCAGCTTCCGCTTCCGATCAAGATAATTTTCAACCGGACGCTCGGCGGCAAGGCGGCGTTGCTTACTCCGGTTCGCGTCGGCGGGGCGACCTATGGGCTGCTCGGCTTCGTCTGGGGCGAGGTGACGTCGTTCGAGAAGCACGATGTCGCCTTGGTCGAGGGCATCGCCGACCAGATCGGCACCGCGCTCGAACGCGACCAACTTTCGGCCGAGGTGATGCGGCTCAAGGCCGAACTCCATCAGCGGCAGAGCGAAATAATCGGCCAGGCACCCTCGATCCGGCGTGCCATCGAGCTCGCTCTCAACGTCGCCGATGCCAACGCGACCGTGCTGATCGAAGGCGAAAGCGGCACGGGCAAGGAACTGCTCGCCAACCTGATCCATTTCAATTCCGGCCGCGAGGGCGGGCCATATGTGAAGATCAACTGCGGTGCGATCCCGGAGACGCTGCTTGAATCGGAGCTCTTCGGCCACGAGAAAGGAGCCTTTACCGATGCCCGAAGCGACCGCCGCGGCCGGTTTGAAGAAGCCGATGGCGGAACGCTTTTCCTCGATGAGATCGGCGAGATGCCGATGCAGGCACAGGTGAAGCTGCTCCGCGTTTTGCAGGACGGCGAGCTGACCCGCGTCGGTGGAAACAAGGTGATCAAGACCGATGTTCGCGTCGTAGCCGCGACCAACATTGACCTCGAACGGGCGGCCGAAGAAGGCCGTTTCCGCCGCGACCTTTTCTACAGGCTCTCGGTATTTCCGATCAAGCTGCCGCCGCTCCGCGAACGGGTCGAGGACATCCACCCGCTCGTCTTTCATTTTCTCGAACGGGCGAAGGAGAAGACCGGCCGCCACATCAACGGCATCTCGAAAGAGGCTCTTCGCGCGCTCGTCGCGTACGATTGGCCGGGCAACGTCCGCGAACTTGAGAACGCCATCGAGCGTGCGGTGATCATCGCCTCCGGGCGGCAGATCGAACTCGACGACCTGCCCGAAGCCATCGGCCGGACCGCCGACGACACCGAGGCCGTAAACCGCCACGAACGCGCCGTCGCCGCCGCCGACGGAAACGCGAAAGGTATCTTCATCGCCCTGCCCGCCTCAATGGAACAGATCGAACGCCGGGCGATCGAAGCCACGCTCGAATATACCGAAGGCGACAAATCCCGCGCCGCCCGCCTCCTCGACATCGGCCGCAAAACCCTCTACCGAAAGCTCGACCAATACGAAACCGAAGAATGATCGGTGTTTATGCAGAAGCCTGCACGTAAGTAAGGGCGATTCATCCAATTGCAGAATGCGGAAGGTGGAATCTAGAGCCCGCTCTGTCAGGCCTCTTGACACCGCTGTTACACTGAATTAAACAGACCAATATCGCCCAAATCTCGAGCAACCTTGAAGTTTCGACGGGCGAGAAAGATGATTCAAAAAAAAGAAGAAATGAAACATCAAAAGAGTAAATTTCACACGAGGTTTTGTGTCTTGCTGCTTTTCGTTTCGTTCGCGGCTCTCACGAATGGCGTTCTCGGGCAGAACGCGACCGACAAATCTTCGGTACCTGCACCTAGCGAGGAGAAGTTTGAACCGGGCGGCGACTTTGCAGTCGTCAACTGGTATGACAGCGGGTGCCCTGTTGGTAACTATAAGTTCGAATCTGGCGTCGATTGCGAAGAAAGTCCCAGATGGAACCATACGCAACAACTTCATTTGCTTTACGATCGCAATGGCAAGATTTGGAACGAGATCTCCCGCAATCCACAGAACCCCAAGCACCCAAGTTTAGCAAAGAAAGAAGGATTCAAGCCGGTCGGGATGTTTCTTGGCGAATGGGGGCGTGTCGTCCTCAGACTTGTTGCCGTATCCGAACATTGGTACGAAGTTGAGGTTAATTATAAGACGAGGGAAACGATATATGCCCCACGTTTTGGCGAGATGTGGCGGGCGGTTTCATGGTGCTTGGTGCTTCAAAAACACGAAATGATAGTCGATAACCCGGAAGTAAAGTTCCTGGACGCAATCGACGGTAAGCCAGTAGCAGAATTCGATGGTCAGTCGGAACTGGAATTGTCGGTTGATGTAATTGAAGGAGATTGGGCGAGGGTGATGCTCAGGCGTGATGAGAAATTGCTTTATGGTTGGGTTCGCTGGCGAGACGGCCGGAAGTTTCTCGTGAAATTTAGTCTCGGCACTGAGCTTTATTCAGGTTAATTGTGGCACACTTGGGTCGAAAAGCCTTGCCATTGTTATGGTCATTTGGTAATTTGCAATCATGATCGCGGAAGAGAAACTCATCGCCAAGATCAACAGCCTGCCGCCCGGCGAGGTTGATAAAGTGCGCGAGTTTGTCGATGGCTTGTTGCAGAAATGCGGTGTTCCGAGGAACGGCCAAAAACGTCTTTCGATGCAGGAACGCGCAGATTGGATCGAGCGCTGGGCCAAGGGACAAAGTTACGATACTCCGGTGCTCCTTGAAGATGGCCGCGAGATCATCTACGAAGATTGATAAAGTACACTCTTGGATCACCTCGCTGACACTAACATAATTCTTCGTCTCGCCGAACCTGCCCATCCGATGCATGCGGTAGCGTTGGCCGCCGTTAAGAAACTATTCGCTAACGGGCACAACATCTGCTTGATCCCGCAAAATCTTATCGAATTTTGGAGCGTTGCGACTCGTCCCGCCGATAGGAATGGCTTAGGTCAAACACCTGAAAAGGTCGATAACGACGTAGGTGTTCTTGAAAGTATTTTTACAGTTCTTCCTGATAATGCCAGCATCTACCCGGAATGGCGCCGACTGGTTATTGCTCATTCCGTTTCCGGCAAACAGGTTCACGACGCACGGATCGCCGCGGCAATGAACGTCCATCAGATCACCAACATTCTGACTTTCAACGGCGATGATTTTAAGCGCTTTCCGAGTGTGACTGTGATCGATCCGGAAAGCCTATAGAACTTCTCAGAGGTGCGGAGTCATTTGGCCAGTTAGAGATGAAACTCCAACCAGCCGGCTGAAGCCGGGACTCGAAACTTCGCAACTCCGCAACTCCGCAACTCTGCAACTCCGCAACTCTGCAACTCTCAACTCTCAACTCAATCCCGGGGTTGCGGCGGGTGGCGGTTTTTCGGTATCTTTAGGTAGTTATTGGGTAGGGGAGTTTATGAGCCTTTCGGCGGTAAATGTCAGGCCACTTGCGGTGGACGTTATGTGCAGCGACGATGCTCTCAGGGTCGCGCTCGCGGATGGGCGTGCCGTCTCGGTTCCGCTGACGTGGTTTCCGCGGCTTGAGAATGCCTCGCCGCAGGAGCGAAAGGCGTGGCGGCTGATCGGCGGCGGGCTCGGCATTCGCTGGGAAGCGATCGACGAGGACGTCTCGGTCGAGAATCTGCTCCGTCTCCGGTAACGCGAATCCGAACTTCAAGATTGGGCCGCCCGCATTGCCGGGCGGTTTCGAGTTTTTGGCGCGAGCGAAAAAAGAGATGGACATCATCGTCGGGACAGCGGGCCACATCGACCACGGCAAAACGGCGCTCGTCCGGGCGCTGACCGGCACGGACGCCGACCGCCTGCCCGAGGAAAAACAACGCGGCATCACCATCGACATCGGCTTTGCCGAGCTTGAGCTTGAGGGAACGCACTTCGGCTTTGTCGATGTGCCCGGCCACGAACGCTTCGTAAAAAATATGCTCGCCGGTGCGAGCGGCATCGATCTCGTGCTGCTCGTCATCGCGGCGGATGAAGGCGTTATGCCGCAGACCCGCGAACACTTTGAGATCTGCCGCCTGCTCGGGCTCGGCCGCGGCATCGTTGTGTTGACCAAAAGCGACCTCGCCGATGAGGAGACGCTAGAGCTCGCCCGGCTTGATGCCGAGGAGCTTGTTGCGGGTTCGTTTCTCGAAAGTGCTCCCGTCATTCCCGTCAGCTCCGTTACAGGCGACGGCATCGCAGAACTCCGCGGGGCACTTGCCGAGGCCGCACGGGCCGCCGCGGGCTCGAAGCAAACCTACCGCCACGCCGCATTTCTCCCCATCGACCGCAGCTTTGTCGTGAAAGGCTTTGGCACGGTCGCGACCGGAACGCTCGCTTCGGGCGAGCTTCGCGAGGGCGGCGAGATTGAGCTTTTGCCCGAGGGCCGGCGGCTCCGCATCCGCGGTCTGCAGACACACGGGCGGACGGTCGGCTCGGTACACGCCGGCCAGCGGACGGCCGTCAACCTTGCCGGCATCGACCATTCGGAAGTAGCTCGCGGGCAGGTGCTCGCAGCTCCGGGCGTCCTCCGGCCGACGCAGATCATCGATTCGCGGGTCGAGTTGCTTGCCGGTTCGCCGCGGCCGCTCAAGAGTCGGCAGCGTGTTCGCGTCCATATCGGCACCGCCGAGGTGCTTGCCCGCGTTGCCGTTATGAACGAGGCCGGCGAGCTTCCGCCGGGCGAGCGGGGCGATGTTCAGCTTCGGCTCGAATCGCCGGTGGCGTGCCGGTTCGGTGACCGTTTTATCTTACGCAGCTATTCGCCGCAGCAGACCATCGGCGGCGGCGAGGTGCTCGAACCGCACGCATCGCGGGCCCGGAAACGCGACTTTACGCATCGAGCCGGGCGAGCCGCATTGCTCTCCGCCGCGAAAGAGAACCCGGCCGAACTTGTCAGCGTTTTCGTCGCATCCGCGGGCGAACGAGGGCCAACGGCTGAGGACATCAACGCCCGGCTTGGTCTCTCCGCCGGGGCGTTCGGCGAGGCACTCGGTTCGGCGAAAGGCATAAAACCGCTCGGCGGGATGATGTTCGAAGCGGGAGTGGCGGAGCGGCTTTCGGCAAGGCTATTGAAAGCGGTCGGGGAATTTCACACCCGCGAGCCGCTCGCAGCAGGAATGCCGCGTGAAACGCTCCGCGAGGCTGCGTTTCGCCGCCTGCCGGCCGAGGTTTTCGCGGCGGTGGCCGAGGAGCTTATCACAGCCGGCAAGATTTCGGTCGAACGCGACCTCATCCGGCTTGCCTCGCACCGGACCGAGCTTTCGCCCGACGAGCGAGCGGTTAAGGAAAAACTCTCGGCGATCTACTCGGAGGCCGGGCTCGAACCGCCAAAGCTCGATGAAGCTCTCGCAGCAGCCCGCGGCGGGCTTTCATCTGCTGCAGCCCGGAAGATATTCGAGATGCTCATCCGCTCCGGTGAGCTAACGAAGGTCACCGACGAATATTATTTCCCTGCCGCTTCGCTTGAGGAGCTGACAGCCGCGGTTCGCAAGTTCGCGGAGACGGCACCGGACAGGCTGATCGACGTCGCAAAGTTCAAGGAGCTCGCCGGCATTTCGCGAAAATATGCCATCCCGCTGCTTGAACACTTTGACCGCACCCGCGTAACCCGCCGGGCCGGCGACAAGCGGCTCGTTTTGTAACGCATAGGTTGCGATCGGCAACGCAATTGAACGCGGATAGAGCGGATAGAGCAGATCGAACGGATGTTCTTGGCCTATCCGTGGAGATCCGCCTGATCCGTGAAATCCGCGTTCAGAGCCTCCGACTCAGGCTCCTTTGGATCATTGGTGGCCGCTTTACAGATGTTTCGGTTCAACTGTAGCGCTAACAGCGGGCACAAAATGGTGCTAAAATCCTAGCCGGTCCCCGAAATGGTTTCCCCGCTCGAAAAACACTCTCACGCGATAACCGAGGCCGTCGGCCGCGTGGTTTCGCGTGCGGAGAATGCCCGCGGGCTGGCGGCCGATGACCTGCGGCCGCGAGTCGCGGCCTCGCTCGAGAAGTTTTACGCAAAGAACGGCACCGAACCCGACCGGCAGGAGATACGCGACTTCATCGACGAGATCCGTGCCGATGATCTTTGTCTGATAATCGCCTGCGAACGCGGAGACGACGAAGCATGGGAATACCTGGTCGCAAATTTCGACCCGACTGTCCGCTCGGCCGCACGCAAGATGACCTCGAACGCAGAGGATGCGGACGACCTTGCCGGCTCGATCTGGGCCGAACTCCACGGGCTCCGCCGCGATGCCGAGGGCAGGAAGAAGAGCAAACTTGCCTATTACTCGGGCCGCGGATCGCTTGCCGGATGGCTGCGGGCGGTCGTTTCGCAGCTTGCCGTCGATGAGTTTCGCAAGCAGTCAAAGCTAGTCCAGATCGAAGAGGACCGTGAGTTTGAGAACCTCGCAAACGAGGCTTCGATGTCGGACAACGGCCTCGTCGCCCATGCGACGAACCCAGAGGAGCAACTGACCGAAAGCCGCACCTCGGCCGACGTCGTCGCCGCACTTGGCGAGGCGGTCGCGGCGCTTGAGGACGAGGACCGGCTGCTGCTAAAGCTCTATTATTTTGACGACCTGAAACTCAAGGATATTGCCGCAACCTTCGGTTATCACGAGGCGACGGCCAGCCGAAAGCTTTCGCGGATACAGCAGGATATCCGCAAAGCGGTCGAGAAAACGCTCCGCCAGCGGCATGGCTGGACGGAAATCGAGGTAAAGCGGCACCTCGCAGAAGCTGCTGAAAAAACAGGGTTTAGCTTTGAGCGGGTGCTGGCGGGCGTCGTCGTCCTGATGGCGGTGCAAGAAATGCTCCGCTGAAGCGTTCCCTTAATGCGGGGTTATGGCAATTGGCCTGCCCTCGAGGCCCGATGAGGCAAGAAAATGGCGATGGAATTCGACAAAGAGATGGACGCACTCCTTAAAAGGATGTCCGCATTCGGCGAGCGGCCGGGCGGCCGGGCGGAGCCGCACCTCGATGCCGAAGAGATCGCTGCATTTGCCGAGAATGTCATTCCCGGTTCAGTAAGAACGAGATACATTACGCATTTTGCCGACTGCGGACGCTGCCGGACGATACTCGCCGATGCCATCGCCTTGAACGCGGCGGAACCGGCGGTTTCGGCGGCGGCTCCGAGTGTGGTCACGGCAGGGGCGGTAGTGCGCGAAACGCCGTGGTACCGGAAGCTCTTTTCGGTGCCGAAGCTTGCCTATGGAATGGCGGGCTTGATCGTGATGTTTGGCGGGCTTATCGCCTACACTGCGTTGTTCAATATGCAGGGCGGCGATACGCAAGTCTCGCAGGTTCAGCGTGAGGAAAGCTCACCTGTTGCCGCAGAACCGACCGAGACGCCGGTCTCAATGGCCGACTCTCTAGCAAACATTGCCGTACCTTCACAGGCCGGCCCGGAGGAAAAGCCCGGCGGGCCTTTGACGAGCGCTCTTGATCAACCCGAACGCGAGATCGCCTCGGCCCGAAGCCATCGCGGCCCGAATGCCGGCAGAACGGACGTCCGATCGGCAGAAGAGCTTTCGAGGATCGAGCGCGACCTTGCGCTTATCGAACCGGCCGCAGGCCCACCGCCTGCAAAACAGATCCCGCCGCCTCCGCCGGTTCCGGTCGAGGAGATCGTCGTCGCCGAAGCCGCACCGGCCCCAACCGCCGATGCGACCCGCGAGCAGCTCGCGGCACGCCAGCAGGCCGCCAATGTCTCGACCAACGTTCAGAACCAAAGCGGGCCGAGCTTCCGCAATGAACGGGCGCAGCGTGATGAGGACCGGGCACGGACGAGTGCCGTTACCGAAGCGCAGAAAGCTCGGGGCGCCGAAAGACGCGCGGCAAAGCGTTCCGTGCCGCAGGATGATGCTCCGCAGCGACGCACCGTTAGCGGAAAGAGCTTTGAACTACGCGGCGGCGTTTGGTTCGACGCGGCTTACCGCGGCGAGGCAACGGTAAATGTCCAACGCGGTTCCGAAGATTACCAGAAGCTCGAATCCGGCCTTCGCCGCATTGCACAGCGGTTCAGCGAACCGGTCGTTGCGGTCTGGAAAGGCAAGGCTTACCGCATCCAGTAAGGCCTACTTCCGGTACAATTTCTCAACTTCCAGCTTCGTATCCGCACCGGCCCAGGCACGCCCGAACTCGCGTTCGACGAGCCGGGCCGAATCCATCTTGCCCTGTTTCCGAAGAGCTTCGGCAAGGCCAAAAAGAGCCCGGCCGCAGCGAGGGCTTCGGGCTATCTCCTCGCGAAAGGTCCTTTCGGCTTGGGCAAATTGTCCGTCCCTCAAATATGCACGGCCGAGCCACTCCCGGACCGGCAAATCCCAGTCCGGCGGTTCGGCATAGTTGATCACCTTCTCGGCGGCGAGAGCCGCACGGAGAAATTCGATCGAGCGCGTCCGGTCGCCCCGCGACTCGGCGATCTGCCCGCTTAAGAGTTCATCCGCGACCTTCAAAACGGCGCTTACTGAATTCGTAAAAAGCATCGCCTCTTTCGGTATCCTGCCGCCCACTTCCCGCATCGCTGTGAGTTCCCTTTCGGCATCAGCAGTACGCCCGGTTTCCGCATAGGCCATTCCGCGGGCGAAGTGCCAGTGCGCCAGAGTCGTCAGCATCTCGGCCGCAGGTCGCGGAAAAGCAAGTGCCTCGTTCCACCGCTGGAATCTGACGTTGACGATGATCGGATACGGCATGAACATCTCGACCGCCGGAACGTCCTTTACGTTCGGCCCGGCGTTCGCGGCAAGTTCGTTTGCCGTTTTGACGGCCTCGGCGTAGTTGCCGCTGCCGGCAAATGAGGCGGCCAGCATATGGATATTGTGGTTGTAATACATCAGTGGATAGGCACCGCTCGCCCCGCTTCGCTGGATGTAGTTGCGGTCCGCGATTATCGCCGCTCTGTTGCTCTTTATGGATTCGTCGTAGTCGCCCGTTCTTAGGTAAATGTGCGACGGCATATGGACCAGATGGCCGGCGTTCGGTGCCAGCGTTCGCAACCGATTTGCTGCAGCGATGCCAAGCTCCGGCGTCGGACTCGCCTCGACCGCATGGATGTAATAATGGTTCGCTCCGGTGTGGTTCGGGTTGCGGCGCATCACGCCCTCAAGCACGGCGATTATCTCCATCGTTCCCGGAGCCGGTTTGCCATCGAGCGACCAAAGCTGCCACGGCCGCAGGTTCATCATGCTTTCGGCGTAGAGCGTGGCGGCATCGAGGTCGTCCGGGTAGTTCTTTACCAGCTCGGCCATCGCCGCCTTGTAATCGGCGGCAAGCTTTTGCGGATCGGCGTTCGGGTCTTTCGAATAGCGTTTTGACAGAGCGGCGATGTAAGCCTGCTCTACGGGCGTTGCCTTCGGAGCCAAGGCGATCGCCTTTTGCAGATAGACGTAGGCCGAGGCGAAGCGCTCCGAATTTGCCGGGTCGTTGTAATTCGCTCCGAGCCCGAGAGCAATGCCCCAATATGCCATCGCGAGGTCAGGGTCGAGATCTGCTGCGTGCTTGAACGAGGCCACGCCCTCGTCGTGGTTGAACGCATAAAGGTATGCGAGGCCTTGGTTGAAGAACTTTTGAGCCTCGGGATTCCAGGTCGAAACGGGATGGTCAACATCGCCGAGCCCGTCATCAAGCCAGACGCTTTTCTTTTTCTCTTTTTCCTCCGAAACACCGTGCTGGTGTTGGCCATAAAGGAACGAAGCTGCGACCAGGATCAAGGCCAATACTTTCATCGTCATGCCTCCTTCGGCTGTAGATTTTGCCGATTTGTCGCGTAATATATAGCGTATTGCAGTGAGAGACAAATCAATGAGGAACATACTGAAGCTATCGGTCGCGTTAAGTGTTTTTTTCACCCTTGGTGTCATTGCCCAGCCGGCAGTTCCAAAGCCCAATGCCGAGATCACGAAGATGATGAATGAGATCTCGGCCGCGAGGCTTGAGGCAGATGTCCGAAAGCTTGCATCTTTCGGAACGCGAAACACGCTTTCGGCACAGGACAACCCGACGCGGGGCATCGGTGCCGCCCGCGATTGGCTCTACGCCGAGTTTCAGAAAATCAGCGAGGCATGCGGCGGATGCCTGACCGTCGAGAAACAATCGTTCGAACAGCCGGTCGCTCCGCGCATCCCGAAGCCGACGATCCTGACCAACGTCGTTGCCACGCTCAAGGGCACAACCGATCCCGATCGGATCTATGTTGTCTCCGGCCACTACGATTCGATGTGCACTTCGCCGACCGATGGCGAATGCGACGCGCCCGGGGCGAACGACGATGCCTCGGGAACGGCGGCGGTCGTCGAGCTCGCCCGCGTGATGTCAAAGCGGAAGTTCGACGCGACCATCATCTTTATGGCGGTCGCCGGTGAAGAGCAGGGCCTTCTCGGTGCGGCCTACTTCGCCGAACAGGCCAAACAGAAAGGGATGAACATCGAGGCGATGATCACCAACGACATCGTCGGCGGCGTGACCACGCTCAAGAATTCGCCGCACCGAAACCGGCTGCGCATCTTTGCCGAGGGCGTGCCCTCGGACGAGACACAGCAACAAGCCGCGACCCGCCGAAGCGTCGGCGGCGAGAACGACTCGCAGGCCCGCCAGCTTGCCCGCTATATCAAAGAACAATCCGATCGTTACATGAAGGACTTTCGGGCGTGGATCATCTACCGGCGAGACCGCTTTGGACGAGGCGGCGACCACATCCCGTTCCTCGAACGTGGATATGCGGCTGTCCGCTTCACCGAACCCGACGAGGACTATACGCACCAGCACCAGAACGTGCGGACCGAGAACGGCAAGTTCTATGGCGATACGCCCGAGTTCGTCGATTACAAATATCTCGCGAACGCAACGCGGATCAATCTCATCGCTCTCGCCTCGATCGCCAATGCCCCGGCAAAGCCGAAGAATGTCGGTATCGTAACCGGACGCCTGACCAACGACACCGAACTCCGCTGGGACGCGAACAAGGACGCCGACATCGCGGGGTATGAGATCGCATATCGCGACACCTCGGCGGCAGAATGGACGAACTTCATTCCTGCCGGAAATGTAACGTCATTTACGGTCAAGAATATGTCGAAGGATAACTACTTTTTCGGCGTTCGTGCGGTCGATAAGGACGGCAACCGCAGCCCTGTTGTCTATCCGCGGCCGGTGCGCTAATTTTTTTCGCAGGAAGTACGGATCGTCTCCGTCTTTTCGGCGAAGTGGCCTCGAAAGCAGTTAGGCAAAGGCCTTCCTGGCTCTCAACTACGGCCCGTTATTTGCTTTTTCTCTGGTGCGAAAAGAGCTATCGGACTCTTTTTTCGGTTGACCGGCTTCCACCGAAGCCTCTTTGAATCTGGAGCGGAGCGCCATGCTTACAGATCAGATCATCGGTCGTTACAAGATCATCGAGAAGATCGGCTCAGGCGGGATGGGCGAAGTATTCCTTGCTGAGGACGAAAAGCTCGAACGAAAGGCCGCGCTCAAGGTGCTGCCAGCAGAGGTTGCGAGCGAACCCGAGCGGATGCGTCGCTTCGTTCTTGAGGCCAAGACCGCTTCCGCACTAAATCACCCGAACATAGTCACTATCTACGAGATAAACGATGACGGCGAGATGCCGTACATCGCGATGGAATACGTCAAGGGCGAAACGCTTGCCCGAATGCTGCGTTCGGAGCGGCTTGAAATGGCAAAGGTGATCGATATTGCAATACAGATCGCCGGTGCACTTGCCGCTGCACACGAAGCAGGCGTCGTCCACCGCGACGTGAAGCCGGACAACATCATCATCCGGCCGGACGGGCTCGTGAAGGTGCTCGATTTCGGCCTTGTAAAGTTGACCGAAAATGACGGGAGTTCCGACCCCGATGCCGAGACCGTTGCCCACCGTACAAACCCGGGAATGATACTCGGCACGGCCTCATTTATGTCGCCCGAGCAGGCTCGCGGAAGGATAGTTGACGGTCGCTCCGATATCTTCAGCTTCGGTACTTTGCTTTATCAGATGCTCTCGGGTCAACTTCCTTTTACCGGCGAGAATTACGTTGATGTAATAGCATCGATAATTTACAAGGAGCCTGAACCGCTTTCTGCTATAGCCCCGCAAACGCCGCACGACCTTCAGGTTCTTGTCCGCAAATGCCTAAGAAAGGACCGCGACGAACGCTACCAATCTACGCGCGAACTCTTAGCGGACCTTAAGGACATAGTGCCCTCGCTCGGCCTGACCGCTTCTTCATCCCAGCGGCTGGCGATGATCAGCGACCCGAGCGGGGCGAAGGTTACGGGCGATACGCTTCTGCGGCCCGACACCGGCGGCCACTCGCAATACGACACGAGCACGATTACAGGTTTCATTGCCAACCAGGTCGCAATCCGTCCGGGACGAGCGTTCGGCTCGATATTGCTTTTCACCGTCGTGATCGGGGGGATCTTTCTTGGTATCCAGAACTTCGTCACCCGCAAGCAGGCCACACAGGCCATTGGGAACATACAGCTTGAGAAGGTAACGACAAGCGGGAATGTCATTAGCGACCAGGTCGCAGTGTCACCGGACGGAAAATATATCGTCTATGCGATCGCCGAGAATGGGATGGAGAGTCTCTGGTATCGGCAGGTCGAGACACGAGCGAATATCCAGATCACTCAACCGGAACGCTTGCAGCATCGAGGCATTGCGTTCTCGAGCAACGGTAATTTCGTGTATTTCACTGCTGCCGATGAAAGCGGCTCGAACGGCCTTTATCGGGTGCCGGTCCTCGGGGGCACACGGCAGAAGATCGCCGATCGCGTCAAATCCCGCGTTGCTTTTTCACGCGACTCATCAAAGATCGCCTACATCGATAATGACCAGTATCTGGTAACGGCAAACCCCGACGGTTCGTCGGCCGCGAAGCTCATTCGTCCGGATAATGACGACAGGTGGAATTTTGCCGATTGGTCTCCCGCTGGCGAAAAGTTCGTCGTCGTTGCATTTGAGCGAGCCACAGGCCTCTACTACCTTGCCGAGATAACATTGGCGGACCTATCGATAAAGGAGATCGACCCTCGCCGATGGCTCATGATCTCGGGCTTTGAGTGGAGTGCCGATGGCCGCACGATCTATATGAGCGCCCGTGACCGCGAGTCCGAGATCTCTCAGATCTGGCGGCTGACATATCCGGACGGTGAGCTCACGCGGGTTACGAACGATACGAACAATTACTTCTCGGTCAGTGTCTCGTCCGATGGCAGATCGCTCGCCACAGTACAGTTCATGCGGAAGGCCAATATTTGGACGCTCGACCCGGCGAATGGTGATTCAGCCACGCAACTGACAACGGACGTTGGGCTTGACGAAGGAATGTCAGGGATCGCTTTCGCACCAAACGGCGATATTTTCTATTCCGTAAGAGCGCGGGGCAGACAGTCCATTTGGCAAATGGACAAACAGGGGAGCAACAACCGCGAGGTGGTTTCCGGTCCGGCAAGGTACGTATTCCCGGCCGTCTCGCCGGATGGGCGAACTTTGGTGTATTCGCAGAACGAGATCGGGTATTCTCAGCTATCTCTTATGAACCTAGAGAGTAAGGTATCCGCACTGTTAACACCGAACACTGACGTTGCGACCGACCCGCGCATAACACCGGATGGGCGGTGGGTGGTTTTCACCGCTGCCAAAGGAGACGAGCCGTATTCACTTTGGAGGCTGCCCGCGGCGGGCGGCCAGCCTGTTCAACTCACCGACCGGCGATTCGAATGCGAGCAGCCGAGCGTTTCTCCTGACTCAAGGCAGATATTGGCCGTTTGCAAAAGGGAGAAGGACAGCCACCGTGAGCTTGCTCTTTTCGATATTGATGGCGGCGACCCGAGATTCCTTGGTTATCCGCAGATAGCCGGAACGAGGCACTTTGCATGGGCAGCAGACGGGAAATCGGTCATTTTCATTGACAGGACAACCGCCACCCACCAACTCGCCTCGCAACCGATAGCCGGCGGGAAGCCGGCGCGGATCTCGAGATTCGAAAGCGATTCCATTTACGGCCTCGCTGTTGACTATAGAACCGGCGCGATCGCATTTTCAAGAGGGCACACGATCGCCGATATTGTCCATATAACTCTCACGGATTAGACCACTGCCTGCAAAATGCTCCTTCGATCAGAAGACCCGGCCTTGAGGCCGTAAAGAAGGCCCGAAAGATGAAAAATGACGAAATGGTTGCCGGATGTTCCGGACGAGACTGTGAGTTCAAAGCATTCTACACAAAGGTCGCATGCATGGATGGAACACGGTCATGTTTCTCTGCGAAGCTTGCGAAAGCTAGTGAATCAGAGTTCCACGACAAACAACTCATCGAAGCCACCGAGCAGATCACGAAGATCCTGGATTCGCTCAAAGATGAAAAGGGCCGAAAGCTCTCGCTGCTGGCGACCGACGCCGGAATGATGCTTGCTTGGGTCAATCACGATGATATTGACGAAGGCGATGGCTCGGAACCCGTCCGGGGAAGCGACGGCCCGGAAAAGGTTCTCAAGGCACTTCGGATCATTACCGTGTGATGGTTCAGTTAATTTTTTTTGCGTTCGATGTCCATTTCGGGCGTCGCTGTTCGTTAATAGGGTGAAAGCGGCTCGACCGCTCAGAATAAAACAACAGGAGACACTTATGCCAAACTACATGCTTTTACTTCACGAACAGCCGTCCGATTTTTCCGGACTTTCACCCGAGGCCATCGAGGCCGTTATCAATGAATACGTTGCCTGGTCGGCGAAGCTGGCGTCCGAAAACAGACTTGTCGGCGGCGAAAAGCTCCGCGACGAAGGCGGGAAGCACCTTCACGGATTCGGCGGCGAATTTCGCGTGACCGACGGTCCCTACACCGAAGCCAAGGAGATCGTCGGCGGTTTTTACACCATCGCCGCTGCCGACTACAATGAGGCGGCCGAGGTCGCAAGCGGTTGCCCGCACCTGAAATACGGCGGCTGGATCGAGCTCCGAGAGATAGAGCAAATGTCCTGACCCGATGGACATCGACAAAACAAACGAGATCATCGACCATCTGTTTCGCCAAAAGGCCGGGCAGATGGTCTCGCTTTTGTCGCGGATATTCGGTATCGACAAGCTCGAACTGATCGAGGACGCCGTGCAGGACGCAATGATCGCCGCGATGCGGAAATGGCCGTTCGGAGTGCCGGATAATCCCTCTGCGTGGCTGATCCAAACGGCCCGCAATAAGGTAATCGACGAACTGCGTCGGTCCGGAAAAAGTGTCAGACTTGAAAATGACGAGGACTTTGAGCTTCCGGACTCAGCCTCAACGCCGTCGGGTGAACAGCTTTCACCGATCGGCGACGATGAACTGCGGATGATATTCGCCTGCTGCAGCCCGGCCATTGCGGCAGATTCGCGCGTTGCGTTGACACTGAAGATCGTCGGCGGGTTCAGCGTTGCGGAGATCGCCAGAGCCTTCCTCACGAACGACGAGGCCATTGCGAAAATGCTCACCCGTGCCAAGAAGCGGCTCCGTGAGGACGCGAACTTTCCCGAGTTGCCGCCGGCTCGCGAGCTGCCGGAAAGGCTCGATGCGGTCCTTCGCGTGCTCTATCTGATGTTCAACGAAGGCTTTGGAGCGACCTCGGGTGATGACCTCGTCCGCAGCGATCTTTGCTTTGAAGCGATCCGGCTTGCGGAAATGCTTCTCGGCTCGCCCGTAACCAACAAACCGATGGTGCACGCACTCGCAGCACTCTTCTACTTTCAGGCGGCACGGCTTCCCGCACGGACGAACGACGCCGGCGAACTCGTTCTTCTCGAAGATCAGGACCGAAGCCGCTGGGAGATGCGGCTCGCCGAACGCGGGCTAGGGCACTTTCGCCTCTCGGCCCGCGGCAGGGAGCGGACCGAGTATCACCTTGAATCGGAGATCGCCGGAGTTTACACTCTCGCCAAAAGCTTTGCGGAGACCGATTGGCCGCGAATTCTTGCCTGTTACGACGAAGTTCAGCAGCGACGTTATTCAGACGTCGTTGAGTTGAATCGGCTGATCGTCCTCGCCCGCATCGAAGGCGTCGGGCATGCATACGCTGAGCTTGAAAAACAATTCGCCGATGGCCGGTTTGACCGATTCTATCTTTACCAAATAACCCGCGGCCACTTTCTCGCTGAAACGGGCCGAGCCGCCGAGGCCGAGGCGGCATTCACAAAAGCCCTTTCACTGACGGACAACAAAGTTATCCGCCGGTCGCTGATCGAACGCATCGCTTGCCTTTCCCGGCGCTAAAAGTCGGTCTCGCTTGATGTGAACTTGATCGAAATTCTGGACCCGAGAATATGCCTAAATCGCGGTGAATATGCTACAAATAAAGATTGCACCAATACTGCGGTTTAGCCTCTATTATGCGGAGTTTCTTCATCTTCGGAGTGTTCGCGGCCGTTTTCGGGCTTCTTGTTACGCCATTTGACCGGTCGCAGGCTAGTGCGGTTAGCGGCTCGGCCGTCTCGCCGAATCTGGTCGTCAGCCAGTTTCAGGCCGGCGGCGGCTCGGCAAACGACGAGTTCATCGAGATCCACAATACGAGTTCGACGGCCGTTGACCTCATCAATTTCAAGGTGGTTTACCGTTCCGCGACCGGAACCTCCGATGGCACTCCGATGGCCGAGTGGGCGACCTCGACCATACTACAACCAGGCCAGTTCTATCTGATCGCTGCCCAGAACGGCTACGATGGCGGCGTGACACCTGATAAGACCTATGACCCTACGATCCGCTCGATGGGGGCGAATGGCGGCGGTATCGCTATTCGGCAGGGAGCCACAGACACCGGGGCGGTCATCGATTCGGTCGGTTGGGGAACGGCGACGAACATCTTTGTCGAGGGAACGGTCACGGCCGCTCCGGGTAACAACAACAGCCAGGCCAGGAAGGAGAACGGCTGCCAGGACACGGATAACAACGCCAACGATTTTCAGAACCTCGTTCCGTCGGCACCGCGAAATTCGACCACAATTATCACCTGTTCGGGCGGCGGCACGACTCTCTTCGCGACGATGAATGCGAACCCTACGACCGTAATGCCCGGCGGCTCAACGCTGCTTACTGTCACTGTCATCCCGGCCACAACACCGCCGAGCACCAACATAACGGTAGCCGCAAATCTGCAGGCGATCGGCGGAGCACAAAGCCAGACGTTCTTTGACGACGGAACGAACGGCGACCAAACCGCAGGCGACAACATCTTTTCATTCCTGGCAACGATCGCCCCGGGCACATCCGGCGGGCTGGCACCGATCGCCGGTGCTGCCGCCGACCTTCAGGGCCGGGTCGTTCCGGTTCAAGTGATCCTTACGGTAAATGCTCCGCTGCCGAATGATGACCCGCTCCTTTTCGGCAATCCGAGCAATGCGACGGCCGACCCGGCCAATGAGAACAACTACCTGATGGTCAAGCCGCAGTACTCGCTTTCTTACGATCGAAGCAAAGCGACGGCGAACTGGGTCGCGTGGCGGCTGGACAACACATGGATCGGCACCGCCGAACGGCAGGACGACTACCGTCCGGATACGACCTTGCCCGCCGGTTGGTATCAGGTGCAGAACGCTGATTATTCGGGATCGGGCTACGACCGCGGGCATATGTGCCCCTCGGGCGACCGAACGCGTTCCGTCGCCGACAACTCTGCCACGTTCCTGATGACCAACATGGTCCCCCAGCTCGGGGCAAACAATCAGGGTCCGTGGAACGATTTTGAGATCTACCTCCGCTCGCTCGCCAATCAGGACAATGAGATCTACATCATCTCCGGAGCCCACGGCAATATCGGCACCATCGCTCAGGGCCGCATCGTCGTCCCGCAATACACATGGAAGGTCGTGCTCATACTCCCGAACGGCAGCAACGATCTTCAGCGCGTTAGCAAAGCGACGCGGGCATTCGGCATCATAGTGCCGAATTTTCCGCCGCTTAATCAGGGTTCGCCGTGGCGGAATTTCCGCGTAACGGTAGATGCGGTCGAGGTGATGACCGGACACGATTTCTTTAGCTCGATCCCGCGTAATACGCAGGAGATCATCGAACGACGAAGAGACCGACAGTAATGAACAGACACGTTTTGCCGAAAGGCATTCTCCGAGCCGCCCGCATCCTTCTAGTTGCGGGCTTTCTTTGCCTTCCCGCCGCCGCACAGCGCGAATACCCGATCGCGGCGATCCAAGGCAGCCGCAATATCTCGACCCTTGAGAACCAGTTCGTCCGTGCCAGCGGCGTCGTGACGGCCCGGCTGCGGAACGGCTTTTTTATTCAAACGCCGGACGGGCAAACGGACAACGACCCGAAGACCTCTGAAGGTATCTACGTTTTCACACGCGCCGAACCGCCGCCGGACGCTGTTCCCGGCAATGCCGTAACGGTCTCCGGCCGCGTAACCGAGTTCCGGCCGGGAAACGTCGCCGCCACGCTTACGATTACCGAGATCTCATACACGCAAGGCCGCGACTTTTTTGCCGTCACCGCGAAGAACGTCGCCCTGCCAAAGCCGGTCGTGCTTTCGCCGGACGACTTCAAACCGAACTCGGTCGATCAGCTCGAAAAATATGAAGGAATGCGGGTCGCCGTTACGGCGATGTCCGTCGTCGCCCCCACCGGAGGAAGGGTCGATGCCAAGACCGAAACGGTCGAATCGGACGGGATATTCTTCGGTGTCCTGAAGGGCTTTCCACGGCCCTTTCGTGAGCCCGGTCTCGAGCCGCTTTTTTTTCTAACCTCGCCGGACCGAGAAAAATGGAAAAAGGACTTTCCGAAGATCCCGATCTTTGACGGCAATCAGGAGTTGATCCGCGTTGATACCCGTTCGCAGATATCATCCGCCCCGATGAATGTGATGGTCGGCCAGGAACTGCGAGACGTGACCGGGGTTTTGCACTACGGCTTTGGCCGCTACACCATCGTTACCGATGCCGGTGCCCCGCCTGCTGTAGCCGGCGGAATTCGCCCGCTTCCCTTGCCGCCGCCTACGGAGCGGCAGTTCTCGATCGCGGCAATGAACATCGAGACCTTTGTTGACGACGTGGACGACCCGAACATTCGCGAGGACGTCGCAACGAAAGAGGCGTTTGAGAAACGAGTCAAAAAGGTTTCGCGGGCGATCAACGAACTTGCCAGCCGTCCGGACATCATCGCCGTTGTTGAGGCCGAGAACCTGAACGTGCTCCGCCAGCTTGCAAAGGCGGTGAATGCAGGCGCCGTTGCCGCCGGCCTGCCGGACCCGAAATATGAAGCCTATCTTGAAGAAGGAAACGACGGCCGGAGCATCGACGTCGGTTTTCTGGTCAAGGGCAGCCGCGTGACGGTCCGCTCGGCAAAACAGCTTGGCAAGAACGAACGCTTTAGCGAACCCGGCGGCAGAAGCGACGCGATCCTCCACGACCGGCCGCCGCTTGTCATAGAGGCAGAGATCCGCGATGAAAAGACCGGCACGCCGTTTCGCGTAACGGTGATGAGCAATCACCTGAAATCGCTCCGCGGGATAACTGACGAACGCGATGGGCCACGGGTCCGGGCAAAACGCGCACTCCAGGCAGAGTACATCGCGAAGTGGGTCAACGAACGGCAAAAGGCCGACCCGAACGAGCGGATCGTCATCGCCGGCGACCTGAACGCCTTTCAGTTCAACGACGGGCTGGTCGATATCATCGGCACGTTGACAGGAAAGCCGACGCCAAAGGACGCTGTTCTCGCATCATCACCAGACCTCATCGAACGCGACCTCATCAACCTTGTCGATCTCATTCAGGCGGCCCAGAGATACTCTTACGTTTTTGACGGAAGCTCTCAATCGCTTGACCACATAATCATCAACGAACCGATGCGAAAGCACTTGAACGGCTTCGGTTACCTGCGTGTGAACGCCGATTTCCCGAAGGCATTTCGGGCGGATGGCGAGCGGATCGAAGGCTTCTCCGATCACGATGTCGCGGTCGCTTATTTCACGCTTGACCAGTAGCGGAATCGCCCTCTAGTATGACCTGTGCCGCGGCGTGATCGGCCGTATGCGAAAGCGAAAGATGAATGCGGGCCGCCCCGGCTTCGGCCGATAAACGGGCGGCCTCGCCGCTCAAGAGGAGCGAAGGTGCTCCGTTCTCATCGTTCACGACCTCGACATCATGCCACGAGATCTTTCCCCGCCAGCCCGTTTTCAGCGCCTTTAGGAAGGCTTCCTTAGCCGCAAATCTCGCAGCATAGGAAGCCGCAGCGGCCTTCCCGCGGGCTTCGCAGTACTCGCGTTCGGCGGGCGTGAAAACGCGTTCGCCAAACCGCGGAGTTCTGGCGAGCGTTTCGCGTATGCGATAGACTTCAACTATGTCGAACCCGGTAGAAATGATCATCGATGGCCGCGGCGTGGCCGAAGCGCCTGCGAGTGCCGCAGTAGATTTGGCCGATGCCCAACGCCGAATTCTAACCGATTCCGACTTCTATTGGCGAGAGCAGGACGGACTTAAGCTGCTCGTCTGCCGTCCGCTCGAAGATGCCGGCTTTGTCAATGGCTTCTCAACGCGGCTCGGCGGAGTCTCGGATATGCGGGGTGATGGAAGCGGCAGCGACCTCAATCTTGCCGGCTACGACGAGGACCAAACCGAAAACATCGAGGAAAATCGGCGACGGTTTCTTGCCTTGTTCGATAGCGAAAGACAGCTCGCGACCGCGTGGCAGGTGCATGGCGACGGCGTGAAGATCGTTGATAGCCCCGAGGCCGCGGCAGCAACCGAAGAACGCTTTGATTCGCTCGTTTCCGATATGCCCGGACTTTTGCTCGGCGTAAAGACCGCCGATTGCGTCCCGGTTCTTATCGGCGACCCGCGGACGGGAAGCTTTGCCGCCATTCACGCCGGATGGCGAGGAACGGTGCGGTCGATCGTCGCAAAAGCCGTAATGAAAATGGTAGAGAACTACGGCGCAGTTCCGGCGGATATGATCGCCGCCATCGGGCCTGCCGCCTGCGGACGCAACTACGAGATCGGCGAAGAGGTGATCGCGGAGTTCACCGCTAACTTTGCCGAAGCCGACAAATACTTTTCCGAAACGCGGCCGGGCCATGCCCTCATCGACCTGCACGCCGCAAATCGCGACCAGCTCATCGCTGCCGGCCTCGCACCCGGACACATTTTCGTCTCATCGCTCTGCACAATGGAAACGACGGACCTCTTCTTTTCGTATCGGGTCGAGAAAAGCAAATACGGCCGAACCGGTCGCCTGATGTCCGTGATCGGCCGTGAATGAAGAGTTGTTAGTTGCGAATCGAAAGGTGAACGCGGATCAAACAGATAGGGCGGATGACTCGAATCAGAAAATGTCTCAGTAATTCATTTCCTTCCGATCCGCTTCATCTGCGATATCCGCGTTCAATTGATCTAAATTGTCTCAAAATATTTAACGGACCCGGGCGGTCAGCGTGATGTTCTGCGTCCGCGGCGGGTAACAGACCTCGTCGGTGCATGCCTGATACCGGACCGCCGCACGAACCGTCACCGTGTTTCCGCGAAAATTCGCCGGGACGCGAACCGTGAACGGGATCGAAACGCGGCCTTCGTAAATGTTGATCGTTCCGTTCGAGAACTGAAACCGCTTGTTCTTTCCTCGCGGATATGCCGGTGCTGAAACTCGGCCGCCGGTCGCGGTAAGCCGCACCGAGGTCGGGATGGCATATTCGCTATTCGGCCGGTTCGAGTTCACGTGCAGGCCGCCGGGAATGTTCAGTGTAACGACGCCGCGGGCCGAGCCGCCGCGGGCAACGGTCCCGTTGCCGATCGAGCCGCCGACGTTGACCGTTTGGGCGCTGACGGCCGCGGCCGAAAATGCCATGAAGGCTAGTGCGAGTGCAGATCCAATGAATTTCGTTCTCAGCATAATTTTTCTATGATGTCGCCCGCCCGGAGCGGGATGTTCTTATTTTACTTCAAAACTTGCGAAAAGGTTTTCGATCTTTTCCGAGTAACTCTCCGCCACGTCGTCAAGCACATCGGCGCGCAGCTCGAATGTTACCGCGTCCGTCCCGACGAGCCGCACATAACGGCGGATGTTCACGCCGTCCTCAACCACCGAAACATCGATTCGAATGTTCTTTCGGTCCTGCTCGACGAACTTCTCTTCGTCAGCGGCCCCGGAAGCGGATTCTTTTATCGCCGCCGCGATTGCATCCGGATCCTTCCCGTCGTGGCGTTCGACCGTGATCGTCGCCTGGTATTTCTCCGCCGCATCGCCGAGGCCAAAGTCCTTGCTGTTCGCCCGAAAGGCAAGGCCCGAATCGTCGTTCAAAAGATGGATGAAACCTTCCGGCTTCGTCAATTTGAAGCCATCGGCCTCGATCGCTTCCTCGTTATAGGCGGCCGCGGCGTCGCGCTTGATGCGGGTCGAGGCCCAGACCATCAACGCAACGATTATCGAACCGACGATCAGTATCTCCATTTCTCTTATTCGAAAAACGCGAACAAAAATTCCCTTAGCCGGCGATCTGCACGAGATTCGGCTCGTGCTTGGCCGCAAGCTGGCCGCAGGCGGCATAGATGTCGCGGCCCCGCGGCGTCCTGACATACGCCGAAATCCCCCGCGACTCGAGTATCTCCTTGAACCGCCGAACCTGCTCGGGGTCCGATGGCCGATAGTCGAGCTGCTCGGCCGGATTGTGCGGTATCAGGTTGATCTTCACTTTCCTCAGGCCGTGCCGCTCGATCAGGTCGGCGAGCTCCTCGGCCTGCCGGTCGGAATCGTTAACATCGCCGAGCAGAACATATTCGAACGTGAATCGTTCACCGCGTTTAAGCGTTTTCTCGAATTCGCGAGCCGCCGCCATCAACTCCTCGATCGGCCATTTTCGGTTGATCGGCATCAGCCGGTCGCGGAGCGGATCGCTTGCCGCCGAGAGCGAGATCGCAAGATTCGGCCGGCGTTCGAGCTTGGCAAATTCGTATATCTTCGGGACGATCCCGGCGGTCGAGACCGTCACGCGGCCGGGGACGATGTGCAGGCCCTTTTCGTCGGCCATTATCTCAAGCGCCTTGATCAAGTTCTCGAAATTCAAGAAGGGTTCGCCCTCGCCCATCGCGACGAGGTTCGTGCCGTGCGGCGTGTCTCCGCCGATGCCGTAAACATCATTAAGGACGACGATTATTTGCTCGATTATCTCGCCCGCGGTCAGGTTGCGGAGAAGTCCAAGTTTCGCCGTCAGGCAAAAGTCGCACTTGAGCGGGCAGCCCGATTGCGACGAAAAGCAGATCGTGTCGCGGCTCTCGGTCGGGATAAAAACGGTCTCGACCGGATAGCCGTCGCGGGTCCGCATAAGGTAACGCCGGGTGCCATCGATCGAGACGAACTTCGATTCGACCTCCAGCACTGAAACCTCCGTCTCTGCCGCCAGCCGCTCCCGAAGGGCCTTGGGCAGGTCGGTCATTTCGTCAAAAGAACGAAGACGGCGTTCGTAGAGACCGCGGAAGACCTGGTCCGCACGATAGCGCGGCTCGCCGAGCCCGGCAAAAAGCTCAGTGAGTTCGTCGCGGCCAAGGCCGACAAGATGCGGTCGCACTTCCACACCATTGATTCTAACGCATTTGCAAACGGGTTCGCACCGCGAGTGCGAACTCGCTCACCGCGTTTGGTAAACTTGAACACGATGCCGTCTCTCGCTCGCGTTGGAAAGCCCGCAATACTTCTGATCGTCCTGTTGGCCGTTGCGACGGCGGGCTGCGAGCGGCTGCGTACTATCACACAAGGCCCGCCCGAACCGCCGCCGCAAACCGCTCCCGCTGATCCGGCACTCCCGCTCGGGCCGCACGGAGCTTTCGGGAATCCTTCAAATGCCACCGCCGATGAGCGAAACCGCGATAATTTCTTGATCATCGGCGAAGGTTCGGTTATGTCTTACAATGACTCTCGCGGAACCGCGAACTGGGTCGCCTGGCGGACGACCCGCGGGGACCTCGGCCCCTCGATACCGCGGCCCGACTTCCGCCCCGACCCGCGTTTGCCGGCCGGCTTTCGCCGCATCGGATACAGCGACTACTCCGGCAGCGGCTACGATCGCGGGCACCTCGTGCCCTCGGCAGATCGCTTCGCCAACCCGCAGCTCAATGAAGAAACGTTCATGATGACCAATATCGTCCCCAAGACGGCCGCTCTAAATCAGGGCCCATGGGAGAAGCTCGAGCGGCACGCCCGCGCACTTGCACGACGGCTCGGCGCCGTCCAGCAGATCGCCGGCTGCTACGGCGAAAAGGAAAGGCTGAAAGGAAAGGTGGCCGTGCCGACCAATTGCTGGAAGATCATCGTTGCCCTCCCGAGCGGACGAACCGTCGCCGACCGCGACCGCCGAATGCAGGTCATCGCCGTCGATATGCCAAACATCGATGGGATCGACGACGTCCGATGGGAGACGTATAAAACTTCTGTCGAAGCCCTACAGCAGAGGACAGGGCTAGACCTCTCAGTTATTCCCCGATAAGAGTAAAAACGAATATGTCGAACGAAAAGAATGAGCTCGATGATTATCAGCCGGCCAATCCACAACGCATATTCTGGTGGTATCGCGTGTTTTTGTTTGCTCACGGAGCGATGTACGCGTTCTTCGCTTTTCTAGTCCTGCTCGCTCTTATCGTGCCAACGGAAGAGGCCGCCGCGGATAGTACTTTGATGGTCATTGGATTTCTGGTCGTCTTTGGCGGGATAGCGTTCTCACAATTCTTCTGTATTTTCCTAGGGCGGCGATACTCGACGTGGGTCGTTGGCTTCATTAACATCGCCTTTGGTCTTACAAACTGTTTTCTTCTCATACCGGCGGGCATTTTGTTTGCACTTTGGTTACGAGTTGAAACTCAACAGTTTTTCGAACGTAAATAGCGATATGCGAACTCCAATATTGATCCTATCCGTCGTTCTCCTCGCAGCAACCACCAGCATGGCACAAGCAAAAGAAGCAAAACCGGCCGATGTCGAGTCGATCGATTCGATAATGAAGGCAGTTTATGACGTCATCTCCGGCGATGCCGGCGTCGAGCGCGATTGGGACCGCTTCCGCTCGCTCTTTCATAAGGACGCGCGGCTCATCCCGACCGGCAAGAATCCGCAAACCGGCGTAACCGGGGCGACCGCCTTGACGCCCGAGGGCTACATCGAACGGGCAGGACCGATGTTCGCAAAGCAAGGCTTCCACGAACGCGAGATCAGCCGCAAGGTTGACCGCTACGGGAATATCGTCCAGGTCTTTTCGACCTACGCCGCATTTCGCAGCAAGGCGGACAAGGAACCCTTCATGCGCGGCATCAATAGCTTTCAACTGCTCTTCGACGGCAAGCGTTGGTGGGTTATGAACATTTTCTGGGAAGCCGAAACGCCCGAAAACCCGATCCCGAAAGAATATTTGAAGTGAAACCATCGGTCGGGTTTCGATAAAGGCCAACCTCTCATCATCGTTGCTCATCTCTCTGACCTCAGCGAAAACCTCCGCGGCCTCGGCGTTCAAATGATCGGAACGCAGAGGCAACGGAGTTTTTTTCGCGTAGATCGCGGAGGCAGTTCCCCAAGCGACCTTAATTCAGATTCCCCGTCCAAATATTCGAAACAGGCAATTTTTCGCTTGACAAACTGAACAACGTCCCGTAACTTAACACTGTAAAGCAATGGGCATAGCCGAACGCAGAGAACGAGAAAAAGAGAACCTCCGGCAAGAGATAATCGACGCCGCGAGGGAGATCTTCGTCTCCGAAGGCTACGACAAGCTCTCGATGCGGAAGGTCGCCGAACGGATCGAGTACTCACCGACGACGATCTATCTCTACTTTGAAGATAAGTCCGCCTTGCTCCGCGAGGTCTGCGAAGAGGCGTTCTATAAACTCGGCGACGCTATCCGGAAGGCGAAAAAGACCGGCCGCACACCGCTCGAGGTTCTGCGAAAGGGGCTCATCGGTTATATCGAATTCGGCCTCGCACATCCGCACCACTATGAGGTCGCTTTCATCTCGCCCAAGGACAAGATATTCGGCGAGGGCGACTATGAGTTCGAGGGCTCGGCCGGCCAGCAGGCCTTTAGCCTCTTGAGCGAATCGGTTGCCGAGTGCATGGCGTCCGGCGATATCCGCAAGGGCGACGTTGCGACGACCGCTCAGACCATTTGGGCCGGTATTCACGGCATAACGTCCTTGCTGATAATGCACGAAGATTTCCCTTTTGTGGAAAGAAAGAGGCTTATAAATTCCGTGGTCGATACAACGATCCGAGGGCTCGTGCCGTAAATTTTTTTGCGTCTTGGGTTAACGATGTTAAGTAAATATTAAGCGATAAGCACTAGAATGGCGTCGATAGCTATAAAAAATCTGTTTCACGAAAAGGTCCGGCTGGCCGTTACCCTTACCGGCATCGTCTTTTCGATCATCCTGACGGCCGTTCAGCTCGGCATCTTTCTCGGCTTTATCGAGGCTTCGACCGGCATCGTCGGCCAGTCGAAGGCGGACCTCTGGGTCGTCTCCCGCGGCGTAACGCACGTTGAGCAGGGCGTTGAGTTCAATGAGAGCAAGCTCTACAAGGTACTCGCCGATCCTGACGTCGCCGCGGCCAAGAATCACATCGTCTCGCTCGGGGCTCAGGCAAAAAAGCCCGATGGTTCGGACGAGGGCGTGACGCTCGTCGGCTTTGATCTTGACGGCGGCATGGGCGGCCCTTGGAACATCACGCAGGGCTCGGTGGCCGATCTTGAGATACCGGACGCCGTAATGGTCGATGAGCTTTATGCCGAGAACAAGCTCGGCGTCACAAAGGTCGGCCAGGTGATCGAGATCAACAAACGCCGTGCCCGCGTGGTCGGTTTTACGCGTGGCGTCCGCATCTTCACATCGCAGCCGGCCGTTTTCACCTCGTTCAAGAATGCACAGTCGTTTCTCGGTCTGAACGAGGATCAAAGTTTTTTTCTCGTGATCCGAGCGCGCGCGGGAGCGAATCTCGAAGTGCTTCGGTCGCGGCTCGCCGGCGAACTCACGGACGTTGAGGTGCTGACCACGAGCCAGCTTGTTTACCGACAGGGAATGTACTGGGTCTTCGGGACAGGTGCCGGGATCACGGTCATCGTCGCCGCCGTGCTGGCGATAATCGTCGGCGTCGTCATCGTCGCCCAGACGATCTATGCCGCAACGGTCGATCACATCCGCGAGTACGGGACGCTCAAGGCAATGGGTGCGACGAACGGCTATCTTTACCGCATCATCCTCACGCAGTCGGTCCTGAGCGGACTCATCGCTTACGTCGTCGGCATCGCGGCGTCGCTCGTCATCTCGCGGGTGAGCATGGAAGGAACTCTGGCGATCATCGTCAACTGGCAGCTCGCCGCGGCCCTTTTTGTACTGACGATATTGATGTGCTGCACCGCATCGATAGTCGCAATTAGGAAAGCGACGTCGATCGACCCGGCGATGGTGTTCCGAGGCTAACTTACGACTTCTAACTTATCACTTATTTACGAGGAAACACGGTTATGACGAAAGAATCGAAAATGATTGCAGGAATGCTCCTGGTGATCTTTCCCACGGTAATGTTCGGCGGCGTAAGTCTTCTCAGTCTTCTGATCAACGACCCGGCCTACGCTGCGAATCCGCTCCGGCAGGATCTCTGGCGAGCCGGGCATGCACATGCAGGCGTGTTTCTGCTCTTTTCACTGATCGCACTTAGGTATGTTGACGAGACACGCTTGTCTGCGAGGTTGAAGTGGTTTACCCGCACTGCGATCCCGACTGCCGCGATACTGATACCTTTCGCATTCTTCTTCTCGGTGCTTACGCCGGATGCGACACGGCCGAACGGGTTGATCAATATCGCATACGTCGGTGCCATCGTTCTCGCCGGCGGAGTATTGACACTCGGGATCGGACTGATCCGAGCACGAGGTGACGCATGAACGCGATCGAGGTTCGCGACCTAGTGAAGACCTACGGCTCGGGCGAGACAGCCGTTTATGCGCTCCGCGAGATCGACCTGACCGTCAACGCCGGCGAGCTGATGCTGCTGATGGGCGCGAGCGGTTCGGGGAAGACGACGCTCGTCTCGATAATGGGCTGCATCCTTTCGGCAAGTTCGGGAAGCTGCAAGATCTACGGAAAGGAAACGGTCGGCCTTTCGCAGAAGGAGCTTCCGGCGATCCGGCTTGAGAACATTGGCTTCATCTTCCAGGCGTTCAATCTCTTTCCGGCGTTGACGGCCCGCGAAAACGTCGAGATCGCACTCGACCTAAAGGGCGTCCGCGGCTCGCAGGCGAAGCGGCGGGCAGCCGAACTGCTTGAGCGCGTCGGGCTCGGCGGCAAACTCGGCTCGTATCCCGCAGATCTCTCCGGCGGGCAAAAACAGCGCGTAGCGATCGCCCGGGCATTGGCCGGCGAGCCGCGGATCATTCTTGCGGATGAGCCGACGGCGGCGCTCGATTCGGAAAGCGGCATTGTCGTGATGGACCTTCTTAAGGAACTCGCCCACGAAAAAGATCGGGCCGTCATCGCCGTTACGCACGACAACCGGATACTGCATTACGCCGACCGGACCGTGCATATCGAGGATGGCCGGATCGGACGGGAGGAAGCGGCGATGCCGGTGTTGCCGGTTTCGACAACTGGATCAATTGGAGCAAGACAATGAAACGAACATGGGTGGTTTTGATAATTGCGTTGGCGCTTTTGGCGGTCTCGGCCGCGGTGTTCACGGCCTCGCAAAGCGATGGAAAGAGGACAAACGAAGCACCGGGCGAGGAGACACCGCGGCCGGCCGTAGTCGCGGCACCGGGTCTGGTCGAGCCGGCATCGGAGGAGATCGAGGTCGGGGCTGAGATCCCGGGCAAACTCGCTCGTGTGCTTGTCGAAGAAGGCGAGGCCGTATCGGCCGGCCAGACGATCGCCGTTATTGAGAATGCAGATCTTGCCTCGGCCGTTACGACGGCCCGGGCCGAGGTGCAGACGCTCGTTGCAGCTCAGCAAACTGCCGCCGCACGCATCGCCGAACGCAAGGCCGAGCGTGCCCGTGTTGTGAACGGTTCGCGGCGTGAAGAGCGTCTCGAGGCCGAGGCGGCGTTCGAAGCGACGCTGCCGAACGTCGAAAACACCCGCCGCGAGATGGAGCGAGCCGGGCGGCTCTTCCGCACCGGCGACGTCTCACGCGAGGAGTACGAACGCGCCCAGACCGCCCACGAGAACGCCAAGAAGATCTCCGCGACCGCCCGCGAACGATTTAACCTGGTGAATGCCGAGGCACGCCCCGACGATGTCGCCCGTGCCGAGGCCGCCGTCCGCCTTGCCGAGACCGAACTGCTCGAGTTCGGACCGCGGATCGCCGCTGCCGAGGCTCGGATTCGCGAGGCTGAAGCACGGCTTGCAAAGACGGTCGTCCGCTCGCCGATCGCTGGGCTCGTTCTTCGCAAACGGCTCAAGGATGGCGAGTCCGTCTCACCGGAGTCTCAACTCGGCATTGTCACCGTTGCCGACCGTTCGTCGCTCCGCGTCCGGGTCGATCTGGACGAAACGGACGTCTCCCGCATCGCGATCGGCCAACGCGCATACGTCACCGCCGACGCCTACCGCGACAAGAAATTCGCCGGGCGGGTCGTCTCGATCGGCCAGATCCTCGGGCGAAAAAACTTCAACACCGAGCGGCCCACCGAAAGGGTCGATACGAGGGTGCTAGAGGTGCTCATCGAACTCGACGCCGGGCAAACGCTTCCGCTCGGGCTTCGGGTCGATACATTCATTGAAACCGGAGAAACAAATGCAGGCTGAGACGATCTTTCCCATTGCAAACACTTTCGCGCCCGGTTAAAAAAAGACGGCAAAGCGATGAACGCCTTGCCGCTGGTCGAGGCCTAGAGTCCCGAGCCCGTGCGGGTCCGGCTCGCGGCTAAAAAACTTACTTGACCGGCCAAGTTCCACAGTAAACGAATTCGGCTTTGCCGGTTAAGAGCATCTCGCCGTCCTCGCGCCAGTGGACCTCGGTCGTGCCGCCGGGGCTGATGACCGAAACGGTCCGCTCGGTCCTTCCCGTGAAAGCACTGAGAACAGCCGAGGCACTCGCAGCAGTTCCCGAAGCCGACGTCTCATGAGCTCCGCGTTCCCAGATGCGGATATCGATATTCTCGCGGTCGAGCACCTTGACGAAGACGATGTTCGCCCGTTCAGGGAAAAGAGGATGCGCTTCCATCTCCGCCCCGAACTTACGCCAATCGAAGTTGAAGTCCTCGACGAACGAGCACGCCACGGGATTGCCAACGTTGACGCACGAGACCAGGAAGAACCCGTCCGAAAGATGAACCGGAACATCTCGCACAGAGATCATCGGTTCCTCGGAATGAAATGGTATCTCCCTGCTCGTGAATTTCGGTTCGCCGATCTCGGCTTCGAACCAAAACTCGTGATCGTTTTCCCGCTGGACGAGCGTGAACCGCTTCACACCGCTCCGGGTCTCAAGCCGCAGCTCCGGATAGGGCCAAAGCCCTTTGTGATACAGATACGAGACCGCGCATCGGGTGCCGTTGCCTGAAAAACCGGCTATGCTCCCGTCGGGGTTGATGATCTCGCAAAAATAATCGGCGGTCTCGCCGTCAAGCTTATCTACGATCGCGATGCCGTCCGCACCTGCACCGCGATGGCGTTCGCAGATCGCTTTTCCGAGCTCGGATGGGTCGGTTCCCGCCGGCAACTGGGCTTTTTCAATGACTATGTAGTCGTTCCCAAAACCATGAAACTTGCAAAAAGTTATCGTGGACATAGCAAAATTGTTCGTCTTTTTGCGGGAAACGAACGGTCAGAACAGACCCGTTTGATGCTAGACGTAAGCGTTCGGATGTTTTTGCGGTATTTTTTTATTTTTTTTTGACATTTTTCTTTCCGCAAGCGCATTTTTCGGCAAATATGCTAAAAATGGAGCTATGGACCACCCTGCACCGCGAACAAGGCTCGACCTGCCGAAAGAGATGCGCCGAGAGCTGGAGATCGAAGAGGGCCTTGATAATCTCGCCCATTATCTCGACGGGCTATTTCGAGTTCCCTTCACGACCTGGCGTTTCGGGCTGGACTCGTTGATCGGGCTCGTGCCGAATGTCGGCGACACCATCACGTCGTTCGCATCGTTCTACATATTGTTGGCCGGAGTTAGATACGGCGTTCCGAAGATCACTCTGCTCCGGATGGCTCTTAATATCGGGCTCGACTATGTTGTCGGGATCATCCCTTTCTTCGGCGATGCCTTCGATTTCTTTTGGAAGTCGAACAAAAAGAACATGGCTCTCATCCGTGAGCGTGCGACCGGCCGGAAAGGCACCGGCTCCGACTACGCCTTCGTCTTCATCATCATCGGCCTTCTGATCATGCTGCTGCTCAGCTCGATCTTCGTCAGCGTTTACGTTATCTACGGGATTCTCTGGGAGATATTTACGGGGAATATCTAAGGTAAGAGTGACGCCTTTAGACGTTCAATATTCGAATGGCCAAAGTCGTCACTCTTATGGCTTAAACGGCAGAAACCATCATTGTTGCTTCCGGGAACATCTTTTCCAACGCGGTCTTGAGCACGGTGACGCCGAATTCGCCGGCGGCACGTGTTTTCAATTTTCCTTCCGCGTCGAAAAGATAAATTACCGGCACCCAGCCCTGCTCGTTCTGAAACGCATCTTTCAGCTTGTGAAGGCTATCGACGGCGCAGGCTTCGTTAATGTTATTGTCACGGATCGCCTGTTTGACCCTTTCGAGGTCGGTATCGGCCTCGTACCGCGGCATGTGGACGGCGATGGTCTCGAGCCCAAGCGGCCCGTACTTAGCCGCCAGTTCACGAAGCTGCGGCATCTTTTCCTTGCAGATACCGCACGAAACGGCCCAGAAATGAACAAGCACGGGCTTGCCCTTTATCGCCTCAAGCGTTTCTTCCAGCGAGCCATTGAACCAGGCGGTCGCGCCATCAAGCGCAGGCATCGCATCTCCAATTTTCATCGGCATTTCTTTATCCTCCGTAAATCGTAAATCGACAATCGTGAATAGAGCTCGAACCCGTGAGATCCGAACTACTATTCACGATTTACGATTTACTATTCACTAGACGCTCAGCGTCTCCTGGCCCGGCTTCCAGTCCGCTGCGCAGAGTCCGCCGGTTTGCAGTCCCTGAAGCACACGAAGCGTTTCATCGACCGAGCGGCCGATGTTCAGGTCGTGGATCACCGAATACTGAAGGATGCCTTCGGGATTGATGATGAAAAGCCCGCGGAGAGCAATGTTCGACTCTTCGACAAGGATGTTGTACTTTGCCGCGAGCTTGCCGCCTACGTCCGAAGCGAGCGGGTACTTGACGCCCTCGATGCCGTTCTTGTCCTGCGGGGTCTTGAGCCACGCGCGGTGCGAATGGACCGAGTCGGTCGAGATGCCGATGACCTCCGCTCCGATGCCCTGCAGCTCTTCAAGCCGGTCCGAGAAATGGATCAGCTCTGTCGGGCAAACGAAGGTGAAATCGAGCGGGTAGAACAAAAGGATGAGCCATTTGCCCTTGTAATCGGAAAGCTTGACGTTCTCGGCAAGCGTTTCCAGGTTCTTGGTCGAGGGCAGGTCGAAATCCGGGGCCGGTTTGCCGACCTTGGCGAATTCGACCGCCGGAATGGGTGAAAGTGCTGTTGCTGTTGCTGACATTATTACTTTATCTCCTATCAATGAATGTATAAATGATCAAAAAATACGGCCACCGAGAACTGCGAGCGTAAACATCCGATCGATCTCGTCGAAAAATGTTCTCCCTCTGCTCTCTGTGGCTACTTACCTGCACACTCGGGGCAGCGGCCCCGAAGCGTGAACTCGAGCGATTCCGGCCGGAATTTCGAAAGGCTAGCCGCCTTTTTCATCAGGCCCTCCGGATAGCTCAATTCTAAATCGACCAGCCGTCCGCACTCTGTGCAGATGGCGTGGTCATGGCGGTGCGTCGTCCGGTCGTACCGGCTTGCACCGTTACCAAACTGTACCTCGGCAATGTGCCCGGCTTCTTTCAGGAAGCGAAGGCTGTTATAAACGGTCGCAAACGAAATGGTCGGAAGCTTGTCCTTGGCCGCCGCAAAAACCTCATTTGCAGTCAGGTGCTCGCGGGCCTCGCGGATTACCCGCAAAACCACCTCACGCTGCCGCGTCAGCCCTAACTCTTCAATCGCTTTTACTTCCATCAAACTCTCGCCCGGCACATTAAAACCTAGATCTACCGAACCTACTTAGAATAATTCTAATTCTAACAGTTGTCAAGCCGGGCGACCGTCCTCTTCGGGCTATACCGCAAGAAAAGATTGCGAACAACTTCAGAACGAATTCTGTGTCAGGCCTGTGCGCGAAGAGCCTATCTGGTCGGAATGCGATAAACCTGTGTAAAACACCTATCTTCAGGCGACCTCACAACGAAAACGACGAGATCGTTTGGTACTTTATGGACTCCAGATACGCGGCTGCGAATAAACTCTTCGAATTCGTCGATATTTTCCTTTGACGACTCCTTCGAAGGTGTGTGAATAAAAAATAAAACCCATGACGGGTATTCTTTATGAAGTTCGGCTAATGCATCCAGCCGAGCTGCGAGCTTGGGACGGGAAATGTCTCCAAACTCATCGACTTTTATGGGATGGCCGCCGCCCTGAATCTCGGCTGTTTCTGTTAAGGTTCTGACGCATTCAGCAGACGGTCCTGTTATCTTCACTTCTGCTTTCAGAATTGTACCTTCGTCTTTTTCGCTTGTTCGGACGTATATCCACGGTTTCCCTTGGCCGCTTTCTAAAGTGCCGCGGGACACGGTCCATGCAAATTTATATTGATAGTAATTTTCTAACGGCGGGTTGACTGTGAAGATCGCCACCTCGCCTGGCCGCACCACGCGTGCCGGACCAACAACCGTAAATGCGGGACATTCTTGCGAAGCTACCGAGTTGGCAACAACGGCGACTATTATTGTTAAGAGAAAAAAGCGCAACATGTTGACCTAAAAGCGAAATCTTCGATTTTACGGGACCGGATTATCGGAACCGGGCGGAACCCTGTAGATCTTGGTCAAATAAGTATCCGCCTCGGCGGTCGCAATAGTTACCGCAGCCAGTTCGAACCCGCTAACTTTAGCGAGTTGGTCTTTGATCTTAGCGACCTTTTCCTCCTTCTCCGAATCGGCCGTGCCCGTCGGAAAATACTCGATGATGTACAGCTGATTGGTCGGGTTGTTTTGTCGCTCCTTCGCTGCGGAGGTCAACCGGGCGGCGTCGATCTCGCCATTTGGTGTGGAGAATTCATCGATGAGGATCGGGGGTGAAGGACGACAGATCGTTACCGAATCCGTAGCTTCGGAGGTGCAGTTGCTCGGCAGCCCTTCGATTTTCAATCGGGCAACTATCGTATCTCCCGCCGCCTTATCGATCAGCATTGTGATCGCGAGCGTCCCCTGCCCGGCGAGAATGGTTCCCCCGTTGACGGTCCAAACGAATTTGGCGGAATCAGGAAGCGAACCCGAGACACTTGCCTGGAACGACACGGTTTCTTCAGGCATCCAAACGCCCGAGGGCCCGACGATCATGAACTCTGGGCAACCGCCGTTAGGCTCGGTCTGGCCCGAGCTTACCGACCAGAAGCTGAGAACCAGCGACATTGCTAGAAGGAGCTTCGCCATGACCAAAGACTATACAACGATTTTGCGAGCGACCGAAAGGTTTTTCTACGGCGGTCTAAATGATATACGGTCGGCGAATTGCCGGGTCCCGTTCTTGTTTGGCTTGTTTTGCTTATGCTATCCTTCTCGCCAAGTCGGTAATTGACGCAATCGTAAAACCCATCTTCAGATATTAATCAGATCAAGAAGGAGAACATCGAATGCCGGGAAAATTTGAGATCAAGACGGGAAAGAACGGAAAGTTCCGCTTTAATTTGAAGGCGGCGAATAGCCAGATCATTCTCAGCAGCGAAAGCTACGAAACGCGAAAGGCGTGCGAGGGCGGCATCGCCTCTGTCCGCAAAAATGCGGCGAACGACGGCCGGTTTGAACGCAAAACTGCCAAGGACGGCTCGCCGTATTTTGTGCTCAAGGCCGCGAACGGCGAGCCGATAGGCAAGAGCGAGATGTACAAGACCAAACGCGGCATGGAAAACGGGATCGCCTCCGTCAAAAAGAACGCGCCGGACGCATCGGTCGTCGACGCAAAATAAAGGCAGCAGGACGACTGTGAGAAGTGTGCCGCTCGTACGATCGGAATTTCTCAACGACAATGCCTCGCCCAGCGGGGCTTTTTCATTTCGGTTCTATACTGGAGAAAAATGAGAACGGTCGAAGACATCTTATCTGCATTCCACCTGACCGAAACCGAGATCAAGCTACTCAGCAGCGAAGCCAGGGAGCACGCTGTCGGCTGCGGAAGGATACATGTTTCTAAAGAGCTTTCGGAGGAGACATGGAATCTGTTCTATCGAATGTCTGAGACAGTTTGGGATTCGTCATCGCCAACGAGTCAAAAAATAGAACTCGGATTCAGGCTGTTTGAGCTCTTCCCAGATTATTACCATTTTCTCGTTCCGTTCTACCACTTGATCAGAAGCAACGGAGTGATCGCTGAAGATCAGAAGCAACTTGTCTGGAAAAAGTTCACGGATTATTTGGGAGCAGATGATCATTATGCGGATCCCGTCGGATATGTTCTTTGGGTTGAATTCTTCGAAGACCCGGAGACCGTCGCCGAAAACATGGAATGGGCTTATGAGCAACGTAGCCAGACCTTCAGTTCTATTGAGATTGCTTGAGCACGCCGGCCCGGTCCCGTACGAATTGAAAGAGCCGGTATATAAGGAACTCTTGGCCGACCTGGGCAATCATGAAACCATTTTCAAAAGCATCTTGTACGGTGCCTTTGATGTGTATGGGAAGCTAGATAAAGATAAAGCTTTGAAGCTGTTATCTGAACTAAACATTGACCTCGATACGAGCGAATATGAGCAGTTGATGCTGAAATTGAAGTAGAATCGTTTTCGATAGTTTTGTATTTTTTATGAGCAATAGAGTAAGACCAGGTATTGAGGTTTTGTTGAACCACCGCATCGATCTGCTGCAGGGGCAGCGGGTTGGTTTGGTTTGCAATCAGGCGACCGTATTGCCTGATCTTCGCCACGCGGCGGATGTTTTCTTTGAACATCCTGAGATCGAGCTGACCGCGCTCTTCGGCCCGCAGCACGGCATCCGCGGCGATGTGCAGGACAACATGATCGAGACCGACCACACGGTCGATAAACGCACGGGACTGCCGATCTATTCCCTCTACAGCGAGACCCGCGAGCCGACCGACGCGATGCTTGAGAACGTGGACACGATCGTCTTCGACCTTCAGGACGTCGGCTGCCGCATCTATACCTTTGTTTACACGATGGCGAACTGCATGCGGGCGGCTAAGCGGATCGGCAAGCGCATCGTCGTCTGCGACCGGCCGAATCCGATCGGCGGCAACGCCATCGAAGGCAACATCACCGAGCACGATTTCAAATCCTTCGTCGGCCAGTTTGAGATACCGACCCGCCACGGCATGACGACCGGCGAGCTTGCCCGGATGTTCAACGAACATTTCGGCATCGGGTGCGAGCTTGAGGTCGTTACGATGCAAGGCTGGCGGCGCGATATGTGGGGCGATGAGACGGGCCTCGCGTGGGTGCTGCCCTCGCCGAATATCCCGACTGTCGATTCGTGCGTCGTTTTCCCGGCGACCGTCCACATCGAGGGCACCGAAATGAGCGAAGGCCGCGGGACCACCAAGCCCTTTGAGTTGAACGGTGCGCCTTTTATCGATGCCTACGATTGGGCTGCGGCCCTCGATTCCTACAGCTTTCCCGGCGTCGCATTCCGCCAAACGAATTTCATCCCGACCTTTCAAAAGTGCGCCGGCCAATTGTGCGGTGGCGTGCAGATCCACGTCACCGACCGCGAAGCGTTCACGCCCGTGATCGTCGGCATCGCGATGATCAAGACCGCATACGACCTCTACACCGAACACTTCGAATGGAAAAAGGACCCCTACGAATACGTCTTTGACCAGAACCCCTTCGACGTCGTCTGCGGCACCGACAAGATCCGCAAGGCGATCGAATCCGGAGCTTCGCTAAAGGAGATCGAAAACTCATGGGCCGACGGCCTAAAGGACTTCGCCGAAGCCCGGCGAGCGTATTTGTTGTATTAGGGCTATCGTGGTGCTAGTATTACTTTACGAGGTAATACTTCGGCAAGTATTACCGAAGGAGTATTACCATGAGAGTAACAACAAAAGGGCAGGTAACGATTCCCATCGAGATTCGTGAAAAGCTTGGCATTGTTCCGGGAAGCGAAGTTGACTTCACCCTCCGTAATGATTCCGCGACCCTCAAACGCCGTAACGGAAAACATAAAAGCGGCAAGACTCGCGGAGAGCTTGCGGTTGCCGCACTTGCCGGTTCCGCTACTGACCGAAGCATGGGGTTAACAACCGATGAAATTTTACGTTTGACGCGAGGTGACGATTGAAGGAAGTACTTATCGACAGCAGTGTCCTTATCGACGTCTTGCTGCGCGATGAGCAATGGTTCGAATGGTCGTCGTCGGCCATGACCGCCGCCGGCAACGAGGCCCAACTTGTTATCAACCCGATAATTTTCGCCGAGGCATCTATTCGATTTCGTTCGATCGAAGATCTTGAAAAGGCTCTCCCGATCTCGCTTTTCCGAAGAGACCCACTTCCTTTTGAGGCCGCCTTTCTTGCCGGCCGAGCTTTCGTCAAATACCGCCGAAAGGGCGGCTCGCGAACCACGCCAATGCCTGATTTCTACATCGGTGCACATGCCGAGGTCTCAGGCTTCCGAGTTCTCACCCGCGACCCACGCCGCTTTCGCCGCTACTTTCCCTCGGTTGAATTAATAGCTCCTTAAACAGAGCCCGAATGTCGAGAATGCTTATTTGGCCGATGCCTCGAACGAGTAGGTATTTGCGCACGAAATCTCGTTCCAGAGTCCGACAAATCTGTTCCCGACAAGTCGCCCGGTCACGGTCCCGGTTTGAACGGGCTTTCTGACTTCGCCCAGTTCACTGATCACGACGTCCCTGGATAGCACCAACTCTTTCAGTTTGATCTCACCCGCGACCGCACTGCCCGTTAACGCCAATCCTTCTCCATATTTCAGGTACGCAGAGTGACCAGCGAAATCGCCCCAAGAATCCTTTCTCAGGACCATAACGAACGGAAAAGCATCATTTACCGATCCTTCAAAAAGCTGCGGAAGTTCTGTGGAACGATACGCCGATACTTTTTGCGAACTCAACCCAAAGATCGCACGGCCGTATGGACTCAAATGCTGATGGAAATCCTTCAGATCAATTCCGACCTTCATATCCAAGCCGCTGAACTTTTGGCTCTTCACGAGGCAGCTATCTCCATCGATCACTATCGATCTTCCGCGAACGAAAAAATCTGAAAGGTCATCGCTCTCGAAGCAACCCAGAGTTCCGAGATAGGCCTCTTGTTCGGCAGGTTCGACCTTATTCCTCACCTCCCGCCGATATTTCGATTCCCGCTTTTTGAGGACGGACGTGAAGAACTTCTGGTATCCATCTGGCTCGAACAGTTCCGTCAACTCGATTCGATCGCCGTTACCCGAATTGAAATTG
>JAHBSL010000008.1 GCA_019639135.1 Acidobacteriota bacterium
CTACAGAATGAACGCAAACAAAGCACTTTGGGAAAAAGGTGATTTCACACGCATCGCCGCCACGATGCGCGAGAGCGGTGACGCCTTGGTCGAAAGCCTCGGCATCGGCAGCGGGATGAAGGTTCTCGACCTCGGCTGCGGCGATGGGACGACGGCAATACCAGCCGCCAAACGCGGTGCCGACGTCCTCGGCGTCGATATCGCCAGCAATCTGGTCGCGGCCGGTAATCGGCGGGCAGAGGAAGCTGGCCTTGCGAACGTCCGGTTTCAGGAAGGCGATGCATCTGCTCTCGGCGATGTCGCCGACGGCAGCTACGACCTCGTTATGAGCGTCTTCGGGGTTATGTTCGCACCGCGGCCGGGCGACGTCGCGAAAGAGATGTACCGTGCCGCACGGCCCGGCGGACGCGTCTTTATGGGCAACTGGATCCCGAACGACCCGACGCTCGTCGCCCAGATACTCCGTATCTCGTCGGCCTATTCGCCGCCGCCGCCCGAGGGCTTTATCTCGCCGATGACCTGGGGCGTTGAGGAAAACGTCATCGAACGCTTCACCGCCGCCGGTGCCGCCGCAGAGAAAATTTCGTTCGAGCGGGACACATTCACATTTCGGTTTGACGGCTCGCCCGCCGGGTTTGTCGAGACCTTCCGCCGCTACTACGGCCCGACGATGAACGCCTTCGAGGCCGCCGCCGCAAACGGCAAGGAAGAAGACTTAGCCGCCGAACTCATCGAGCTTTTCGAAAAAGAGAACCGTAGCAACGGCAACGGCAAGACCGTGATCCCGGCAACGTACCTCCGCGTGGCGGTCGCCAAGTGACCGAAATTGATTCACATAAAACGACTGCGGACTGAATGCTACTTCCGCAGTCATTTCTCGCCGTCAGATTTTTCTTGGCCGGAAGAGCGAGTTGTGATAGGGTGCGGAGCTATAGAGATGGCTTCTGCATTACGTAGGTCGCTCGTTTTTTCCGGTGCCGGTTTGCTGCTCGGTGCCGCGAAGTTGGTCTATTCCTTTTTTCCTCTTTTCAACATTACCGATCTGCTCGTTTTCGGCGTTGGTGCTTTCTTATTGGTTCGCCGTTTTCCAGTCAACTTCGTTGTTGCCGCACTGATCTTGTGTCTCCCGGCAACCGCCATGTCGCTTTATTTTGTATCGGGACTCGGTATGGAACGCATCTCCTCCGGTGTGGGAACGGGCTGGCTTGTCTCAGCGATCGCGATCCCCATTTCCGCCTTAATTGGCTCGTGGCTCGGTGCCCGACGTCCCGCGTTAAGATAGGTTCACGTTTAGTAACCAAACGATAAGCCTTTATCGTCTTCTCAGCTCCTTGATCCGTTTCCAAAGCTGCGGGAGGAGTGTCGCGGTCTTGAGCAGCGAGCCGGTCGCAAATTTCGTCGCAAAACCGCGGAAGGTCTCAAGTGCCGCCGGCGAGTACGGCATCCTCATGAAGGTTATTGGAACGCTTAACAATAAGAACATCATGATCTTGTATTTTTTCTTTTCATCGTCGCCTCCGCTTATTTGTCCTGATGAAGATAAAGTCGATTGCCGTACAAGTCTTTAAGAAAGACGAATTTGCCATAAGGTTCGTCGATGAGGTCGCTCGCCAGCTCGACGCCGCTTTTTTTAAAACTTTCGATGTCGGCTTCGATGTCTTCTGTCGTAAGCCCAAGCAGTGCATTCTCCGGGTCCGATTGCTTGCCGACCAACGCTTTTGCTTCATCCGTCTTTGCGAGTGCGAGTGATATTTCAAAATCCTCCTCGTCCGGCAAGCAGATCGTTACCCATCGATTGCCTTCGCCGAACATCGCGTCGGTATGCACCTTGAAGCCAAGTTTTTCCGTATAATAGTCCAGCGCAGCCTGTTGATCGTTGACCAGCAGAATAAATGATTTAACTCTTTGCATAGTTTTACCCTCTCAAGTATTTGGTTCGAGGATTACCAATTTATCAGTCCAGGATTCTCGGTCTATTGTAAAAAAACGACATTCTTACTATCTGCAAATATGCTCGACATTCGCTTTATGCTTTCGGCAAATTCCGACGGCGTGCAGCCACAGAAAGCTTTGAACTCCTTAATAAAGTGGGCCTGATCATAATAGCCCGAATCGTGTGCAAGCTGCGTTAAATCGCTAAAGGGATTGTGCGTCAGTGTTTTCTTGGCTTTATCGAAGCGGACATTCGATGCGTAGGATTTTGGCGAAACGCCAAACTCGCTGTTGAAATTTCGCTGCAAAGTCCGTTGAGTCGTGAAACACATTCGCGCAAGATCGTCTATCCGGCACTCGCCCTTTTCTTCGTACAAAATTCGAGCAGCAGCGTTGACCGTCTTTTTGTCAAAACCTGACCGAATATATTTTTCCGTAAAGCAGGATTGAAGCTGCATAACTGCCTCGTCATATTTTGCACCGTCGAGTAATCCTCCGATCTTTTTTGTTATTGCTTCATCAAAATCAAAATTCGTGTTTACGTTCTGCTGTACCTGCATTTCGAAAAACGGGTTCAACCCCCAGGGGAAAAATCTCGCGCAGACGATGATTACCGTTCCATTTGCTCGCAGCGGCAATGGCTTTTTCAACAGCCCGATCATAAATGCTCTTGGCAGGTCGCCTTCGTTCTTTATGTAATACGGCGAACCGAAATTCAGGATAAATTCTATGTAGCTGTCAGGCAAAACATTCTCAACCGGAGTCTCGCACGTGTATTCTTTTTCGAGAACCCAAAAACATTTTATGAATTGATCGAGCGGATCGGGCGGCTGAAACTCTTTGTAAGTGACCATATTGGCTTAGTTAATCTACTTCATCAATTCTCGGATGCGTTTCCAGAGTTGCGGCAGGAGTGTCGCGGTCTTGAGCAGCGAGCCGGTCGCAAATTTCGTCGCAAAACCGCGGAAGGTCTCAAGTGCCGCCGGCGAGTACGGCATCCACCAGGCATCGGGCAGGAGCGTGATGCGGTTGGTGTGGATATGCTGCGGCTGAACGAGTTCGAGCAGGCCTTCGAGTCCGTGCGTCCGCCCGCGTCCCGAGTTCTTGAAGCCTCCCCATGGCGTTTGCCCGATGCCGTGGGTATAGAGATGTTCGTTGATGCAGACCGAGCCGGCCTCGATCTGCTCGGCGATGCGGCGGCCGCGGGCGATGTCGCGCGTCCAGACGCTCGCCGTCAGGCCAAATTCGGTATCGTTGGCAAGAGCAATGGCTTCTTCATCGGTCGCGAAAGTGCAGATCGGCAGCGTCGGCCCAAAAGTCTCTTCCCGCATCGGCCGCATGTCGTTCGTCGCCCCGGTGATGACCGTCGGCGCAAAGAAAAGCGAAGCGGAGACACGGTGACGCGGCGACGCGGAGATCTTCCCTTCCGACGTCCCCGCGTCGCTCACTCGCTCCCTCGCCGCGTCGTAACGTTCACCGCCCGTGAGTATCACTGCTCCCGCTTCGCGAAAGTCGTCAACGTGACGCTCGACTATCCGGATCTGCCGCTCGGACGACATCGGCCCGACCGAGACGTCAGGGTCGATCCCCGGGCCAAGATTGAGCTTCCCGGTCTTCTCGACGATCCGGCGGGTCAACTCCTCAGCGATCGATTCGTGCACATAAAGCCGCTCGACCGAGGCGCAATTTTGCCCCGCGTTGCAAAAGGCTCCCCAAACGGCGGCGTTCGTTGCGGCCTCAAGGTCGGCATCGGCGAGGACGATCATAGGATCTTTCCCGCCGAGCTCGAGCACCACCGAGGTCAGATTTTTTGCCGCAGCCTCGGCGATCTTTCGTCCGGTCGCGACCGAGCCGGTAAACGCGATCTTGTCCGGGGCGGCCTCGACGAGTGCGGCTCCGGTTTCGCCCGCACCGCTTACGATCTGAACAGCATCTTTCGGAAAGCCCGCTTTCTCAAAGATCTCGCCGATCTTGAGCCCTGTAAGCGGCGTCAGCTCTGAGGGCTTGATCACGACCGTATTGCCAGCCATCAGCGACATCACCGCCTCGCCGAGCGGGATCGAGAACGGATAATTCCACGCCGGAATGATCGCGACAACGCCGAGCGGATGATAGACGACCCGCGACGACCGCCCGAGCAGGCCAAAGAGGCCGATCCCGACGCGCCGCGGCCTGAGCATCTTTTCCGCGCTCCGGGCGATCCACTGCATTAGGTCGAGAACGGGTGCGATCTCAAGCGCGATGGCCTCGCCCTTCGGCTTGCCCGATTCGGCCGAGATCAGCTCGGCGATCGCTTCCATCTCATCAAGGATCACCTCGCGGGCACGCATCACCAGCCGCCGCCGCTCGGCAAAGCTCGTCGTTTTCCACATGTGGAAAACCTGCCGCGAACGCTCGACCGCCTCGCGCACTTCATCCGGTGTCGTCACGCTGACCCGCCCGACCTCGCGGCCCGTCGCCGGATCGCTAGAGATGATCTCGTTTGCCGCAGCTTCCTGTGCCTCAGCCTTCGCCATATCCGCCTAGCATATCGCAACCCGGTTCGTTTGTTTAAGTGATTTCGAAGTTAGTTGGAACAAACAGCCGAGTTTCAGGAGTTTGCCCTTTTAAGGTTTCTTCCGCCACGGCGAAGCGAGACCTCGCGGCCATCGGTGAGGCTGTCCTTGATCAGGATAAGATCGTTGTTGATGCTCCCTCGTGCGACGAGCAGTTCGCGGCCATCCGCCGACCAGCCGAAATTGAAGATCAGCCCGGAGCTGAATTCGGTGATCGGCGTCGCCGACGAACCATCGATCGGCTGCCGCCAAAGGTTCATCGCTCCGCCGCGGTTGGTCAGCACCGTTAGTTCCTTGCCGTCCGGCGACCAAACGTAGTTGTTGATCAGGTTATATTCGATGTCGCGTTCGATCGCTCTCAGCTTTCCGTCCTCTATCGTGGCTATGTGCAGCCGCTTTTCAAAGTTGGCAAGGTCGTAGGTGACGAACGCCATCCGCTTGCCGTCCGGCGACATCCGCGGGTGGAAGACGCCGCGCGATTCGTGTTCGTAGAAAAGCTCGGCCCGTCCGCCCTCGATCGGCACCCGCATCAGCTTGAACCGCTCCTCGCCCTCGGCCTGCCGCTGAAAGATCACGCTTCGCCCATCGGCCGTCACCTGCGGCATCAGGTCGAGCGTTGTCGCTTCATCTGACGTCAGCGGTCCGGCACCCGAACCATCCGCATTCATCCGCCAGATGCGCGAACGCCGGTCCTTCTGCAGATTGAACACGATCGTCCGGCCGTCCGGCGAAAGGGCCGGATCGACCGCAAATCCGCTGTCTGCAAAAAGCACCGCCGCGTTCTTGCCGTCGGCATCCGACTGCCAGATCTGGGCCGTTTTGCCCTCGTTGCGGGTATAAACGATCTTGCCGTCGCGGGTCGCAAGCACGCCCGCCTTGCCCTCAAGGCTTCGCCCGTCCGAGCTTATCTGCACAGGAGCCTTGCCCGCCGCCGGCACGCGCCAGAGCGAACCCGTCGCATCGCCCTTGATGGTCACCATCGTCCGGCCGTCGCCCGAGATGCCGAGGTCGGCATAGTCGTTAAGGTCGTTCGTCACCTGGTGCAGTTCGCCCTCGGGATACGACGCGAGCCAGATCTGCACAGGGTCGTTCTGCGTCGGCCGTGCGGTGAAAACATAGCCGGAGCCATCGGCCAGCCAGCCGAAGTTCGTCACCATCTGAAACTCACGGCGATTGAGCGGCCGAAGCTCCTTGGTCGCGGCGTCGATCTCAAGCACGTCCGTTTTCATCAGAAAACCGCTTTGGCGGATACCGCCGCCGGCCAGAAGCTTTTTGCCGTCCGGCGAAAAAGCGAGCCGGAAAACGAACATGTTGTATTCGGTAGCCGAGGTCGAAAGAAATTCCTCAAGCTCAAGTGTCTCAGCATTGGCAATAAATATCGTATCGCCGTTCGTCTTCGGGATGTGCCGGATGAAGGCGAACCGCTTGCCGTCCGGTGTGAAGGCGACCGGGCTGTCAACATCCTCGACCAGCCGCTTTGGCGTACCGCCAAGCGTCGGCACCTGGTAAAGCGTGCTGACATTGACGCCGGGATTCATCTGTGTGAAATAGATGTGGTCGCCGCTCGGCGAAAACGAGATCGACCGCAGGTTCTGGTTCGATGCGGGCACCAGCGTAATCGTGCTGTCGGTCGCCACCTGCCTTACGACCAGGCTGCGGCTGCCTGCCTCGCCGCTCGCATAAGCGATGTATTTTCCGTCGGGCGAGATCGCCGGAAGCGCAACGCGGCCGTCTGTATTGATCCGCGAGATCTGCGGTTTGATGAACGCCGTTTCAGCCTGCCGCTCTTCGTCGCCGAGATACGAGTAAAACCCGGCGGCGATGAGCGCCAGCAGTGCCAGAGCGGCCGAAGCACCGGCGACCCGTTTGACCGAGAAAATGCGCTTCGGTTCTGCGGCATGCGAAGGCACGCTTGTGTAAACGGTCGAAGTTTCGGTCGGGTGATTGCCGCTCACCGTCCGATGAAGCATCGTCGGATTCTCGTTGAAATCGGGTGATGATGTTGTGTGTACGCCCCGCCGGCCGCTGTTCGTATGCTCAAGTTCGTGGAGCAGTTCGCGGACGTCGAGTGCAAAGTCCTTGACGCTCTGATAGCGTTCCTCGCGGTCCTTTTGCAGAGCCTTGCGGACAATTCGATTCAGTTCCGGCGGTATGTTGGGCAGATGATCCGAGAGCGGCACCGGCTCCTTGTAAACCACCGCTGCGATGGTATCTGCCGTCGTTTCGCCATCGAACGGTGCCGAGCCCATCAGCATCTCGTAAAGCACGACGCCGAGGCTCCAGATGTCCGTCCGCTCATCGACCTCGTGGCCGCGGGCCTGCTCGGGCGACATATAACGGGCGCTTCCCATCACCGTTCCGGGTAGCGTCTTGTTTGCCTCATCTGCCTCGCCGAATGCGAACTTCGACTTCGCGAGTCCGAAGTCGAGCACCTTTACGATCGAATCCTGCCGGACCATTATGTTCTCCGGCTTGATGTCGCGGTGGATGATGTGCGCCTGATGTGCGGCGACGAGAGCGTTCGCCGTCTGCTCGATGATCTTGAGCATCCGCGTGAGGGTCAGCGATTCGGTCTTGAGCACTTCGCGAAGCGTCTTGCCCTCTACGAGTTCCGTCGCCAGATAGCTTCCGTGCTCGTCCTCGCCGATCTCAAAGATGGTGATTATGTTCGGATGATTGAGTGCGGAGACGACCTTCGCCTCCTGGCGGAAGCGATTGCGGCGGTCCTCGTCCGCGGTGAATTCATAGGGCAAAAGCTTTATCGCAACGCTGCGGTCAAGCTCCTGGTCGAGCGCCGAATAGACCTCGCCCATTCCACCCTCGCCGATCTTGGAACGGATCTCATAACGCCCGATCTGTGTTCCCGCATACATCTTTCACGCTCCGACACGTTTCCCTCAAGACAGATACACCGCGCTTCCCGCATTTATGACAGCTAACGGTGAGGCGCGGCGATCAAAGAACTTCGCTACAATCATTAAACGCTCGAAAGCGGCAAAAAGTTGCCCAGTGCCGGAAAATTAACGTTTGTTAATTTGCAATATAGGCTCTATGGACGTCGAATGCGCTCGTAAACAACGCCGGTTTTCACGAAATCGGATGGCGTCACGGCAGAGAGCTTGAGATCGCTGCCCGAGGTAAAGAAAAGAAAGCCGCCCGAACGTTTGAATTCCATCACGGTCGCGTTTCCGCCTTCATCGGCCGGCGGGAACGAGACGATGACCCTACCGCGCGCTCGCGTCCAACTGCCTACTAGGGTGATGCTTCCGCGGTTTTGATAGCTGCCGGTAAAGGTCGCCGAAAGGTCCTCTCTTAGATCAAGCATCTCTGTCGAGAGCCCGGACGGGCCGGAAAACTCCCGGCGATAGGTACCAACAAAGCGATCGGTTGCGACAAGTGCCGAACTAGTGGCGGCCGCTGGCGAGGCAGCGAAAGCCCCAACACCGCCGACCATCACGAGCGATATCGCAGCCAAAAACAACATTCGAGTAAATTTATTCATTAATTCTTCCCTTAAATACACTGACAAATAATAAGCAGGGTTAATAAATATGACGCTGCTACGGCTCCAAACGTTGCAAAGAAAAGAATTATGCCACCATTCGCCCGATCGCGACGTAGCTCGCCTCGATCGCTTCGCCGAGCTTGTCGGCATCGGGGCCGCCGCCTTCGGCCATGTCCGGACGCCCGCCGCCGCGGCCGCCGAGCAGCGGCACGATCTCTTTGACGATGTTTCCGGCCTTGACCTTATCCGTCAGGTCGGCGGAGACGCGAACGATGATGCTCGCCTTGCCCTCATCCTTGCGGCCGAGCACGACGACGCCGGACTTGAGCCTCGCAAGCAGCGTATCGGAGAGCTGCCGCTGGCCATTGGCATCAAGCCCGTCAACGATCTTCCCAAGTACCTTCACACCGCCGATCTCTCTCGCCTCGTCACCGCCCGCCGAGCCATTGCCCGCAGCACCGGTCGCGATCTTTAGCTTGAGTTCCTCGATCTCTTTCCGAGTCCGCTTGACCTCTTCCTGCAGCCGCTCGATCGCCGCCGGCAGGTTGTCTCGCTGCGTCTTGAGCGCCTCGAGCGAGCGGTCGATCAGCACCTCGTCCTCGCGGAAACGCTCAAAGGCATCAAAGCCGGTTATCGCCCTGATACGCCGAACGCCCGAGGCGATCGCCTCATCTGACGTGATCTTAAAGCTGCCGATATCGCCGGTCGCCCGGACGTGCGTGCCGCCGCAAAGCTCCATCGAGAACTTGCCGTCGCCGACCCGCAAGACCCGCACCTCCAAGCCGTATTTTTCGCCAAACATCGCCACCGCACCGGAACGCATCGCGTCCTCAAGCGACATCATGTTCGTCGTGACCGGCTCATTCTGCAGCACATAGCGATTGACAAGGTCCTCGACCTCGCGGATCTCCGCCGCGGTCATCGGCTGATAATGCGTAAAGTCGAACCGAAGATAATTCGGCGCAACCACTGAGCCCGCCTGCTTCACATGCGTGCCCAAAACTTCCTTCAATGCTGCGTGGACAAGGTGCGTCGCCGTATGGTTCCGCCGCGTCGCATCGCGCTTGAACTCATCCACGACCGCCGCAACACGGTCGCCGACCCTGAGCGTTCCGCTTTCGGCCTTTGCCTTATGCAGTATCAGCCCCGCAAGCGGCGAGAAGGTATCGACGACTTTCACCCGAAACTCCCCTCCTTGATTAGGAGGGGTGGACGCCGCTTCGGCGGACGGGGTGGTAGCCCGCGAGCCGAAAAGCACGCCCGTGTCCCCGACCTGCCCGCCCGATTCGGCATAGAAAGGCGTGTCGCGAAGCACGACCAGGCCTTCCTCGCCCTCGGCAAGCTGCTCTACCCGCTTATCGCCCGCAACGATCGCGATGACCTCGGCATCCTCGACCCGCGTCGTCTCATAACCATGAAACTTCGACGGCCCGACCGCCTCAAGCACCTCGGCATAGATCGGCGAGACCTCACTCTTCCGCTGCGTCTGCCCGATGCCGGACTGCTTTTGCAGTTCTTGCAAAGCCGCGTCGAACCGCTCGTTATACTCGTCCTCTTCAACGGCCAAGCCCTTTTCCTCAAGGAAAACGCGGATCAGGTCGCGCGGAGTGCCATACGTGTCATAAAGCTTTGCAATGGCGAGAAACAATTCATCGTCCGGCTCTGTTTCCGGCGTGATCGAAAGCTCGCCGAGCTTGCCGAGGCCGACCGTCATCGTGTTCCCAAAACGCTCTTCCTCAAGCCGGACCATCTTGCCGATGAAGTCCTTCTGGACGCCGAGTTCGGGAAATGCGGCCTTCATCTCGTCAACGACGAAATCGCACACTTTGAAAAAAAATGGCTCGTTAAAGCCGAGGTGCTCGCGGCCGTGGTAGATCGCACGCCGCATTATCTTGCGGAGGACGTAATTGCGGCCTTCATTGCCGGGCAAGATGCCGTCGGCGATGGAAAACGCCGTCGAGCGGGCATGGTCCGCGATCACCCGGCAGGCGAACTTCTGCGTTTCAGAAAGATTCTCGTACGTACTCATTCCCTTCAATTGTATAACAGCCGAAACCCGAGCGTGAATCTGTACCGATCAACGCTTCACAATGAAAAGAGTTTTCAACGCAAAGTCGCAAAGAAGCAAAGCCGCAAAGTTCTGATCACTTGCTTGATGGCATTCCGCATTGTCCACTCTCCACTATCCATTATCCACTCCCCGCCATTCACCATTCGAAAAATTATCGGATAAAATCCTCGGCATGAGATTTCTGATTCCTTTGATCTTGATCGCCGCCGGATGTTCGTCATCGCCGCCGAGCGGCCCGGCCGCCAATGATCGCCCCGCACCGGCAACCGCAACCTCCGGCCGCACCGAAGAGGCCGGTACCGTCGCCGAGCAAAGCCCGACGCCTAAGGACGAAGCACCGGCGGGGAAGGACGACTTTGAAGGCACCACGGGCATCATCGATAAACGCAAAACGCTCGCCGCCTCAGCAACGCTCAAAGCCATCCGCACCGGCCGCCACGAGGGCTTTGACCGCATCGTTTTCGAGTTTGCCGGCGAAGAGGTCCCCGGCTACCACGTTGAGTACATCGATAAGCCGGTTCGCTCGTGCGGTTCGGGCGATGTTGTCCCGCTCGCGGGCGACGGCTGGCTGCAGGTCCGCTTTGAACCGGCCCGTGCCCATACCGACGAGGGCAAACCCACGCTCGGCTCTCGTGAGCTTGCTCCGCGGCTGCCGAATCTGCTCGTGCTGAAGTCCACCTGCGACTTCGAAGGCCAGGTCGAGTGGGTCGACGGCGTCGGCTCGCCAAACGGTTACCGCGTCCTCGAGCTCGAAAAACCGTCCCGCTTTGTCGTGGACATCAAGCACAAGTAAGCCAACTCAAAAAGCTTATGAGATCAATAACGCTCGCTCTTTTTATCTTGCTAACGATGACACTCGGACACGCACAAACGGACAAGACAGACGCCCTTCGGCAGGGCTTTCGCAGCGAACTTGAAAAGGCCGGCGTCGCGGGCGGCAGCCTTGTTGTGATCCGCGAGGGCAAGATCGTAGCCGAGGAGCACTACGGCCTCGCAAACATCGAAAAGAAGCAGCCGGCGAATGCCGAGACCATCTACCATTGGGCCTCGAACACAAAACCCTTCACCGGCATTGCGATAATGCAGCTCCGCGACCGCGGCCTGCTCAAGCTCGATGACCCCGTGACGAAATACCTGCCCGAGCTTCGCAAGATACACAACCCTTTCGGCTCGATGGATGAGATCACCATCCGCCATCTGCTGACCCATTCGGGCGGCTTCCGCGGCGGCACGTGGCCCTGGCGAAATAACAAACCCTGGGAGCCCTTTGAGCCGACCGAGTGGTCGCAGCTCGTAGCGATGTTTCCGTTCACCGAAGTGCTTTTCAAACCCGGCACCAAATTCAGCTACTCGAACCCCGGCATCATCTATCTCGGCCGCATCATCGAGGAGGTCTCGGGCGAGCCCTACGAAACCTACATCGATAAGAACATCCTTCGGCCGCTCGGAATGCACAGCAGCTATTTCGACACGACGCCGCCGCACCTCCTGCCGCACCGCTCGCACAGCTATTTCATTCGGGAGGGCAAGCGGACCGAAGGCCGCTTCGACGCCGACACCGGCATCACCGTCTCAAACAGCGGGCTCAACGCCCCGGTCGCCGACATGATCAAATACCTGAATTTTCTAACGGGAGTGTCAGAACCGCCCGCTCCCCTCCTGCCTGAGGAGGGGTGGCCGAAGGCCGGGGTGGTGGGAGCGGCGGGCGGCCAGTTAGTTAGCGGCCGCACCCCTTATGACACTGTTCTCAAACGCTCATCGCTTGAAGAGATGTGGCAGCCCGCACTTAAAGCCGAGACCGACGCCAACGGCAACCCCGGCTTCACCACCGACATCGGGCAGATTTTCTTTATCGACCAAAGAAATGGCCGAAAACTCATTGGCCACGGCGGCGACCAGAACGGCTTCATCAGCTACATCGAATTCGACCCCGAAACCAAATCGGCCTCTTTGATCGTGGTGAACACGAAAGTGACCGAACCGGCAAACACGACCAGCCAGCAAGACGTTTATTCGATAATTCGCCGCGCTGTCAGAAATGCATATTGATTGCTGAAGAGCTATCTGTCCGCTGGCGTTCTCTTGTAACCGGAAACGTGCGAGGAAACAGCCTTCCATTTCCCGTCACGCTTTATCAAGATGTTGCTCGATTGGTATTCGAACGTATATCTGCCTTCTTTGTCTTTGCCCGACCCATGGCCCGTGCCGGCGATGATTGCCGTGCCGTTATCAAATACCTCAAGCCGTTTGATCTCGAACCAGAATTTGTCGTAACTGGGTCGCGTTGTCCGGACGCGTGCGAGCTCCTTGGCCTTATCAGACCAGACCCCATCGTTGCTGATGAGTTGAAAGTCGTCGGCAAGAATTTCGTCGAGAAGCGTCGGGTTCTGTTCGCGGTAAGCCTTTGGCCATTCGACCTCCTTGAGCCTTCGCAGGAAATCGCTGTCTGGTTCGTTCTCCTTCTGCAGGCCTTGACCCGATGCGAAACCTGCGAAGACAAGCAAAACAAAAAATGAACCGACCACCGCTCCGCATGGTCCGGTCAGGATGCGCCGAATGATGTTCATTAGATTACTCCCTTTTAAGAATATTGTCCGTCCGAAAGAGATGCGGCAAAACTGATAATGGTTTACCTACAGCGGTGAATTCCCCAGCGTTCAACGGTCCCGTCTTTCCCAAGCACGTTGTTACGCGTATTTCCGGGCTGCTGCTTGCCGGTAGCCTGCCTCACTCCGGCTCGGTCTTTGAACAAGTCCTTGATGCCTTCTTCGACGGCGCGCCGGATGAGAAAACGCTCGTGTTGCTTGCGGCTAGTTCGGCCGGTTCTTAGCCGCCTCGAGTTCGCGGACCTTTTGTTCATCCGCGGCGGCGAGGTCGGCACGACCGAAGCGGCGATGGATCTTCGCCCGTTCCTTGTAGATGGCGACATAGTTCGGCATCATCGCGATGGCTTTCCGGAGTGTTTCGAGCGCGTCCGAATAGTATTTTGCTCTGTTACCGATCTGCAAGATCGCCTGCCCAGCCTGGTCACCCGCATACATTATGTGGGCCTGCACACAGATCTCGCGGACGCCCGCCATCGTCAATACCGCCTTGAAGGCATCGATTCGAACATTCGGCCGTGTACGGTCAACCGTATCGACCCATTCCTTCGCAGTCTCGAGCCCCGAAGTGCAATAGATGACGGCCTTGCCGGATTCGACCGACGACATTATCAGGCCGGCTCCCGATGTACCAGTGTCGCGGTCGAGCGCGGCGGTGGCGGCATTCATGTAGCGGACTGTCGCGTCCATCGTCGCCTTGGCCGCTCGCTCGTAATCGGCATCTGACCTCGCGTTGTCGCCGAGAGCGGAATATGCCCGTGCCCGCATCTCGAGCGCACCCATAAAAACACTAAGCATCAGGTCATCCCGCGGCTGCGTTGGGCCGGCCATCGGAAGCAGCTCCAGAACTCGGCTCGCGTGGGCGACCGTTTGCCGGTGGTTGCGGGCGGCCTCGGCGGCACTCGCAAGCTGAAACGCCTCGGCCGCACTCGTCGCCTCGGCAGGCAGCTTTGCCGTAGCGGCAGGTGGACGCGTTGCCGCCGGGGTCGGCCGCGGGCTGGTCGGAGCAGTACGCGTCGGCTGCGGCTTTTGGGCCACGCCACTCGCCTTCCGCTCCTCGTTGTTTATGTAATCAAGGTAGATCTTTGCTACTTCATAATTGGGAAAAAGCCGGATCGCCGTTTCCGCATCGCGGCGGGCTGCGGCGTAGTTCTTTTGGGTCCCATAGACCTTTGCTCGCGTGTAATGGGCCGTGGCATTCTGCGGATCGAGCCGGATCGCGGTATTCAGGTCGGCAAGTGCCTCGCGGTAACGGCTGACGCGTTCATAGACGACGCCGCGTTCGCGGAACGCCGGGGCATATTTCGGATCGAGCCGAATGGCTTCGGTGTAATCCGCGATCGCCCGGTCACGCGAGGGCACAAAATCGACCGCCATCAGTTGCGAATAGATCCCGCCGCGTGTGTGCCAGTAGCTTGCCTGCCGTGCATCAAACTTGATCGCCTGCGAAACATCTGCCGCCGCCTGCCGGTAGCCCGCCTCGCTCGGGCTCGCCAGCGTTTTGTAGTAACGAGCCAGGCCCCGGTTGAACCACGCAGCCGGTTCGTTCGGCCGGATCTTAAGATATTCCGTGTAATTCGCGATCGCGGCATCGTATTGCTTTCGCTCATAGTTCGCCAACCCCTGATCAAAAAGCACTTTCGCCCGCGCAAGCTGGTCAGCCGTCTGCGAGAAAGTGAGCATCGGAAACAAAAGCAGAACGAATGTAAGTGCAATTGCGGTTCGTGGTTTCATTCTTGATCTGATTTGAGGATTGATGAATGCCAATGCAAGGGGCTATTTGCCCTCTGCGAGTAAGCCATTTTCGCATTTTTATAGCACATCAGGCCGGTTAAAGCCATGAAGACTGTGTTCGCGACAGACGGCCCGATGCAGTAAAAACATCTGGACGTTTTAGCGTCACGCCGTTATAATGCTCACATGTCAACGGAAACAAAGCGATCGACCATCTATCTTGACCCGGCGATCCATCGTGCGGTCAAGCTCAAGTCGGCCTCGACCAGCCGCTCGATATCGGACATCGTGAACGATGCACTCAGGGAAAGCCTTCGCGAGGATCAGGAAGACCTTGCTGCATTCGACGCCCGGGCGAAGGAACCTGTCGTCTCGTATGAAGCGATGCTTGCGAAGCTAAAGGCCGATGGCAAGATATAGGGTCGAATTCAAGCGGTCGGTCTTCAAGGATCTGCGGCCGATACCGAAGACGGACGTCAAACGCATCCTCAAGCGGATCGACGCACTCGCCGCCGACCCACGCGGCCCCGGCAGCGAAAAACTCTCAGGCCAGGAACGCTACCGAGTCCGGCAAAGCAACTACCACATCCTCTACACGATCGAGAACGACCGACTCATTGTCACCGTCGTCCAGATCGGCAAACGAAGCGAGATCTATGACCGCTGAACGCATTAATGAACAACCATTCAGCGTGGACTGCTTGGAACCGTCCGTCCCGCTTTTTCGTCTCGCGGACGGCCGATTTCAGTTGACAAAAGATGGGCCGATTGCACCCTTTCAATCGAACCTATCGTAAATATCGATAGGCAAAAGTTTAGCGAATTGATAGAAATCCTTGTCGGTCGTAAGTATCGGCATTTCACGTCGTGCGGCAACCGCACAGATCAGAAAATCCGTGTTCGACCCTTGAATGCCCTTAGCTCGGCACAGGTTGAAAGATCGGGATGCTTCCTCGTAGTCTTCAGTGCTAAGGGTAATATCGGGGAACGCTCGCAGGCCGTTACGCAAAGACACGAATTGCTTATGCACCTTTACGCCGGATAAGATCTCTTGTCGGATCGGCCCGATAATGGCAGCCTGACCATCCATGATCAGGCTTTTGAGAGTCAAAGCGGCGGGATGTTCGACCTCGCCTGCTCGGCGAAAAGCAAGCGACCAGACCGAAGTATCAACAAGAACGTTCATACCCGCCGCCGTTGTTCCTTGTAATTGTAGTCTTCATCAAGGTCGATCTTGCCAAATAGCCGTACGACCTTGGCTTGCTTGCGCCTTTGTATGTACTCTTCCAACGCCTCGGTGACCGTGGCTTTTTTGGTCCGATGTCCGCCTGCCTTAAGAGCACGCTGCAGGAGCGTATCATCAATTGCGAGATTTGTAGCCATGTGTAAATGATTACACATGATTATGTGTAATTTCAAGCAAATTTTGCTGCGCGTTAGAGCAACTTTTTCGCCACCTTTATCACATTCTCGACCGTGAAGCCGTAGTCGCGGAAGACGTCTTCGGCGGGGGCGGACGTGCCGAATTTGTCCACGCAGAGTGTGTCGCCGGCGTCGCCGACGTACTTTGTCCATCCCATCGAAACCCCTGCTTCGATTGCCAGCCGTGCTTTCACCTTCGCGGGCAAAACGGTCTCCTTATATTTCGTCGATTGCTCGTCAAAAAATTCCCAGCAGGGCATTGAAACGACCCGCGTCGGCGTTCCGGCAGCATTGAGCTTTTCGCGTGCCTCGAGTGCGAGCCCGACCTCGGAACCGGTCGCGATCAGGATCAGTTTCGGCTCGGCCTTTTTGCCGGTCTTGTCCGCGGCCTCGACCAGAATGTAGCCGCCTTTATGCAGGCCGTCGGCCTTCGCGAATTTTTTGCGGTCGATCAGGGCGACCTTCTGCCGCGAAAATGCGAACGCGGTCGGGGCGTTTGTCCGTTTCAAGGCCGCACACCACGCCTCCCGTGTTTCGTGCGCGTCGCAGGGGCGGATGAGTGCAAGGTTCGGTATCGCCCTTAGTGCCGCCAGATGCTCGACCGATTGGTGCGTCGGGCCGTCCTCGCCGAGCCCGATCGAATCGTGCGTAAAAACGTAAATGACCTGAATGTGAGAGAGTGCCGCAAGGCGGATCGCCGGCCGCATATAGTCCGAGAACGTCTGGAACGTACCGCCGAATGGGATCACCCCGCCGAAGAGCGCCATGCCGTTCATCGTCGAGCCCATCGCGTGCTCGCGAACGCCGTAGTGGATGTTGCGGTTCTGGTACGAGCCCGCCTGAAAATCCGCCGAGCCCTTGATGACGGTGTTGTTCGAGGGCGAAAGATCGGCCGAGCCACCGATCATCGCCGGAATCGTCCCGGCGATCGCGTTGATCACCTCGCCGCTGTAGGCACGCGTCGCCTTGGCGTCGGTGCCGTCAAAGCCGGGGAGAGCCGCTTCCCAGCCTTCCGGCAGCCGGCTCGCGATCCGGCCCGAAAGCTCCGCCGCGAGCGCCGGATGCGCCTTCTCGTATTTCTTGAAAGCCGCGTTCCAGTCCTTCTCAAGCTTCGCGCCCGCCTTCACCGCCGAGCGGAAATGGGCAAGCGCCTCTTTGGGCACGAAAAAGCTCTTGTTCTCCGGCCAGCCGAGGTTCCGCTTTGTCTCCTTTACGGCGTCGGTGCCCGGTGCGTCGGAGTGGGCCTTTGAAGTGCCCTGTTTCGGCATTCCGTAGCCGATGATGGTCTTCACGCGTATCAGCTTCGGCCGGTCCTTTATCTTTTGGGCTGCCTTTATCGCTGACTCGATGGCCTTCAGGTCATTGCCGTCCTCGACCGTCGAAACCGCCCATCCGCAAGACTCGAACCGCTTCGTCACGTCCTCCGAAAACGCCAGGTCGGTCGAGCCGTCGATCGTTATCCGGTTGTCGTCGTAAAGATAGATCAGGCTGCCGAGCTTCAGGTGGCCGGCCATCGAGGCTGCCTCGTAGCTGATGCCTTCCATCAGATCGCCGTCCGAGACGATGCCGTAAATGTAGCTGTCAATCAGCCGGTGGCCAGGCTTGTTGAACCGGGCGGCAAGATGCGCCTCGGCCATCGCCATCCCGACGCCATTGGCAAAGCCTTGGCCCAGCGGGCCGGTCGTTATCTCGACACCCGGCGTCAAGATATTCTCCGGGTGGCCCGGCGTCCGCGAATGGAGCTGGCGAAAGTTCTTTATCTCATCGAGCCCGAGGTCGTAGCCGGTCAGGTGCAGCAGCGAATAGATCAGCATCGACCCATGCCCCGCCGAGAGCAGAAAGCGGTCGCGGCCAAACCATTTCGGGTTCCTCGGGTTGTGGCGCAAGAACTTGGTCCAGAGCACATACGCCGCCGGTGCCATCCCAAGCGGCAACCCCGGATGCCCCGAGTTGGCCTTCTGCACGGCATCAAGCGAAAGCGTGCGGATGGTGTTGATACAAAGTGTGTCGATGTCGGTCTTCTTTTTCGGTTTGGTCGCGGTTGTCATTTGTCGGTATTGTCGATCGATCCGTAAACGCTCTGGTGACGGTTCCGCGCTTTTCTGTAAACTGCGTGGCACGTCGGATGAGACGAAATTGTTCTAGTTTTAATTGCTGAAAGCCAGTCGGTAATCTCCATTTTGCCAGTCTTCTCAAGTGCAAGCAAAACCGCTCCGCGCAATGAGGCTTCGGGCTCGGAATTTACCTCGACATCGCGGCCGAGGATGTCGGCGATCATCTTCAGCCAGACGGGCGAGGCCGTGATCGCTCCGCCAGAAGTGATGACCTCGCGGACCGGACAAACGCTCTCGATGCGGTCAAGTATCTCCGCCAACCGAAACGCGACCGATTCCATCGCCGCTTGCAGGATGTCGATGGCGTCCGTCGCCATCGTCAGCCCGCAGACCTCGCCCGTGCGAAGTTCGTCGTAGCCCGTGCTCCGTTCGCAGGCGAGGAACGGCATAAATGTCAGGCCGTGCGCATCCGCCCCGCGTCGGGCCATTTCCTTGCCGATCGCAGCATCGGAAATGTCGATCCTAAGTATCTGCTTCAGCCGATCATAGAGCCCGCCGCCGTCCGAGATCGCCCCGCCGAGGATAAAGCGGCGAGCGTCAACACGGTAGCACCACAGCCCTTCGGGAATACTCCCCGGCGGTGTGTCCAAAACGACCCGAACCGCACCGCTTGTCCCGAGCATCAGCGCCGCCCGGCCCGGCACCGCACATCCCGAGCCGACGCTGTTCGCCGCTCCATCCGCGACCGCCGGAATCCACTGAGCATCGGCAAGCCGCGGCCAACGCTTTCGCCACTTTGGCAGAAGCGGGAAAGCAGTCCCGCCCGCAGCGATCGGCGGCAACATCGCCGGCTTGAGCTTCAAAGATCGCACGAGTTCCGCATCCCAAATCCCCTGCCGAGTGTCCAATATTCCCGTGCCCGAGACGATCGAGATATCGCTCGCCGCCTCGCCGCAAAAATGCATCTGCAGATGATCGCCGAGCGAGCACCAACGGGCCGTCCGCCGCCAGATGTCTTTGTGCTCGGCCCTGAGCCACAGCAGCTTAGCCGGCCAAAAACTCGAATGAAAATGTGCGCCCGTCCGCCAATGCACGGCCGCTTCGTCAAGCTGCCGCCGGAGCTTGGCGACCTGCTCCCGGCTGCGGTTATCCGCCCAGCCAAGCACCGGTGTCGTCGGCCTGCCGCGCTCATCAAGCCCCATCATGCTGTGCCAGAATGTGCATGCCGCGACGTGCGTTACCTCACCCGAAGGTGCCCGCTCAAGCACGCCATCGATAACGCCCACAACCTGCTGAAATGCTTTGTTCGCATCCAGCTCCGCACCGCCGTCGCGGGTCGCCGCAAGCCGCCGCTCCTCCTTGACGAACGTCCGCTTCAGCATCCGTCCGCCGCCATCAAACAGAGCTCCGCGAACGCTCGAAGAGCCGACGTCCAGGCCTAGAATCAACGTAATGGGCATCTATTTTCCGGTTCGACTAACAAATCGTGATCGCGAATGGACACGAGAACACGCTGAAATTAAACTGCGCTCCCTTAACGCAAGTCATATATAGTATATTGGGCAAGGCGAAAATGCTCACGAATAGTGTCGCAAATATTGGTGATGCTCAATCGAATTTTCATCTCCTGAGAAATCTCCGTGCGTGGAGTAGGTCAACGTGGAAGAACAAGGCTACATAGAGGTAAGGGTCAGCAGTCGCGACGGATCACTGTCACCGAACGACGTCGACATAAATGATATCCGAGGCTTGATCTCGGACGTCGAGACGTTCCTTTTCCCAACAAAAGAAGAAAAGCGTCTGCGACCACAGATCTCATATGACATCGAAAATGGTTCGGTTAAGCACCGTTTCTTCTTACCGATTTCATTCGTAATCCTTTTTAATGGACTGACATCTGAGATCAATTCAAGGCGGTCGATCGACTTTCTTGATCAAAAACGACAGGAGGTCATTGATCGATTTCAGCAACGTGCGATCAAGGACGGTTATACTTTCGAGTTTAGCAATTCGATTTCAGTGAATCCGATTCTTACCGTTAATCACCAAACAGAGTTTGCTGCGGTTGAGCCTCAGTTCGTTGAAAGTGAGTTTTACTTGTATGGCGAGATTTTTCAGGAAGGAGGGAAGAGCCCAAATATTCATATTTCTACGTCAAGGCACGGCAACTTGACGGTTTCGGCTACGAAGGAACAGATAATAGCCGGAGAAAAGAGAACATACAAACCTTATGGCATCAAGGTCAGCGGAAAGAAAAGCCTTGCAGACGGAAAACTAACTGATCTAAAACTAATCGAGTTTATCGATTACAGGCCAGCCTTTGACCGCTCGTTACTTGCAAAGGTAATAGAACGGGCGAAACCACGATTGAGTAGGATCAAAAATGTCGATAAGTGGATCGAAGAAATGAAGGCTGAAGAAGTATGAGTAAGATGAAGTCGGTCTTGGTCGACAATTCGTTCGTAACGAGACTATTGAAAAGTGATGATGAGTATCACGGGAACGTAGTCGAGTATTTCCAATACTTCCTCGATCAGGGCATCGACATGATGCTTTCAACTATAGTAGTGAGTGAATATGCCGCTGCCGATGACCCCGACAACCTGTTGGCACTTAAAGCTTTTCAATTACTAGAGTTCGATTACCTTGATGCGAAGATAGCTGGCGATTATTTTGCGTTTCTGAAGAACGATCCAGAACTTCGACAATCCGAGGAGCGAAAGGTAATCATTAACGATCTCAAATTGTTTGCCCAAATAAAGAATAGGGAGATTGACGCATTCATTTCGAAGGATCGCCGCGCTTTGACCAGAATGATCGAGCCGTTGAGACTTCATCGGGGCCTTTCGTTTGAGTTCATCGATTTGTCCGATCCGCTAAGCGCTTACCTTGGCAAACTTTTCTGATGCATTTTGTTCCAGATCATCCCGACAAAACCAGAGCTACCCTTGGCCAACCCCGACAACCTTCTTGAACCACCACCGCAGACCGACGAATAGAAACCGCCAGTCTTTGAAAAACTCCGGCGGTTTGCCTTCAAAATAATGCCCGACGAACTGCAAGACCCAGCCGAGGATGAAAAGCCCGAGTGCGATTTTCCAAAGCCCGGTGACAAAGAAGCACACCGGCACCATCAGGATAGAAATGGCGATCATCGGTATGCCAAAACTATGCGTCAGCCGGTTAACCGGATGCTGATGCCCCTCGGCGTATTCCTCGATCCACTCGTCCCAGCTTCTGCCTCCCATCATATTGGTTTGCCTCCGATAAGTTTATGCCCGCTATTCTACATGCGACGGCCGGGAAACGTAAGCGAACCAAAGTCGCTTCGGATCGACCAGGTATGACTGAACGAATCCACATCCACCGCAGGCCTCAGCTCTCAATGCGGTCTTGACAGCCGTCTTGAAGATTAGCGCGTCCGGCTTCTCGTAAACCACAGCGGTTTGATTGTAAGTGGCATTATTGTCGCCGTGATCGACGAGCTTTACATCCCTGATTATCTTATCGGAACCGCATTCAGGACATTCTTTCATACTCGATCACACTCAGGCCTCCTTCGATCGGCGCCCGGGCAACACCCGGAAAGCCTTCAAGAAAATCCCGCGGCATAAAAACATCCGCGTCCTCGACCGTCTCGGGAATCTCGGTGACGATCCATTTATCTATCACATCGGCAAAGTTCTCGTAGGTCTTCGCCCCGCCGATGATGAACACATCGCACTTAAGATAACCGGCGAGCGAGAGCACTTCCTCCTTGCTCCGGAGCAGTATGACACCCGGCTGCGGCTCGATGCTTCCGCTGCGGCTGAGCACGATATTGAGCCGGTTCGGCAGCGGCCGCCCGATCGAGGCCCACGTCGTCCGCCCCATCACCACCGCGTTCCCGGTCGTCGTCTCTTTAAAGAATTTCAGGTCCGCCGGGTAATGCCACGGCAGCTTCCCACCCTTCCCGATCGCAAAATTCTCCGCAATGGCCACAATGCCGATAAGTGTCATAAAAACTGTTACCTCAAAACTTAAAACTAATAACTGTTACAAGTATCTGTTTCAGTTATCAGTTCTAAGTTTGAAGTTATAAGTTCAAGAACTTGCTCTTCCACTGCTCCAGATCGCAAAGTTCTCACCAAAGGCCGCAATATCGATCAATGCCATACTCACAAGAAACTAGACACTAAAAACTATGACCTAATAACTGTTACAAATCTGTCAGTTATCAGTGTTAAGTTTGAAGTCACAAGTTCAAAGACTTGCCTTTATAAACCGCGATCTCCGAGCCTTTTGCCAAGACGACCGAGTACGGCTTTTCGTCGCCGAGAAACTCGAACTCCGGCCCGTAGGTGCAGCCGAAATCGACATCGATGTGCGGCCTTTCGGCGGCAAATAGCTCCCACTTTGGGTGCTCGACCTTGTATTCGTCGGTCCGGCCGCCGCGGCGTTTTGTATAGCCCCAGTAGTGCTCGATTATGAACTCCTCGTGCGAACCCTCGCCCGGCACGCCAAGGTTTGCCCCGCTCTCGACGCTGACGGTATTTCGGCACTCGCCCTTCTCCCATGAGTAACGAACATGGAGCGCATCGCGAAAGTGCGACATCCGCCAGCGTTCGTAGGGCTCGCCGTAAAGCCTCCGGGCGATCATCGCTATCGCCGCCCGCGGCACTATCTCTTTTACAAAGACGACCCCGCGGCGGATCTCGCCCTCGGCCTCCCGCACGACGTAGAACCGCAGGTTGACCTCCTCAAAATTTACGTGAAACGGAACGAGGAAATCCAACACCCGCGTATCGAGAAACATGAACCCGACCAGGCTGACAAAGCACCTGCCTTCATGAAGGTCAAGCTCCGTCCCCGCGGGCACACGGCTCGCCAAAAGCTCGGGCGGAACCTCGTAGTTCGCCATTATCAGGTCGCGCCATTCGGCCGTTAGGAACTTTCGCATCGCCTAAATATACACCACCTTTTGGGCCGATGTCTTGAATTTCCCTCGGCGAATTAGTATTCTCTGAGTTTGCTCGTGCGGACGTGGCGGAACTGGTAGACGCGCAGGTCTCAGAAGCCTGTTGCCGCAAGGCAGTGGAAGTTCGATTCTTCTCGTCCGCACCAACTTTTCAACCCCTTTTGTTACAACAACTTGCCGCCGTTATTCGGCATCACTTTACGGGCTAAATTTAGCCCGTTTTTGTTGCCGTTTTGCTGTTTTGGGTAGATTTTCGGGTAGATTGCCCTGAATCTACCCGACCTACGAGCATCAGTATCGATGCAAGTACTGCTTTGGAGGTCGCTGGGATACGGACGGAAAGGTTGAACGGAACAACGGATGACTTGGCCATGATCGCCAGGTCTCACGAGGCACGGCTCTTGCGAAGGGGATCTTGGAGAGTGAGTGGAAGAAATTATGAACCAAGAAGTCCTCGACAATCTTCAGCTGGCCGAGCGCTGGAAACTCATCGGAACGCAAACCGCGATCGCAAAGAGGTTTCAGCGTCTCAGAGCCCTACCCAAATCCAACCCCCGGCATTTGAAGGCGTTCAAGATCGGCAATCAGGCTCGTTATCGGCTCCTGGACATCATGGAGTACGAGGATCGCAACGCCCAGAGATCTCGAAGAACAATCGGTAGCAATCAGGCGAGTAGATAATCGACCGTGGTGTAGGCCGGAATCTTGGGGGGGTGATTGAGCGTTTTTGCACCACCGGAACGTATTCGCGCCGATCAAGCACCTGCTCAACGGTATTATTGATTGGTCAGCCCAACGATTCGCTGATTCCGCGACCCTCGATACTCGCCCGCTCCGTCACGCATGCTGCCGATGAACGGACCATCGATGAGCAGGTCGATATGGGTGAGGATGTAGTCGACGCTCGAAGCCCGTCGCTCGATTAGTTGCTCGATGGTGTATCCGGAGTAAACCGTTATATGGATTCCTCGGTCCTTCAACCTCGACACGAGTTCGGCGACGGGTTCCGGTTGGTCGAACGGCTCGCCGCCGAGGATGGTTACACCGTCGTGGTCTGCGCCATAGGAGATGATCTCCTTCAATATTGACGAGAGCGGGACTAACGCACCGTTTTCCCGGTCATGGGTCTGAGGCACGAAGCATTGCCTGCAGCGGATCGAGCATCCCGCGGTCTGTATGACGCTGCGGCGGCCGGGACCGTCGACGACCGAGTTATGGTAAAGCCGGTAAAGCCAGATCGAGAAAGGGTCCGTTTTCGATTCGTCTTCGGTCGCGGGGTGAGGCTGTAGAACGGGCAAGTATCTCGTGTCACTGGCCGGCTTCGCGCAGTTCAGGTCCACGCGTCTACCCAGATCTTGTGCGAGATCGTTCGCCGCCTGCCCGGAAGCCTGCGAGATCTCGACGGTGACGCGTCCCGCGTCCGGCTCCAGCACGAACACCACTTCGTTATTCACGGGGGCCCACTCGCCGCCGCACCGCCGGTGTGACGTGATACTCTGCCGTCTTCCGATCCGTCGTCGGGGTCCCGAGAACCTCCCTTAATTGGCGGGCGGTCTTCTCGCAGGATGGCCCTTGGATGCCGTTGATCTTCGTTTCGCAACTCCCCGTCTCGGTGTCGATGGTGAATTCGATTTCAGCCATAGGTAGCGCTCCTTCAAAATCTGACCCGGATCTTCACGGTTTTCCCGATCCGCTCCTTGACCAAGGTTCCGCCGAGCTTTTTCGCCATCTTCCGGGCCGCGGCTTCGTGATATTGATTCTGCAAACGCACGACGAAGTCGGAACCCAGGCGATAATCGAGATCCATATCGTCGATCACCGCGACGTAGCCCGCCAACGTTCTCTGAAAGCCGACGTCCGCGAGAAGGTTGTGAGCCTTGACGTCCCGCCGGCGAATGATGATGTCGGCGGTCCGCCCCGCTCGCTTGTCCCAACCGTCCAAGGGCAGGTCCCTACCCTGCACGACGGTCGCGAATCCCAATTCCGACAGGGCTTCGAGCAGCAGCTCGCCGTTCGCGAACGAGTGCGATTCGAATGACATGTACTTGCTCATAACCTCTTGAACACCGTCCTCAAAATTCGTAGACCCGGTCGCCGCGATTGCCGCCAATTGCTTGACTGCCGGTCCTGCCCGCCGCTCCTTTGATATTGTTGCGAGCCCATTTGCGGATCTCCTCGATCTTCTCGCTCATCATCTGGGCGGTTGGCGTTATGCTCTCGACCGCCTTGAGGATGTCCCGCGTTTCTGCCGGGCGGTCGCCGTCAATAAAAGCTTCCAGCACACCGTCCTTCACCGCCGCTTCGATCTCCGCTCCGGAGAAGTCCTTGCTCTTATCGACGAGCTTTTCGAGGTCGAACTGTTCGGGGACCAGTTCGCGTTTCTTCAAATGAACCTTGAAGATCTCGGACCGATCCTCCGTGTCAGGGAGATCAACGAAGTGGATGTAAGAGAACCGGCCGATGCGGAACTGCTCCGATTCGAGTTCGCGAACGTCGTTTGCGGTGGCGAACACGAGCACGTCCTTGTTGTCCTGCATCCAGTTGAGCAGGTAGGAGATCGTCCGGGCCGTTTCACCGCCGTCGGTCTTGTTCGACGACTTCATCCCGGAGACCGCTTTCTCGAATTCACTGATTCCGAGGATCCCCTTGATCGTGCCCGCGATCGACAGGGCCCGCTTGATGGACATCGCAGACGAGCCGATGACGCCGCCCCCCTCGCCCATGATCGATCCGAAATCGAGATCTAGCAGGGCGCGGTTGGTGATCGACGATGCGACCCGCTTGCAAAGATCTTTTCCGCATCCGGGCAATCCGACAAGCAGTATTCCCTTGCACGGTTCGACGTGCCGGGCCTTCGCTCGCGGGCTGAAGGTGTACGCGGCACGCTCAAGAATCGATCGCAAAGCTTGATAACCGCCGAGGTTGCTCGCGGGCTCCGGATGGACATAGGTCAGCGAGCCGCTGCCGCGGATCACGTTCTTCTTCTCTTCGAGGATGACGTTGATCGATTCCCGATTGAGGCCGTTGCAGCTGATCACGGCCTTCGCGATCACATTGCTGATCTCCCCGGCGGTAAGCCCGAGGAGAGACTGAAGCAAAGCGTCCTGCGTCTCTTTCTCGAGATCGATGGCCAGCCCGCTCGATCGAAGATTCTCAAGCTGCAACTCGATCGACTCCTCGATCTCGCCCTCCTTCGGGAGTTCGAGGTCGATCTGCGTTATTTCCTTTTCCAGCGTCTTCAGGTCGGGAAAGTTGGGGGCGACGAACAGTACCGTCGCTTTGGTGGATTTCAGCTTCCAGGCGATCTCTCGAAGTCGGCGAACCAGTAACGGATCTTCCTGACCGTACGGGGAGATGTAGGGGGCATAGTCGCACAGCAAAAAGAGCCCCGTCTTCTGTTCCGAGATGAAACCCAGAACGCCCTCCGGGTCCTCCGTGTCGCCGACCGATACTGGGTTCTGTAGGATGCCCTCCTTCGGATCGAACACTTTCTGCAGGCCCGCGGGCCGGCTCCAGATGTACAGCGGTTTCTCCTTATGCCGCTCCTGAAATACGAGATCGATCAGAGCTTCGCGAACCCGATCCTCCTCGTATGTGTTGATGGCTATCAAGGGGTAGCGGGCTCTTATCCGCACGTCGAGTTCGCGCAGGAATCTATCGACGCTCCTGGCGTCCGGTTCGGTAGTCGTCATGTTCGTTTGGTTTGTCGATTTCTTCGATCGTGGGTCGGAACGCTCGACGGCCGAAATCAGAGTTCGAGGGCTGATAGCCGGTCCTCGTCGAGGAGTTTTCTGGACTGAACGGTGGTCGCACGCAGGACATCGTTGAGGGCGTCCCGCATCTCTTCCGGGGAGCGCTGCTTGGCTTCACGGCCGGCGGCGTCCTGCAAGTTGGCGAGCACGTCTTCGAGAGAGTCATCACCCGTGAAGTTCATGAGGCTGTACCATTCGCACATCTGGCGAGCCCGTTTCGCGAGGCTGCCGGGAACGAACTTCGCGTCCTTCAGCCGCACGGACATCTCCTGCGCCGCTTCGCATATCCTCGCGGTGATCTGGGCCAGCCCTTCCTTGATCGGCGAGACCGCCTCCTCCGCCTCGCGGCGGGCCGCCTCGATCTTCATATCGCGTATGCGTTCCTTGACCTCTCGCTCGCGACGCTGGTCTTCCTCAAAGCCGGCCACTTTCAGCCGCTCGATATTGCTCCTCGTCTCCGCCTCGATCTGGACGGCACGGGTCTCCGTTTCCGCCCGCGTTGCCTCGAGTCTTAGTTCGCGCGTCAACTTCTGTTCGGCGGCCACTTCCGAACCGAGTATTACCACCTTGGGCCTCGTCTCGATCGTCAGACCGTCCCTGATCATCGCCGGAGTCGGCACCATCCCGATCGCCTGGGCCGCGACCGCGTTGATGAACTCGGCCCGGTCGAAAGGCTCGCTCGTCGTCGCCTGGAACCGGTCCGCCGAGTCTTCCGCGAGTTTGTAGAAACTACCTCGCAGGACGGTCAGGATGTCGTCGTAATTCTCAATCGTTTCCGCTTTCGCAGCCGCAAGCGTTTCGTTCGCTTTCAGATATTCCGTCTCGAACTGCTCGAACGCACCCCAAGGGATCCACTTGTACTCGCTTGTCCCCCAGACCGTTTCGCAGAGCGTAAACCGGAAACCATATCGGTTGAGCGCGTTGTGTGCCTGGGCTGCCCCACGCATCAACTTGTTTCGATAGACATCGGGGAGCAACCCGGCGCGTGGCGGGCTGACCCGCACGGCCGCATCTTCCGGCAGCTTTACGCCAAGCGCCTTCCACTCCAACTGCCGGACAAGACAGCCGAATCCGCGGCAGTCGATGTTCATGAAGATCCCGTCGCTCTCAAGTCTCGAAAGATCGAACGGCAGCGATTCAACCTCGTCGATGCCGATCCCAAGCCGGACGGCTGCTCTCTCCTTTCGTGTGGAAAGGCGGTCGATAGCATTCCTCGCTATCGCTGACGCTGGTGAATCAGGCATTTCGGCGCCGGTTTGTTTCCCCCGCCCGCAGTCCTCAGGGGCGCGTTGGTGATCGGATCGCTCTCCCGATATTTCTTGTGAGCCACATCCGAATATGTTCCGCAGAACCGACGACGCGAGCGAGTTCGTCGGCGGAATGGACGGATGCCCACTCGCCTGAACTGTTGATTGCTGACTTTCCATGTGCCTCTTCCGTCAACCGCTTGTTCTCGATCTTCCGGAGTAGAGCTCGAGGCAGTGTTGCAACGGTGCTGGCTCGAAATCTTCAACGCGTTCGATCTTGAACCCGTCGATATCCACGCCTTCGAGTTCGCTTAAAGTAAAATGGCCCAGTTCGGCCTCAAGGCCTTCCACATAGCCGAAAAAAGTCACATCGTTCCCGTTCGGCTCCCCTTCCGTCACGAACCATTTCCAATCGCTCAATGGAAAGAAGAAGATCGCGTGAACGATCGGGTCCCCCGACCTCTCCTGGGCACGCAGTTTTGGTAGAGCTCTACTAAGCTCTTCGGTGAGAAGCCTCCACATAACTTATCGCTTCCTTCGGGTCGCTGATTCGATCTGATCCGGAGTGCAGTAGAGTGAACGGCTCGTCCCCGTCTCGAGATCGAAGTAAGTCGCGAAGCGCCGGAGATTTCGTGTGAGGAACATTGCCGAGAGCATCTCGCCGATCTCGACCGCGACCCGCTGATTCACGTTCAGGCTCTGCTCGCCGAGTCGAACGCGGTCCGGGCACGAGACTTGGGTGATCGGCCTAGTCGCTTTTTCCAAATCCGTCAGCAGCTCCGGATGAACTAATGACGGAGCGGGCAGGGATCGGCAGATGCTGGAACCAACGAAAAGCTTCGCGGCTTTTATCGGCTTCGCGTTCGAGCCGATAAGTACCTGCCCAGAGAATCTCCCGTTACCGCCGTCGATCCACCAGATGTTCGCCGCGTCGTCCGATCTATAGCCCTGATGCTTTTCGACGGCCAGGTGCATCTCGCGCCTCGCGAGGTGGTTGTCCACGCAACCGACGATCACCGTGAGGTTGCGGTAGTCGCCCGACGATTGCTTCAGATGCGCCTCGGCGTCGAATCTCTCGTTCGCGTAGCCGCATTCCAGCCCCCACGCGAGCGCGATGCGAGTCGCTAGGGTCTGGGCCTTGAAACTCCCTATCTCCGCCGCGCAGAAATTGCTTCGGGGGATATTTCCGGCCTCGACCACATCCGGATCGATGATGAGCATTTTGGCTGCCTTTCCCGACTCTTTCAACTCGTACAGGAACCGGGCGGTGGCGAGTGCCGCGAACGATCCCGTCCCGCCCGCACCGACCTGTATGATCCGGAGTTTGTTATGTTCCTTGGGCACGACGCCCGCGTTCGCGAAGCTGAGATCTATCTCGTTCACGACAACGTCTCCCACAAGCGCGTCGATCTCGTTGAGGTCGAGGATACCGCCCGGCATCTCGCCGACCCATGCGGCGGGGATCGGGACGAGATGTTCGTAGACGCCGCAGCGGAACCGTATCTTCGGCTTATCGTGGACATCGATGAGGATCGCGAAGATGCGGAACTTTCCGAGTTCGTCCCGGTCGTCTGCTGCGCTGAAGTTCAAAGCCCCGGGCGGGTGGGTGTGCAATTCGATGCAGCACTCCGCATACTCGGGCAAGCTGTCGTCCGCGATCGTCGATGCCCAATTGCTGTCGCGGCCCGAAGCCCGCCACCTCCACGCGCCTAGAAGTTTATCCCAATAGATCAGGTAGACTTCTTCCTTGAAACGCGACGAAGTATGCGTTTTCTGACCGTGCTGCAAGATCTCGCTCCACAACGACGCGGGTATCTTCGACCTTGTTGTCCACGAGATTCCCACTGTTTGGTTCGTGAGTCCGACGATCTTCCGGATGCAGACCGGTAACGACACGGCGAACTCCCGGCGTTTAGCCCGAACGAACAAACCGTTTCCGGCCAGAAGGTACTCGTACAACGCGGCTTCGATCGGGCCGTTTTCAGACGCAGCGATGCGATGCCCCACAAGTTTTGGTGGAACGAAGAGGTTCGATGACATAAAAAATCGGTGCTATAACCGACTGTCGTATCGGGCACGTTCGACTACGCCTTCCCACGCGTCCTCGACGGTGCTCGACGACATGATCAATTGCGGCGTTGGGAACTTCTTCACTTTGTCAGCGGCCAGCCTCGCGAACAAGTCACGAACGTCGTCCTCCGTTTGGCACCGCCCCGCGGAATGGTCGCCGTTGAACGGCGCGTCGAAAATGAGCTTCCAGACCGCGGTCAGCGCGGACGGGTGGGTCTCCGGCACCTCGTTTTTTCCGAAGCAGATCTTCCCTGAGCCGATGTTCGGCAACGGAGCGACGGCGAGTCGTGTGCTCCGGGTCACCTTTGAAGTTCCAGCTGCCCAAAGATAGTAGTCTTTCCCCTTCCCGAGGAGGATCAAGGTCGGGAGCGGCAGGGTCAGCGCCTTGACACGGTCGTTCGGAAACGCCACCGTGATCGTTCGCGAGCCTGCTGGAAGAAACGAGAGAATCGCGTTTCCGTCCGTCGCTTCGCGATACCTTAATATTCGCCGATCTATCCACCCGGTATCGGTCTGAAGATCGCGAAACGCCCTCGTCACCTGCACGCTGGACAACGCCTTCAGCCCGTGTCCGGTCTCACGGAACGCCTCGAATAAGTACTGGCCGGGGAGGAAGTAGAGGGCGGCTTCCGCATCCGGCGGGACTTTGTGATTTCGCATGAGGCGTGCGGGTCAACTGACTTGGACGGACCCGTTCGCGGGTTGGCCGACGGGACGGCGGTACGAAGGCTGCGGGTTCTTCGCCGTGGGCTGGACATGGCCGTTGCCGCTCTTGAGCGATGCCGCGTTCCCGTCGTCATCGTCGTCGGCGACTATCCCGACGATCGCCGCCAAGCCGTAACGCCTGCCGTACGTGATCGCCGAACCGACCCCCTGCGGATCGTTCTTAGCGAGCGGCATGCAAAGCTCGCTCTGGACCCACTGACCCGATTCATGCGCGAGGATGGTCTCGACGATGACCGTGTTGTTCGCCCCGATGCTGTTCCCCTGGATCACGGTGAGCCCGTGTTTCGCCAGGAGTTCGCGGCAGCTGTTCCATACCGAGGTGAGATCGGCGTATGTGGAGTTGAAGAACGGGTTGGTGGAGTCGCGCTTCGCCGGTGCCAGATTCGCCTGCACCAAGGCTAGGGATTTCGCGAGATTGGCGATGCTTTCGCTCTTGTTCATAGATGATTCTCCGATGTGGACGTCGACGGCAACACCAAACCCGGATACTTGCCCGTGTTCCAGAAGTCGATCAATGCCCGCAGCATCTTTCCCGGGTCGGCTTCGATCATCTCGTCGAGGACGTTTAGCTTTTCGAAGACCTCGTTGGCAGCTTCGTACTCGGCGGTGAGCCCCGCGATCGTTTCCCGGTTCCAGTCGTACCAATCGGCCGTTTGGCAGTAGTTGCTGTCGAGCCACGGATTGCCAGTGGAGTGATCGACCAATCGCAAGAGTTCCCCGAGCAGCGAGCCGTTCTTTCCGTCCCACACGTTCGGATGCGGATCGGCGACTATCTCCGGAAAATCGCTTCTCGATAATTTGAATCGATGATTCAGGAAGTCCCACGCTTCATCGGGGACGTAAAAGACCAACGCGGCGGCGTAGCTGACCTTCAGATTCTCGAAGTAGATTTCCTCGCAGCACAGATCGACGTTCATCGGCGGGATCGCGAACTGCTCGAACTCGTTCTCCGGATCGTCGTAGGCGAACTCCAGCAACGGGAAACAATTATCGTTTACAAGATTGAACAGTTCGTTCACACGCTCGCTGTACCTCTCGTAGTACCCGCGCCTGTACAGACTTGCCCTGGACCGCTTCCACTCCCTCGGGAACATCTCCCGATACATCAGGTACTTTCGCTGCTCGGAGATGACGCGTTCGACAAGTTCGAAAGCGGTGACCGCGTTGTGACTTCGGGCTTTGAAGGTTAGGTACTCGAGCGATCTCGAAAGCCGTTCGCCGAACCCAGGTCCGCTCGAACTTGGTAACTTGAACTGCACACTCACTGACTAGAAACCTATGGGCGTCCGACTCGACGCACTCGGAGGTGACCTTACGAAGGCCGCGATCTGACGCTTGATCGTCTCGATCTCCGCACGAGCGTCGTTCAGGACCTCCGCCGCGCGATCTATCTCTTCCGCACTCAGAAGGTCTGCGGCGCCCCTTCGCATGAACTCCTCGGCGAGAAGGATCGCTGGGTTCACTCGCTCCGTTTCGCGGATCAATCGATCGAGCGGGGTTTCGCGGTTCATCGAGCTCCTTTATGCTGGGCACGCTTCACGATCGTGACCGTAAGTTTCCCGTCCTTCACCTCGCGCGTGATGTTCGCGTTCTCGACCGAAGCGAAGTGCGGCTGGAGGACGACCTTCAAGGTCTTGTCCTCTTGTGCCAACGCGGCGTCCAGCTCGAACTCCTGCCCTTCGATCTTGATCGTCGCCATCGGCTCCGTGACGGGCTCCGCGCTGGCGGCCGCCTCAGGAGCCGGTGTTCCTTTCTTCTGTTCCATATTCGATTCTCCTGGGATTCTTGCGTAGGTTCACGACGCGAACAGCCCCCGCTGGCCTTGATCCGTTTCGGGGGTCGTGGCGGGAGAGGCGGCCGCCGTTGTTGCCGCTCCGGGCGGAACCGTTGCTGCCTTCACCGGCTTCGCGCCTGAATTAGTTTGTTTCTTGGCGGCGGGCTTTTCCTTCTTCAGCTTGTCGGCCGCTTTCGCGGGCAGATCGATCCGGTATCGTGCCAAGGCGTCGTTCAACGCGGCGGATACGTGCGGGAGGATCGCCCCGGCGTCGCCCTCGCTGACCGTGACCATCGGCGCGAAATCGTGGGTTCGTAAGCTGACAACACATTTGCGTGTCCCGGACGCTTCCGGAAGCACTTGGATGACGGCAGTGATGGTGCACGCGTCGAGGTTGTACGGCTCTTTTTCGGCCAGAACGATCGACGGGATCGACTCCGGCTCAACGGGTTCTGTCAGGTCGGGACGGGCTTCTTCGTCAGGGACATCGTTTGAGCCGCCTCGTTCGACGGCTTCGGAACGGTCCGCCGCCGTTTCGATGGCGCCAACTTCGGAGACTGCCCCTGTCTCCGGTTGCACTGCGAGGGTGCCGATCTCTCCGGATGGGTGATCGTCATCCGGGGCGGCAGTTTCATTATCGAGCCTGTCCACGATCGCCTCGATATCCGCTTCGCATTCCGGCAAGCACTCGTCGGCGTAGGATGGTCGCTTGTTCTCGGCATCGTCACCGGAAAGAACTCCCAGGTACTCATCCCTTGCCTCGTTAGGTGGCGACTGCTCCGGCCTCGCCTGCGTTATCGCAGGCGTTTGTGTTGAAACGGGCTCGGTCTTCGGAACCGGAACAAATGCACTACTATCCGGCGTAGCGACGACCGACTTGGTCTGGGTACCTCTTTCCTTTTCGATCTCGCGAAGTCGTTCGAGGAATTTGCTAAGAAATAGGTTCCGGATGTTTGCTTCCTCGTGGGACCTGCACATGTACTCCGCCCCCTTCCACATCTCGAGTCCTAATTGATGATTGGTCTGCCCGCCGTTCTGGAAGCCTTCCGCGCGACTCACCTCGGTCGCGAGTTCGCGGGCGGTGTAGATGAGCTGATCGATCTTTTCGCGATTGTCGAGCGTGACGAACGAGCCGCTGTTCAGAATGTCCATGCTTTCCTCTCCTTCCACGCCGCTGTCTTCCGCTCATTTCTTCCGCTATCTCCGCACGGAAGGCGAGGGAAAACGGGTGTCTGCTGAGGGTGGGAGCCCGGATCGGGCACATTGCTCAAATGGGAGTTGAAAGGAGGGAACTACGACTCGCGTTTTCGAGCGACACTTCTTCGAGTTCGAATCCGATCGAGGAACGGCTTAGTGTTAGATCGCCAGAGATGAAACTGAGCTGAGAGCTTAGCGACGGATTTCAGAAGAATATCCAGCAGCTCACGCCGCCGCCGAAAGAGTAAGGCCGTTTGAGCTCACGTCGATGCGAGCCTTCCTTTCGTTGTTCTTTTTGAGGATCCGTGAAAGCGTCGAATGCGTGGTGTTCATGGAACGAGCGGCACGACGAAGATTACCGTTGCTTTGTTTCAACGCATGCTCGATGAATGTCGCCGCGGCCTTCACGTACACGGTGTCGAGGTCATCGGTTTCGGCATCAAAGGTGACCATCACGAGGCTTTGCTTCGTGTGCCGAGGCTCGTGCCAAATGTCGGAGGAGCGATCTTCGCTGGCGGAGCAAATTGTCGTCTCGCCTGACCACCCGTCTCGAGCCATTTGAATGACGAGTTCGGCCGTGATCGCGGTTTCGTCCATCGCTTCGACGGCGAGTCGCACGGCAAAGTTCTTTAGTTCACGGTAATTGCCTCTCCATTCGAGTGATTGCACAGCTTCCACCGCCGCATCATCGATCTCAAACGGCAAGGTTCGGCCAACCGTCTCGGACTGACTTTCCATCTCCTTGACGAAAAGCTCGCGAATCCGTTCCCTCTGGAACCGAAGCGGGATCGTCTCGAGTTGCAGTATGTTGAGGCGGTCGAAAAGATCGGGACGAAACGCCCCATGTCTCACCATCTCCTTCAGATTTCGGGATGTGGCGGCCACGATGCGGACGTCGATCTCCCGTTCGAACGTGCCGCCGACCCGGCGGATGCGTTTTTCTTCAACCGCCTTAAGGAGTTTCGCTTGGAGGCCCAGCGTGAGATCGCCGATCTCGTCGAGGAACAGGGTGCCGCCCCCGGACGTCTCGAACAGGCCGGCCTTCGCCGATGCTGCTCCTGTGAAGGCTCCTTTCTCATAACCGAACAGCTCCGATTCCAGCAGCTCGGATGTGAAGCTTGCACAATTGACGCTCACGAACTCCCGCTTCGATCTGGGGCTTTGCTCGTGCAGCTGCCGGGCGATCGTCGTCTTGCCGGTCCCCCGCTCGCCGGTGATAAGCACGTAATGAGGCACCCGGGCGTATAACGCTATCTTCTCCTCTAGAATCAACGATACTGTGTCGACGTTCGTGACATTAATTTGGTTGTTCATAAGGCGGATTTTCTGATGGAGTCGACGAGAGGTTCATTCGAGCAAACCGTTCTCCCCGCGGACCTTCCGTGCCGGATGCGTCTGGATCACCTGTCGCTATTCAACCTACATAACTAAAAACCCGCATAAGACCCGGAAGTTACTTTTTAAAGACCAATTTTTTAAGAACATGGTTGTTTGACCACTTTCAATTGTTAACTCGCGAACAGCGTTTCCTCTGATATTTTGAGACTCATCATCTCCGTTTGAACAGGCTCGACCAACCATCCGGGGAGTTCTATCGGCTCGGACGCTTCAACAGGTTGAAACACGGTCGCCAACTCCGGCAGAAAATCGATGTCGGTGGATTTGGGCGAGTAGAGCGCAAGGATCGGTTCGAGGTAAGCATCCGGGGATCGTTCAGGAAGGAAAAACCGCTGTTTTCCACTTTGCACGATATTGACCAGACCCATTCCTCGAAGTTCGCGGATCTGTTCAAAGGTCGAAGGGCAGATCTCGGTAAGCAGACGCCCCTGGAATCGGGACGTTTTGATTCGGATATCGCCGTCGAGCTGTACGGTGTTGTTTTCAAAGTCGACCAGCCTGAGCACTTCGGGGGCCGTGGACGGAATGTCGGACCGCAACCCGAAATGACGAAACAGATCGCGCAAACGGTCTTCGGAGATCTTAACGCCGACGAGTCTGGTGCCGTCATCCGTTGTCGTCCGAACGATATCGAGAGCATCCTTGCTTAGAGTTTTCAGGTATTTCCATATCGGGAGAAGTGCCCCGCTGAGAAGGTGAACCGCTTTGTGTTCATACGGAGGGATCTTTGCTTCCTCTTGTAGCCACCATTTCTCCGCCTTCGCTTTTGGGACGATGCGGTATTTCTGATTCAATTCGCTCTCGCGGACGTACGAGAGATTCCGGCCTATCGGCTTCGAGATAGAGAACATCTGATATCTTTCCCCGGTCTCCGGATCGGTGTGCGATAGCGTTCGACGGACCGCAACGAACGAGCCGTCACGCCGATCCTGAAAGAACTGATGAACCCCGCTTTCGGATAATTCCAAATATCTTGCAGGTTTCGTTGCCACTTTCAGGTTGAGCTTATAGTAGACCGTCTTCGCGGAAGTGAGCACATCGGAGTGAAGCACTTGTGGAGGTTCGGCGATCTCGACGGACGCGGCCTTCAGGTCTTCCATCCCGTCGTCCAGTTTTCCCTTCTGTTTCAGATATTCGAGCGTTTCGAGAAATGTCTCGTAGAAGTGATCGAACAGAGCATTCTGCCGGTCAACTTCGAGCGAAAGTAGACGGTTTAGAAATCGCGGGATGTTCGTCCTTTCGCCTTCGGGAACCTGCTCCACACCATCCACCACCTTTACAAGTCCCATATCGCGCAGCGCCTGCTTAGGATCTTCGATGCCGCCGATCTCGCTCCCCCGCATGATGCTCGAAAGGACGACATTCAGAGCGGAACGGCCCTCCTTCGATTCGAGGTTGTACTTATCGAGATTGCCCGCTTTCTCCGCACGCCGGTCCCCTTTGGTGAGGGCCCCCATATTGCCGAGCCTGCGGGCGATGGTCGCGGAGAATCGTTTCTCGCCGCCGAGTTCCGTGAACACCAGCAGATATACCGGCGGCGCGACCTGCCCGGTGCGATGGGTGCGCCCGAAGTCCTGGATCTGCTTGTCGGCGGACCATTTCAGCTCCGCGGCGATGTGGAGACGCCTTTGCTTGTTGCCAACATGATGCCCGGCGTGGAGGCTATCGCCCGTCGAGGCGACCTCCGACATGATCGCGATGCGCTTGTCGCCGTTCTGGAACGCGTTCTTCTCGTGCAGGTTGACAAGCTTCGACGGAACGCCTGCAAGTTGGCGGGGCCGATATTCAAGCGTGCCCGAAGTTGTGCGGATCAGACGCTTCTTTCGCCCCGTCATCTCCGCCACATTCTCGACCCCGAAGTAATTGACCAGCTGATCGAGCGGGTGCTCCGGAACTTCGAGAACGGAGAGTTTGTCTAGTAGCTCGGCCCTCATCTGCAAGGCTGCTCGGCTCTCGACCTGGTTGCCATCCGGATCGAGAACGGGAATGAATTCGATGGTTCCGCTGTACGGGTTCGTGCGCTCCTGAAAGCATGCGGTGGGGAAGCAGTTCGCGACGAGCCGGGTCAGCGTCTCGCGCGGGCTGAAGTCGAGGCCGTCGATCGCCTCTTCCTGGTCAGCCGCCCGCTCGATCTGTTTTTTCGTCTGACTCTCGCCGGTTCCGGTGATGGAGACGACCACGGACTCCTTTCGGCCCAAGGCGTCCTCGATCTCGCGGATCAGGGTTGGCACCTTGAACGCGGTGATTAGATTCCTGAAGCACCTTTGATGCTCCGCCCAGAATTGGTTGACGGCCTGGCTGCGTGTTGCCTTGCCGGAATTCGTAAGATCGAGAGCCCGGTGGATGTTCCGAAAGACCTCTTGCCACCCCTGCGCCATGTTGTCGTACATTCGGCGCTGTGCGGGAGTTAGCCAATGGGTCACTTCGCGGAATTCAACGGCGAGACCGGATTCCGGATCGGTTCCCATGCTCAGGTTCCCGCAAAGGTACCGGCCCATCGCTTTCAGATCGCGGCAGACCATCTCCAAAGCGCCCACGCCGCCCGATTCGATCTCCTCGGCGAATTGCTCGAACCCGAGCGGGAAATTGGTCCCCTCGCCCCATAGTCCCAGCCTCGACATGTACGCGAGGTGGCGGACCTCGCCGGCGGACGTGGCGGAGGAATAAACGACTCTTACATCGGGGAAGCGCGTCGGCTCCTGAACCTCAAGCACGGCCGCTCCCGTTTGGGTCGATTTGCCGCGATCGTCCGCGAATGCGTACTTCGCTTTGTGCCCCTCGTCGAAGATCAAGACCCCGTCGCTCCCGAGCCAGCGTGTTATCTGGTCGATCCGGCGACCGCCCGATTTCGAACGGGCGATCAGCGAGCGGTACGTGCAGAAGACGATCCCGTCGCCGAATGGGATCCCGCCGTCGGTCGGGAAATCGTTTATCAACCTTATCGGCGGCACGAGCCCGAGTCTCGCGAACTCGTCCGACACAGCTTCGATCAGGTCCGCCTTCACCGAGAACCAGACAGCTCTGCGTCTCCACTGGAACCAGTTATCCAGGATCACACCGGCCAATGTCGCCGTTTTCCCCGTCCCGGTTCCGTCGCCGATGCTGATGCCTGCTCGGGAGCCGTCGGCGAGTCGTTGCTCGTGCGCTTGGCCCGCGTAGATGATCCTTTCGAGCTGCATCGCGGAGAGCCGTCCGCTATCGGACAATTCCTTCGGCAGATGCGGGCGGTAGCGAATCGGCGGGGGCTCGACATTCGCGAGGCCGGGCGTCTCCACGATGACTCCCGGGTGCAGAGAGCCGCCAACGATGTGATGCGGGGAATATGCGAGCGTCTGAGCCGTCGCGTCCGGCGCATCCTCATCGGTGGAGGTCACCTCGGCCGGCGAGGCAAAAAAAGGCGCATCTGTGCCCACCGTCATTTCGTCGTGAGTGGATAACATCTATTTGTTTATGGATTTGGGTAGAGGGCTGAAACGTAACCCCGCCGCGAGTCCCCGATCGAAAGCGTCCTCGACGGATGAAGCAGTAATGTTGGCAATATCGCTCACCACCGCCTCGGACTCTCGCTCATCGGGCGTCAGCTTGCGGCCGAGGATCAAAGTCACGCCGACCGTGGTGCCGTTGCGGTAGTATTCCCGGCCGGGCAAACCAATCGCTCCGGTCACCCGAACATCGGGGAGGAGCGAGTCCCAGAAGACCCGTCCCGCTTGGGTTCGAGGTGCTCCGCTTTCGCCCAGAATGACCGCGAATCTGCCGCCGTGCGCGAGTCGCCGAAGTGCAGATTCGACGTGGCGGAATCCGAATCTGCTCCGGTTCTCCTTCACCCGCCCGCCGCTCGACGAAAACGGCGGGTTCGCCATCACCACGTTCGGCGCAGCGCTCTCGGGCAGGAGGTCGTCTATGAACTCCGCGTCGTGCCCGGTCGGATCGAAGTCGAGAAGTCTCCCAAGCGCTCGGCGCCGCGCGTCCATCTCGTTCGTCAACACGGTCGCATCGGCCGCCCGTGCCCAGACCGCAAGACTGCCCGTGCCGCATGATGGTTCGAGCACGACGTCGTCCGCGTGCAGATTCAGCAGGTACGAAGCCAGATATGCGATCGGGGCGGGCGTCGAAAATTGCTGGTATGTGACCTGTGCGGCACTCCGCCAAGACTGCGTCGGCAGTCTCTTCTGCAGAGGTTTGAGGAAGCTGGAGCAGGCGGTGGACGGGTCGGTCGCGCGAAGTAGCTCTTTGCCGTGCTTCGTCTGAATGAGAAAGTTCAGTGCGGTCTCCGCGACTTCGTGGCACAGATGTGGATCGATCGCGAATCCGTCAATCCCGCTCCCAATGCATAGGGCGAGCAATTCGCGGTTGTTGATCGGCGTCCCCGTTTCGATAATCGTTGCGACCTGTTCGACTAGGGAGAAAGGGATGTGTGCTACTTCGATCAATGGCCTCATCACGCCGACTGCCAGCCGCTAATTTTATTGCGTGAGCGGTGCCAGTTGCCGCGTCGCTTCGCCGAGGCATTTCGGGCTGAGGCGTTTAAGCCACTCGGGGACGCTGAGGTGTAGCAGAGGAACTTGCGCCAACAGTGCCTCGCCGATCCCCTTGATGGGACCATCCCACACGACGATCCGGACGCCATCGCCGTATCCGAAGGACGCTTGATCCGAATAGCGGAGTCGCACCAAAGCTGCTAACGCTCTTGCGACGTGCGGGTTGGTAAAGCTGTCGAGATCGAACGCGATCTCGAGCGGTCGCCCGCGCGCGGTCCCAATGATCTCGCGGTGGGAGGTGGCCACGCCGCTGTTGCCGACGACGTATCTATCGATGAGGAACCTCTGTGCGGTTGCCGCCTTTAGCGCTCCTTCGGTGACCAGTACCGGTTCGTTCGACGCCGAATGCGGGCAGGCGTGATGCAGTGGCGCCCCGGAACCGCACCCGGTCCGCTCGTTGGAGGATGAGAGCCAGATGTACCGCCCCGACCTGTTGCTAACGAACTTCATGAATCGGATCTGGCACGCTCGGATGCGACCGTCGAACCCAATGAATGGGATCAGCATAAGATCTTCAACCGAATCCTTCCTGCTCCCAAGACGTGTCTCACCATCTTCATCCCTCCAGAACCCCGGCACTCCGGAAAACGAGAGAGGAAACAGCGCTCGATCCCCCGCGAACGCTTGGACCAGCTTCCCGACCAAAGCGTCCCGACCTCGGACCGTCTTTGGAAAACTCCCATAATTCGCATGATCGAGAACGCCCCTGTCGCGTAGCCCACCGCGTCCGCACACTATCTCGTCACTCGACGACGCGGGGGAGAGTTCGATCAGCTTGCGGTAGACCCGATCCGTTATCTCGGGCGGAGCCAAAGCGGGTGAATGAGCGAACTTTTTTCGGGCAGGGATGGGGCGGAACGGGCGCGCTAACTGCAAACCGGGATCGTGATCATAGAAAACTCCCCATCCGTGAGGGCTGATCCGGTCCGCGTTCGTGGTGGACCGGGCGCAGAACGAGATCGTTTCCGTCGCCGTGGTGCTGCACCAATCCGGTTTTCCGCAGATCGAGCACGGGCGGTTCTTCGAAACCCGTCTGTACCCGACGCTATTGATCATCCGGACGCTCTCCCTCAGCGAGTCAACAGACTGCCAACAGCTTATTTGCTTGCGGGATTGTGGGGCGGTGAAACATGACTTTATTGTTGACAAATGTAAGGTTCCACCGCTTCCTTGACTGGTAGAAAGTCGGCAGGAAGCAGGGACAAAAACTCGGCATTCATTCTGCCGAAGGCCAACGAGATCCGGGTGAGGCAACAGAGCGTTCGAGCCGAGTGACGGCCGACCGGATTCGGCGCGTGTAACGCGGAACGTCCCCGGGCGGCCGTCCTAGAAATTCACTTTCACGCCAGCGTGGATGAGCCGGGGCTGGGAAGGGAGGACGCCTCTCGAACGGTCGACGATGAACGTCCGGTCGAAGATGTTCTTCGCGGTAACGAAAAACGTCGAATGCCATTTTTCAATCTTGTAGTTGGCCGTTGCGTTCCAGTAGGTCTGCGACGGGATGACTCCGATTTGCCCGTTCGGCGTGGGGTTGACGGCGTTCAGATCATCGCCGAACTGCCTTCCGACGAACACATTTTCGATAAATGCGTCGATCCCGCGCTGGTGGGAATAGCCGAAGCTTGTCGTGACCTGAGTCTCCGGAGCGTACGGGAGTCGGTTCCCGGTGATGATGCAGCCCGTCGGAGAGAAACGCCGCTCGGCCGGGCAGTACTGGTTGAGGACGCTCGCCGAAGTAACGGTGCTCAGCCTGTCGCCCCTGAATTCCGCGAGCGGAAGATAGGTATAGGCGGTGCGAACGTAAAAGTTGTGCGATGAGGTGAAAACGGTTCCGCTGTCGATCGAGCCGGTCAGCTCGATACCCTGCTGCAGCGTCTGCCCGCCGTTGGTGAACTGGGTGCCGCTCGCGATCGACGCCGCGACGATCTGGTTTTCGTAATCGTTCCGGAAAAACGTCGCCGTCAGGTCGACCCCTCGGAAAGGCCGTGTGCGCGCCCCAACTTCGTAGTTCCAGCTCAACTCGGAATCGAGATCCCGCACACCCCCGGCGTCCGTCACCACATCCTCGACGCGCGGCGGGGCGAAACCGCGGTGGACACCCGCGAATATTGTGGTGTGCTTCAGACCGGAATAAGCTACGCCGAAACCCGGGATAACCTCGCTTAGGGAAGTTTCGCCGGTCACTCCGGCTCCGCCGTTGAAAAGCAAATTCGACCGCTCATAGTTGATTTTTTCGATCCTGATCCCGGGCGTGAACGCGATATCTTTCCATATGAACCGGTGCTGGACGAAACCGGAGTACGCAAGGGCCTTCCGCTCGTTCTGCTCGATCAGACGCCCGTCCCGCGAGGTCGGCAGATCGCCATATTTTCCAAGCCGGTCCTGGTCCTCCCGATGGATCCGGAACCCGATGTTCGTTTCGTTACGGACGGCCCCGAGGTCGAAGTTGAAATTCAGCCGCGGCTCCACCCCCAACGTCAGATAGTCTCTCAAGTTCCCCCGGTTCCCGCACATCGTGTTAAGTTCCGCGAGGCTCAAACAGTCCGCGTCGCTGATCGGGTTGGTCGGGTCCGATGGGCGGAAAAGTCTGAAGGGGCGCTCGCCGGAATTCGACGTCTGCCGCCACCAGTCGCGCGAGAAGTAATTGGAGTAGAAATTCGTCGTGAGGCTGATCCGGGACGTGAGCACGGCCGCGTGCTGGAGCGAGAACCCATAACGCCGCCCGTAAAAGAAATCGTTCTTGAATATATTGCCCCTCGGATCCGCGGCGAACTCCGCCTCGGTCGCTCCCGTGTAAGTGAGGTTGGAATCCTCGCGGAAGAACGTAAACTTCGCGGTGAGCGAGTTGCGAGCGTTTAAATCAAACGTCGCCTTCGAGGCAAGATCGAAAAGTCTGAAGTTCGTGTTCGCGCGCGAACCGTCACCGCGTTTGTGATTGAAATTCAGAAGAGTCCCCAGCTTTCCGAATGTGCCGCCGAAACCCGCCCCGCCATTGAAGAACGAGCGGCTTCCGCCCTCCAGTAAAATGTTAACGCTCGGCTTTTGCGGCGGGTTCGGGGTGATGTAATTGATCACGCCCGCGATCGTCTGGGGGCCGTACGCGATCTGCCCGGAGCCTTTGAGCACCTCGATCGATTCGTAACGCTCGACCGGCGGGTGGTAATACGACGAATTGTCGCCGTACGGGGCGTACGAGAGCGGAAGGCCATCTTCGAGCAACAGCACCTTCGTCGAGCGGGTCGGGTTGGCCCCGCGGATCCCGATATTCGGCCTCAAGCCGAAACCTTCCTCATCACGCACGTTGACGCCCGCTATCTTGCGTAATGCTTCTGAGAAATTGAACACGCGGGCGTTTTCGAGCTCACGCCCGCCGATCCTCTCGATCGAACCCGGGATCTCGCCCAGGCTTTCCGTCGTACCGGCGAGGTACCCGGAGGCTACGGAGACCTCGGCCGCAATCGGGACGGCAGACAGCTCGATTTCTATATTACTTTTGGCGCCTGAACCGAGCCGCACCTCCCGAATCCTCGTGCCGAATGTGTCCGCGATCACCTCTATCCGATACGTTCCCGCCGCCAGATCGGAAAACCGAAATTTTCCCGACGCGTCGGTTAGCGTTTCGCGATCGAAGCGGACACCGACGCTCGAGACCTTAACGCGCACGCCGGCGACCGCTGAGCCGTGTTCATCCCTGACGCTTCCTCCAACGCTTGCGAGTGACTGAGCGACCGCGGGCAGACCGATCCACAACAACAGAAAAACCGAACATGCGGTACGACACAAAGACATTACGATATAGGCCCCTTTATGAGATTATCTTCATAACTGCAATTGAAATTCATTTTCAATAAAGGAGAATACTATTCGTCTATGTGACGTTTGTCAAAGATTCTTTGCGAGAATCTTTCGCCTGGGCGGCGATGTGCTAGTTCGTGCGATTAGCAGGTTGTGGGGGGCCAGGCTATTGCCCCGTTCGGGTAAGCGTTACTTTAAAACGAGCCCCTCGCTCGGTGTTCTCCGCGGTCAGTTTTCCATCGTGTTGGGTGACGATCCTGTGCGCGACCGAGAGGCCGAGCCCGGTGCCTTTGTCTTTGGTGGTGAAGAATGGATCGAAGATGCGTTCCTTATCGTCGGCGGCGATCCCAACGCCCGTGTCTTCGATTTCGACCGTCACGGTGTCCCCCGACTCATACGTCCGAAAGACGATTGTGCCCCCGTTTGGCGTTGCATCGAGGGCGTTGATCGCGAGGTTCAACAGCACCTGCACTATTTGCTCGGGGTCGATTTCGATCGGCGACAGTTCCGAGGCCAATTCCTTTTTTATTGAAACGCTGCCCTCCGCGGCCCGCTGATCAACAAGCGTTATCACCGACTCCACAAGTTCGTTGACGCTCGACGGTACTTTGGAGAGTTTCGGCGGTCGGGCGAACCTGAGGAACTCGCTTACAAGCTTATCGATCCGCTCGACCTCGACCTTCGCGATACGCGCAAATTCACGTCGCGGGCTGTCCGCAGGGATTTCGTCCTCGAGAATCTCCACGGCGCCCTTGATCGCCCCCAGCGGATTTCGCACCTCATGGACCACGCCGGAGGCGATCTCCGCAAGCGAGGAAAGTCTTTCCGCCTGTAAAAGCTGCCCGACGGTCTGCCGGAGATCGGCGTACGCGGTCTGAAGCTCCGTGTTGATCCGCTCGGCACGTTCGTGTTCTCGACGTTTCTGATCCCCCAGCCACCCCGTCACCGCCCCGATCACGAAGAACAATGCGATCTCCGCGTACTGATTCAGGGCGTATTCGTAGTTTTGGTGTTGCCAATGGAGGAGAATATGCGGCAGATACGAGACTGCGGCGAATGCGGCCGCACCGATCCCGCCACCGAGCCCGTACCAAAACGCTGCCAAAATGATCGGGATGTAATAGATCCGTTGGTAGATTTGATGCAGGACGATGCTGTCCACCGGGGTGACATAATGAAGCACCGCGACGAGCACGATCGTCGCGGCGAGCACTATCACCGCGGTCAGCGAACTTCTCTTATTCATCAAGACCGAACTTCTGCATGCGGTAGATCAACGCGCTCCTCGTGATGTTCAGATAGCGGGCGGCCTGCGATTGATTTCCGTTATGAAGTCCCAGGGCGTACGCGATGATCTCGCGCTCCAGTTCTTCGAAAGAGATACCGTCCGGCGGCAGTTCCATCTTCACACCGCCGAAACTTGTCGCGGGCTTGCGGATATGTTCGGGAACGTCCGCGACCGTCAGGCCGTTCTCATCCGAAAGCACCACCATCCGCTCGATCACGTTTTCGAGCTCGCGTACGTTCCCCGGAAAAGAATATTCGGAGAGCGATCTCACCACCTCCGGTTTCATCTTAAGATCCCCGAAACCGTGCCTTTGCTTCGCCCGGCGGAAAAAGTGATTGGCGAGCAGCGGTATGTCGTCCCGCCGCGACCGCAACGGCGGGAGTTTTATCGGCACCACCGCTAGGCGGAAATACAAGTCCTCTCGGAAATTTCCGGAAGCGACCATTTCCTTAAGATCTTGATTGGTGGCCGCGATCACCCGAACGTCGAATTTTCGGGGATCATTTTCACCCAGCCGGACAACCTCGCGCTCCTGCAACACGCGGAGCAGCTTCGGCTGCAGGGGTAGCGGCATCTGGCCGATCTCATCCAAAAACAGCGTTCCTCCTTCAGCCGCCTCGAACTTGCCTTTCGTGTCGCCGGTCGCGCCCGTGAAACTGCCGCGTTTGTAGCCGAAAAGCTCCGCCTCGATCAGCGTTTCGGGGATCGAACCGCAGTTGACCGGGATGAACGGCTTGCGCTTCCGGCGTCCTGAAAAGTGAATGCCTTTAGCGACAAGCTCTTTCCCGGTGCCCGATTCACCCGTGATCAGCACCGTCACGTCCGAGCGCGAGACCCTCTCCACCATCTTCATTACGCTCGTCATCGCGGCGGATTCGCCGACGACATTGTCGAGCCGGAACTCGCGCTCGATCAGCTCCCGAAGCTGAAGGTTCTCGTTCCTCGTTTCGCTGAAGCTCAGGGCCCGCTCGATGGTTAGAAGGATCTCATCGCGGTTGAACGGCTTGTTGACGTAATCGAACGCCCCCAGCTTCATCGCGCTGACGGCGGTCTCCACCTCGCCGAACGCCGTGGCGACGATCACGGGGATATCGCCGTTCACAGACTTGATTTTCTCCAAAAGCTCGAGACCGGAAAGCTTCGGCATGCGCAGATCGGTGACGACGCAATCGACCTCGTTCTGTTCGAAGATGGTCAACGCCTCCTGGCCGTCGGCCGCGGGAACGACCTTGTAACCCGCTTCCCCCAGTTGAAATTCCATAACCCGACGGAGGTTTTCGTCGTCATCGACGAGAAGAACTGTATGGCTGTCGTTTTTTTTCACTATTTGGTGTCGGTTTTCCTTTCAACAAGCCAAACCTCGATATTCCGCAGCGTCTCGATCGCACGGGCAGTTTCACCTTCCTGCACCAGCCTCCCGAATTCGAGATATTTTTTCGCGAGTTCGTCGAGCAGCGCCGCGTCCGCCCCGATCTCGGCCGCGAGGCGGTTGGCCGTTTCATCCAGCCGAATCGAGTTGCGGTTTTGGAGTGTGCGCGCTGTCGCCACTATCCGGAGCGCCGGGGCGTCGAGTTGACGCTGGAAAGCAACGACCGCTTCCTCAAGGGCCCTTAGCTGCCGTTCCCGCCAGTTCGCCCGCCAGAGGAATACGCCGAACGCGACGGCAACGACAAAATAGAAGACACGGAAAATGAATGCCGTGGGATGGGGCGCAAAGATCTCGGACCATAAGCCGCCCGTGTGTACATCCGCACCGAGTTCGACGTGCATGACCGCATCGACCACCCAGGCGAAAGCCCCCAAGCCGATCCCGAACCAGATTTCTTTGTAACACTTAAGAAACTTCATTTTACTCGCGTCAAGTGTGTCACCTGATCTCAAACGTCAGCGTCGCCCACTTGGATTCGTAGTTGAGCTCTGGATCGTCCAGTCGGGTCATGTTGATGAACCGCACGTACCATTTTCCGGCGCCGTTAAGCTTGAATTTCGCGACGCCCTTCTTGTCGGTGCGAACATCCTGGCCGGTCGCCACTTTCCCATCCGCCTCGCGCCCGGACTGAACGAACTGATTCACCAGCGGCTTTCCGTCTTTCAGGCAAAGTATCTCGATGGTGTCGCCGGACTTCAACTTGTACGGGTTCTGCTGCGGGACGAGCTCGACCGGATACCCGAGAACCGTTTTGAAGCTATCGGTTCGCACATCGCCGGCCTGAAAGATCGCCTTTACGTGCTTGGAATATCTTTCGCGCACTTTTTTGTCGAGTTCCTTTTTCTCCTTTCGCTCGGCGAGAGTGTCCGGGATACCGTCATGCGACAGGTAATCGTTGAAGTCTTTGCCTTCCAGATCGATCTCGCGTTCCATCGTGGACAGACCGACTACATATGTGCCCGCGTTCCTGACGTCCAAGTTGAGAAAAGAGGTCGTCTCGTTCTTGGTGAAATTCGCCTCGACCGGTTTCGTCCGACCGCCGTCCGGTGCGACGATGCTCACGTCCCGCAGCCTAGCGTAATTGACCGCCCCTTCGCTCGCCATGAACGTCCCGTTCAGGATGTTTATCGTGACTTTAGAGTTGACCGCGACGAAAAAGCTGTCGAGCTTGAGGAAGAGGTCGTGGGCGAACGTCGGCAAACTCAGTGCGGCTCCCAAAATAAGGGAAACGATGATTTTTCTTTTCATTTATCTCTCCTCGCTATTTGATTTCGAACGTAAGCGTCGCCCATTTCGATTCGTAATTTAATTTCGGATCGGTGATTTTCGACATATTGATGAACTTGGCGTACCACTTGCCGGGGCCGTCGAGCTTGAACTTGATGATGCCCTTCGCGTCGCTCGTCACACCTTTCCCTTCGATCAATTTCCCCGCCGATTCGCGGCCGACCGACACGGGCTGGCCCGCGAGCGGTTTGCCGTCCTTAATGCACAAGATTTCGATAGCGTCGCCGGATTTCAGCTTGTATGGATTCTGCTGCGGGACCATCTCGACCGCGTAACCGAGCACTGTCTTGTAGCTCTCGGTTTGCTTGGCGCCGGCTTGGAAGATCGTCTTGACGTATTTCGAGTATCGATAACGCCCGTCGATCTCGAGTTCCTTGTCGCGCTTTCTTTCCTCCAACACGTGGGGCATCCCTTCGAGAACGAGATATTCATTGAACTGCTCCGCCGGAAGCTGATTCTCGCGCCACATCGTCGAAAGCCCGACGACATAGTTGCCTTGTTCCTTAGGCACAAGATTGAGAAAGGCGGTCGTTTCGTTTTTCGTGAAATCGGCTTCGACCGCGTCCGCCCGGGTGCCCGACGGCGAAACGACGGCGACGTTGGTCAGGCGGGCGAAGCTGACGGCCCCCTCGCTCGACTGGAAAGTTCCGTTAAAAACGCTGATCGAGAGTTTTTCGTTGACCTTGGCGAAGAAAGAGTCGGGTTTCAAGAATAGGTCGTGCGCAAAAAGAGGCAGCACCAGAGCGAGGCACAGCCCGAAGGCCGACAGAGCTTTAAGTTTCATATTCGTGTTTCTCCAGAGATTTTCGGGGCTTCCAAGATACGCAAAATGCAAGCCAAAATCGTATAACGGTTCTTTCCCGTCGCCAACAGTGGTCGGCGGTTCCGGCTCGACCGCCTAGATCTGGAAAAGCGGTGACCGCAATTCAAATCGCGATTCACCGCCTTCCGTTCAGAGCGCAAAATTAACAAACCCGCGATTGAGCAACACTAAATTTCTAGTAGTTGTATGGGTAGCCTTCATTACCGTAATAACGCCCGCGATTGTAGCCCCGCTCGTTTCGCTGATGCCGTTTTACCTGGCGTCTCTCCTGGCGCTGGTGCGCGCGCAGTGCGCGGCTGTTGCCGTAATTTTCACGTTCGTGACGCTGATGATGCTTGAGCTCACGTTTTTCCTGCTTGCGATGGCTCCTGTCCTGTCGCCGGTCCTGACGGTAGTAACCGTTATCGTTGTAATATCCGTCGTAATAACGATCCTGATAAACCTGAGCGTTGGTCTCCTGGGCACCGAAGCCGAAAAGAAGCGCAGCTCCGAAGATAGCTCCCAAGGTCAGATGTTTCGTAAGATTGGATGACAGTTTCATGTTTTTGTACTCCTTCGTAAGATAGTGGCTGCAGCCTAGAATCCGCACTAACCATCACAAAGGGCAACTGTCGTTCCATCCGCCCAATCCTTGTATTTCAATAATTAACCAAACACTCTAATGCGGCATCGGAATCATTTAGTGCAGTGCCGCACGTTTCGGTATAAGAATGCCAACACCTCCGTTGGACCGACGCGGGCCGCAGCTTTCACGTAAAGCCTTTTTTCGCCCGGTGCAAACGAATCGTCCCGAACAAGGTGTTATAGCGGCATGTCTCCCCGACGCCGATCAACCCGGCATCCGCAACCATCGTCGGCAGTCGCCCCTCGAAATTGTCGGCCGTCGTCTCCGAACCGTCGAGCATCACGATGAACCGCGAACCCAACTTCATCAGCAGATTAGCCGGTCTGCCCCAATCGGCAATATGCAGTTCGCCGTCTTCTTTCAGAACTCGCGCGACCTCGCTCAATGTCCTTCTTTTGTTGTCGTCGGACAGATGATGAAAAAATAGGCTCGATACGACTCGATCGAACGAACCGTCCGCGTAGGGCAAGCTGAACGACATCCCCTTATCGAACCGAATTGCCGCATTGCGGGCTTGGGCTTTATTTCTCGCGATGCCGAGGATTTTCGGATCGCCGTCGATCCCGATGACCTCCGCTCCCGGTTCCCTCTGTTTCAACATAAGCGTCAGGGTCCCTGTCCCGCACGCCAGATCCAAAATCCGATGACCCGGCTTTATCCCTGTTTGCTCGACGAGAGCATTCTTGAAGAGCGTCTCCCGCGTCGTCCAGCCCACGACCGTGTCGTAGAGAGGCGTCAGGACATCATATGCCAACGCGGGTATATATTCTTGCCCGTTTTCAGGACTTCTTTCCATTTTCATGGGCGCGCGATTGCGTGAACTGAAATCCCGACCGTGAATGCGACAACAGCTGGGTCGTTCCAAGCAACCGCAATCGCCGTGCCGTGCAACCGCCTGTTTTCTGCCCGCAAACTGAGAAGTGGACGGGGTTCGTAAATTATTCTTCGTCGGTTTTCAGACAAGGCTGTTCGATATGAGACAGTTGCCCGATTAATCGAGGATTGCCATCGGGCACCCGGTATGAGTGGTTGGTTTGGAGAACGGATGAATCGAAACCGCCGGAGACCACCTGCCCGCTTGCAGGACGACGTTTCCTCACGGTAAAAACTCAGATGCACTGGTAGGTCTTTTATCGTTGCACAATTCCTGATCTCGGCGTCCTGGACATTTGGTTTGTCACACATCGCGATCCCCGTGCTCTATTTGCTTTCCAGAAGTTTCGTCATTTGTTCGATTTCCTTTTCCTGTGACACCACGATCCCATTGGGCCCAAAGCAAAGGTCCTTGATCTGCGGATCGCTTATGACAGCTTCCTTGCACATCAGGAGCGCTCCGGAGTGGTGCGGGATCATGGATCGCAGGAACTGTTTGTCGCCAACCAGCGTCTGGTCCCGGATGCCGATGAACGCAATCACGAAGATGAGCACGGACGAGGCGTAGATAATGATGTTCAGGGTCCTGTTCTGGTACATCATTCCCATAAACAACAGCATCAGCGCGCCCATCGGGGCCCACATCATCAGGGCCATATAGAAGAAGTTGATGTTCTGGACGAATTCACCCCACCGGTAGATCATCGCAAACATCACGAGGTACATGATGGCCAGGTTGATCGCCATGTTGGTTGCTAGCATGTAGTAGTGCTTGCGCATCATTCCCGGGCCCATCTTGCTCGAGCTCGTTTCATGTTCTTTCTGCTGCATATCTCCTCCTATGATGAATTTCTACTCCATTAGCAAAGAATTCACTCTACACCCGAAATTGTTAAAGTCCGCAAACACCCAATTGTTGGTGAGTGTGCTGTAGATTATTTTCAAATACTTTCGGGCCAATGCGATTTTGGCTTTTCCGTGGCCGCGTCTCATCTTTATCTGTTCGTAATACCGTTTGAGATAATCGTTTTTCCTGATCGCGGCAAGAGAGCATTGGACCAATGTTGTCCGCCCCGTCTTGTTTCCCGTGTTTTCTTGTTATCCGCCCGTGGTTGACGGTTTCGTTCGAATTCGACACTCGCGGCACGATTCCGAAATAGCTCGCCAGTTTGTCTGCCGATCCGAAGCTCCTTTTTACCCGCCGATGACCGACAGCAGAATGCCTGCCGATAAGCTCCTGATCCTTTGAGATCGGAAAACCAGGTTGCGGTAACCTGTCAACTTTTCGCTCTCTGTCGCGATCGCTGTGTCGAGCTTCTGATTCCCGCCAAAGACCTGGATCTGCTCGATTATTATGTCCAGCTCGATCCGTTCGATTTGTGTCCATTCTTCTTCGAGAACTTTTTCCAATCCCTTTTCCGATCCCACTTCGTTTTCCTCAACTTTCGTCCGTTTGATACCGACAGTGCGTGTATCTTGTTTATAAGATCTCCGTTTTCATCTCACCAGTTTCGTCCTTGTACCCACCAAAGACTGCACCTGCCTCTTCCTTCTTTTTGCTCTGACTTCCGGCAGCATGTCCGCCTTCAAAAAGAGCGCCAGATTTATCGCGTCGCGTTCCGATCCGTTTTCTTGACCGAGTTCTTCACCACGTCAAACTGTCTCGGATTGACCAAACCACCCGGCCGCATGCCGCTCTGACCTGCTCGACAAACCATCTCGTGTTGCCTGTCGCCTTCAACCGCTATCTCATATCCGATAGCGACAAGCCCGCGACAAAACGCTCGATCTCGCAGAGCTGATACTTCGCGATTGTCGGCCCCTTTCTTCTGTCAAATAACAAACCGTGATCTGTGTCGTGCATTCACCTGATATATTCCCATCCCGTTTTCCCTCCAAATTCCTGCTGTCGTCCGGCTTTTGGTAGATTAACGGTGGCAATGTTGTTCTCCTATTCGAGGTCAACTTTCGAGCTGCCTCATGGTGGCGGTGCGGGCGAGAAGCGGGATCGGAGCAGTCTCCTTAACGCGGTCATTAAGCCGCATGAAAAAATTCAGCTCGCTTCCTTACTCCAACGTCTTTCAACATCAGAGTACATCGCCACCGTTTAATTCATCATGCCATCTCCTTAACAATTGAAAACGTAGTAGTAATGTTCAGATTAACCATAGGAGGGGCGGCCGGCGGCCCAAAAGGTTTATCGGAACCGCCGGCTGAATAGATGACACGGACACGGTCGATGCAGCTGCTCGTCGCACGTCGTGCATAGCTGAACGTCAATCTTGTAGCAATGCGATGACTTCAGCCCCCTCCGCTTTATGGCAGCGATACTCTAGCCGCGCGTACAGATTCCGTACCATTGACATAGCCACGTCCGCATTTGTTCTATCTCTGCTGCCTGCGACGTAATGATGTTTTCGCAAAGTTCTCGCAACTGTCCGTGATACACACGGTCAACACATTTGGACGCTTCCCTGATGGCTTTCAGGTGGTGTTTGATCATCATTTCCATGAACTCGATTTCGAATTCCGCCCCGGACATCTGCGCCATTTTCTCCATCATCCGCATTTCGCCCGGTTTCATCTGCGGGGAGTAGCTGATCCCGTACCATTCCAGAAGCCAAGACTGCATTTCTGTAATTTCCTGCTGCTGGGCGGAGATGATTTCTTGGCAGAGTGTCCGTAATTCGTCATGCACCGCTTTTTCGAGACACATCTCGGACATCATGATCGCCATCGCATGGTGGTCGATCATGTCCTGCATAAAGTCGATCTCGTACCGCGCCGTCCCTCTGTTCGGTGCCGAACCGGCTTCCTGCGTTTGCGCGGTTGCGCTAATGACAGTCCCGATAACGAGCGCGAAAGCAAAAATAATGCTCGCCATCATCTTGTGACCTTCCCTATTTCGTAAATTCAATATTCTTTTTCTATTCAACATTCTTCCTCCTGGTCATCTATCGGATCTACCTATTGCGGCGGTCCGGTGGTCGGGATTCGCTCCTCCCGCCGAACCGCCGCAAGTTCAAGCTACATCGACGCAGACGCGGACGTGCCCGAAGCCATCTGGCGGCAGCTTTCGGCACATCGCCGGCAGGCCTCGGCGCAGCGCTGCATAAAGTCGCTGCCCTCGGATATCCGTTCGCATTCGGTAGCGCAGGCGTCGCAGATGTCAGCACAGACGCCGCACACTTGTGGGTGATAATCAGATGCTCGAAGCATAAAATCCGCGCTCGTCATACAGATCTGAACGCAGTCCTGAAGCAGCCGGATGTGTTCCGGCGAGGCGTGATCGCCGCCCATTTCCAGGCAATGGCTGATCGTCTCGATGCAGGCGGCGTGGCAGTCCTGACAATTATCGATGCACGTTTGCATCTCTTGACTTCTTTCTCGATGTGACATTTTCTTACCTCCTTGAAATTCAACGCCAAAATCGTTGATGGTTAATCGAAAGAGCGCGCCGGGCAATTTATTGCATCGCCGCGCTTGCTTGCCAACTTAAATAGTCATACGGGCGTGCCTCGAACTTGTCCTTGCACGCGGGCGAACAAAAATAGTAAGTCGTTCCTTCGTGTTCGGCTTGCGCCGCGGCTTCCGTTTCTTCGACTTGCATTCCGCAGACCGGATCCTTGTGTGTAGCCATTTTTTCCTCCGAATAAGCTGCCTCTGAAATTCTTTTCCGAGTCTCCCGAGAGCAAGCGATTATTCATGTTTACGCCCGCTGGAGCTTAGCTTCCGTCTCTCTCGCCATCTACCCATGAAATAAAGGGACACACCAAAGACGAACACGATCACGCCGTTAACGGACATGACTTGGTGTGAGGCGTACCCTACATAGTTCGGATTAGAACTCACTCTAATCAGATGCCACGTAAAGAGGGCGATCCCGATAACGCTTATAACTATTCCTCCGTTCTTCATAAAGAACTTCACGTCAATAACAATGAGGCACCGGCTCCTTGTGTATAGACCCCGCGTTACGGCTTAGGCGTCGGGGTCGGTGCAGGAGCTCGACGAGGAGCACTGGAGTGCCAATGCACGATCTGCCAACGCCCTCCACGTTTTTCGAGCACCGCCGTACCAAGTCCGCCGCTTTGTATTTTTCGAGTACCCATGTCAGCTGCGAGCGAGTATTTGAACGTCGCCCACGCGGTCATGCCGTCTACCTTCACCTTCATATCCGAAAAAGAATATTTAGTGTTCTTAAACTCTTTCAGTTCGGGGGCCAAATGACTGTTGCGATAGTCCGTCCATCCATAGTTTGCGTGGCCGCTCTCGAAAACCGTCACGTCCTCGCTGTTCGCCCATATCTTGTCAAGGGCTGCGAGATCACCTTTTTCGACGGCCACCGCTTCACGCGTCATAACGTCCGTGACCGACTTAACTTCATCCGTTTGAGCCGAAATGCTTTCGTTGACGCTAAAGCCGACAAATGCAATCGATATTGCCAGCGCCACGCCCACGATTCCCTTAAAATTCAACTTCATTTCTTTCATAAAATTCTCCTAATTTTTACTAAAGTTTGATCAAATTCCGTCGATCATCAGCCGATTGTGAGTATCGTATGCTGTCTGTATGCGCCGGGCGGTTCGCGATAGCTAATAAGAAGGAGAGCGGTAATGAACAACAAGACTATCCAGGGATATGCGAGCCATCTAAATCGGTGTCGCCAGAGTGCCTCAGCGCCTTTGAAGACCCCGACGAGGATTACCAAGATGCCTTGATAGCGATGCTCTGTGACGGATTCCGCGATGGCCTCCGCCGTGCCGTACTCGGTGTGAACCAATAGTACTATGCCGATCGCTACCAAAGCTCCCGGCGTGATGAGTCTCCAGATCGTGCCCTGAACTATTTTCGCCTCGGCCGCAATTTCCGCCGCGCCGGCCAGAACCAGAAACGCTGCCATTAAGAAATGTTCGCGTTGCTGCGGATCATTGACGCTAAATCTCCAGGTATCGGCAACCCGACTCAGACCGCCTTGCAGGAATATGTAGGCCGGTAGAAACAAACCAGCCATTACGATCAATGACGGCCATAAATATTCCGCACCTTTCCAAGTGAAGTAGTTGCGAGCTCGAAGGAGAGCGATTATAGCCACAATCGCAAACACTACACCTTCGATCCAATGCGCGAGATTGGAGGCAAACTGCAATTGTTCCGGCGTCTGTAGTTCCATAATGGTCGCTACGGCTTGACTTCAGTCCCATCCACGCCCGGTCCTGCACAAATCCACGTTTTTATCCCGAAACGACGATCAAATGTTGCGCGCGTGCCAGAGAGCGTCAAGAAACATTCCGATACCGAACAGCGACAGGACAATCGCGTCGTTGAACAAATGCTGCTGGCTCATGCCGAGGAGCGTTCCGCCCGTCAATTGAGTAAACCATGCGCCCAGTAACGCAAGAAAAGCGAGGAAGAAAAATACTCTGCCTAGATAAACCATAAACGAGGTTCCCTTTGTCATATCCATTCTTCACCCTCCTTTACTTCAGTTTCACGAAGGCTCGCCGTCATAATTTATTCGGTGCGTAATAGCCCCGCTTAGTGCGGACCCTCAGCGATTTATCTTTGAGTTCAACCACAATTTGCCTAAAGGCACCGTCTTTTTTTTGATCTGTAGGGTAATAGCCTAACGTGTACTGGAGTTTGAGTTCCTTTGCGACTTCCTCTGCGGCCTCGTCAACAAGATCACGCCCGCCTTCGTGAGCGTTCTCCAGAAAGTAAGCGTTGCCGCCGGTCGCATCCGCCAAGGCACGCAAAGTGCGCATATCAACCGTATCCTTGACTTGACTGTTTAATAATATGTGCGTATTACCCTTTTCGCCGTGTCCGAGTCCTAGCCCGTAGACAATCACCTCGGACTTTCGGGCGAGTGCCGTTATCTCCTCGAACTTGACCGAACTTGCCGTGTCATTACCGTCGGTCAAGAGCAGCAAAGCGCGCTTGCGATGCTTGCCGTCGGCAACTTTTTGGAGACCGAGCAAAATCGCGTCGTAAAGCGCGGTGCCGCCACGCGGGCTTAGATTCTCGACGATTCTTAAGATCCTCGGCTTGTCGTCGGTAAAGTTCTGCACCAGCTCGGCATCGTCGCTGAACCGGACGAGAAAAATCTCATCGCCAGGCGCCACAGAGTTAACAAAATGCTCAACCGCGTCCTGCACCCCCTCAATCTTGTCGTCCATGCTGCCGCTTGTGTCGAAAATGATGCCCAGGGTCATAGGAATGCGGTCCCCAGTATTGAAATACTCGAGTTTCTGCTCGACGCCGTTTTCGTAAACGGTAAAATCGCTCCGCTTCAAATCGGAGCGATATCGGCCGTTTTTGTCCGTGACGGTCGCTGCTAAAGTAACGATTTCCGTATTAACCCGGATCACCTCGTCATCTTTCTCCTTGACCGGCGGCGGCGTTGGGGCCGCCGGCGTTTTCTGTTCGCTTTGCGCCTGCACCCCGGTCGAAAGTTTTACTGACAAGAACGGCAGGGCAAATAAAATCATCAACAAAACAAATGGACTTATTATTTTCATTTTTGCCTCCGCCGTCCTGCTATCCATATTCAAATCCCTGCAAACGCTAAGATTCCGCCGACCAGAGACAAAATATGGTGGGTGAAGACGCCCGTCTGCTCTTCCGTCCCATAAGTACTTTAAGCAGATGCCAAACGAACATTGTCGCTCCTATGGTTCCTACAATAATTCCGGCAATCTTCATCTTTGCCACCCCTCATCTGGGCCCTTTGTTTAAAGCAAAACCATATTGCAGCTTGCTAATCGGTGTCCCATTCCGGCATTCGCGTACCAAACGGGGGCACGTCAGCATCGGATTCCTCACCAAAGACTTCTCGGCCGCGGCCCACGCGTTCGGCGATTACGCGGTCCGCCGATGGTTTGCCGAATTTGTAGAAAACCGCCGGCGTAACGAGCTGGTCCAGCAGCGTCGAGGTCAGGATGCCGCCGATCACGACCACCGCGAGCGGGTGAAGGATCTCTTTTCCGGGGGCGTCCGCCGCTAAAACGAACGGGACGAGTGAGAGGCCCGCCGTTAAGGCAGTCATCATCACGGGCACCAATCGTTCGAGTGAGCCGCGGATGATCATCTCCTCGGTGAAGTCCTCGCCTTCCTCGCGCATCAGGTGCAGGTAGTGCGAGATCATCATGATCCCGTTGCGCGACGTGATGCCGACGAGCGAGATGAACCCGACGAGCGTGGCGATGGAAAAGACACCGCCGCTCAGCAAAAGGGCGATCACGGCACCGATCAGGGCGAGCGGGATGTTGATCATCACCTGCAGCGCGGAGCGCCAATCGCCGAGAGCCTTTATCAGAAGGAAGAAAATCGCGATGAGCGAGAAAATCGTCAGCAGCGAGAGCGTCCTCGTCGCCTCCTGCGACGCCTGGAACTGCCCGCCGAACTCGACGAAATACCCTTGAGGGAGGTCGACCTGGGCCGCGACGCGCTCCTGCATGTCGCGGACGACCGACCCCAGATCGCGGTCGGCCGTGTTGGACGATATAACGATCCTCCGCTGTGTGTTCTCGCGCAGGATCTGATTCGGCCCCGGAAGGTTTTCGATCGTCGCGACGGCGGACACGGGAATCTGCGCGCCCTGCGGTGTGTCGACGGTCGCGTTGCGCAGCGCGTCGAGGCTGTTTCGCGAGGCGTCGTCGAACCTGACGACGACGTCGTACCTCCGCGCCCCCTCGATCGCCTGCGAGACCGTCCGCCCGTTCAAGGCGGTCTCCAACGTGTCGGTGATCTCGCCCGGCTGCAGACCGTACTGCGCCGCCCGGGCCCGGTCCACGTTGAACCTGATCTGCGGGATCAGCACCTGCCTTTCGATCTGGACGTCCGTCGCCCCTTCGACCGTCTGCATCACGTTGCGGATCTCCTCCGCCTTCGAACGCAAGACGGAAAGGTCGTCGCCGAAAAGCTTTACGGCGATCTGCGCCCGCACGCCCGACTGCAGGTGATCGAGGCGGTGCGAGATCGGTTGACCGACGTTGAGGTTCACGCCCGGGATGACCGCGAGCTTTTCGCGGATGTCGGACAGAATCTCATCGCGAGGGCGGTCTGATTCTCTTAAATCGACGTCGATCTCGGTGTAGTGGACGCCCTCGGCGTGTTCGTCGAGCTCGGCACGGCCTGTGCGTCGCCCGGTCGAGATCACCTCGGGCACCTCCATAACGAGTTTTTCGCCGATCGTGCCGATGCGGTTCGATTCTGCGAGTGACGTCCCCGGCTGCGCCTGGATGTTGATCGTCAGCGTTCCTTCGTTGAATTCCGGCAAAAACGCCGTGCCGACGAACGGCAGCGTCGCCATCGTCACGAGGAACAGCGTGGCCGCCCCGATCATCACCTTGTACGGATGGCGCAGCGTCCAGTGCAGCAGCCGTTCGTCCCACTTCTTCAGCCAGCGAACGACGAAACTGTCTTCCTCCGAGTGTCCGCCGCCCTTCGGTTCCTCGCCGTCCTCGTACGCGGGCGGGGGTTCGTCATGGCCATTTTCCGAACCTTCATTCCGCGAAAACCTCGCCTTAAGCTTTTCAAACCAGACCGCCAGGATCGATTTATTTCTGCCATTTTTCTTGAAAAGCTGCGGCATCAGGTACGACGCCAGAACGGGCGTCACGGTCAGGCTGATGAACAGGGAAGCCACCAGCGAGGTGATGTAGGCGAGCCCGAGCGGGGCGAGAAGCCGCCCCTCAACGCCGGTCAGCATGAACAGCGGTAGAAACACCAAGGCCACGATGATGGTGGCGAAGACGATCGACGAACGAATCTCCAGCGATGCGTGGTAGATCACCTCGATCGACGGCCGCGGGTCCGGCAGAGCGTAATTTTCCCGCAGGCGGCGGAAGATGTTCTCGATATCGACGATGGCGTCGTCCACCAGTTCGCCGATGGCCACCGCGAGCCCGCCGAGCGTCATCGTGTTGATCGAGATCCCGAACGCGTAGAAGATCAGAAACGTGACGACGAACGAGAGCGGGATTGCAGTCAGTGTGATCGCGGTCGTGCGGAAGTTGAGCAGGAACAGGAAAAGGACGATCGCCACGAGTATAGCGCCGTCCCGCAGGGCCTCGATGACGTTGCCGATCGAAGCTTCGATGAAATTCGATTGCCGGAACAGCCGCGTATTGATTTCGACGTCGGGGGGCAAGGTCGCCTGCAGCCCGCGCATCGCGTCGTCGACCTTTTCGGTCAGTTCGATGGTGGATGCTCCGGGCTGCTTCTGCACCGACATGATCACGGCGGGCTGCCCGTTCGACCCGGCGTCACCGCGTTTGATTCTCGCTCCGAACTCCACCGCCGCGACGTCGCCGAGCCGGATCGGAGTGTTGTTGCGGTAAGCGACGACGGTGTTCTTGAGTTCGTCGATGGAATAGAACCGGCCGAGGTTACGGACCAGGTACTCCTGCGACTGCGCATCGACGAAGCCGCCGGTCGAGTTCGCGTTCGATTTCTCCAGCGCGGTCGTGACGTCCTCGATCGTGATGCCGAACTGCTTGAGTTTCTCCGGCGAGACGAGTGCCTGGTATTGCTTGACGCCGCCGCCGATCGGGATCACCTGCGAGATGCCGGTGATCGTCAGCAGTCGCGGACGGATCGTCCAATCGGCCAGCGTGCGCACGTCGAGCGGGCTCGTCGAGCCGTCTTTCGACTTCACCGAGATCAGCATGATCTCGCCCATGATCGACGAGATCGGCGCGAGGAACGGCGAGACGCCCTCGGGGAGCTGCTCCCGGGCCTCCGTGATCTTTTCGGCGACGAGCTGGCGGTTGCGGTAGATGTCGGTGCCCCAATCGAATTCGATGTAGACGATCGACAGCCCGATCCCGCTCTGCGAGCGCACCCGCGTCACGCCCGGCACCCCGTTCATCACCGTCTCGATCGGGTACGAGACCTGCGTCTCCACCTCCTCGGGAGCGAGGCCCTCCGCCTCGGTCAGGACCGTGATGGTCGGTTTGTTGAGGTCGGGGAAAACATCCACCGGAAGGTTGAACGCTATATAGCCGCCCCACACGAGCAGCAACGCGGCGATCGCGACGACGATAAGCCGGTTCTGCAAGGCCCACCTGATGATTGCGTTCATAAAACTCTACTGCACCAAAGACTGTTTCTCGGGGCTTTTCTGAAAATGCGCAATGAATGCGTAATTCGTCCCGACCGACGTGACCGTATATTTGCCCTCGCCCTCCTTCTGCAACTCCGTCAAGAACTGCAGAAATTCGGGACGGTAGTAAACTTTGAAAAGCGACAGCCACCACGTCCGCAAGCGGACCAACCAAACGGGTAAGCCGTCGCCGTCCCAGAAATCCAATATGAACAGATCGCCGCCCGGCCTTAGATTTCCGAGCACATTCGTGAGGGCGGTTCGCCACGCCGGGAACATCGAAAGCGAATAAGAGATAAAAACCTTGTCGAACGGCCGGCTGCGTCGGAAGGTGTTTTCGAGATCGAATTTTTCGGCCAGGCCTTGTCTCAAAATAATGGTCTTCTGCATACCCCTCGCGTCCAGCCTCGCACCGGCGGTTTTCAGCATTTCGTCCGAAGCGTCAAGTCCGTACAGTATCGCCTTCGGCTGGAGCTCCGACAGTTTCAAAAGATTCCTGCCCGTCCCGCAGCCGACTTCAAGTACACGCTCGCCCGGCTGGACGTCCATCTGCCGGAGAAGCCGGTCGCGCCCGAACAGAAATAAGCGGCGCGTCGGATCATAAAAATGACGCTGAACTCGGTAAAGCTTGTTGAGCCGCGCCCGTTGGTCGTGTTTAGTCGTTTCCCCCGCCGTTTGCATTCGCGATTCGTCCAAAAGCCTCAGATACTTCCGGCCCCGAAAACATTTCCCGAATTATTTCGACCATCTTGTTTTCCAATCAGCCATCTGCCGGATTTCCTTTTCCTGCTCGCGGATGATGGCTTGGGCGAGCGTCTTGATTTCCGGGTGTTCGGCCCGGGTTAAGGCCTCCTTAGCCATCGTCACCGCGCCCGCGTGGTGCGGGGTCATCATGTCGAGAAAATGCCCGTCGAAATCCTTGCCGCTTGCGGTTTCCATTTTCTTCATCTCGTCGCCCGCCATCATCTTCATCGAGTCCATCATTCCGGGCATTTGCATATTCACCGACTCAGGTTTCCCCGCGTACCATTTTTCGCGCCAGTCCTTCATCTGCGTGATTTCCTTTTTCTGATCGTCGATGATCTTTTGGGCGAAGGTTCTCAGCTCGGCGTTGTTCGATTTCTTAAGTGCCATCTCCGCCATCTCGATCGCACCCTGATGGTGATTCGTCATCGTGTCGATGAACTGCAAATCATACGGCTGGCTCGCGGCGTTCGGAGAGGATTGCATCGAACCGTGATTCATCCCCGACATGTTTGAATTCATCGGCATGGAGTTGTGGTTCATCGAATTCGATGAACCGTTCTGCATTCCACCGTGATTCACCGCTGAATTGCCATTGGAAGCGGTTTGGTTGCAAGCCGCGAAAGCGATGGCGGCGGTCGTTAAAACAACCGCCAAGATCGTATTTTTCATTTCTGCCCCCTTTCTGTTCTTAATGCTCAGTCGCAACTATGCTGCCCTTGTACATCCCCATCCCGCAGGCGAAGCTGATGGTCCCCTCTTTTCTAGGTGTAATCACGATGGTGACCGGCTTGCCGACGGGCAAATTTCGCGATATCCCGAGCGATGGGAACACGACCTTGCCGCCGCATCCCTCTTTGGACTCCCGCGTGAAGATGAGCGTCAGGGGCGATCCGACCTCACCGGTTATCGAACTGCGGCTAAAGCCGTCCTTCGTTACGGTGATGCGGACGGTCTTCGGATGTGCCTCGACGCTCGCGACGGCGAACGCAAACGTAAGCAGGCAAACAGCCGCATATTTAGCAATTTTCATTTTCGTATTTGGTCTCCTGTTTTAGTTCTATCGAATCACTGATTCGGCCTTGTATATCTCATCCTGTATACGATAAGGTCGCGAATCGAGCTCACTCGGGCCGCATCCCACATCGCGTGGTTAGCGTCCCATGTCACCTGGCTCGCCCCAGATGTCGCTTGTTGTCGTTCCCCGGTCGCTTGATCGGCGTCTTATGTCACTTAATTTGTTGTCCAAGCCCCACGGGAAGCGTTCCGCCTCACGTAGGCCGTTCTACATCCCAGCGACGACCACTTTTCCGCGAAGCATGTCCATCCCGCAGGCGAACGCGATTTCGCCCGCCCCGGTGGGCGTGAATTCGACAAGCACCGTCTCGCCGACCGGCAACTTCCTAGTAATCTTTTGGCTCGCGAAAACAACTTCACTGCCGCAGTTCTCCGCATCGGCGCGGTAGAAGGCGAGAGCCACTTTCTCGCCCTTCTTCACATTGACGGAAGAAGGGCTAAAGCCGGCCTTAGCCACGGTGACCTGCGTAAATCCGGCGGGAACGTTCGCGGCCTTTACCTTCTCGCCCTCCGCGATCTTGAGAGTGAAGGGCACCGTGATGACCTGCCCGCCGCGTTGGAATTGCCCCCACACCTTGTACAGACCGGAGCGCGGGAACGACGTGTGGGCGGCGACTTCGGAAGCGCTCGGTTTGACGGTCGCGCCCTCCATTGTCGAATGCTCGTGCCCGTCCGCTTTGTGCTCCGAGCCTGAATCGCCGTCCATTTTCATCCCGTCCATCTTCTCGCCCTTCGACATCGGATGGGCATGGACGAAATCCTGCATGTCCTCGCTGATGATGACAAAGTGCGCGAGCTCGCCGAGGTAGTTCTGCAGATCGGTCGCGGGCTTCCCGCTCGCCGCGTCGAACACCTGGAAGTTGAGCATCACCTCGGCTCCGCCTTTCAACTCGCCCTCGGGTTCCATCACGACCTTCAAGCCGCTGACCGTTTTCGTGTAATTCGTGTCGGCGATGAGCGGCTCTTTCGGACGTTCCTGCCCGCCCACCTTGACATCGATCTGCTCGACCACCTGCACGGAATCCTTCGGCGTAAAGTCGGCGTAAAGCTTGTATTCGCCGCCGTTCGGGAACGTGTGCTGGACCCGGTAAGAACCATCGTCCGATTGCTCCGGGTGCACGTGGTAGAACTCCGCCAGATCCTTCGACACGATCAGCAGGTGCATCGGTTTCTCGTGCACGATCGGCAGGTCCCGCACGATGGCGCCTTGCTTGTCCTTCACGGTGAACGCCAGCGTCACCGGAGCTCCCGCCTGAATGGAACCGGGTTCGCTTGCGAAATCGACCTTGAAAGCTTTGTCGACATCCGCGGTCGTGTTGGCGTTCGCCGTCGCGCTATTGGTAGCTGCCGCCGCGTTCGAATTCGGCGTCGTCGCTGCGCCGTCGCAAGCCGAAAGGAAAACAGCAATAACCGAAAAGCAAAAAATACCCAAAAGGATTCTCGTAATCATAAAGTTCTGTGCAAATGATCAATGACTAAGCCGTCGGCTGCGTCGAGCGGAGCTGGTATATCCCTTCCGTGACGACCCGCTCGCCCTCCTCCAACCCCGAGGTCACTTCAAAATAGTCCGCCCCTTCAGGGCCGAGAGCGACCGGCCGCTTGCGGAAAGTTTCGCCGCCGTCGAAGACGAACACGAACGTTTGCCCCTGTTCGTTAACCACGGCGGATTTCGGGACCGCGAGCACCTGTCGCTCGCCGCTCGTGTCGATCGTGATCTCGACGAACATCCCGTCCTTTAACCGGCTGGCCGGATTGTTTATCTCATATATCACCGGCACCGTGCGCGTCTGCTCGTTCACGGACTGGCCGATCGAGACGAGTCGTCCGTCTCCGTCCGGCGTGCCGACGGTGTAAACCTCATCGCCGAGGGCTGCGCTGGTGAAGCTGGCCCGCGTGGACTCGCGCACGGCGGGCAGATCGCGCTCGAAAACTTGAGCTTCGATCAAAACGGACGAAAGGTTCACGAGCGACAATATCTGGGTGCTGCCCTCGACCACCTGCCCGCTGGTCGCGGTGATGGTGTTAACGATGCCGGTCACCGGCGAGGTGAGCGGGAAAGTGCGGCTCGGCTGGTTGACGGTCGGGTTTTGGAAAATGGCCTGGCCCGATTCGGTCTGCTTTATCTGATTTTCGAGCAGCCGAACTTGTTGTTCCGCGGACGAGACGCTCTGCTCCGCGACGCTGACAGCGGTTCGGGCCTCTTCGAGACGTTTGACAGGGACCGCTCCGACCTCGACCAAATTTGCTGAGCGTCGGAGCTCGCGCTGTGCCTGAGCGAGCTGCGTGCGCGCCTGACTCGCGTTCGCACGCTGCTCCGCCTGCTGCCCGCGAAGCTGCAGGGCGGTGTTTCGCAGCTCCAGCCGGCGGGCCTCGACATCGCGTTGCTGCGCCAATACCTCGAGCCGTTGCTGCTCAAGCCCGACCTGACCGGAAACGTCCAGCACCTGCTCGACGTAACCGATCTGCTCGCCGCGCCCGACCGCAGAGCCGAGTGCCAGGCCATCGCGCAGGATCAGGCGCCCGGCGACTGGGGGCACGACCACGGCCCGAGCATCCGGGCGGGCTCGCACCGTCCCCGTGACGTTCAAGCCGCTCGTGATCCGCCGGGTCGAAACCGGCTCGGTCTTGATCCCGAAGAGGAGCTGCGATTCCTTGGAGACCGTCAATACGGTTTGCTCCCCCGTGGCCGCCGGGTTTGCGGCCGGCTCGCCCGTCGGCGCAAAATTACCCATCGCCCGGGTCTCGGTCGGCGGAAAGAAAAAGGACAACGCGAAGACACCGAACACGAAAAAGAGAAGTGCCAAAGCGGTAACGGGTGCGAGCCGTCTCATTTTTCTCTGTTGTTCGTCCTCGTTTCGAAACGAATAATAAACGCCGCCGACGATCCCGAAACTGAGCAAACTCAGAATCAGAACCCCGATCCAAAATGTCCAATTGGTCGGCGCGCTCGCGACGCTGACCGGAAAATCAGCAGAGAACGAGCGGCCGTCTTTGGTCGTGACGTTGTAAACGGTCTTGAAGTTTCCTTTATCGGAAAAGGTGTAATCGGCCCGGTAGAAGCTTCTTTCGAAAGTCGCGGGTATTCTTTCGGCGACGCTCGACCCATCGGCCGCCGTCACGGTGACGGTCAAGGCCGCATCCTCAAGCGCTACCGGCTCGTTAGCGCCGAAGCCCCCCTCGACCCGTTCGAGCACGCGCACCGCCATTTGGACGAGCTCGCCCGTGCGCGGGTCGGCCGGGTACCGTTCGACCCGCAGAACGAAGTTTCCGGCTTCGGATTCGATGTTCCGCTCGGCGCGGGCGGTCGCGACCGCCGTGCCGGTCGCAGCGGACGCGGGCTGGCCGTGGTCGTCTTCGCCATTCCCGAGCACGACGCCCAGAAGCGACGCGAAAATAATCGCGGTGGCCGTCGTCAGCCGGACAAATTCGATTCGGAAGAGTGCAAATTTCATTGCTTTCGTAGTAACGGGCCAGCGGTACGTAAAACGCACACACCTTCCGCTCGTCTTTCCCTCCAACTAGTGGCTGTGCGACGCGCCGTAAAGCGCCTGCATCGTCAACACATCGATCAGAATTGCTTTGACCATCCCTTTCGCCGTCGCGTCGTCAACGCCGTTTGCTTTTAAGTCCGCGCCCAGCAAAAACTTGTCGTCGTGCCCTTTGCCGGCGAATTGCGCGAGAAACGGAGCGGGAACGCCATCGGCGCGAACTTCCTTGATGTAGGGCGAGCCGTCCTTGTTTTCATACACGATCACCACATCCTTCCCGCCCGCTTTCACGACCGTCGCGGCGCCGATCTGCTTGCGCGAGCCGCCGGCCGTCGAGAATGCGAGGTATGAATGGTGATCAGTCGCGGGGACCTTTCCGTCCGCCTGTTCTTCGATTTCGGTGATCTGGCCCTTAGGAATATCCTTATGCTGCGTCGTGAAGCTTTGCGCGTCCGCGAATGCCGCCTTCACCTGAGCTGGCGTATCGTCCGCGTTTTTGGGCGGAGCATTGGTCGTGGTATTCGCATTCGCGGCCGGACGAGCATTTCCGGCGGTGGCCGTATTGCGAGGTGTCGCCCCCTGTGAACATCCGGCCGCGATCGCCGCAGTGACTCCCAACGCGGCAACCGCCAATATCGTCATCTTCTTCATGGTTTTTCTCCTGTTTCTTTATTGCGAACTACCGCTCTCCCGCTCGATACGAAATTATTCTTTCCGGCTTCGCCGGCGTCCCGAATCGATTTCATCAGCTTCGCACGATCGTCGGGACTCATCTTTAGATTTTCGTCCGGCAGAACCGAACTGCTCGGCGCGAACCCCGACGCGGGCAGCTCGCGGCCGATCGCGGTTTCCAGTTCCGTCAAGGCGTTGTAATAGTCCCGCGTCACCTGGTTCAGCGTGGTCACGCTCTCCGTCAACCGCCGCTGTTCGTTGACCACCTCGAAGATCGAGAACTCCCCGGACCCGTACGCCGCCCGGACCGTTTGCAGGTTCGCCTCCGACCTCGGGATTATCTGCGTGGTGCTGAGCACCAAAGCTTCGGCGGCCGCCCTGTACTTGCGGAACGCCACGGCGACGTCGCGTTTGATCGTGGTTTCCAAGAATTCCCGTTGGCGCGTCGCTTGAACCCGTTCACCCGTCGCGGAGGCTATCTCGCCCTGATTGCGATTGAAGACGGGGATGTCGATCGACACCCCGAAGGTGAGCTCGTTGTCGAGATCGGACGCGAAATCGCTGCCGTTCACCGGTCCGGGAAGATCGACGATCCCCTTCGTGCGTGAGTACCTGATCCCCGCCGCCACGTTCGGGACCGCGTTCGCGCGAGCGAGATTTATGCGAGCCGTGCCGAGTTCCTCGCCGATCCGTGCGGCCCGTAGATCTGCCCGTTCGCGCAAGGCGATCTCGGTCAACTCGCTCAATCCGGTGTCGAAACGCGGCGGCCGCTCGGGCTGCGGCGCGATCCGCAGAGGTTCCGCGATGTCAGCCCCGATGAGCGTCCGAATCTGCAGAAGCTGCGTGTCGAGTTCCCCGCGCGCCTGGATCGCCTGCACCTTGAGCCGGTCGTTTTCCACCCTCACCAAATTAAGATCGAGTGGTGCAACGTCGCCTTCTTTCAACCTGGCCTCGGTCGCCCTAACCAATTCCTCATTCCCGGCGATCAATCGCTCCAGCACGTCAAGCTGCCGCGCGGACGCGATCGCGGCGATGTACGCTGAGCGGATCCCGATCGCCAACTCCCGCTCCAGCGCGGCGACCTCGGCACGTATCTGATTCAGCTCGAGCTCCGCGACCGCCGTTCGGCGGCTGCGTTTCCCCCCGAGTTCGAAAACCTGCGTGACACCGACGGAAAAATCGACCTCCGGCTCGCCGCCCAAGAATCGAGGTGATCCGTACTCCGCATCGAGCGTCGGGTTGGGGCGAAGCCGTGCCTGCCGAAGTCGCCCCTCCGCGACCGCAAGCCTCTGTCGTGCCGCGAGCAAGTCCGCTCGTCGGTTTGCGCCAAGTTCGATCAGTCGCTCGACGGCTATACCGTCCTGACCTACCGCCTGGGCGGAGCTGAGCTTCACCGCCGGCTGGGTCGGCGCGAGGATGGGTTGCTGCTGGGCGAGGGCGGGAACGGTCAGGAAAAAAAGAGCCGCCCCGAACCCCCGAACGCGGGCTGATGCATTCATGTTGAAACTTCCCCGGCTCGACAAAAAATCGAAGAATTTTGTAGCGAGAAATACGCTCACGCGGAAACCGTCTCCTCCCCGAGCGGCCGGCGTCCCGCGACCCGCATCGATAAGTAAACGAGCGCCGCGAAAAGGCCGATCCCTACGGTCAAGAACATCGCGGTCAACAAAAATCCGGACCAGGACGCCGCGGCGCCGGCCGCGGGCTCTCCGTTACGCACCTCGACGCCGGAGAAAGTGGCCGTGCTCGCCTTGCCGCCCGCCGTCAACGTGACCCGGAGCGCGTATTCCCCATCGGTCAGGGCGGGTACATCGAGCGCGTAACTTCCGGCCGTCGCGGATTTCGCGACGGCGACATCGGAGATCGAGCCGCCCGGAGCCTCGAGGGCCACCTGAACGTTGCCCGCGTCGTCGACGGGTTCGTTGGTGTCGTACCGGGACACGAACAGGCTCCCGTGCGTGGTCATCCCCGGTTCCAGTGGCGGGTGCTTGATCGTAAGTTCAAAATCCCCCAGGCGGGTTGTCCTGAGAACGGCTCCTTTCGCCGTCGTTTCCGTCTTGGGTTTCTGGTCACCGTGATCCTCGCCACCATGAGCGGCTACCTTCGGCCCGACCGCGAGTGAGATCAGCAAAATTGTCGGCGCGAGGCCCAGCAATCCAAGTGGTCCAACCTTTTTTAACTTATTAGTTCTTATGGTCGAGTTCATACTGTTATTTCCTTACGTGCAGTGGGCCGACGGCCAGCTAAGCTCGTCCTAGAATGACCCCCACCCTGACCACGCGTGCTTGAATTTTGCCTGCAACCAGTGTGCCGCTTCGGCCGGGTCCCGCCGAATACATGAATATGTTGGTCGGACACCCCATCGAACCGCAACCTCATGACACGTCTTGAAGTAGGTGAGGAACTTAGCAGCATCGCTTTTCGATGCCGATCTGCCGTACCTTACCCGGCACCACTAGTGCGATTTTCATATGGACAAATCGCCTGGACCCTCCGATGTGTCGCGGGTGCAGCCAAGCCTCGAGCCCATAGGGGTGTGCGATATCAGCCACCGGTTGTCTGATAATCTCCAACGCCGGCTCGGCACCCTCTCGACCATAGTTTGGATTTGCGGTCGTGCGACTTCCACCATCGCGATCCGGAGCGCTTGGCATACCCTTTGCCATAAGCGCCTCGGAAGAAGTGTAATCGGGGCTTTCTTTACGGGAACCGCTGCCGGCTTTCAGGTTCTTTTCGCGAACCGGCGATCGAGAAAGATTGCGTTACGTTGATTCTCATTCTTTCCTTAGAAACTGAAATGCTGATTGGCCGAAAGATCAAATGAAGAAAGACAAAGTGCTTGTGATCGACGACGACCATTCGGGACGTTGGGCGCTGGTGGCGGCCCTGCGCGACTGGGGTTACGACGTGTCTGAGGCCGAGACTGTCGCAGTCGGGGACTCGGTATACGATTCCGAACATCCCTCCCTGGTTCTCCTCGATATTCACCTTCCCGATGGCTCCGGTCTTGACCTCCTCGAGAACATCAAACGAAAAACGGCAGAAGCGATCGTTATCATGATCACGGGGCAACTCCTGGCCGAGGACGTTATCACGGCTTTGCGCGGCGGAGCGTACGATTTTGTCACGAAGCCGGTTAACCTCGATGAGCTGGAGGTAACCGTCCGCAACGCTCTTGAGACCGGAAAGCTCAGGAAGGAAGTTGCGGAGGTCCGTCGCGAGCTCTCTCGAAAGTTCAGCTTCGAGCAGATCATCGGGGAATCGGACTCGATCCGCGGGGTACTCGACCTCGCAAACAAGGTCGCCGCGAGTCAGGTTTTCTCGGTACTGCTCCAGGGCGACAGCGGAACCGGTAAGGATCTCGTCGCCAAAGCGATGCATTACGGATCGCCCCGCGCGGACAAACCTTTCGTCGCGATAAACTGCGCAGCGATCCCGGCGACACTCATCGAATCAGAGCTGTTTGGATACGAAAAGGGGGCCTTCACGGATGCCAAGGCGAAAAAGGAAGGGTTATTCGAACAGGCTGAAGGGGGCACGCTCTTCCTTGACGAGATCGGGGAGCTTGAGCTCGGGTTGCAGGCAAAACTCTTACGCGTGTTGGAAGAGGGTGTGTTCCGCCGAGTCGGCGGGCTGAAGGATATACGGCTTAGCGTCCGCGTCGTCGCCGCCTCTAACCGCGACCTGAGACGCGAATGCGACGCCGGGCGTTTTCGCCTTGATCTGTATTACCGTTTATCGGTGATCCAGATCGATATTCCGCCGCTTCGCGAACGCGGCGATGATGTCCTTCTTCTGACCGATCATTTCATATCTGTATTCAATGAGCGTTTGCGCAGGCGGATGCGTGGCCTTGCACCCGAGGTGGCAGAAGTGTTTAGACGTTACGACTGGCCCGGCAACGTCCGTGAACTTCGCAACGTGATCGAGCGGGCGATGATTCTGGAAGATGGAGACGTAATAACCCGAAAATACCTGCCGACGAATTTAACAGATAGGAGCTTGGCCGTCGAACCCTCCTCATCTTTGCCGGGGATGCAGATTGAGGGGAATGTTTTACACCTTCCACTGGAAGATCTGGCGCTTAAGAAACTGGAGAATTCGCTTATAGAGTGGGCCTTCCAGAAAAGCGCCGGCAACAAATCGCAGGCTGCGCGCCTTCTAGGGATCACTCGCGACCAGTTGATCTATCGCCTGAAGACAATGAGCGATGGCTCCGCAAGTTGAAATGGTTAGAAGATCCAAAAGAATTGAATCTCATGAGCCAGGCGTCCCGGACGAGAAACTGGTACGGTCTCTAAAAGAGCTTGCCGATCTGAAATTCGCCCTGGACGAATCGGCCATCGTGGCTGTCACCGATCAGACGGGGAGGATTTCGTACGTCAACGACAAATTCTGCGAGATCTCGAAATATAGCCGTGGGGAATTGCTCGGGCAGGATCACCGCATCATCAATTCGAGTTATCACTCGAAAGAATTCATCCGCAGTATCTGGACGAGGATAGCCAACGGCGGAACGTGGCACGGGGAGCTTCGCAACCGGGCCAAAGACGGCTCAATCTACTGGGTGGACACGACAATCGTTCCGTTTCTAGACGAACGCGGAAAACCTTATCAATACGTTGCCATCCGTTACGACATTACAGAGCGCAAGCGAGCTGAAGAAAGGATCCGAGAGCAAGCCGCGTTGCTGGACGTCGCGCAGGACGCGATACTCGTGCGGAGCGTCGCGGGTGCGATTTTGTTTTGGAACAAAAGCGCGGAAAACCTTTACGGCTGGACGTCGGACGAGGCTTTGTTGGAAGACATCGATGAAGATTTGTTCGGCGGTTCTTTAGCACAGCTTGAAGATGCCAGCCGAATCACCGCGGCGGACGGGCATTGGAGCGGCGAGTTTCGCCAGCAAACTAAGAGCGGAAAACCGCTCCTGGTCGAGAGCCGCTGGACTTTGGTGCGCGATGAACAGGGCGAGCCGCAATCATATCTCGTTGTCAACACCGACATCACGGAAAAAAAACAACTGGAAGCGCAGTTTCTGCGTTCACAGCGGATGGAGTCGATCGGAACGCTCGCGGGGGGCATCGCTCATGATCTTAATAATGTTCTGTCTCCGATGATGTTGTCCGTACAGGTTCTCCAGCGTAAACACCAGGACGAGGAGACCCATCGGTGGCTCTCGGCACTGCTTGAGAACGCCGAGCGCGGCGCCTCCCTTATCAAACAGCTTCTCACCTTCGCCCGCGGGACTGAAACCGACAAGTTGCCGCTTCAACCGCGCCACTTGGTAAAAGAAGTTATCAGGATCTTGCGCAATACGCTGCCCAAATCGATCGGTATCAGATTTTTTATTCCCGATAATCTCTGGACAGTCGCCGCCGACCCAACACAGATCCATCAGGTCCTGATGAACCTGTGTGTCAATGGCAGAGATGCGATGGCTAATGGCGGAACGCTCACGATCAAAGCCGAAAACGTCCTTATAGACGAAGATTACGTTTCGATGAGCCCGAAAGGTCGTCCCGGAAGGTTCGTGGCGATCACCGTTGGTGACACTGGTGCAGGTATTTCCGCAGATAATCTCGATAGGATCTTTGAACCGTTCTTTACCACTAAAGAGATTGGAAAGGGTACAGGGCTCGGACTCTCGACGGCGGCTGGGATCATCAAAAGTCACGACGGCTTTATTAATGTTTATAGCGAACCGGGTCGGGGCACGCGGTTCGACATTTACCTTCCCGCGATCAAAACGCAAGAGTCTACAACGGACGAGACTGTTAAAGTTGAGCTTCCCAAAGGTAGCGGTGAGCGGATCCTCGTGGTTGACGACGAGGAGCCGATTAGAGCGATCACGAAGATGACTCTCGAAAAATTCAATTACCGGGTGTTAACCGCCGCGGACGGCGCCGAAGCTCTCACCGTTTATAAAAAGCAGAAGGATAAAATCGCGGCCGTAATAACTGACATGATGATGCCGGTTATGGACGGCGCCGAATTGGTTCGATCGCTCGTCGTGCTCAACCCTCGCGTGGCGGTCATCAGCGCGAGCGGGCTGCTGGAAACGAACGACGCGGATCATACTCAATCTCCGGCGGTCAAGGCGTGCTTATCAAAGCCCTTCACCGCGGCTGCCTTGCTCACAACGCTTGCGCGGGTTCTCGATCAAACTAATCGTCATAATCATAACCCAGTGAATTTCCGACCCGTCGAAGCTCTCGGCGACGTGAAGGAGTCGCCGAAAAAAACAGATTGTTAACATAGTTATTAACAGGAGAAGAGATAATATGAAATTCTACGTTTACGCATCAACAATCTTGATTACAGCAGTATTCTTATTTGCCGGATGCGCTCGGCAAGGCACCGATAAAGTTTCCGCGAGCCCGGACAAAGCCGAAGTTGAACGGTCAAGAACCAGCCAACAGGCGGCTCAAGCCGATCCGGCAGAGATCATCGGCGATAAATCTACAGCGGTTACGGTTTATAAATCCCCGACTTGCGGCTGCTGCTCCAAGTGGGAGGAGCATCTGACGAAAGCGGGTTTTCAGGTAACTTCAAAGCCGGTCGAAAATATGACCCAAATTCGAAAGCAGTATAACGTCCCGGACAAAATGCAGTCGTGCCACACGGCGATCATCGGCGGCTATGTGATCGAAGGTCACGTTCCCGCCGATGACGTGAAGAAACTCCTCGGAACCCGCCCGGCAGATGTCGCCGGTCTCGCCGCGCCCGGAATGCCGCCGAAATCGCCGGGAATGCAGCCGGAAGGTGAAAAACCGTCCGGTTACGACGTGCTGAGCTTTGACCGTCAAGGCAACTCGAAGATCTTCACGTCTTATTAGAAAGTTCGTTCAACGCCGGCCTCCGGACGAATTTCTCCCCGCCGACACGCCGGAGTGTAAGTAGAAGCAGATTGAAGGCCGAGGAGCGAGCTACAGCCACGCCGAACGTGGCTGTAGCTCGCTTTTTCCACTGCGTAAATTCCCCTGCCTCGTTCAGTCATTTCACGCAAAATCCAGATTGATTTTCGCTAAAGAGCCGTCTTTCCGATGCGGCACGCGTCTTGCCATTCTGCATTATGAAAGGCGATGAGAAACGGAAAACACAACTTTGGTTCGGGAAATTTGATGACCGCGCAGACCCTCACCGACCGCAGCGAGGTCTCGGTGGAGAACGTCAGGTATTACACGCGGCGAGGGCTTCTTAGACCCGTTCGTCATCGAAAAAACAATTATCGCCTATATCTGGAATCCGAACATCGCGCGGCCGCGCTCCATCCGCCAGGGGAAAAACTTAGGCTACACGCTCAAGGAAATCGCCAGGATTTTCGAGAGCAGGCGCGGCGATTCATCCTGTTCGCTGGTGCGCGAGATTATCGAGCGGCGTATCGCCGATCACCGGAAAAGCTGGACGAGATGCTGGAACTTCAAGAGCGAATGGAAACGGCACTTACGGGCTCGGCGGAGTTGCCGGACGAAGCGGCAGACGGGCACACGGTTTGTCATCCGATCGAATCAAGTCCGGTTGATTGAAGTCTGCGATTGAGTTGTGTGCAGGTTCAAGTTTTGAATCGTTTTTGGAAAGACAATCACGGGCGAAAAGGAGGCGAAAGCTATGCAGACGGTGGTTCAAGAATTTACCCGGGAAAATCTGACTGTCGGGGAAAACAACATTGAGGCGACGGAAAAAAGCGGTTGCAGCCAGGTCAGGGAAAAGCTCGACGCGCTGTTTGACGGCGACGCTCGGCTCGAAGAAACGCACGCCGCGATCAAGAAGGTCCTGTTCGCCCATCTCGAAATTTGCGAGGCCTGCTGCCGCATGTTCGACGTGCGCACGCGCTACGGTTCGCGCAGAGGAAGACCAGGAATTTTGTAGAAATCGAAAGTAAAAACCGGTCCCTTGAGCCGAGGAATGCTTCATAAAACCGAAGAATATGTCATCACTTAGTCTGTCAAAATCTAAAGTTTCGCGTCGGGCTTTTATACTTGGCGGTGCGGGTTTTGTTGGCGGCACAGCGCTGCTTTACGGCTGCGGAAACATCGGCGACAAGACGAATTTCAGCATTGGCGCACCCACCGAAAAAAGCAAGGCGCTTCCGCCCTCGGGAGCGGTTAGGGAAATTGCTCTGGAGGCCCGCCTCGCGGAAACCGAAATTGCACCGGGCCGGCGCATTAATGCGTGGACGTACGACGGAAAATTTCCGGGAACTGAGATCCGCGCCAAAGAAGGGGAGAGGTTGCGGATTACGCTGAAGAATAATCTACCCGAAGGCACCTCGATCCACTGGCATGGCGTTCATCAGAAGGGAACAAACAACATGGATGGGATCCCAGGCCTGACACAGCCGCCGATTCCCGCGGGAGCGTCATTCGTCTATGATTTTGTTGCCAATGCGCCCGGCACGTATTTCTATCATCCGCACTCCGGGCTGCAGATCGAGCGCGGCCTTTCCGCCGCGCTGATCGTCGAGCCGAAAAAAGAAAACCTTGCCTACGACCGCGAATACACCCTCGTCTTGGACGACTGGATGGACGGCTCGCCCGATCTGGCATTCGAACAATTAAAGCAGGGGATCTCGCCCGCCAACGGCCTGCCGAAAGGTCCCACCCCCTCATCGTCATCGCACGAGGGCGAAATGATGGAGTTGGGGCACGGCGGAATGTCGGAAGCGGAGGGGTGTTGCGCCAACGGCGACGTCGCGTACTCGAACTATCTGATGAACGGACGCTCCCCGGAAGCCGCTCCGGAATTTCAGGTCAAGCGCGGCGAGCGCATCCGATTTCGGGTGATTAATGCGGGAGGCGCGACCGTTTTCCGCGTTGCCGTTCAGGGACACAAATTGATCGTCACTCATACGGACGGTTTTCCGGTTCACGCCGTCGAGGTTGACGCGTTTGAGATTGCGCCGGGCGAGCGTTACGACTTTTTGATTGCGGCGAATAATCCGGGGGCGTGGGCGATCGCCGCCGCGCCGACGGGTGAACCGCGACGCGCGGCACGAGGCATCTTGCGCTACTCGGACGCGCCGGGCGCGTTGAATCCGCCGGTCGATTTTCTGCCGGACGAATTGGACGGGGAAGTTCTCGATCCGGACGATTTGATGTCGCCCGACGATTTGGACTTTCCTCCGGCCGGTGAGCCTGATCGCGAAATAGACCTGGTTCTAAGCGGGAGCAGGCGCTCTTACGAATGGCTGATCAACGGGCGGAAGGGGCTGGACGATCCGTTCGGGATCCGCTCCGGCGAGCGCGTCCGCGTCGTGATTCGAAATCGCACGATGATGTGGCACCCGATGCACCTACATGGGCATTCATTCCGCGTCATCAATGGCGGGAATTCAAGAAACGCTCCCGTTAAGGATACTGTCCTGATCAAGCCCACCATGCACGGTCGGGCGGAGTTCGAGTTTCTCGCCGACAACCCGGGGGTGTGGCTGATTCATTGTCACCATGCTTACCACTTGGCGGCCGGGATGGAGCGTCTTTTCAGATACGTCTGAAAACTTGAATGAGGTGAACATTATGAAAAAGCAATTACTTTTGACGTTCGCGCTCCTGGGAGTCCTGGTCGGTCTTTCGACGGCAACGGCGGTCGCGCAGGAAACAATCACCGCAGACAAAAGCGGCAGATTTCATCTCGGGAAGGCGGCGCGTGTCGGCGATAAAGTGCTCGATGCTGGAATGTATCAAGTCCAGCATTTCGATGAAAAGGCCGACCACATTGTCATCTTCCGCAAAGTCGAAATGGGTTATCGCGGCAATATGGGCAATCAGAACCTCGGTGAAGAGGTGCTTCGCGCTAAATGCACCGTCGAAGCGGTTGATAAAAAGATCGGGGACACAATAATTCTGCTTCGGAAAAACGCAGGAGGCGACCGTGAAGCCTTTGAAGTCTGGATTCGCGGGGAACGAGTAAAACACGTCTTGCCGGCTTCGTAAAACGCGAACCGGTCGTAAGGAATTTAGAGGTACAAAACCATGAACGAATGCACGGTCTTAACATTGCACGAAAAGCTGCACAACGAAAACGCTCAGGTCGTCGACGTCCGCGAACGCGCGGAGTTTGCGGGCGGTCGCGTCGCGGGGGCGAAATCACTTCCGCTCGGCGAAATTGAGAAACGTGCCGCAGAGCTCGACCCAAGGAAACCGGTTTACGTTATGTGCCGGACGGGACGCCGGTCCGCCGAAGCCCAGAAAAAACTAAAGGCACGCGGCTTTGCCGATGTCATCAACGTCACGGGCGGCTTTGACGCCTGGAAGAATGCAGGCCTGCCGTTCGAGCGCGACGAAAACGCGCCCTGGTCGCTGGAGCGGCAGGTTCGTTTCGCTGCCGGATCGCTGGTTTTGACCGGGGTCGTACTGGCAGTTCTCATCCATCCATATTTTGTTTGGCTATCGGCGTTCATCGGCGCCGGCCTCGTTTTCGCGGCAGTCACCGACACGTGCGCGATGGGCATGCTCCTGGCGAAGATGCCATGGAATAAACCGATGGCACGAGCCTCATGTGCGTGCGGTTGCGAGGCCGCCGACAGGAATGCTCGGACCGGTTTTCAAATTCGCGAAACCCCGCAGTCGTAGCGTTTTGTAAACACGATGTACTCAAAACCCTGGTCATGTAGCGCGTAGGCGCCCGAGTAGGAGATACAAGTCAAAACTTAAGGAGGAAAAATCCATGTCAGTAACAGCCGAAAATTTGATCCGATCGAAAGCTGGGGACCAGGCGGGCGAGTTGTCTTTCTTCTCGTATGTGTGGAAATGCGTTGTCGGGGCCGAAGTGGTCTATTTCGTATGCCTGTTGGGGGCTTTCGTACTGGAACGAACCGCGAATGGTGGCCAACTTCATCACACTTTGTTCGAAACGCTGCCGGGCTTTGTGTGGCTGACCCCTGCAAGCGTGTTGCTTGGCGCGGTCTACATTTTGATATCCGCCGCCGTCTTCGGAACCTATATGGTGTGGATGCACAATTCGAGCATTAAATGATAAACGGGATCTAAAACTTTGAAGCATGGTGGAAATTTATGTATCCGGAACTATTTCGCATCGGTGATTTTCCGATAAGCACATATGGCGTTTTGCTCGCGGTCGCGATGCTTTTCGCTCTGTTCGTTGCCTCGCGGCTTGCGGAGCGCGAAGGAATTCCAAGGGGCAGGGTTTACGATCTAGGTTTGTGGGCGATCGTTGGCGGTTTGCTCGGATCGAAAATCCTGCTGATGCTTACCGAAGACAATGTGCAATTTTTCTCACTTGATTTCCTTCGGTCGGGCGGCGTTTATTTCGGCGGCTTCTTGGGCGGATTTATTGCGCTTGTCGTGTTGGTCCGCTTTTATCAACTTCCCTTTCTGAAGGTCGCCGACGCGTTCGCTCCGGGTGTTGCCCTCGGGCAGGGGATCGGGCGGCTAGGGTGTTTTGCTGCTGGAGATTCCTGGGGAAAACCGACGGACCTGCCCTGGGGCGTACGTTTTACAGAACTTGCGCACACCAACACGGGCGTTCCGATATACGCCGCGGACGGAAGCGATCTTTATCTGCATCCGACACAGCTTTACGAGTCGCTCACGATGTTCATCGTTTTTGGCCTGCTGGTTTGGCTCCACCAGCGTAAGAGATTTGACGGACAAGTTTTGATCGCCTACGCGATCATATACGCGCTCGCCCGCTTTACGATTGAATTCTGGCGCGGCGATCCGCGCGGCGATTTTCTTGGACTGACGACTTTTACGGGGTTATCAACTTCTCAGTTGATCAGCTTGCTCGTTGCAGGCGGTGCAGCTGGTTTTTCAATCTTGCGTGCGCGAAAGAGACGAAGCGTGAGGCTTTTGCCAACGGCGTTGATGGTTGTGGTATCTGCTGCGGTTTTCACCGCCCCGGCAAACGCGCAGGATCAAAGACCGGTCCGCGTCGAAACCAAACTGGTGAACGTCAGCGTCTCGGTGACAGACAAGCAAGGCAATCCGATCAAGGGATTGAAGAAAGAGCAGTTCGAGATCTTCGACAACAGAGTGCGGCAGCAGATCGCGCATTTTTCCGATGAAGAATCGCCTGTTTCGTTCGGGATCGTTTTCGACCTGCGCCCGGTAACAGGCGAACGAACGATTACGGTTCTTGACGCGTTACGAGATTTTACGAAGCAGCTTCCAGCGAAAGACGATTTTTTCGTTCTGACGTTTGATGAGCGTGGCAGTTTTGTCTTTGATTTTGTCCCAACGGAGGTGCAAATCCGCACGCAGTTGTCCGAAAAGCGCGGCGGGCCGAACTCGCTTTACGACGCGATTTGTCTTGCGGCAGAGAAAGTCGCGGAGAAAGTCAAAGAAAAGAATAATCGGAAGCAAACTTTGCTGGTGATTTCCGACGGCGCGGACCGTGGCAGCCGCCACGATTTCGGTGAAATGCAAAAACATTTGTTCGAGTTTGACACACAGATTTACGCCGTAGTTTTCGATAAGAATAAAGATCAGCCGGCCGCTTTACTTGATGTCGTTCGGGAAAGAAGACTGCGCGTCAACATCTCAAAAGATGGCGCGCCGCTCGACCGGGCCGCGATCGAAGAATTAACAAAAACGAGCGGAGGCATTTATCACGCTTCGGCGATGAAAAACAGTTTGGAAATTTACGAGATGCTCAAACACGGTGCGGACGACGCTCGACACCAATACGCGATCGGATTCTACCCGGTAGACGCAAACGGAAAACGGCACAAATTAAAGATCATCGTGCTTCCGGCAGGTGAAGGTCGTCGTCTTTTCGCATCTTACCGGCGTTTTTACACAAGTCCGGCGAACATTTTGGACAAGTAATTTTTCACATATTTAACGGGACTCAAGATCTCTTCCGGTAAACATGCCTTGCGTTTTTACCGGATTTCGCGTTTGTGGGATGCGTAAATTTCCCGATCCGATCAGTTATTTCACTTAGAAAAATCACGCCTGCCATGCCAAACCACAGGGATTCAGCCGTTTTTGTGATGGCACGTGTGTTGCGCTCTGGTTTTTTAGGAAACCGCGGGAGCCTATTGCAGAACGCGGTTGGTGAAATATGAAGGACTTCACAATCACAAGACGCGACCTACTAAAAAGTGCCGGAAGCTTGGGGCTGCTTGCGGCGTTTGAACGCCTCGTACCGGCTTACGCACAAACATCGGGTGCTCCGTTAGCTTCCCGGCAGCCGGGAGAACCGATAGACCTGGTAATCGCGGATCAGAAGATCAATTTTGACGGTCGAACGGGAAACGCGATAACCGTGAACGGCTCGCTGCCCGGTCCTATTCTCCGCCTTCGCGAAGGAGAAGATGCCGTAATTCGAGTAACCAATAAACTGAAAGAAGTAAGCTCAATTCACTGGCACGGTCTCATAGTACCAATGAATATGGACGGCGTGCCGGGCGTGAGTTTCGCCGGCATCAAGCCAGGCGAGACTTTTAGTTACCGTTTCCCGGTCAGGCAATCCGGCACGTACTGGTACCACAGTCATTCGGGCGGACAGGAACTCCTCGGGGTTTACGCGCCGATGATAATCGAGCCGGCCGAACCTGAACCGTTCAAATACGACAGGGATTACGTCGTCATGCTCTCGGATTGGAGCTTTGAAAATCCTGCGAGGATCCTCGCCAATCTCAAATCGCTCGGCAATTACTACAATTTTCAGCGGCGCACGGTCGCAGAGTTTTTCCGCGACGCCTCGAACAAAGGCTTGTCGGTCGCGCTCTCCGATTGGGAAGCGTGGTCGAAAATGCGGATGGATCCGACCGATTTGGCGGACGTAACGGGCGAAACTCTGATCTACCTGATGAACGGGTTGTCGCCCGCCTCGAACTGGACCGGGATCTTCAATGCCGGCGAGCGGGTCCGCCTGCGGTTCATCAATGCCGGGGCTTCGACCTATTTCGACTGCCGCATTCCGGGACTCAAGATGACCGTCGTGCAAGCGGACGGGCAGCACGTGCAGCCCGTTGAAGTTGACGAATTCCGCATCGCGCCGGCTGAAACATATGATGTGGTCGTCGAACCGCACGAGCCTAAGCCCTATACAGTTTTCGCCGAGACAATGGACAGAAGCGGCTACGCCCGCGGCACGCTCGCTCCTCAAGAAGGCCTCGTGGGCACGATCCCGGCGAGGCGCCCGCGTCCGACATTGACGATGAAAGATATGGGCATGGACATGCAGGGCATGGATATGCCTGGGATGGAAATGCCGAAAAACGCTCCTAAGACCGATTCGCACGCGAATATGCCGGGTATGGAGGCAAAACCTAAAACGGACGACAAAATGGCCGGAATGAACATGGCGGGGGCGGCCGCGAAAACCGAAATTCCCGGCAGCACGCCTATCCCGCACTCGAAAGATCGGCACGGCATCGGCAATCAAACTGTCCCGATGACGACGCAAGCCCGGCTCGACGAACCGGGTGTCGGCCTGGGCGATGACGGCTGGCGTGTTCTCGTTTATACCGACTTGAAGCGCTTGGCGATGCGCGAGGATATGCGCGAGCCGGAACGCGAGATAGAGCTTCACATAACCGGCAACATGGAACGGTTTATGTGGTCGTTCGATGGCAAAAAGTATTCGGAAGCCAAAACGCCTATTCCGTTCCGCTACGGCGAGCGGCTGCGCTTCACGTTCGTCAACGACACGATGATGGCACACCCGCTCCACCTGCACGGGATGTGGATGGAGCTGGAAAACGGCAACGGCCATTTCATCCCGCGCAAGCACACGGTCAACGTCAAACCCGCGGAGCGGGTGTCGGTTGCGATCACTGCGGACGCTCCCGGTCGCTGGGCCTTCCATTGCCATCTGCTCCTGCACATGGAGATGGGGATGTTCCGTGTCATCGAGGTTTCGGACAAAGCCATAGTAGCGGAGGTGAAGAAATGAAAATCCGCTTCCGATTGTTTCTACTGCTGATTGCCGCGCTCTTCGTTGTCGGAATTGACTCACCGGGCGCCGCAGCGCAGGATACGCCGCATACTATGCCGATGCCGTCGCCTACCCCGAAAGTGACTCCGAAACCTGCGCCGAAGCAAACGCCGTCGCCTTCCCCCACCCCGACGCCGATGGAAATGCCGATGCCGACAACGTCACCGACGGTCACGCCAACGCCGAAGCCGATGGATATGGAAATGCCTATGCCGTCGCAGGCGCCGCCTAAACCGACGCCCTCGCCAAGCGGAGAATCGCAAACCCTACCGAATCTGTCGTCGGAAAAAGATCTTCCCGAGCCGGTCGCCGACAGCGAGCGATATGGTTGGACCTTGGTCGACATTCTCGAATTTCGACCTGGGCGAGGCGGTGACAGTGATTTTCGCTGGGACATCGAGGGATCATACGGGGGAGATTACAACCGCTTCTGGTACAAGAGCGAAGGCGAGCGCAACACGGCCTTCAAAGCAGATTACGACATTGACCTGCAGCTTCTCTACGGGCGCCTGATCTCGCCGTATTTCAATTTTCAGACGGGCGTTCGCTTCGAGACGCAGACCTTTCGCGGGGCGAACGTTACGCGACCGCAGGCGGTCGTCGGACTTGAAGGCACGCTTCCCTACTTCGTCGAACTCGAATCGGCAGTTTTCATCGACCCGAAAGGCAACGTATCGGGTCGGGCGACGCTGACGAAAGATTTTTTGTTCACCAACCGCTGGATCATGCAGGCCCGTTTTGAGACGAACGCCGCGATTCAAAAGGTTGAGAGATTCACGACTGGCAAAGGCCTGAACAACATAGAAACGGGCCTTCGCCTGCGATACGAATTCAGCCGCAAATACGCGCCGTACATCGGCGTAACGTTCGACAGGAGCTTTTTTGAAACTGCCAGGCTCGTGCGGCAGGAAGGCGGCGATCCCAGCCAAATCCGGCTTGCCGCCGGTGTAAGGATGCTTTTTTAGAAGCACGGTGGCGAGAACATCGGTTCTGGATATATATGAAGGAGACAAACCAATGAGAAGACTGATCATATTCGCAATAATCACGGTTTTCACGGTAGCCGCCGCAGCTTGCGGGGGCGCCGCGACGAATTCCAGCAACGCTGCGTTGAACAACGCCGCAGCTAACAATGCCGCGAATTCCAACAGGGGTGCCAACTCAAGGCACGGGGACGAGATGCCTATGATGAACGGCAACCATCAGCGGATGGGAGACCAGCACCGCGACGAAGGCAGGACGACGGAGAACCGGCAAATGCGGCATGGATCGCAGGATTCCGCAAACAATTCGAACGCAAATAAGTAATATCGAGAAGAAAGCTTTCCGGAAAAACTTAAGAAGGATTTTGGTTGCCGCTTCCGCTTGGGTCCTTAACAGCCGTAGGAGGTGGCCGGGCACAGGAGAAAAACAATGAACAGGATTACGACATTAACAATAGCTATTACGATCGCTGCTTTCGCGGCCGTCATGAACGCTACCGCCCAAACACAGGACAACCACAAGCAGCATCACAATATGGCCGGCATGGCCTCCAAAGCCGCCGCAAGCACAAAGAAAAAACCGGCCGCGTCCAACAAACAGGCTGCGAGCGCTAAGAAAAAACATGTAACCGCTGCAAAAAACAGAATGAACATGCCGAAAAAACCGGCGAAAAATGCTTCCGGGAAAATGAACGACATGGACATGAATGCGAAAGGCGACAGCCTGCCGATGGATAAAGAGATGAACATGGAGCCGATGATGAACAAAGACATGGACATGATGGACAAGGAAATGAACATGAAAAAGATGGAGAAGAAGAAGCCGGTGAAAAAGGCTCCGGCGAAACCGAAAGACACGAAAATGAATGACATGGACATGGATGATATGAATGACATGGACATGATGTAACGCGGAGCGGACACGAGTCCCGCTTGAGGTTCTTATCTCGTCGAGTGCGGCGAAACTGCCGCACTCGACTACACACATAGCCCAAAATGGACAACGAACATCCAAACACAAGTCAGTCTCGCTGGAAGTGGGCGATCGCTCTGGCCGGATTTTTGATCGTCGCGGCGTTCTTCTTGTTCAGCGAGCACCAGGCGCATTTCTTCGGCTTCTTGCCGTATTTGCTGCTGCTCCTCTGCCCGCTTATTCATTTATTTATGCACGGCGGTCACGGCGGAAAATCGCACTGACGAGCATGAGTTTGCCGCATGATTTGAAATCCGAAAAGATCCTATTTGTGCGTTTAGCCCGGCATTCGTTGCGACGTCTTTGGCGCTGTTATTGAAGTGAAACAACGGGGAACAGAAAAATGGCAACAACGACAGGCAGATTAAGTTATCCGGTTTGGCAGATTGGTGAGCCAGCCCAAACGGAAAAGAAAAAGTTGCTCGAACGGAGCGAGAAGATCATCGGTTCGGCCACCGATTTCGAGTTGGCGCAATCCGCCGCTACCGGCGATATGGCGGCGTTCGAAGAAATATATAGTCGCCATCATCGCCGCGTTTATTCCGTTTGCTTGCGGATGTTGCAAAACGCTTCAGAAGCGGAAGATCTGACACAGGAAGTTTTCCTTCAGCTTTACCGCAAGATCGACAGCTTTCGCGGCGACTCGGCTTTTACTACGTGGCTGCACCGGCTGACGGTCAACCAGGTTTTGATGCATTTTCGCAAACGCAGCGTAAAGTTTGAAAGAACGACCGAAGACGGTGAAACGCCCGTCCAAATCGTTCTCGGCACGGGGAACGTGCAAAAAATGCCGATCGTTGACAAGATCGCCCTCGAAAACGCGATTGCCGAGCTTCCGCCCGGTTACAGAAACGTTTTCGTTCTGCATGATGTCGAAGGCTACGAACATGAAGAAGTGGCGACGATTCTCGGCTGTGCGGTTGGCACATCAAAATCGCAACTGAGTAAAGCGCGTTCGAAGCTGCGAAAGTTACTAAGGAAACGATCGCACCGATACTTACGCGGATTTCACAAGGCCTGATCGCGATCGTTAAGGAGGCAGGAAAATGAACGATTCACCAGCTTATGGGCTTTGGTTTTTGGTGATAATCAACTCGGCAATTTTTATCATTTTTGCCTTTAGCTTCACTAAACCAAGAACTACTCGCGACTGGCGTTCACTCGGCGCCTTCTCGGCATTTGTAGTCGCGCTTTTTACCGAGATGTACGGCTTCCCGCTGACACTTTATCTGCTGTCTGGATGGCTTGGATCGCATTTCCCGCAGCTCGATATCTTCTCGCATAACGCAGGCCATCTTTTATACACGCTGCTCGGAATGAAAGGCGATCCGCACCTTAATCCGCTGCACATTCTCAGCAATCTTCTGATTTTCGGCGGTTTTATTCTTCTCGGTTCCGCCTGGAAGCACCTTTATGGAGCGCAAATGGAGCAGAGATTGGCTACAACTGGACCTTACTCTTACCTGCGGCATCCGCAATATGTAGCGTTCAACGTGATCATGTTCGGATTCCTACTGCAATGGGCGACCCTTTTGACGCTCCTCATGTTTCCCGTGCTGGTCTGGATGTACGTGCGCCTGGCCAGGAGCGAGGAACGTGACGCCCGGAAGCAGTTCGGCGAGGACTACGATCGATATGCAGACCAGGTTCCCGGCTTTGTCCCGAACTTGCGGACACGCGGCCGCCAAAGATTACATAATTGACAGGACCGCCGGTTTGTGGTTTCCGGGTCGAAGAAATGCATAGGGGCTGCGACGCTTTCATGAAAGAGACTATGACAACTACGAAGCTGTTAGGCTTGATCATTGGTCTCGCCGGATTGGCATTCAGCCTCGTTCATTTGGCGATGATGATCCTTACGGATCTGTCACGCCGTTATCATTACTTTGTCGAATTGGTCCTGATCGGCTTCGTGCTTGGTATGGCGGGATTGCTGCTTCTCGGGACGAATCGCGATAAATGATCTGCTACCTTTAACAATCCACGCAAAACAGCTTCAGACTTCGGGGATTAGACGAACCTTTACGTTTAGGTGAGTGTCGACCGTGAGTACATGGTTTGGAGCGACCCGTTTCCAGTCGCCGCTCTTGTCGGTCAGGCGTTCTGACGCAATGATGACCCCGCTTTCCTCAGCGCAGCACTCAACAATTTCCGACCGCCCCTCGCAGCATTGAAACTTTCCGCGCTTCGAATAGTAGAGCGAGATCGGCTCGATCTGCGGGTCGGAAACGTAACGCACGGACGCAATGGCTCGCCCATCCGTCACTGCGAAATTGCAAACAGAGGGCTTTAAGATCTCCGCTTCACGCGCCCATTCTTCGAGCTGCCAGATAGTATTGACCAGCCCTTCCGCTAAGTCAGCGGCGCTCGTTTGTTCCTTCTTTTCGCCCAGCAGCTTTAAGAACAGGGCGAAGGCGTGTTCCGAATCGGTCGTGCCTTCGATTGCATCATAGATATGGTCCGGAAGAGAATTGCGTAGTCGGCGCTTTATTGCTTGAAAGCCTTCGACCGTACCGTTGTGCATCCATAGGAGCGAACCGTTTCGAAACGGATGACAATTGACCTCGGACACCCCCATTCCCGGCGAAGCTGCCCGGATATGAGAAAAGAAACTGCCCGATCTTGTGTGTTCCGCGAGGTTTATAAAATTACGGTTGCTCCACGCGGGAGTGATTGAGGTAAAAACGCACGGCTCTCGGGTAATGTCAGGTGCATACCAGCCCACACCGAAGCCGTCACCGTTAAGCGGCTCGCTGCGCTCTCGCGCTTTATAGCTCTGACGGATAAGGGAGTTCGCCGGACGAGATATCAGATCCGCAATCAAAATATCAGAGCCTAAGTAACCAACGAATCTACACACTGGAACCGTCCTCCTCCGATCGTCCAGGACAACAAGAAACAGGCGGGCTCATATACTCCTGAGGATGACGCTCAAATTCTGCCAGGCACCCTTCGGAACAAAAAAGGTACCGCTCGCCCGCATATATCACTGAATACCCGGATGCGTAATCATTTACTTCCATTCCGCAAACCAAATCGATCGCCATCTTACCGCCCTCCCTGAAGGTGTTGCAGAGCCATCTCGTGGACAGTCGCCCGCCCGCTCTTTGATTTGACGCAATGCAAGACCCAAGCCAAACTCCATTGGTCGCCTATACAGCAGGTTCTTTTCAAAAACGCGAGCCTCGCAGGCCGGAGATAGTCTCGACCAAGCCCGGCCTGGGAAGCAGGGGTGTGTGAATTGGCGAAGGGCGATGCGTGAATTCACGCGTTTAGACAAAAAACCGGTCGCCGGTCTTCCCGAATTTCGGACTAATCTGGAGGCACGACAGTTGCACCCAGAATTTTTGGCGGGGTGAATATCCTGGCCGCGATTCTTGACATGATCGAATTGTCGAGTTGAAGTGGGCCGAGAAATCTGCTCCAAATAGCTATTTTGAGGAGACAAATCAATGTTTAGAAAAACTACTCTTTTGGCCTTATTTATAGTAGCGACTGCTTTTTTCGCCGGATGCGCGACGACGGGGACGAATAACGCAGATAACACGAAGGCAAACGCGAACACGGTAACCCCTTATCCAACGGTCGCCAGTGCCAACGACAATTCTGCCGGCAACTCCAATGCGGTCGCGAGCAGTTCCAATTCCGCCCCGGAGATGATGGATCGCGGCATGGAGATGCTGGAAACCTCCAAGCAGATGATCGAAAAAGGCAAAGATACCGGGGATAAGCAAATGATCGACAGCGGGATGGAGATGATGGACAAGGGCATGGAAATGATGAAGATGGGGAAAGACATGATGGCCGGCGGGTCCATGGACAAGGGGATGATGGAAAAAGACATGAAGATGATGAATGACGGCATGCAGATGATGCAGCGGGGGAAAGAGATGATGAGTATGGGCAAAGACAAAATGGACATGCCGATGATGGATAAGGGAATGGACATGATGGACAAGGGCATGGAAATGATGGACAAAGGGAAGGACAAGATGAAAAAAGACCCGATGAAAACGGATCCCGCGAACAAGAATGCCGACCCGATGAAGAAAGACAAGCCGATGATGGATGACGATATGTAGTTCCGCCACCGTTCGCTTCGCGCCGCCGCCGTCATTGGACACAGTGCGGTACGCCCAGGCAGCTTCAGGCGCTCATTGCAGATGAACCTTGATTGAAAATATAATTTCCACGAATTCTGCTAAAGACGCGAAAGGAAGAGAACCAGCTTTCGGCGTCTTTAGCACCTTTTTGAGCGAAGTTTGCGTGAACTCGATCTATTCGGCCCAGTGGTTCGCACCGCCGGCGGAAGGATAATGTCTTTTGCCCGAGATAAAACTTATCCGGTGAAACTGGCGATTCTTGGCCTGTTCGCCCTTGTCATACCAGTCTGGCTGGTCGCTCAGCATGGCGGCGAAATGGGCGGCGAGATGATGGGCGGAAGTTCCGGCGATGCGGCGGTCAAAGAAAGGGAGCTGCGCCGGAGCGTCCACCAAAAACTCGACTGCTCGGAGTGTCACGGCGAATCGGAGATGGGTTTTAGCAAGCTCGACCCGATTCAAACGTGCGCTGTCTGTCACGAGCAGGCGTTCGACGCTTTTCGGACGAGCGTTCACGCCGAAGCGTTCGATCGCGGAATTCCGCAGGCGGCTTCGTGCGTCGCCTGCCACGGCAGCCACGAAGTGCTGGCGGTGAGCGATCCGGCGTCGCCGGTTTCGAGAACGCGCGTGACGGAACAAACGTGCGCCCGGTGCCACGAATCGCCCTCGTGGACGGAGACGCATCCCGCCATTCCGCCCGATGTCGTCGCCGACTACCGGCGCAGTTTTCACGGGCTCTCCGCCGCACTCGGCGACCAGCGAGTCGCCAACTGCGCAAGCTGCCACAGCTATCACGAGATTCTGCCGTCGGGCAATCCTTTGTCCACGACAAACGAAAGAAATCTCGCGCAGACCTGCGCGGCGTGCCACACGGGGGCGGGAGCGGGAATTGTTAGGGGCGGCGTTCCGACGTTTGCGACCGGCGGCGTTCATCGCAATCCCGCAATCACCGGCTTCAAAATCGTGGATGTTGCCGGATGGCTGTATCTGATGATGATTACGATGACCGTCGGCTTAATGGTCACGCACAACCTGATCGATTTATACGGACGCCTTCGACAGCGCCTCGCACGGCCACGTGAAAAGTCAAAAGAAATAGAAACCGTCGCGTCCGGGGGCGACGTTATAGTTCCGGCGGAGAGCGAAAAAGTTCAGGCGAAGGCGGGCAAACATCGAGTTTACGCGCGTTTTACGATTAACGAGCGAATCCAGCACTGGGTCCTCGCGGCGAGTTTCATCACGCTGGTTTTAACGGGTTTCGCGCTCGTGTATCGCTGGCAGTTTCCGTTTCTTGAGGCACAGCAGGGTGCTCTACTGCGGGGATGGCTGCACCGCGCTGCGGCCGTCGTCTTTATCGCTTTGTCGGTCTATCATGCCGGGTTTATGCTGCTCACCAGGCGCGGCAGAATGAATTTGCGCGAGTTTCTGCCGCGAATCCGTTCGGTCAAAGATTTCGTTTGCGCGTGCGCGGCGTGTTTTCGGCTCGGACCGCCGAGCCGCGCCGATTGGCGAGATCTGATCCAGATGACCAAATACAATCTGGGACTGGCACCCGCGCCGCCCGCCATGGGACGCTTCAACTACACCGAGAAGTTGGAGTATTTCGGACTGGTGTGGGGCTCGATCGTGATGATTGTCACGGGCCTGATTCTCTGGTTTGAAACGCCGTTTCTCAATCGTTTTCCGTATTGGGCAATCGAACTGGCGACAACGGTTCATTATTTCGAAGCGGTTCTGGCGGCGCTTTCGATCATCGTGTGGCATTTTTATTTCACCATCTTCAACCCGGACGTTTTCCCGCTCTCGAAAACAATGATCACGGGAGAAATCGACCGCGAGGAGATGGAACGCAACCACGCGCTCGAACTCGTAACGCCTGAGGAGGAAGCGGAAGAAGAGGAAAATCGATAAGTAATGAAGTCTTTTCGTGCGGCATTTTCCGTTTCGCTGTCGGCGGCAATTTTTATTTGTGCAGCATCGCCCGCGCTTGCTCAAACGGCGCCCGATGAGCATCAGCAGCATCACCCGCCTGACGCGAATACAAATTCAAACTCAAACTCAAATTCAAACGCTTCCGGCGGGATGACTGGCGGAATGTCGAACGGCGGAACCGGCAACGGAATGAGCGGCGGAATGAGCGAGATGATGAAGCAGATGGGAGCGCCGCCGAAGAAGGAGCTTTACCCGTCGTTGATCGAATTGCCGCCGGATTTGCCGCCCGAAAAACTCGACGAAATAAGAAAATTAGCCGACGCGCGCGTGACGGAGGGCAACGCGCTGATTTCTTCGGGCTTTGCGGAACTCGAGGGAGCAAATCAAAGACAGGATCTTGCCGCGATGCGCGAAGCGTCGGAAGAAGTCCGGCGCGGGCAAATACTGCTCGAAAGCGGTCTCGCCGCGCAAAAGGCCCTAGCCGAAAATCAGAATCCGCGGGACGTTTCCTTTCGCTGGATCAAACAAAACATGAATCTCGCTCCCGCCGTCGAAGGCGGGCGGCCGCACGGATTTTTCGGACTTTCGTGGTTTCATTACATCTCCATGCTGACGCTCGCCGCGTTTTCCGTCGCGATGATCTGGATGTATTTCCGCAAGATGAAACGCGCGGGTGCGCTCGTCGCAAGACTGGCGGGCGGTGCAGACGGTGATATACCGCTTCCGGCTGTTTCAATGCTTGCTTCCCTTCCGCAGTCTTCTAACACCGAGCCGGTCGCCGTCAATCTCGACATCGCGCCGTCGAAATCGAATTCGTGGTCTGGAACTTTGCTCGTCGCGAAGATTTTCGACGAAACGCCGAAAGTCAAGACGTTTCGACTGACCAACCCGGCAGGCGGAAAACTGCCGTTCAACTATCTGCCGGGACAATTCGTAACGGTGACGGTCGTTCCGAACGGCGTCCCCGTCAAGCGTTCCTACACGATTGCCTCGTCGCCGACAACCCGCGATTACTGCGAAATCACCGTCAAGCACGAAGAACACGGAACCGTTTCGCATTATTTAAATAATCAAGTTCACGAAGGCGAGCTGCTGCAACTGACGGGACCTTCCGGCAAATTCACTTTTACCGAGCAGGAAGCCGACAGCGTCGTGCTGATCGCAGGCGGCGTCGGGGTTACGCCTTTGATGAGCGTCGTGCGCTTTCTGACCGACCGCTCGTGGAAAGGCGAGATTTACTTTTTCTTCGCCTGCTGGAGCGAGAAAGATATTATTTTCCGTGAAGAAATCGAGTATCTGCAAAAACGCTATCCGAATCTGCGCGTCTGGATAATTCTCGAACAGCCCCCTGAAGATTCCGAAAACGCTTATCTTGCGGGACGCATCACGAAAGAAATCATCGCCGAGCGCGTGCCGGAAATCTCTTCCCGCCGCGTCCACATTTGCGGACCCGTGCCGATGATTGACGCGGTTAAGCAGATGCTCGACGAACTCGAAGTGCCGAAGGAGAATGTCAGAACCGAGATTTTCACTGCCAACCCGCCCGCGCCGAAAGCCGCGCCGCTCGCGCCCGAAGAAGCCGGAAACGCGGCCGTCGCCCGCTTCGCCCGCTCGAAGAAAACCGCCGTGATGCCGCCGGACAAAACGATTCTCGAAGCGTCCGAGGATGTCGGCGTGAACATTGATTACTCGTGCCGCGTCGGGACGTGCGGCATTTGTAAAACCCAACTGCTTTCCGGGAAAGTTACGATGGAGATCGAGGAAGCCTTAACCGACGAGGACAAGGCGAATAACATCATTCTGGCTTGCCAGGCCAAAGCGACCGAGGATGTCGCGGTTGATGCGTGAATTTTATGGAGCGCGAACGAACGATTATCGGCAGCCTGCTTCTGCTTCAGCTAGTTTTGTGGCTGGGCTTTCTCGTGCATCGAAGCCCGCGCTTTCCGGGAAGTCTGGCGGGGGGCGTTCTGGCAGTGTCGGGCGCGCTGCTGATGGTTGTGCCGCCGATTCTTTATTCCGCCGCCAAACGGACCGGATCTCTTAAACGATTGATAACGAAGCGAATCTCGCTCGGTACGCTTCTCTCGTGGCACGTTTACACGGGTATTGTCGGCTCGATCCTGGCGATCCTGCACACCGGGCATCGCTTTGAGAGCAGTCTCGGCATCTGGCTGACCGCGATGATGCTGCTTACGGTACTGAGCGGTTTTGTCGGCAGGTATTTTCTCAATTACGCCTCGTTGGAGTTACGCGAAAAGCGAGATCTGCTGAACAAATTGGCAACCGAATACAACCAAACCGTCGGCGAGATGTCGCGCCAGCCGAACGCCGGACTCGCTTCCGTCGTTTCGCGCGGCGGAGTGGCGGGACGAGCGATGAACAGTTTCTTCGGCGCGGACATTTTTCTCAAGCGAGAAAATGACGCGCTCCCCAGCCGCGCCGTGCGGCTCGCGGAATCAATCGCCGATGTCGAATACGCGATAAAAACGCACGAACTGTTAAAACGGCGAACCGCGATTTGGCTCAAAGTCCACATCGCAACATCGCTCGTTTTTTACCTTTTGCTCGTCCTGCACGTCTGGGCGGCAATTTATTTCGGTTTGAGATGGTTCGATTAAATCTGAAAACCTGGCTGAAGATTTTCGTGCTGCTCGGGGGAGCGGCGATGGCTGTCGCCGCTTTCTGGTATACGCGCAGCAATCGCACCGGGTGGCAAAGCCAGGTGATGCCGGGCAAGTTGTCCGTTGCACACACTTTTCTCGAAACCGACTGCGCCAGTTGCCACACGGCTGTGCAGGGCGTTGACGAGGCGAAATGTATCGCCTGCCACGCGAATAACGAAGCCCTGCTCCAACGGCAGCCGACCGCCTTTCACGCCAACGTTTCAAACTGCGCCGCCTGCCACGTCGAGCATCAAGGCGCGGACGCGAATTTGCGTGTGATGAGCCACGAGGCCCTGGCGCGAATCGGCGCAAATTTGATCCCCGAAGGCGCGAACGTTCCGAATCAAACGAATATTCAACTTCTGCCCGAAAATCACCCGCTCGTTTCCTCGCTTGAAGCCAGACTCGACTGCGCTTCCTGCCACTCAACAAAAGACAAACATTTCGGACTTTTCGGGCAAAACTGCGCTTCCTGCCACGCCACAACCCAATGGACGATCCCATCGTTTCGGCACCCCAGCCCGCGCTCGCAGGATTGCGCCCAGTGCCATCAAGCACCGCCGAGCCACTATATGGAGCATTTTTCGATGGTGTCTAAACGCGTCGCCCGACAGGAAAACGCACAGGTCAATCAGTGCTACGTCTGCCATCAGACGACTTCGTGGAACGATATTAAAGGCATCGGTTTTTACAAGCATCATTAAAGTTAGTCTTTTCTTATTTGGCAACAGCCGCCAGGATCGCCAGAATTAGCTGCGCGAAGATCACTTTGGCGATCAACGCTGTCGGTAAGACCGAAGCGTAGCCGATGTTCGGGAGCTCGTTGCGGGTTTGTTCCTGGGCGAAACCTAGAATTGCGGGTTGCGTGTGGGCTCCTGTAAGAATTCCGACAAGCAGATTCATCGGAATTCCCAAGAGCTTGTAGCCGACCCAAAGAATTGCGAATGCCGAACCGAAAGTTATGAAGGCTCCAACGATCACTATAGTTAACACACTGTCTTGACCTAAAGCCTGCCAGAACGCATTGCCGGAGCGAGTCCCGATGCCCGCCAAGAATAAAACAAGGCCGAGCTGCCGCAAAGTCAAATTGGCGCTGTACGGGATGTTCCAGACGAAAGGACCCGTGCGCTCTAATTTGCCCAGGATCAGAGCGACGATAAGCGGTCCGCCCGCCGCCCCGAGCTTGAAGATGAACCCTCCCGGAAGTGGAATCGGAATTGTACCGATGAGCAGTCCGGCGGCAAGACCGAGTGCAAATGTCAGGATGTCGATCTCGCTCAAAGCGCGGTAGGAATCGCCAAAGAATTTATATACTTCTTTGACGCGCTCACGGCTCGACAACACCCGTACGCGGTCACCGTACTCGAAGACCGTGTCCGCCTGCGGCAGGAATTCGACATCACCGCGACGCACTCGCGTTACGGTGGCCCCCAGAAGCTGCGGCAAGTGAAGATCGCCGATTTTTTGTCCGACCACCTGGGAACTCGAAACGAAAATTCGGTAATAGTCGCGCAGGCTGCCATCCGACTCCATCTGCGGTTTGGATCGCTCGCCAAAAAAACCAACCACGCGGTCGATCTCCTCGCTTGTTGCGCAGATCGTAATTAAATCGCCCGATTGTAAGCGTGTTTCGTCCTCCGCGATCGTTTGCTCGTGTTTCCGGATTAAACGTCCGAAGAGGACTTCAAAACCGTTCTCATCCCTCAATTGTCCGAGACTTTTCCCAATCGCCGGTGCCTTTGATACAAGGATCGTCTGGCAGTGTATTGGACGCGTCGGAAGGGGAACGTCGCGCACACTTCGGGCCTCTTCCTCATAGTCGATTCGCCACCAACGCTGCAGTATGATTACCGACAAAATCAAGCCCAGAACGCCAACAGGATAGGTGAGCGAATAACCCACGACCGGTTCTGCGAGTAAGTTGGCTAGTTCGGCATCCGTAAAATGTCCTTTCGCGAAATGGTTTCTGATAAACTCAAGCACGCCTGCCAAAGCGGATGTATTTGTCACGCTCCCCGTGTACACTCCCGCTGCGATTGCAGGTGTTAATGAGAAGATCTTGTGGGCGGCAACAACAAGCAGGGCATCCGCGCTCAGGATCATCAGCACGAGAACGTTGCTGCGCCATCCGCGGCGCCTGAGCGAAGAAAAAAATGGGGACCCGCTGTTTAAGCCCAGGGTGTATATGAAAAGTCCCTGTCCGAGCACGTAAACGACTTCCGGCAGCTTTAATCGAGTGTCGAGGGCCCCCACGGCGAGGCCGGCGAACAGAACGGCCGCGATGCCGAGGCTGCACCCTCGGACTGTTATTCGCCCCAGCGGATAACCGATCGCCGCAACAACGAACAAGAGTAGAACAGGATTTTCGGCAAGCAAATTTATCATCAAGGCTCGTAAGCCTCGCACGAATCCGACAATACGTTATGTTCGGTTCTTGAAGTGGCGGCGGGACTTGGTCTCAGATACCACGGTCTTTTCCTATGGCTGGCCTTGTACAGGAGCTGCCCTGTCGATCGGCTCCAATTAGTCTTGCGGCTTTTCAGATTTCTCGCCTTCCAGATCCGCGTTTATCCGCTCGCACTGCTCTCGGAGTTCGGTGGAGCGGAGCTTTACTCGCTTAAGCTCCGGTACGGCGCAGGTCCGCCGAAATCCCATCACGGCGTGATCGACCCGCTCGAACGCCTCGGAGATCCGCTCCAGGTCACTAGCCGCGAGGAATACTCCGCGACGGAGTTCCACCCTTTGTCTGGCCATAGCTGCCATTTCCAGTGGACCGGCCAGCGAAGAAAAATCTTTCACCAGCGTGGCGATATCGGCGCGCAACCGGTCGAGGATCGCGGCGCAGTTCACGCCGGTTCCCTCCGCTTTGCTGACCTGCTTGTGACCGCCGCAACAACTGCAGCGGCCTGCCAAATGAGCATCCGCATCGCCACATTCGCACTCATCCGGTAATAATTCGACAGCTTGAAACAATTGGGTTGCCCCGGAACGCACACTTTGCCACCGCGATAGGAAATCGATCTGTACTGTATTGTTCATGGTGCACCTCTGATATTAACTTCCAATCCAGGCGGACTCGTTTTCAGGTTTCTTGGATATTGAGAATTCCGTCGTTGCTTCGGACATATTCGAGAGCGTATTCGAGTTCGCCGCGCGTTTCGGCGTGGAGAGTATAAAGCGGCTGCTCCGGTTCGACGACAGTGCTTATCGGAGCGTGAAGCTCCAGGCCGGCGGTTTTTGCCTTTGGAGCTCCCGTGAGCTTTGCTGCCCGTCCGAGCTTTCGATTGTCAATGGCGGTCACTACCCCTTTGAAGGGCGCGCTGACGAGATGCGAAAATTCCGCCCGTCCGGGTTCCCGGAACCCGCCCTGAGCTTCGCATATGGCGTAAAACTTTCTCCAGGCACATCCGTCGGCCAGAATTTGTGCAGCCGTTCTGCTTCCCTGCCCTTGCGGAACCGATCGTGACAATTCGAGTATTTGGCCGGCCAGTATCAATGCTCGCTCGCGTAGATCCTCCGGGGCATTCGACTCATTTCGCAGGACAGATAGAACGTCCTTCGCCTCAAGTGCGGGGCCGATGCCGCGTCCGACAGGCTGCGAGCCGTCTGAGATCGTCGCCTGCACCTCCAAACCGACAGCCCTTCCCACGGTTGATAGAAGCTTGCTCAGCGAACCGGCTGCTTCAAAGGACCGAACCTTGGCGGTTTCGCCGACCGGAATATCGATAACGACATGAGTGGAGCCTGCCGCGGCTTTTTTCGATAGAACAGAAGCGACCAATTGCCCCTCGCCGTCGATGTCGAGAGCCCGTTCGATGCGGATCAGAACATCATCAGCCGGGCTGAGGTTGACAGAACCGCCCCACGCTACGCAGCCCCCTTCGCGTTCCACGACTTTCCGCATTTCCCCCAGTCCGAGGCTAACGGGAGCGAGAGTTTCCATTGTATCGGCCGTTCCTGCGGGCGAAGTTATGGCGCGCGATGAGGTCTTCGGCATAGTCAGGCCAAAGGCAGCAACGATCGGGACAACGAGCAAAGTGGTTCGATTTCCCGGCAGTCCGCCAACGCAGTGCTTATCCATGATCGGTGCTGCGTTCCATGAGAGTTCGTCCCCGCTTGCGATCATCGCCTTGGTCAGGCTTATGACTTCATCCAGCGCCATTCGATCGCCCGCACAGGCGGCGATGAACGCAGAAAGATCCACGTCCGAATAGCGCCGGGCGGCTATGTCACCGATAATATGCCGGTAATCGTCCGGTTCAAGATGTTTTCCGTAGAGTTTGGCTCGAACATCCCCAAGGGACGCGAGAGGGAGCGGGTGTGAAAGCTCAACGCTATCTCCCTCGGCGGCCTTGAGCATCTGCCAAGCGGCTTCCGACAACCCCACGTCTCCGGGTAACAGCCAGTCGTTCTTCACCACGTTAAGGGTTGCGAAAATCGAACCCGACTGATGCTTCACAAGTATTCGGGATTGCGCCTCGAATCCTTCAGAGCGACAGACGTGGCAATCCTGCCGCATGTAAATAACCGGCTCCTGATAGGTATCTATCCCGATTCGTCGAAGGAGTAGCGAATGCGAATTCGAACGTTTACTTGATCCGGGAAGGGCGGTCGCGATGTGCTTATTCATAATTGACAAACCCTCAATTCGAAAAAGGCTAGATCGATGGTCCGCGGAAGTTGACCGCAACGAATCCGTGAAGCTCTCACCACATCGCAAGCTGTGATGCTAAGACCTATAGCGGGTATGGAAACTCTACTTCTTTCACGGAAACTGGTGCCGCAACAAACTCGTTTGCGGGCGGCGCGCGCATCAAGAGCAATACCTTGATGTGCTGTTCGTGCGTGAGTATGTTTATAGCCCGCAAAGTTGCTTCGATTCCCTTTATTGTTTCCTCGGCTTGAAGTTCCTGAATTTCCTTAACTTTTTGTCTAACAGCCACAAGATCCACCCGATCGCTGCCTAGAAGACGCCCCAACTCCGCGTCAGCAACTTTGAGATCCGCCTGCCGGAGAGTGCTGAATTTTTGAGCTTCAAAATAGAATTCTTCCAGTTTCTTCTTCTGCTCACCGTTAAGTCCGATTTGATCAGCGAGCTGTAGAAAAAATGCGCTGTTCGCGGCTACCTGCATCAAACCGGTCGTGATCGGACTCATTCCCTTTCCGAGATCTACTTTTGCCCGCGGCACTTGCCTTCTTCCTTCGGGCAGTTGTGCCACTGCGACCGGAACCAACGCCAGCAGTGCAAGTACCATCAAGGATGTCTTCACAAGAATGTCCTTTGTATGTCGCATAGATGTTCCTTCCGTGTCTCACTGAATTCTGCGGGGGGCGGCGTCGCAGCGACTGTTCCCCACTAGTGCCCTAGGTCGCAATGACCGTGCCAAATCCAATCTCTATTATTCTTGCGAGGTCCGCGGCACGAGACAGTATTGAGTTTGTGTGAAATGCCCTAACACGCCCGTAATATCCCGCACTCTTGCATAGCCCGTTTTCGTTTTGATCGGTTGGAACACCATTCTCCTTTCTGTGGAGTTTAGTTTTGGCCGATCTGGTACTTGCGGTTTTCAATCTGCTGCCGGCATTTCCTATGGATGGCGGAAGGGTCCTGCCCAGCGTTCTTTCCTCTTTCATAGATCGCGCGGGTGCGACCCGAGTCGCTGCAGGCATCGGCCAATTCCTTGCGATCGTCTTCGTCTTCCTGGGTTTCTTCTACAACTTCTGGCTGGGCCTGTTCGTCTTTCTCGGAGCCGGCGGCGAAGCTGCACGAGAGAAGTTGGACAAGAAAGGATGATGACCGCGATTTCCGGCCTTACTGTCAAGGACGCGATTATTAGGCGGTTTACGGTGCTAACACCAAACGATTGGGCCAGACGCCGAAAGAGAGCAGTGGGTTTCAGAAGTTGCAGGTAATGCACGGGCGCCGTTCACAGTATTGGATAAAACGAGCAAGGTGATCACGATGTCAGTGTTTCGCTTGCGAACCTGGAAAACTACCGTGATCGGACTCCCGTACTGATGGACGACATCATCTCGACCGCACGGACAATGATTGAACGCGTCGGCCACCTCAGGACCTTGGGCATGAAAACCCCGATCTACGTCGGTGTCCACGCAGTCTTTGCTGGTGATGTCTACCGCGAGCTAATCGGGGCCGGGGTCGAAAGGGTGATTACCTGCAGCACGGTTATGCACGAGACGAACCGTATTGATCGGCGTCATATAAAGAAGAGAAAACACGTTTCGAAACCGTCTGGTATCCTGCGGGCCACGACAAGAGACCGTCGATGGGCACGCCGAACACTACCATGATGCGACCAGTTCATCAGCGCATCCGGTATTAAGATCCATGACTCTCGTGGCCCTGTGAGGACTGCTGTGCCTTCTGCCATTCGGCGCGTAACATAAAACTCCCTCGAGTGACAATCCGGTCTCCAACGTTTAGGCCTTCAATCACGGGGTATCGCCCATTGATCTCCGCCCCAACCCGAACCGGCCGCATTTCAAAAACGGTCGGATCGGCAGTCGCGATAAAGACAACTTGCCGGCTGTTGAAGGTCTGCAGGGCCGTGGAAGGTATGACCGCAACCGTCCGCTCGCTTTGTCCCAGAGAGCCAAAGGCGACGTTCACGTACATCCCAAGTTTTAACGCGCGGTCGGGGTTTACTAGCTCGACCCTTACTTTCGCAGTTCGCGTGGCCTGATCTATTGCGGGATCGATGTACGTCACATGGCCGCGGAAGAGCCGGTTCGGGAAAGCGCCGGTCGTAACACTTGCACCGCTTCCGACGCGCAGGCGGGGAAGGTCCTGTTCGAAAACTTGGGCGATCACCCACACGTTCGACAGGTCGGTTACGCGCAAGAGCTCCTTGTTCGCTTCCACGACTTCACCGGCGTTCACCGTACGGCTTGTTACCGTACCACCGATCGGGGCCAGGACCGCGAGCTCGGAGGTGACCTGTGACGCGTTTCGGAGCGAACTCACCCGGTCCGGCGACATCCCGTAAAGGATCAACCTCTGCCGCGAGGTCGCCAATTCGCTTTCGGAGGAGCGGAGTTTGTTCAGGGCCTCTTCGTTCTGCGTTCGCGTTTCGGGATTGATTTCCACAAGCCGCCCCGCCCTTTCATGGCGGCGCCGCGCCTCGGTCACTTCAGCCTCGGCGGTCCGCAACTTGGTGTTGTCCTGTTCGAGTTCCTCTCGGCTCGCCGCGCCTATTTTTATAAGGCGCGTGGTTCGCTGGTATCGGTTTTGCATCTCGGCAAGCGCGGCTTCCGCGGCTTTTAATTGCTTTGCTGCCTGGTCGAGTTCGGTTCGCCCGGGCTGATTTATTCCGACCAAACGTTGCGTGCGTTCGTAGTTCTGCCGGGCGTTTTCCGTTTCAGTCTGAAGAGCGATGTAACGCGACTGTGCTTCCGCGAATTCGTTACTGAAGACAACGGCGACGGTCTGTCCCCTGTTCACGTTTTCACCGAGTTCCGGCGGTACTGCGCGAACAACGCCGCCCACGAGTGCCAGGGCCGGCGTGTTGCGGTAAGCGTTGGCCTCGATCACGCCCGTCGACGCGGTAAGGCCGACCTCAGCGGCGAGCTGTTCGCCGACGGTTTCGATGGAGATGCCGGAGGTGGCAAGCTGTTCAGGCGTGATCGTCAGAGTTTGCCTCGTCATGGGCTCGCCCGCCGGGAGATCGTCCATAGCGGTGGAACGCGGGGCCGGTACCGGCCGCCCGGCACTGCTGTCGCGCAGGGCGAAATACCAAACGAGCAGGAGGATCAGCCCCGCCGCAGATATGGTGGCAGCGATCACGCCGGGGTGAACTCGCCTTGACCGGGGCGGGTCGGTGATCGTTTGCTCCGTGTGCGAAATGACAGTTCCGTCATCGTCGAACACTGTGTTCTCCGTCTCCAATAAGGGGCGATCCGGCTCAGGGATGTTGTTTTCGTCTTTCTCGTTCATTTGCTTATCAGTTCCGATGCGTTCACGACGCGGAGGATCTCCACGCGAGACAGATAAGATTCAAGCTGGGAATCGATAAATCCGCTTTCGGTCTCGATAAAGCGGTGATGCTCCGCAATGAAGTCCAGAAGCGTTTTGGACCCTAACTCGTAAGTTTGCCGCACTACCGCAAGGTTCTGTGCCGCCTGATCACGCACACCCACGCGGTATATCTCCATCGAACGGGTCGAACGGTTGTACCGGACGTAGGCGGCTGCGACTTCCCTTCGGATCGTGAGTTCGCCGAATTCTCGACGCTTCCTGGCAGCTTCTTCCTCAAGGATCGCGGCCTCGATCATGCCCTGATTGCGGTTCCTGACGGGGAGGTTCAGCCGCACACCGAACGTGAAGAAGTTCGATCGCATTTCGATCGGCTGCAGCGCGCCGGCCTCGTCGATCCCCGAGAGCGGGAACCCCGACCTCATCCGTTGATAGCCGACCATAACATCCGCATCAATGCGTCCTTCGGTCCGTGCTTGCGCGGTCCTTGCCGCGGCGAGTTGCTCGACCGCCCGTGCACCCGCGAGGTCTGTCCGGCGTTCCAGAGCCTGCCTCGTCGCCTCGTCCGCCGGGGGAAGCTGGTCGATCAGATCACCGAAATCGCCGCGTATCCGGAGCGGTTCCTCCGGCGGCATACCGGTCAGATTCCTCAGCTCCAGAAGGCGAATCTCGACGGCTCCTTCGCTGGTCTCACGGGTCGCACGGATGCGATTGAGCTCGACCGTTTCCATGCTCCGCTCGAGCGGCGGCGTCCGGCCTTCTTCCACCCTCGCGGCGACCAAGCTGAAATTCTCCAGCGCCCTTGCGAGCATCTCTTCCGTGAACCTCAGCTTAAGTGCCGCGGCCAATGTTTCACCAAACTTCGCTCGCACCTCGGCGGCAACTTGCCGCTCCCGTTCGGCGACCGCAAGCTTTCTTATCTCGGACTCGCGCTCGGCGACCCGGATGCGAGAACCGCGCCTGCCGCCCAGTTCGAGCGGCAACCCGCCCTCGACCATCAGGCTATTGTCGGGCCCACCGATGATGCGTGTGCCGCTGACCTCGACGCTGGGGTTCGGCCGCAGCCGGGCCTGTCGGATCAGGGCTTCGCCGGCCTCCGCTTCATTGCGCATCGCCGCGATCTCGGCATTGTTGGCGATCGCGAATTTCACAAGATCGTCCGCCGTCCGGCCGCCGGTTTGATCCAAATATTTCAGGTGAGAAAGCGGTTGGGCGTCGGGCGTACTCACTTGCGGACGGGTGGGCACTTGCGGGCGGACTGTGAGGCAACCGGGTATCACCAAAAGGACGGTGATCACCGCTAACAGCGCACGCTTCGACAAACCTATCGAGAAATGTTCCATCACTTTATGCTAGGTCCAGTCGCCTTTAGAGTTATCATCCCGCATCACACCTGCCGCTTCGCGCTTCAGTTCCCATAGCCGCATCCAGTAAAAGATCACTGGCGTCACGATCAGGACGTGCACGAGGCTCGACACCATACCGCCGAAAACCGGGGTCGCAAGCGGTTTCATCAGTTCCGACCCGGCGCCCGTGCTCAGCATGATCGGGAGCAATCCGGCGACGATCGTCGTCACGGTCATCACCTTCGGGCGGAGACGTAGAAGCGCTCCCTCGGTAACGGCGTCAAGCAGGCTTTCCCGGTCGAGTTGGCCAAGCTCTTCCTTCTTCCTCTTAACAGCTTCCTCCAGATAAACGACCATGACGATACCCGTTTGCACCGCGGCTCCGAACAGTGCTATGAACCCGACCCACACCGCTACGGAGAAGTTGTACTGAAGCAGCCACAACAAATAAAAACCGCCGGTCAACGCGAACGGGACGGCAAGCAAAACGTGAGCGGCTTCGAGGAACGAATGGTAGGTCATGTACAGCGTCCCGAAAATGATCAGGATCACGATCGGGACCACGATCGTCAATCGTTTCCGTGCACGCTCCTGGTTCTCGTACTGCCCGCTCCAGGCAACGTAGTAACCTTCCGGGAGCTGTATCTTCTGGGCGATCGCCTGTTTGGCCTCGTCGACGAAACTTCCGATGTCGCGGCCGCGCACATTAAGAAGCACCGTGCCGCGCAGGAGTCCGTTCTCGCTTTGAATCATGGACGGTCCTTCGACTGAGCGAATCTCGGCGAGTTGCGAAAGTGGAATGGATTCCCCCGCCGGCGACGTCACCGGGATGCGCCCGATCGCCTCGGCTGATGACCGGAACTCTTCCCCGTAGCGCACCCGGATCGGGAAACGCCTTCGCCCTTCGATCGTCACCGTCAAGTTCGTTTCGCCGATACCCTTTTCGATGACGTCCTGTATCATCGAGACCTCGATGCCGTAACGTGCGGCAGCCGTGCGATTGATGACAATATCGATGTACGGGGCCCCGCCGATCTGCTCGGGGTAGACGTCCGCGGCACCGGGAACGTCCTTCACGACCGCCGCGATGTGCTGGGCAGTTTCCTCAAGGGTGTCGAGGTCATTCCCGAATATCTTGATCCCCACCTGCGAACGTATCCCGGTCGCGAGCATCTCGATGCGGTTGATGATCGGCTGCGTCCAGATATTGGTCACGCCTGGCATCCTCAACGCGGCGTCCATCTCGGCGACGAGTTTCTCCCGCGTCATCCCATCGCGCCACTGATCCTCCGGCTTCAGGTGGATGATGGTCTCGTTCATGTTTATCGGCGACGGATCAGTTGACGTTTCCGCCCGCCCCGCCTTCCCGACTGCCCACTCGACCTCCGGGAAGCTCTTCAGTATCTCGTCCTGCCTGCTCATGATCCGCAAAGCTTCGTCGATCGAGATGGCCGGATCTGTTACCGGCATGTACAACAGGTCGCCCTCGTTCAATGGCGGCATGAACTCGCTCCCGATCTTGGTGGCGACGAACATCGCACCTGCGAAGAACGTCAGAGCGATGAGAACCGTGGCGGGGCGGTTCCTTAGGGCGGTAACAAGAACGGGCTTGTAAACCCCCCGCAGAAATCGCATTATCGGGTTCCATTCCTCCGGCTGCAGCTTTCCGCCGAGCAGATAACCGCAAAGTACCGGCACCAGCGTTACCGCCATGAACGCCGCGGCGATCATTGCGAAGGTCTTCGTATAAGCAAGCGGGTGGAAGAGTTTTCCTTCCTGGCCGGTCAATGCGAAAACCGGGATGAACGCAATGACAATTATCGCCATCGACGAGAAGATCGGGCGGCCGACCATTTTAGTCGCCTCTAGGACGATCTCCCAGACGCGCTTCTTGTCGGTCATGTTGACCCCTTCCTTTTCGATCGCCCGGTACGCGTTCTCCGTCACGACGATCCCGGCGTCGACGAGGTCGGACACCGCGATCGCGATGCCCGCCAGCGACATGATGTTCGAAGTGATCCCGAAGAAATACATGAACAGGAACGACGCAAGAGCCGCAAGCGGGAGTGGGACCGTCACGATCAGAATTGATCGGAAATGCGCAAGGAAAATCAGGTTAACTAGAGTAACGAGGATCAACTCTTCGATCAGAGCTTCCTTAAGCGTGTCAGCCGTGCGGTTGATGAGGTCTGTGCGGTCGTAGAAGGGTACGAGTTTGACGCCGGGAGGGAGGCCGGGCTTGATCTCTTCGATCTTTTGCTTGATGTTCTCGATGGCCTCCAGAGCGCTAACGCCGTAGCGCATGATTATGACGCCGCCGACAGTTTCCTTGCCGTTTTTATCGAGTGCACCGGTCCTGAAGGCGTTGCCGAGCTCCACTTCGCCGAGACTCCGGACGTAGATGGGTGTTCCGTTTTGCGAGCCGACTACGATGTTTTCGACGTCAGCGACCGATTCGACCAGGCCGATCCCTCGTACGACCGCCCACTGGCCGGCCTGCTCGACGACGTTCCCGCCGACGTTGTTGTTTGACCGTGAGACGGCTTCAACAACTGTTGATAAAGGAAGGTTGTAAGCGCGGAGTTTGTTGGGATCAACATTGACCTGATACTGCTGAATGTAACCGCCGACGCTGGCAACCTCAGCAATTCCCGGCGTCGAATTCAACTGGTACCGCACGAACCAGTCCTGCAGCGTGCGCAGGTCACGAAGGTTTATCGTTTCCGATTCGAGCGTGTACCAGTAGACCTGACCGAGACCCGTCGCGTCCGGCCCCAACGTCGGCGTGACGCCCTCCGGAAGTTGTTTCGATACCAGATTGAGGCGTTCGAGAACCCGCGTTCGCGCCCAGTAAAGGTCAACGTTGTCCTCGAAGATAACGTTGACCATCGAGAAACTGAAAGCGGAGCTCGCCCGCACCGTGCGGACGCCGGGTAGCCCCTGAAGGTTGGTGACGAGCGGGTAGGTGACCTGGTCCTCGACCTCCTTCGGCGAACGGCCCGCCCAATCCGTAAAGACGATCACCTGGTTATCGGAAAGATCGGGAATCGCGTCGATCGGTGTGTTCACCAATGCGTAGTACCCAGCGATCGCCAACCCGATATAAATAGCGATCACGATAACGCGATTTTTAAGCGACCATTCGATTAGCCAGTTGATCATGACATTGGATTTGCCTAGCTGTTCTAGAGCTTGCGCGAAACTATTGTGCCGTTACCGCGAGGTTGGCTTTCCCCTTTCCGGCAGGGCCTTCATACGAGACCTGCGCTTGCCACTCACCCGCCATTTCAAGATCTACAGACGCTTTGTACACACCTGGCGTCCCGGTCGTGGTCAGCACTGCGGCATTGTTCATCGCGGCCATTGTTCCCATCGCCGGCATGAAGAAATTCAGCGACGCAGCCCCGGCATCGACGGGCTTCCCTGAGGCGTCCGCAAACGTCAAAATAAGGTCTTGCTTCCCATCGCGCAGCACGCCGTCCGTGTTCGCCAGCGAGACCGTGAGGTTGTTGCCCGCCGGGCCGTTCTTGATGACCTTCCCGCTGACAGCCGAGCTGTCCGTGCTGGACCCGCATGCGGCCAAAACGACTGCGGCAGCCAAAAACACTAAAACGATAGCTATTCTTTTCATTAAACTTTCCTCTCTTATAATTGATGGACTTCTACCGAGTCCGTCAGCCGGATCGGCGAAAGAGCGTATTTTTACTCGATCGCGGAAGCCTTTTGATACGGAATTGTGAAATTCAGGCGCTCTGCGCCCCTGAAGCTAAATCAGGAATGAGTGGTGACGTAGAAATAGGGGCAGGTGTTCCTTGGCACGAATCCTATTCTCGGACTGATAGTGGAAGGTGTGAGAAACCGGCTTAGCAGGTGGCAGCGCCCTGTTTCGTTCGATGGCAGACTGGGCCGCCTTGAGCACAACCGGTAACGGCACGCTCGGTCCCGACGTCGTTTCTGCGGGTTCCGTGCAGTTCGCCGCACAGCATAAACGAGCGGCCGTCGCGGCAGCAGATTGCTCCCCGCTCTTCGCCTTTTTGCAGCAGCTCGCCATCTTGCCGTTGCCTCCCGAATGGAGCGGCATCCCCGCCGCGACGCCTCCGGCGATCGCGAGAAGCAAGAGAATGGAAGTGAGCCGTTTTTTCACGTTAAACTTTCTGAGCGGTTTACCAATTCCTCTGTCGGCCTTGGCGGTGAATATTCACTAATTTGAGTCACTAGCAATCTACATACCAAGCAAAACGGTTCGGTAATGAATCCTTATCCATTGCGGACGTGGATCCTGTACATCCCCCACCCGTGAACGGCAAATCCGGCGAGTATCAGGAGCACAGCTAAAGGCTGGAAATATTCCGCAAACATTACACCGAGTCCGAATCCCGCGATCCCAGCGCCGAAAGCGGAAGCCCGGAATTCAGAAGCCTTCGCCGTCTGGAGGTCCACCTCGCTCACACCACCCCCGTGACCCGGAGGGCCAAATAGGTAATCACGCCCGCGATGACGGCCCAGCAGAGCCAGTAAAGCCAGACACTCATCTGATTCCCGCTTCGCCGTGCTTTCCCTTTCATCTAATTGCGCCCGCCCCATGGCACGAGATTTTCCTTAATGTAAACCGCAAGTAATGTGCCAATTTCGATATGAATCAAGAAACCGAGAGATATAGGGCGTCTCAGCCGCGTTCAACGGAAATGTCTTAGGTTCTGGCGCCGGGTGAATTGTTCACTTTCAAGCAGTTCAGTCTGTTCTCAGACATCTGGGGTCTTTGGGGTGATATGTTCCGCCGGCCCACTTGATCGGCGGATTCATTAATTTTTCGGGAGTTCCGGCCTCGCCGTTGTGTTGTTCGGCTGGTCCATTTGCAGATGCAATCCACGGTCGGATGAAGAAAGTCTGGAGCGGAGGGCTTCGCGCATGAAGCGGACCCGAGGGCCATGCAGGCCGCTAGGCAAAAGCTTAGAAGGCGTGAAAATTTCCGCAGTGAGCGCGAACCTATCCCGAATATGAGGTGTCGAGCAGCCAGGCCGGAAAGAAATGCCGCACCGGAAGCGACGCTATTTCGTCATATTGAGCCTGTACAGTCTCTTGATGCGCGAATAACAATGTCGCGGCCGGCATTTATCGAAAGGAGGATGTTTTATGAACAAGCATATGGTCCTGATGGTGATCGGGTGTGTCCTGCCGCTGCTTCTGATCTTTCTCGCACCACTGATCGGTTTGGACGGGAAGATCTCACTTCTTATATTCGTGATCGCGATGTTCCTTTGTCATCTGCTGATGCCGATGCATTTCGGCGCACGCGGCGGCCACAGCGACAAGCACTTCGGTGACGGCGGGGAGGCTAAGAGGTGAACAAAATTGATGTCAAGAGATTCGGTTTCGCGGTCGGGAGCACGGTTGCGCTGCTTTACCTCGGGTGCGTGGTCGTGCTGATGGTGGCGGGACACGAGACCGCGGTGAGGTTCGGGAACAGTCTACTACACGGGCAGGATATCTCCGGGATCATCCGGACGGACATTCCATTGCTGGAGGCACTGTTCGGGCTGATCGAGACGTTCGTGATCGCCTGGCTTTCCGGCGCGTCGATCGCCGCGATCTACAACGCCTCGATGAGGAGTCGGATATGAAGTCATGGTCGCTGCGGCTGGGCAGGTTCTTCGGGATCGATGTGTTTATCCATTGGACTTTCTCGATACTTCTCGTCTGGATCTTTCTGATGCACATTTCGGGCGGCCACGGTTTCGCTGGGGGCTTGTCCGGAGTGTTATTCATTTTGGCGCTCTTCGCTTGCGTCGTCCTTCACGAATTCGGTCACGCCCTGACGGCCGCCCGCTTCGGCATCAAGACGAAGGACATTACCCTTTATCCGATCGGCGGGATAGCTAGTCTCGAAGGGATGCCGGAAAAGCCCAGCGAAGAATTGCTCGTCGGGCTTGCCGGCCCGATGGTCAATCTGATCATCGCGTTCCTGATCTGGGTTTACCTCACCGCGACGGGTCAGACTCTTGATCTCGCTGCGGTGGTGGGCTCGGACGATATTGCACGCCTGCCGTTCCTATGGAATCTGCTTTTCGCCAACGCCGTGCTTGCCGTTTTCAATCTAATCCCCGCCTTCCCGATGGACGGGGGGCGGGTGCTGAGAAGCCTGCTGTCGTTCGTGATGGACAAGTCGAACGCAACGCGGGCGGCCGCGGCCCTTGGCCAGTTCCTGGCGATCATGTTCGTGTTTCTCGGTTTCTTTTATAATTTCTGGCTCGTGTTCATCGGCCTTTTCGTTTTTCTCGGAGCCGGAGGCGAGGCTGCTGCGGAAACTATGCGTGCTGCCCTCTCCGGCCTCAAGGTTAGAGACGCGGTGATGCGCCGTTTCACCCTTTTCCGCCCGGACGACACTATAGGTCGAGTAGTGGATGTACTCCTAAACAGCCAGGAGACTGTTTTCTTGGTCGCGGATGCTGACAGACCCATCGGAACGCTGAGCCGGACGGAGCTTATTCGAGGATTATCTGAACAGGGTAAGGACGCCCTGGTTTCCGGCTTCATGAATACGGATTTCGTAGTCGCCGGTCCGGAGATGAAACTTCAGGACCTCATGGAGCAGCTTTCCGCCAAGGGCGGCGCGGCGGCCGTGATGGAAGGAGATTCCATTCTCGGCCTGATCGATCGGGAGAACATTGAAGAGAAGTTGCTGGTGCAGCGGACGCTTAAGGAACGCAACAAGATATGAATGTCATAAAAGCCAACGGTGACGAAGTACCCTTCGATGAAGAGAAGATACGGCGATCGCTCCGCCGCGTAAAGGCGGACCCGGATGTGGTTGAGATCGTGCTCGAGCGCGTCATCGGGAAGATGTACGACCGGATCACGACATCGGATCTGTATTCCATCGTTTTCGCGGAACTGAAAACCCTGCAAAGACGTTCGGCCGGCAAATACAACTTGAAGAGAGCCATCATGCAGATGGGGCCGACGGGCTACCCATTCGAAAAGTTGATCGCCGCGCTGTTCGATGCGGACGGGTACACCGCGTCGACCGGCCAGTTCATCAAGGGCCGCTGCGTCACCCACGAGGTCGATGTCGTCGCGGCGAAGGGCGATCTTCTCTACCACGCTGAATGCAAGTTCCACAGTTTCCTCGGGAGAGTCTGCAACATAAAACACGCACTCTACGCGCACGCCCGTTTCGTCGATATCGAAAAGGCGTTCGCATCGGAGGCTCCCCGCGGAGGCCGGATCTACAAGGGAATGCTTGTGACCAACACGCGCATGACCAGCGATGCGATCGCGTACGGGACATGTGCCGGTCTCGGGCTGCTGAGCTGGGACTACCCGCAAGAGAAAAGCCTACGGGGGTGGATCGATTCCACCGGGCTGCACCCCGTCACCAGCCTCACGTCGCTTTCGGTGAAGTCGAAACGGCAGTTGCTCGAAAGGGGGATCGTGCTGTGCCGGGAGCTGAAGGGTTCGCCCGGGATCCTGGCCGAAATCGGCCTTTCGAAGCAAAACATCGACGATGTCATGGATGAGGCGTACGCGATCTGCGAAACGGTCACGGCTGAGGATTGAACGATTATGGACCATCAGGAAACGAACATCACAAACGCGTTGCGGTTGAGAGATCTCGGCATCGATTCGCGGAACGAGCATCTCGTCCTCATGCGTCGGGATTGCCCCGTGTGCGTGGCTGAGGGCTTCAACGCGCTGAGCCGCGTGCGCGTCGCATCGCCGACCAAGAGCCTGGCCGCCTCGCTGATCGTTGTCGATGAGTTAGGCCTCCTTCAGCAGGACGAACTTGCGCTTTCGGCCGGGGCGATCCGGATTCTCAACGCCGCAGAAGGCGACCCGCTGACGCTATCGCATCTCGGCGATCTCGTCTCGATGAGCGATATCAGGCGGAAGATCTTCGGCGGAACTCTCGACGAAGATTCGTTCCGGCGAATCGTCGCGGACGTGACGAACTTAAATCTCTCGAACGTACAACTCTCAGCGTTCATTGCGGCGTGTGCGGCGGACCGCATGAGCACGGACGAGATCGTTTTTCTGACCCGCTCGATGATCGAGGTTGGGGACCGGTTGAATTGGGACAAACCCGACGTCTTCGACAAGCACAGCGTGGGCGGGCTACCGGGGAACCGCACGACACCTATCGTCGTCGCGATCGCCGCCGCGGCGGGACTGACGATCCCGAAAACATCCTCGCGCGCGATCACATCTCCCGCGGGAACGGCGGACACGATGGAGACGCTCACCAATGTGGATCTCGGCATCGACGAGGTCAGGAAAGTTGTGGAACGTGAGGGCGGCTGCCTCGCCTGGGGCGGCGCTGTGAAGCTTAGTCCGGCGGACGACATCCTGGTGCGCGTGCAGCGGGCGCTCGACATCGACAGCGAGGGGCAAATGATCGCCTCGGTGCTCTCGAAGAAAGCGGCGGCCGGGTCGACCTCCGTCGTGATCGACATCCCGGTCGGGCCCACCGCGAAGGTTAGAAGCCGAGAAGCTGGGGATAGCTTGGCGGAAGTCATGGGTGCAGTGGGACGAGAGGTCGGCCTGCACATTGACGCGGTCATAACGGACGGCTCGCAACCGGTCGGACGCGGGATCGGACCGGCACTCGAAGCACGCGACGTGCTCGCCGTGCTGAAGAACGAAGCCGATGCCCCCGCGGACCTTGCCGAGAAGTCGCTCATGCTTGCGGGCAGGCTGATCGGAATGGCGCGGCATGGCGACGCGGGATCCGGCTACGCGGCAGCCCGCAGGATTCTCGAGTCGGGCGAGGCGTTGGAGAAGTTCGTCAGAATCTGCGAGGCCCAGGGCGGACTCAAACAGCCGCCAACGGCCCGCCACTGTTTCGAGGTGAAGGCGGACCGGAGCGGCACCGTCGTTTCTATAGACAATCGGAAGCTCTCGAGAACGGCGAAGCTATCGGGGGCACCGGGCTCTCCTGTGGCCGGGATACTGCTGAATATCAAGCTCGGCGATCCGGTCCGGGCGGGGGACACCCTGTTCGAGGTCCACGCGGAAGCTGACGGCGAACTTGCCTATTCGCTCGAATACCTGAAGGAAAACACTGACGTGGTGGAGATAAAGTAATGACAATATCCGATAAGCCGGTATTATTCGCTATGCCGGGAAATGAGGAGTTCTCGGGGCTCCTCGCGGGCCGCCTCGGCGCGGAAGCCGGCGAGATGGACATCCGCCAGTTCCCCGACGGGGAGACGTACCTGCGGGTCCGCTCGGACGTCAAGGATAGGCTAGCAGTGGTCGTGAGCACCCTAGTGCGGCCGGACGAAAAGTTGGCGCCCTTGTATTTCCTGGGTAATAACCTCAAATCGTTGGGGGCCGTTCATGTGTGCCTCGCCGCGCCATATCTCGCGTACATGAGGCAGGATAAGGCTTTCCGGCCCGGAGAGGCGGTCACCTCTGAGTACTTCGCAGGGCTGATCTGTTCGTTCGCGGACAGTATCGCGACGGTCGACACGCATCTCCATCGCCGCGAATCACTTTCGGAGATCTACTCGATACCGAACCTCAACGCTGCAGCCGCGGGCGAAATCTCCGAGTGGGTGAGAAACAACGTCCGCGACCCCGTAATCGTCGGGCCGGACTCGGAAAGCGAGCAATGGGTGTCGGAGGTCGCACAAATGGCGGGGGCCCCATTTGTGGTTCTCGAAAAAACCCGCCGCGGCGATCGCGACGTGAGCGTCTCCGCCATCGAGCTCGACGGGCCGCACCGCGACCGCACGCCCGTGCTGGTGGACGATATAATCTCCACCGCCCGGACGATGATCGAAACCGTCCACCGCCTGCGGGAGCTCGATATCGCCGCGCCTGTCTGCATCGGCGTTCACGCCGTCTTCGCGGGTGACGCTTACGATGAGTTGATGGGAGCGGGGGCTGCCCGCGTCGTGACGTGCAACACGATCCCCCACCCGACGAACGGGATCGACGTTTCCGGGTTGTTCGTGGATTTTATAACCGGACATATTTGACCTCGTTGAAGAAACGTAACCGAGATTTCAGCACAAGAGAGAAAAGGAAAACAAGACTATGGACCACCAACACGCACACCACACTGCGAAGGAGCCGCAGAACGGATCAGAGCGATCGCCGCACGATGCTGGGCACGGCGGGAACCCCCCTATGGGACATGCCGAACACGATCACCACAAGATGATGATCGAGGATTTCAAGCGCCGTTTCTGGGTGTCGATGGTCTTGACCGTCCCGATCCTTCTCCTGTCCCCGATGATCCAAATGTGGCTCGGATTCGAACTCAGTTTCCCCGGGGACAGTCTGCTGCTCTTCGCGATCTCGACGGTCGTATTCGTTTACGGCGGCTGGCCATTCCTGAAAGGAGCCATCGGCGAATTCAGGACGCTCTCGTTCGGGATGATGACGCTGATCGCCCTCGCGATCACGGTGGCGTACGTTTTCAGCACCGCCGTCGTGTTCGGGTTCCCCGGCGAGGACTTCTTCTGGGAGCTGGCGACGCTGATCGACATCATGCTCCTTGGGCACTGGATGGAGATGAAATCGGTGCTCGGTGCGTCGAAGGCACTCCAGCTGCTCGTCAGCATGATGCCCGCCGAGGCCCACCGGGTCGTCGATGGGAAAGTTGAAGACATCAGTCTTGAAGATCTACAGGAAGGCGACATCATTCTTGTCCGTCCGGGCGAAAAGGTGCCCGCCGACGGAGTGGTGACGGACGGCGAAAGCTACCTGAACGAGAGCATGCTCACGGGCGAGAGTAAGCCGGTGAAGAAGGAAAGGTTCTCCGAGGTGATCGGCGGGTCGGTGAACGGGAACGGTTCGATCCATGTAAAAGTCGAACACACCGGTAAGGACAGCTACCTGAGCAAGGTGATCAAGCTCGTCGAGGAGGCCCAGAAGACAAAGTCGAAAACGCAGCATCTCGCCGATCGCGCCGCTAAGATCTTGACGGTCGTGGCGGTGGTCGTCGGAGTCGGCACTTTGGTGGTGTGGCTCCTCCTCGGGGCGAGTTTCAATTTCGCCGTGGAGCGGATGGTCACGGTTATGGTGATCTCCTGCCCGCACGCGCTCGGCCTAGCGGTGCCGCTCGTGGTGGCGATCTCCACCGCGATCTCGGCCCAACACGGTCTTTTGATCCGGAACCGGACCGCCTTCGAGAACGCAAGGCTGATAACCGCGATGATCTTCGACAAAACGGGTACGCTGACGAAGGGAGAATTTGGCGTAACGCGTATCGAAACGCTCGATCCGGCCGTGGATAAGGAAACCCTCCTCAGAACGGCGGCGGCTCTCGAAATGAACTCCGAGCATCCCATCGCGGTCGGGATAATCCGAAAAGCGAAAGAGCAGAAGCTCGACATCCCCAGCGCCGAAAGTTTCCAGGCACTCACGGGCAAGGGCATTGAGGCGACCGTTGACGGGCGCGATGTGAAGGTGGTAAGCCCGGGGTTCCTGCGCGACGCCTCGATCGAGATACCGGAGAATGCTTATTCCGACGCCGCGGAGACGGTCGTCTTCGTCCTTTTGGACGACCGGCTCGCGGGCTTTATAGCTCTCGCCGACGAGGTGCGCGAGGAATCCGCCGGTGCGATCAGGGCATTTAAGAACCTCGGGGTAAAGGTGTTGATGGCGACCGGCGACAACGAGAAGGTCGCGAGGGCCGTTTCCGACAATATGGGGCTCGACGGTTACTACGCCGAGGTGCTGCCCCATCAGAAGGTCGACCTCGTCAAGGAACTCCAGGGGAAAGGCGAGTTCGTTTCGATGACCGGCGACGGCGTCAACGATGCACCGGCTCTCGCGCAGGCGGACATCGGCATCGCGGTCGGCTCGGGTACCGACATCGCGGCGGAGACCGCGGACATCATCCTGGTCAACTCGAACCCTAAGGATATCCTGAACCTTATCAATTTCGGGCGGGCGACCTACAAGAAGATGATCCAGAACCTCCTGTGGGCGACGGGCTACAACGTCGTCGCGATACCGCTCGCGGCCGGGGTTCTTTACCAGTGGGGGTTCGTGCTGAACCCCGCGATCGGGGCGGTGTTCATGAGCCTCAGCACGATAATCGTGGCGCTCAACGCACAGCTTCTTAAAAGGCAGATTTGATATCAGCCCATAAATGACGAAGCGTAGAGTTTAGCGAAATGAATAAACGATTGTTCGTCTTGCTGTTTTGTCTGTTCGTCGTAAACATCGGCTTCGGGATCACGTTGCCGGTGCTGCCGTTTTATGCGGAAAGATTAGCTCTTGCAGAGGGCGCTTCGACGAACACTGTAGGGTTACATGTCGGACTTCTGACCGGGATTTATGCGTTAATGCAGCTGCTTTTCGCCCCCGTCTGGGGAGTGTGGTCCGACCGCGTTGGACGCAAGCCGCTTCTGTTGCTCGGGATCGCCGGGTACGGGGCCACTCAAGTATTGTTCGGTGCGGCGTCCGATCTTTGGTTGCTCTACGCCGCGCGGATCGTTGGCGGTGCGCTTTCTTCGGCGGCCCTTCCGGCTGCGGCGGCTTACGTTTCTGACGAAACGACTGCGGAGAACCGCAATCGGGGTATGGCATGGCTGGGGACAGCAGCAAGCCTTGGGGTCGTCGTGGGTCCTGCTCTTGGTGGCACATTAGTACGCCGCGAGTGGCACTTTTCGGCAAGCTGGTGGCATTTTGTTATCGACAGCTTCTCCGTTCCATTTTTTTCGGCCGCTGTTTTGGCTTTCCTCGTATTGTTTGTAGCAGCAAAGTGGCTTCCCGAATCGCTCGGCATAAAGGCAATTTCGATCGGCGAGCCGGAGAAACCTGGCTGGAGAGAACTTGCGAACAGGTTGCGCCCGCTGCTCATTCTAGCGTTCATCGGTCAGTTCGGATTAGCACTTTTCGAGGCGATCATCGCGCTCTTTGCAGGTGCGAGATTCGATTACGGACCGGCCGAAGTCGGAGCAATCTTCCTCGTGTGCGGGCTGGTGATGGGGATTTTCCAATCGCTTCTGATGACCGGTTATTTTACCGAGCGTATTTCTGAAATTTTCCGAATCGTGATCGGCTTCGTTTTGATGGGGATAAGCTTAGCGTCCTTAGGTATCGCCAAGAATTTCTCGACCGTCATCGGTCTGGTTGGCGCGCTGGCCCTCGGCATGGCCATGATCGCGCCGAATCTTTCTGCCCTGATATCCAAACGTGCTGGTTCGGCGAATACGGGCGCCGCACTCGGTGTGCAAAGCGTGGCGAACAGTTTGGGGCAGTTCATTGGTCCCGTGTTGGGCGGCGTGCTGTTCGGCTGGAACGTTGGCATACCTTTCTTCCTTACAGGCTTACTGCTAGTGGTGACAGGATTGGTGGTGGTATGGGCTAGCGGGTCGGCAGGTTCTGATGGCTACTCTCGAGCGGGCGAGAAAGAAATATAACGCGGGAATTGAGGATGAATATCGAATAGATGGGAGACAAGAAATGAACAAAATTAAGGTTGGTGTAAATGGCTATGGAGTGATCGGAAAGCGAGTAGCGGACGCGGTTGAGTCGCAGGACGATATGGAACTGGCCGGCGTTTGCGATGTGTCGGCCGACTGGCGGATAAGGGTTGCGGTAGAAAAGGGCTTCCCGGTTTTCGCGTTCGATGACGCGTCAGATCAACGGATGGCTGACGCGGGCGTAGGGACCTCGGGCACGCTCGCGGTGATGCTCGACGGGAGCGATATAGTGGTCGATTGCACCCCGAAAAAGATCGCCGCGCAGAACATCGAGCAATACAGATCCCGGAACCTGAAATTCATCGTTCAGGGGGGCGAAAAACACGAGACGACGGGCCACTCGTTCAGTGCGGAAAACAATTACGGGACGGCTCTGGGGCGCGACAGCACCCGCGTCGTCTCCTGCAACACCACGTCGATCGTGAGGACGCTTACCGCACTGAAATCGGCGGGGCTGCTTGCGAAGGCCCGCGGCACGCTGTTGCGGCGTGCGACCGACCCGTGGGAGAGCCATCTCGGCGGCATAATGAACACGCTTGTCCCTGAGAAGGAGATCCCGAGCCACCAGGGCCCCGACGCCCAGACCGTCGATCCGGAACTCGATGTGATCACGGCGGCGGTGAAGGTCCCCGAGACGCTCAGTCACCTTCATTACTGGAACGTGCAACTGACAAGAACGTCCACCTCTGAAGAAGTGCTCGAGGCGTTCGCTTCCTCGACACGCACAGCATTCATAAAGTACTCCGATGGCCTGCCGGCTAACAACACGGTGAAAGAGCTCATGCTGAGCCTCGGGCGCCCGTACGGTGACATGTACGAGGTCGCGATTTGGGAGGACATGGTCAAAGTGGTCGGCGACGAACTGTTTTACGCATACCTGGTAGACAACCAGGCGATCGTGATTCCCGAAACGATCGACGCCATCCGGGCGCTCACGGGGATCGAGGAGTCCGCCGAGCGGTCGATCGAAAAGACCAACAAAACACTCGGGATCAAGACCCGCTTCCTGGGATGATGGTTCGACAACGTTCTAACGCGTACGTACCGGATTTGCGCGCCTGAACGAGATGCCGCCCGAACCTTTCCCGACCTTGATGTTACGCGTCACCTTCTGCGTGGCCGTATCGATCACCGACACGGTACTGTCGATCGAGTTGGCGATAAAAGCGCGGCTTCCGTCGTCGCTCACGACTACGCCGTGCGCGCCGCTGCCCGTCTCGACGGTCGCCACGACCTGGTTGGTCCTCGTGTCTATCACCGACGTGGTGTTATCGGGGTTCTCCTTGGTGCCCTCGTTGGCGACGTAAACATAGCGACCGTCGGGCGTCACGAATAGCTGGATCGGCTTACGACCTACCGGAACGCTGGCAATCTGCTTTCGCGTTGCAGTGTCGACGACGCTGACGCTGTTCCCGGCGGACGATGAAACATAAACGCGATGGCTATCAGGCGCGAACGCGACCTGAACCGGTGCTTCACCGACGGGAATTCGGGCTCCCTCTTTCGCTGCCGCGACGTCGATCACCGATACGCTACCATCGCCGGTGTTCGCCACATAAATCTCACTACCATCAGGTCTCATCCTCATCCCGTGCGGGGAGTCGCCGACCTCGATCTCTCGGACGACTTTCCGCTGAGCTACATCAACAACGGAAACCGTGTCGTCCGCCCCGTTGGTAACGTATGCCAATTTGCCTTGCGGGTCCGCGATGACGTGGGCCGGGCTGCGCCCGACCTCGACACCGACCGCGCCTTCCGAATCCAACGTTACCGGGTCGATGATGAGCAACCGCCCGCGCTCCGTGCCGTGGCCCTCGCCGTGTCCCGATTCCGCATCGTGCGATTGCGGATCCGAGTGTCCGCCCGTTTCGGTCGCCGGCGACCCAACCACCAGCAATAGCGAACCGTCCCGCGATACCTGAATGTTGTGCGGCGTGACGCGGACGGGGGCCGTTTTCACCTGGCCGGTGCTGAGGTCGATCGCACTGATCGAATTTTCCCCCTCGTTGGCGGTGTAGACGAAACCCACCACCGTGGCCTCCGCCGGCGTTGCGGTGGCCGAAGTTCGCTCGTGATTGGAGTCCCGGTTCTGTTCGACGTTCGCGGGGGGCGAGCAGCCTAGAAAGAAAACCGCTAGGACTAGCAGTAGCGTTGGTGATTTCGGTTTGCCCATCGGAAATACCTCCCTATCAAGATCTTAAAGCTCAAACAACATTCTATCGCCTGCGCTGGTCGGGCCCGCAATCTTATTCCGACCGATCCGCCCCTTTGCGTCATATGTCCCGTTTAACCTAGTAAGATTGTTGCCATCGCTGCGGCACATCTGATGCCTGTGGTTTTGCGGCGGTCCAACCCAATATTCATCGAAAATGCAATTGCAACGCGTACGAGATCGGGGCTTTTCGAGACCACCGGACAACCGAATCGTTGGCGGAAGGGTGGATAACTCCTGCCCTATAAATCCGACATAACAATTGTGCCTGACGACCGCTGGCAAAACTGCCGTAAGTAGTGATCATTAATTGCCGGCCGCGGAGGATCGCGTATCCGTTGCGGATAATTCCGCAGTTCCGCGGAAGTTCAGCTCGGAAGCCGCGTAGTGGCTCCGCCCGCCACCAGCCATTAAATACCCTACGGATCGATTTCGCGGGAATCTCCCGGGAGGAACGAATCTTGCATGTCCGCAAGTGGGAGCGGATCCCATCCGACCGCACGAGGACTTAGGCCATGAAGGATGCGCGATCCTGCTCCCGCAAAAAAAGTATGAACAAGAAAGGACTACTTATCATTCTAGGGATCATTGCGTTGCTGACCGTCGCCGTGGCGGCGATGTGGAAGCTAAATCAACAGGAGCAGATCGCCCGTGCCGCCCGGCCCGCCTGGACGCCCGCCCCGATCGAAAAGCGTGCCCCTGTCGAAGAATTGAAATCGATAAAACCCGTCCCCGCGTTTCAGATCTCCCCGACCGCGGCGAGCCTCGGGCCGACCCTCGATCCGGAACTCTTCACCGGCTCCGCCCGGACCGCCTACCAGATCGCGAAGGAGATCCCCGAAACGCTCGCCGAAGTGCCGTGCTACTGCCACTGCGACCGCGGGTTCGGGCATAAGAGCCTGCACAGTTGCTTCAAGGACGAACACGGCGCCAACTGCAGCACTTGCATCAACGAAGCGATCGCCGCGTACAAGATGAAGAAGGAAACGAATATGAGCGGGCGGGAGATCCGCGAAGCGATCATCAAGCAGTACGGTCGGTAAAGCCGAATCCACAGCGGGCGCGAATCGACAAAGCGGACAGAATTCCAAACCCGGCAGTCCTCCAGCTTTTTTTCAAGGAGCGAATCTTTGAAAGCGGACGGAATTACTCCTCTTTCGCCGAGGGGCGGGCGGGGCCGTCTACGGTCCTAAGATACAAAATCGTTTTTTGCCTCGCGGGGATTTGGATAATTTGTGCCTATCCAAGTTTTTGATTGGGGTTCCGGGGAAATAAGGATGCTACTCCGCGAGCAGAACCTTCAGCTCCGCGATCTCACGCTCCTGTGACGCGACGATCTCCCCGCAGAGTTTTATCACCCGCGGGTCGGTGAGAGACGATTCCTTGCACATCTGGATCGCTGCGGCGTGGTGCGGAATCATCGCCCGCATGAACTCGCGGTCCCCGACTCCCGCTTCGTATCGCAGCAGTACCCAAAAGAGTCCAAGCACCGCAACGGACACCGCCCACAGCGCGACGTTAATCTTCCTGTTTTTGAACATCCCCGGCATAGTCACCAGCATCACAGGCAGCATCGACCCCGCCATCAGCCCGGTCATGTAAACGTTGCTCAGGTTCAAATAGACATTGACCCAGCGGTCAGCCATCGCGTACATGATGAAATACATCACGATGAAGGAAATGACCAGCGAAATCATTAGCCCGATATACGGTTTGTGCTCGCTCGAATGAGAATCATGTGTCGCGTTCCCAGGGGCATTGTGTTGTTCGTTCATATTTTTCATTTCGTCTTGAGATTGTTATCGCAATCGCCCGTCCACGCGGCCCATAATGCGTAGCACTAAAGGCTTATCCTCGACCTAACGCGGCTCGTTCAAACCGGATTACTTTATGCAACTTCCCGAGTCGTCAAATTCAAAAACCGGCCGAAGACACGATTGATAAATCGCTTATGGTTAAGTGAAAAAGCGCCCGGCAGGTGACTCCTGCCTTGGCGCTTTCATCTCTATTGACTCGTATAGTCCTCAGGGCTTTCTTCAAACTTGTCCTGACAGCCTGTCGAACAGAAGTAATAAGTTGTTCCTTCGTAGTCGGTCTGCCCCGCGGCGCTCGAATCCTCGACCTGCATCCCGCAGACCGGGTCTGTTTGCTAAGCCATAATTTACCTCCATTGTTACTGATTCGCCCGCACCCGCGGTACGAAAGGTTTCTGCTCGAGAACAAAACATCATTCTAGCTCTGACCGGACCGCGTAAATTGGTACGCAGAGCTACGTTTATCTATTTACGCTCCAGAATCCGGCTCATCTGGTCGATCTCGCGCTTCTGGCTCTCGATGATCTCCCTGTAGAGTTGGAGAATCTCCGGGTCTTCCAGTCTCGGATTATCGCACGTCGGGATCGCTCCGGAGTGATGCGGGATCACAGAGGCGAATGCCTCACCGTGACCTCGAAATCGCCGACGCGTGTCGTCCTGAAAACCGCGCGCCTATGGGAGCCGTCTCGGTTTTCGGTTTCTGTTCGCCAATTTTCCATGTGACTTTTCGACCTACTGCACGATCAGCTTCCCGCGCAGCATGTTCATCCCGCACGCGAACGTGAACTCGCCCGATTCTTCCGGGGTGAACTCGATCGGGGTGGTCTTGAACGCCGGGAGGTCGCGGGCGATCCCGAAATCGCCGAAAACCACCTGCTCGCTGCACGACGACGTTTCGTCGCGGTAAAAATTCAGACGCACGGGCACATCTTTCTTGACCACGATCACGTCAGGGGCGTATCCGCCCTTCACCGTCACCTTGATCTCCTGCACGCCCGTTTCGTTGGTTTCGGCGGCGACCTTTTCGCGCTCGCCGAAGAAGTACCACAGCGTCAAACCGATCAGAGCGACGCCGCCCACAATCACGACAATCTCCATTGTGTCCATATAAGTCCTCCTATTCGTTAGCCGACCACCGGCCCGCCGAATTTGCGCAGGCGCAAGCTGTTCGCCACCACCGACACCGACGAAAGCGACATCGCCGCCGAAGCGATGATCGGCGAGAGCAACCAGCCCGTAAGCGGGTAAAGCAGGCCCGCCGCGATGGGGATCCCGATCACGTTGTAGATGAACGCCCAGAACAGATTCTGCTTCACCGAACGGATCGTCGCCTTCGACAACCCGATCGCGGTCACCACCCCGCGTAAATCCCCCTTGATAAGCGTGATGTCGCTCGCCTCGATCGCGACATCCGTTCCGGTGCCTATGGCGATCCCAACGTCCGCCTGCGCGAGAGCGGGGGCGTCGTTGATGCCGTCCCCGACCATCCCTACCAGTTTCTTTTCACTCTGCAGGCGTTTGATCTCGCCCGATTTGCCTTCCGGCAGCACCTCAGCGAGCACGCGTTTGATCCCGACCTGCCCCGCGACCGCTTCCGCCGTTCTGCGGTTATCGCCGGTGATCATCACGACTTCGAGTCCCAACTTTTGCAGCGATGCGATCGCATCCGCGGACTCCGGTTTGATCGTGTCGGCGACCGCGACCACGCCGGCGAACTTGCCGTCGATCGCCGCGAACATCGGCGTTTTGCCCTCCGTTGCAAGCCTCTCCGCCGTCGTTTCCGCGCCTCCCAGTTCGATTTTCCGCTCGTTCATCAGGCGCACGTTCCCGAGAAGAAGATCCTTACCCGCGACGCGCGATTCGATTCCGCGCCCTTCGAGGGCGTTGAAGCTTTCCGGTTTGGCAAAATTCAACCCGCGTTCCTCTGCGCCGCGCACGATTGCGGCGGCCAGGGGATGTTCGCTTTGCCTTTCGGCCGACGCAACGATCTTCAGGAAATCGTTCTCCGCGAAACCGTCCGCCGCGACGACATCAGTGAGAGCCGGTTCGCCCTTGGTGATGGTGCCGGTCTTGTCGAGGACGATTGTGTCGAGCTTGTGGGCCGTCTCCAGGCTGTCGCCGCCCTTGATCAATATGCCGTTCTCCGCGCCGCGACCCGTCCCGACCATGATCGCCGTCGGGGTCGCGAGCCCGAGCGCGCACGGGCAGGCGATGATCAGCACCGAGACGAAATTCACCAACGCCATCGTGAACCGCACCTCCGGCGTCGCGGCGACGAACCACACCACGAACGTCGCGATCGCTACGGAGATCACGATCGGGGTGAATATCCCGCTGATCGTATCGGCGAGTTTCGCGATCGGCGGCTTGGACCCTTGCGCGTCCTGCACCAGCCGGACGATCTGCTGCAGGGCGGTGTCCTTGCCGACCTTCGTCGCCCGGAACGAGAAGGCTCCGGTTTTGTTGATCGTGGCGCCGAAGATCTCGTCCCCGACTTTCTTCTCGACCGGGATCGACTCGCCCGTGAGCATCGACTCGTCAACCGCCGACGAACCTTCCGTCACCACGCCGTCGACGGGTATCTTGTCTCCCGGGCGCACCAGGACGATGTCGTCCGGGACGACCTCCTCGGTCTCGATCTCGATCTCGCGCCCGTCGCGGATCACGCGGGCCGTTTTCGCCTGCAGGCCGACAAGTTTCTTTATCGCCGCGCCCGTTTGCCCCTTCGCTCTCGCCTCCAGCAGTCTCCCCAATACGATAAGGGCAATAATAACGCTGGCCGCTTCAAAATAGACCGGCACGGTTGGCGTACCTTCCATCCCCGGCATGTTCATAGTCTGCCCGACGGCGTTGGCGAAAAACGAAGGAAACAGCGTCGCGAGTACCGAGTAAATATATGCGGTGCCGGTGCCGACGGCGATGAGCGTGTTCATATCGGCGGCACGGTGCCGAAACGCCGCCCATGCTCCGCGGTAGAACTGCCAGCCAGAATAAAAAACGACCGGCGTCGCAAGAACGAGCTGAAGCCAGTTCACGCCGCGGAAATTGAACAACTCGATACGCCCGTGGGACATGACGATCACCAGTATCGGCAGTGACAAAACGGCGGCGACCAGAAACTTTCGCTTTAAGTCGGAATACTCGGCGGCGTGAGCGTGTTCGAGCGAATCCTCGGCCGAATCGGAAATTCCGGAGACTTCGCGAACGTTGTAACCGAAATCTTCAATGGCGGCACGAATCTGTTTCACATCAACTGAATTCGGAAGATACTCAACCGCGACGGTTTGGTTCGCGAGATTGAAGGCGGCCTTCACGACACCGTTCCGTTTCATCAAATGACCTTCGAGCGGGGTGCCCGAGCCGGACGGTCTCGCCGAATCGTCCACTACGAATTCGGCCCGCGCCGTTCCCGCCGTGTCGTAGCCGGTGTCCTTGATGGTCTGCACCAGGGCGGCGACGTTGGTCTTGCCGGGGTCGTACTTGACGGTCGCCTTCGCGGTGGCGAAATTGACCGAGCACGCGTCCACACCCGGCTGTTTTTTCAGCTGTTTTTCGATCCGGTTGGCACACGCCGCGCAGGTCATCCCCGTGATCGGCAGATCGACCCGTTCGCCAGCACCATCAGGAAGTGAATGGTCGTTGTGCGTTCCGTCCGTGGCTTGTTTAGTGGTCAACCCATTGCTGGTTCCTTTGTTTCCGCCCCCGCTCTCGGCCGCTTTCGAAGCTGCGAATTCTTCGGGAGCCGAGTCGAATTTCCCCTTGCAAGTGGGGGAGCAAAAATTGAAGGTTTCGCCCCCGTACTCGCTCCGCCCGGCTGCGGTCGCTGGATCGATTTCCATCCCGCACACCGGATCGATCGTTTTCGTCGTAATCATTTATCCCTCCCGTTCACCTGCGGATCCACCAGCACCGCGATCAAGTACGCTCACTCCGCCGAATAACCGGCGCGGTCGAGCACCTGGACGATTTTTTCACGGGAGGTCTCCTCGTCGTGATGCACCGTCACCCTTTTCGTCGGCACGTCCACCTCGACGGCAGAAACGCCCTTGACGTCCGCGAACGCTTTCGTGATCGAACTCGCACAGCCGCCGCAGACGATTTCCGGGGCCGTCACCGTCGTGAAACTACTGTCATTCTTTTGGGGTTCGCTCGTTGTTTCGTTAGCTACTTTCATTTTTTGTACCTCGTTGATCTCAGTAATAATTTCGGGGAAAATCGCCCGATAGATAAAGTCTATTCTCTGTAGTCAAGTACAGTGTCAAGCCCTTTTTTCGAGAAATGTGAAAAAACTTTTACGCCGTCTTTTTTCTCTGCTTTTTCGGCGTGACGCGCCCGCTAGTCGGCGATGGGTTTTGCATCTCAGTGCCTTCGATAAGACCGCATATATTGCCCGGTGCCCGGCCCACCTCGTCCCATTCTTCCAGCGTGCGCGTAAGTTCCCGGTGGTGCCGCTGCATCTCCTTGACCCGCTCCGAGACCTCCGCGAGGCGACGTCGCACGATCGCCCGGACGTCATCGCACGGGCTCGCGCCCTTCTCGGCGTCGCTGATGATGTGCCGGATCTCGTCGAGCGAGAAACCGAGGAATTGCGCCTTTCTGATGAACGCGAGGCGCTCCAGCACCCCTTCGTCGTAGAGCCGGTAACCGCTCTGCGAACGTGCGGGCCTCCCCAGAAGCCCGCTGCGCTCGTAGAATCTCAAGGCCTCGACGCCTACCCCCGATTCCTGTGAAACCTCGCCGATCTTCATCGAAGTCCGGGGCGAAAGCCGATTGGTGCGATCGGCGATCGTCGTCGCCGTGTTATTCCTAATCGCCATTGCTTTTTTGTCCTCCTGCGACACCCAGTCCCAGCGCAATTTTGGTTACCATTCAATCATAAACTCTGTAGTCACGTGTAGAGTCAAGCCCGATTTTTACTTTCCGGCGAAACTTCTAGTCGGATACGCTTAATATCCCGATTTAGACGGGCCTCCGCACGGAGTGCAATGTCGACTTTGGTGTCAGGGAGACCGAAAGGTAAGACGCCCTTTCTTCGTACTAAAGGCGCTCCAAAGAATAAAGGGCGACCGAAGTCGCCCCTACAAAAATGGGATAAGAGTAATAGCGACCCCAATCGGGGCTGAGTTCTCGCTCGCCGAGGTGGCTTTTATCGGGGAGGAACAGCAGGGCTACCATCACTAGATTGAGCTGGTTTGACTACGAGGCAGTAGGTCGTTGTGATGAGGAACAAGATGGCCCCCGCGAACACCTGCGGCTGCCGCATCATGTATGAGGAGACGGCGAACCCGAGCAGAAAAAACACGTTCGCAATTAGGGCCATTGTCCAGATGACTACGTCTTGCGCCGAGGTGCGCAGTATAGCAATATTCAAAAATCCCGCCAGCACGATCGCGACGCCCGTCCCCAGGAACCATGCCGCCTCATAAGAAATGCCGTGGTAGTTTAGGAACGTGAACGAGCAATGAAGCAGACCCAGGGCGATGATCAGTATGCTCGCAATCTTTTGGGCCGTCGTCATTGGTTCCTCAGCTCATGTTTGTGGAGTTTGTCGATTTCAACAGCAAGTTTCGCACCGTCCAGTTTGGTCTCTTCCGATATACCTAATTGCTCTTGCCAGTAGTTAGGCTTCGGCGGTGCATCTTTCCATTCCGCATCTTTATCGTAAAGCAGATAAACGTCCCATGCCTGATCGTCAATTCCTAAGACGGGAGCATAACCCTTGACCAGTTCTCCGTCGCCATCCCAGTAATGACGAACGCGAGGATCCGGCAGGGTTTTGGTGGCTCGACCTACAGTCACTTCGAAATATGATGGGAGGATCGGCACCCAGACGGAATAAACTTCAATATTCTGATCTTTCAGATTCATCAGGTCCTGATGAATTTCGGAGGCTCCCCGAAGGCAATGCCCTCAGGTAGGCGAAAGCAGGACGACTAAGCGGGTTGCCATTGTCCTTATTAAATTGCGCCTTTAGGTCCGGCATGTTCGAGGAAAACTCGTTTCCCCCGCTAAATTGGTAACCGACCAGGCCAGCGAACCCTAACAGCACCACGGCCACAACTCCGATCTTTATGTAATGGCGTTTCATATTAATCACCTAACAACAGTTCGACTCCGCACTTTTCGGTGGGCATTGGACCGAGCCATATGAACAGAACACGCAACAATCGCCAGGGAGCGGCCTAAGGAGGTCCGAGCAGTTCGTGCATTCGTAAAAAAAGACGCACGCGTTCGTTGGCATTTGTTCGCTCTTAACGTACCCGCATTTCGGGCAAGTTATGGTAGCGGTAAAGCTAACCGGCGGAGGTATCGGGACTGATTTCCCGTTTATCGGCAATTCCATGTTTTCATTGCGTTCGAACGAAACGTGGCTTTCCGGGTAAACCGGACGTCCGTTCACCATCACGAGGCTGTGGTCCTTGGTAAGTAGAAGCGAACTATCCAGATCTGCAAGCGACGACTTCCTCAGCAAGGTGTACAACAGCAAGGCCTTTTCGGCCTCGTGTCCGGTATTAAAGTAAACGACCTCGTCCGGCATCGCGATCCGGTCGCGGCCCCCGAAGATCGATGAATTTCCCTTGATGTTGCGAACGATAGACAATGCATCGTCGAGCGTCGCCACCTCGGCGGCAAGCGCAGCCGTGTTTGGCTCGCGGAGTGCGGCGAGAACATACACTTCCGGGTTCCGAACGCGCAAACTTCTGAACGCGTACAGTGCGTACTCGAAGATCGAACCCGGATATTCGCGAGCCAGTTGGTGAATTGCCGACTGGTAACTCTCCGCGGAATCGTGGTCTAAGGGATCCGGGACGGCGTGCGACGGTTCAATGTATCGAATCTGTTCCGGGTCGGGGTGCTTCAGGGGGTTAGAGACAAACTCGCCGATTCGCTGGTATATGTCTTTAACCTGATGGTGCGGGATCTGCGATGTGCGCGATATGCAATGGCACATCCCCAACGACGGATTATAGAAGAACGTAGTTTCCGGACCCGAAGCAACCGCCCGCACAAAATCCGATAATTCCGACTGGTTGTTGATCCGCGTTGTGCTGAACCATTTGGTATTGTTCAGCAGATGCCCGTCCTCCACGTCGAGGTAAACGAACACATGCGCTCGATTCCCGGTGATAACCACCTGGTCCAAGGGAAAGCGGCCCCAAACGACCAGCGCCGCGGCCCAAAGCGCTGCGAGCCCCCAACATTTCCCGGAAGCCTTACCTTCTTCGTTGGTCGTGGCGAACGCGTTCATCACCTCTAATGTTTCGTTCTTGAGCCTCGGGAAAAGACTCCGGGCGTAGTAAGGCTCATTCACGATCTGGCCGAATTGCGATTCCGGATTCTCGACATGCAGTTGTCGAAGTGTCGTGTCGTATTCCGACCGGATCCTGCGAACGAACTCCGCGCCGAACCTTCGTTCCTCCTCGTCGAAGGAGATCAGCCCCCACGGATCGCCGCCGGGTCGATCGGGTAGGTTCGTGAAGGTGTATCGGTGGAAAAATCGCTGGATCTGATTCAGACGGTTGCGGGGACTGTATACGACCCCGTGCTCGTTTACCGCCTGTTTCTCATTCCGCCAATCCCATAGCGCCGGGGACATGAGATTCGCAAGGAAAAAAGCGGGCACCAACTTCTGAGGGTTGGCGTCGAGTTCAAGAACGGTAAGACTCACCGCATGCGAATGACTCTCAAGCAGACTGTCGGAATTGGTTTCTTGAGTGTGATCCGGACCCGTCATTACTTCCTGCATATGTCAGCACAACGCCTCGCATCGATCGAATTCCAAATCGCAACGATCATTAAGCCGGCGAGGCCCGGGTACAGGATCTTGACATTCATATCCGCGTTGAGCGAATAGAGCACCGCGAGCACGGACAGCCCACCGAGGATCAACGGAAGAAGCTTTCGATGGCCTAGGTACGCGACGACCGCGCCGATCAAAGCGGCGACGACGAACACCTGCATCGCGTAAAGAACGTAGGTCTCGTATGGTGCGAGAAAACTCAACCCCAGGATCGACCCCACGAGGCTGAGGAACGGAAAACAACAAGGCACCGCCGCGCCCGCCACGAGAGCTCCGATCGATCCGACCTTATCGAGAATGTTCGTGGCCATCGTTAATAAGTTAACAACGTCGGTAAATGTGCGGAACAAACCGCGCCCGTCGTTTTCGGCGGACACGGAACCGATCCGTAGGAACAAAATACACAACAATCGCCGGGAAGAGGTTTGAAAATGGCTTGGCAGCCTTCGCACTCATAGAAGAAGACGCACGAGTCTGCGGGCATGATCTCAGTCTTTTTGTGACCACATCGCGGACAAGTTATTTCGGATTCGAATTCGGCGTTGTTGGCAACATTTATCATAAATTCACTAAACCATATAACTGATGTCGGAGGCACTTGTCGGATATGCGAAGACCATCGTTTTCAAATCCTTGGCGTTTAGCCCGTTACGGATCGCAAGGGCGAAGATGCTAATGACCTCATCAGCGTGAGCACCTAAAAGATGTGCCCCTAAGATTAGACCAGTGTCCTTTTCGACCAGAGTCTTATAAGCCGAGTATTTTAATCCGATACGTTTAGACGAATACCAGCCCGAAGTGTCCTCATAATTGACGTCGAAGTAAAGGCCTTGCTTTGCCGCATCATCTTCCTTTAATCCAACGGAAGCCATCGGCGGGATCGTAAAAACGGCGGTGCCGATTCCACGATAATCAGGCCGGCGATGATTACCTTTTAGCAGGTTGCTCGCTACCACGTGTCCCTGCATTGTCGCGACAGGCGTAAGCGGCAATCCTCCGCTATCCGCAGCGTCACCCGCCGCAAACACGAGCGGGTTCGAGACGCTCTGTAAAAATTCATTCACCTGTATTCCTTTTTTTCCTCTCTCGACGTTCGCGGTTTCAAGGGTCATATCATCTATGTCTGGAACACGTCCCGCTCCGTGAACGACCATATCCGCCTCAAAAGTTTCGCTTGAATTGGAAGTGGACGCGGTTACGATAAAGTGCTCGCCTTCCTTTCGGACAGATTCCACTGTCGCGCCTAAATCGACTTCGACGCCCAAGTTCCGTGTCGCCCGCACCAACGTGTCTACAAGGTCAGGATCGAAGCCTTCGAGGGGACGAATTCCACGATGAATGATCCGAACCTTGGCATTGGCCCGCGCAGCGACGTGTGCGAACTCGAAGGCGATATAACCGCCACCGACGAAGATGATCCGCTTCGGCAGTTGTTCGGTCTCGAGAAACTCAGTGCTCGTGGTGAGATATTCTTCGCCCGCGATGCCCAAGACAGCCGGTTTAGCTCCAGCAGCAATATGGACATATCGACCGTTCAGCGTGTCCGCACCGATCTCAAGGGTCGTCTTATCGAGAAAGCGCGCGCGGCCGTGAAACGTTGCGATACCCGCTTTTGTAAATGCCTTTTCTCTGCTGGCGGGAACCGGTTCGGTGAAAGTCCTCTTGAACGCCATAAGCTGCTGCCAGTCGATCTTATCATTACCGGAAAAGCCATTTCCTTTCATGCGCGTATTCCAATCGATCAACTCAGCGGCGCCCACAAGCACTTTCTTTGGATCGCAACCACGCAACGCGCACGTGCCGCCGAACGGATTGGAATCGATTATGGCGACCTTCCAGCCGGCTTTCCGACATTTATGCGCCACGGTTGACCCGCCCGCTCCGGTTCCGATCACTACGAGATCAAAATTATGGTTGACCACGTGTATTCAGATTAGTTCGTAGCCAGTAGCAATTATCGCTTCTTTGATTTTTTCGACCGTCACCTGTGCGGGATCGTATACGACTGTCACGTTGTGTTCTTTATAATCTGCGTCGGCGGAGATAACGCCCTGCAACTTTCTCAGCGGGATCTCAATGTGCGTTTCGCAGCCTTCGCAAGTCATACCGCGTACCTTAAGCACAATAGTTTTCTTAGCAATAGACTCATCCGGCGGCGCGGGCGCGACGACAGGTGCAGATTCGGTCGTCGAAAGGCGAGGCGCGGTGATCGCCGCTGCGATGTAGCCGGTATAATACGGAGCTAGTGCGAACGCGACTATCACTACGGTCGCAATCCAAAGGGAGATCTGGTTGATCTTACTCACCTGCTTAGTGCCACAACTCTCATCCGGAGCACATTCCTCTCGATGAAAATAGACGCGGTAAAATCCATATCCGATGGCCGCAAACGCTAACACCAACAAGTATGGCCTCAACGTTTCAGAAGCCGACGCGATGCCGAAACTTCCGAGGCCGAAGATAACTGCGATCAAGGGCAAAATGCAGCATAGACTAGAGACGATTGCCGCCGCGACTCCGCCTCCCATTAGGACGTTTTCTTTTCTCATAACTGATAATTCATTCATTATTGCGTCATTTAGTACTTCAATTGTGGTCAGCTCGGGACGAGTGTGCTATTTCATCAATGACAGGACATTCCTCCGAGTTAGGATGCGCCTTTAATTCCACTTCGCACTCGTCGAGGTAATGCTTGAGTTTCCGGCGGAACGTTTGCATCGCTTTTAACCTCGCGTCCAGGTCGGCCAGCTTAGCGTCGAGCAGGTCGTGGACGTGCCGGCAATCGCTCGTCCCGTCGGCGGAAAGAAGCGTCGAGATCTCCTCCAGCGTGAAGCCGAGATCTTGTGCCTGCTTGATGAAGGTGATGCGCTCGATGGCCTCCGGGCCGAACAGGCGATATCCGCCCGCGGTCCTCGGTGCTTCCGGTAGCAGCTTGCGGCGTTCGTAATACCGGACCGTGTCGACGCTGACGTCGGAGCGCTCCGCAACTTCACCGATGCGAAAGGAATCATCCATCAGGCAACATTGTACACCCTTGAGTTAGGTCCAGAGTCAAGCGGGCCTGCGACCCGCCCGCTAACCGATGAAGATCAGCAAAACCCCGCACGGGTCCCAAACGTGAAAGATCTTCGTATCGCCGCCGACCAACTCGATCTCATTATCGTATCTCGCGTGCCCGAAGTCGCCGTTGTCGATCACCTCTTTCGCATGCGCGTGCCACCCTTCAATGTCATCGACATCGAATTTCATCATGAAATTCTCCGCCCAGTCTTTGTTGTGGTAGTTCTGCAGTCGGAAGACGGCGTTTCCGAGTCTGCAATCCATCGTCCCGCCCCAGCCCTCCGTCAACTCGAAACCGAGCCCCCGGTAAAAGCGCTGCGAAACACCGAAATCCTCGGACGGGACGTACGTGACAAGTTCCTTTATGGTCAATGACATTAAACTCCTCCAGCGATCGTGCGAGCCTCAAATGTATCCGATGGCTGACCTCACAACCAACGCCGCACTCGATTCGCGTATTCCTCGTATTCGCCCTCTTGCGACCGTCGTAAGAATTCTTCTTCCAGACGCACCTGAATCTGCATCAGTGCAAAACCTAGAGCGAAAATCGTAAGCGTCAATGCGTTCGGCAGCACGAGCAAGAGGCCTAGCAAGGTGCCCATCATCCCGAGGAAGATCGGGTTCCGCGAGACACCGAAAAGGCCCGTACTCACGAGTTGCGTCTTCGAGGAGTCGATCCCGATCCGCCATGAGTCGGCCATTTGGAACTGGGCCGTCACGACCCATACGAGCGAGGCGAGGAGCAGGGCGTAGCCGACGTACCGCAAGAGATCGATTTCAAGCCAGGATATCGGTGTCAAGTACTCATCGACCGCGGGGAGCAACGCCCTCGCGCCGGTCGCGAGCAATAGGATCAGCATCACCATCTTGAACAGCATCCCCACATAATCGTGGGCGCTATCGGTTCCGCCGAACGTGACGGGGTTGAGCCCTGTGCGTTTCCAGACCCGGTACGTCGGCAGAACGAACGCGACGGTAAGGTAAACGATGAGGTAGGTAAGTAGCGTGTAACGATCCATGTTTTTTAGAAACGCTTATTGCCGCTCCGCCGTGCCCCCTTCCGCCGCGCCGTGAATTGCCGTCGCTCCTTGCGGTTCAACCCGGCCGCCTTCATGTCCCGCTTCGAAAACTTGAACCGGCGGAATGCGTGCCTCGCGAGTGCGTAAAGAACCGCCGCAAGGATGACAGCCACGACGACGGTGACCCAAAATGTAGCGGATCTATCCATCGGCGGGTTTCCCCAATCTCAGGATCCGCAATGCCCCGCGCAGGACCACCATGAACACGATGGTCCCGACGATCAGATCCGGCTTGTTCGATCCGAACAGGTAGACCAGCACTGCGGCCGCGATCACGCCCAGGTTGATGATCACGTCGTTGGACGTGAAGATGGCACTCGCCTGCATGTGCGCCTCGTTGCTCTTGGATTTTTGCAGCAGATAAAGACAGAGCCCGTTCGCGACCAGAGCGAGGATCGAAATGACGATCATCGTGGCGAAGTCCGGCATCTCCTCAACGCCTAAGAATCTGCGGATAACCTCGACGAAGCCGATGATGGCGAGCGCGATCTGAAGATAACCCGCAAGCGTAGCGATGCGCTGTTTTCGCGCCAGGGTGGCACCGACCGCGAACAGGCTGATGCCGTAAACGAACGCGTCGGCGAGCATGTCGAGGCTGTCGGCGATCAGGCCCATCGAGCCGGAGATCAAACCCGTCGTGATCTCGATCGCGAAGAATCCGAAATTGATCGCGAGGACGGTCCAGAGCAATCGGCGCTGTTTCGTGGGTTCTTCGAATTGGGCCTCCTCCGACCGCTCCGTGCTGACGCGGGTGCCGCCCAAATTTAGATCCCCGATCGAACTTTCGATTTCGTTAAGCCGCCCTTCGTGATGCACGGTCAGACGCCGCTGCGGGATGTCGAATGCGAGGTGCTTTATCTCGGCGATGCCGTCGAGCCTGAGCCTGATTAGATTCTCTTCAGACGGGCAGTCCATCTGCGGTATTTGAAAAACTGTTTTCTCCATTCCTCTAGTCAACCTTCGTGCTTTCGTTTTTACCAACAGACAAAATGACCGTCGGGGCAACTCGCCTACTTCTTGAATGCCACGGGGCCGAAATCGATTGACGAGTCAAGCCCGCTTACGATTCGTACAAATCACCTTCTGAATATTCGCGAATATAAAATTCTCTTTCTCTTGCGCCGAAAGTTCCGCCTCGCCCAAATAGTGCTGCAGGCCAACTTCTAGAAAACGGTCGTAATATTTGCTCTCCCATGTTTTTGCGACGGCGTGGCCGAGAAAAGCCGGAAGTGAATTTTGCGGCACGTCGTAATCTACGATCACGATCTTGCCGTCGGGTTTCGTCACCCGCCGCATTTCCCGCAACACCGCCACGCCGATGCCCTCCGGCATGTCGTGCAGCCCGAAGGAAACGGTCGCTAGGTCGAAATGCGAATCGGCATAAGGGATGCTCGACGCGTCCTGACAGAGAAATGTAACGTCGTAACCTTTTCTGATCTTCTTTTTCGCCCGCGCGAGCATGTCGGGTGATAAGTCAACGCCGACGACGGAAAATCCATATTTCGCGAAAGCGATACTCTGCGACCCCGTGCCGCAAGCCATGTCCAACACCCTTGCGCCAGGAGATAAGTCCGAATCGCTTACAACCTTTTCCCGTATGTGACGCGCGAAAATCTCAACGATGTCATAAACCGGCGCCATCCTCCGGAACCAACGGATGTTGTGCCATTCGTGCTTCGTTGCGACATCTAGCAGGTTCCGACTCATCTCCTTTTCCTGGCGTCTGAATTCGTTGGGCGCGCCCGAGCGCACCCGGTTGCGTTTCCTAAAGTGGTTTTCGCGCTTTGTGAATGCGAATCGTGCCGAAAAATGTTCCGAAATTTGCCGTCTCGCGGATTTCAGTAAAACCAGCGCCCGCCGCAAGTTCCGGCAACCTTCCCTGCAGGCTGTCCGCCGTCGTCGGGCCGTCGAGCCAAATGATCGGCTGCGAGGCTGCCTTCATCAGAATATTTGCGGCCTTACCCCAATCGGCAAGGTGCAAGGTTCCCCCCGTCTTCAAAACCCTGAATACTTCTCCAAAAGTTTTTCGCTTGTTTGCGGGCGTCAAATGATGAAAGAACAAGCTCGTCATGACCGCGTCGAAATACTCATCCGGGTACGGCAGGGCGGTTGATAAGGCTTCGCTGAAATTTATTTCAGCACCGCTGGCGGCAGCTTTGCGGCGGGCAATGCGAAGGATTTTTGCGTCGCCGTCTAGCCCGTGAGTTTCTGCCTGAGGAAATCTACGTTTCAACGCGACGGTCAAGGTGGCAGTCCCGCAAGCCACATCCAACAGCCGCCCCCTCGAAGGGATGTCGATTTGCTCGATCAACTTTCTTTTGAAAACCTTTTCCCGCGTCGTCCACTTCACCACCGAGTCGTAAAAAGGCGTAAGAATGTCATAGCCTAATGCCGGAATGTAGTTTTCTTTACTTTCTGTTTTCATAGCTACCCGCGACGGGGTGGCTTCGCCCGCACTCTTGGTGAGCAAAAAATATAGGGCGCTTTACAAAAGCTCTTCGACGTGCCGGAAGCCTTCGTCGAAAAGATTGACGATGTGCTCATCGTCGAGCGTGTAGTAGGCGATTTTACCTTCCCTGCGGAAACGGACGAGTTTCATCTGCCGCAGCGTCCGCAAGGAATGCGAAACCGCCGACTGCGAGACGCCCAAAAGATTGGCGATGTCGCAGACGCACAATTCTTCTTTTGATAAAGCGAATGCGATTTTGATTCGCGTCGGGTCGCCCAATATTCTGAAAGTCTCGGCGAGTAAGCCGATTGCTTCGGCCGACTTCATCGCGCGGCGGACGTTTTCCACTTTGCCTTCGTCAACGAATTGAATCTCGCACGCATCGCCCACCGGTTGTGCCGCTTTTTCGCTCATAGCTTTACTCGTTCGAATCACTTTTCTTAGAATCCCAAAAGCTTGCCGCCCTGATAAACAAGGAAGGTGACGACATAAGCCAGGGCGGTCATATAGCCGACCATAAAAAACGTCCAGCCCCACGAGTTGGTTTCGCGCCTGACGGTCGCGAACGTGGACATACACTGAAACGCCAGCAAGTAAAACATCATCGTCGTCAGCGCGAGCAGAGGAGTCCACACGGGCGAGCCATCGTCCCGTTTCGCATCGCGCATCGCTTGGAGTAATGACTGCGAGGTCGCTTCCTCGTCCTTGCCGACGTTGTACAGGATGCTCATCGTCGAAACGAACGTCTCACGGGCTGCGAAACTGGAAATAAGCCCGATACCGATTTTCCAGTCGTACCCGAGCGGGGCGATCACCGGCTCGATCGTTTTGCCCATCCGCCCGGCGATGCTGTACCGAAGTTGCTCGGCGGCGGCCTCGGTTTCTACTTGCTTCTGTTTCTCCTCGTCCAACTGGTTAGTTTTTTCGATATGCGTCTCGGCGACTGCCGCGTCGGACCCGACTTTCGGCGGGCGCGGGAAGTTCGCCAACGCCCAGAGGATTATCGAGATCGCCAGAATCACGGTCCCGGCTCGTTTAACGAACATCCCTGCGCGTTGGTATACGTTCAGAAAAACGACCTTGAAATTCGGTATCCGATAGGGCGGCAGTTCCATCAAGAGCGGCGGCGTGGGGCCTTTAAGGATCGTCCGTTTCAGAACGAACGCGACGACGATCGCCGTCACCACGCCCAGGACATACATCGACAGGATCAGCACCGCGCCGACTGAGATGAAGCCGAGCACGTATTGCCCGGTGAAAAACGCCCCGACCATCATGGTGTAAACGGGGAGTCGGGCCGAGCAGCTCATGAACGGCGCGATCATGATCGTCGCCAGACGGTCTCTCGGGTTCTCGATCGTTCTGGTCGCCATCACGCCTGGGATAGCGCACGCGAAGCTGCTCATCAAAGGCACAAATGCTTTGCCGTGCAACCCGGCTTTGCTCATCAATTTATCGAGCAGAAAAGCCGCCCGCGCCATGTAACCGGTGTCTTCGAGAATCGAGATGAAGAGGAACAGCAAAACGATCTGCGGCAGAAAGATCATCACGCCGCCGACCCCAGCGATGATGCCGTTGGCGATCAGGTCGTTTAGGAGCCCGGGCGGAAGTGCGTCTCTCGCGGCATTCTGCAGCGCCCCGAACACTGAATCGAGCAGATCCATCGGCAACTGCGCCCACGAGAAAATCGTCTGGAAGACGAACAACAAGATTCCGACGAGGATCAACAACCCGAAAACTTTATGTGTCAGAACGCCATCGAGTTTCTCGCTGAAGGAACGCTCGCCGGATTCTTCGCGCTCATTGACGGACTCCTGCACCGCATTAGCGATCCAACTGTAGCGCGCCAGAATCGAGGCGTTGCCGTTTTGCGCTTCCGTACCATCGCGATCCAAGAACGGAAATTCCACCTGTGCGGGGGGGCCGCTTTTGACGGCCTTCTCGACCGCTTCCGTTAAATCTTCGAGCCCGCGCCGCTTCCCCGCGACGACGGGGACGACCGGCACCTTCAGATGTGAAGAGAGCTTGGTGGCGTCGATTTTTGTTTCACGCGCTTCGGCTTCGTCGATCATGGTGAGCGCAACGACTATCGGGATCCGGTACTCAAGAAGCTGCGTGAAGAGATACAGATTTCTGTCCAGATTCGTCGCGTCGACGACGGCGATGATGCAGTGGGGCGCGTTCAAGCCGGATATCTTACCGGTCAACGCGTCACGGGCGATTTCCTCGTCGATCGAATTCGCGTTGAGACTGTAAAGCCCGGGCAAATCGATCAACCGCACCGACTCTTCGCCGAGGCGCCACATGCCCTCCTTGCGCTCCACCGTCACACCCGGGTAGTTTGCAACCTTCTGCCGCATACCCGTCAGGGCGTTGAAGAGCGTCGTTTTCCCGGCGTTCGGATTTCCGGCGAGCGTGATGGTGAGCTTGCCACCGACCGCGGAAGTTTGTGCGGGTGAAATTGTTGCCATGGGTGATACTGGTTTCGGCATAGCCTAGCATTTGCATATATGAACAGACGTTCATACGATATTTCAAAATAACGCAGAAATTTCCTGCCGTCAACGGCGCGGTTCTGATCCAAACTTTTGACTATTTGTAGCTGAGCAGCCGTAGGCTGTTCAAAATCACGAGCACGGTGACTCCGACGTCCGCGAAGATCGCGAGGGCGAGGCTGCTTAATCCGAGGATCGCGAGGACGACGAACACGAGCTTCGTGGCGATGGCGGCGACCGTGTTGATTCGGATCGTCGAGACCGCCCGCCTGCCAAGCCTTACGAGGTAAGGGATCAGCTCGAGGCGGTCGTTCAGGATCGCGATCGAGGCCGCTTCGATAGCGGTGTCGGAGCCGGCTGCGCCCATCGCCACACCGACGCTGGAGAGGGCGAGGGCCGGGGCGTCGTTGACGCCGTCGCCGACCATCGCGGTGGGGCCATATTTGGCGAGCAGTTCCTTGATGCCCTCTGCTTTGTCCTCGGGAAGCATTTCCGCCTTCACCTCGCGGATGCCGACCTCTTTGGCGACCGCTTCGGCGGGAGCGCGGTTGTCCCCGGTCATCATCACGACCTCGATGCCCAGTTCCTGCAATTCGGCGACGGATGCGCGGCTTTCCGTTTTGATCTCGTCGGTCAGTGCGATCACACCCTCCACTCCGTACTGACTGCTCACCACGATCGAGGTTTTGCCCTCCTTCTGCAACGCCTCGACGCGGCGGACGACCTCCTCCTGAACCTCGTGTTCTTCCGTTATGAAAGGCAGTTTCCCGATGCAGTGGTGCTTGTCGTAGCAGACGATGCAATCCGCCTTCGCCCCCTTGCCCATCACGGCCTGGAAATTCTCGACGGTGTGGATGTTGATCTTCTCCTCGTTCGCTGCCGCGACGACGGCGGCCGCCAGCGGATGTTCCGAATAACTCTCGATCCCGGCCGCGCACGCGAGTAAGTGCTGGCGCGTCGACTCGCCGAACGGCAACACGTCCGTGACCTTCGGCTTGCCGTAAGTGAGCGTGCGGGTCTTATCCATCGCGACCGCCTTGACGCGCCCGATCGCCTCAATGTACTTGCCACCTTTGACGAGCGCTCCCTTCGCCGAGGCGTTGCCGATCGCGGCGTAAATGGAAATCGGCGTCGAGATCACGAGCGAGCACGGGCACGCGATGACGAGGATCGTGATCGCCTGCTCGAACCAGGGGTTGAATGGCTGACCTAGAAAAACCGTCGGTATGGCGACGAGCAGCGTCGCGATGACGATGATCGACGGCGTGTAGTAGCCGGCGAAAGTCTCGATGAATTTCTGCGTATCCGCTTTCGTTTTCGTAGCGGCGAAGGTCGTTTCGATGATCTTGGCGAGCGTCGTGTCCTTCGCGGTTTTGAGCACCTTTGCCTCAAGGTAGCCCTGCATGTTCAGCGTCCCCGCGAAAACGCGGTCGCCAGCGTGCTTGTCCTTCGGCAGCGGCTCGCCGGTGATGGCCGACTCGTCGACGCTCGATGCGCCGGATATCACATCCGCGTCGAGCGCGATCATGTCGGAGGGCTTCAGGATCAACGTGTCGCCGACACCAATTTCCTCGATCGGCAGCTCCGATTCACCGCCCTCCCGCCGAACGCGGGCGGTTTTCGGCGTGCGATCGACCAGTGCCTGCAATGCCGATTTGCTCGACTGGATGCCGAAGTTCTCCAGCCTCTCTCCCAAAGCGAACAGCACCACCACCACCGCGGCTTCCTCGTATTCGCCCAGGTAGAACGCGCCGACTACGGCGATCGTCATCAGGAGATTGATGCTGCGAAAGTTCAGCTTCGAAAGGGCCTTGAGTCCGCTCCACAACGTCCGCCATCCAACCGCCAGGATCAGCACCGCGAAAAACGGGAACGCGATGTCGCGCCGCAGCTTGTAGCCGTCCCCCATCAACGACAGGAACTCGAAGACGGCGACGAGGGCTACGCTCGCGATCAGCCATTGAAATTTCCGGTCCTGCCAGAGACCGAGCGTCTCGGGTTTGGTTGTTTTGGTTTCGGTCACGGCTATGAAGTGGGTCGTCCGGTGGATGAATTTCGCAGCTCCTCGTCGACCAGAGCCCTTAAGTCGGCTTCACTGAACCTTCGGAGCTGCCGACCGTTGACGAAAAACGTCGGCGTCTGCCGCACGCCGAGCGCCTGGCCGTCCTTCTTGTCCCGTTCGATCTTCGCACCGTAGCGATTTTCGCGAACGGCGACATTCGCCTTCGCCAGATCGAGACCCAGCTCCTCCGCGTACTTTTGGAACAAAACGTTTATGTTCGGGGGCGGTTGCGAGGCGGCTGCGGGGCCGTGCTTCTGTCCCCACTCGTGCTGTCTTTGGAAGAGAAGTTCCTGGGCCTGCCAATACTTTCCCTGTTCGCCGGCCGCTTCAGTGAACGTCGCGGCGGAAACCGAATTCGGATGGAGCGGCATATAACGAACGACGAGGCGGATCTTGCCTTCGTAATCTTTAAGCAGTTTCTTCACCACGGGGCTGAACGCGGCGCAGGCCTCGCACTCGGGATCCAGAAACTCGACGACCGTGACCGGGGCGTTCGTGGGTCCAAGGGTCGGACTGTCGGGCCGCACCAGGGATTCGGGGGTCACACTTCCCGCATTCGAATTGCCGCTTGTCTTGGTCGCGACCGTTTCGTTCTGCAGCGAGTTTCGATAATAGTTCGAACCCACGACGACACCTACAATGACGAGGGCGACAATAGCCCCTAAGATAATTACTTCTTTTCTCATATCATTTTTCAAAACGCTCCGCCTTATGGAGCCACAAGCACAAGCTCACCGCCGCGAACGCAGTCAAAGCCATCAGCGGAATCGTGATAAATCCGAGCCACTCGATCTGCACCGTCGTGCACGAAATACCCTGTTGGCACGGCGTGATGCTTTCCGGCAGGACACCGTAATAAAGCAAATTGTGATAAATCGAAATTATGAGCCCCCCCACAGCCAGCGGTAGTGCGTAATATTTCATACGGCGGTCGAGCATGATGATGCCCGCACCGATGACGATGACCAGCGGGTACATAGCGATGCGTTGATACCAGCACAAAACGCACGGCGGCAGTTCCATCACCTCGCTGAAGAATAGACTGCCGGCGGTCGCCACAAGCGCGGCGGTCCATGCAAAGTACGAAAGGGTTTCTCGTATTGAGGTAAATTTCATTTTCCCGAACGATTTTCTTGCCTTCATCTAAACGTTTCGGACATCTTTCTCATCGGCGCCTTTCAGGTTGTTCCGGTTTTTTGAGGGATCAGCGGCTTTTCGCTTTTCTAAGTGACTCAATACTTTCCACAGCATAAACACCAGCAGGGCGACCAGAATCGGAGCCAAGATCAAAAACAAATAAAGGGTTAAATTCCCGGTGCCGTGTGGCGGTGCGGGTCGTCGTGCTGTAAATACATCCCTTTCGTCCTCCTCTCTGCTCTTTCGAACTTTCGGGGCCCCTCAGAACGGCTAATCTGATACGCACATAAAACCTACACTTCGCGGCCCGGCGAGAAACCGTTACCTTTTGCTGAACTTCAAAGATGCGTCTCGTGCTCGGCAACATCTCCGCGTTCCGTCTGCACGGTCACGTGCGAGATTTTGAAGTTCTTCGTGCAATGCTCGTGCACCCGCGCCAGGACCTCGTCGTGTTCCGACTCTTCGGCCAGAACCGCGTGGACGCTCATCGCGTTGACGCCTGAGGTCAAACTCCATACATGAAGGTCGTGCACGCCCGCGACGCCATCGATTTGCGACAAACTCTCGCGCAAAGCGGCGATGTTAACGTCCGCCGGGGTCCCCTCGATCAACACGCCTACTGCGTCTTTGAGCAGCGCCCACGTGCGCGGCAAAATGAAGAGTCCGATCCCCGCCGAAATGATCGGGTCGGCGTAATACCAGCCGGTCGTCAGCATGATCACGCCGGCGACGATCACGCCAATGGATGTCAGCATATCCGACAGCACTTCAAAATACGCGCCCTTCATGTTGAGGCTTTCTTTCGATCCGGCCCGCAAAATGAACATCCCGGCGACGTTGATAACCAGCCCGATCGAGGCGACGATCATCATCCCGAGGCTCTGCACCTCTGGCGGTTCGACGAACCGTTGATACGCCTCATATAGAATGTAAAGGGAGATACCGATCAGAACGACCGAGTTCGCCAAAGCCGCCAGAATCTCGAAGCGATAATAACCGTACGTGCGCTCCGGCGTCGCCTTGCGCTGGGCGAACCAGATCGCCGCCAGCGCGAGCGCCAGCCCGAAAACGTCCGTCAGCATATGCCCGGCGTCAGCGAGCAGGGCGAGACTGTTGAACCATATGCCGCCGACGACCTCGGCGATCAGGTATGTTCCCGTCAGGCCGAGAACGATAATCAAATTCCTTTTGTTTTTCCCGGCGGCCGATTGCCCGCCGTGCGCGTGCCCGCTTCCCATGTTTCAGTTCTCCCGTCGCAAACTCAAAGACGAAGATCGGATCGCCGAAGTTAATTCTTGAGCGACCATATCAATGCCGGCATCGGCTAAAAAATTTTCGCCTCCGGCTTTTTCAACCTGCCGAAATGCCTTTCTCTCCTCCATCCTTTTTTTCGGATTTCGACACCGGCTGGCGTCACGTCGAGGCACAAACTTTCGGCGGGCAGGATCTCCGCAGCCGCTCTCGATCCGCACGCGCCGGTACGGATGCACATCAGTCGAATAATTCGCTTAAAAAACCTTTGCGCCGTTTTCGCGAATGGTGATCTCTCGAATAATCATCGCGCGAGCGATCTTGATAGTCGTAGTATTTGGCGGATGCGGCAGGCGCGGCCGCCGTCGAACGTTCTATTATCTTGTCGATCTCGCCGCGATCTAACCATACGCCCCGGCATTCAGGGCAGAAATCGATCTCGATCCCCTGCCGCTCCGACATTTGAAGATCAGTGTTTGTATCAATTGGACATTTCATTTATTTTTCTCCCTGATTCCTGTATTTTCCATGTCTTCCTTTACAGCCTGCTTTATCTCTATGTTCAGTTCCAGCCGTCCAAGGACCGCGAGCACGATCCATGCCATAACGGTGCTCATCAAGGCTAGACCCAGACCACCCAAGCCGACAGCAACTCCGATGGCTGCCGTCATCCAGATGCCGGCGGAGGTTGTCAGTCCAAGGATGGCGCGTTCCCGCTCCAGCTTCAAAATCGCCCCGGCCCCGAGAAAGCCGATACCGGTTGCGAGTCCCTGAACGACCCGCGAAACGCCGTCGGACGACATACCGCTTCCTGCTGCCGCAAGAACAAAGAGTGTTGTGCCCGAGGAGACGAGGATATGTGTTCGCAGCCCCGCCGCCTTGCCCGCTCGCTCGCGCTGTAATCCAATGACCGCCCCGAGCACGATAGACGCAACCAGACGTATCAATACGTGTATCAGTTGCTTTGTATCAGGAAAGCCCGACGTTAGTTCGCTCCAGATAATTTCCATGTTCTCTGCCTATCGTCGTTGTCGATCAGCTAAATGAGCAAGGCATTTTCGATGCTGAGGACGATTATCAGTCCGTCGCCCTTCTTTCCGGTATGGGCGCGCTGCTTGATTGCAGCGACGATCTGGTCGACGAGTTCGTCGTTCGCCGCTATCTCGAGCCTTTTGCCCGGCATAAACGGATCCAACGAATCGTAAAGGGCCGTGCCGAACCGCCGGCCAAAGCCCTCCGAGTCCGTAACAGTCATGCCGGGAAAGCCTTCAATGGCTTCGAAGGCGGTTATGATCTCGTCCACTTTGAATGGCCTCACGATCGCGACGATTAATTTCATACACTATTCCTCCGTAAATTCGCCTTCGCGATCTTTTTCCACCCAGCCGTACAGCGTCGGCAAGATCAGCAGGGTCAAAAGCGTCGATGTGATCAACCCGCCGATCACGACGGTCGCGAGCGGCCGCTGCACTTCGGCACCAGCCGATGTCGCCAAGGCCATCGGGATAAATCCGAGGCTCGCGACTAGCGCGGTCATCAGCACGGGGCGCAGCCGGGTTTCCGCCCCTTCGCGAACCGCGTCGAGCACCGTCTTTCCTTCTTCGCGCAGGTGATTGATAAAGCTGACCATCACGACGCCGTTGAGCACCGCGACGCCGAACAGGGCGATGAACCCGACCCCCGCGGAAATGGAGAAAGGCATCCCCCGCAAGGCCAACGCCACGATCCCGCCCACGATCGCGAACGGTATGCCCGTGTAAATAAGCAAAGCCTGCTTGATCGAGTTGAACGTCGTGTACAGCAGCACGAAGATAAGGAACAAGGCGATCGGTACCACGATGAGGAGTCTTTCCGAAGCTCTCTGAAGGTTCTCGAACGTGCCGCCCCACTTGAGATAGTAGCCCGGCGGAAGCGGCACTTCTTTTGCGATCTTCGCCTGCGCCTCCTCGACGAACGAGCCGATGTCGCGCCCGCGAACGTTGAGCTCGACGCCGATGCGGCGGCGAGTGTCCTCGCGGGTGATCTGGGCGGCGTCCTCGACGAGCTGGATGTCGGCGACCTGCGAGAGCGGCACGCGCGAGCCGTTCGGGGCGGTAAGGAGCAAATTCCTGATCGAATCGACGTTCTTGCCCAACTCCTCGTCGAGCCGCACGACGAGGTTGAAGCGCTGCTCCCCCTCGTAAACTTGTCCCGCGTCCTTGCCCGCGACGACGGACTCGACCATGTCGTTTACGTCCTCGACGTTGAGGCCGTAACGGGCGATCGCGGCCCGGTCGGGCTTGATCTGCAGCTGCGGCAGGCCGCTCGTCGCTTCCGCCTTCACGTCCTCGGCCCCGGGTACGGTTTGCACGGACCGCACTATCTCGTCGGCTTTATCCTTCAGCACCTTTAGATCGTCGCCGTAGAGCTTGATCGCGACGTCGGATCGCACACCGGAGATCAGCTCCGCGACTCGCAGCTCTATCGGCTGCGAGAAGCTCGCCATCGCCCCCGGCACCCTTTTCTCAAGCGCTTTCGACATCTTCTCGACCAGCTCCGTCTTGTCCTTCGTGGTGGTCCACTCTCCCGGCGGCTTCAACGCGACGTAGAGGTCGGAGAAGTCCACGCTCATCGGGTCGGTGGCGACCTCCGCCCGTCCCGTTTTCGAGATCACGGTTTTCACTTCCGGGAACTCCATCAGCACCTTTTCCACCTCGGTGGTGTTCCGGACGGATTCCTCCAGCGATACGCTCGGGAGCCGCTGCACCTGGACGGCGATGTCGCCCTCGTCGAGCCGCGGGATGAACTCCGAACCGAGGTACGGGAAGATCGCCCCGCTGATCACCACCAGCCCGACAGCGAGGGCCAGAGCCTGCGCCCGGTAGCGTCCGACGAAATCGAACGCCGGGATGTACGCCCGCTTCGCCCACCGGATCAGGAAGCTTTCCTTCTCCGACACCTTCCCGCTCAGAACCAGCGTCATCATCGCGGGGACGTACGTGAGCGAGAGCAGCAGCGAACCGACCAGGGCGAACACCACCGTCAGGGCCATCGGAACGAACATCTTCCCCTCGATCCCGCGAAGGCTGAGGATCGGCAGGTAGACGATCGCGATGATCGCGACCGCGAAGACGACCGGGCGCGCCACCTCGATGCACGATTCAAGAATGGTCCGTTGCGGGTTCTCGTGATGCCCGAAGGTTTCCGCCTCGTGCTGGGCCTCCGCCCTTCGTCGGATGGTGTTCTCCACCATCACGACCGCCCCGTCTACGATCAGACCGAAGTCCAGCGCCCCGAGACTCATCAGGTTCCCCGAAACGTTGAACACCCGCATCAGGATCGCCGCGAACAGCATCGAGAGCGGTATAATCGTCGCGACCAGCAGCGCCCCGCGCCAATTCCCGAGCAGGAGCATCAGCACCACGATCACCAGGATCGCCCCTTCGATCAGGTTCTTCTCGACGGTGGCGATCGCCCGATCGATCAGCTCCGTCCGGTCGTAAAACGCTTGAAGTTCCACGCCGGCCGGCAGCGATTTTTTCACCTGTTCGACGCGCTCCTTCACCGCCTCAACGACGGTTCGGGAGTTCTCCCCTTTGAGCATAAGGACGATCCCGGCGACGATCTCGCCCTTGCCGTCCGCCGTCACGGCTCCCTGCCGGACGGTCGCGCCCTCGACGATCTCCCCCACGTTCCGCACGTATACCGGCACGCCCTCCGGCCCCGTTTTCACGACGATGTTGCCGATGTCATCGGGGTTCTCGACGAGCCCGAGACCGCGAAGCAAGTATTGCTCCGCTCCTTTTTGTATGTAAGCTCCGCCGACGTTTGCGTTATTGCGACTGACCGCTTCGAAGACATCCCGCATGGTGAGCCCATACGACTGCAGCTTCGCGGGGTCGAGTCGAACTTGATATTGTTTTTCGTACCCTCCGAAGCTGTTGATCTCCGTCGCCCCAGGGACGCCGAGCAACTGCCGCCGCACGTTCCAGTCCTGAACGGTGCGCAGGGCTTTCGCGTCGTAGCTCCCGTCGGGCGATTTGAGCTCGTACTGGTAGATCTCCCCGAGGCCCGTCGAGATCGGTCCCATCTCTGGGGAGCCGATCGATTCGGGGATCTGTTCGCGGGCCTGCGCGAGCCGTTCCAAAACGAGCTGTCGGGCGAAATAGGTGTCAACGGATTCGTCGAACACCACCGTCACCGCCGAGAGTCCGAACTTCGAGACGGAGCGGATCTCCTCGATGTCCGGGAGCCCCGACATCGCCACCTCGACCGGGAACGTCACCTGCCGCTCCATCTCCAGCGGCGCGAGGGACGGGGCGGCGGTGAGCACCTGCACCTGCACGTTGGTCACGTCCGGCACAGCGTCGATCGGGAGGTTAATCAAGCTGTACGCGCCGGCCGCGGACATGATCGCCACGAGCAGCAAAACTATCAATCGGTTCTCAACCGAGAATCGGATAAGTGCGTTTATCATAAGAACCTATATTGCGGACTTCGAGTACGATGTATTCCGCGCCGACCGAGACATATGTCCGCGATACTCGGTGTAAAGCGCTGGTACAGCCTCATTACGAAAGTTCGATCTCACCGAGCCTCTCGCTTCCACGGGTACCTGCCGCGGAGAAGGTTTGAGAAACTCGCCGTCGGGGTCAATAGACTACGAAGGACTTTTACCCGTGTAGTGACCCCTTTGGATTTGCGCTCGATCCAGTTCTTAAGGATGTACTTATCGACGATGTCCTCTTCGACGACGATGGCGGTGCCCACGATCGGGGTCAGGACGAGGTCCGTCCATGCCGCCGTGCTGTGCCCGTTTTTCTGTCTCAAACCAACGTTTCCGATCGTCGCCTCGCTGATCGGACCAAATTCGAATTGCGTGCTCCACACCGTGGACCATACAAGGGCTTTGAAACGGCTTTTCCAGTATTCCCTTGATTTGCCAAATTCCTGCCGTTTTGCCCGATCACTGTTGTTTATAAAGATCCACCCGGTAACACTCCCTTGAAGCGGGTGAGCGAAATTGTTCGTGAATGGACTGTCGCCGTCATTCCAACCCCGAAGATTCTTTATCGAGTTGCCCCAATCGCGAAAGAATTGCCCGTCCAGTTCGCGATACGTCTTCTTCTGAAACAGACGAACGCCGTGCTTGATTCCGAGGAAGAGTGACGACTGGGCCAGAGCGGGCTTCCAATGAAATTTCTCATCATCGCCATCATCGAGCGTAGACTTTGTATTCACCTTATCGAGCCCAGATTCCGCTTCCCGCCATTTTCTTATTGCGGTCAAATTCGCCTCGTCCAAAGCCGAGGGGCCTACGTTCCCGGGAAAGTGCAACCGCCGCGAGTCCGGTACCTCGCGTTGAGCCACAGCCGACCGATTCGCCGCGTCCTTTGGCGGCTCATCGGTCGGAACGTTTGGCGATGATTGATTTCGCTCTGGAGGTTGAACTATCGCATCGCTTACTTCAGCCGTCTGCCCGACGATCGACGATGTTGATGCGACAAGCAACAATCCAACAAGCATGGTACTGATACCAAGCGAGGTTAGGGCGGAGGAGGCTCGATCGCTATTGTCAATCATAATAAGTGCTCTTACAGTTAATGGCCGTGCTCGCCCATCTCGCCCTTCTGCATCTGCGTCTTCAGCGTGAAGCTCCCCTTCGAGACGACCTTCTCGCCCAGTTTCAGCCCGCTTTTGACCGCCGTGTAGCCTTCCATCTCCCCGCCGATCTCGATCTCGCGGATCTCGAAGGCGCCCGGTTCGTCCTCCTTCGGGATGAACACGATCGCCTTGTCGCCTTCTCGCTGGATCGCGGCGGAAGGCACAACGAGTTCCTCGCCGCTCTCCGCGCTGGTGCCGGTGTAGAACCCGACCTCGGTGAACGTGCCGGCGCGAAGGCGCCCTTGAGGGTTAGGAACTTCCAAGCGGACCCGGGCGGTCCTAGTCGCTTCGTCGAGCCGAGGATCTATATAGCTGATCCGCCCGTTGAACGTGCCCGCTGAAGTTGATCGTATCTCGGCTACAGAACCGACCACGAGTTTCCCGACGTTCGCTTCCGGAACGTTCGCGATAACGTAAACGCTGGAGAGATTGGAAATCGCGAAAAGCGGCGAGGCCGCGTCGATCCCAGCCCCAGCGTTGAATTTCCTCTCGGTCACGACGCCCGACAGTGGTGCCCGGACCACGGCGACGGACGCGTCCCGGGAGTGGTCGTCGCGCTGAAGGTTCTGTTCGCTTGAGCCCAACGTCCTCAGTTGGTTCTGCGTATGCTGGAAATCGACCCGAGCCGTTTGCACTTCCGCCTGTGCCTGCTGAAGCTCACGATTCAGCGCGATGTTGGACTGGAAGTCGTAATCGGCCTTAGCGGTGCGGTAGCCCGCCTCCGCCGCGATCAGATCCTTGCCCGCCCCCGCGCCAAGCTCGATCAGCCGTCGCGTCCTTCGGAGCGTCGCGTCGGCCTCGTCGAGCTTGGCCTTCGCCTGCAGTATCGAAACGCGATTCTCGGTTTTCTGAACCCGCGCGAGGTTCTTCTGTGCCAGGTCCAACCGGTTCCTTGCCTCATTCAGTTTTCCGTGCAGCTCCGCGAGTTGCGGACTCGAAATAGTGGCGAGAATGGCGCCGCGCTCGACGTAATCCCCCACGCCGTAAAACACCTGGTCGATGCGCCCGCCCACCAGCGGCGTGGCCATCTCGGTCTTTTCGGGATTCAATTCAACCGCGCCCGTGACGTAAAGCTTGGCGATCGCCGGACGTTGGGTGACTCCCTCGACCTCGATCCCGGCCGACTCGACCGATTCCGGGTCCAGCTTGACCTCGCGGCCCTCTTCGCCCTCGGAGTGCCCGTCCTCCTCCTTCTTTTCTTCGCCCGCCGCAACCTCCACCTTGGTGGACGAGGAGGAACTCCTCGTCGCTATCCAAGCCAGGCCGAGGACCGCGAAGACCGCAACGACCACTGCGGTCAGGATCCAGGCGAACATGCTTCTCGGTTTCGTTTCGCCGTTGGCGGAGCTCTCGGCCCCGTCGCCCCCTCGATCAAAATCATTTTCAAGTCGCGCGAGCTCCGCTTCATCCCGCTCGTGATGGCCCGTTCGTTCACTCATATTTTCTTTCGTCATCTCCGCCTCTTCCGTATCTTTGGTCTCTTTTCTTGTCTCGTCATTCATTTTCCGGCCACCTCATTTCGGTGCGGGGAGAAAAGCTCCGGCCCCGAGAGCAATACTTAAATCCGCCTGCGAGCGGTAACGCTGCGTCAACGCCTCCGTCAGGTCACGCGTCGCGTCGAGCAAGCGCCGCTGCTCCGCGATCAATTCCGTGATCTTGATCTCCCCGATCGCGTAAACCTCTCGGAACGTCGCTACGTTCTGCGTGGATCGCGGTATCGCCCCGATCTCAAGCGTCGACACCGCCCGGCTTGCCGCTTCGTACCGTTGGTAAGCGGCGAGAATTTCCCCTCGCACCACCCGTTCCGCGAACTCGCGCCTCGTCTGCGCCTGCTTTATGGCTATCTCGGCCTCGGCTTTCGCTCCTTGGTTTTTGTTGAATAAAGGCAGACCGATCGCGACGCCGAAGGTCAGGCTCCGGTCCCGTTGGGAGAACGGGGCGGTCGGCGCGTCGTACGTCGATCGCCCCTGCGAGTAACGCGTGTACGCGGTCAGGTCGGGTCGGCTTTGGGCCCGCACGAGGCGCAGCCCCGCGGTCGCGACTTGCTCCTCCAACTGGGCCAGAGCGACGTCCGGCCGCGTTCGAAGTCCAATGTCCACGGCCGCTTCCTTCGTCGCCGGGAGGGTCGGCAGCACTGCGGCGTCGATCTGCTCCCGGAGCCGGAGCGTGTCTTCGAACGGCACACCGGTCAGCAACTTCAATTGCGTGAGGGCGGATTGTAGCCGTCCCTCGGCCAACTGGCGGCGCGATCGAAGCCGTTCCACCTCCGCTTGCAGAAGGTTCAGCTCCAGCGGAGCGATTTCGCCTTCGTTCACCCGGATTTGCACCACTCGTGCGGTCTGCAGGTCGAGGTCGAGAAGTCTCTCCGTCACGTCGAGCTCCCGAAGAGCTCCTAGAGCTTCGGCGTAGTTCGTCAGCACGTTGGCTACGAGCACACGCTCGCGATTGCGCACCTCCGCCTCGCTCGCCTCGATGGCGATCTGGGCGGAGCTGACGCGGGCGGAACGCCGGCCGTAGATCTCGATCGGCAAAGAAGCTCCTACCGTGAATTGCCCGTCCCCACCGTTCCCAACGAGGCGGCCCGATTCCTGCTCGAATTCGAGCGTCGGGTTCGGCCTGAGCCGCGCCTGCTGCAGGCGGGCCCGCGCCTTGTCGATCTCGAGGCGCGACGCGATGATCTCCTGATTGGAGGCCAACGCCCGCTTGATGAGTTCGTCGACGGACGTTCCGTCCTGCGGGTGGTAATAGTTCGGGAGCACCGATTCGACGAGCGGTTTCGCCGACGCGACCGAAGCTCTCGCGTCCGTCGTCGATAAATCGTTTCTGGCCAGCAGCGCCGGCTCCTGCCCGATCGCGGCCGTAAGACTAAAGACCGTCAAGCAAAGGCCGGCCCAAACGACGGGGGCCTTTATGTGTAAATTCATTGGTAATCTTCCTGATCGAAAGCTGATGCTTGCTCCCTCAGCGGGCGCACGTGCGGCCGGAGGTGAGCGTGATCAAAGGATCGAAGACGCAAAGGCGCGATTAATCGTCGCCGGAGCGCGGGATCAACCCCTTATCGTTCGATTAGGAAAATTTAGGAGGCAGGTATGGAGGGGGAAGTGAGTTGAAAATCGAGAAACCGTTCTTCAACGGAATGGTGGTTCTTTCGATCGAGGACGATGTGACGTCGCTGGCGACGCTGGGGATTGCCACGGCATGGCAGAGGCACTCGTCGTTGCACGTGCCCGGAGCTTCGTGGTCGCTCTCGTTCTCGCAATTCGAAATGGACGTTCTCGATTCGTCGCGCTCGTCAACAGTAATCGTGACGGAAGCAGTCGACTGGTTCGCAGGCGGTGCGGCGTTCGTGCCGACCTCGCACAATGCCGGGCAGAAAAGCTCGATCGCGACGAGACCGAGCCAGAGAACGGCGACGCGTTTCCTGACGATCTTCCTGCGAATCAGTTTCAGTATGCCCTGCATCTATTCGGCTGGAACCATTCTAGGTTCCAACCTTTAATCGTAGTCTTTGCTTGGCTCTACTGTCAAGTTCTTACCCACCGATCTAGTCTCTCGTCGTGTTAATCGCGTACATCTTACAACAGGCGGACACAAGCCGTATTTGACGGTAGTTGAATCCGCTTCCGGTTCGGAGATCCGCTACGTGATGTTGGTTAGGGTCTATGGCAAGACGAGCAAGAAAGAAGAGACGCGTTAAAATCCGGCTGAGCGCATCGGTTGTGAGACGCATTTGATAGCTGGCAACCCGAAACCGAAGCAATCTCACTAGCTACATCAACAGGCAAAATCCGACTATGCGTATGAGCATGCGTCGATCCACTCGTTTGACGATAGGCTTCTCAAATAAGCTTGAAAGCCACGCTCACGCGATTGCTTTGCACTACATGTATTACAATTCCTGTCGGATTCATAAGAACCTACGATGTATTCGGGCAAGGGCGGCGGGCATCATCGAAGCTGTGGGAGATGGTGGATATAGTTGCTTAGCTATAGAAAGCGGCGGCGAAGGAAAAAGGCCCTTACAAGTAGAGAATATGAAACGAGAAACCGGTCACTCTTCGGTCCGATTTCCTGTCTTCGAAATGTGTTCCGCGATACGTTGAGAGGACGGAACTCCGCCCGGATAGAGCCGTCAGGACGGTTCCGGGAAAGGCGGTTTGGGTACGGCCAAACCGAATATGTCTTTCCCATTCAGCAGAATTGTCGGAGTTGGATAGCCTGTTCGCGGATCGTCTGGCGGAAGCGCGGCTTGCTGAATAACAGTGTAGTCGGCGGAAACCTGACCTTCCGCGATCGCGGCCTTCAAGTTCTCCAGCATCACGGGAGTATTCTTACACCCTTCGCGAGTTAGAAACTCAAAATGCAGATGGTCACGAGTCGGATTCATTTCTATTTGCTTCCGCGAACACGCAGAGAAAAGAAGCGCAACAAGTAATACGAAAATTGTATGTTTCATGCGGCCACTGCTAGGTTAACATTTCGGACGGGAGCAATTTCAAACTGACCCACTATGCCTGTATTGTCGAACCGCAATATTCTGCGTCATGCATACGACCTCCCTCGATCCGCAGGTTCGAAAGAAAGACGATGGTCAGTTAGTATTTTGGTTTCATCTCCTCCAGCCTGCGATCCATATCTCTGAAGAACCCCGTCACGACCGTCGAGACCATCCTCAAGCGAGCGGCTTCGGTCGCGGCGGTTTGGTTGATCGAGGCGGCTTCCGTGCGTCCCTCGAAGTTGAGCAGGTTGGCCCCCCGCTCCATCTCGGCTGACCGTCTGATCCCCGACAGCTGAATGCCGGCACCTTGCCTGCTGCTCTGCTCGGCTATGCCGCTGCCCCGATTGATAGCGCCGATGCTTTCGGACGCCTGCGCCTCATAGGTTCTATTGATACCCCCCTGGT
>JAHBSL010000009.1 GCA_019639135.1 Acidobacteriota bacterium
CCGGCAGCATTTCAGAGACGTCTTCATGGGAAAGATCTTCTGCCTGTTCGGGATCAAGGAGAGCGAAGGCGGGAATGACGAGGTCGCCAACGACGTTCTTGAGCTTCGGGAGCTCGCCGCCGTAGAAATATCGGACCTGGCCATCGACGATCCTTATCGGTATGTTGACCGTTTTCTTTAGCGGGTCGGGAATGATCATTGCACCTCCAAGAACGGCTCTACGGCGTTAACGCGTTCGAGCAGTTCTGCGTTGCTGAATCGCTTGCGCGTGATCGGTTCCCAGCCGGTGTCAATAGCGGTATCGGTAGGGCAGACGGCACGCCGCCAGCTTAGGTATCTGCCGACCTCGCCGGTGGACGGGTCGCGGCGGGAATAATGATAGATGTGACCGTTCAAGATCTTCTTCGAGTTGTCGCCGTCGAATGCCAGCCACTGTTCATCGCTAAGATATTCGAGAGCTCCTCGAACGGCCGAGATGATGTCTCCGTGCGTCACGACGACGACGGACTGGCCTTCGCACTCGCGGTGCAGCGTGTCGAAGAAGGTGCGGACACGCATTCGGGCATCCGCGATCGACTCGCCGCCGGGCGGCCGCCAGTAGAGTGCATCTGTTTTCTGTAGGACTATGTTCCGAGGATAGAGACTGGCCTGTTCCGGTATCGGCACCGATCCGATCTCGCCCCAGTCGCGTTCGCGAAGCCGCTGGTCGAGCCGCCATTCGGCATCCGGAAGATCGAGCCGGGCGGCCGTTTCCTGCGTACGGACGTAAGGCGAAGCGTAGTATCTATCGAACCGGGTCCTGATATTTTCGAGTATCCATTTGCCGGCGGTTGCCGCTTGCTCCTGTCCCTCGGGGGTTAGCCGCCAGCGATGCCCCGGGCGTTCACGAAAATCGGGGGTATATAGGCTGTCGTCTCCTTTCTTGGATCGACTAACGGCCAGATTCCCTTCGCTGTGGCCGTGGCGTACAAGTACTAGGTCTATCGGCATTGTCATAGATTTTCTCCTCGGATTGCAGCAGAAAGCGCATGCCACGAGCGATGGTACTTCTCGATCCGTTTGAGGTTCGTTTCTTGCCGCTTCTTGAACCGGGGCGTCTTCACCTCGACTTCGGGATCGGGCATCGGTCGCTTTCGTGCTGCCGGACAAATAAAAAGCCCGTGTACATCGGGTGATATACACGGGCCTAAAAAATAAACGCCTGCCTCGAAGTGATTCCCAAGCGGGACTCGTTTTCGAAACAGGCGTCTCATATTAAAGAATACGCCAGTCAGCGAAATTGTCAATGGACGCGCCATACCGTCTATCGGTACTGCTGATCAATGGTGAGATCGGGAGATTCAGGTTCTTCGGTTTCGTTGACCTCGCGGGCCAGGAATGCACAGGCGGTACGGCAAAAAGAAACCGATCAAATCTGAAGCGGGATTCTAATCGGGCAACGAACCAAGATCACACCATATCAATCTAGTCATATGTCAGGCTCGGATACGCATGAACAACAAGACGAGTACCCACAGAAGCCTTTGGAACATCCCGCGGCTCGAATTCAGACGCTAGCCTTGGCAAAAGCCACCACATGTCTATTTCCTTTATCGCTAATGTAGAATGCAACACTTGCCAACCAAATGGCCACCGGGACCCCAACCATGCGCTACGACGTACTCTGGTTGCAACGCCGGCATTTGTAGGCAAGCCGAAAACAATTAAGCCACGGTGACTACTAGTCTTGGTGAGCCATCTCAAAATCGCAAGAACGATCGATCCTCCAGATGTATGGGCCTCATTAGGTTTGCACTTTGGAAAACAACTTCGATTAAAAAGCCCGCGATAGCGCTTTGGTAGACTTGAATACCTGAGTAATGCTCGAAACGCGCGAATCAAGTCTAAATCTGAGTCCTCGGCGAAGAATCGCGGATCAAATCGGCACTCTTTTGAAAGCCACATCCTGTGATGATCAGGAAGGTTTTTATGGAGCCACCCATCGGACTTGAACTGATGACCTTTCGATTACGAAACTCGGGTCATTGGTTTTTCACAAGTTCTCAGTACTCCTCAGAAGTCCTCAACTGTTGCAAATACACGAGTAAACGGAATTGCCAAATTCTCAGTAGTTCGCTATAATCAGCCCAAATTACGTTTGAAGGTGTGAGTCAAGGTGTGAGTCACGGGATGAAAGGGGTGTAGTCTTGAAGCAAGAAACGAAGCCGGCCAAAGTTCGATCCGAGACAAAACGTTCTCGCGATTGGGGGATCATTCGCAAAAAGGACCGCTCGGGTTCCTATCACTGGTATGCCCGGATCGTGCGGGCAGACGCCAGCGGACGAAAGCGTCAATTCGTAGCAAAGGCGGACAACAAGACCCACGCCCGGCAGCTCCGCGATGAAATGGAGCTCAAATTTGCCCGGAGCGGGCCTCGCGAGATCGACGGTGACCGGATCACCTTTCGACAGCTTGCGGAGTCGTACCGGAAGCGGCGTGTGATACCTCCGGAATACCACCAGACCCGCGATGGTCTGCGAAAGGTCGCGGGGCTCCGGTCATACCAGTCAGTTGGACACTACATTGATACACTTGTCGCCCATTTCGGCAGGCGACGGATTCGCGACATAAGCCACGCGGACATTGAGGACTTCAAACGACAGAGGCTGAAGACGCCGACTCGCCGCGGTGAGCGCAGCATTGCGGATGTAAACCGAACTCTCGCTCAGATGCGTTGTGTCATGCGCTTTGCGGTCCAGAACGGCTGGCTCCATCGGTCGCCCTTCGAGCTCGGTGTGCCGCTTATATCTCTCGGCAACGAGATCAAGCGCGAGCGGGTATTGACCTTTGCGGAAGAAGAGAGATTTCTTGCTGCCTGCGAAGCGACCCGCGTGGTCGAGTACGTCCGCGACGGTAAGGCGATAAAGGCGAGCATTGCCGGTGGTCGTGGGCTGATCCGCTCGATCTTCTTGACCGCGATAGATACCGCAATGAGAAGGGGCGAATTGCTCAAACTTAAGTGGGAAGACGTTAACCTCGATGCCCGCTTGATAACCGTGACGGTGACGAGCAGCAAGACCGCGAGGGCCCGAACGATCGGAATGACCTCAAGGGTCTTTCGTGAATTTGAGGAACTGACCGAAAGCACTGGAGCATTTCCGGGTGAGAATGTCTTCCGCATCGCCGACTTCAAGCGTTCGTTTGCAGCCATCTGTCGGGAAGCGGAGTTAGAAGACCTTCGGTTTCATGACCTCAGACACACGGCAATAACACGGATGGTAAACGCCGGCCTTCCGGCGGCCGAGGTAATGAAGATCTCAGGACACACTCAATGGACGACGTTTGCACGCTACGTGAACCCGACGACCGATACGGTACGCAAGGTAGCCAACGTCCTGAGCGAATACGTAGCGGTAAGAGCAACCTCGGCCAGTCCGATCCTGCATTCGAATGGGATTCAATAACGCCGGAGCGTATGGCGATGTCGCCCGATGCGTCGGTATAGCTGAAGACCCCAACTCGATTAGATTGCGAGATGGCGAACTAAGAACAATGTTCGTCACGAATCTGTCCTCGCCTAAAGGTGCGGAATCCGTTACCTCAATCCGGGCTTTCGCTTGATTGAGCATTTAGCTCGATGATAAATGGGGCGGGCGATCATAATGTGGACTGGGTGGTCTATATTGTTTGAATCTGATAGACTTATCGCATGGCACGGCCGTTTGAGTTTGAGAGATCGGAGGTCCTGGAGAGGGCAATGGAAGTCTTCTGGGCGAAAGGGTATGAGGCAACCTCGCTGCAGGACCTGATAGACGCAATGGGGCTTTCGAAGAGCAGTTTCTATAACGCTTTCGACAGCAAGCACCATCTATTCACAGAGACACTTCGGCATTATAACGAGTGCATGACCACTCCTCTTGCGTCTGCGCTGATGGACTCCAAATCGGGATTGACGTTCATCAAGGCCGTGTTTGAAGAGATAATCGATCAATCAAAGACCTCCGCCGGAATGAAAGGCTGTTTCTTAATGAATACGGCTACCGAGTTTGCGCAGAGTGATCCCGAAATCGGCTCGATAATGAACTCGGGTCTCAAGAAGATCGAAACGATCTTTCATCATGCGATCCTAAAGGCTCAGGATGCCGGGGAGATACCTGCGGACAAAGATGCCTCGGCTCTCGCGAAATTTCTCGTTAGCAACATGAGCGGGCTCAAGACAATGGTGAAGGCAGGAATAAAACCGGCCCATTTACAGTCGATTGTCAATACCCTGGTCGCGTCACTGAACGCATAGGCGGACGGGTTTCGGGAAAATGCTTCAAGCCTGGTTGACATTATGGACTGAGCGGTTCATACTCACTTATGGACTGACTAGTCCATAATACTGATTAGGGAGAATTACATGCCTTTAGCGCAATTGAAAGGAATCAGCGGTTACCTTACTGCCGAGCAAAAGAAGGAACTGATCCGGAGGGTCACTGACGCGATCGTTTCAGTCGAAGGAGAGGGGTTGCGCCCGGTAACCTGGGTGATCGTGGAGGATGTGCCGGAAGGCCAATGGGGTGTTGGCGGTGATACACCGACATCAGCAGACCTCAAGAAACTGTCGCAGAACGCGACAAATTAAATACAACAAACGGAGAAAAAAAATGTCATTAAATGTACTAACAACTGAGAATGCTGAGGAAAAATCGGCAGTGGTTCTAAACGACGTAAAGGCGAAGTTTGGATTCGTTCCAAATCTTATGGGCGTGTTTGCTCATTCGCCCGAGGCCCTCAAGGGCTACTTGACGCTAGGCGAGCTTGTCGATCAGACCTCGCTTTCACCGACCGAACGGCAGATAGTGCTTTTGGGTGTCAGCGAGGAAAATAACTGCGAGTACTGTATCGCGGCACACTCGACCATTTCGTCGATGCAGGGCATCGATGCAGATGTGGTAAACGCCGTTCGTGAGAACCGAGCGATCGCAGACATCAAGCTTGAGGGGCTACGCCGGTTTACAAAGGCTGTGGTTTCTAAGCGCGGATTCGTTTCAGATGAGGATATTCGGGAATTCGAATCCGTCGGTTATACGAAGAAAAATGTCCTTGAAGTAATTCTCGCCACAGCGATGAAAACCCTTTCGAACTATACGAATCACATCGCAAAAACGCCTCTCGACGAAGCGTTTGAACCGGCTCGCTGGAAAGCGACAGCCGCATAGCACCCACCCGCAACCTCGAAGGACAAAGAACGGAGTCGGCCTTAGCGGCTCCGTTTTCTTTTGGAAAACGCGAAAACCGCACGAACTTTTTTCGCAACAGGAACGAAAAACAAATGCTCGTATTAAAACAAATAATACCCAAAGAAAGTTCCTTATTCCCAAGGCTCGCCAAAAAGTCTCGAAGAAAAAAAGCGGGCGAATTTTCAAGAAAATTTCGGTGAAACGGGAATAGTCGACTGGGGTCAGTGTATCACTCCTCGAACACCCGCACATCGGTGCAGTGAAATTCAACTAACTTCCTTAAGGAGAAATCAAAATGAAAAAAATCGCTACTTTCTTGCTTTCAACAGCACTTGTTTTCGGACTCGGTTCATTCGCTGCGCAGGCCTTTGCTGCCGGTAATGATGGCGAAGCCGGCCCGGTCGCGGCGAAGAAAAAGGTCACTGTTGCGGTCATCAAGGCCGAATGGTGCTCGGCATGTAAAAAGGTCGAGCCGATCATGATGGAACTGATGCAGCAATATGGTGACAGGATCGAATTCGTAATGCTCGATGTTTCGAATGATGAGTCAACCGCCCAGGCCGCAGCAAAGGCTAAGTCGCTAGGTCTCAGCAACTTCTTTGAAGCGAACAAGAAAAAGACCTCGACCGTCGGCGTCTTCAAGTCCGGCCGGCAGACCTACGTAACAGCAATGAATTACAACAAGAGCGACTACGAGACGGCTTTTAACAGGGCACTCAGCTAGGCCGCACGATCGAGATCGACATTACCGGGCGTTTGGGGACTGTCCCGGTAATTCGGGGAGAGAAGGGTGGTAAATGGGATTTGCGGGAATACCATTTCCTGCCTTCTCTCCCCAAATCTTTGGGGCGGCGCATTTGCCGAGGTCATCGAAACGAGACAGAGAATTTCGAAATGGAAAGTTTAGTCGGAAATTTGGACACTTATCTTGCGGGCAATTCGTTGCTCGCTTTCCCTGCGGCATTCATTGCCGGCCTGCTGATCAGTTTCACTCCGTGTGTTTATCCGATCATACCGATACAACTTGGCTTCATCGGCGGGCGGACGGCGGCAGCGGCAGGAGGAGGCGAACTTGGCGGCAAGTTCAACCTGACGGGCTTTCGGCTTTCGGTGTTGTTCGTCATCGGAATGGCGATCGTTTATGCCGCACTCGGTGCGTTTGCAAGCCTTACCGGTACGCTCTTTGGTTCGTGGGCGGCAAGTCCTTGGACGTACATCATTGTCGGCAATGTCATTCTCATCCTGTCGCTTTCGATGTTTGACGTTTTCTCACTCCAGGCTCCGCAATTCCTTTCGCGTTGGAATCCGGAAAAGAAGGGCAATGGCAATGTTTCGGCGCTTCTGATCGGGGCGTCCTCGGGTCTGGTAGTCGGGCCGTGCACAGCTCCGGCTCTAGGGGCGACACTTGCTTACGTGGGGACACAGGGGAACGTTCTTTTCGGGACGATGGTGCTTTTTGTATTCGCGCTCGGAATGGGTGCGCTGATGATCGTGCTCGGTACATTCAGCGGGGCATTAACGATGCTTCCGCGTTCGGGTGGCTGGATGAGCAAGGTCAAGATCGCCTTCGGCATCGGGATGATCCTTATAGCGCAGTACCTATTTGTTCAGGCGGGTATGTTGTTTCTTTGATACGGCCACGAGGGCCGTGATACAGGGTTTGATTATGAATAGACTTACCGGTTTTATAACAGTTGCAATATTAGCGGCTTTGGCAGTCGGCTCGGCCGCTTGCGGGATCGGGACGGCAAAGACCGAGAACGCGCCGGATCGGGTCTCAGTCGTAAGGACTGAGCGGGGAACTGCGGTAGGACAGTTAGCCCCGGAATTTGAGCTGGCCAAAACCGACGGTACGAAGATCTCGCTCAAAGAACTAGAAGGCAGTCCGGCGATGATAGTTTTCTGGACCGCATGGTGCCCGGTCTGCAAAGAGGAAGCTCCGCACGTGAACGAGATCTTCGAGGAATTCGGTCCGAAGGGGCTGAACGTAGTTGGGATCAATATCGGCGAGAGCGAAGCTCGAGTGCAGGAAGGCATCAAGGATTTTGGCATCAAATACACGGTTGCAAAGGATACGACGACCTCCGTGGCTAAGAGCTATAAGGTGGTTGGCACACCGACTGTCGTTATTCTTGATAAGAAAGGGACGGTCAAATACTTCGGCAACGAAATACCAAAAAACTCGGGCGAACTTATCGCCTCGCTGTTGTTGTAGGCAGTTTGGTTTCGAAAGCGGGACGCAGAATCAGCGTATATGCCCAAGGGATCGCGGTGCCGGGATCGAAAGTATGATGTCGAATAAGCAGACAAATAGAATCGCAGGTCCCGAACGATCCGGGTTGGTGGAACTTGATCCGCTCGCAGATCAGACGATCGGATTGGAGGATGCGGTCAGGCACTTCGAGCGGTATTTTATTCTTGAAGCACTTGAGCTGACCGCGGGAAATCAGAAGAAGGCTGCGGAGCTTCTTGGCGTAAAGCATACGACGCTACACGCGAAGATCCGTCGTCTGGGGATCATTCCAGCAGGTAAGCGTGCTTTGCCGGATTGCACGATGAAAGACCTGGCCGGAACGGAAAGTGGAAAATGAGTGAGGTGAGTGAATCGTCGGTTTATCAGCTCGCGGTTCTTCGAACGGAACTGTCGAATTCGACTACTCTGCTTGCGCATACGCAGGGGGCAGTAGGTCTGCTCCTCTCCGCGATCGGTGTCGCAAAGTTCCTTGACTCGTTTTGGTTGTTTGATCTTTGTGGTATTGGCCTGACCGGTATGTCTTTTTTTGTCTTCTTTAGAGGCGTCCGCTTGTTCCGGAGGACCCGCCTGATGATCGAAGCAGAAAAAGCGAGTGTTCAGAGGATCTTGTGGGGGGAGCGGGATGTATAAGGGGTGTGAAGAAATGACGCAGGAAGCAGTGACAGCAAAGATTCACCATAAGAGAGAGACCCGAGCATCGTCGAGAGCGGTAAGTTCGTTTGCAATCGGTGTTCTTTTGCTGTTGGTCAATCTCCCGATCGCAGCCGCCGGGTTGGTTGCCCTTGTTGTTAAATTTCTTGTTCGACCACGGAAAGGGGGACTTCGGCTGCGAATGCCTTCCGAAGCGATCGCTGACAAAGTCGAACCAAACCGAGCCTGACCTCGTATCCGTAACTTCTTTCGTCGGCGGGCTTACTCAATATCCCTTCGGCCGATGCCGAGTGAATCAGCTACGCGGTTAATGTAGTTGAACCAGGCGGCGATGAGGGTGACCTGCAATATTCCGGTATCGTCAAATCCGAGTCCTCTTAGCCGCTCATGATCTTTCGGGGTTATTTTGACCGCATCTTCGGTGAGTTGGGCCGCATAGTCGAGCATCGCCAATTCTCTCTCGCTCAACGGCGCTGTCCGGTAATCGCGAAGTATTGCCTTCACCAGCTCGTCATCTCCTGTGGCCCGACGCAGCAACTCTGCGTGTGCTTCCAGTCAGTAATGGCAGTCGTTCTTTATCGAGACGACCGTTGCGATCATTTCGTGATCCTTACGCGAAAGCGGCAGATCGGGCGACATCAGTGCCCCGAAAGTCGAGAACGCGTGGTAGAGGACATCCGGGATGAGCGTATGGGTCGTTATTATCGACTCCTCATTCTCGCTGGTCGGGGTTGCGTACTCGGGAGGATAATAAGCCCGCTGCCCGCGGAGTGCCTCGCGAAGTTTCTTGTCTGCTTCCTTAAAGGGAATTGTTCTGATCCAAGCCATATTTTGTTTTGCAATTCGAACGGCCAGCCGGGTTTGGAGGCCCCGGGCGTTCAAGCCCGATCACATCACACTTATAGAAAAATACGTCTCCCAGAGAGATTTATTCCAGGCCCGAGTGTCATTTGGTGATCGTCGCCTTACGGAAGATCTGTTCGGGATCGATCCCTCCAAACCCAGCAGGCGCGCGGCGCATATATTCCGGTTGATGTTGCCGGGATATGACAACGAGCTTACGTTCAGAGCCATCCTTCTAGGACCCTAATGGGCTTGGAGCGAAAACACGTGCCTTTTGCTGAGAATCCGTCGATCGTGGTTTCTGCCGTCCTTTAGGTAGATGAGAAGACCGTTCTTTGCCTTTCCGTTATATCTTGCCCACCTCAAAACGAGCTCTTGGAGGTCATGGCCCGTGAGTGCACTCTTCGTTTCCGGGAACGAAGGATCTGCGTGCCGATACCTTTGTAAGAGGCCTCTCCGAAAAATGAAAGGTGCGCATCACGCCGAAGGCCTCATGGCGATACCGAGTCTCTTTATTCTTGAGATAAGGGTAGTTGGCTTTGAACCGATCAGCGATGCAGCCCCGTCCGCTCCGTAAATTTTGTAGTTTGATCTTTTGAGCGCTCGAACGATGTTTTCACGCTCAAGCTGTTTCAAATCGTCGATCGTCAGCACTCTTTCTACCGGTTGCCGGATCTCTTCCCGATGAACGATCATCCTATCTAAGACCTTCGGCAGCGAAATATTCAGTTGATCACACTGTGCAAGTATCATAGCTCGTTCAACTATGTTCTCCAGTTCACGAACGTTTCCAGGAAAGGCGTAGCTCTTAAGGAGTTCAATGTCGGCATGGGTCACTTCCAACGACCTGCACCGCATCTTTTTTGCGAATCGATTCACGAAATAATGTGTGAGCGGCTCAATATCTTCAGGACGTTCTCGAAGAGGTGGTACTGAGATCGGAAAAACGTTAAGTCGATAGAAAAGATCTTCTCGAAAATTTCCGTTCCTGACCTCCGTAGCAAGATCGCGATTGGTTGCGGCAACGACGCGGACATCGATCGTGTTGGTCTGATCTTCGCCAACCCGTTCGAATTGTCGCTCCTGAATTACGCGTAACAATTTTCCCTGCATGTTCAGCGGGAGTTCGCCGATCTCATCAAGAAAAATGGTTCCGCCATCAGCAAGTTGAAACCGCCCGGGCCGATCGCGCACCGCACCGGTAAAAGAACCTTTTGTGTGTCCAAAGAACTCGCTCTCAAAGAGTTCCGGTGAGATCGCAGCACAATTCACCCGCACCAGCGCGTTCTCCCGGCGCGGACTGGATTCATGGATCGCTCGAGCGACGAGCTCTTTACCTGTGCCGCTTTCCCCGGTTACAAGGACGGTCGCGTCCGAGCCCGCGACCAGATCTATCTGCTGGAGAATCATCTTCCAGGCAGGGCTTTCCCCGATGAGGAATGTGTGTTGTGATGCTTCCTGTATCTCTTCTCTTAGGTATTCGTTTTCCTCTCGGAGCCTCTCGCGCAATCGTCCGATCTCCTCAAAGGCACGTGCGTTTGCGATCGCAATAGAGGCCTGATCGGCGAATAAACGAAGCCACCTAAAGCTCTCATCATTAAAGTTCTCTCGCGAAAATACAGAGATCACCCCAAAGACGTCATCCTGAATCCTAAGTGGGTGGGCCGCAACGCTTTTTATCCCTTCGTTCCGAATCCATTCGCGATCGACGATCCAGGAATGTTCACTCTGGTCAAGATCACCGATTCGAACAGATTCCCCGGTCTCGGCAGCAAAGCCGATCTTCCTCATGCCCAACGGAAACCGGCGAAAACGTCCCTCGAGGCCACGCCACGTTAGCTTCCCTTGATTGTCGCGCCCAATGCTTGCTGTTAAGTGAAGACATTGTGTCCGGTTTGGACATTCGCCTCGCATTGGGCAGGTCGCACAGATGTCGCCGGGCTTGACCAACCAGATCCGAGCAAGAGCATGGCCTGGCTCAGCCATTATTAGATTCAGGATCTCACTAAGCGTCTCCTCTACCGGCGCCTTTTCGAGGATCCGCTTCGAGACCGAGTCAAGTGCAATATTGTGAAGCATAAGGGAACGGTAACGCGTTTTCGTTGTTGTTGCAACGAAATATCGTGATTTCGCAAGTTTTTGAGACAACGCGGTCGTTTTGGTTCGTCCGTAACCACAGCCCGTGCAACATTTAGGCTCACAAGACGGCTTCGGCACAGTTGATGCACTGCGACTATATCGGTCCGCAATTTGTGCGTGGTCTAAAAATATAGGTTAAAGGGGAAAATCGAATGAAAAGAAGTAGTTTTGTGTTTATCAGCTTTTATCTGCTGGTCGTGTTCATGGCGGGCGCTATCGGTGTTTTCGCCCAGTCGGATCAGAGTCAGGGTCGGAAGGGCCAGCCAAATGAAGGCGACCCGGCCGGCCGAAAGTTCCTGGCCTACGAAGATGGAAAGCGGCCAGACGCACCGTTTCCACGGCCGGGTGTGAGTTTGAAGAAAGGACAGTTCGCCGTGCTTATTACAGATCCGCAGAATGATTTCCTGAGTGAAAAAGGAGTGACCTGGGGCGTTGTAGGAGAAAGTGTCGTTAAGAACAGAACGCGAGAGAATATCGAGTCTCTGTTCAAGACCGCGAAGGCAAACGACGTCCCTGTGTTCGTATCACCGCACTATTACTACAAACACGACCATCAGTGGAGGTTTGAGGGTGCCCTTGAAAAGCTCATGCACTCGATCGGCATGTTCGATCGAAAAGGCCCCTTAAGTCTCGATGGCTTCTCCGGCTCAGGCGCGGACTGGCTCGATCGGTATAAGCCATATATTGAAGATGGGAAAACAGTCGTTACCAGTCCACACAAAGTCTATGGGCCCGAAACTAACGATCTTGTTCTTCAGTTGCGCAAAGCCGGCATCAGCCAGGTGATTCTGGGCGGCATGTCCGCAAATCTCTGTACCGAGTCGCACATGCGCGAACTGCTTGAACAGGGTTTCGAAGTCCTTATAGCTTCAGACGCAACGGCCGCCGCAAAGGTTCCACATTATGACGGCTACGAGGCTGCGTTCATCAATTTCCGTTTCATGGCGAACGACGTTCTGAGTACGGTTGAGATCGTCGAAAAGATCAAAAAGGGAAATTAGTGACCAAGCGATGTAGCGAATGATCTTGCAGGCGGGGCATTAAGCGACCAGCGCGAGGGTAAAAGAATGGATCGTAACGAATCAATCATTCCATCACAGATGGCACGAAACCGGACAAGATGCCAGACCAGCTCCGATTGGGACGGCTTCGATTCGGAGGCAATGCCCTACCTGTCAGATCTGAAACGTACCGCCAATTGGCTCACAAGAAACCGAGAGGATGCCGAAGACCTTGTCCAAGAGACTTTGTTTCACGCGATGAGATCATTCCATCGATACCAACGAGGCACAAATTGCAGAGCGTGGTTAATGACCATTATGCATAACCTCAACTTCAAACGCTTGGGCAAGATCAATCGAATGAAATACGTAGACGACCCGGACGGCTCGGTTGTGAATGAGCTTACCTACGTCCCGTCACCGTCCGAAGAGAAACTGGACATCCGCATACTCACGGGATTAAAAAATTTACCCGACTGCTTTCGCATGGCGGTCGTATTGTCCGATGTTTATGAATTTTCGTACAAGGAGATCTCTTCGGCCTTGAATGTGCCGATCGGAACAGTAATGTCGCGAATATCCCGGGGACGTCGGTTCCTGCGAAAAGAATTATCGGGATTCTTCAATAATCAGGCACATTAGACCGAGAATAACTGCCCGATGGATTAAGTGGGCAAGGCCCACTGCCGTTCGAAAGCAACAGTCAATACATCAAAATATGGAACAAGAACCGATGAAACCCACAGATATAAAGCCGCCATTTACAGCGGAGACAGCTGCAGCCAAGGTAAAAGCGGCCGAAAATGCATGGAACACCCGCGATCCGGAGCGCGTCGCTCAAGCTTATACTATTGATTCTGAGTGGCGAAACCGCTCGGAGTTTCTTGCCGGGAGACATGAGATCGTGGCATTTCTGAAGCGAAAATGGGAAACAGAACTCGACTATAAGCTTCGTAAAGAACTCTGGGCCTACAATGAAAATCGAATCGCGGTCCGCTTTGAGTACGAGTGGCACGACCACTCAGGGACCTGGTTTCGCAGCTACGGCAATGAGATGTGGGAGTTCGCAGACGATGGTTTGATGCGACGGAGATACGCCTCGATCAATGACCTGCAGATAACAGAATCTGAGCGAAGGATCTTTTGAACAAGAGCGGCACCGATGCTTCCGCGACGGTCGTTTGGAATACTGCATTCAACGCGTAGGTGAGGTCGCTGCCGAGCTTGCGTTCACGGGCGGGACTACCACGGCGGAATAAACTTCCGGTGAAATCACCTCATAATGATATGGAGCACGTAAAAGTCGTACACAAATCGACGATACGCTGTCCGAATTGCGGCTTCGAAGCGACGGAAACGATGCCGACCGACTCGTGTCAGTTCTTCTATGAATGCGGCGAATGCAAAGAGGTTCTCAGACCGAAAGCCGGTGACTGCTGTGTTTATTGCAGCTATGGTAGCGTTGCCTGTCCGCCGGTTCAATTAGCCAATTCTCGTTGTTCTGAGTGACAAGCCGGATCGATCGATTCGTTCAACGCCTTGGCCTTTCGTCGATCGTAATACGGATCGTCGTTTCAACCTGTGAAGTTGCTTCCAGAGTTCGATGCACAGGGCACTTATCGGCTATTTCCAGGAGTCTCCCGTGCTGTTCGGCAGTAAGCTGAGCCGAAAACTCGATACGACGGACAAATTTATCGATCTTGCTTCCCCCGGCCTCGCAATCGGAGCAGTCGGCGGCGTGTGTCTTTGAGTGCGAAACATGCACCGCCACATCACCAAGGTCCCAACCCTTTCGATCAGCATAGAGCCGAAGTGTCATCGCTGTGCAGGCGGCGAGCCCGGACGATAAAAATCCATAGGGCGACGGTCCGAAGTCGTTCCCGCCGAAAGACTTCGGTTCATCGGCCTGCATTCGATGGCCACCGGCGATGATCGCGGTTGTGAATCTTTCATCGGCCGGAAGAAGTGCGACCACGTCCTCGCGTGTGCTTATCTCGTTCTTCGGCGCCTCGGCAGGAAGATATCGTGAAGCCCAGGATGCGATCACCTCGCCGGCATATCGTCCGTCGGCCGGATCGGTAAGCAGATGGTCTGCCCCGGCGAGCGAGATGAAACTCTTAGGATGCCGGGCCGCTTTATAGAGTGCCGCGGCGTTGTCTATTCCGACAACTGTATCCTCCGGCGAGTGGAGAAACAGGAACGCCCTGTCCATCGCGCCGACTTCGGCGAGCAGATCCTGTTGGTCAAGATCCTCAACGAACTCCTTCTTAAGCAAGAAGGGTCGGCCGCCGATGCTGACCTCTGACGCTCCCGCCGATTCGATGTCGTCTATCCGATCCTTAAATAAATGCTTTACGTGTTGCGGTTCGGCCGGAGCCCCGATGGTCACAACGGCTTTCACCTTTTCCAGCCTTGAGGCTGCGAGTAGTGCGGCGGCACCACCAAGTGAATGGCCAACGATCAACGACGGAGCTGAGAACCCGGCCGTAAGAAACTCTGCCGCCGCGACAAGGTCATCGACCGTCCCGGAGAATGTCGTCTCCGAGAAATCGCCGCCACTTTCACCAAGGCCGGTGAAGTCAAAACTGAGAACACCAAACCCGTTCGTTGCAAGAGCTGAGCTGATCTGCCGCACGGCTCGAAAGTTTTTGTTGCACGTAAAGCAATGTGCAAACACGGCGAAATTCTCGGGCTTCCGGTCCGCCGGAAGTTCCAGCTTAGCCGAGAGAGTCTCAGCATTGTGGTTCTTGAATGTGATGTTTTGTACCGCCATATTCCCGGGGTGCTGATTCACTTTCCCACAGCCGCAGCGGCAATAGACCCAAGTCCCTTTTTAAGCATTTTTATCTGTTCAAGGTCCGCGGGCAGCGCGTGGCGTGACGCGAAAAACGCAGGGTCGACATAGGCGAGAGCGACGGTGCCATCTTTTTCTTCGTAGACCGCCATCCGGAGCGGCAGATCGATCGCAACCGACGGTGATGCGACCATCAAAGGCGTTCCGACATTTGGATTCGCGAAAAGGATCAACCTCGCCGGACGCATCGCAAGCCCTCGGCCCTCGGCATTCTTCTGATGATCGATCTCATTAACGATCCTGACACCGTTGAGTTTCTCGATTGCGGCTCGAGCCCGCGAATAGGTGGTGTCAAAGTCGTTCTCACTCTTTTGGACGATCAAACCCGCCTGCGGAGCAACTCCGATGAATTCAGCAGCAAGAGTCGAACCGCCGATCCCGCTGCCATTAAAGCCGGCGGACACATTCCAAATTGTAACGGCCGCAAGTGCGACCAAAAGAACCTGCTTCACAAATAGATCACTCCTTCGATCGCTGCGCCTTACCGGCTGGGAAAAGATCGCATATACCCAACGGAACCCCGCGATAAAAACCGCGGAAACGCTCCGGGTCCGACCTCATTATTGCATCTAAAGCCGCGATCTCCTCGGGTGAGAAGTAATTGCGGCGCTTCTTTTCGACTTGTTTCGAGGTCACATTCTCATAAAGCCAGTAGCGATATTTGATCAGGCCCGGCGCGTAGCCGCGTTCGATGGCGACGAGGTCCGTACGCCGCTCGAATCGGGCGAGGCTGTCGCCATCCAAGAGTCGAATTAGTCCGAGGCGTTCGAACGCATTACGTTCAAAATAATTCTCAGCATGGGCGAGTTCATGGGCGATGATCGCCTCCACGCCATCAGGCGGAGCTTCGAGCTTAAAGACACACGGATTCACGCTTAGCAGGATACGCGTACCGCGAAAGGTCAAGTAGCGTGAGACGGAAAAGCGGGTTTTGAAAAAGGTCGAATTGCTTTCGAATGATCGGAACTCGATCGATCTTCCGACAAGCTTAGGAAAGTTACTTTCGATAACGCGGGCAGAGATCTTACTAACTCGTGCAACGGCAGCGGAGTGGTCTTCGGCAACTACCCGGCACGCACCGAAAGCGAGCGGAGCGGCAGCGGCGCTGTCCGGGATGAAAATCGATCCGGACAGGGCAAGTACCGCCGCGCTCAGCAGGGCTCGCTCGGCCGGACTACGCCGGATTGTCATCTTTTCGAAAACCACAGTTAAAGCTGGGAGCGAAACTCCTCGGGTGAGAATGTGACCCGTAAACGCCTAACAATACTGCCGTCTGGCCTGATGACAAACAGCGTCGGAAATCCCGAGGCGTTGTATCGCTCCAAGAATCGTTGACCCTCCTCTGACTCGTATTCGATCCTTGAGAACACGTATTTCTCGTTGATCGCCGCTTTGACCGAGTCGTCGGAGAATACCGTGTTGTCGAGCTTTCGGCAGGTCGAGCACCAGATCGCAGAAACGTCAACGAGAACTAGTTTTCCATCGTTGCCGGCTTTCGCAAGAGCATCCTCGAAGGCCACGCTTTCGAGGCCGGTCCCGGCAAGAGCTTGTCGTCCGAAATAGCTTTGGACCTCAACGTTGATGAAATAGGCCGCCAGCAATGCGACGACGAAGAAGACCGCTGACTTGATCTTTCCGCAGAAAAGGCACTTCATTGCATTTACTCCTTAGCTCTGGGCCGGGCTCTCTGACGTCTTCTTCAACATCGCAAGCGGGTTGCGTACGTAGGCAATGACGGCAAGCACGATCAGCACAACGAATGGCACAGGAGCCATATCCATTTCACCATGGCTGAGGTGCGTAAATAGAGCGCCGATCATTACCGGTATCAAGCCTGCTGCGGCAAGTCCGGCAAGACGGGGTATCAGCAACCCAAGCCCTCCTGCCACCTCAAGTGCACCGATCAGCGGGAGCATGAAGCTCGGCATTCCCCAACGCACGAAGTTCGCGGCCACCTCGGCCTCACCCATTAACTTCTGCGCACCCATCATTATGAACAGCACCGCAAGCAATATTTGTAAGATCCACGAACCGATATTCACGTATTTGGACATTTGCATTCCTCCTAGGGTTTTTGTCACTTCGTGATAGAGATACTTTGGTCCCCGCGGTTTATTCCTTCAAAGAACAAAGGCCCGGACCTTTCGGCCCGAGCCCTTTCCCCTTTGTGGGAGCCTTTTTTACAGGAGGGGTCCTAAGTTAGAACGTGAAACGAAATCCAAAGCGGATGCTTCGCGGGGTCTGATAGCTCAACGGTTGGCCGAAGCGGGCATCGCGGGTGATCGTCTCGAAAACCGGATTACCGTTTCCATCCGTTCCGATCTGAACTTGGTTGTCGATCAGATTAAGCACCTGATCGCGGATTCCCCCGTTGAAGATCGCACGGATCGCGTTAAGCTCGTCGCAAACGCCGCCTGGGCAGTTGGTGAACAAGTTAAAGCCCGATTGCTGACCCGCGAGACTGCCAACTGCAAGGACATTGAAAATGTCCGTGACATTTTCCTGGTCGAATAGGTTTTGGACGTTGACGTCAAACGCCAGCCCAAATCGCCCATCCCGACCGAACTTGTAACGATGAGTGATCCCGATGTCCGTCTGCGTGAAAGTGTCTGTGCGTCCCATATCGCCGCGGCCGTTGATAAAGGTGTTGGCGTTAAAGAACGAGATCTGCGATGAGACCGGCGTACCGCTTGTGCCAAGGAAAGCGACGGTGAAATCTGTCTCGTTGGTGCCGCGCTTAAGCCAGTCGAACGTATATCCGCCAAAGATCTTGACGGCGTGCGGCCGATCGGTCGCGAGCCGGTCGTTGTCCGGGTTGCCGTTAAGGTCAAAACCGAGGAACGGCAGGTCGAAGAAGCGGTTTACGTTCGGGCTGGAACGACCGCGTTCGTCCGAACTAGCCAGCCCCGAAAAGTTACCCTTCAAACGGCTGTAAGTGTAAGTGCCGCTGAAGTAGTAGTTATTCGAGAATCGCCGGTCGAGACCGATCTCGAAGGCGTCGTATTTGCGCTCGGCTTCCGGGGTTGCCGGAATGCCATCTGCGAACGGCTGGGCGACGATTCCGCGGCCCGGGTTGGCAATAAAGAAGTTTTCGTTGCCGTCGTTGTCAAAGAATCCGACGTCTTCGATCGCTTCATCGAGTTGCTTGTGGGTGTACCGTGCCCGAAGGACAGTGTTTTTGAATATCCGCGTAAAGCTGGAGAGATCTTGTTCAAACCCGACGGTGAACTCGCTCATCCTCTGGGCCTTTAGATCCGGATCGATGCGGTTGTCCGACGGGTCGTTCGACGGGACACGAAAATCGAGAGTAATGCCGCCACGCTGTGCAGAAGCGTCGAGGAAGCTCTGGATATTCGTGAAAGTGTTCACCGTGTCAGTGGCGAGGATCGGAATGAACGTTCGAAGGAACTGGTCGCCGCCGAACGAGCCGCGAGGAAGTTCATACTTGAACCGGTCGTAGAACCAACCGTAACTTGCGAATATCTTCGACTTACCGTCGCCAAACAGGTCGTACGCACCGCCGATCCGGGGAGCGACCTTGTCTTCCCAATCAAATTCGATCGGTACGCCATTTTCGGAGAATGAAGGAACATCTTCTTTCTCGATCCGGAGCCCGAGGTTGAGGGTCAGGTTCCGGAATGGCGACCAGCTGTCCTGCACGTACAGGGCCTGATTCTTGCTTGATGTCTCACCTACGGTACCAAACCGCGTCAGCTGTGCGTTGCCCAGCGGACTGCCGATGCCAAACGCAGTCTGGCCAAAGAAGAAGTCGATACGGCCGGTGTTGAAAAAGCCGGAATCAACGTCATTTTCAAGCCGGTTGAGCTGGTAACCGAACTTGAATATGTGTCGTCCGCCAAAGTTGTTGATCAATACCTGTGCATCGGCGTCAAAGGTGTTCCGGATCGAAACGTCCTTATTGGTGACCGAGTTGTTGCCGATGTTATCAAAGCCGACAGTATTCGAAGCACCGCAGCCGAAGCCGGGGAGTTGTGAGCTAAGAACTGTTGAGCTTCCCAAACAACGAATCCGCAAGCCGTTCGGTACGCCGTAAGATGCGTCGAGTTCATTAAGGAATCCACGGCCGCCGCGGATATTGATGACCCAGTTGGGCGTCGGCGTGTATGTAGCCTGATAGGTGAAATTCGAGGCGTTTACGCGTCCGCCGCGTTGGCTTTGATCGCCGATGGACGACGTAGCTCCAAACGCGAGAATGCCGCCGTTGATCGTTTGCGGAGAGTAAGAATACGTTCCTGAAACCCGAAGCTTGTCAAAAACCTGGGCGTCAAGCCTGCCGAAGAGGTAGTCGTTTCGCTGCTCCACCCTGTTGGTTTCTCGCGTACCGTTCGGGAAGACCGTCGTCCGCGTTGTGTCGAAGTATTGGGGGGCAACACTTCCGAAGAACCACAATCGATCTTTTATGATCGGTCCACCAAGGTTCGCCGTCGCGAACACATTCGTAAATTCGTCGTCGGGAGGGTTTAGGAATGTGCCGCTATTGTCGCGTCCGGGCCGGATGAACTGGACGTCGTTGGTAATGCCGCGTAGGATTGGTCGAGTATCCGAATCAAATCGGTCGATATTGAACTGTAGGCCAAAATTGCCGTGCCAGTCGTTGCTGCCGCCCTTCGTCACAACGTTCACCACACCGCCGGTAGCTCCGCTGTATTCGGCCTCAAAACCGCTCGTCTTTACCTGTACTTCGCTCACGGTGTCGTTCGAAACGTTCTGCACATTCCGAAGTTGGCCAGTCCGGAAATTGGTTACCTCAAGCCCGTCAACGATGAATGTGTTCTCCGCTCCGGACGAGCCGTCGATGTTAAATCCTGCTCCAAGCGGCTCCTCACGAACCGCCGGCGAAACGCGAAGCACTCCTGAAAAATTGACATTCGCCTTCGGAACAAGCTCGATCTGGCGTTCGCTTATGTTCGTTTGAATCTTATTGCTTCCGGAGTCGATCGCTGCGACATCTGCCGAGGTTATCTCGACCGTCGCCGTTGCCGATGCGACCGGAAGGCTGAACCGGACTATCGCCGTTTGCCCAAGCGTAACAAGGACCTCGGAGTTTGCCGGCTGAAATCCGTTGCCGGCTGCCGTAACGCGATAGCGTCCGGGAGGCACCTGCAGCAGCCGGAAAGATCCATCCGCTCCTGCTTTGAGGGTTCGCGTGAACCCGATATCAATTCCGCTGACCGTAACATCGGCACCCGCAATTGCGGCCGCGTTTTGGTCACTGACCACACCTTCAATGTTCCCAGTCCGTTCCTGTCCGAATAGGCTGATCGTCACGCCCAAAACGAACAAGGAAACGAATGAGAACCGAACCGTTAGACGTCTCATTTTGATCTCCTAACTCTAAAAATTCTGTCTTCAGGAAAATGATCCTGAACTATCGTTTTGGGGACTGATTTGCGGGGACTGAATATGGTGGGCAGTTTCAATGCTCAGTGATGAATCTCTGCGGTAGAGCTAAACAATGATCCCGCCCGAACGTATGATGCGAAAGGCGATCGGATTTATTCCCGGTTCGTAAAGGAAGTGAGGGGTCATTTTTCGTCGGCTCCGTAAATTGCCGTTTCGGGCTTAAAAATAAGCCAGGCAAAGGCAAAAATATCGCTGTGAACAAGTCGTTCGAGCTGAGAACCTTTAAGTTCGCCGCTGATCGCTTGCCCGAGAATGTCCCACTTACTGCCGGTCTCCTTATCGATGAAGAAACCGTCCTTATAGCTGAATGTTAGCTTCTTGCCATCAAGTTCCGGCCGAAAAACGCCCGTAGCGCCAATATCTCGTGATTCGGCAATTCGTGAGCGATCGAGAGCCGACTGTGCACCTTCAGCATGGAACACAACCACGTCGGTCTCCCTGATCGAATCGGGAATTACCCGCAACCTTGACGTTACCGAATGCGGATAAGCTTTCGCGGTCCCGTTAAGGTCGATCGCAACAACACGCTCCATCGGCTTGAGCCTTGTGTCCGTTTTTCCTTTGAACAAGAAAGGCTTACCGTCGATCGAGTCATAGCCTGTATAAGGGTTTCGGCCATATTCCCGGCTGAAACCGGTCTCGCGGGAGAGCACTTTCCCTTTCGGAAACGCCCGGCGAAATTGATCGAATCCGATGATCTGGGCCGGGAACTGCCTGAGTATCTTGCCGGCCAGATCGCCGACAAGTGCCTCGCCCGAGATCTGCTGCCACCAGCTTTCGGTTTGCCGGTCGTACATCACCATGTCTGAATGGCGAAGCATTCCGGAGACACCGAAGTCGAGGGCCCGGCCCTCCAGCCTGCGGTCGAAGGCGATCGCGGTGTTGCACAGAGGGCAGAATGTAACGGTCACAAGCTGATCCTGGATCTGATCATTGACGATCTCATGCCACATGAGTATCTGGAGAGGGTAGGCACGCGACTCGCCCTTGAGCGTCAGCGAGATAACCGGCTCATTGCCGCCGAGCCATTCTGCGGCCTCAAGTGGGGCGACGAAACGCGGCGAGTTGATCGCGGGGATTCCGTCCTTAGGCGGACCGCCAGCGATGATCTCCTCAAGTGGGACAATACGCTTCTCAAGTTTGGTCCGCCAGCTTGCCCGCATTCGATCTTTTGTGGTTTCGAGTTGTTGCTGCGGGGCGGTTTGTGCGGAAAGGCAGGCCGAACCGAACAGCGTGATCAGCAGTGCGAAAATGATGTGCGAATTTGTAATTGTTTTGGTCATTAGTGTTCCTCCCATGGCTTCTACCGGGAGCAATGAGTGTCCTGGCGAGAATTATTCCAACTTTCGGGCTAAGTACATTGGAAGGTGAGAAACGCCGAAGAAATTTCGGCAATGGGGGAATAGGGAGGAGCTGCTTCGCCTTTATAAACAAAACTGAGTCAGGCAATCTTCCGGGAGCAAAAGTTCGAATGCCGCCGATTGGGTCGCCGGATGCAGTTGCGCCTTATCTCCGGGATCGAGCGAAAAAAAATCGAACACTGCTTGAAAAAATGGAAACGTAAACGCATGACGTTTCGTAGCAGTCGATTGATGTAAATGAATCCGTAAGAAAAGAAATGGATGGTCTTGGTATGAAATCGTATTTACGTAAGTTCTTGAACGCGTCGTTGACTTTGTTGATCGTGGTAACGCCCTTAATGTCGCCAAAGGTGCACGGGCAATCGGGCGAAGGTACCGGAGTTCCGAAGATCGAATTTGAGAAATTTACTCTGCCGAACGGGCTGCAGGTCATCCTGCATGTTGACCGAAAGCTGCCGGTCGTTCATGTCAATCAATGGTTCCATGTTGGCTCTGCGAACGAGCGGCCGGGCCGGAGCGGTTTCGCTCATCTCTTCGAGCACATGATGTTTCAGGGCTCAAAGAATGCGAACAAGGAGTACTTCGAATACGTCGAAGCGGCCGGAGCAAATCTGATGGAAGGCGGTGTCAACGGAACGACGAATCAGGACCGAACGAACTATTTTGCGACGGTTCCGGCAGGCAATCTTGAGAATCTTATTTGGCTCGAGGCCGACCGGCTTGCGACCCTTCCCGAGGCATTGACACAGGAAAGCCTGAATAACCAGATCATGGTCGTCCGCAATGAGCGACGGCAGGGGCTTGAGAACCAACCTTACGGACGCTGGTACAAGCTTATGCTAGAGAATTTATTCCCCCTCGGGCATCCGTATCATCGCGATGTGATCGGGATCCATGAGGACCTCGCGGCCTCAACTCTCGATGATGTGAAAGAATTTTTCCGCACGTATTACACACCGAACAACCTTTCGCTTGTAATTTCTGGCGACTTTGAGCCCGCAGAGGCGAAGCGGTTGGTGGAGAAATACTTCGGCACGATCCCGCCCGGGCCCGCACTCGACCGGCCCGTGAAGACAAAGCTCCATCTTCAATCGGAAAGGCTGATCGAGGTGAGCGATCGGGTGCCGCAGGAGCGGACATTCATCGGCTGGCACGCACCGGGTTTTTTTCAAAAGGATGAGCCTGAACTTCGGCTCGCAGCAAGCATACTTTCGGCGGGGCTTTCATCGCGGCTGAACCGGGCTTTGGTTTACGATAAACAGCTTGCCTCGGCTCAGTTTTCGTTTCACACGGGCCAGCCGTTGGCGGGGATGTTTGTTGCATGGGGTATGGCCCGACCCGGTGTAAGCCTCGAAAAGATCGAAAAGGCCATGACGGATGAGATCGCCCGGCTTGCTAAGGACGGCCCGAGCGAGGCTGAACTTGCAAGGGCAAAAACGCGGTGGGAATACCAGTTCGTTTCCGGCCTCGAGGCCCTCGGCGGCTTTGGCGGCAAGTCCGATCTACTTAACCAGTACAATACGTTCCTCGGCGACCCCGGTAAGTTTGAAGAGGATGTTGCCCGGCACCGAGCCGTCACGGCCGAGAGCCTTCGTAAAGCCGTCGATACGTACCTGAACACCGACAAGCGAGTGCTTCTCCGGTTTCGGCCGGAGCGTTCGAGCAAGGCTCTCGACGTGGCTGTTGACCGGTCCACGGCACCTGCGCTCGGCGGCGATCGCCCGTTCACGGCACCGCAGGTGAAGACCGCGAAACTCGAGAATGGACTCGAAATTATGGTTGTCGAAAAGCCGGAGCTTCCCAAGGTTCTTGTGGGCTTGGCAACGCGAGCCGGAACGATCGCCGACCCGGCTGGGAAAGAAGGGCTCGCCGCGATGACAGCAAGAATGATGCGCCGCGGTACAAAGACCAAAAAGGCACTTGAATTGGACGAAGCACTCGGCGATCTCGGTACTAATCTGTCAAGCAACGCTCTGCGGGAGTACTCGACCTTGGGAACCGAGGTTCTCACCCGCGACATAGATGCGGCAATGGGCTTAATGGCTGATGTCGTTATCGATCCATCGTTTCCGGTCGACGAGTTTGAAAAGGAGAAACAGGTAACACTCGATGGACTGAAGCAAGCGGCAAATAACCCCAACTCCGTTGCTAGCCGAGTGGGTGCGATGATCGCGTTCGGCCCCGACCATCCTTACGGGCGTCCGTCCGCAGGCCTGCCGGCGAGCATAGGAGCGATAACGCGTGAAGACGTCGCCCGATTTCATCAGGAGAGATGGAAGCCGGGCAGTTCGGCGGTAGTCTTCGTTGGCGACATAACACTCGCCGATGCAGTAGCAGCGACGCGAAAGCATTTTGGTGCTTGGAGTGGCGGGATAGCCCCGGCGGTCAGCATTCCGGCGAAACGGCCAATGCCGGCCGGAAAGGTCTATCTGATAGACCGCCCGGGAGCGGCCCAAACCGTTGTCTCGCATATTCTCAATGCACCTGAGCGAAAATCGCCGGACTACTATGCTCTCTCGCTTGCAAATGCCGTTTACGGCGGCGGCTTTGGAACACGACTGAACCTGAATTTGCGAGAGGACAAGGGTTATTCATACGGCGTTTTCGCGTTTCCACAACACTTTGCTGCGGCCGGAGCCTGGATCGCGAACGGTGGTGTGCAGACCGATAAGACGAAGGAATCAGTGGTCGAGTTCATGAAAGAACTTCGCAACATCGCGGGCGATAAGCCTGTGACCCAGGAGGAGTTCGTTAAGGCTCGCTCCGCCCGGATCCGAGGTTACGCTCAACAGTTCGAGGGTTACCAGAGAATCGGACAGCAGATCGCCGATCTTTGGGTTGCCGGGCTTCCGATGTCAACTTTGCAGGCCGAGCCCGACGAGCTTGGACGTTTGCGTCTCGATCGGGTGAACGCGGCCGCTGCCAAATACGCAATCGTAAGCGGCTCGTCGCTATTGCTGGTCGGTGATCTTACGAAGATCGAGGCCGGTATCCGCGAGCTGAACCTCGGCGAGGTAGTGATCCTTGATGTCGAAGGCAAGATCGTTCGCTGATACGGGCCGGAACGAGGCCGAACGAAAATCGGAAGCGGCGTGTACTCGCGGGTGTGCGCCGCTCTTAGCTGAAGTGAATTTATGAGATCGATCGAAACACAGGGCCTGACCCATCGCTATTCTTCAACAGAGACCGTCCTCAATGGGATAGACCTGCAGGTCGAAGAAGGAAGGATCTACGGCTTTCTCGGACCGAATGGTGCAGGGAAAACGACGACACTTCGGTTGATCCTCGGGCTGCTGAAGAAACAAGCAGGTGAGATCAACATTTTCGGAAAGCGGCTGGAGAGCGACCGCATCGAGATACTCCGCGAGATCGGTTCGCTGATCGAGAGCCCCTCTATTTACGGCCATCTCACGGCGGCGGAAAACCTTCGTGTGTTTCAGACGGTCTATCAAAGTCCGGCATCGCGAACAAATGAGGTCCTTGAGTTGGTCGGCCTTGGCGAAACGGGCAAAAAGAAGGCGGGGCATTTCTCGCTAGGCATGAAACAACGGCTGAGTATCGCCACCGCACTACTTCACAAGCCGCGTCTGCTGATCCTCGACGAACCGACGAACGGGCTCGACCCCGAAGGCATTCTCGAAATGCGCGACCTGTTGAAGCGATTGAAGCAGGAGGATGGCATAACGATCCTTATCTCAAGCCATCTCCTGTCGGAGATCGAAAAGCTGGTTGACGATGTCGGCATCATCCACAAGGGAAGGATTCTCTTCCAGGGAACATTATCCGAGCTTCAAAACCGGCAGCGTGCATCGTCGCTGGTGGCCTTTCGGACAAGTGATAACGCCAAGGCTGCGGCAGCGTTTGCGGAGCGGCAGGTGAACATAGTCTCGCAAAACGGACGAATTGCGACGTCGGGCCTCGATGAAGAGGCCGTGGCCCTGCTCAACAAGGAACTGGTGATGAGCGGTGTTGATGTATACGCCATCGAACGGATCGAGGACGACCTCGAGCGGATATTTCTGGACGTTATCAAGAGTTAGCAATTATGAGTTTCATACGCAGTTTTCAAAGTGAATGGCTAAAACGAAGGCGGAGCCTTGCTTCTTGGCTGATAGTCGTCGGGGCACTCTTTATGCCGGCAATGACGCTCTTGCGTTTGCTCAATGACCGGGAGAAACTTCCTGAGCTTTATGCGCAGGAGAATTTCTGGTCGGTCATCTGGGGGCAGAATTGGCAGTCGATGAACCTGATGCTCCTACCGATCGGCATCATTCTCGCCGTCGGCTTGGTCACGCAGATCGAGTATAAGAACAACGGCTGGAAACAGCTCCACACAACGCCGCAGGGCCTGACGACCATCTTCTTCGCAAAGTTTGCGGTGATCTTCGTAATGGCCCTTCAGGTTTTTCTGCTTTTCAATTTGGGAATGTACATTGTCGGGGTGATCCCATCCCTTCTTTTTGTGAGCGTTCCGTATCCGGCGGGCGAGATCCCGTTCGGGCTTTTCTTTGAGAAGAATGTCCACTACTTCGTGAACATTCTCCCGATCCTGAGTCTTCAGTATCTTCTAAGTCTGCAGTTCAAGAATTTCCTTGTTCCGCTAGGTGCCGGATTTGCGATCTGGCTTGCGGGTGCAATTTCCCTTTCGTGGAAGTACAGCTATCTTTTCCCGTATCTCCACGGGGGCATCGACTTTATTGTCGGCGGCGGGCAGCTTGACCTCGTGCTGCCGATGAACATCCAATTACTCTCGCTAATTTACTTCGCGGCATTTACGGTTGCGGGATATGCTTTGTATATGTTCAAGAAAGAGCGAGGGTAGCGGACAGTTTCCGGCGATATAACCGAGCGGCGGCCGATCAGCACGGTCAGCCGCTCTTTGTCTTTGATCGCTGCCGTTCGTAGAACTTCGCGACCTTTGCCCGGTTGCCGCACACCGCCATGCTGCACCAGCGGCGCTTGTGGTTCTTCGTAATGTCGTGGAAATAGATCATGCACTCCGGCCGCTCGCATTTGCGGATATGCTCGATCGTCCCGTATGCGACCAGGTCAACGAACGATTCGATGACCGGCACCAAGATGTCGCTCGGTTCGCCAAGAACGACCCTGTTCTGCTTCGCAAATCCCTCAGCAGTTCTAACAAGTTCTGAATAGCCTGACCTTCCTCTTAGTGCCTTATTCAGCCACGCGATATCTCCGTCCGCAAGATCTCTTGTAGCCACGAGGCCGACGACGACCTCGCGAAGCCTATCGCGGGTTCGCTTCACGGCGGCCAGACTCTTCCCTTGCCAGTTTGCAACTGTTTCCCCGGCCCCCTCAGCGTCCAGAAGGCCGACGGCAACCGCCCAAGCAACGAGGGTTGTGACATTCAAATCGTCGGTCACGGTATTGACGAAGTCGAGCGCAAGGTTATTGGCAACTATATAAAAAGGGCTTTGCCCCTCGGTATTTTCCACGATTCGATTCTAACTATCAAAAGACCTCTTGACAAGTTATATCGCATATGTAACTATCAAACCGTCGAATAGACAGTTAGTCGTAAAACGAATTGGAGTGAATGAAATGAAAACCAAAAATACGAGAATTGCGGCGTTCGTGCTTGTAGTCGTCGCGTTCGCTCTCTTGAATGTAAACGGGGCTTACCCTGCCGAGATCGGTGTTCCCAACGTCTCGCACAACGTCGTAAAGATCGACGGTCTCGATGTCTTTTATCGCGAGGCCGGAGATCGGTCGAAGCCAACGATACTTCTGCTTCACGGATTTCCGACCTCGTCACAGATGTTCCGAAACCTGATACCGCAACTCGCGGATAATTACCACGTCGTTGCTCCCGACTATCCGGGATTTGGTTACAGCTCGATGCCGAAGGTGAATGAGTTCGACTATAGCTTTGACAGCCTTGCGAATGTAGTTGAAAAGTTTACCGAGCAGCTGCAACTGACGAAGTACACGCTTTACGTCATGGACTACGGTGCACCGATCGGATTTCGGCTTGCAACAAAGCACCCCGAGCGTGTTCAGGCGCTGATCGTTCAGAACGGTAACGCCTATGAGGAAGGGCTTCGCGACTTTTGGGTGCCGTTCAAGGCGTATTGGAAAGAACAGTCAGAGAAGAATGCAAACGAATTGCGGAAGTTCTTGACGCTCGATGCCACCAAATGGCAATGGACGCACGGAACACGCGACGCAAAGCTGATCAGCCCGGACACCTGGACACTTGATCAGTCCTTGCTCGACCGCGAAGGGAACCAGGCGATCCAGCTTCGGCTCTTTCTTTCCTACGGGACTAACCCGCCTCTTTATCCGAAATGGCAGGCGTACTTCCGCGAACATCAACCGCCGACGCTCATCGTGTGGGGAAAGAACGACTTCATCTTTCCGGCCGAGGGTGCCGAGCCGTATAAGCGCGACCTCAAGAACCTGGAGTTCCATCTTTTGAACACCGGGCACTTTGCACTTGAAGAGGACGGCGACCTGATCGCCGGACACATCCGCCGATTTATGGCAAAACAAAAGATCAAATAAAAAGGAGAAGATCAAAAATGCAGAAAACAGCAATCGTAGTAATGTCGGACCCGCAGGCGGGTTCAGAGGAGGCCCTCGGACGCCTTTTCAATGCACTTGGGGCCGCGTATGACTTCAAACAACGCGGAGCGGACGTCCAGATACAGTTTCAGGGTGCGGGCGCCCGATGGGCGAGCGCACTTGTTGACAAAGAACATCCGGCGTACACGCTCTTTATGGCGGTTAAGGACAAGGTGGCCGGCGTCTCATGCGGCTGTGCCGATGTTTTCGGTGCACGCGAAGGGGCCGAGGAGTGCGGGCTTGACCTCCTTACCGATAACGCAGTTCCGGGGACGAGCGGGCTTCCGAGCCTTGCTCGATTGACCGCGGAGGGCTACACGGTCCTCACATTTTAGAAGCTAATTGACGCGGGCCGTAGGGGTATTCTCCTTCGGCCCGCTGATCGTAAAACGGGGAATTCAATGGCGAAGAACTACGCAGAGATCGCGTTCACACCGGCCGTCCGGACCGAACAGGAGAAGCATGGCTCGCGGCGGCAGTACGAGCGGATGGAGCGGCTTGAGCGCGGCACCGAACTATCGTTTGCGGAGGCCGATTTCATCGGCGGCCGGGACAGTTTCTACCTTGCCTCGACCGGTGAAAATGGTTACCCATATGTTCAATTTCGAGGCGGCCCTCCGGGCTTTCTGAGGGTACTCGACGCAAAAACCCTCGGGTACGCAGACTTCCGCGGAAATCTTCAGTACGTAAGCGTTGGGAACTTTAAGACGAACAACAAAGCGGCCTTGATCCTTATGGATTACCCGAATCGGCGGCGGCTGAAGCTCTATGCCAATGCCGAGGTCCGCGATGCGAGCGAGGCTCCGGAATTGGTAGAAAAGCTGACCGTGGAAGGATACAATGCAAAGATCGAACGGGCCGTTTTGCTTCACATCGAGGCGTTTGACTGGAACTGCCCGCAACACATTACACCGCGATATACGATGGCGGAGATCGCAGATATCTTGGCACCGTTTCGCGAAGAGATACGACGACTTGAGAAGGAAAACGAGCGACTGAAAGCAAAGTGAGCTACAACGAGAGAGAATTGATGAACAGGTGCTTTGAGCTGGCTGAGGAAGCCGCGGCACGGGGAGACACACCGGTCGGGAGTCTTTTGGCCGATAGCGAAGGCAACATCGTCGCGGAGGCCGGTGAGCGAAACCGCACCAGCGACCTGTTCGCTCACGCCGAACTATTGGCGATTCGCGAAGCGATACGGACATTGGGCACAAACGATCTAAGCGGTTTCTCGCTAATAACAACGAATGAGCCCTGCTTCCTTTGCTCTTACGCCATTCGTCAAACGGGGATATCTCGCGTAGCCTTCGCCCGAAAAACGCCCGGCATCGGCGGAGCAACGTCAAACTATCCGATCCTTTCAGCCACTGAAATCGCTGCGTGGCCCGACCCACCTCGGATCATCTTTATGGGAAACAACGTTCGGGGATAAACGACACAAGTCATTTCGTTCGGAGTTGGACCAGAAGAAAGCGCTCGCTGTGCGGGCCGAGGTATCTTATGTTATTCCCGATCCGACCGGCGGTAGGTGTTTAACATGACGCAAAAGTAGAGAACGTCAACTAATCGATCTCGTGTGAACGAGTTCGTGCTTGATTCGACCAAAAGGAAAATTATGATTCTCGCAGTCACCCACAATGTCCTTCTGTGCCTAAGTTCCTATTTTTAACGGATGGGTGTGCTGCGAGCGTCAGATCGCGACTGAGGTTGGTCTAGTTCTATTTTTAGTGCTAACACCGCTTTAGCGACCCTGTCTGTATCAACTCATCCGCGTAACCTATTGCGTATGGGTGATTTATATTGGAGCCGGTGAAGGGACTTGAACCCCCGACCTGATGATTACAAATAAGTTTTGGGCGATTTTCACAGAATGTCACTGAGTGCCACAGGCTGATTTTTACTGAGGTTTCGCGAATTTCCGTTCACTCGGTATCACTCAAGACGTGCAGGGGGTTGTTACAAAAATCACTACATTTGCCTTTGTCTGTTTGCGCGTGATTAGATTTGCCCGTCATTCTCGTCGTCGTCAAAAAGACCACCAAACCAGTCGCTCTCACCGGTTGGTTAAGGCATGGCTAATACGGTGGGAATCGGACTGTCGTCCGTGGACAGATAACGTATTGCCTCGTCCCGGAGAATGATCCGTCGCGTACCTTTCTTCTTGCTTTCCAGTTTACCGTTTCGAATATCCTTCCGGATCTTTGGGACGGAAAGCGTCGATAGCTCCGCTAACTCTTCGATCGAATACGCCAGTTTCTCCCTCATCATAACATCAGCCGCCATAATATTTTTCCTCCCAACAATTCTCTCTAAACTTAGCTTCTCTACTTCTCAAAATAGAAAGCCAACGCCGCAACCATCACCGCAACAGCCGTGCCGCTTCTGACGCATCTGGGAATGCACGGAAGACCATCTGTTAACAGGTTCCTATTCTTAGTATTGGTTGGCGCGCGCACCAATGGATTGAAAAGCAACCATTTGCGAAGATCGTACCGGACATCATGTCCAGAATTCACAGATCCGACTGCGGCACCGGATCCATCATCGTTCTTTACGTCGACTGCGCCAGTTCGAATCTCGGCGGGTCTTGGGCAGTTCCATCAACGGAATGCGGCACGGGGATCCGAGTTCGTTACGGTTCCGGCTCTGGTAAACGTTACAATAGTTCAAGCGAAAATACTGGTCCCTTCGGTCGGGTGCATTGCTTATTTCTCCGACACCGAAGGCAATCATCATGGATTGTTCCAACGCGACCCCACCGCTGCCTGACTTCGGTTAATCTTAAGTTCGACAGGAGTTCCTATGTCACCAAATGCTCCGGGTATTCCCCTGTTTTGGAAGCTGTGCTGTCGCTTACTGACCCTTTTTGTCCTCGCGGTAAGCGTTTACGGCCAAGATGGTCAAACGGATCATTCGTCGGTCCATCCGGACTCGAAAGCTCTCGAATATCTGCTTCCCCTATTCACCATTCACGGCGTCCCCAAAAATGAAGACCCCGACAATCCCGTCACGATTCTCGTGAATCATGGATCCCTCATAGGTTTCTCGAAAAAATACAATCAACCGCTCTGGGCGGCCTACCAGGTGTCAAAGGTTAAGAGGGATGTGGATTATGAACGATTTCCGTTCTTCGTAGATGATCTTCGACTACCTGCAGAAAATAGAATTGGGACGGAAACCTTCGGGAACGGTTACGATCTTGGACATCTGGTCCCGAACGCCGCTACCAATCGGCAGTACGCAAAACTGTCGCAAATGGAAAGCTTCCTCATGAGCAACATATCGCCCCAGAAAGCGAGCCTGAACCGTGGAGTTTGGCAAAAGCTGGAGTTCGATATCCTGAACAGGTACCCCAACGCGGGGACAACGCAAAGCCCGAAGCATCATGTGTGGGTGATTGTCGGCCCTGTGTTTGGTGATAATCCCGCATTCATAACTCGGAATAACGGTTCAAGGGTACCGATACCGGACTCGTTTTTCTGCATTCTGGTCCGCCCGAAACGATATCCGTACGATAGCCCCGGCAATGCCGACTACCTCACGTTCCTGTTCGCTCAGGAGCAGACCGCCAACCAGCAGATCGCTCTGAAGTTCGTAAAAAGCATCAACCATATCGAAACGCTTACCAAACTGAACTTCTTCCCTGAACTGACGGCACAGATGGAGGACAAGATCGAGAACGGCGTGGCTGCTCAGTTGTGGTGAACCTAAAACGGACCAATTCAGATATCGTTGGGGACCTTGCCGCCGCTTTCACGGATGCGTTTGATCATTTGCCGGTGAAGCCAGATGTTCATCTCCTTCGACCCGTTAAGCGTACCTTCGTAACCCCATTCCTGGGCGAGACGCTTCCGCGCACCAAGACTGCTGTCGAGCCCGAGTAGTTTCATGAGATCGACGATCGATTCCTGCCAGTTCAGTTTTATGGAAACCTCTTTGGCGCGTTCGATCAGCAGAGCCTCGATATCGATGTTCGCCGTTGGCGAATATTCCTTCGCGAACAACTTATCCTGGGCGACCCAAGCCACGTTCTCTCGGTGGGACGCGGTGCGAAGATCGAACAAAAGTATCTGGGGCTCGGGATATCCCTCCAAATAATACTTCACCTTAAGTTGGTAGTCGTCATTGGCCTGCGGCCGAAGGGAAAGTACCGCGACGCTCCGGGAACAGAAATGATGGCTTATCTGCGAGCTGTAAACGCCGCGAGCTCCGAGCGCGACGGACTTGCTCGCGTGGCGGTAGACGGCTTCGAGCAGCCAATTGAACGGTGCGTACGAAACCGAGCTCGAGGTTATATGCGGGATCGACGAGCCCGAGGCGTGATCCGTATCGCTCGAATAGATGTTCGCGTACCCTGACGTATGAATGTCGCCGCTCAGTATCACCACGCGCAAAGGATGATCCTTGTCGTTCTGCAGTTCAAACAGGAAATTGAGCAGTTCGTCCGTCTGCGCGGCATTTTCCTCGGACCCCCAGGAATCCCTTATGTCATCCCGAATGTCTCCGAGAGATTTGCCGAATTTCGTTTGCAGTCCCTGACCCCACTTGCCCCATCGGGCTATCACATCAACGATCCACATGACAAATGGCCACGCCTTTAATGTCAGATCTTCGATTACCGGACTGCCGTGGGAGAAAACAACCGGACTGACAACGAACAGAGTTTGCATCTTCAGCCGCTTATCCTCCACCCATTTACGAATTCGAAAAGCCTGATCTTCCGTCAAAAGCCTGCGCAGTCTGAGGTTTCTATTCGTGCGCAGATCCATAAAGACAAAGCCGAACTTCCCAACCATAAAGCAGAAGTCCAGACCCTCCTTCGTGTTCTCCGTCAACGGCGGAGGGTTCCGGCTCGCCTGCATTACAGAAAAAGCCTTAAACGCCGCGTCGAAGAGACGTTGCCAATTCTTCTTGAAAATGCTCGTTTCGCCCTCAAACGATTTCTCCTCGGATCCCCATCCGTCCGTGATATCGTGATCGTCCCAGATCATCACAGACGGCAGCGAGCACATGACCCGCCGGTAGTGGATGTTGCTCCAGAATCGTCGGTAGGCGCTGAGGTAATGTCGCAGCCGCGCCTCTTCGTTTTCCTCATTGAGAACCAGATCCTGCCAATCATCCACGTAAACCTGATCGCCGACAAGCAAAGCGAAGCGGACCTTCTGATTACTTTCCCGCCCGATGATCTGCGGAAGATCCGCCCATACGGCGTGCCCGTCGAACCCGTCGGCTTTGGAAACAGTTGGATTATGGCAACTCATAACCACGAAATCGACCTGTTCGTCGGGGTCTTCGGAAAGCGTACGGAAGTGCAACTCTTTCTCGGTCAGGCCTTCGAGCGGCAAGGGCAGCGAATGCGCTGGGTTGGTCCAAAGCTTGTAGAAATACGTCGTATCGGGCTGAAGATTTCCTATCGTTACGCAATCCGTGAATAATTTCTCCCGTCGAAGTTCCAGTGTCGCCGATGCAACCTCCGGAGCGTCTTGCTGGCCTTTGTGCAGCGTGACATAAATGACAGTTTGCGGCCGTTCGAGATGGAGCCATATCTTGATGCTATTCGTTGTGACATGGCCCAGGAATGGACCGAGCAATGTAGGTTCGTTCGCGTTTGTGATGGTTGAAGCAGTTTGGCTCATATCCTAATTAATTCGATGATCGCCCATGCGTAGTCATGCAAATTCACGATCAATGTAGATGCCCATCCTGACTGTGAGAAGGATCTCCAGGGTGCGGATCAAATCTCACTAGGTATTTTCGTCGATTCGTCCAGCTCGTTTGACGCTTTCTTTAATTCTTTCGGAAGAAATGCGTCAATCTCGGCATCGGAGAACGTCATGTCTTCGGAGTATTGAAGGGCTTTCTGAGCTCTTTTATAGGCTTTGGAATTGGTGCTTGGGGCTCCAGCGTAGATGGCATGAAGCTCGTTGAGTAACTCATCGCGTCCTTGTTGCAAAGATTCGATAGGCCGCTCTCCCATGCGAAGGTCAGTAATGAGTGATAGATACTTTTCGCGGATAAGCCAAACGTCAGCCCCGGTCTGGCGATGCTTCTGAGACAACTGCCCGAGATCATATTCCTTCGAATACAAATTCAACACCAGCAGTGTTGTTGAGGTAATGACACCTACTATTGCAACGTACGGAGTTCCCCCGAAGACTGCCGCAATAAACCCGGCAGTTGTTGCCGCGGATAGAGCAATCTGCAGGAGCTTTGTGCGTTTAAGCCGCATTTCCAGTATGTCGGCCGCGGCCTCATGCGTCTTATGCGTGTAAACCACCCTCCCATAACACTCTCGTAGTTGCCCTTCAAGAATCGACCGAGATTGAGCCGTGTCGTCGGTTGTTTTATGAGTTTCCATTTTCTACCGGTCCTACAGCCGTCAATGGCCGTTAGGCTCAGCGTTGTTACTTATCGGCACACTGATACGACTCCTGGCAACGACGACGCCGTTCTGTACCACGTAGCATTCAACAAGATGGTCACCTCGGAATGTCGCTGGCTCGGTTTTTCGTCCATAACCCTGATCAGGGACGATTTGTCCACGAATTTGATCCCGCCGCTCGGCCTCTTCCCCACGATTGAGCACCTTCCAATAGACGGAGTAATCATTCGGTACGTCGATGTCCGCGATGAAGAAGTCCAAGGAACGTTTTGCAAACAGCGGGTATTTGTTTGCAAGCATGTGTCGCAGTGTGTGTTCACGGAAGCCATCCTGCTTGACCTCACAGTCGAGTCGGACGTTGTACCGTATATCGATAGGAAATTTGTCCTCGATAAACTCTTCTGTTGCCCGCCATGAACGATCTGAGCTCGATGATGCCTCAGTCTGTGTTTCCGCAGCCGGGAAGGCTCGACCATAAACCTTTTTCCATTTCTTGTTCACACTACTTGTCTTCTCTGCATCGATCGCATCCAGACATAGGTGATAAGCCTTTTTGGCCTTCCGCTGAAACGATTTCTTGACCTTCACGTGTTGGCCACTTCCCGGGGCGTTATACCTATCTTGCTTCGGCAGTTCGGAGAGGTACTTGAAGAAGTCACGGCTCATCCAGTCGTAATAAAGGTAACTCTTTGTGTCGTAATCGCTAGTCGAGTTGAGAAAGTTGTAAGCCAAAGTATCGATGAGCAGGCCGCCCATCACCACGCCATGCTTATTCCGCCAGGCTCGGACCATCTTGCTAAGTCGGCGCAGATTTAAGTTTTTCTGTTCGTCTAACTCGGCAAACGCCTTCATTTCCGCGCGGGGTTTCGTGAACTTCCAACAGCCTCCGTTATTGGTGTCTGGATACTTGAAGCTGCCGTCATCTTGCTCGAAAACCGGTTGGACTTCGACATGGAAGTTCGTATAAGTGACCGTCACCACAAGACGGTCAACCCGCACAGCCGTGTTCGGATAGCGAGCGAGAATCGCCGCCCTCACGTCCTGAAGAAGTTTTAGTTGACCGTTATCCTTATACGTCTCCCATTTAGCCTTGGGCATGATGTATAGCATGTCCAGATCGGAAATTCCGTTGATACCTGTCTTCCGACCGAAGGATCCAACTTGGAGTGTGTTTGCCGTCTTTGATTCGGTATCTCGGAAACTTTTGTTGAGCGCGGCGGTGATCTCGCCGTAGCGCAGGCTGATGGTGTCTGTATTCGTTATCGCCAGATTCGCCAAGAACTGGCGAAACATATCGGCAACAGACAGGGCGTCTCCATTTGAATTCGATCCTGCATATACCTGAGCTATCGCGGATGAGCTTGTCACTTTTCTTACCTCTTACAATCGTGGTGGGATCGTTATATTGCTCCTGTTGTCTAGTATGGGTCGGGTAACCGTGTGATCACCTTGCCTTGAATCGAAAAACCTTCAGTAAAGATCATTGGCTTGTTTTCCGGGTTGTCGGATTCGGGCGTAAGAACGACAAATCCATTGTCCCTACGGAAACGCTTGACGGTCGCGGCTCCATCGACTAGGGCCAGAACAATATCGCCGTTGTCCGCCGTGGCTTGTTGTCGTACAAGCATGAGATCGCCGGGAGCAATATTCGCGAGGTTCATCGAATCGCCCTTCGCTCGGAGGATGAAGTACCTGCTTCCAGGCTTCGCAACCGATGTCGAAACCTTTACCCAGCCTTTTGCATCCTCAATCGCCTCTTCCATCGGGCCGCACGGCACCTCCGCAAGAATCGGCACGTCAACAGTTCGTGCATTAGCGACCCTATCCGATTTGTGAACGAGTTCAATTACGCCGTTCTCGTAAACAATACGACCAGCTGCAGCGAGTCGATCGAGTAAAAGTTGCACGGAACGTTTCGATCCATAATCCAATTCAACCCGAATAGCTTCAAAAGAGGGCTGTTTACCAAATCGAGCCAAATGGTCGGCAATAAACAGAAAACCCTTCAGATCATCTTTTGGTTTACGTCCCATGATATAAGCATACATGAAGCGTATGTTTATATTCAATGCCCTATGGTATTATATTTTCACGACATTTGTGGGGCAGGAGATAGATAATGAAAAAAGGAACGGGAAGTAGAGCGGCTCGTGCCGCAGCCAAAGTGTTACGAACATCAACCAGCAAGACCGTGAGAAAGGCCGCGGGAAGTGCTCTAACTCAAAGCAAGGCTCCGAGGGAACGAACCTCTGCGGCAGCGGCTAAGGCTGCCTCCAAGGTGTTGCGCGATGGTCGCACAAGCAAAGCAGCGAAGACTGCCGCAGCAAGCACGCTGGCTCAACGCCAGAAGTGAGATCACCAAAACAATTCCGGCATCAAGCGGTCACTGGGTCGAATCCCATTGCCACTCTGGTGCCGGAGTGACCTGAAACATAGGAAACGCGAAGCCGTCTGCCTTGAGTTTCTCTAAATGATCGGCATAGACTCTCGATCATCCGTGAAGGATTCGCCGAAGTCGGACGAGCGCGCAAAAGGTCAACGCCCCTCTGAACCAAGTCAGAGCCCGCGAAGTCGCCACGGCATTACGCTCCGGGAAAAGCAGAAATGCCGGAACCGCCGGTCTTCTCGAAAAGAACGGTGATGACGTTTATACCGTCAGGCGCGGCAACCCGGCTGAAGCGGCGGGGCAGCATACCGAAGACGTTATCGTATCGGTTGACGGGAAGTCGTATTCAACCAACTGAATGCACCTTCCTTAGCCTTGTCCTTTGCCTAGATATCCGACCCTTCCCTCGCCGAATACGGCCCCGAAGAGGCCGGCCAAAGCGCCTATTACCTAATCCGCTGGCTCCTCAACCCCGGTACCAAATCCGCCTTCCGCGAAACCGTCAGAACGACGGTCACGGGTTGACGCTTAGTGAACCTAAGGACAACATCGACGACTAGTCATTAAAAGGATTTGCGATAGAGAAAAGCAACAATATGACACCCTCTAGGGAGGGAACCCGAAAGCCTTCGGTGTTTGTCTTTATCGGCCGCTGAGTTCATTTACACGACAATCGCCCAGGTAAAGATTGATAGCTCCGAAATAAAGACCCATTGGGCTCGTTTATTGAGAAAAATTCGCCCCACAGGTCACGTATAGCCACGCGAAGATTTTTGAGAGATCAGATTTCGCGATTTCAAAAACTGTCTTTGTTCCTGAATACATCCTATTGGTCGTCGATCTTAGCCTCGATAACGCTCTCGATGTCGTCAACGCTCACTCTGTGATTTCGCCAGCCGCTTTCAGCGTCGCTGGAGTTCGGCAAATCGACGGCGATCACACGGGTACTTACATTAATGCGGCCACGATCGTTTGCGCCTTCGTTTAGTAATACGGCAACTTTCCAGCAACGGGTCGGAAGAGTCACTTTTTCGGCAATTCGATCCGTACCGCCATAACAGCCGGCGTAGATATACGCTTCGAAACCTTGGCGAACTAGGTCCTGTATTTCACCTTCAAGCGCTTTCCACGGTCCACGATTAAGGCGGACTGTCTGCGGCTGTGCGTTCGACATTATGAACGTTTCTCTGTTCGCTTCTTCCGTGTTGCTGCGATCCTCGGACGGACATATGTGGCCGCGATCGAATCCGACGCCGTCATAATCCGAATCTTTGATTCTCCACGCGGCGGGAAGGGCTGTATCTTGCCGAAATCCGCTTGCTCGTTCTATATCGCCGAGATCTGTCGCGGACAGATGCCAGGCGACCCAGTTTGCAGCTCCGCGAGATCGGTTGTACGACATGATAAAGCCGTTGTGAATAAGCAAATAGTTATTTGCCCGGCCAACATCCGTTTTCGCGCCGCTCGGGTTACCCAAAACCAACTGGGCTTGAACGTCAGCAAGACCTACAAACAGAGTCAGACAGCACAGCAAAAAACGGCGTTTCATAGAAAACTCCTATTGAGCGCAATTGGATGAATCGGCGAACTGACAAATTGCGTTTTCAGAGTCTAGGTTCAGGCCTTTCCTCTTCTTCAACAACCTGTCCAGCCGGCCATATAAGCTGCGAAAGAGCGAACAACTGTTTTTGTCTAGTCTCTACCTCGTCCGGGCCAAACGATGGTAAGAAGTTAAGCTCCAATTTGTTAGATTTGATGAATGCCGCAAAATCGAGCTTACTTTTGTAACAGTCTTCTCTTAGTGTTTCATTCCAATAAAGGGAATTAGCGTAGGTTTTTAGTTTGTCTGCGTACACCTCGTTATTGCTCGAAATATTGTCCTATCCCTTTCCTTTTGAATCGCGTTTGTAGACGACCCGCGTTCAAGGGTCCTAGTAAAACCATGTTGGAGCGACCATATCTTACATAGCTCGAACGACTAGTTTGTGCTCGCTGAGCAAGTGAAAATGGTGCGAAATACGATTGGCCAAATGATGGGACCGTATTGTTAACCCGACCTCAATATTCCTTTCCTGCGCAGCTTTCGTGAAGTTTGCCGACGAGACGAAAACCTGCTCTGCATCTACGACGACGCACTTAGCATGAAGCGACGATCGCTTCCGTTCGGCGACGGATCGCGGGTCGTAGAAGACTGCAGGCAATCGACTATCCTTTGGCCATTGGCTGTCGCGGAATCGTTGAGCGAAACGCGAAACGAGTATTGTGGCCGAGGTTGTGTCGTTGTCCGTTCGAGCAATATCCAGAAACAGTTTCACATCGAGTTCGGGGATCTTTTCCATCCGTTCGGCCAGAGCTTCGAACACGCTAGCTCCTTGGTAAACAGCATATCCGACGACGAGGACGGATTCTCGCGCATGAGCAAAAAGCTCACGGACGACAACCGCGGTATCCCGATTGGCGATTCCCGGTGCTTCCGGACCGGATGTTACGAGATCAATTGTCGGCTCGATTTTCCGTCCAGCTGATCGGTCCTGAAGAATTAGCTCCAGGGCGGCCGCAATCTGTAGCTCGTCGAATCCCAAGACAGCCAATTCTTGAAGTGACTGTGTTGCGTTCTGCGCAGATTTCGGCGAGAGAATGCGATTGACCTGCAACTCAGAATATGGTTCGGAAACTCTACGGGATTTCAGAGCGTTCGCCAATTCACGTATATCTGCGTCGCTTAACTTTGGAAATGCTGCGGTCATTAGTTACTCAACTGAAAAAAATTCAATTCCCAAATTATCCACGGTCGGGACGACCAATGCGCGATCCAGAAAATCATTGTGATGCTCGCACGATGTTTCCGAGATTAACAAACATCCGTGGCAAGCGGCGCCATGCAAGAATCGCCGCTCATGTGGATTTGCAGGATCGTGCTGGGCACAGACAGGGTCGTTGGAGCATAGCTCACCCAACTCCAGCGAATCACGAATATGGTCACGAATTCGGCGACCGACTTGGACCAAACCGCCCAGCGTGCCTTCAGCGTCCGAGGTCGCAGTGAAGAGCAGTATGCCGTATCCGACATCGGGGATGGCAAAGATACGTTCGCGGATCGAACTCGAAGGATAGCCACACTCTAGAGAAACTTGCGTGACCATCAGGTGCGACAATGAATGAAGCAGCACATAGGGCAAGCCCGGAAATGCGCGTTTAGATGCCTTGTGTTCCTCCGCCCAAATCCGATGTCCCCGTTCCAGAACTTCGCCTCGTCTTACAACATCATCACGAGCGAGCCATTTCTCAACGGCGTCTTTGTTGAACTGAATGAATATACCTTCACCCCGGTTCTCGATCGCCGGCAACCACGTGACCTCGCGGGAAAGCGAGGCACGCCGGACACCCATCTCCAATTCCCCGTCAATATCGGGCGAAATCGCCTCGAACCGAGTGAACCCGACCTGAGCGATTACTTCACGAAGACGATGGACCAGAACAACGCGCTCTATATTCTTCATCCAAACGGCGTCCCAGGCTTCTTTAGGCAGGGTCCGCGCGTGGAAATTTCCATCGGGCCGGTCATCGCCAAGCTCCGCTTTGGCGGCAATAAGCGTTTCCATTTCCGCCTGTTTGATCGATTTGGCCTGCTGGAGAGACTGGCCCCGTCGAACTTTGATCTCTGCAAATACTTCATCATCTGTGAAGCCTTCTAAAACGGCGTGTACCTTCGCCTTTTTGCGTTCGTATTTGAGCATGTCGAGATCCTCGACCTCACCGATAAAGTCCCAAACAGTTTCAACCGCCTCGCGAAGATTCTCATTCCGGTCCGGCAAAGAGATCGCACTCATGAGCTGGGAGAAATAGGCATTGCTTGCCGATCGAATGAGCAAACGGTTCGGCTCACCACATTTCTCCTTCGTATAAGGACCAAGCCACGGACGACTGCCATCGCACTGACCAAGAGCCCTCAATCGTTGCTCCGACGCCTGGAGCATGTTTCTTTCGCCATTGCCACACTCGCAACGGACCCAGACTTCCGACAGATCGCCCGTCGTACCACGCTCCTCAATAAAAAGCTGTCGCCGACAGTCCGTTTTACCCCCGTGAGCAAATTCATACCAGTCAATGTCGCCAATGTGTCCGTTACGACAGGCGCGTACGAAACGGATAGGGATGACGGATCTTTTTTTTCGGGTATCGTCGATGAACTTGCCTTTGGTCAGCCTCTGACGATGAACCAACATCCTGGCCCGAACAACACCGTCGCTCGCGTCGGCATCCACATCCTGTGTGATAAACCATTCAGGGAATTGCCAAGCCGTAATGCCGGTTTGGGGTGCTGTGGGATCCTCCAGGTCGGGCGGAGGGGCGTACAGCTTCAACACCTGCAGCGGCGGATCAAAAAGCTGCTTCAACTTGTCGACAAGTCGTGGCTCGACGATCTCATCGCTGCTGGGAGACCATGAATCGAGGCCACCGATAAGGACCGAATGGTTCGGCAGGTCCAACATCGAACCCGGACCGAATGAAGTTAGCAGCTGGCTCTGGCGTATCTGACCGTGAGGACGGCTTCCTGGGCGTCTACTCATTGGTGTCCTCCTCAACGTCTAATTCAACACCATCAATGGTTTTAAGCCAGAGATTGACACTCGGTTCCACGTCCCGCATCGAGCGATTGGCACGGAACTTCTTGCGCTTGGGAGGTAAACTTTTCAGGTCAGGATTAAGGAACTCGTAGAGTAAACGTTGCGCATTTCCTTGCTCGGTCTGATATTGCAAAGCTCCACCGGCGTCGCGCAGTTCCTTCGCGATTCCGCTCCATTCATCGAGCAGGTCAACCGCCCGTTCCCGAACCGTCAAGCGTAGTTTCTCAGCATCAGTCGAAGAGCTGTCCTGGTGTGTTTCCAAAGCACGCTCTGCGAGTCGTTCAATCGCGAAATCGAGTTGCGGCAACTCATTTAGAATTTCCGTGGCCCCACGCGGCGGCGTCATCGGTAGATGCCCCTGTCGTGCAAGCGAGATCAATGTGCCGGCCAAACCGCGATCCAAAGCCCGTGGCGAGAACGGCGTGACGCTGGTCGCTTCGACGCTCCGATAAAACGATTCATGAAACGCAGCGAATCGTTCATAGTGCGAACGGTCGCGGGGTCGGTGGACGTTCAAGATAGTGACCACCAACCCTGGTTTCTCGTGATCTCGACCGACTCGGCTTGTGGCCTGAATATATTCGGAGCTTGTTTTGGGCTGGCCGAAAACCACCATCAATCCGATTCGCATAATGTCCAGACCTACCGAGATCATGTTTGTTGCTATAGCGACGTCAACATGTTCGGTTTCGCGGAACGGTTGCTCAAGCCGCCGCTTCGCTTCGGATACTTTGTCCGTGCTTACGCGGCTGGTTAACTCGACGACCTCGTAGGCGATGGTACGGTCCCGGAATAGTCCTTCAGGTTCGCCAATGCGTTTCCGGCGGGCTCTGCCCATTAATTGCGTTCTTACCTCGTCTTCAATAAGACGCCTGGCTCCACCGAGTTCGCGAAGGCTGTTGAAGTAGCCAAGCAGCGTCATATAAGGATCGGCGGGATTGTTCACGTTTTTCTTGCCGCCCGCCTCAAAATAGGCCTTCTGCCCCGCAGCCAGCAGCGTCAGGTAGACCCGTAACATGATGGCCTTTGGGCTACGCCCCTGGGCAGCTATGCCGACATACTGCCGGGCGTTGCTTTCCGTCGTGGAATGGGTTCGGGCAAAGAAAGAGTTCCGTTGGTCAGGTCCGGGCGGCGGAAACACGTCGACATTTCGGCGATTGAACAAGGCCCTTATCTGACTCTCCGCGCGTCGAACCGTAGCGGTAGAGGCGATGATCTTGGGTCGAATCCGTTTGCCATCCTTCTCGATGGAAGAGAGGTCGTCTAAGGCAGTTTCGTACAAACCGACCATTGTGCCCAGTGGGCCAGAGATCAAGTGAAGTTCATCCTGGATCACTAGATCGGGAGGCAATAAACGCTCGACCGGCAACGGGTGTCCCGAACCCGCATCGCACGGACCATAGAACCCGTTTGAGTCTCCCCGATTAACCCTGCCAAAGAACGCACCCACCTCGCCGGTCCAGGGCATCGCGGCGAACTTATCGACCGTCGCGATGATGAAGCATGGCAGCCGACGATAAATTGGCTCGTCCACCGAGAGGATCGGGAGATGGTTCCCACGCGAAAAGTCGCAGTGGCGGTTCGCGCAAGTTACACGAAGATCGGTAGGCGTATCCGGGTTGGGAAGTAATTGGAAGGAACTCGATTTGAACTTCTCGCCGCACCACGGACATTCTTCGAGCGGTATGGGTGACGCCTTACGGTCATCGTTCTTAAATGCAATTGTCTTGGCGCGAGCCGACTCGCGATAATTGTCGCCCTTTTGTCCCATACGGTTCGGAGTCGCGGCCATTCCGACCCATAACCCGATCTCGAACGGCCACTCCCCGAGCTTGGTGACGTCCTGTTGTCGTTCCAATTCCAAAGCACAAATTAGTGCCGCGGCGCGACCGAGTTGATCGAGCGTCAACAGCCGCAGCGTATACCGCATTAACACGCTAAGCCCTGCCGAGGTAATGCCGGGGTTACGTAATCGCCGGAGAACAAGAGCGAATGCTGCCAGACCCAAATACGCTTCCGTCTTACCTCCGCCTGTGGGAAAGAAGAGCAGATCGACGATCTCGCGGTCGGCCTCTTCGGGTTTGGCGATGCCCTTGAGGTTCATCAACAGGAAAGCTAACTGAAAAGGACGCCATTCAGGCGTGATCTCTTCGGGTTTCTTACTGAACGTCCTTGCGAGACGTCTGCGGCCTTGAGCCGCCATTGTCTTGTTGGCAAGGCGAAAGGCTTCGAGGCAGTCTGGGTCGCTTAACAACGCAATGCCCGCCTCGATGCGGTCGGCGGCGAGCCCGGCACGTTTCAACAATTCGTCGGATGTTTCCTTCCGACGAGGGGGTGAATTAGGTGCCGATGCGGCCTGCTCTTTGATCCATTCCCGATAACTACTGACAAACTTACCGAGCTTCTCTTTCGCATCGTTCCCATCCTTGAGATTCGCCAGCTCCCCCATCCGGAGTTCTACCCCGTCGATCTGTGCGGGAGCTACGCGTTCAACTTCCGCGTCAGGAATCCAACAGGTTCGCACCGTGCGGCACTCTCGGTCAACGACTATAGCGGCAGTGGAGACGCCGTGACCCGCAGAGAATTCACAATTGTCCCGGTATTGAAGGTCGGCGACTCGTTCGTCCCAATCGCCGCTTTCGAGGCTTCGCAGGTTGGGTCGAGCGATCAAGGGTTTTTCACTCGCGAGTTCCAGTTCAGCCTGAAAGATGAAGGCCTCGTCGCTGACCTCATCGGGTGAAGGCTTGCGCCGGTTGACCAAAAACACCGACACGCTGCGTGCGCCACTCGGCAAGCCACCAACCATCCCCGCATCATGAATGCCGCGGATCGACCAGACCACCTCCAGTCCGCGGCCGTTTGGTACGCTATGCGTTCCCGAATCTGGTATCTTTTCGCCCAGATCAAGCGTGAAGGTCTCTTCACTGGGAATTCTACGCCACTCGACGGCCGGCCCTTCTTCGCCATCTTGTTTTTCAGCCCGGTTATAGTCGCCGTAGCGAACGGTAGTTGTAAGTTCGTTGGTGCCTTTTGGGATGAGAAGACTCAGACCCATACTGCTTGGAAGATAAGATCGACGCGCGGCCGCTGGTTCGGGAGTTTCATTGTCATCAAGACCAGCTGGCTCCGCTGCCTGATCGAGTTCGTCGACGCTGGTAGGATCGCATCGTTGGGATTCATCGGCCTCCGTTGGCACCAGGAACCCGGTGAGATACCAACGAGAAGGTGCCTGCGGCAGTATTTCGTCGGGGTCACCCAATGAACCCGTCGGGCCGACAAGATCAAGCCGTAGTGCGTCGATCAGCTGTGAACGGACATCGGTTGGTTTCATATTCTCTATTTCTTAAACAGATTCTGCTGTTCCTTCATAGACGATCTGCGACCCCGGTTGTTTGAGCCGGAGGATTGTTTGCCTTCGGCTGCAGCAGCCGCTTTTCCAGCCAGTTTCTCTTCCATCGCTCGTTTTTCGTTGAGTTCGAGTAGGCGAGCGAGGACTTCGTCGCGGAAGTCGTCGGGCCAGCGAAGACGCCAGGGCTTTTTCTTATTGGACTTCCTTGCACCAGGTTCGTCTTCCTCCTCCTCGTAATCCAGCAGGAACTCGCAGCGCGCAGCAGCGGCCAGATCGTCCCAGCCATAAGCCTCAAGCACCGCTTGATCCATCGCCGCGTGAAGCTCCCGCAGATTCAAGATCTCCGACGATTGCGCGTGTGGGTCGTGAAAGCGGTTGTAGGTCTTCGTGAGACCCTCGTTGTTCGAGATCATAAGGTTTTCTCGGCACTCGTAGTAGTCGCGGGAAGTTTGTTCGAGAGATACATTACTCCGAAAGTCAGTTGGAAATGGAAATGTCTCGAAACAATCAGAGAGCGTGTAACGTAACCGATCTTCCATTGACGAAGCCAAAAAACATGCCCACCATTCATGCACGCGACTTTGCAGTACACCAAAAGCCGAATAGTCGGCCCAAGTAATGGCGACGTGTGGAGAAGCTATGTAGAAATCGCCAGGTACAAATGCCATCGCGAGGTACTTTGACGGAAAGGGCTGCATCAGGATTCGCGGCAGTCCATCACTTGCTCGCCTTAACCCTGGGCGCGTTTCGCCGAACTGCCACCAGATTTTTCGCAATCTCTCACGATTACATTTCTGACGTTCAGGTTTTACCAATCGTTCAAGAATCGAGTACAACTCTGGCCATTGCTTTGCTTGATCTTCAGTCATGTCGCCAAAATCGATGACGAACCGCGATTGCATCACTTGCGGGTTTTCAAGCAAATCTTCCCCGCCAATCATCGGATGAATCAGGTCGCGATTGCGGGAGTCCCGTGCGACAACCTCATGCATTGTGGCAATCGGCGAAGCGCCGTCGGTAAAGTCATCGAAAAGAAAGCCGGCTCCGTAGTTGTAATAGCCGCTGAACGCAATGTCAGCATTCGCTCTTAGCGGCTTGGGATCGTCATCTGGGCCGTTTGCCACCAAGAACGCAGTAATATCCTCAACGTCCTTGCCGTCAAGTCGAAGTGGTTGCACTGGGTAAGCTCTCGCTATGTGAATTGCGCTGGTTGTAACAGCAGCAGCGCCTTGCCACGGAATCCGTCGGACGACGTTATAGATGCAACCCCGATCCTTGCGTATTTGACGCAGGCCGCCGCTTCGCGAATCACCCTGTGCAATTGTGTTCGTCGCAAGTAATCCCATAGCTCCACGGAGGCGGAGTGCAGAGTAACATCGACGGAAGAAGAAGACGACAAGATCAACCTGCCCTTTTGCTTGAGGCCATGTTTCTCGCAGCCAATGAAGGAACGAAAGCCCTAACGCGCCTGAAATGTTCTTGCCGGCCATGAAAGGTGGATTCCCAACAAACGCATCGAACCCACCGTTCTCCCGCGAAAACACTTCGGGAAACTCAATCTCCCAATGAAACGGCGGAATCGGATGCTCGCCACTTCTCAGGCTCGCGACGGCCACGGCGACGGGGCCGCGCTTGGCCGATTCGTGGCCGCTGGCGTACCAGTCATTGACGCTCGCAAACAGTTCGTCGCAGCGATCTTCGCGCTCCTTCTTCTTCGATCCGGCAAAGAACGCACTTAGGCAGGCATCGCCCGTCAAGCGGACGACGTTCAGAGCCTCGTCGGCCTCAGCCAGCCGCCGCTCTTGATCGCGGTACGGCACGTCCTCGCGAGCATTCAGGATCTTCGCTCGAGCCTCGGTTGCTCGGTCGAGCCGCTTCTGGATCAGGTCTTCATCACCAAGTCGGCGTTGGTTCGATTCCCAGTGAAAACGAATGATCTGCTCACGCGTGAGGCCAACCAGTGAATCGCCGTGACGCAGACTGTGGTCGAGAAACGTAAAGGGATGACCTTTTGCCAAGGTCACCAGCCACAGCGACAACTTTGCAAGATCGACGGCCATCGGGTTCTTGTCAACGCCGTATAGACATCGTTGCGCGACAAGACGGCGAGCGTATAGCACCTCGTCCTCATCTAGTGGAATATCGGTCGGCAGCAGATCGTGGGCGTGCCAGGCTTCGATCAGCTTATCGCCAAGTTGACGGCAGGCTTCCACCAGAAACGCGCCGGAGCCCATGGCCGGATCGCATATTTTGAGGTCGAGAATTTGGGACGGATGCGGCATGCCTACCTCGCGGGCCAGGCGCGCGTATTCGACGGCCTTTTCAGACTGCCGGATGCGGGCATCGAGTTCGCCCTGGGTGTAACGGCGTTTATCCTCACGCGATGGTTGGTAAATCTCCGGAAGACCGGCCGCGGGATCGCACAGCTGCTTGAGAATCGGCTCAAGGGTCGTTCGCACAATGGGCTCTGTCAGTGAACGTGGAGTATAGTGAGATCCGCTCCGACGCCGCTCATCCGATGGTTGAAGTACGATGGCGCCCGCCGAAACAACCCGCGGCGTAACTTTCTTTGCAATTTTTTTATCGAGTGCTTCCAGCAAGTCCTCAATCGTGGCGGCCTCGTTAAGCAGGTCCATGGAGTCTTTACCCAACGTCTGGTCGCTCTGATCCTTTAGCCATTTCGCGCGCTCCTTGGCATTTGTGGCGAGAAGAGCTTCGAGGTTAATTGTTGCGGGTGCTCCGTGCGGCTTCACCGGCTTGATCGCGATGGATTTGCCTTGCGCAACTTCCAGGTTAAAACCCATTACCGTTTCGTAAACGGAGCCTATCTGTTCGACGTCCAGTGTGCGGTAGCTTAGCCGTTCGCCATCCAGGATGAGTAGATTGCGGAGAACGTTGTAGATTACACCGTCACTGATCCGTGAAATTGGAGTGGACAGTGCGGTTGGATCTGCGTTTCGCTGTCGCCCTTCCAGAAAGGGATATCGATCCGGATCGAAAAGATAGCCCTTTCGGGCAGGCAGCTTAAACGTGCCATGCTGACCCCCCTCGAACACCAGTCGGAAGAGCGTTAGGAGTTGCGCCCACGCCCCAAACCTCTGCTCCATCGTGTCGGGAAATCGACCTTTGTCCTCCCGAAGCCGTTCGAATAACCCCGTGATCGAGTAGTTGTTTGAGTAAATTGGATCGCTGGACATGAGATCCCGGTCCTCGGCATACAGCACGAAAACAAGGCGCATCAAAACCGTCAGGAGGCCGGAGTAAACGTTATTAGGATTACTGGCCAAGACTTCCCGCAGTAGTTCGCCATTGCGGACATCGTTGGCTGCCTGGAAGCCACGCATCAATTCGTACAAAGCCGCCAGAACTTGCTCGGCAAGCTTCGTTGATACGGTGTTCTGATATTTGCGGCTGTTTTCAAGGATTGCGGGAAGCCGCTGGTTGTCCGGCAGCGTGAACATCCGATCAGCCGAGAGCAGCATGTGCAGTGCCGCGAACATCGGCCGCCCTGCCACCTGGACCATTTCGGCGACGTTGAAAGTCGCGTGGCCGCTAGACTCACCGCGCGGGGCATAGACCAGTCGCAGTTGTCCCCCGTTGCACAACAGACCGATGGGAACCGCGGTCTCTCGAAGTAGTCGCTCAAACTTCAGTTGCGGAGCGGCTTGCCAGTGCCGGCTGCTGTCAGCTTCGTTGGGCTTATCTAAGTCCGTACCCGCGGGCAAGACCTGAATTAGCATCTGCCAGGAGATTCCACCTTCTTTGGGCTTAAATACGTGAACTGCATGCGTTGGCCGCAGAGTTTCGTGGTATTGCGGAAGGATGACCTCCAGAGAGGCGGATTCTTCCGGCAGCGGAGCTTTCGATGGAATCTCCCTGAGGTCTTGTTCTTCCCATTCCAAGCACCTGCGGACGAACCCGGCGAAATCGGTGATCTCAGGAATAATTTCGTCTTTCGCGTTGCGGGGCAAACAGTCGAGGAAGCGTTTGTGTGCGCTGCTGATGTTCTTGTTGACATAGCACTGGGCCTCCAGAAGCGCAGGCACGGACACGACCAAACCGACAGGCTGGACGTAACCGAGCCATTCGAGATGAGCAAGTTCTTCTGGTGCTTTTGCCATTGTCCAGTACTAACCTGTTACCGGCCAGAGATAAACCAGTCCGACCGGTTCAACTCGCCTTGCCACAACCGAATACAAATCCTGAATGCGTACGGGTTCCGTCTTCAATTCGGCCCGTATCTGCTCGAGTCGCTTGGACCAGTAACGTTTGTTTGCGTCAAGCTGTGCGAGTTCGTCATCGTCATTGCCAAAATCCAGGCGAAGTTGATCCGGATTCATCTTCTCGACACGTTTCACTTCGTTGGCGATGTGCTTCTGCTGCGTCTCCAGGATCTCCCGCATCGACTTTGCCTCGGCTTCACCGCGGGCGGCGAGTTTCTGTAGGGCGTCCTCGGCATATTCGGTCCCGCGCGTCTCAAGGTGTTCTAGTAGTTCTCTGATGTCCGTCGGCGCCGACTTCTGAAGTTGCTCGGTCACCATTGGAGCGAGCTTCAGACCCTTGCTCTTCAGCAGCGACTCATCCAGCAGCGCCATAGTCTTCATCTCTGCTTCTTTCGCGTACGGCGAGAGAGGCTCCTTGCGGATATCTGGATCGATCCAGCGAGCCGTAACTGGTATGAGTTCTTCATGTAGTCGAGCCGCACCATTACCATAGAGACAAAGTCGACCGATCAATATCACCCGAGGTATGGAGTCGTTCGCCTGGGCGAAGCACGCTCGCGATAAATCGTGATGGACAAAGCCTTGCGCCGTAAATCTTCCGAGAAGACGCTGGACGACGCGTTGCTCTAGGTGCATGTGTACAACGTCGTCGTCGAGTGTTCCCGGATCTTCAAAAACAACAGGGCGGATCGGTGATGAGTGACGCCAGTCCCACAGCGTCTGATCGCGCTTTCTCGGTACCCGAAGGGTATCCATCGTATCCGCCCAGGTTGGGTCAGCACCGCTTCGCTGATCAAGAGCCGGGAAGTCGAACCGGAGAACGTCTTCACCCTCGACGACTGTCTGTAGCGCGTCAGAGCCCATCAACTCCAGCGAACACGATATGGCGGAGCGAAAGTGTGAATTACTCAGCCCGATGGACTTACGAGAGCTTTCAAGCTGCGACCGAAGACGATCGATCTGTTCCTTTAGAGCGTTTTGTCGTGCCCGAGAGGCTTCAAGTTCTTCATCGATCGTTGCCTTTCGGTCAGCAGCTAAATCGACGGAGTCAATCTCGCTTTCCAGCAAATCGACGAACCGGCGTTGGATGCCTAGACTCAGCTTCGAATCGATCACCTTGGAGAGACTGCCAAGTTCCTGCTTGATCGTCTCCGTCTTCTTCACGAGAACTTGTAGGATGCGATCCTCGGGGCGCTGCTTGTAGACGAAGTAGTGGCAAAAGACCTCTGGACTTGGCTGGAGCTTTCTGTCAATTCGTCCGTTGCGCTGCTCCATGCGGCTTGGATTCCACGGGACATCGAAATGGAAAAGGTTGAAACAGTGAGCTTGCAGGTTAAGGCCTTCACGCGCGGCATCGGTGGCGATCAGTATCCGCACCGGATGCCTTGCCGGATCCATGTTAAATGCCCGCTTGATCTCATCGCGTTTCTGCGGTGGTGTCGGACCGTGGAAGATCTCGATGCGACGGTCGGCATCCTCCGATCCAGCGAGGGCCGACTGAAGCTGCTGAACGAGATAGCGTTTGGTGTCATCGTATTCCGTGAAGACAAGAACGCGAATGTTGTTCCATTTCGCACCTGGCTTGCCCAAGTCAGGACACATATTCCGCCGAATCCACTCGATGAGCTTTTTGACCCGGGCATCGGGCTTGCCGCGAGTATCCTCCGCGATGTCGGTCATCTCCTGAAGAAGTTGCTGCTCACGCTGGAACAATTGTTTAGCTGACGAGTCCTCGATTGGCCCAATGGTCGCCGCGGACGCTGCCTCGAACTGAGCGTCTTCTTCGGCCTGCAATTGTTCCTCATCGAGTGTCGCTCGATCATCGTCGCTGCCGACAGGTTTCGTCAGCAGGTCGAGTGTGTTGGTTCTCGGCTCCTCGACCTTAGCCTCCTCTTGAATCTTCTCCCACTGACGATGAACCGTCTTGCGGTGCACCTTCAGCGTGCGGGCGAACGCTTGCACCGACGACAGAAGCCTCTGCTGCAGCCCAACGATCAGCAGCCCCGCCGCTGCCTGCTTGCGTTTGGTTTCGTTTTTGAGCCGTTCTTCCCGAAGTTCACGGTACTTGTCGAGTAGGCTCGCGAGCTTCAGTTCTGGAGCGTCTGCTGGAAGTCCGTCGATGTTTACCTGGACGACCTCTCGTACGGGAAAACCGCCCTGAATCTCCCTAATGTCGTCCTTTAGTCGCCTCACTACGACTTCATCTCGGTGGCCAGCGGTTACGGGAACGCCACGACAGAACCGTTGTGGATCCAGAATCTCCAGTAGTGCCGAGAAGCTGTTAGAGTGGCCGTTGTGGGGCGTCGCGCTCAAGAACAAGCGATGTTCAAACCGCGGTGCCAAATCACGAACGGTTCGTGTAATTTGCGAGTCGATAGCATACTTCTGGCCGCTAGACGGAGCAGCATGATGAGCTTCATCAAGAATGAACAGAGTGCCCGTTCGGAATGTGCCGAGCAGATCGCGTAGTGGACCCGCATAGGCTTCATCGATAAGCAATCGGTGGGAAACGAGAAAGCGCGTGTGCGTACTCCATGGATTCACGCTAAATCCTCGCTCTCGTCGAACCTTTTTCACGTACTCCTTATCTAAGATCTCGAACGTCAGCCCGAACCGGGATGACAATTCTTCCTGCCATTGGAGCAGCATGGATGGCGGGCACGACACGAAGATCTCGCGGACCTTCTTACGGAGCAGAAGCTCACGCGCAATCAGGCCAGCTTCGATCGTTTTCCCAAGACCAACGTCGTCCGCGATGAACAGGTTGACTCGCGGCATTCGAAGAGCTTTGCGAAGCGGCTCTAGCTGGTAGGCGTCGAGCCGGATGCCAGCCCGGAACGGCGACTGAAAAAGTCGCGGGTCGGTGGAAGTGACGCAGTTCCATTTGAGAGTGTTCAGATATGCCGCAAAGAGGCGGGAGTCGTCGAAGCCGTTTGCGGCTACGGCTTCCCAAGATTCGGCGGTGAGCATCGTAGGATCGATTTCCTTTTCCCACAGGACATCAAGCTGTTGGCCCTGGTTGTCGTCATCAACACACGATAGCCGAACTAGTGTGCTTTCGGCGGCGGTCTTTGAAGGTACGACTCCCTCCACAAGATATGTTCGCTGGCGCACCCTTGCGATTTGACCTATTTCAATTTCTTTGCCGATTGTCTCCATGTGATAGAAAAGAGGCCTCAGTAATTTACATACCTAATCGGATTTTGAGAACCCCGTTCGCCTGATACTCCTACCCTCATAAACTTGATACCGACAACTAAATCTGGGATCGATCCGGTCCCGCTGATGTAAACGCGCCCTTATTTCCGTTTCCGGTTCAGATTCGTTACACGTGGTTCCGCCGAGCACAGCGAGCACCTTTTCATCAGTTGCATAACGCGCTCACTCATCCGGGTTTCTAGGCGGCCGACCAGCGGGACGCTTCAATCGCGTCAGGCGCCGGACCTCAGACGCCGGGATGGCATTCTCACGCCCAAATTTTTCAGAGTTTTTAATTACCCCAGCTCTTATCAATTGCCGGACCCGAGCATCGCTTATGCCTAGTTCGGCGGCCGTCTGTTTTGAGGTTAGATAGCCCTTCATTTTCATACAATCTATCAGCAGTGAAACTATTACGCAATCGAAAGGGTTAATTTGCAATACTAGAATGCTTGCGCGCGAGCCAATGCGCTCAATTGTGTTCCAGTTACGACGTATTCGTACGGACTAAACTCCGAAAGCGAGGATGGTCAAGTTAAAGTGGCTGATGACATGTTCTAGGTGCTGAAGTCGTCGAAGAGAACACGACGGCTCTTATTTCTCCTAAACGGATTGATCCATACCTGAGAACACCGTTAACGGAAGTCCCCATTTAGCGTAAAGTCCGCCCAGTAATAGGGTTCGTGCATATCGTTCGACTTGTTCTTGATCATTTCCAGAGAGGCTTTTTGTAAAGCCTCCGCGGACGAAAAGCCTTGCTTATAGTACCTATAGAATGCATGAGTGAAGATCTTAGTCAATTTGTCGTTCGCTTCCCACTGAGCAGAGATCACGGTGGTTGCGCCGGCGCCCATCGCTCCCCATGCAAGACTAACAAGCCCTTCACCGTTTAGAACACTGTTTGTATCGCACGAAGCCAAAAATACGAGACTCCCTTTCTTGAGGCTCATATTTAGAAGATCGTTGACCGTGACGCGGCCATCGTGGGAGCCAGTGGCGCGGAAGGCGAGAAAGGATTCCAGCGGTTGTTCCCCATCGACCTGAGCATGCATTGATAGATGAATAATGTCAGCGTTCCCCGAGTGCCGCCGAAGATCCGCCGCAGTAGCAGCAAGGTTAGGTTGCGATCCGTAAAGACGCGCTACACTTAATGCTTCGGAATCTGCGAACCGCAGCTTGAGATCATTGAACGTGGAATTAGAGAATGCTCGAATAGTTCGTCTGTTCGGCTTTGGTTGGCTCAGGTGCTCCAGCAACAGCGAAACAGAAGGCGAATAACTGACGAGCTTCTCCTCAATGAGGTAACGTTCCCCATCGGGACTTAGAGCTTGAAAGGGGATTTTCCAAAGATGCTTGTCAGGTATGATAATGAAATGTTCTGCCGTTAAAGAAAGCGGTTTCAAGAGTTTGTCAAAAAGTTCCTTACCGTCTCTTTTGAAGAAGATCGAGTTTTTGATCTTTCTGTGAGCGGCCTCAACATCCTTGGCTAACTCGACGTCTGTGACTGGAATTTCGACCGATTTCACCGGCTTTCCTTTTTCCCACACGAATGCACTGAGCCGCCCGTCAGCTGCGAAGAAGTATGAAACAATTGCCACATTTTCGAGGTCTCGATTTTGATCTAACTTTGCAAGGTCAACCTTGGTTATAGCTAGCCGAGGAAGAGCCATCGTGACCGATCGCTCAAATTCCTCGAGTTTGCCGGGAGCTGTGGGGTCACGAATAAACTCCGCGGAAAGCTCCCCAGCTTGTTTATGAATTTCCGGTGAGAATCCCGGCCGGGGTCTGGTTGCTGCGCCATCTATCCGGTCCCTTAGGATCCTACCTTTTAAATAATCACTTGACTGCAATGCTATATGCGGCTGTCCCAGATTGATCTGAGTGAGCAAACGATATGCGGTATGAAAGGTATCGGATAAGCCGAGTGATAGTGCCCCGTTTTCGGAAACCAGGATCTCATCGATCAGGCTGATCGATCTTTCCAGGTTCTCAAGAGATTCACGCTTTCTGTTTGTATGGAAGTACGCGGTCGCAAGCGACAGATAGATTCGCGGTAGGTCCTCCCGAAAATTGTTCTTTATTATCAGATCGTACAATTCCTTGTTCAGTCTGATCGACGTCTCCCAGTCCTTAAAATGTTCCGCGATTATGATCCTCCAGTTCGGGATCACGAACTCGGACATCTTCCCGGTCTTCTCGAGCTCCGCAAAGGCCTGCTCCGAGACGTCTCGCCGCCCCTCGAATCCGTGAATGATGGCCTCGCCGAGTAGCCGTTCGTGTCGATACTCACTATCGGAATCCAGTTCCGTCAGACGCCGCTGGTATTGTTTGGCCTTTGCAATCTCGTGGTTATAAAGGGCATCCAAAAGGAGCGTGGCGAGAAAGGTGCAGGCCTGGCGACGGCTTTGTGGAAGGCTGTTGAGCGATGCCTTAAGGCCCTTCTCATAGACCGCCATTGCCTGATGCTTTTGACCGCTCGCATTAAGGACCGATCCATATTCGAAAAGAGCTTCGCGGTATCGGCCTTTATACACGGTGCCATCGGACGCGTCCACGACCATCCGAAAATGCTTCAGGCTGTTTGAATAGTTTAGTTTTGCCGACCATGCAAGGGCTAGAAATCTGTGCGTATCAAGCTTTGCCGCCGAAAGCGGCTGTTTATCAAAAAGCTTTTCGGCCTTCTCGAGCCACGATATTGCCGAGATATCATAACCGGCCTTAAAAAGCGCCCGGCCGACGCCGAGGTTGTATTCCGCCTGGATCCCGGCGTCCGACGGTGCGGTCTCGAGAGCCTTTTTTAGCTCACTGATCGATCGGGCAACATCGCGTTTCGCCCGAAACAATTCGGCAAAGGTCAGGTGGGCAAGTGCGGGCAGGCGAGCGTGCGGGCCTGATGGTGACCCGGATTGTGAAAGATATGCAAGAGTGCTCTCGGCTGCCGCCTCGGCCTCCGTATAGCGGCCGAGTGCGATAAGGGCCTGAGCCCTAGTGTTGTAACAAATAAAGAGCCGATCGATATTCTCCTTTACATTCCCTTGTTTTTCATAGAGGGCGATATCTTTCGCGGCACGCGTCATCGCTTCCTCCGCATCACCTTCCCAAAGGGCTAATTGCGCCCCGGTCGGCGTGCTCTGGGCAGATACGAGTGTTGCACCCGTTATACAGCAATAATAAAGCAGCAAGCCCGCCCGCCTGAACCAGCGTGCTGCAAAAATGACGATAGGACGCATAAATGGTCTTGGTTCTACGGCTGTGGACGGCAGCCCCCCGTTGGGCAAGAGCAGATCCTGAGCGGACAATTGTCATCGCCCGAACCAGCGGACAGTACCGAAACGACCGCGTTCATAACGATGTCAAGAATGGGGTAAAACCCGCCTACAACCGGGCCGGCAAATACATTACCGGCAAGAGCCGTCGAAAATATTGTTACAAGAATAACCGACCGTAGTTTTTTCATTTGTTTTACTTTCTCCTTTTGGTTTGTTCGATTCGAGTTTTTAAGAACTTATAGATTGTGGCAGTTATGTATTTTCCCCCAACTCCATGCCCATCCTCGGTCGAGTAGATATACCAGACCTCGGTGTTTTGTTTTTGCAGCTGATTTTTTAGATCGACCACATTCGCTTCGGGGATTCGTCCGTCCCGTTTTCCCATGATCATGAGCAGGGGGATCTTGTTCCACCGGTCGGCGTTGTTCAAGGGAGACAGCGTGTCGAGCTTTGCCATCAGAGCCTCATCTTTTGGGTCTCCGTATTCGGTCTTCATAAAATCGTTGACCCAGCTTTGCGAAAGGTAACCGCGAATGGAGACGACAGGGGACTCGGCGATCACGGCCTTTACGCGTGTGGGTTCGTGCATTGCCGCGGACAGAACGACAAATCCGCCATAGCTCTGACCCTGCAGATAGATCTGCCGAGGGTCGAGGTCCTTTTGCTTTTCCACCCAATCGAGAAGTGCTCGTATATCCTTGACCGCATGCTCCCGTTTTTCGCGGTCATCGGCATCCATGAACGAGCGCCCGAATCCGGAGGAGCCTCGGATATTCGTGTGGATGATCGAGACGCCGAGTTGTAATGCTAGAAGTGCGTCGGTGGGATCAAAGATTGGTCTATCCTGGACCTGAGGACCCCCATGGACGCGGATAAGGACCGGGAGCCGACCGGTCTTTGTACGGGGCCTCACTATATAGCCGGTGATCTCCATGTTGTCGAACGAATTCCATCTGATGACCTCCGGCGGCCCGACCGTCCCGTCCAATGCGGCGGGCAGCCGTCCCTTTGTCCAATTGGCCGTCTCGCCGGTCGCGAGGTTGAACGACTGGATATAAGTTGGTTTTTCATTGTTCTCAAGGGTATAGACCAGTTCCCCGTTGCTCAGCCATCGCGTATTCCATATAACAAAGGATCCTTTTATAAACGGCGGGACCTCTTTTCCGAGGCTTCCGTTCTTGAACGCGAATATTCTCAGATGGTCAATGCCATCACGGGTTTCCTGCACCAGCAGATTGCCGCCCCCGGGCGAGATCTTAAAATCATGTGACGGTGCTATTGTGCCGGGAAAGTTTAACGGAGCTGCACGGCCTTTCTTCAGATCATAAACAGCGATACACGCGTGGCCCTTGCAGACATCGGACCCCTCGGAACTGTAGACGACGTACCCGCTGGCAAGCGATCCTTTTGGCGAATTGCCTTTGTCGGCTATCGTTGAGAGGGTGTTTGTCTCGGGTTCGAACACATGCAAGGACTGGGTCGAGGACGACCGCCAGTTTTTTAACAGTAGATGTTTCTCATCCGCGTCAAGGACGTACCATATTCCCGGAAGCTTGGCCTCAAAACACGTCTCGACCAGCGCGGCCGACCGACACAACTTGCTCGTTTTCGATTCATAATCGATCTTTGTGTAGTAGACCGCGTCGCCGGTCTTGCCCCACACGGCGGATTCGATCGATTCGTCCTTACCCGTCAGAAGCGCGGCTTTCTTTTCGGTCCGGTCCTTAAGATCATACAGATATAGTTGAAAGGTATCGGGTTTTTCGTGGTCCGAAATGAACAGGAACGAGCCGCCGTCAGGGCTGAAGCGGACCAGGTGGGGGACCGCTTTTTCCGTAAGTTTTACGGGTTTGGCAAGCGGGGAGTCGAGAAGGTATATATTTCTCGTCTCATCGGTAACCAGCAACCGCCGATTCGCCTTGTCGGCATCCCAAATCAGATTGCTTCTGATCTCGTTCTGTTCATAAAAGAGCTTGCTGACCTCGGAAGTCCGGATAGGCGGCACGCCTTCGACCCGGTATGATTCAGGCACGGGAAGTATATCTTTGTCCTGCGCCGCCAACGGAGAAACGCATACGAGGCCGAGGAGGATCAAATTTAGCGTTCTGACTGTGAATTTCATTCTTGTCCTTCTCCGTGCAAGCTGAAATAGTTTTCTTTGCCTATTTATTTCCGGAGCAACGAGTCACCGATCGTTGTTGTTTGCCCAACACCCTTTTTTGAATCGATCGGATATCCTCGGACGTAAACTTTTGAGAATCTGCCACTATCACTAGGCCGTTTTCGAGCGTGATAATCACCTTCCAATTATACGATCTCTTTGGATCCAGGTGCTTCTTCAACAGGTAGGACGTAGAGCTCTCCGTTTCGAATTCATCGATTAGGATCTCTTCGTCGTCCGAAATATAGAGGTGATATTTCACGGCATTCGGAACGCGCTGCCACCGCAGCACCAGGTCCGGTTCAACATACTCGAGCGCCATGCCGAGCTTGCTCTCTGTCCCACATTTCGATATCTCACCTCTGATTCGGGAGACAGCATCACCTACGAGCCTCGCCGGAGCCCCTCGGTTATCGCTGGAACTTTTCGAGGTTTGCTTCACACGACGCCTTGGCGATCGCTGGCCTGATAAGGCTCGATCCGGGGGCTGATCCTCACGGTTGGTTCCATCAGGTTGATCAGGAAGTGCGACGTTCGGTTCTTTAGCTTCATCGAGTCTTGTAATGGAAATCGGACTTTCACTCTCGAATGATCTCGCGACCTCGCTTTCAACACCCGGTCCGTTCGAAGCGGAAAAAAGAAGCACAAGTGCCAACCCCAGAGTCACGACCAGAGCACCGCCGCTCCAGGCTAGACCGCTCGGCTTGGTGAAGAACCCGCCGATAATGCGGATGTACGGCGGACCCGAATATACCGACTCGTCGTTGGCCTGTGACTCTTGCGAACCGTCTTCGCCCATGACGGCGGTCCAAAATTTCCTAGGATCCGGCAAGGGTAGTAGCCCGCGACACTCCGCACATCGGATCAGATGCCCGCCGATGCAACGCGACTCACTTGCAGCGAGAGATCCGGCGCGGAACGTCGCGATCTGATTCCTTGTTAAGTGCTCCGATGGATTCATCTTCGTATCGATCCTTCGAGTTTCACCCGTGCTTCGTACCTTGCCTTCTTGATCGATCCAGCTGTTCCCTCAGTTCTTTCGGCGATTTCCGCATCGGTCATGGGCAGCCGGTCACAAACGTCATTCCAATCCTTTTCGCTAAAATCCAAAGCCGCTGCCAACTCCTTTTCCGTAATACCGATTTGCAGAAGGTAGATGATTAGTTCGTGTGAATGCAGCAGCAAGGATCGACGCTGCCGCAATGACAGTGAGCAAGTTGCTTGCCAGACTTGCTCAATGAGAGAAAAAACTTCAGCGTCGGTTTGGCCCTCAACGGATGGGTCTTCGATTTCGGAAAGTTCGTCGAGCGACAGACGCAAGTGTCTGCCGTTCTGCGAGAGTTGGCGATTCACCTCGTTGTAGGTGGTCCGGGCCGCGAAGGAGGTCCAATCCTCGCCGGACATTTGTTCACTCTTTTCCGGGTATTTCGTCCCCCACCGCCAGATTCTGAGCGCTACTTCCTGCAAAAGATCTGATCTGTTCGCCGGATCAAGCCGCGAGCTCCGCCGGGCGATGATCCGATGAACGATCGGCAGAGCGGTGAGTAAGGAATGTTTCGCGCGCACACCACCGGAGGGCGACGTGCGATTCGCCTCGTTTTGATCGCAGTCGTTATGTTGCGGTAGTTCTTCTAAAAGAGAATCAATCATTAATCTCTTTTCGAGGGCGACCTTCCAGGTCCTTCCGGGCGAAAACTTTCTGATCGTTCCGTCTGTTAGAGACGGTTTTGCAATATCTGCCTCAAAACCTTGCCTAAAGCGTAACCGCGGAGGTTAAGGAGGGTTTTTATAGTTAGATATCTAAAATTTGTCGGCTTGGGTTTTCGTGATCTCGGGCAGGAAAACGTGGGCCGGGGTTGTTCTCGCGTTACATAAATTCTGCAATAGCCAAAGAAAATTAGTCAAATGTTTGAGAACTTTAACCAATAACGGAAACCTGGCTCTTCTCGCAGGTTACGATTTTCTCGACCCTTGCCTTCTAGGTGAAACAGGAACAGGCAAAACTCATACCGCAAGGCTGATCCGTGATCTAAGCCCCAGAGCCAAGATGCCATTTGTGGCCGTTGATTGTGCGGAACTGACCCCCTCGGTCATTGAGGCAGAGTTATTCGGATATCTGGACATTAGCCGATCGGGTCTAATAAAGAAACTAAAACGGCTGGCACACTGATCGTTGGCGGTATCGGTGGTTTATTTCTGCTTGTGTTGGTGCATAAATAAACCACTTCGGTGCAAAAATGAACCATCGAAAGCGGATCTCAGGCTCCGACTTCCAGGCGTCGATGCATCACTGCAAATCTCTCCACTCCTGAAATTCGCTCGGCCGAACCCTGTATCGTGCCACGTTCCCATCATGCAGGCTAATGATCTCAGCTTCGATCAGATCGAAGAGAGGATCTCGGTCGGCTTCCGGAATCTGTTGTTTTTCGATAAGGTCGCGAATCTTTTGTACAACCTGTTCGCCCGCCACTTTGTCAAGAATTATCGATCTGACGATTTCCTGGATCGGCTCCCGGTATCTAAGTTTCAGCAGATTGGGTTCCCCCAGGGACCGTTGAACAGCCGTGTACCGTTGAGAAGACCTATTGTAGGCCCACATATATAGATCGCGGATCAAACTGACATTATTTTTTTCGTAAACGCCAAGGAGAGCGCTGACATACGCGGCTTGATCAACATCCGTAAAGGAGAGTGGTTTAAGGTTCGCCTTTATTAAGGGAATGTTCGCCACAAGCCTCGCCGTTCTCTTATTCACGTCCTCAAAAGCTTGCATATAGGACAAATGAACAATAGAGAATAGGGACTGCTCGAACGGATCTTCTATTGCATTGAGTTTCTCCACAAAGAGGTCGAAGCATTCGCGAAGGAGCTGAGGATTTTCGAGCGGCATGTAGGTCGAGCCCCCGATGCCTACGATCAGCGATCTCAGACGGCCCGAAGCGGCAGGGTCTCCGAGGAGATTCTCGGAGAGAAGCGCGTGAATACTGCGGATCTCTTGAGACGTGATCTGGTCTTCCTCGGCGGATTCCACGATATATTCGATAGCCGCCTTGTGGTTCAGGATCATTTGAGCCTCAGATGCATCCTTGCCCGCGGCTGTCTCGCCCTGTTCGATCAATCGCTTGGTCTCGAGCAGCGAATACGTATTTCCCTCAAGCCGGCTCGAGTTCCAGGAAAGATCGATCAAAAGGCGGCTCAATATATTTCGAGCGTATGTGCCCGCTGGGCGCTCTATCGCTTCTACCCGTCCGACCACTAGTAACTCTTCGCGCTGTTCGGTCCCCAAATAAAAAGTTTCATTTGGTTGGTAGGAGTGCAAAAAGTCCCGATCGTATCCGACCGGTTCCCGCTCCTTTATGTCCCGAGACACATATTCCAAGAGGGACTTCGAGTCGGGAGAAAGTTGTATTCCTTTGAAGGGGTCGGACTCTTTGATATCGGACGGCTCACCGTCCGCGGGTGGTTGTTCAGAAAGCACGTAGACACGCGAGCGGGCCGAGCCTTTCGGGATGATCAGTTTTCTTTCTTCCAGAGAAATCAAGGCTCGTCGAATCGCTTTCCGTGCGGTGTTGTCGTCCTTGGAAAAGCCTGCCGCCGCCGCGATCGAACGGATGCTGACCTCCGGTTCCTCGTTGAGTAAATCCAAAATAATGGTTTCAAGTTCAGCAGTCTTTTTCGGTTCCCGCATAGTGATCAATGTTTCGCTAAATAGGACATTTCAAATGTCCTATTTAGATTATTTAGGACATTATACTGGCAATTTCCCATCTCAACAAGTTAATTAGGACATTATGGCTTCTAAAAACCGTGTAAAAAGACATTATAATGTCCCATTTAGGGCTAATTAGGACATTAAAACCCGTCCGCGACAGACTGATATTCCGTTTCCTTTTCATTGTTCGCGGAATGCTCCTTTTACCTGCGGCGATATCTAACATCTGTATAAAATAACCCTCACGGATCAGCCTCCGACCTGTAAGGTGACCGTTCCGCACGCCGTGGTCGGCGTTGCAGAACGACTTGCTTCGCCGTCCGTCAATCTCTCGTTAAATCTGCTCCCTTCCTCATAACCCGGAAAACAAAGGCTGTCGGCAAATGCGGAATCGACGGCCTCTCAGGGTGGCTCGTTTCAAATCACCATCAAGATCGAAGGAGAGTAAGCATGAAAGTATTGATCTGCGGCAGCAGAACTATTAGCGATTCGGCCGTTGTACTAAAGGCGGTTGCGCAGAGCGGCATCCGTCCGACTCACGTTATTTCCGGTGGGGCAAGGGGTGTCGACAGGCTGGCAAGCCAGTATGCGGCGTCACACGGCATCGAGTTCACGGAATATCTCGCCGACTGGAACAAGTACGGGAAACGAGCGGGATTCGTTCGCAACTACGTGATGGTTGGGGCAGCAGAGGCTGTTATCGCAGTCTGGGACGGTACAAGCCGGGGCACAAAGCACTCGATCGAGTATGCGAGATCATGCGGGAAACGGGTCTTTGTTTACTTGCACAAGGTCCGAGGAGCAGAACTTGCGGCAACCCCGAATTAGCGGGGACGGCTTTCTTCTCTGAAGACAAAAATAAAGGCGGCGGACAGATCCAAGGCTCCGGACGGCGAGACAATCGCTAACGATCGTTGGTCGGATCGCTTTCGGGGCACAGAGACTAACAATAACAGGAGAGTAATCAATAACATGTCAGCTAACATTTCGCTTATCGGCAATCTCGGCAAGGAACCGGAGACTAAGATAACGGACAACGGAACCTTCATCGCAAATTTTTCAATCGCATCGAACACTTTCAAGAATACGCCTGACGGACGGGTCGAGAAGACCGACTGGTTTCGAGTGACCGCGTTCGGCAAGCAGGCCGAGACGATCGCCCGTTACGTTCGTAAGGGCCATCGGCTCTACGTGCAGGGTCGGCTCACGTTCAACCCCTGGCTCGACCGGAATGACTCGCCGCAGTCGGGAGCGGAGATCGTTTTGCAGGAGTTCCAGTTCCTCACCGGCAAACAGGAGGATGGCGGCGGTGTGGATGCAGCTGCCATGCCTCCGCCAACGGATATGCCGACCGAGGTCCAACAGGCCGCGGCATATTGACACCGATTTCAAGCTTGCCAAACCGACCCATCCTACATCGGACCGCCGTCATCGTATCTGACACGAGAACGTTGCCGGTGGTCCGTCCCTTGTATGGCAGTCTCGCGGCGGGACGAGAATTCTCTATGAAGAACAAAGTTGAAAGGATTAAGTTCATCACCCGCCAATACGTCAGGGAGAACCGCGACAAGCTGTTTCTCTTTGGCGACAACCTGGAGCGTCGAGGTTTCGGCGGCCAGGCAGCGGCGATGCGAGGTGAGCCGAATGCTGTCGGTATCCCGACCAAAAAGAGTCCGAGCTATAGAGACGACGCATTCTTTTCCGACGAGGAGTTCGAACAGAACAAGGCCTCCATAGACGCCGCCTTCGCCGAGATCATGAACGCCGTCACGGATTCGATTCGCGTGATTGTGATACCCTCGGACGGCCTTGGTACGGGCCGGGCGCAGCTCGAGAGACGTGCGCCTCGAACCTTTGCCTATCATCAGAAGCGCATGACCGAGATCGCCTCCTAGCAAACGTCCTCACGTAGATCTCACATCATTCCTGCCGAAACTTGAGAGGGGTTTCGAGCCTGAAACCGGGTGTCCTTAATTCAGGTGCTGAGGAGGCAGCTTCCTTAAACAACGCTTCCCCGGGTTGGGTCCGGTTCAGGAGATCTCACATGACAGGTCAACAAACTCTCGTGGTTCACTGCAAGAAGGATAGATTCGACGTTTACATTGGACGGCCCTCGAAATGGGGCAACCCTTTTACACATTTGTCGGACCGAAAGACGAGGGCCGAGTTTATTGTCCGATCGAGAGAAGAAGCTGTTCGATGTTATGAGGAATATCTTTTCTCGAGTGGTTTGATCGCGGATATTGAAGAACTGCGGGGTAAGGTCCTCGATGCTGGTGCAGTCCAAAAGCGTATCACGGCGACGTGTTGGTCAGGGTATTAAATACTCTGGGTTAAGACCGAGAATGCGGTTTGGCCAATACGTGGCGCACAATTCCTCGCCGCCTCCCCGTCCCCTGGAACGGTTGCCGTTCCGCCCATGCACAACCAGACATAAGAGCACTCCAACCTTCGCCTATCTCCACCAAAAGCTAACCGAATTGTCTTCGCCTGAAGGTTAGCTTCACCCGTTTATCCCGTATTGTCCACGCCGAAACTTGAGAGGGATTTTCGAGCCTGAATGAAAGTGATTTTTTATTCAGGGCTTTGAAAGCGCTGCCCTCAATACCACGCGTTTTCTCGGATCTCTCGATTCCGATATAGGAAGTTATGGCAGAACAATTGAGTATCGAACAGCTTAGAAAATTCGCACCGCAGGGCCCGATCCTGGCATTCTCACCGCTCAATACAGGGTCCCCGATGCAGGACTGGTGTGCACATCTCGGGAACAATCCGCTCCGCCGAAGGGAGCTTGAAGAGTTCGCGATCCTCGGCGATGTAGTTGTCAGGATTGCCGACGAACTCGAACCTGAACCGTTAGATCGCGTGCGAATAATGTCGCTTGAATACGCGGTTCGAGTCCTCGGCAATGAGGACGATGGGCGCGAGTTTGTTCGGTGTGTAAAGGCCATCGTAAGCCCCGATGCCGGCCAGTTCGAATACGAGCAGATAGCGGCATATTACTACGGGGAGATCAGGAAACGAGGCTCAAGCGAAGTGCTCGGGGAAATGGGTCTTCTCGGCATGCAGCTTGAGGCTGTAACGGCGACCAATTCGGACCGCGAGGTCTCGTTTGAAGAGTTCGATCGGGCCGAGCAGAAGCTCACGGTTGCTGACCAACGAAGGGTGCACGAGGCAGCAAAAACTCGCAAGCCGCTCCCACCGCGATGCAAGGATTTCGATGATGAAATGAAGGCGGTTCTGGCACGAGTCGGACGGCAGAAGGTCAGCAGAATGATCTATGACGATCTCGCATCCTACTACCTTGAGGACGGCGACAAATCGATCGAAGAACTGGATCGCGACTTTCTCACATTTGAGAACATCGAGCAGTACGACGAGAACGGCATTATCGGTCTGACGATGAACGGCGGACAGCGTTCAGTGGTGGTGTTCGATGTCGATTGTGAAGTCGATGCGTCGTGTTTGCCGCCCGAAGCAAGACACCTGGCGTCCGAGGTCGGAAAGCTGTTTGTCGGCCACGCGATGGGCGGGAACGCAGCACAAAACGCGCGCCGAATGATAGCCGAAGCGTGGGCGGATCGGACATATGCGGCGATACCGGTGGCGGCGTGGCATGAGCCATCGAAACACCCGTTCTCGGACCATGAATTCGAGGAATGGCTCTCGCTTTCTCTTGACAGGATCTACGACCGAAAGGTGGTTCGCTCTGCCCGCAGGTTATTCACATTCAGCAAAGGAACGGCGGTTGAATTTGTCACCGATCAGGAGATCAATCCGGACTTCGAAGAGATGCAGTACGCAGCCGCGGTTCTCAGGCTTTTATGGCGTCGGCAGTACTCGGACTTTCATTTGAGGAGCCTTCGCCATGAAGCGTATCAGGAACTGTATCTTGCTATTCGCGGCACCTCGGATACCGCCGAAGTAGCCGAGCTTAAGAAGCAGGCGTACGCGGATTTCAAGGAGCGCAACCGGCTCTCGCTGAAAGAATTCACGGCACTGAACACGGTAGCGAAATCCCAGGAAGTACGGTTGCGAGATCGGTTCTCGCAAGGGGCAAGACAATGGCTTCGGAAGATCGAAAGGGCCTCGTCCGGAGGGCTTCGGTTTCTCAAGTTTTCACTCTATAACGATCCGGAAGCTCAGGCGCTTACACGTCAGGAGAAACAGCGGCTTTGGGACGCGGTTCGCACGCGAGAAGCTGAACTGAGATTGGAAGCCTCGACGGCTCTGGCACACCGGCAGCAGAACCTCTTCTCGCAGCCCGCAAGCCAGCGTCGGCACGTCCAGGTCGTTCCTTCGGCCTAGAAGTTGAATTGCAAAAACATTTGAAAGGGAGCGGCGGTCAGGCAAGTGGCGGAAATACAGGTTCCGGCCGCGAAATAGCCGGGCCGCCGCTTCCCGGACGGAGCAAAAATTAACCAAAGGAGCAAGAATAATCCATGTCAGCAAATATCTCGATACTGGGAAACGCGGGACGCGACGTAAGCCTGCGCTATTCAGAAAAAGGTACAGCGGTCGCGAGTTTTCCGATCGCCTCGAACTCGTTCAAGAATGGCCCGGAAGGCCGTGTTCAGGTCACTCACTGGTTTAACGTGACGGCATTCGGAAAGACGGCGGAAACTCTTGCCGAATACGTTAAGAAGGGCACGTACCTGTTGGTTCACGGCAGGCTCTCATTCAATCCGTGGAGCACGGACAATGGGGAGCCTCGATCGGGGGCCGAGGTCGCACTTTTCTCGTTCGAGTTTGTCGGCGGAAACCGCTCCGATGGACAGGAATCGGACGCACCAAGCGGTGAGAATCAGGCCCCTTCCAGCCCTGAATACACGGGTCCGCTGACTGCGGAGACGCAACCCGCAGAGCCGTTCGTAGACCAGTTCTAGGGCAGTTATTCGTTTTTGAAGTTCATTTACGGGCACCGACTCTCTCGGTGCCGATTTAATTTTTTCGGGAGGTAAGTCTGTGACCGCATTGAAGCTTGTGAAAGACAACGGCCGCACCGACGCGGGCGAGGCTTACACACCCCTCGTGACGATATACGCGGACGCATCGTGCCTGCGAAACGGTTCGCCGGATCAATCGGCAGGCTGCGGAGCGGTAATAGTAGACCGCAACCGAATGGAGCTTAAGCTCCTGGCAAGATACCTTGGTCCATTGACGAACCAGCAGGCCGAGATACTTGCCTGTGTGAAGGCACTTGAGGAGCTTCGTCGTCCTTGCCGTATCGAGATATTCTCCGATTCGCGATATGTGATCGACACGATGAAAGGCAGGAACCGGATGAAGACGAACCGCCCTTTCTGGGGACGGCTGGTCGAGCAGACCTACGGCCATCACATCACCTGGAGATGGGTGAAAGGGCACGACGGACTCGTGTTTCAGGAAGCGGCGGATCGCCTGGCAAGAGCTGCTTCAACCGCTCAAACCGATCTGCTTTCCGACGATCTTGAATTGCTTACGGAGCATCTTTCGAATGAAAGTAATCAGTTGAATATCCGGGCTTTCGAGATCGAGCTTGATAAGATCATCAGCCGGTACACGACTTTCGACCATCCGATCACTTCGCCTTCGACTTTCGACGGAGTAGCCTCACTTCCGTCAGCGTTTTCCGCTTAAATCGGGTGCCGATCAGGTTCTTGTCTTGCTCCAACTCTTGAAGGCTGAGTCCCGCTCGAAAAGCAGGTTGAGAGCGTATTCGACCACATCGTCATTGGTCACTTTCGTTTTCATTTGTTCGCCGGAGAATTGAAGATATTTCTTCAGTTCTTGATCGGTCGCATCGAGGATCTTGGCGTTGATCCGAACATAGTTGAGGCGGTTGATCTGAAGCATCGGACGCACCTGTTTCGGCTTCGCTGAGGGGTTTGTTTCGGGCGTTGTTGACATAGTTTTTAATCGACTCCTTTTGCAGTGGTAGTAGTAGCCGCGAGGAGTGCAATCAACTCATGTGCCAGCGAGACTTTGTCTCGGAAGGAGGTGATAAGCCCGGGGTCTTTGGCGTGTAAATAAGCCGCCCGACGCAAGCTGGTTCAAAAATGCGTAAAAGCCTGCTGTCACCGTACGACAGGATAGACCGGCTTTTCGTTTCGTATTTCCCGCAAGTACTCACAGATACAAAGGTTTAAGGCTTGTACACAAGGTACACGAGTGCGAATACAAGTCCGCGAATTCAGATACGGTGCGTATATTGCTTGGTTTCGCTTCGAATCGTTCGTACACAAAGGCGGAGCTCCTTTTAACGAAATGAGCGGTTCGACGAGACGAATATGAGGAAGCGAGAACGAGACAGCATCGCCAACAAGTTACACGGAATCTCCGACGAGAAACCCGGACAGCCCATTACCATCAGACCCTTCGAATCGGACGAAGAAAAGCTCGACGAACTGGTCAAGGAAACGGGAGAAGAAAGATCCCTCTTGGTCCGCAAAATGATCCGCTTTGCCCTGTCCGACAAGTACGAACATTTCAGCGCGAATCCGTGCAGAGACAGGCTAGATCTGCTAGTCGAACAAAGCCGCAAAGACGAGGTCGGATCCGAACGCCTTACGGAGATTCTCGATCGGCTAAAGAATATCGAAGAGAACCAGAGGATCGAAGCACAAAATACTTCCGTTTTTTCGCGCGAGATATATTCGCTGTCGGGTCTCTCCGTACTTGTGCTGAACATCATCTTAAGCCGAATGATCGAACTCAGTTCGCCGAAGGAAACAGGTAAGGAAAACATCAAACTTATTACCGACGGCACAATGCAGGCGGTTATCTCTCAGGCAATCCTCGACCTCGCTAAATGCTGTTCCTTCCACGGCATCGACTCCGGGCCGCAGTTGATGGATGAACTTTACTTCGCAACGCGGCTTCGCGGGCTTGTCGCTGCGACCCCGAATGATCTGCCTTCCGAACCGAAACCACTATGAGAGTCGTCGCAAGCGTGCAGGCGAAAAGAGGAAGCTCGCGCGGTCTGGTTCATTACATAGCCCATAGCAAAGTCGATCCCGAAAGAGAGCCGCAGAATTCGCGCGAGATCTTTAACGCTTTCGCCGACGAACTCTCCGTAAAAAGTGCCAACAACTCGATGAGGGTCGGTATCGCTAAAGGCCGGCCTTCGAACGATGAGCTGCACCATCTCGTTCTTTCATTTCGGGACGACGACTACCGGAAGCTGGGGACTAACGAAGCGGGTCGAAAGAAAGCCTTGAAGGAGATCGCTCGCGCGGCGATGAAGAGCTTTGAAACTTCCATAAATGCGGAGCGACTCTTATGGACTGCGGCGGTGCATCGCAACACAGGGAACCCGCACGTTCACATCGCGATCCAGAAACAATATCTCACCAAAGAAATAGAGAGAAAAACCCTGACAAAGATCCCGCGAGAAGCTCTTCCTCACTATGTGGTTCGCGACAACGAAATGGTGCTGGTCAATGGGCACCTGATCGACGCCGCGACCGAGAAAATGGAAGCCATCATCGGCCGCGAGCGGATGCATGACAAAGCTCCGAAAAGGTCGGAGAGGGGAACGACTTTCGAGGAGAGAAAATTAGCTATGCGGATCGCCGAAGAGCGTAAGATTCTGGCAAGAGGAATAGTTGCGGAATACGAGCTTCTTCGCATCGAGACCAGGATCGAGTCTTTGCTGGACCGTGGCGGTAAAATGCGGTTTACGGTAAGCGATCCCATAACCGGCAGAAAAAAACGCCTTTCTCTTCAGGATATCCAGAAACAAGACACCCGAAATGAAACTGGCGAGGCAACATCGGCGGAACGACAGATCAGAACGATTCTTCACAAAATGCTTGCGAAGGAGGAGGCCGCAAAGGCACACCTCCTGACCAACTCTTCAGAGGTGCTCCGGGACGCAAAGCTGATCCGAAGCGAGTATAAGAAGAGCGGCCGCCAGCTTCCGATTCCTCTGCTTTCAAACGAGGACGTCGACAGGCTTCAGGAGCGGTGTCTTGAAGCGTCGGATATAAGAAGATTCTCCTACCTTGAAAGGATCAGGACCGACCTCGCGCGTTCGGGTGAAATCGAGCCCCGAAGCCGTGACGATCTTAGTTCCATCCTCGCGCGGAAAAACATCTCCGAACTTCAGTCACAGCTGAGCGAAAAGATGCACAACGAACTGAGCGAGAACGGCTACTATCTCCGGGTCGAAATCGACGAACGATCGGTGTCGCTCGCCGACCTGGATCGGGAGCAAAAGGATCAAAGCAATTCGCCACATTCTTTCCTTGAAATGGTGAAGGCCGCGGCAACGCGATTATCCAAGAATCGAGCGGCATCAGCACAACCGACTCCGACAGCCCCCCTACGCGACCAGGTCGCCGAGAAACTGACCGGGCAGCTGGCGAGCATCAAGAAAGAAGGAAAGGCCGAACAGAACAAGGCGAAGATCCTTGCTGGGATCCTGGACACCGCTGCGCAAAACGCCTCCATAGATCCTTCATATTCACCGGAACAGATCGCGGAGATCGAGAAACTGTCGGTTCAGTTGAGACTAAAGAGTGACTACGAAAATAGCTGGAAACAACAACGCTCGATAATTGAATCGGCCGGGCACGATTCCCTCGTCTATCGAAAGCTCCTAAAGACCGATCCGGCGGCCAGTTTTTCCGAACATAGGAAGGGCATCATTGCCGGCCGAGCTCTTGCCAGGGAGATCGTCGCGAGAGTTGAGTTCCTTCAGGCTAAAGACGACCTGAGATCGTTCCAGGATGGGAATCGATTTCAGAAGTTCGCGATGGAAGATAAGCGGTCGAATAGCACTTTGTATTTGAGCCTGCACGATGTCGATCTGCCTCAAAGAAGCTCATTGCTCGACAGGGCGATCAACGAACTTTTCGAAAGCCGCGAGCACCGAAAACTTCGCCGCACGGTCTCAGGCCTTGTCGAAGATAAAGAGCTGAGACTGAAAGACGATGTAACGGCTGCGAAAGAGATCATGGTTTCCGCCTCGCGCCATGCGTCGGAGTTCAAGGAATCTTCGTACTTCGCGCTGAAACGCGAAACAGTCTTTCAGCCGATCTTCACGCATCCTGAGATCACGATTTTAGAGTCTCGTATCTCGAAAACCCGCAACCCGAAAGAAGCCGAAAGGCTGCGATCGCTTGTGGAAGCTGCTGAGGATCGATCGATACGTTCCGTCGGCGAACTGTTGCGAGACTTCGAGTCCCCGAAAACAATTCATGCTGAAGTTAAGGAGATCGATATTCCGAAGCACGACCCGGCAGATGAAAATCGGAAGCAAGGGGACTTGGAGCGGACAACGTCTACTCGTCGGCCCCAACACGTGATCGAGGGCCCTTTTCGATAGGCGGCTTTCGGCAAGCGAAAAAGGCACACCGCTTGCACATACCTCATTGCACCGGAAGGCCGATAAGGGCACCCGTGTATTGAGAATATGAAGTCAGATCTTAACAACCGCGTTATCGCTCGAATAAATGAAAAAGTTCACGGCACCCCAAACCGAACTCTGGATCTCGGAAACATCGTGACCCCGGAACTTGGTTTACTTTCGCCCCAGCGGAGCGAAATAGCACCAAAAGGCGTGGGCCGGGACGCGGCCCTTATCGCCTACGCGGAACGTCTTCGAAACAGCTACCGAACGAACGAGGGAGGCTTGCGTGACGGGATGCTGAAACTTGGGCAAGCTTTTCGCGACGGCCAGACCATCAACATCACATGTTTCTGCCGGGCGGGGGAAGGATGCCACGCCGATATCGTTAAGATTGCCATCGAAAAGCTCGGACATGGGTTAAACGGCCGTGAATCCGTTGTCGAGAGGTCTCAAAGATCCGTCGCTGAGCATACTCCAGCTTCCCGAGTAAACCCGCGAACCCAAAGAGCCATAAACGAGATCCTTTCCGTCAGCAGGTCGGAAATGCTGCTTGCGAAACTGGAAGATACTCAAGGACGCAATCGAGGCGAACATGCGTCTCACCTTAACGGCCAATCGCAATTCGCGAGAGATCTCTACGAACGTGGAGCGGTGGTTAAGGACGGGATGCTGATAACGCCGAAGGAAACCCCTTCATCCGCGCCGCCGCTTGCGATCGCGACCAATGAGTATGGGGTCAAGAGACTCTCAACTCTAGTGGGCGAATCGCGAGCCAAAGAACTCGTACCGCAAATAGTCGAGCACGGTAAGAGCATCGCTGGCTCGTCAGCCGACCGCGACACCCAGATGAAGGTCTTCAATTGGATCTATGGAGCCCTTGAGGGCCGGAACGAACTTCTCACCTCGGACTCCAAAATCCGCAATAGCGAACCGAACACCGAATCGAAAGACGAAAGGGTCGAACGAGTGGTTAAGGATATCTCGGGATTGGCCGAAGAGATGAGCAAACTGGAGCCGTCCGACAGGCTCGACCTGATCGATTCGCACAGCGAGCGGACCGTATTCGAGGGGCATGATAGAGAGGACGATGAACTATCCCTTGAAAAAGTGTATGAACATGCCATTGCTCAAGAAGCCGAGACGCCATCTCTCGATCGGGATGGTAACGGGAGCGGACAACTCGAATTCGATCGGACCGAATTGGGTGACAACTCGCTTGCCCGAATGGCTTCCGAAATGTCGAAGGAGGAACTCGACAGGTGGACAGAAGTCCGTCTCCCGGCGCTCGATGAAGCTCTCGAGAGCGGAACTCCGGTCGATTCGATCCTGAGAGTTTACCAGAACGATGTGTATTACGCTGCGAAAGACCGCTCGGATGAGAAGCAGGCCGCGATCGACGATCTCAAGTTTGCATCCGCTTATATCGCGCACCAACTGAAGCAGCCCGAATCCAGGTTGAGACATTCCAACGCACGGTACAGGGAATATGCGGTAATGCTCGAACGGGCATCCACAAGGGCCGAAGTGATCGATGCGGCATCGAAGGTCCGATTGGAGAATGCAAGGCTCGGATTTCAGTGGGAAAGTTTACCGGGGAAGGAAAAAGCCAAGACCGCACCTCCCCTGACCTCTAAAGAGATGCGATTTCTCTTAACGGAAACCTCTCCACGCCATTACTCATTGGAGATGACCGCAGCGAAACTTTCCTACGTGAGCGTCGGCGGCGATGCCAAGACGAAGACAGATGCCTTGATGCGCGGTGAGATACGCCCAAGCCCGGAAGCGGCCCAGCTGATCGACAGTCTTGAATCGAGGCTCAGCAGGCGGCAGCTAAAGGACTCGATATCCGCTACAAAACATTTCCTGCAAAGCCTGAAGACGCCGAATGATGAACTACGCTACAAGAACGAATTCGATCACAGCGACGTTTATCGGAAACTGCCCCCGGCCGAAAGAGACTTCGTTTACCAGCGAGCGGTACTTCAGAAAGAAGAGTTGCAATCGAAGGTGAGCACTAGCGAACTGGATCGCCAGAAGCCGATTCAGGAATCGGTTCCGAAACCGGAGGGTAAGATCTTCGGCGAATTCCGTGATGAGTTCAAATCCGAAATACTAACGCGTATAAGGTCCGGTTCAGGCCTTGACCATCACGAACTTACCAACCGGGCCGTGGAGATACTGGATGCGAGTTTCGCAAGGAACGGCCTGGCAGCCAAAGCCGACCACGAAGCAATGACCATTCTAAGCCGGGAGCTCTCCGAAGGGATCGGCAAAGTTACGGTTCGACGTCCGGCATACAATAATTCTCGGAACAGCCATCCGTCCGCCGACAGATCGGCCGGAGAAACCCGTGACCGCGATAATCGATCCCAGGAGATATACATCCGCTAGGTGGGTTGCCGATTTCTCCGTCGCTAGCGGGACCGGTAACGCATACGAATCAATTTTCTCCCCTTTCCGCGAGAGTCTCAGGTCACGTCAGGGATCATATAGAGAGCCATTGCGGTCTGCATTGATCCCGCCTCCCCGCGAAAACGCCAATCTTTAAACTCCACGATAGAGTTCAACGGCCTATGATCCACGGGCGAAGCGATCAAAGATAACCGAAGTCGTCGTGCGGCCGGAGGTTCGGCGACCGAATCAATGAACACGTCCGGCAAATCGCACGATAACGGGTATGGATGTCGAAGGTTTGGTGAGTGACAGGCGAGGCGGTCACAATACGGCCGGCGTGCAAGCAGGTTAATGGCGCGTACCCGATGGCGTGATCCTCCGGAAAGGACTCATTTTTTTAGAAGGCTCGTTGGCTGTTCTATCAGTCCGAGTACGTTTAGTTGATTTGCTGACGGACGGAGACTCAGGCCCGTAACGTCCTCAGGCGTGAGGGCCGGCCCTTTCCACCGTCGCTGGGACTCGGGGCTTACTACTAGAAACCAGGCAGTCGCCGCCGCACGCTGCCGTCCCGCGGGGATCGCCCAGAGGGTGAACTCGTGATGACCGATCGGCGTGTAGAGATAATGGTAATTGCGGTGGGTTAGGCAGGCCCCGTCCTTTAAAAACTCGCGGGTTTCCTTTTTCTCCCATACGACGCCTTCCAGTTCTCTAAGATCCTTCGGGAATCCGCCTCGTTTCTTGTGAAACGAGCGGAGGTCGCGGATCATTACCTCGAAAGCTTCGACCGGCGTTTCCGCGGTCCTCTGCCTCTCCGTCGCCCACAATGAATAAACATAGAAGCCGACCACCGCTACTATAGCGACCGGCAACAGGATAAGCGTGATCTTCAGTTGTTTCTGCATTGGAATTTATGCTGCTCCCCGCACCAACGGTGTTTTTTGTTCGTACTGTCTTGCCAGGAACAATCGCGTGTGACCGACAAGATCGTTGAGATTTGGCGTGCAGGGGCGGCGGACTTCTGCTTCGGATTTGGGCACCTCTGTCGTGGCCGAGTGCTTGACCACGGATGGAAGCTTTTCGTTGGAATAGAGACGATCCACTTCGCCCGAAACACTATCCACTACGACCTTGTCCTGTTCGTTATTAGGTTCCGCAACCGCCTTCGGCATCGCCGCCGTCAATAAGAATGCCGGGTCGATATCTTGAAGGTGAACCTCTCGCGGCGAGCCTTTCCGTTCAGCCGCGTGAGCGTTCTTCAGCACCGCATACGGAGGATAGGCCGCCCGGATCGGCGGGGCGGTATCGCTGACTATGAGCACTTCCGAGTGCCTGGCTATCTGCCTTATCTCCGAAGCGTGCATAAGAGAGCGTCTCTGTTCCCCGTATCTGGTATTGTCGTGTTTCTTTCCCGGATAGTCCTGAAACGTTTTTGAGAATATCGTGGTATCGCCGAGCTGCTTCGAAGCGTATTCGGCGGTTACGTCGTCGAGACCGGGCAGGAATATCTTGGTGAGGAGAGTTCCGAGGATGGCGTTCGCCCGCTCCCGTCCGTACTGGTCGTACATCTGCGGAAGGTCCTGGTATCCGAGCCCCAAGCCGACACCGCGTCCGCGCCCGATCCCCGATATGCGCTTCACTTCCGCCACGTTAAGCTGGTACGCCTCGTCGATCAAAACGAAACACGGATGCTCAGGCTCGTTCAGGCCGTCGAGGCGCATTTCCATTACAGCTTGCCCGAGGAATGTTGCGATGAACTCTTTGTAGATATCGGCGGCTCCTTCGGAGACGACAAGATAAATGGCTGTTCCGGGTTTGCGAAGATTCGAGAAATCGATATTCCTGCAGCCTGCTTCTACTTCTTCCGCCGTTGGCGGCATTGTGACCATTCGAGCCGGTGCCAACGTGAAAGGCCGGAGCTTATTGTAAAGTCCGATCAGGATCGATCCCCGAGTTTGGATCGGAGCCTGTCGGAACGCTAAGTATGCCTGCTTAGCGTAAAGGCTCGGCGAGCTTTCCATCGCCTTTGCAAAAGCATCTTTGCCGTCTTCGCCTAATGAGATCAGGAAGTCGGCAGCAAATGCAGGAATCGCCTTCTCCCGATAAACCTCGGCGATGTGTAATAGGATGGCGGTCAACGCGATCTGTTCGGCGTCGCCCCAGAACGGATCGGCGTTTGTCTTGCGGCGGCTTTCGATCCCGATCATCATCCCGGCGACCTGGCACGCGAACGCGGGATCGTTCCGGCACTTCGGGATAAAGTTCCAGCGATCGCTTTTTGTCGGATCGTTCAGATCGAGGCGAAATATTCTTTTGGCGGACCCGGCGGTCTGAGCAAAAAGCTCACCCTTCGGGTCGTAAACGAGACACGAAGACTTTGCGAGAATCGCACGGATCATCGAAATGAAGAACGTTTTCGATTTGCCCGATCCGGTCGGCCCGAACATCACGAAATGCCGGAGCCATTGGCTCGGCGGAAGAAAAATGTCCCGGCCTCCGAACGCCTTCGCTATCGGCAGTGCATTAACGGGTAGAGGAAGTCCGCGAACGCTGTTCATCAGACCGCAACGGACAAGATCTCTCGCTTTCGCCCATCGAGCCGAACCGTGAGCCGTGCTCATCCTTCTTACGCGATAGTCGGAAACCTCCCCATAGGCATCGAACAGTCCCCCGCAAATGCCGCAAAGAGCCATCGCCCAGAACGCCAGGTTGCTCGGTCCGGGTTGATCGAACAGCCATCCGCAAAATAGGAACATGCCCGCCTCGATCAGCCCGAGGCACATGTAAAATCCACCCCGCGCGACATCGGCGGCCCAATGCCAGAAAGCGTTGTACGAAGGCAAATACTGCTCGTTAGCCTTCCGGGGGATTCCGTATGAAGCGTCGAATCTTTCTATCCGTTCACGGGTAAGCATATTCTTTTAGCGACCTTGAGTTTGAGTCTTAAGCCATTCTTCCTGTTCCTGAAGATCCCTGATCGCTGATTCATCCAGTGGAATAGCTTCACCGCGCCATCGCGCAATGCTCCACCCCGATGCGGCCAGCTGCTCGATGGAACTGAAAGGTCCGGGAATGGCGGCGGGTGTTTGGGCCCGCGACTGAAAATAGACGATCGTGTTCGCGTCACCGCTCGGGAGAGGAAAGCGGAACAAGAGAACCGGCCCGTCCACTCCCGCGCCCGGCAAAGAGACGATCTCGAAAGAGAAGGGATCGGATCGGTATCTGAATGCGATTTCGCTCAAGGACGAGCGGAGAGAGCCGTCGATGATCTCGATACCTGGTGGCAGCAGCGAACGCGTTTGAAGACGCATGAGCACTTCGCTGACGCTTGCCGGGAGTTTATCGTTCACTCGAAACTCGTCGAACGAGGCTAGCGAGATCGCCATCAACAAGGCCCCGCATTCTCGAAGCCTCAGCGCAGTATCGTAAGCTTCACCGGAAAACACTGGCTTTACGGGCTCGGCCCCGGACGCCGTTGAGACATCGGTTTGCTGCGAAGCGGGTTCCACGAATTTCAACTGTGCAGGGTCATGGTGCCTTCTGTAGTTGACGGCGACCGCGTAGAGCAGGACGAGAGAGGAAACGATAAACATCGAAAACGTGTACTTGCCCTTGATCTTCACACAGCGCCGGAATAAGCGACCGATTCGATCGCGCACTGTTCCTTTATGAGTTTCGATCTTCATAGGTTTTCGTTTAGCCGTTTTCATAAGCAGTTTTCGGAGGCCGGAGAGAGGCCCCAATGTTCGGCCCACTCGGGGTCTCTGGAGCCGAGCCAGCGATCAATGATCGGATTGAAGGCGTTCGTCATCGCAAGCAGGTAGTCGATCTGCAAACCGAGCAGTTCGCGGGCGTCACCGGTTTTTACGAAGTAGCAGAAGAATCGGGACAGCCCCAGATGATCGAGCGAATCTACCGAGTCCCTCACAAATGCCCCCGCGACATCGATCGATTCCCGGATGCTCGGGTGATCTTCCATCCCGGCGATCCCACGCACCGCGTCCAGCAGCTTTATCGCGAGGGCGAGTTGAGCGGATGACGCTTTCGGGTTTCGCGCCCGCAGGATCTCCAGTTCCTTTTCGAGAGTGGGATTGGCGAACCGGGTGTAGATGTGCCGTGAGATGAAAGGACCGCTCAGCTTGTGGCGAAGATCGTTCGACGTAGTTATAACTATCGGACGTGATTCCCAATCGGCAACTCCGATGCATCCATTTTCATATCGAGGAATGTATATCAGCCCTCGTTCAAGGGGCATTAGCAATGAATCTTCAATACTTGCGCCAAACTTGTCGCTTTCATCCAGCAATAAGACTGGCGGCGGATTTCTCGGTGCGGACTGCGCGGCCTTTGCAGCAAGATCGTATGCCAAGCCGACTTCGCCCGGGATCAGAAACTGTCGCCCCCATTTCATCCTTCGTGCCTTTTCGAGAAACTCTGCCTGCTCTACTGATGGTAGACCCTTCGCAATCGCAAGATTCTCGCGCATCCACACTTCCTGCTCTTCGCGGTCCCAGTCGTAAAGGATTTCTTCCTGTTTTAGCCCGTCGCGCCCCGACACGACGCACATCGTCAGGTTGCAGGCCGAGGCGAGTGCTTCCGGAAAGGCGGTCTTGCCGCTCCCGCGCGTACCCGATATCAGCCACGCACGGCCCGACTTCAGGCTCTCGCAGAAATCCCCGAACACCTGTTCACCGGGCACGTAACCTGTCCCGCAGAGCAGTCCGTATAGCTCGCGTTCGCTCCCGTTTCTTACGAGACGCCGTGGATCGATCTGCGGCCAGTCGGGATCGTGGGGGATCATTCCTTTCGCGCCTCCTTTGTCGGTTGGCTTGTCGTTGCCGCAGAGTTCTCCGGCAGGCCCGTCACGAGGACATAGCCGTTCGCGCCAGCGGGAACCTCCAGGAAGCTGTCCTCTCGCTCGTTCTTCAGGAACGCACCGGACAGATCCTCCGTCGTCGACTCGGTCCCCCGACGCAACGGCTCCGAAAGGACCACGGTGCTGCCGGACCGGATCGCTCCGACAGAACCGAGAACGGAAGCGGCCGTATCCTTCATTCCGCGAAAGAACCGCGCCCACTGCGAGGTGAGATTTCGTCTTTTCCCCTGGATACCCGAACCACCGTCGAGGCCGAGAAGCTCTCCACTGAACTTCACAAGCACACCGGAAACCGGATCGATAAGGCCTACTACACTAACGAAAGCCCTGACGGATTCACCGCTCCGGACATTTCCGACGAGCATCGTTCCGGCAGGGTACGAGAAACCTTTTCCTTCCACCGGGCGTGTCAATTCCATTCGCACGAATCCGCCCGAACTGCGAAGCGTATAAATAGAGCCGACAAGCCGGACGGGCAGCATCGTTCCGAAAGGTATTTCACCTGGCGGCGCGGCGATTGCTGATGCCGGCTTTGGAGATTCGGCTTCAGTCCCTCTGTGCCTTTCGTCTTTGACGGAAGCGTTCTTGATTATTCCGAAGAAAAGGGAGCGACCCCGGGCATCGTCCGAATTGGCAACTTTTGACGCAGGCACGCTTCGAGTCCCAGTTTCGGCGATAGCGGATTTTGAAGGGTCGGGTGAACTCGGTTTGCTCGCCAAATTCAGATCGGTTAACGGCAAGGAGTACGACTCTTTTCCCCCGATCGATGCCTTCGCGTCTTGATCGGCGGCGCCCGCCTTTGGAGAAATGTCATCAGCATCTCCCTTGCCGGCAGGAATCCCGGCTTGAGTAATGTCTGCCGGAACACCCGAGTCGTCCGGATGTGCGGCAGTGACAGACGCCGATGACGGAGGAGCGACCATACTCAGAGCCATCTTCAGCTTCTCATCTTCAGTTGCGGGTGCAGAAGTTTGGGTGTTTTTTGGTCCACTTCTGTTTATCGCTTCCGTCTTCGGTGAGGAAAACCATCCCATCCCGAAGAACCAGGCGATAGCGACGACGAGAATGCAAAGGAAGACCGCGAACGCAGCAACGGTCCTGACTACCTGCCATCGGCGTTTTTTTGGTTTTTCACCCCGCTCTTCAATTTCAGCATTATCTTCGTCGGCTATGTCTTCAAGTTCGTCCGAAGAGTTTTCAAGCAGCAGCTTTTCTCTCGCATCGTCGTCTTCGAAACCTGGTAGTGCTGTCGGTACGTCGGCTGGATCAGGTGTCGTCTTTTCCATTGGTGTTTCCTACTCCTTTCCTTTTGGATCACCGAGACTTGAGGCTATCGGCGCATCGGCGGCTTCACGGTGTGCGACGAGGATGCGGACATTCTGATTAGTGCTGAGGATCGGAGCCTTGTAGACGAGAGCGTAATAGGCGGTCGAACCGGGCTGCACAAGTCCTTCCAGAGTTGTCGACTCAACGTATTGAGCTGCAAGCCGTGTTGTCTGAATGTTGTTTCCGCTTGTGTCGGTTGTTTGGACCTGAAGCTCGGGCATACCCGGCACGAGTCTTAGGTTTGCCGCGGTGATGTTGCGCACCGCGACCACTATTAGCCGCGTTTCCGGATCGAGCTCCGTGATGCGCGATACCGAGAGTTCAAGGCCGTGCTGCGGTTTCGACCACGGACCGAAAAATTTCTTCGGCTCCCTCAAAGACTCGGCGAGCTTTTTGTTGGCAAGTGTCGATATCTCACTGTCTGTTTTCTTCTTATCCGCGCCTTTGCCGCGAGCGTTTCTCGAGTTTGCAAGATTTGCGTACGCGGAATTTATCGGATGATTTCTTTCACGAGGCGTTTCGCCTGAGTTCATCGGTTCAACGGGTAGAGATGATCCAACGAGCTTTGAGACTGCCCGTGAGTTCATCGGTGATGGCGAACTGTTTTCACCACCAAGATCAAATGCAAGGCCGGCTGTGCGCCTCGCGGAAATGACGGCCTCGCGATCATAGGTGATAACGCATCGGTGAGCGTTCTTTCTAAGTTCCGCGACCGGGACCAATTCGAGGATCAGGACAAGCCCCGATCTCATCTGGAGGCTGATCGCACTAGCGGCAGAGCCGTCACGCGACGGCAGGAACGACTCTCCGGGATAGATAGTTATCGACCTATCCGTTTCCCTTGTCGGCGATTGAAAGACTGAGGCGAGTTTCGGATTCCCCTCGTGAATGTAGTAGATGCCGTCAGAGGCCGGAAACTCGACTATCGAGACTGCGTTTTGGGCGAGTCCCAGCCGTATTACGGTGGGCTGCTTCGGATTGACCGTCACCCTGGCCTCACCCGAGAGATACTCAGGTTCAGCCAGATTGACGATCGAGACCGGAGCCGACTGCGGAGACAGGAGTGGTTTCGCAGGGGTTTCGGCGGCCGGTCGGGAAACTTGCTTTTGTGGTCGTTTCTTGACCGTTTTTGATTTAATCGGTCTCGGTTGTGCCTGGGCTGCGATCTCGGGCAAGCCGAGAAAGATAAGTGCCGAAAGAAGGGCGGCAAGAGCGAGTTTTGATACTTGAATGTTCATAAGATTGATAAGCAGGTATTTCATGTGGATGGACTACTGCCCCTGTATCACGTTCGGCGACGGGGCAGCGGCGGTCCCCTGTTCGGCCTCGTCCGCGATCAGTGTCACGGGCGAAACGGATTTGCCGTTGACCGGCTCTACCCTGAAGCGAAGGATCGTGAAGCCGGTGCGTAGATTGTTGTCGTTCCTTACAGGCGATGATGGGCTGTCCTTAAGCAGGAACTTGGCCTTCAGCTGCACGGATTCTTCGACATCCTGCCCGGCCGCTTTACGGCGTATCTTTCGAATGCCTATTGCCCGAAGCACGTACGGATCGTTCTCATCGATGGTGAGGTCCTGGAGTTCCCACGACGAGTTGACGCTCTCCGCCTTCTCCGCCGCAAGCACTCCGTTCTGTTTCAGACGTGTCGCCATCGCGATCGAGAGATCCGGGTCGAGCATCCGCAATAGCTTGTTGACTTGGCTTTCGCGGTTCGCTTGTTCGACTTCGTAGAGGGCGGCAAGGAACTCCTTCACCAGATATTTCTTGTCCGTGGTGGTCGGAGTGTCGGGCGAGATACTGACCGTTTCGGTTGAGCCGTAGTCTCGATTGTTTAGTTCCACGACACGTCCCGAGGATCTATCGATCACAATGCGGTCAGCCTTTCTCAAAGACAGAAATACATTGATCCCGACGCTTAGTGCCAAAACTGTCAGGAGTACCCATACGGCCTTGAATAGCGACGATATTGTAAGTACGTCCTCGGGATCGCGGCTCAAGTAGAGCTGCGTTTCTAAAGCCGCAAAAGTTTCAGTCGCAACCTCGGAAGTTTTTGTATCTGGTGTTTTTTCTTTCATCACTTCGTGTGCGGACTTGGCCGCCGTGTTTCGACTATTCGCAAAATGGATGCCAAAGGCGAGAAGGCATGTTTTCGCTGTTCTAAAGATGTTCTTTCCTTCGTTTGGAGCAAAACCGAACCGATGGTGCGGCGGATCGCGGCAGAAATGAACCAGTCAGCGTTCTCCCGGGCGAACACCCGCAAAAGTTGATCTGCCTTTTTGAGCCGGGAGGCCTCGAACTTCGGAAGATATGATCACAGGAGCCTTATGGTCTATTGGCTGTAGTTTGCTCTGACCATTTACGCGAAAGCGGGTTCCGGTACGCGGATCATAGAGCACTGTGATCACCGGTGTTCCCGAAGGACTCTTTTCTTCGCGAGATTCTCGCTCTAACGCGAATGTCCCTGTAGCTTCATCAAGAGTTGATCTTTTCTTGACTCCCGCAAATTTGCCCTGAGTTTCCAGCCAGCGATATATCCTTCTCCCGTTCGCAACGTAGTCAATTGTCTCTTTGTAAGGCGGAACCCCTGCGGACGTTCGTCGCCCGGAAGGGTTTATTAGCTTGCCCTGTGAGCGGATCGTCCTGCCCTCCAGATACGCTAAAACAGTGCCTTCGCCTGCGTTATAGGCAGCAAGAACAGACTCCAGGCGCCGATCAAAAAGCCGACCGAGATACTTCACATACCGAGCAGCCGCGTGGATCGACGAGTTCGGATCATATGGGTCGGCGAGACCGAATCGTGCGGCGGTTGCTGGAATAAACTGCATAAGCCCTTGAGCGCGTCTGGGGCTAGTCAGCCACGGCCGGAACCTCGTCTCGTTGTATGCGATCGTCCAGAGAAGAACTGGATCCACTCCTTCTTTCAGCGCTGCATCGGCTATTGTTCGCTCGAACAGCGCAGCGCGTGAAAGCACATCCATTCTTGAAAGTGCGGTCCGCGTGAAAACGGTTCGGGATTGCGAAGAGATCGCCAAGGGACTTACGAGAGATCCGAGTATCAAGAGAAGAGCAGCAATGTGATTTCGTTTTTGCATGACGCGACCGGCTCGCAACCAACGTGCCAACCGCCTCCCTTGCGACGCGGCACAAGCCTTGCAAAGCGAGCGAAACCGTTGACGCTTCCCGAAGTCTAGCGAGGCGTCAAGAGACTTTTACGCGAGGACGAGAAATGAAGAAATCTTTTCGAACCATACGATACGCCGCGGCGCAGCTGGCTCCGGTCGCGGCCGTTCTGCTTTTTACAAACATCCTGTTTGCGCAAGGACCGATCTTCACCGGGGATGCGAGCAATCTTTCGAACATCATCCGCGAGTCACTGAAGCTGATGGCGATCGTTCTGTTCTGTCTCGGTGCGGTGGGTGTTGCATGGGCGATCTACAACAAGATGACCGGGAAGGAATGGGGGAACCAGGCCTTCGGGTCTTTGCTTTCTTTCGCGTTCGGGACGATCGTCGCCGTCTTCTGGCAGCTTGCTCAAGGCCGGGCGGTCGGAGTCGACACCAACTTTTAACGGAGGGCGTTATGAGACGACGAGCGACCAGGCCCAACGTGTTTCGCGGCCTGAAAAGGTTCGGGGTTTATTCGACCGACTGGAAGTACATACTCGTACCGACTGCCGCGGCATATCTGACGCCGTTCGTCTTCGGCCTCTGGTTCGGTTATGTGCCGCTTGGTTTTCCTCTTGGCTTGTTTACGTTCCTGATACTGCTCGGAACCTTCAACTACCTCCGCCTGAGCAAACCCGAATGCTGGCTTTCGCAGAAGTTCGACGCGGAGATCGATAGGTGGCAGTCGATCCGGCCCCCGCTTCACACCGAGCTGGATCCAGCCGTCTGGGTAAATAAAACAAAGACATAAATCATGGACACAGCAAATCTTTCATTCGCACACGTAGCGATCTCACTTTTCGGAAGTCTGTTTTCTATTGGGCTGGCGCTTGTGGTCGGTTACCGGATCGTTCCGGCATTCAGGGCCCACAAGGGACACTTAGCGGTTCACTCGAATCCCACCGCGGTCCAATATACAAAGATCACCCAACCGGGACGGCTGTTCCCGACCGAGATCGCCGGTCTCGACGGCAACATAATTCGCTATAGAGATGGGAGCTACGGAAAAGCCTACGTCTTCGATCCCGCGAACAGTCTCTACGTTGACGGAAACGTAACCGAACAACGCATCGAGGAACTCAAAACCATTCTCATATTCGAGAAGCCGAAGAACACGATCATCCAGTTTCGGTTCCTCAATTCGCCCGATACAGGAGAGGTGCTCCGGGATCATCTGCGCTCGCGCGATGCGGAATCGGCGGACCCGATCGCCGGTGTCCTTCACGCGACCAACCTTTCGCTTCATGAAGAAGCTATTCGGTCGGGCAACGTCATGCGGCAGACTGCAACCGTCTGGATACGCGTGCCGGTCCGGGACTCGGCCGATAAAGGAATGCTTTCGTCTTTACTGCCTTCGCTTCTCCGGGACGTGAAGGAGAACGGGATCGCATATTTTTTACGCTCCCCCTTCTTAAGAATAAGAAATCGCGAAAGTGAATTGTTGGTGAAACGTGAAATGCGAAGTGAAGCCGTGTGCAGATCGAAGGCGTCACGCGTATTCCAGTCATTCGAAGCAAACTTCCCGCGGAGCCTTCAGTTACGCGAGATGACCCGGCCGGAAGTTTTCGAGGCACTTTTCATCAGTCATCGGAGGGAGCATCGATCCGCACCCATTCTTCCTAAGTTTGCGTTCGTCGATATAAGGCGTTATCTGTGCAGTACAGAGATCGAAAGCGCGCGAGACCAATTCGTTCGGCACGACGGCACGCCCGTGAGTCTGGTCAGCCTGAAAACCCTTCCGAACGGCTTCGTGACCGCAGATGTTATGCGGTACCTGACGGCGACGCGAGCACTCGGATTTCCTCATGAAATCGTTGTGGATCTGATGACCACGGAAAAGCAGGCCGCGAAAAAGGACCTTCAAAAGCGCATCGACCGGATCGAGGGCAGCCGCAACACCTGGCTTGGATTTCGGAACTTGAAGAAGGACGCGATAGTCATCAAATCCGATCTGGAGAATCTTTTGGAGCAGGTCGAAAGCGATAACGAAGAGATCTGCAACCTCCGACTTAACGTGATTGTCTTTGCCGGACGCTCGAAAGGAGCAAAAGAGACGCGGAAGCAGCTTGAGTTACTGGACGAACGATGCGATGCCGTGGTGTCAGCTATCCGCAAAAAGATAGGTGCCGATGCGGTTCGTGAAGATGCTGTTCGTCAGCGAGCGCTCTATCCTCGGATGCTTGCGGGCGAACTATCAGCGAATCGGACCGGTCAAGAGCTTACCGAAACCGCTGACTCGGTCATAGCCTTTGTTCCAGCCGAGACGAGTTGGCGAGGCAGCAAAAGGCCGCACAGCATCTTTACCACTCCGAACGGACAGATGTTCGGCCTCGACCTGTACGACCGATCCTTGATCAAATCACCGACCGTGATCGTGACGGCAGCATCGGGTGAGGGAAAGTCGTTCCTTGCGTCGATGCTGATCACGGACATCCGTGCTCATCGCGGGAAAGTAAAAGTGCGCGTAATGGATTATCGCCATTCGTTCAAGCCCATCTGTCGGCTATTCGGCGGAAGGCAGATAGAGTTCACCGAAAAAGATCCAAGACCGATCAATATCTGGAACTATCCGTACATCGAGAACGGCGCGCCCCCGACCAAACGGCAGCTCGCGATGGTCCTCACGGACATCCTGATCCTGAGCAAGACGCCGAAGACCGACGCGATCACAAGCGCGATCGCGTCGACCGTAATAGATGAGGTCTATAAGATGGCCCTCGCACGGAACGGTCACGGCCGCCCGAAGTTCCAGCCGACCCTCGGGCACTTCCTCGACATCCTGAAAAGCTACCACTGGAATCTTGGTGAAGAGAGACACGCCAATGAGCTCTACCTGAAGCTGAACGTTCACCGAAAAGACCCGTGGCTGAACGCTCCGACGCACCCCGAATACGACGAGCCTTCGATGTTCGATGTGTTCGAACTGTCGGGCATAAGCAGCCTCGACGAGAAGATCCGCGAAAGCGTCGGCTTCAGGATCAGCGCACAGATCATGCAGGAGATCGGCGAGGAAAATGCCCAGCACCAAAAGACTCCGATCCTTTTCCTTTGCGACGAGATGCGCGAGATCAACCGCCATTTCCCGGCTATTCAGGAACTGATCGCGGAGGCCACAGTCACCGGGCGAAAGGAAGGGCTTGTCACTGTACTTTTCTCGCAAGCCTATGAGCATTTCACCGGCACACCTGAGCAGCCGAACGTAACGGGCGTCGATCTCGTCAAGAATTCGGGTGTGAAGATGATCGGGAAACAGATCGGCGGCTTCGAGCGTCTCGCTGACGATTGCGAGCTTGCTCACGAGACCGTCGCCGCGATCCGGGGAATCAGGAACCAATACGGCCGTTACACGCAATGGGTGTTTGTCATCGGTAGCGGCGTGGACAAGATCGTCCAGATGGCGGAGATCCGTCTCTCGCCCGCGATGCTGTGGGCGAACACGAACGACACGAACGAGGCGAATGCCCGGCGGCTTGTCGAGAATATTCGACCCGACCTACCTCCGGAGATCGTCGTCTCTTGGCTGGCCTCGAAATATCCGAGCGGCTTGACCGCGGTCGGCCTCACGGGGATCTCTCCCATAGACCTGAATGAACTTAGCGGCTTGGAGGTGGCGGCATGATCGGAATGAAAGGAACGTTTAGGCAAATGATCCTCGGAGTTGTTCTTTCGTCAATACTCATTGGCATCGATGTCCGCCCGGCGCAGGCGCAGTGGACCGTTTTCGATCCCTCGCAATATGCACTCCAGGTCGCGAAGAAGATCGAGGAAGCCGCCCGCTGGGTCGAAACGATCAACCACTACATACAGATGTACGAGAACGCTGTGCGGCAGTATCAGAAAATGGTCGAGAGTGTCACGAATCTGCGTGGGATCCTCGACAAGGTCGATGAGCAGATCATGCGGCACAAGCAGTTGATAACGACCTACGCCACGCTCGGGCGGCTTATCCGAAGCACGTTTGAACTTAAGAAACGGATCGAGGCCACGATAACGAGCCAAATACACTCGGTCGTGAACATCGCCCGCAGGCTCAAGAACGGCGTCTTCGATATGGAAGCGAACAAGCGCGACCTGGACGACTTCCTTCGCCATTCGATCGGCCGCAGTGCGGACGCACATTTTGCTAACCTCGAACGGCTCGCAAAACTCGACTCCGAACTTGAGCGCATGCTTTTCGATCGCGAGAACATACTTCTCGATCTCGCCAAACTCTATGAAGAGCGGGAAAAGATCGCAGACGCGACACGGGTGATCTCCGCGAATCCCGATGCGAATCAGGACGGCGTTCAATCCCTGATCGACCAGATGCTTGCAGTGAACCTTCGGATCACGACCGTTGAAGGCCAGCTCCGTGAACTCGAAGCGAAGATCCAGGCGAAGTTTATCGCTTACGGTCTCAAGATCGAGCAGATGACGGAGTTCGGTAAGGAGATCCGCCGAACCACTGAAATGATGATCGGGATCACCCGAGCCTCGGACGACTTCTTGCGCGAACTCGAACGATACGAGGTCTGGAACGACGACGTCTATCAAAGTCCTCTTCCATAAAAAGACTCCATTCAAAAATCAAAAGCCATGAAACTCACGACCACATTGAGCGGCCGAACCGTCGCACTCACGCTCCTGCTAACGTCCTACCTCTTCGCCTGCCTCTTTACGACGACGGCGGCCGGTCAACGGCCGCCTCGTCCCCCTCGACCGCCACGAGTCGAAGGGCAGACGCCGATCGGGACGATAAACGGGCAGCCCGTAACCGCCAACGATCTTATCTTGACGATCAATCCCGATTCTCCGTTCATGCCGCCGCTTGATGGAAGCCCCGCACCCGTCCTGCAGCAGTTCGAGAATCAATACCCGGCGAATCCGACACCTACGCCGTCAGGCCCAGTGCTTCCTCCGAAACCCGCAGCGCCAAGCTTCAGCGAGCAGATCACAAATCTCATGCGGACGGGTCAGGAATGGCTGTTCCGATCAGTGCTCGACACGATCATCCGACCGCTGATGCCGATACTAACGTTCCTGGCGTGGATAATTGCAAGCTTCGTACTCATCGTGGCGTTTATTCGCCGCTTTCACGACAATCGAGGTCTCGGCCCCGAGCAGCTTGTCGCCTGGGGCATCCGAACGATCGTCTTCATGGTCGTTATAGGAGCAAGCCCGTTCATAATCGACGCTCTAACCGTCACCGGAAAGTTCTTCGCCCGGCCGATACGGGGTTATAACCGTTCGCTCGTCGCTGAGTTCGACGAAAAGATGAAGCAGTACGTTAAGAACAACTTTGCGGTCGAGGACCCGAACGAGCTTCTCGCCGAGAGGCTGCCGAACGGAGAGCCCGGACTCGTCGGCATCATCACCAATAAGGACTCATCGGTGAAAGACATCACAAGCGAGATGAACGTCCTCGGCTGGGATATGCCGCGCATGTTCACCTTCATGGTGATCGGGCAGAACATCATCAAGTTCGGTGCGATCTTTCTGTCGGTTGCGGGATTGTTCATTCTTATTGGACTGAAGCTTGCCGCACCAGTACTTTCAGCTTTCGGTTTCGACGAGAAGTTCGCCAACCAGATCTTCTATCCGTTCTGCTGGGGCGTCGCGACATTCGCACTCGCGTTTCCGATAGTCAAAGCGGTAACACTCTACGTGTGCTACAGCATCGGTCTCTTGGCGCTATCCGTTTACAACGGTGAAGCGCTGTTTTCGCTCGACCCGGCGACAGCGACGATCATCACGAATAACAACTACGACCCCGCTTCGAGTGCTCTTATAGTTACTGCATTGTTTTTCGTTTCAAGTTTGTGCTTCATTCTTGTTCCGTGGCTGAGTTATCGGGTCCTCCGGGGACAGGTTTACGAGGGAGTATCGCAGATCTCAATGGGATGGATGCTTTCTTCGTTGGGCACGGCTCTTGAAACCTACGGTCTTGTTGCGGGAGCCGCTTTGCACCGTCAGGCCGAGAATACCCAGATACAAGGCATCTACAACGCGGAACAGGCCGCTGCGAAGAAGGCTCTCGAAGCCGCAAACCAATCGACCGATGCGAGGTTGGTCTCGTCCATCGCCGGCGTCGAAGGCGGCCTCGTCACAAGTCTCGGGCAGATTCGAGCCAATCAGGTAACACAGACCTTGCTTGCCGAAGCCAACAAGACCTTCGGCATCGCGAGCAGTTCCGCCGCCACCCGGCGTGAGATCACCGGCACATTGGCCGAGGCGGAAGGGACTCGGGAGGCCCGAACGTTCGACGGGAAGAAGGAAGTCGAACTGCGAGGCCAGGGTAACCTCGAGCGGTTCGGCATGAAGACTTACGAATTTACGCCCGGCGGTTCGTCGGTCGCCGGAACTTCCGTTCCGATACGCGCTGGACAGGAACTCTTCGACTGGTCTCGGGACAAGCATCCGATTCAGGAAGTGAATAAGCAAATGGATTCGACCACGCGAGCGAACGTGTCGCTTCAAAACAACAACACCGAGATCGTGGCCGGTAAAAAGATCGAAGCGTCGAATACCTACCAGGGTGAGATCAACAAAGCCTACGAAGCGCAGGCATCGCAGAACCTTGCCGCTATAGATCAGGGTACTGGAATTGCAGCATCAAGCAGCCGTCAGGGGGCAGGTATTCAGCTATCGGGAATCCGTCGCTCGGCCGATATGGAGAGGGTAGCTAATCAGCTCAACTTCGAGGGGCGTACCGATGCCGCTTCGATAAACCAGGTTGCGGCTACAGAGGCCGCCCGTCTACGTATGGTATCTACCGTTGTGACCGGCTTTTTTCGGGACATGGATCGTCGCCTGGAAGAGATGAAGCCAAAATACTAGCGCCGGGGCGGGCTTTGGTTGCGTGCGCTACTGAGGCAGGAATGTCTCGGAGCAAGCCCAACTGGCGGCGATACGTTTAGGCCAGCAACCAAGGCCACAAGAAGTCCCCGAATGCCGATGCGGACCCAGCCAGGGCTACGAAGTCTCGACCGCATGTCCTGCTGCCTTCCACTCGGGAAAACCATCTTCAAGCCGCCTGGCCTTGAAGCCTTTCGCCCGCAATTCGGTGACGGCCTCGACAGCGAACACGCAGTAGGGACCGCGGCAGTAGGCGACGATTTCCTGGTCCTGCGGAAGTTCGCCGAGCCGTTGGTCCAACTCATCCAACGGGACATTGCGAGCACCGGGCAGGTGCCCCATCGCAAATTCATCTGCGGGACGGACATCGAGCACGGTCACCAGACCGTCCGCGATCCTGCTGACAAGGTCTTCACGAGCGACCGGCTCCAGTGAATCCCGGGAACGGAAGTAATCGTCCATCACACGCCCCACCTCGGCAATGTTGCGTTCGCCCACACGCCCTAATGCCTTCAGCAGCGTCACGACCTCCGTATCGCTCGCCAGACTGTAAAGGATGTGTTTCCCCTGACGCGTCGGCTCGACGAGCCGCGCGCGTCGCAGAATCTGCAGGTGCCGCGAGGTGTTCGCGAACGTCATGCCTGACCGCTCCGAAAGATCCTCGACCGACCGCGTGCCCTGTGCCAGGTGTTCGAGGAGATCGATCCGGTTCGGATGGGCCAGAGCACTTGCCACCTCGGCGAGGCTCTCGAAAATGGCGTGTTTTGGTTTAAAGCTTGACAAGTTTTTATCCATCGTTCTAACATTCAGCAGAATGATTGAATGATTCTATCATTTTCTACTAAGGAGGGCAATATCATGATCTTGAGACAATTCCTGCATCACGACCCGGTCAGCATCTCTTACATGTTCGGTTGCGGCGGCAAAGGCACCGTCGCGGTCGTCGATCCGGTCGCCGATGTCGATATTTATCTTGAGGCGGCAAGAGCTGCGAACGTGAAGATCGATTATGTCATCGACACGCACATCCATGCCGACCACATTTCCACCGGGCGGGCCCTGGCCGATGCGGCGGAGGCCGAATATGTACTGTCCGAAAGGGCGGAGATTGCTCTCCCTTTCACACCCGTCCGGGAAGGTGACGAGATCTCTCTCGGTAATGTCAGCGTCAGAATACTCGCGACGCCGGGCCATACACCGGAGCATATCACCCTTTTGGTCACCGACCGGACACGGGCTGATGAACCTTGGTTGCTCGTAACCGGGCACACCCTAATGGTCGGAGATCTGGGCCGCACCGAGTTGGCCGTGAGTGCCGAACAGGGGGCTAAGGACATGTTCCGGAGTGTTCAAAAGCTGAAGACACTCCCGGACTACATACAGGTGCTTCCGGGAGCGTTCTCAGGCTCGGTTTGCGGTCGCAGGCTAAGCGGCAACCCGATCTCGACGCTCGGGTACGAGCGGCGGCACAATAAGGGTTTCGCAATCGACACCGAGGCGGATTTTATCGAATTCATGCTGCGTGACATTCCGCCCGCGCCAACCGAAGCGGCCACGCTGCGCAAGATAAATTCCGGAAGAACGGGGGCGTAGAGATGGTGTCAGAAGTTGCAATTACCCCTCTTGCCGGTGTCAGTCTCGGCCTGAAAGAGAACTGGCGTCAATTCGCGTTGCTCGTGCTGATCAACGCCTTCGTCGGGGGGATGGTCGGGATCGAGCGGACGGTCGTGCCTTTGATCGGGTCGGAAACTTTCCACCTCGAATCGACGACCCTCTTGATGTCCTTCATCGTGAGCTTCGGCCTGGTGAAAGCCTTCGCCAATCTGGTTTCCGGGCAACTCGCCGATAGCTGGGGACGCAAGCGGGTGCTTGTCGCCGGGTGGCTGATCGGCCTCCCGGTCCCTTTCATGGTCATCGCGGCACCGAGTTGGGAATGGGTGATCGCCGCGAACGTCTTGCTCGGGTTGAGTCAGGGCTTCGCCTGGTCGATGACCGTCGTCATGAAGGTGGATCTGGTAGGCCCCAAGGGTCGTGGGCTCGCCGTCGGACTCAACGAGTTCGCCGGTTACTTCATGGTGGGGTTGACCGCGTTTCTTACGGGCTACCTCGCCGGCCGGTACGGCCTGCGGCCGGTGCCGATTTATCTGGGAGTTTTCTACGCGATCGCCGGGACGATACTTTCGATCCTTATCGTCCGAGACACGCGGCACCACGTCAGTCTGGAAGCCGACGGGGCCACCGAAGAAGCGTCGCCGCTCACCTTCCGTGAAGTTTTCGCACTGACCTCATTCAAGAACCGGAACCTGTTCGCTGCGTCGCAAGCCGGTCTGATCAACAACCTCAATGACGGCATGAGCTGGGGGATTTTCCCACTATTCTTCGCCACGCTCGGCGTTGGGGTTGAACGAATCGGGCTCCTCAAGGCCGTCTACCCGATCGTCTGGGGCCTTTTCCAGACAATAACCGGGCCCCTAAGCGACCGATGGGGGCGCAAAGGTCTGATCGTCGCCGGGATGTGGGTGCAGGCAGGCGGCCTTTTCCTGACAGCCCTGACGGGCCAGTTCAGATGGTGGGTGTTCGCAAGTCTACTCTTGGGAATCGGTACCGCCATGGTCTATCCGAGCCTGATCGCGGCGGTTTCTGACGCTTCGCATCCGACTTGGCGGGCTCGTTCGTTGAGCGTCTACCGTTTCTGGCGCGATCTAGGATATGCCATCGGCGCCCTGTCGGCGGGCCTCATAGCGGATCGTTTCGGTTTCAGCTCCGCAATTTTAGCGGTCGGCATCGTTACATTCGCATCGGGCGTCGTCGTCGCGGTCGTCATGCGAGAAAGGTTGCGAGGTCAATGCCGGACCAAGCCGGGGGCGCTTTCTGCTTGACCCCGCGTCGAATGAGGGGACTCAAACCGCCTAGATCCGTATATACTCCCAGGGGATATTCTTTAAGTCGCCGGGAACGGCCGATAGCGGGCGCAATTCAGAGACACCGCGAAAGGACTACCGCTCGGCGAGGGCGGATACCGTATCTTTCCGCAGCGTCGCTTCGGGGACGGCACCGATATATCTCTGAATCAGTTTGCCGCGTCGGTCGATCAGAAGCGTTGTCGGTGTGTTGTCCAGTTTTCGCCAGGGCGAAGCGGGGTCAGGGATGAGGATCGGGTAGGTTACCTTGTATTCGCAAATGAACGTCGGCACGAGGCTGAGGTCATCGTCGAGAGAAATGCCTGCGACCTCGAGCCCTTCTTTCTTGTGCTTGATACCGAGGGCGACAAGATACGGGACTTCCATCCGGCAAGGAGCACACCAGGTAGCCCAGAAATTTAGTATCACGACCTTTCCCCGCAGATCAGACAGCGTCCAAACCTTACCGTTAATCGTCGCCATCTTGATGTCGGGCACCTGAGCGCCCTGGCCGCGGCTTTCGAGCGTAAAGAGAGCACACGAGATCAGGGCCAGGGAAGCTGCGAGGGATCGTGACCAAGTTTTCATCGATGTTCTGATGAATCTCGTCTTTTTTGCGTTGGCAGCGGAGTAGCCCAGCCTGAACCGGAGGCCCTTGACAGGCGGCTACCCAATATGTCGCCGGAGCTTTATTCGGGATTGATCCGCCTTCACGTTCTCCATCACGCCGTCAAGGAACCGATCGACGACCTCGGCATTATGGAGGAGTTGGCTCGGCACGGCTACAAGCTGAGCCCCGGAACGCTCTAACCTCTCCTGCACGGGCTTGAGGCGAAGGGTTACCTGCATTCTGTCAAAGAACGCGACGGTAAGCACGCACGCCGGGTTTACCGGGAGAGCATTATTCCCTACAAGACCGCGAATTCAAAAATTTGCACAAAGCGGGTTTTGGTATTATTGTGAATGTAACACCTGTTACATAACAGCAGATGTTTCATTTTGCATTGAAGCCGAAACCTACACACAAATGGCTCCTGCTCATACACCAGCTGCCGGCGAAGCCGACAAACCTGCGCGTGCGCACGTGGCGCAAACTCCAGCTCTTAGGTGCAGTTTCGATCAAGAATTCCGTTTACGTTCTCCCGTTCAACGAAAAAACAAACGAAGATTTCCAGTGGCTCAAACAGGAAATCGATGCGGCGGGCGGCGAAGCGTCCCTGTTCCACGCGGATTCCGTCGAGGGCACGACCGATGAGGAACTAGTCGCCGCATTTTGTCATCAGCGTGATGAAGATTACGCAAAGCTGATCTCCGAGTTCGAAGATTTCGCCGCAAGCCTTGGCGAACGAAGAATATCTGACTCCGTCTCGGTTGCCAAACTTGGCCAGTACGAGATGGAACTGGATAAATTGCGTAGGGAACTGGAATCCATTCTTTCCGTTGATTTTTTCAACGCTTCGAAAAGGAAGAGAGCTCAGGAAACCTTTGAAAAATGTCTAAGGGCGTTACAACGCTTAAGGAGCAGCAGCGCAAAAGCAGCACCTGATGAAGGCGGCTCTGCGAGACTGGATCCGGCTCAATATCAAAACCGGCGCTGGGTCACCAGAAAAGATCCGCACATCGACCGGCTCGCCTGCGGGTGGCTCATCAAGAGGTTCATCGACAAGCGCCCACGTTTCGGTTTTGTCGATGAGGGGACTTCAACGGAAGGCAGCATTAGCTTCGATATGGTCGGTGCGGATTTTACGCACCGGGGTGACGACTGCAGTTTCGAAACTTTTATCAAGAGCTTCGGCTTGGACGGCGATGTCGCCTTAGGGCAGATAGCTGAAATAGTCCACGATGTCGATCTCAAAGACGGCAAGTTTAACAGGCTCGAGGCAAACGGGGTCAATGCCGTCATTCGCGGGCTGGCTGAGGTTTACGGTGACGACAACGAAAGATTAAAAAGATCCTTCCCGCTCTTTGACGGGTTATACGAATTGTTTGGCTCCTCAGACCCATCGAAAGATGGGACCGGCTTGGGTACGGGCCGAGCCAACGGAAAAAACGAAAATGATGGCCAAAGATCCGACCGGGACGACAACAATTGAAGAGAAACTCGACGCGCCACGAGGCGAACAGATAGGTCGCCCTCGTCAGGTTTCGTTCGGCGAGGCGTTCCGGTTCTGGGTGAAGCTCGGCTTGATCTCGTTCGGCGGTCCCGCCGGGCAGATCGCCATAATGCACAAGGAACTGGTCGACAAGCGGCGCTGGCTCTCGGATGAGCGGTTCCTGCACGCGCTGAATTACTGCATGCTGCTGCCGGGTCCGGAGGCTCAGCAGCTCGCCATTTATATCGGGTGGCTGATGCACCGGACTTGGGGAGGGATCGTCGCAGGTGCGTTCTTCGTCATCCCGTCGATTTTCGTCTTGCTCGCTCTCTCATACGTCTATGCGGCATACGGGAATGTTCCGGCGGTGGCGGGCGTACTCGCCGGGTTCAAACCGATCGTCGTCGCCATCGTTGTCGAAGCGGTGGTAAAGATCGGGGGCAAAGCTCTAAAAGGAGCGGCCCATTTCGCGATCGCCGCCCTGGCGTTCGTCTCGATATATTTCCTGCACGTTCCGTTCCCGCTGATCATCGTCGCTGCGGCAGCGATCGGGTTCCTCGGCACCCGAATCGCGCCCGACGTGTTCGTCCGGCAGCCGAAGACGAAGGAACCAGACACGAAAACGGAAGGCGAAGGCGAGGTCACGGACGAGTTGCCGCTCGTGATCGACGACCATGCTCCGCCGCCCGCGCATACGCTGCCCAACCGGACCCGAACTTTCAAGATCCTCGCTCTCGGGATAACACTTTGGCTGCTGCCCCTTTTGGCATTAGGATCTTGGCGCGGGTTCGACAGCCTGCATTCGCAGGAGTACAGGTTCTTCACCCAAGCTGCGCTTGTGACGTTCGGCGGGGCCTACGCGGTGCTGGCGTACGTCACGCAGGCACTGACGACCGACCCGTACAACTGGATGACTCGCCAGCAGGCGGTGGACGGGCTCGCGCTCGCGGAAACTACGCCCGGGCCGCTGATTATGGTGCTGCAGTTCATCGGGTTCATTTCGGCGTGGAACAACCCGGGCGGGATGGACCAAACGGCGAGTGCCATTCTTGGAGCACTGATCACGACGTACGTGACGTTTCTGCCGTGCTTTCTGTTTATATTCTTAGGAGCGCCGTACATTGAAGTGCTCCGCGGGAACAAGAGCCTGACAGGGGCACTTTCCGGCGTGACCGCGGCGGTCGTCGGCGTGGTCCTCAATCTCGCCCTGGTGTTCGGAGCGGCGGTGATTTTCCCGAACGGCGTCACCGGAGGGGTGGACTGGTTCTCTGCCGCGCTGACGGCCGCCGCGTTCATAGCTCTTTACAGGTTCAAGGCGAACGTTCTTATGGTGGTGCTGGTGGGCGGAGCCGTCGGACTTATCTGGACACTTTTCCTGGGATGATTTTGTGGGCTCGATTGACCAAACATCGCTAATTTTGGGACCGACGCGGGGGCAAAGATTTGCCGATTCTCTCGGCTTGGAGCGCAACGTGGTCGCCGCTTCCTCGGCGGTCTTCCTGCTCGGCATGGGTGAGGAGCTTTGGAAGAAGTTCCTCCCGAAGTATCTCGAATCCCTCGGCGCTGGGACGCTCGCGGTGGGTCTGTTCGGAACTACTAAGGACTTCTTGGATGCCGTATATCAATATCCCGGCGGCTGGCTCGCCGATCATCTGGGTCGTCGCAAGGCTTTTCTCATTTTTATCGCCCTGGCTTCAATCGGCTATTTCATTTATTTATTCAGTCCGTCGTGGGTTTTCGTCTTTCTAGGCTTGGCGTTCGCGATGGCGTGGCACAGCATGGCGTCGCCCGCGATCTTCGCAGTGATCGGCGACGCGCTCCCCAGGGAGCGGCGGGCGTTGGGCTTTACGATCCAGTCCGTCCTCAAGCGCGTACCGATGATGATCGCACCAGTTGTCGGCGGGGTGATGATTGCGGCGATGGGAGTGGTGGCCGGCGTCAGAACCGCGCTCGCAATCACTCTTGGTCTCGCGGTGGTCGCCGCCGTTATAGTTTTAGCGGTTAACATTCCGATCAACGCCGGTCAAGCGGTCAATGTGCGGGGTGTCTGGCGGTCGTTCCATTCCGCACTCAAGCGTCTGCTCGTGTCCGACATCATCATCCGAACCTGCGAAGGGATGGCGGAGGTCTTCATCGTTCTCTACGTCACGAACATTATCGGGGTCAGCCTCGCGGAATACGGCGTCTTGGTCGCGATCCAGATGGCAACGTCCATTCTGGTCTATTTACCTTCGGCCAAAATCGCCGACCGGATCGGTCGCAAGCCCTTCGTCATAACGACTTTCCTTTGCTTTGCGCTGTTCCCATTGGCGGTCGTGCTGTCGACCGGTTTCTATTCCTTATTTCTTGCTTTTATTGTTGGCGGGCTGCGCGAGATCGGGGAGCCGTCACGCAAGGCGATGATCGTGGATTTCGCGGAGCCGCATCTGCGCGCCCGCTCCGTTGGCCTTTATTACTTGATAAGAAGCCTCTCGATCACACCGGCGGCGTTCGTTGGTGGAATATTGTGGATAGTTGCTCCGCAAACACCATTCATTGCGGCGGGTGTTATAGGGATCGTCGGGACTTTGGTTTTCGCAATGACGGTTAAAGAGCAATATGCGACTTAACAAGAAATGCGAGTTGGTCGGTACATTTTACCGAACCTGTATAAGGTTGCGTCATTAACGGAGGAAAAAGAGATGAAGTGGATCACGAGGGAGCGGGCCAAGGTGGACCGCGTGGCGTGCCCGTGGCTGATCAAGAAATTTGTCGATCCGAGTGCCGAGTTCTATTTCGTGCCGGCGGATGGCGTAATGAGCGAAGCCGCTCGTCTCAATGCTACGCCGTTCGATGTGGAGGGTGTCGAGCTGGGTCACCACGGGCGGGAATGCACATTCGATGCGATCCTCAAAAGTATCGGCTTAATGACGATCCCGCGTTCAGACTGCTGGGCAAAATTGTCAACGGGGCGGACACGGACAACACGCTATGGCAACAACCCGAGAGCGCGGGTTTGGAAGCGATCGCGGAGGGCTTTCGCCATCTCGGATTCAAAGACGATCACGAGATAAATGCCGCCGAATGGATCGTGTACGACGCTCTCCATGCCTACTGTCAGGAGATGGTGCGACGCGGCAAACTCGACGGAGCGTTCACGGATTAAGGGATCTCGAATGTGTCCGCAACTTGGGCGTATATATCGGAAGCCGACGAGGCCGCCAAACAGTCTCGCTGTGCCGAGGAAACAATCCGACTGAGAGATTGCTTGATCTTTTTCGCTTTGAATCTTCGGAACAACAGACTCGCTGCATTAAAACTTCTTAATCTGCTCTTAATTCAGCTTTAATGAAACTGATGTAAGAGTAAATGTAAGCTGATGCATGTCCGACAATCCAAGTTATGAGGATTTTGTTAGTCGAGGATGAAGAAAAGGTTTCCCGATTTATCGTCCGCGGTCTGGAGGCGGAACGCTTTGCGGTGGACGCGGTGGCCGATGGAACAACCGGACTCGACTTTGCGAGCGCTTACGATTACGACTTGATTATTCTCGATATTCTTTTGCCCGGCATAACCGGAACGGAGGTGCTGCGTGGGCTTCGCCGGGTTAACGCGAATGTGCCCGTTCTGATGCTGACGGCGCGTGACGCTCTCGCGGATAAAGTCGAAAACTTCGAGGCGGGAGCGGACGACTATTTGACCAAACCTTTCGCCTTCGCCGAGTTGCTCGTTCGGGTCAAGGCTCTGCTCCGACGCGGCGCGGTCAATCGCGCGAACGTATTACGAGTTGCCGACTTGGAACTTGACCGTCTGTCTCAAACGGTGAAACGCTCCGGACAAAAGATCGAATTGACCTCGAAGGAATATGCATTGCTCGAATACCTGATGGCGAACGCCGGGCGCGTGCTTTCGCGGACGATGATAGTCGAGCATGTCTGGGATCAGAGCTTCGACGGCGCGACGAACATTGTGGATGTTTACGTGCGGCACCTGCGGAACAAAGTGGACGAGACGCACGAAAAGAAGCTGATTCGCACCGTGCGCGGCGTAGGCTACGCGGTCAGTGTCGAGGCGGAAGGAGTATGAATACTGGCTCGATTCGGTTTCGGCTCACGGTCTGGTATGCGGGGCTGCTCGCGGCGCTTCTGGCTCTCTTCGGAGCGTCAATGTATTTCGGACTGGCGAGCTATCTCGAATGGTCTTTGAAAGACTCGCTTGTTAAGCAGGCGCAGCAAATCGCCGTCTCGCATCTCGCCGACGTCGGGATGACGGGCGAGGATTACGTCGTTGGCGAAATCGAAGAGCACTACGCGCCGCAGATCAACTCCCGCTTTGTGCGCGTCACGCGGGGTGACGGCAGCGTGATGTACGTTTCAGGCACGCCGGAGGACGGAAGTTTCGATCCGACCGGTTTGCCCGTGCCGCCGACGGCTCCGGTTGAAGCATCAATCCGGGAGGTGCATCCGCCGCGCGGCGACGGTGAGTTACTGCTCTACACGATGCCTTTTGTTGCCCGTGACAGCAGCCGCTTCGTCATTGAAACGGGCGCGCCGTATGATCCGGTAGAAAGCGTGCTGCGCGGGCTTTTATTGACGCTCGGTTTGGGCATGCCGGTTGTCGTCGTGCTTTCGATCGGCGGCGGTTATTTCGTCATGCGACGAGCGCTCGTGCCGGTCGACGATCTGACGCAAAGCGCGGAACGCATCACTTCGCGTAACTTGAACGAGCGCCTCCCGGTGGTCAAAACGGGCGACGAACTGGAACGGTTATCAATCGCGCTAAACAGCATGGTGGCACGGCTCGACGCGGCGTTCACGCACATTCGTCGTTTTTCGGCGGACGCCTCGCATGAGCTTCGCACACCTTTGACCGTGTTGCGGGGCGAGCTTGAAGAGTTGGCGCAGCAGCCAATGTTGAACGAAGAATCGCGCGAAAGAATCGGCAGCGCGCTCGAGGAAACCGAGCGGCTGGCGAAAATTGTCGAAAGCCTGTTGGTGATCTCGCGGCTCGACGCCGGAGAAGCACGGATGGAGCGCACGCGTCTCGACCTCGCGGAGTTGACGGCGACGACGGTCGAACAGCTTCGCCTGCTCGCCGAAGACAAAAACATCGAATTGTTCTGCCAAACGCCGGAGTCGATCGAAATTGAAGGTGATCGAGCCCGGCTTAAACAGGTGATCGTCAATTTAATTGACAACGCAGTTAAATACACGCCGCCGGGCGGCAAGGTTGAGGTGCGGGTAACGCGCGAAAATGATAACGCAGCATTGGAAGTTCGGGATTTTGGAATCGGCATCCCTTCGGAGGCGCTGTCGCACATCTTCGAGCGCTTCTATCGCGTGGACAAAGCACGTTCGCGGGCAATCGGCGGCACGGGACTAGGTTTGGCGATCGTCAAATCCATCTGCGGGGCGCACGGCGGAAAAGTCGAGGTCGAGAGCGTTGAGAGCGAAGGAAGTCGTTTTCGGATAAGGCTGCCACTTGCGGCTGAGAAAACCGGATCCGGCGTAAATTCCCGGACGGAGGACGACACGCGCCCGGCGGTTTAGGCAGAAATACTCGGCAGGCTAAAGAAACTGAAGGAGAAGAGCTATGAGTAGATTCGTTTTTAGCGCGATTTGCGGCGTTTCCTTTGCCATCGCCGCCGCTGCGTGTAATGCGCCGACGGCAATCACGACAAAAGACCAATCAACATCAGAGCCGAATATCGTTCAACCGGAAACGACCGCCCCTTTGCATGAGAGCGGCAAGACTCTCTCCTATAATTTCGACAAAGACACGGCGGAAAGTATGCCCGCCAAATTCCATACGGCATTGACCGGGAAAGGTCTGAAGGGCGAGTGGGCGGTGAAAGCCGATTCGACAGCTCCTTCCGCGCCGCACATCCTGGCGCAAACTTCGACCGACAACACCAGTTACCGCTTTCCGCTCGCCATCGCCGACGAAGGCTCGTTCCGCGACCTCGATTTGAGCGTGAAATTCAAGCCGATCAGCGGAAAGGTTGACCAGGCGGCGGGGCTGGTTTGGCGATTAAAGGACGCGAACAATTACTACATCGTCCGCGCCAACGCTTTGGAGAACAACGTCGTGCTTTACAAAGTCGAAAACGGCAAGCGTACCGATTTGCCGGTTAAAGGCGAGGGACGCACTTACGGAAAAAGGGCATCCGTTCCGGCGAATCAATGGAGCGAATTGCGCGTCGTCCAAACGGGTAATCTCGCCGAAGTGTACGTCAACGGCGCGAAATTGTTCGAGGTCGAAGACGAGACCTTCAGGGAGGCGGGAAAAATCGGGCTGTGGACCAAAGCGGATTCGGTGACGCACTTCGACGACCTGAAAGTGACAGCCAAGTAGCCGGGGCAAGTGGGAACAGGCGGGAGCAAAATTTCGAGGCGCGAAGTTCTCGGCGGGTCAGTCGCCGGAAGCGCGGCAATGACTTTGTGTAAGAGAGATGTTTTCGCTATAGAAAGCTGGAGCGAAGGAGGAAGAGAAATTATGACGGATATGCAAACAACGGGCGCGGAGTCTGCGGGACGCGCATTCGGCGGCGTGCACCAGCCGAAGCCTTTGCCCTTTGACCCGACCAAGCTTAAAGGGATTTCGGAAAAACTGATCAAATCGCATTGGGAGAACAATTACGGCGGCGCGGTTAAAGCTCTTAACGCGATCGAAAATAGATTGGCCGCGATGCTCCGCGACAAGGATTTGCCGCCTTACGTTTACGGCGACCTCAAGCGCGAGGAGTTGGTCCGCACGGGATCGGTCGTCCTGCACGAAAATTATTTCGCCAATCTAGGGGGCGACGGGGAAGCCGACGGCAAAATCCTCGAGCTGATAAAGCAGTGGTTCGGGAGCTACGAACAGTGGGAAGAGGAATTCAAACGAACGTCGTTGGCGCTGGCCGGAGGATCCGGCTGGGTGATCCTCGCTTACAACCTGCACAACGGCGAGGTGCACAACTATTGGGCTTGGGATCACATGCACAACGCCCCCTTCGCGCGCCCGCTGCTGGTGCTGGACATGTACGAACACGCTTATCACATGGATTACGGCGCGGCTGCTCAGAAATATGTTGATGCCTTTATGCCGAACGTCAATTGGGAAGAAGTTAACCGGCGCGCGGAGGCTGCACTCAAGATAAGTACGGCTTAGACCCTTTGCGCGTGAAAAAGACAAAACGGAGGTGATCTGATGAGATCGTTGGCATCATTGGCGCTTATTCTTTTGCTGCCTGCTATTCAGGAAACGCATCAAGCAAAGGTCTTCTAGTAAGGAGGGAGTAAGGATGAACAAAATATCACGACGAGAAGCGATTGCCGGGATTCTGGCGACGGGTGCGGCCGCTGTGACCAGCGCAAAGGCGGCAACAGCGGAACGCCCCGCGCAGGGGAAAACCCCGCCGCTGACACCGGCTGAGATAAGCTCCATCGAAACGGCGCTCGGCAAAAAAGGCAGGTACGTCGAGGCGGAAAGCACTTACACGGTACCGCTGCCGCGCAACGATTTGAAGATTTCGATCAAGGGCGAAGGCGTGCCGATAGCTTTCGGTTTCGGCGGCTGGGTATCGGTCAAGAAGACGATGGACGGCAAGGGAGCGGTTTTGATGAGCGACACCGTTTTGCTGGAAGAAGAAGTAAATCCGTTGATTTCGGCCATGCAGGCGAACGATCTGGAAGTCAGCGCGATCCACAACCATTTTTTTTACGAGCAGCCCCGCATCTTCTACATGCACGTCCACGGGATGGGCGGTGTGGCGACGTTGGCCAGGAATTACGCGGCGGCGATAAAAAACAACAAATTGTCCCCGGCTAACCAGCCGAATGTTGCTGCGCCCGTGAAAACGGCGAAAGAGATTTTCGATCTGCCCGCGCTCGATAAGATCGTCGGGCGCACGGGAGCCGTCAACGGCGCGGCTTACAAATACACCGTCGGGAGGGATGACGTGAACATAATGGCGATGGGCGCGGAGATAACGACGAACATCGGTATGAACTCCTGGGCCGCTTTCGCCGGAGAACGTAAAGCGGCACAGGTCGCCGGTGATATCGCCATGCTCGAGGGGGAAGTCAACCCGGTGATCCGCGCGTTGCGCAGCAACAACCTCGAAGTCGTCGCGCTGCACCACCACATGCTCGGCGAATCGCCCCGGATAATTTTTCTGCATTATTACGGACGCGGCGAAGCCGTTCGGCTCGCGACGGGGTTCCGCGCGGCGCTCGATGTACTGGGCAAACGGCCCCACGCGATGCGGATGTGATGCGGGTCATGTTCTTTTCCGGGGAAATGAGAAGCATGAAGAGCAAAACGGTTTCTATCGGGAAACCGAGAAAGGAGAAAAATTTATGAGAAGGTTTGAACTTATTTTGATTGCGATATTTGCACCCGTAATGCTCGCCGGCGTGGCGTGCGGGCAGACGGAGAAAAACAAAACTACGGTTCCGGCTGAAACGCCGGCACCGTTGCAGGAAAAAGGAAAGACCCTCACCTACAACTTCGACCAGGATGCGGCGGGCAATCTGCCCGCCAAGTTCCACGACGCGCTGACCGGGAAAGGTTCGCAGGGGAAATGGGAGATCCAAGCCGACCCGACCGCGCCGTCGGGGCCGAACGTCCTCGCCCAAACTTCCGCCGACAGAACCAAAAACCGGTTCCCCGTCGCGATGTCCGATGAAGGCTCGTTTCTCGATCTGGATCTGAGCGTGAAATTCAAGCCGATCAGCGGGAAGGTGGACCAGGCGGCCGGGCTCGTCTGGCGTTACATGGACGCGAACAATTACTACATCGCACGGGCGAACGCCCGCGAAGGCAATGTTGTGATGTACAAAGTGGAGAACGGCGTGCGGACCGATCTGCCGGTCAAAGGCGAGGGCAGAACTTACGGGAAGAAGGCGAAAGTGCCGGCCAACGAGTGGAGCAGCCTCCGGATCGTGATGGTTGGGAACCTGGCGGAAGTTCATCTCAATGGAGCGAAACTTTTCGAGGTCGAGGACGAGACCTTCAAGGATGCCGGCAAGGTTGGCTTGTGGACGAAAGCCGATTCGGTCACGTATTTCGATGATTTAAGCGTCACGGCGAAATAGGAGGATTCTTCTGTGAAGAGAATTATCGAATATCGAACTCTGTTTTGGCTGCTCGGCGTTTCGCTTTTGAGTTTCGCGTGCGGCTCGCCGCCCGGGACAGAAAATACAACCCTCAACAATTCCGCGCCGAAACCGAATGCGGAAGTGACGATCTACGTCTCGACCGACCGCGTTTTTTCCGAACCGATCCTGCGGGACTATGAAGCGAGCACCGGTGTGAGAGTTAACGTCGTGTACGACACCGAAGAAACAAAATCGACCGGGCTCGCCAACAAGTTGCTCGCGGAAAAGAATCGCCCGCAGGCGGACGTTTTCTGGTCGAACGAGCCGGTCAGGACTTTAGTTTTGAAAAAGAACGGGGTTCTGGCTGCTTACAGATCGCCGCAAGCGGAAGGCATTCCGGCGAACTTCAAAGATCCGGAGGGGTTTTGGACGGGGTTCTCGGCGCGCTCCCGCGTGATCGTTTACAACACGGATCTGGTCAAACCGGACGAAGCTCCGAAGTCGATTTTCGATTTGACCGATCCGAAGTGGAAAGGGCAGGTGGCGATCGCCGACCCGCGTTTCGGTTCGACTTCCTTCCACGTCGCGGCGCTCTACGCCGAACTCGGCGACGAGAAAGCGGACGATTTCTTCCGCAAGCTGAAAGCCAACGAAGTTAAGATCGTTCCCGGGAATTCGGTCGTGCGCGACATGGTCGCCCGCGGCGAAGTGAAAGTCGGTTTGACCGACACCGACGACGTGAACGTCGCGCTCGAGGACAAACAGCCAGTCAGCATGGTGTTCCCCGACCGCGACCGTCTAGGCGTCCCGATCATGCCGAACATGGTTTCGCTGATAAACAACGCGCCGCACCCCGAAGAAGGAAAGCGTTTGATCGATCACCTGCTCTCGGCGGAGGTCGAGCGAAAACTGGCACAGTCCGAAGCGGTGCAGATCCCGCTGCGCGAAGGCGTCGAGCCGCCGAAAAACATCCCGCCGCTCTCTTCATTCAAGCCGATGACGCTCGATTACGGCAAAGCGGCCGACCGCGTGGAGGACGTAACGCGGCGTCTGCAGGACATTTTGGGGTTGTAGGCTCGGAAACCGAATTCGCGTCCGGAACATGGAGTCAGTCTTAAAGAATAGCGAATTACGACGTTCGGCGATCATTCGCTGGCGTCTGACATTTCGCGGGGTGATTTTCCTCGCGGCAGCGGTCGTGTTTTTTTGTTTTTCCGTGTTGCCGGTCGGCTACATGCTGGCTTTGTCGCTCATCGATGAACGAGGCGATTTCGGTCTTGAAAATTACCGGACACTGCTCGCCTTCGACTCGCGGCAGCGCGGGCTGCTTCTCAACAGCGCGGCGCTGGGCTTCGGCGCTGCCAGCCTTTCGACCGTGATCGGTGTCCCGCTTGGCTTGCTGCTCGCCCGCGGCGAATTCGCCTTCAAACGATTCTGGCGTTTCGGGCTGGTCGTTCCACTGGTCATTCCGCCTTATATTTTCGCGCTCTCGTGGATTTTACTGCTCGGCGGGCTGGTGCCCGGATTTGTTTACAGTGTGTTCGGGACAGTTGCGATTTTGGGCTTGTGTTTTTATCCGCTTCCGATGCTTGCGACGGAGGCGGCCCTGCGAAGCGTGGACGGTCGAATGGAGGAGGCGGCTTTGCTCGCCGCGCCACCCTTTCGAGTTTTTTGGCGGATCACGCTGCCGCTGGTCGCGCCGGTCGTTTCGGCTGCCTTTTTGATAGTGTTTGTTCTTTCGGTGGCGGAATTCGGCGTTCCCGGTCTGCTACGCGTGCGCGTTTACACGACGGAGGTGTTCACGGCTTTCGCCGCGCTTTACGATTTCGGGGCGGCGACCGCGCTGGCCGTTCCGGCGTCATTGGTGACGCTCGCGGCGGCGGTTTTCGTGGCGAAGATCATCGGCGAAAAAACTCTCGTCGGCAGGAGGCAAAGCTCGTCGGCGTTGAACATGACGAGCGGCGGTTCGAGGCTCGTTTTATTGGCGGCGGGGATGATTTTCGTCGCGACATGTTTGCTTCCGGCTGTGGTACTGCTTTCGGAAGCCTTCCGCATCAGGAATTTGTCAAGCGTAGTTTTGGAGTCCGGCGCGGCGATCGCGAACAGTCTGCTGCTTTCGGCAATCGGCGCAACACTGGTCATCGCCGTTTCGGTTATTCTCGGTTACGCCCGCGGCCGCGCGGGAACGAATTGGAATTGGCTCGCCGACGTCGTTTTCGTCGTCATCTTCGCCGTGCCGAGCACCGTCGTCGGGGTTGGGATCATCGGACTCTGGAACCGCGGCGGCCTGGAGATGGTCTATACCAGTCAGGCGATCATCGTGGTTGGTTATCTTGCCCGTTTTACGCCGGTCGCGGCTCTTATTTTGGGCGGCATCGTCCGGCAGATCCCTTACTCGATCGAAGAGGCGGCGGCGATTTCGGGGGCGAGCTGGCCGCGGATTTTCGGCCGGATCGTTTTGCCGAATGTGAGAAACGGCATCGTCGGGACGTGGCTGATCATTTTCATTTTCGCCTTCGGCGAACTCGGGACGACGCTGCTCGTCGCGCCGCCTGGGGAGACGACGCTGCCCGTGCGGATCTACACCATCATCGCCAACACGCCGCCCAGCGAAGTCGCCGCGCTCGCCCTTTTGCAGATCTCCTTCGTCCTGCTTCCTCTGGCGTTTTTGATTTTATGGCGAAGCCGGGAGAAGAGAACCGCGTGAGTGAAAGCCCGTTTCTGCGAATTGTGGGAGTCTCCAAATCGTTCGGTGGGCGGGCGATACTCAAGAATCTTTCGCTTGAAGTAGCGCAGGGCGAATCAGTCGTCCTTGTGGGACCGAGCGGCTGCGGGAAAACGACACTTTTGCGGATGATCGCCGGTCTTGAAACGCCGGACGCGGGGGAAATTTATCTCGACGGCGAGTGCGTTGCCGCAGGAGGACAAAATCTGGTTCCGCCTTTCGTGCGCAGGATCGGGTTCGTTTTTCAAGACCTCGCTCTCTGGACCCATTTGACGGTCGAAGGGAATCTGCGGTTTGTTCTTTCGTCGCGCAAAGTCCCGAAGACAGAACACGCCAAGCGCATCGAGGAAATGTTAAGTCTGGTGCGGATGAAAGGCTTCGCCGAAAAATACCCGGGCAAGCTTTCGGGCGGCGAGCAGCAGCGGGTCGCCCTCGCGCGTGCCCTGATCGGCGGCTCGCGCCTGCTTTTGCTGGACGAGCCGCTCTCGAGTCTCGATGCGGATTTGCGAGGCGAATTGCGCGACGAACTCATCCGTATCCAGAAACGTCTGCGCATCACAACCGTCTCCGTCACGCACGACGAAGCGGAAGCGCGGGTGCTCGCAGATCGGATCGTGAAATTGAAGGATGGAGAAATCGAGAGCATCACGATTGTGAAACCGGAAATACGTTGATTCGGCCTCATGAAACCCTTACTTCCTTTAGCCATCTTCGTTATCACTTACTTTCCCGCTGTTCCGATCTTCGGGCAGAGCGGTTCACCGGGGAACAGCGTAAAGATTTCCCGTGCCAGCGGGGAGATCGAAATCGACGGCGTGCTGGACGAAGCGGCTTGGGCATCGGCGCCGGCCGTCAAGGAGTTCCGTCAGCAAGAACCGAACGAAGGCGAAGCGGCGACGGAAAAAACCGAGGTTCGCGTTTTGTTCGACGACAAAAATCTCTATTTCGGGATCCGCGCTTTCGACTCGCAAGCCTCCAAAGTCAACGCACGCGACTTGGTACGCGATTCCTCATTCTCGAACGACGACAAGGTGGAAATCCTGCTGGACACCTACCACGATCGCCGCAACGCTTTCCGCTTCGCCGTCAACCCCCTCGGCGTTCAGCAGGATGCCCTCATCACGGACGAAGGGCGCGACGTGAACCTCTCATGGGACACCAGCTGGATAACGGAGAGCAGCAGGGATGAGAGCGGCTGGACGGTCGAGGTTGCGATCCCTCTGACGAGCCTGCGCTTCAAGGAAGGGCTGGATGTGTGGGGCTTCAACCTCGCCCGGATCATCCGACGGAAGAATGAAGAAGTGCTATGGGCGAGTTGGCAGCGCGAATTTGGGCTCGAAAGAGTATCTCAAGCGGGAGAGCTCACCGGGGTCGGTGCGATCAAAAGGCGAAGGCTTTTAGAGATCAAGCCATACGTCACCGGCGGCTGGCGGCAGGGAACGCCGAAAATCGGTAGACTGGGCTTTGACGCCGGGCTTCGCGGCACGGGCGGCTTGGAAGTGGCCCGGATCGGTATCACCCCCTCGCTAACGGCCGAATTCACGGTCAACCCCGATTTCGGCCAGGCGGAAGTGGACCAACAGGTCGTCAACCTCTCACGGTTTTCGATTTTCTTCCCCGAAAAACGCGACTTCTTTCTCGAAAACGCCGGCATATTTCTTTTCGGGCGGGAAGAGAGCAACCAACTGTTCTTCACTCGCCGGATCGGTCTGACCGAAAGGGGCGAGCCGGTGCCGATAGATTACGGGGCCAAGATCACGGGGAAGGTCGGTAAATACAACGTCGGGTTTTTGCAAGTCGGGACCCGTCAACTTGGCGACCAGCAGTCGGTGTTCGGGATTCCGCGTCAGCAATTCACAGTCGCCCGTGTCAAACGCGACATTTTCGGGCGCTCCTCAATCGGTGCGATGTTCGTCAACCGGCAAGGCGGTCAATTCACAAGTGTCGCCGATCCGGCGGGCTTGACCCGTTACCACCGCGCGGCCGGAGTCGATGCGGAGCTCAACATCACCGACCATTTTCGGGTGCACACCTTCTTGATGGGGACGGTGAACCCCGGCGTGAAATCGAGCTTTCTGTCGGGGCGCGTGGACTCGCGCTACGAGGACGACAATTTCCGCTTCATCGGGGTGTACGAGGACATCGGGAGCAACTTCCGCCCCGAAGTCGGTTTCGTCGAACGCAATGGGATCAGGCAGTATTTCGGGCAAGCCGCCTACAAGCCTCGGCCGCGCTTCATCCCGTTCGTCCGGTCGATGGAGTTCGAGACTCAAATCGAGTATTACGAAGACCGCAAGGGGCGACTCTCGACCAGACAAACCGAATTGTCTTGGGAGACGGAATTTAAGAATTCCGCCGTCTTCTTTTTTCGTCCGATCGAGGATGTGACCGACCGGTTGACCGAACCGTTCGAGATTCGGCCGGGGATCGTGATCCCCGCCGGTTTGTACCGTTTCAACCGTCCGAGGGTCGAGTTCGCCAGCGACCAGAGCAGGAAGATCGTTTTCACCGGCCGTTACAAGTGGGGAGATTTTTATTCGGGCAAGCGCGACGAGTACTCGGTCGGCATCGCGTACCGCCCGAACAAACACTTATTGTTCGATTTCTCGGACAACTACAACGACGTGCGGCTCCCGCAGGGCGACTTCACGACCAATCTGTTCGCGGGCAGGGTGAACTACAATTTATCCCGGAAAATGTTGACCTCCGCCCTGCTCCAACTCAATTCCGCCGCGCAGATCTCGGCACTCAATGTCCGGTTCCGTTACATCTACCGGCCGAACAGCGATTTCTTCATCATCTACAATCAGACAACCGGTAAGGGGCTCGAACGCGCATCGTACAGTCTGCAAATGAAAATGACGTACGATTTTACGTTTTGAGAAGTGCTTCCGCAGTCCCGTTACTGGGGATTGTCGGGCGAATTTGGCTGCCCAGACGCCGGCCATCGTGTTTTTAGTTCTTCAACTATTTCGTCAGCAATCCGCAGAGCCAGGGCCGAAATCGTCAATGAAGGATTAACCCCCAACGCTGTCGGGATTATCGACGCGTCGGCGATGTACAAACCCTCATAATAGGGGCGCCCGCCAGTTTTCGACTTGTCAAACACCCGGCCGAATTCGTCAACAACACCGCCGGTTGCGTCATGGGCCATACGACAACCGCCCAATGGGTGACTGAGCGCGATCGACTTGTTGCCGACCGAGTCGGCGACATCGGTCAGAAAAGGATTGAAGAACTTATAATCCGAACCGTCGGGCCGAAGTTTCTCGGCTAGCCGCGCCAGGGTCCTTTCGACGGCTGCATAGATTCCATCGTCCCAAAATCTCGCGCCGCCCGGTTTCTTCACTCTCAGTGTCGTCTCACCATTGCCCTGCCCGAGAGTGAATTGCGCGTCGGCTCCATCGCGCCCCATACCGACCACGCAAATCATATTGGACACAAGCTCTTCTTCCGAGCGGAACGTTTGTCCCCGCTCCCGATAGTTCGAAAAAAAATCTCGGAAGTACTGAACGCTGCGCTTTTTAAGGTATCTCAAAGCGGCGTGGAGGATGAACACTTCTCCTGTGTTACCCCTGCTCAACGACTGGATAAGCGGAACGCCCTCACCGATGACTGACGCCAGCGCGGGCGGAACACCTGGATCCTCGATCGTATGGAAATACTCGGTATCGGGAGTGGACGTTCCGTCAGGGCCGTCGTCGCCCGTACCGCGCTCGTTCGTATTGAAATGAGCGAACGACGTGGTCACGGGGCCGCGGACAATGCTCGCACGGTTCTTCGTCTTTTCAAGAAACGCTAAGTAGTCCCCGTTGGTGGAGAAGCCGTAGCCGACCTTTTCGCTCAAGTTCGGCAAGGCATCAGCCCTTTCTTTCGAGCGCAGCATGATCTCATTGGTCCCGATGCAACCTGCCGCGACGACGACCATGTCCGCCCGAACCGTTTGATCATTGAAAAGCGATGGGTCATCTTTCCGACGCTGGATGAACCTAACCTCGTAACCGCCACCCGGAAGAGCGCGAATCACATCGACCTCCGCCAGAGCTTTGATCTCGAGATTTTCTTTATAAAGCGGGTCCGGGTGATTAGGCGTACCCAGCGCAGCCGCCATCAGTTGCTTGTTCAAGGTGTGACGTGCTCCGGGCAAACAGCCGACGTTGCAGCGGCTTTGGCGCTCGCAATAGTTTTTCGCCTTGCTCCCGTCAACCGGATAATTAGGAGGTGGAAATGTCGATCCCAACGGTGAGTTTTCCGATGTCAGGTCGTTGATGGACAGAACGACCGCTCCGTAGTCGCGCGTCAGACCGTGCATGGCCGTCTGAAAGACGCGCGCCCGGTCAAGCCACAGTCGGTTTTGGTTCTCCGGCGGGTTCTTATCAGATTCTTCGATGCTTATTTGTTTGAGTCCCGGAATATCGTTCTGGGTGGGCGTTTTGAAATGCGGATCGAGCCTCGCCGTTCGCGTGACGATGCTGCTGAGACCGGTGTTGACCATCGTGTCCAAAATCGCTTCCTTTTCTTCCTTGCTTAAATCCGTCAAATCACCAAGGAGCGGAAACCGATTCGCCTTCCTTGCTCCAAGCATCGAAACCACGCTGTAGCCGATGGCGTGTCGTGCCAGATCGTAATACTTCTGGCGCGTTGTCTCGTCCCAAGTGGTGACCCAGCGTTCGTCGTCGAAGATAAAATCGGGCGGGGCTATCGTTATATTCGAGTATACGAGCGAACCGCCGCCGACCCCGCTTGCGCGAATGACCGTGATGCCGTCGCTCTTGCCGCCGAACAGTCCGAGAAAGCCGCGTGTGCCGAATCGGGTTAAGTCGAACAGTCCGTCCTCGTTTCTGAAACGCTTGAAGAGCCGAGTAAAGATATTGACGTCCTTGGTGCGGCGGAAGCAGCGGGTGAAAATGTCTATAAATCCTCGGAAATGATTCTGCGAAGACCAAAACTGAACCGGCTGGCCCGCTTTGGCGAGATGCTCGGCAGCGCGTACCTCCTTGTCTTGCACGGTGCTGACCGGTGTCGTCCACCACGTTCCGCGCTCCAGAATTAGAACTTTCTCCTTCTTTCCTCGCTCCTTGAAGGCATCAGCCAACGGCAAAGCAGTCATTGTCCCACCGAAGCCCGACCCTATAACTACGACTCTGTAATGCGGCGTTTCTTCTTTCATGCGATTTGGCTCCTGTAATCGAAAGTTGATGCGTACGATACGGATACTTAAATCTTCTTCACGGTTCACCAAGGTTGGTTCTTACAAATCTTGAAACGGTATTTCCCACTCGGATATCGGCCCGGCATTGTAACTCTCTTCGCCGAAATGGCGAATCCCGAAGACTTGCACCAGGATGCCGGGGGCCCGGATGTAAACTTTCACGAAACTCTTGTGATAGGGCGGAAGATCATGGTCCGCAAAGGCGTCAGGCAACCGTTCCAAGAGCCACGAACCGTACAGTTTTCGAGACGCCTCGCGGTTCGGATAGCATTCGAAGTCGTCCGGTTCGTCGGCCAACCGGATTCCCAAATCCGGTGGAAATCTCATGTCTTTCGCTTCGGGAATGATGTGAGTTCGCGAGAGGTACGCACCACCGCCGCCGTTGACCAGGTGCCAAACGATCTTCCGCTTCCCGTTCGTGCTTACCGGTATGCGGTATTTCTGAAAATTGTGCGTATCGCCCGCGACAACGAGCCGATAATTGAAACGATTAACGATGTCGTTGACGTCGCGCAAACGCTCGTCGAACTGCCCGTTTGCGAAGATCGGTTTGCCGGAAATTAGAATTTTCGGCTTATCTTGTCCATCATCCGAAACTCTAAGCAGCCATTCCCTCTGGGAATCACCGATGCGCCCCTTTATCCCCGTGTCGATGAAAACCAGCCGGACGAATCTCGTGTCAATGTAGAAATACATATTCGGCTGGAAAAACCGATTGCACCGAATCACCCGCAGCATCTTCAGCTTTTCCAGGCTTACGGTCCGTTGGTTCGGGTCCAGGCGGTGAAAAGTGTTGTCGCAGAAATGAATCATGAAGCCGGTGAGCTCGTCGTACCAATCGTGATTGCCCGGAACGGCATAAATGTCTTTCGGGTAGTTCCGGTACGGGACGTAGAATTTTTCCCGGTACTCGTGCGAACGACCGGAAGGGTAGATGACGTCGCTCGCGACTACGGAGAATTCGGTGTCGGCGCCTTCTTTTAAGAACTTATCTACGACGACCATTTGGGAAGAATCGCCTTCGCCGGTGTCGCCCATCACGATAAAGGAAAACTCGTCAGGCAAATCATCGCGACGAAAAGCAAAGTCTCGCGAGCCCGGACCCTGCGCCTGCCGCCGCGCCCATTCTTCCCGTTTCTTGTTGGTGGTGTCCCAGATGAAGGCGGTTAAATGACGATAAGAACGCAGCCAATTTAACGGATTACCCCAACTAAAGGCCATTGGATCCCCTCCTTTTGGAGTCAGGTTCGAAGTCTCAGGGTGACAACCGGCCGCAGTAGTGCTGAAAAAGATTTCGTTTCCGCGGACTGCTCGGAGTAGTAACCCACCATCGAGAGTGACATTCGATCCGCCCGTAGTTCACTGAAACAATGGGTTTGTCCGCAGCGGTCAGCAGTGACTGCTGGTCGGCCCCGACAAAGACGCTAGGGACGCTTCGTCTACAGCTATACCTTCGTGACGAGTGCGGAAATGGTTTTTTGCGGTCAAAAAATAACTTTTTGAACGATATTCTCCATCTGAATAAAACCTGAATGAGATATTGACATCGAATGAGGCTCTTATCCAAGTAAAGTCGCGCGGCATCATATATTGGAGGACAAACAAGCGGCTGACATTTCGGGGAAGGGACGGATGCGGCAATGACCGGGACAGGATACAGACGCGTGTCTAAAAAGCGTCCATGCAGTATTTGCGGGAAGCCGGATTGGTGCAGTACGACCACAACGGAAACGATATCATTCTGCGCCCGATCCACTCTAAATGCCGATCGGGTCAGCCGGCAGGGCTGGGGAGTGTTTTACAATCGGGATTCCGGTTTCGATTTCAACTTCAATTTCAACCGAACCTTCTACGAATCTTCAAAACAGAAGAAAACCCGGGTTTCAAAACTTATCGCCCCGCCCGAGGTCCGAGATAGGGTCTATCGAAAGCTCATCGAATTGTCACCTGCATCCTCCAATTACGAGATCGTGAATGGACGAGGCGGTCTGTCGACGCGAGGGATACATAACTACTCACAGTACGGAAGCCTTCCGAGAACAGCGAATGAAAGAAACGTACTGGTTGACCGTCTTATTGAAGTGCTCGCGAAAGAAGGAAATGGAAAACAGCTATCATTCGCCGGAATACCGGGTTTCTGGAGAGATACAAGGAGCAAACTGCGTCTCTGGAGTGAGCAGGATTCGTTCGATGACTTAATGCTGATCCCGTTTGTCGGACCTGACGGATTAATAAGGGGCTGCCAGATACGGTTCATGCGCTATGTCCCGAATAAGTCCGGGCGTTACGTGTGGCTTTCCTCGTCAAAAGAGCGAACCGGCTGCGGTCCGGGGGCTCCTTTGCATCACGCCAATCCTGGTTCACGGTTAGACAAACCCGTTCTGGTCACGGAAGGAGCACTGAAAGCCGCGATCGCGCAAAAGTTCCTGACCGACAGATACGTCGTTGGAAACAGCGGTGTCGCAACTGCGCATCACGATATCGTGAAAACCGCTAGGAGCCGAACGCTTGAGATCGCATTCGACAATGACAGTTTCACCAACCCGCACGTAGCACGCGCTCTAGCGGCGTTAGTTCGGCTTCGCTGCTCGGATCAGAGTTCCTTCGCGTATAACGAAGATGTTCGGATCGTAACTTGGGACAAACGTATAAAGGGCCTGGACGATGCACTGCTCACCTGTGCTCCCCTGAAATATCTAACCGTAGCCGAATGGCTCAAATCTCTAACACCCGAATGTCTGGAACAGGCGAGTGGTCAATTATCTTTCGCCTAGAGAGTGGGAAACAAGCGGCTGGCAGAAAGTATGATAGGTCAGTCTGACGAACCCCCGAGCATTCCTTTAGACCTGATTGAACGGATCGCCACGATCATCGATTCCGGGACACAGCTAAATAATTGTGAGCTGCTGACAATTTGTCGCGACTGGGGGATAGATGGTCTAGCGACCGATCCGCACCTGTGTCATGAGATCTGCGAAACGGCGCTTAACTACCTCATAGCGACGAAATACGGGAAACAACTTTTGTCTTCAGAAGATCCCCGCCGAGGGGGCATCGAAGTTCTAAGATCGCTGCAACTGTGTCTCCCTACCCAATCGTGGCGAAGCGCAACCCAGGTCACCTATCAACAGTTTTCCACGCCGGCACCCATCGCATACCTTGCGGCATACCTAACGAATTTAAGCGGCAGCGACAGCGTGCTTGAACCGTCGTGCGGCACGGGCAGTCTTGCCGTTTGGGCGCGGGCGTCCGGAGCGACTGTGGTCACGAATGAGATAGATCCGAGGAGACGGCAGCTTGCCGGGCTCATCGGTTTCGACCCGACCGGTCATGACGCGGAATTCATCGATGACTTTGTGCCGGAGAGCATTGTCCCGAACATTGTATTGATGAATCCACCATTCTCCTCTAGCGGCGGCCGAGTGGAGCGGAACGGGAATAAGTTCGGGTTTCGGCATGTCGAGTCTGCCCTTCGGCGTCTAGCAACCGGAGGCCGGTTCGCCGTCATCCTCGGCGAAGGAGGATCACCCGGAACTCGTACGGGGAAGCGGTTCTGGGATTCAATTTCGCCCGAGATTCGAGTTACGAGATCCATAAGTCTTCCCGGCCGGGAATTTTACCGCAACGGAACAACGGTGGGCGTAACTTTGATCCTCGGTCGTAAATCTGCAGCCGATCAGCCGGAAGGCCATGTCCAGTGTAGCCCCGGGCTACTGAGCTTCGACAACATCGAAGCAGCCTTCGAGACGATCAAATCCAAATAGAGATGAACTACCAGCAACTTCATGAAGCCGTCAGAAACGGCTCGATCGTCGGCGCCGTAGATACCGACGGCAACAAAGATCGATTCTTTATTTCGGATGGCGGCAGCTTGTGCCGATTCAAACCACGCAGCAGCCGACGCGGTTACTGCGTGTACGAATCGGATCTTGCTCGCTACTCGCAATTCATACCTTCCAAGCCTCCGCAGACCGGCGAAGAGAGACTTCGCAAAGAATACCGACTCATCGAAAAGTACAAGCGGATGGCGGGCGAGGCGAGCTTTACAAATCCATTCCTCCGCGACTGTCTTGCACTTCCGGATCTCGAAGCGTGGAGAACTGATCTTGTCGAGGCGAATTCCTGGGAAATGGATAAAGAACCACGCCCGAAGACTCTGTATGAACTCCACATTACGACCGGGACCAATATCGACGGAAAGGTGATCTCGCTGAACCGGATCGCTAAAAAGTATCCGCGCGAGATCGAACGGCTTCGTGAATCCATCCGGAACAGGTCAGGGGGGACGTTCATCACGGGCCGCTGGGCGAAGTTCGCCGGGTACGACATATCGATCGAAACCGATTTTGACACCGTAACCGGAGACTTTCGCGGCTTCTTATCGCTGGAATATGCGGGCTGCGGCAATGGATACTATTACCTGCTCATTAACGACGAAAACTTCATCGGCGACGACGTTGATTGAACGCGCGAAGAGAGGCAATCTACCGACCTTCAAATTCAACCCCCCGACCGACCAATAAAATGTTATCAAGCTACCAGCAATCGGCGGACACAACTGCGCCGTTTTCGGCAACAGCGGCGGCCACTGTGCCCGTGGAGGCGAGCGATCCTGATACCACTGATCAGATCCAAGCATACGCACCTCGATTCGTTGTTGGTGGAGCCGCACATCCCGGCGTCATAGTCGAACCGCCCGGCCTTGCGAACGTAGAACCGCCTCCGATCACTTATCGTCCGTGTTTGCCGAAAGAGTTATCCGAAACGGGCAAACTCTCCGCGATGCAGCTTGAGAGGATCATCTACGCGGGGCAGGCTCACGGGCAGAGCCTTGCGGACGGATCGCGTGCCGGCATCAGTATCGGAGACGGAACCGGAACGGGTAAGACCGCGACCCTTGCCGGAATAATTCTCGATAACTGGTTTCAAGGCAGAAGGCGTGCCGTCTGGTTCTCGGTCAAGGCCGACCTGATCGAGGCCGTATCCGACGAATTTGCGAGGCTTGGTCTGACTCCGCCGATAAAGCTCATAAACGACTATCCGACCGATGGCGAGATCGACATTGGCGATGGAATAGTTTTCTGCACATATCGCTCTCTGATCGCCCGCTCAAGATCAGGCAATCGGCGAATTGACCAACTGATCCGCTGGCTCGGAACCGAAGGAGTGGTGATCTTCGACGAGGGTCACAAGGCTAAATATGCATTTGCCGACGATCGAGGAAAATCGACGCAGACCGGCGCCGCGGTGCTCGAGATACAGGATCCGGAGAAGTACCCCGATTTCAGGGTTGTCTATTCTTCCGCCACCTCCGCGGGAGAAGTAAGGCATCTCGCATATATGTCTAGGCTTGGCCTTTGGGGTGAGGGGACGAACTTCCCCTTGGGGTTCGAGCAATTCGCGGAGGAGATCGAATCGGGCGGAGTCGGTGCCTTGGAAATGGTCTGCCGCGACCTGAAAGCTATGGGCCGGTACTTGTGCGGGAATCTAAGCATGGCCACCGATCCGGAGTCCGGCCTTGCGGTTGAGTTTAGAGAGGTGACTCACTGGCTCACTCCAGCCCAACGGACGATGTACGACAACATGGCTCAAGGCTGGCAGGAGGTCTTCCGGAATATACATCGGGCATTGGATCTCACGAACTCCGGCAAGGCGACGCGAGCCCAAGCGGTTAATCAATTCTGGGCCGAACATCAGCGATGTTTCCGGAACCTAATAACGGCCTTCAAGGTGCCGACCCTCATCCGGGAGATCGAAGACGCTCTCGGAAGAAAGGAGTCCGTCGTCGTTTCGATAACCGGCACAGGCGAAAGCCAGACAAAGAAACAGATCGAGCGTGCGGCCGATCAGGACGAGGCGATCGACAGCCTGGATTTTAGCCCACGCGAAACCTTGACCCGGCTCGTCGCCCACTGTTTTCCGACTGCCTGCTTTCAGGAACGCACCAATCCATACAGCGGAACGATCGAATATATTCCAGTTCTTGACGCCCAGGGAAACCAGGTCGAGAGCCGAGCGGCCTTGCAGTTAAGGACTGAGTTGCTGGATAAACTCTCGGTCCTCGAAGTTCCTGAGCACCCGCTCGATCAACTCGCCAATTACTTCGGCGTGGAGAACGTAGCGGAGATGACCGGGCGGAAGAAGCGTCTCATCCGAACGGCCAACGGAACTCTCGAATATCGTCCCCGCCAGCTTCCGGGCGTTCCGTCGAAGCTCATCAATCTTCACGAGAAGAACGCATTCCAGAACGGCGACAAACGGATCGCGATCATGTCGGAAGTTGCATCAACCGGCGACAGCCTTCATGCCGGAAAACAGGTCGGCAACAAGCAAAGGCGTCTCCACATCGCCGCCGAACTGAAATGGTCGGCGGACAAGCAGATCCAGGACTTCGGACGAACTCATCGGACGGGACAAGTCTTTCCGCCAGTTTATCTGCTCGTGTTTACAGAACTGGGAGGAGAAAAGCGGTTCTCGGCGACGATCGCCCGCAGGCTCGGGAACATGGGAGCCCTTACAAAGGGCGACAGAAAGGCGGAGAAGGCAGGCAATCTCGACAAGTACAATCTCGAATCGAAGGAAGGCCGCTCGGCGTTGAATGTTGTGCTAACCGGCATTATGCGTGGCGTCGAGATCGAAGGGATCGAAGATCCGAAACAGGCTTTGCGGGATATGGGGCTTGTCCGAAATACCGATGACGGCGAAGTGGTTCCGGATAGCGAGAAGACCAATATCCCACGTTTCCTCAATAGACTCCTTTCCCTGGAAGTGGACCGGCAGAATGCCTTGTTCGATCATTTCTACGCAACGTTCCTTGAGACTCTGGAATACCTGAAACAGAACGGAAAGCTCGATGACGGCATGGAGGATTTGAAAGCCCTGTCGGTGGAGATTGCGGAACCGCCGCAGGTACTCCACTCCGATGCTCTTACGTCCGCTAAGACGGTCTATTACAAGCTCAACCTGAAAGTAGCCACAAAACCCGCGAGATACTCAGAGCTGTCCGAAACCGGTGTCCATCAGTTCTTTCAGGATCGGCGTGACGGTTCGTTTGTCGCGGTTCGCAGAACGCTTTCACACACCGATCCCGAAACGGGCGAGAGATACCAGATGTTCTCGATCTCGAAACCGGACGGCCGGAATATTTCATATATTCGAGAGAGTGAACTGAACCAGAAATTTCGCATAGTCCCAAAAACAAAGGCGGAGAAATGGTGGCTGGCTGAGGAGAGAAAGATTCCTTCTTTTGAAGAAAAAACCGTACATTTGCTCAGCGGTGCTTTGCTTCCGATATGGAAATATCTCAAGACTCTCAGCAAGGATGCTCTCAATATCGTTCGAACGACTACCGATGATGGCACGAGGCTCGTCGGTGTGAAGATATCCGAAGAATGGCTTCGTGACCTTTTCCGCCACTTCGGGTTGCGATCTGATATTCCGTCAACCGCTCCGGAAGTGCTTCGCATAGTCGATTTCGAGAACAACACCGTGCATCTCACCGGGGATATCCGGATAAAAACGACTCGGTTTCAGGGACGCCTCCTTACAGAAGTCTGCCCTTCCACGTTCGAGCAGATCCGCGAACTTCGCGGGATGGGGCTCGTCAATATCGTTCAGAACGGAAAGCAGCGGTTCTTCCTGCCCGAACTGTCGCCGCATATTTATCTCGAACCGGTCCTGGCTCTTTATCCTCCAATATCAACCGATATCGACTTCCTGCCGGAATTAAAGCCTGAGTTCCAGGCTCTTAAGAACGAGGCGCCTATAAGTCTGCCCCAGTGGCTATCTGCACCCGATCCGGGAGACGTAAGCGAACTGCAAATATTCGAGGAGACGCTGTTTTTGAGTTGAGGCGATGAAGAGGGGAGCTAGGTGTCCTCAATATCTTCCTGCAGAAGATCCATATAGCGGTCGCGAACGAATAGCCGATCTTGCCTTTTTTCTCAGCCTCATTGAACGGGAAAGAAATTTTCTTAGTGAAATGCTCTAAGAAAAGATGGCACGTAATTCTTTCTTAGTAAACGGCGCCGAATTGCATTTTTAGCTAGTCGATTTTTTAGAAATTGTGCCTGCGGTTCAACCCCGCCCATGCCTCGGCGTGAATATTGAGGTCCAGAAAGCCGTTCGTCAAATAAATCGTAGAAAATTGGTTTTAGAAAGTAACCTCTCCGTCTAATGCGGGTTTTTAGTTATGTAGGGTGAATATCGGAATGGTATCGCAGGTTCGTCCGGCACGGGAGAATCACCGGTGATTTACCTCAATTGAAATAATCTATCGACGTTTTTACGAGGAGATCCGCCTTATGAACAATCAGGATGCTGTCGCCAACACCGACACAGGGTCGTTGATCTTGGAGGAAAAGATAGCGCTTTACGCCCGAGTACCGCATTACGTGCTGATCACCGGCGAGAGGGGAACCGGCAAGACGACGATCGCCCGGAAGCTTCACGAGCAAAGTCCGAGATTCAAACGGGAGTTCGTAAGCGTCAATTGCGCTAGCTTCACGGCAGAACTTCTCGAATCGGAGCTGTTCGGCTACGAGAAAGGAGCATTTACGGGAGCGAATGCCGCCAAATCAGGGCTATTCGAGACCGCTGACGGCGGAACTCTCTTCCTCGATGAGGTCGGCGAACTGTCGTTCAGTCTTCAGGCTAAACTGCTAAAGGCTGTCGAAGAAAAACGCCTCCGGCGTGTTGGTGGCAATCGGGAGCGGGAGATCGACGTAAGAATAATCGCTGCCACTTCCAAAAACCTCCACTCGATGGTTTTTGAAGGGGGATTTCGGGCGGACCTATTCGACCGTCTCAACATACTGCAACTCGAGACGATCCCGCTTCGGTTCCAGCGGGAGCAGATCCGCGATCTGTTCATCCGGCAGATGAACGAGGAAAGTGCCGCAGTGGGCAGAGCTTGCCCGTTTGTTATTGACGACGAGGCTCTTGCGAGGGTCGAGTTGCTCGAATGGAGAGGTAATTATCGAGAACTCAAAAACTTTGCCTCCCGCCTTGCAGTCCAGGCTTTCGACACTCCTTCGATCACGGAGGATATCGTTCTACATGTCGCCGGGATCGACCAAAGCAAAACACAAGTCTCCGACTCCCCGATAGAACCGGGCATTCATCTGAACCGATCGAATCTTGTAACGGTGACGCTGGATGCCGACACGGACGATCTTGACAGCGTTTACGTGAAGGCGGCCGCCACGTTCATCGAACACGCACTCAAGAGATCCCGTGGGAACCTGCGTCGTGCCGCCCGTTCAATGGGGACGACGCATTCGACACTTTCGCGGATATTGAAGAAGCACAAAGAAAGTGTCGCGACCAGCCCTTATGCTCCATCAGAGCAGTCGGCCTATTCCGCAGCCGCGTAACATTTCCGGCACCACCCGAACCTTACTAAAACCTGTCTATGATCTGTCGCTGTCTTGGCTTTATAGACATCCGCGGATCATAGACAGTTTTACGCTTGCCTGATTTTCGCGGATCTGCCCGATATCTCTGCCTCCTTCCCTTCGAGATGAAGTGAGAAAACGATCCACTCACTCATCAAGACGCTCGCATTTGGCTTGAAATTGGAAAAATATGCGGAGGGCAGCAGTGTGGAGTGAACAACGAATATGGAAATCTTGAACAGCGGTTCGTTCGTACCGCTCGACAACCGGGAAAAGATCGACCAGCTTATCTACACTGCCAGAGAACTTGCGACTGAAGTAAGTCGGGCTGAAGGATTCCAGAACAGCGGCCAGACCAATCATCAGCTCGGGCTTGAGATGTGGAAGGGGGCAGAGTATGTCTGCCGAGCTCACGAAGAAGCGAATATCCGCAATCTCTTCCTAAGCAAGTTCCTCGAGAGGCTTCGTGAGATCGAAAAAGAGCGAGCAGTTCAGGCTAAGACAACTCCCAATGTTTATGCAGCGGCGCCCGTTCAACCGGAACCGATTCGACAGCCTTTACCCGCTCCAGTTTCAGTTCAACCGCCACAGCCGCCGGCACTGCAAACAGTACCGGAACCGCCGTCTCAAACTGAAACACAGGATGAATACCTCGGCGTTATTCCTGCGGATGACCGGGTGGATGACCAGGCCGAGAATAAGCGATCATCCTATGCTGACGAATGTGTGCCGGAATACGATGCGGATATCGACGCAATCGTGGAAAGGCTCGAGAATGAACATCCTGACCCGGATGCCGATGGATCGTCCGGACAGCTCGACATGGAACCGGCACAACCCGCGATCACCGAGACAGCCGATGCGCCTGTCAAAGAAACAGGAACAGATCATCCGATCACAATCGAGCCAAGTGCTTCAAGTGATGTTGCCGCAAACGAAGGCCAGCCCGACGTTGCGGAATCGGTCGAATCGGAGTCGATAGAGTCTGTCGTCCTTGCCGAAAAGGAGCCTTACAATCTTGATGCCTGTACCGTTACGGCTGTCATTCAAATGCTTCCCGAAAATTCTGGCTCACGTAAATGCATCGTCAGCATGCGGACCCACGATTTTGCACCGATGGTTGCCGTAAGCGAGGCGGGAGCTGGAGAGATCATCCCGCATATTTCCGCTGCGTTGCGTGACGCCTTGGAGCAGTATCGGATCGATCTTCCCGCAAAGGCCGCCGAGAAATTAAAGAAGGAAAAGCCGGCTTCCAAGAAACAAGCTAGGTCCGGCTCAAAGTCGGCGAAGGCAACAGCGGTCCAACCAAAGGCAGTTACGAATTCCGAAACGGCCACAGCCACTGCCACGACCACGAGCTCTGAAACGAATCAAAGCCAGCAGGGGCTTTTCACATCGTAGGTCCTCAAAGGCTTCCCAGGAGAAACCATTATGGAAGAGAAAAAAGAGACGCCGGCCGCTGAAACAAAGGCTGGGGAAAATACGAGTGCGGATACTGTTACTGAGCCCAAGGCGACGATCAAGATCGAAGGGCAGGAATTCGAGCTTGACGCTGCCTTGGCACAGGAAGATAAGACCTTGAAGGTTGTCCTTCAGCCGCACTTCGCATCTATCGAGAACGCGAATATCACGCGCGAGGTGAAGGACGGGAAGCTCACGGTGACGATCGTCAAACGTGCCCAGCACAAAGGAGCATGATGAACGGCGAGGCTCCGCTCGATATCTTGATCGGTGAAACGGAGCAGGTGAATCCGGCGATCCTTCTTGCGGAGGAATTCATGCGAAGAGATGCCGCCGACCTTCTTAGTGCGGAAGATGTAAATCGGGCAGAAGAGGTCTTGAACGAAGGCAGAATGGAGATCGAGACGATCAGGCGTCAGATCGCAGCTTTCGAGAGATCTTCCCCAAGTCCATCAATTCACACGCCGACAGGATTCTAGATGGGATTTGAGTGGCAACATCCGAACAAACCTGGGTTCGGAGAACGGCTTTCGAGATCGCTTGAGTACCTGAGTTTCAAGGCGCGAAGTCACAACGCAACTGCCTCTTTCGAACTTGTCGAACGTGTTCTCTCCGAGCAGCGGAAATATGCCATGTATCGGGAGATGTTTCCGAAGGAATGGAAGCATTCCCGAGCGAGTCTTTATAACCGCGGCTACTACGGGAGATACAGCGAGCGGGTCAATGAGCTATTCAATCTGGTCAATGAGAATTGCTTCCCGCTACTTGAGTGCGCTTACGACGACCCGGAGAACGAATTCGAGCAGTTCGCCATACCGCCCTTGAACGTGGATCTCTGCTGCGAGGATATCTACTTCGAGAATCTGAAGATCAGTTATGCCGCGGCGTTGATCTTTTACATCCCCGATGACGCCTGGGATTTCCTAAACCAGCGGTTCAAGTTGTCAAGAAGTAATTTTCCCGAGATAGATTCCGATCCCCATCCAAATGTCTGGGATCGAAAGAACGGTTCTCTATTCGGGGAACTTCTGCGATTAGTCGATCACTCCACCGGTAATCCGTGGCTCGACAGCAACTATTGCCAAAGTGCCGACTGGTTCAGCTGGGACCGGGAAACGATCGTTGGGCTCACGGCGGAATACAAGGCGGCAAATGACGTCTTCGAACGATTGAATATCCTCGATGAGATGATCGAGGCCGATCCGAAAAAGATGCTGCTGGCACTGATCGACTTCTGGAACAAAGGGGAGCATCCGGGTCTTGTGTTACCGGCCTCCGTGGTGGAGAAAGATGTATGAACAAGAGCGAAAGCATCGGTAATCTCGCAAAATCTTTGGCCCTGGTGCAGGCAAGCCTCGCACCCGCGAAGAAGGATTCCACGAACCCGTTCTTCAACTCGACGTACGCCGATCTTAGCTCGGTGTGGGAGAGCTGTCGTGAGCTTCTGGCGAAGCATGGGCTCAGTGTGATCCAGGGGAACAGCATCGGGGCGAACAATACCGTCATTGTCGAGACCATCCTAGCCCACGAATCGGGGCAATGGATTCAGAGCGAGCTTTGCATGCCTCTCGCGAAGAACGATCCGCAGGGAGTCGGTTCGGCTATCACGTATGGCAGGCGTTACGGCCTGGCTGCCATCGTCGGGATCGTCGCCGACGACGATGACGACGGAAATGCGGCATCGGCGAAGAACGGCAACGGGCAGATCCGGCCCACGCCGCAGAATCAGCCGCCCCAGAACCGGCGTCCCGTCTCCGTCAGCCAGCCAACTCGCGGTTCCGTCCCGGTCCGTTAAGGATAGGTGTCATGAGGAATCACACAGTACCGCCGGATGCGGAGGCAGCTCTCTATTTTCTCCCCGGGCAATATCTCTTCGAGACCTTCGGCGATACCAGGCAGGGCCTGAAGGCCTTGTCGAGCGTACAAGTGACGAGGGCTTTTCGCGATCTTCAAACGGATACGGGATGGATAGATCGAAGGGTCTTAAGGTATCGAGAAGGTACTGATGGGAACGCGATACTTTCGTACCTGCCGGCGGGCGTCCGGACTATTACGGTAGCGTTTCCGAGCGATCGCATTGAGACCCTAACCTTGCCTCTTCCGACCTTGATCCTTCTAGGAAAGGGGAAAGACTACTATTTGTGGGCCTCTTCGACATCCAAAGTCACACCTAGTTCTCGTCTCGCTGTGGCTCCCTTGCCGAACATCGGTTCGGGAAAGATTTGCTTTGGGAAGAATGAGGTCCCGGAGACACATCCTTCGTCGCTACAAGCCATCTGGAAACTTATCTTCGACGCACCGTTCAACGGCGATCATTCGACAGGCAGATGTCAGACGGAGAATGATGTTCGCGACCTCCTTGCAAAACTCGCGGCGGACAAACTTAAGAAGTTCCCGGCCACCCAGTTGATCATGTCGTCCAGTACAGTCGAGGACGCCTGGGAGAGCATAGTCGAACGTACCCGATACAATGGCCGCTTTTAGTTTCAATTCTTCTTATATGTCATCGAATCTACTTGCTCCACCAAGACTGGTCGGGCATCGCATCGCTGCGACTGAAAATAACCCGATAGATGCGGCTTTGTTCGAATATCTCCTCGCCGGGAATGGTCTATTCGTCCGGGCAAAACGAAGGGAGTTTGCCGTATCCTTGCCGCTCAGTTTGCAGAAGATATGGGGCCTTCCGAATGGCCCGATTGGGATCTCGTGGACAAAGTCGAGGATCCCAGCGTCATTGTGGCAGGCGATATTGCGACATAGCCAGCAAACACACGCATCCTCGGACTTTAGAGAAGACGTCTACCTGATCTATTGGGACAAACTTCTCGGCATCTGGCAGTGGCGGGCATCGGGCCGTGAAAGCAATTGGGCATCGACCATCGCCGACGATACTCTCCCCGAATACGCTCAATGCTGCATAGAGCTGCATACTCACCCGCCCGGAGCTTTGCACTTCAGCAGAGCGGATGATCGAGACGAATTGGGAAAGTTCCGCATCTTCGCGATCCTTATAGATGTCCACGACAAGCCAAAGATCCGGTTCCGCTGCGGCGTTTACGATCACCTTATCCCGATCCCCGCCGTCTGGGTTGGAGAGATGCCCGAAGGGATCATCGACCTGAACGAGATAGACGCCCTTGTGGAAATATTGTCGTGAACGGGATAGATCTCAGCTTCGCCCAAGCCGCCGTTGTGATGCCGAAGGAGCACAATAAGCTGCGGATCATACAAGTAGGGGCGGGCGGTACAGGGTCATTCGCCTCGCTTGCTATCGCCCGGCTCATGTACGAGCTAAAGGAGTCCGGAAAAGCAGTTGAATTCCTTATTGTCGATCCTGATGTAGTTGAAAGCGGGAACATTCCGAGAAGCAACTTCTGCACGGCGGAGATAGGAAGCAGTAAGGCCCAGACGCTCGCGAAAAGGATCACGCTTGCCTGGGGCCTTGAATGCCACTACGCGAACGAGCCGTTCGATGCTGAAGTCCATCTGAAGCAATCTTCGGGAGACTACCGCACGCTCACCGTGATCGTCGGCTGCGTGGATAATCATCTCGCAAGGCGAGCGATGCACCTTGCGGTCGAAAAGCATCAGGGCTATCGTTCGGACGACGCCGCAAACATCTGGTGGATCGACGGCGGGAACGGAAAGTTTTCGGGACAGGTTCTTATCGGCTCGAATACGAAGCAGCTCAAGCCAGCAAAACTCTTTGTCGGATCGAGCATCTGCAGATCCCTACCCGCTCCGTCTTTGGTTCATCCGGAACTTTTGACCGATCAGGATAAAGAAACGAGGTCGCATGCTCCGACTTCTTGTCCGGATCGCATCCGATTAGGGGAGCAGAACCTGAACGTTAACCAGCGGGTCGCGGTTGAGATCGGCGAGATGCTGACAGCGATGTTTCTTACACGCAATCTTAGACGATTCGCCACCTACTTCGATCTCGAAACCGGCACAAGCCGTTCACTATATTGCACGCCGGATCATATCCAATCCGCGATCCGAAAGAGGAAATAATTCATGTCCAGACTTCTTACCGAAGAGCTTAGAAAGGCTCTTCCCAAACTGCGCGAACAGGAGGGCGTCGCCGATCCTACCGTGTTTGCTAAGTTCTTCTTTCCGGCTTCCGGATGGACTTGGTTTGTAACGGAAGGTGAAGCCGAGGACGCTGACTTTCTGTTCTATGGTTATGTAATCGGTTTCGAATCGGAATGGGGTTATTTCACGTTGAGAGAGCTTGAAGAAGTAGATGTGGACGGCTTTCAAATTGAACGGGACATACTTTTTGAGCCTGCGCCGTTCAGCCAGATCCGTTTCTGATATTCGTCGTTTGGTTTTCGTGGCTTTAGAGTTACAGCCGATCGATTTTCACGAAGCGTGAGAATTCATCAGGCGCAATCACGCGCATCATAAGCCGCCTATTGGCTGGAAGTTCGGGATCGCTGTAAATGACGGCGAAAAGGTCGTTGGTATCGTAACCGTCGGTCGTCCAGTCTCGCGCCGACTCGATAACGGATACACGCTTGAAGTTACCCGCTGCTGTACCGACGAAACGAAATGTGCGGCATCGAAGCTCTACGCCGCTGCCTGGCGGGCAGCAAAGGCGCTAGGGTTCAGGCGATTGATCACTTACACGCTTGAAGAGCGAAACCGGAACCAGTTTACGTGCAGCCGGCTGGAAGATCCTCTACCAGACAAAAGGCGGAAGTTGGAATGTCCCCAGCCGTCCCAGGATCGACAAGCATCCCGCTGGACAGAAGAGGCTGTGGGAAGCGCCCCGGGCCTGATGCTTCGTGTTTGCTGGCTCTACTTCCTCAGAAAACAAGCGGATGGCAGGAGGCGTGATGATGGAAAGTCAGCAACACATTTCGAACGGCGGTAGCCCGATCCACGTGCCAGCGTCCAATTCATTGGCATCCTCGGTTTTGCAAAACGTCTTTTGTCGAAGCGACCGATCGGAAACTCCGACAGTTTTAGGCCCAGTCACAGAGGCGGCGGTATTGTCGGAAGGTTCTTCATCGGTTCCAGAAGCGTCCACATCGCAAATGGCTCGAAGTATTCTCAGCCGCCTTGAGGAACGAAAGGAAAAGGCTGCCGTCGAGCTTGGTATCGCGGTCGATGAAGTCGAGTCGCTCCCGTTCGATCTTTCTAAGCTTGAGAGCGAGGGCATTTTCATGAACATCGACTGCCGCGGGTTCGGCAGTCTTGTCAGGCAGTTGGAGTGGAAGACGCTCGGCGTGAAACTGCCTGAAGATGCCGCAGTGCGGGTCAGCCCGCCGAGAGCGGGGTTACTTCCTGATGTTTATCGGAACAAGCTGATGCGCGGAGCGGCACAGGCCCATAACACACTCAACAGATACGGCTTCCGATTTACCCTTTGCGAGACCGTCTGGGGAACCAGTGAATACAAGTGGATCCCGTGGACCGCATTCGAGCAGTTTGAGGGAGCCTATCTGCATGCCTCCGAAACTCTCGCAAAGGCTAAGGCGGAGGTTCTTGAGAAGTACGATGAGATCCTCACCATTCTGCAAGATAGTTTTTACAGACTGGCCGAGGACTCGGCCGACCGGTTCCAGGCAACGACTGATGAACCGTTCGACAGGGCCGAGTTCATCAATGCCGTCGCCGCACAAGCGATCGGGATGGTGCCGACACCGGAGATGATCCGCGACGGATTGACGATCGAGATGAAGCCAAAGGTGATCGTTCTGGGTTCGGAGATGGCGGCCGAACAGAAGTTGACGCGCGAGCTGCGGCTTGAAGCGGCACGGGCCGATGCGGAAACGCGAACTATTGAGATCGAGGTTGAGGCCAAGGCGAGTATCGAGCGGCTGAAAGTAACCGGATTCGAGGAAGAGCAGCGACGCGAACGTGAGGTAAAGGAACGCATTCGCACGATGAAGATCGAGGCTGCTCGCCGAGAGGCGGAAGAGGCAGTCTCGCCGATAAAAGAAGGTCTCGCACAGATCACAGCAAGGATATGTGAAGCCGCGCAGGAGATGTCCGAACGGCTTCAGGACGCCAGGTTCGTACCCGGGAGCCTGGCAAAGCGAGCACGTCAGATGTGCGAGTGGTACAGCCTGATGAACTTCACGGGGGATGATTCGCTCGAGAACGTTCTTACGAAACTGCAAGAAGCTGCCGGCCGAGAAGCGAAGCAGCGCTCACCGGAGGAGATGCGGAATGCTCTCAACGACATCCTGCGTGCGACCACCGTTCAATCCAGAAAACTCCTGGACGAAGACCGGCTATCGGCTCTAGAACTCTGATCTTGGAGATTCCAAATGCACGACCGAGAATCGAGACGGCACGTATCGTTATCGCCAGTGAAGGTAAATTACTTCAGGTGGCGTGACGATCGGAGTGCATACGAGAACTACGATTCCTACACTGATGAGGATCAGCAGCTAAGACGCAAACTTCGCATTACCGCTGCAGACGAGAGCGAATGGCGGCGACTCAAGGAGTCCGAGTTCCGCGTCGAGTTCTGATCGACAAATAAAACCGACATGACCACATCCGAACCCGGCGCTAAGAGCGTCGATAGATTCCTGCGCGAACTGGACGTAAGGATTAGAGCCCGTTACCCGCTGATCGCTATCAACACCTATGAGGAAGATCGCGTCCGCGAAGCTCTGATCGACCTTGTTTTTCAAGAGAGGCACAAGGAGAAACCTCTGTATTTCTGGAGCCGGCCATCGGGACTGCAGAAGATCTTCGATCCGAAAGAAGGCATCCTTCAGAATCCGGCATCGGTCGGTGATACGGAGGACCCGGAGGGCGTTCTCGCATTCATCTCGGAACAAAAGACAGGAATCTTTTTGCTGTGCGATTACGCTCCGTACATATCCCCCTACGGCCAGGAGGATCCGCTGTTGGTACGTAGACTCCGAGAAATTGCTTGGAAGCTGAAATCCACCAAAGCAACGGTTCTGTTCGTTGGCCCCAACTTTCCCGATCTGAGGACTCTCGAAAAGGAGATCACCCAGATCGATCTCGAACTTCCGAAGGAAAATGAGATCGAAGAGTCGATCGAACTCCAGCTTGAGAATTTAAAATCGAGCGGACTTGCCATCGACCTGGAAAAAGAAACGCAGACAGCGTTGCTGCAATCATTACTCGGCCTAACGGCCGGTGAGATCAGCAATGTGATCGCAAAGGCGGTGATCAGCTGCAGCGGCCTCAATCGGGACTCGATCAACGTCATTCTCGAAGAAAAGAAGAATGTGATCCGCGGAAGTGGCTCACTGACTTACGTTCATCCCGAAGCAGCGAGCAATCTTGGCGGTTACAAGTCTCTACGAGCGATCCTTGAGCGTGCCGCCTATACGTTCAGTCCGCGAGCGAAAGCCCGGCACGTCGAACCGTGTAAAGGGATCCTGCTCGTTGGTTTGCCTGGCTGCGGCAAAGACCTATGCAAACGTGTGGCCTCGAGCATAACGAACCGCGCCCTTTTGGATCTCGACTTCGGCTCAATCATGGGCGAAGGCGGCGGTGTCATCGGCTCCTCGGCTATGTCCATAAAGCGAGCCTTGTCGATCGCGGGAACCATTAAAGGAATTCTCGGTATCAGCGAGTTCGAAAAGGCTGTTTCCGGAATGAAGTCCTCGAACAAAACGGATGGCGGCGAGACGGCGAGAACGATCTCCTATCTCCTCAACTGGATGCAGGACAACAAAGATGTTCTGGTCTTTGCGACTGCCAATGACGTTAGAGAGCTTGAGTCCGAACAGTTCCGGATCGGCCGGTTCTCATATATACACTTCGTCGATTTACCCCGGTCGGAGGATAGGACAGAGATCTTCAAAGTTCATCTTAAGAAACGCGAATTGAATCCTGATCAATTCGATCTCGAAAAGCTGGTTGAGAAAAGCAAGGAATTCTCCGGGGCGGAGATCGAAGGAGCTGTAAAGGATGGCGTTCTTGAAGCATTCATCGACGGCGATCGTCGGGCCGAGACTAAAGACGTTCTCAAGGCAGTTGAAAGCATAACGCCGACCGCGCAAATGATGAGCGAGAAGATCGACGAAATCCGCAAGTGGGCTCGAAACAATATAAAAGGGGCGGCGGGCAGGATCGACAACCCAGGCATCGGTGGGAGTCGAGGCGACCGGATCTACGAATTCTAAACTGCAGGGAGGACGGATGAGATATGTCCAAGTACATGACCTTCGAATCACAGTCATTTGCGAACGGTGACTTGCTGCTTGAGGCCTTGTCCGAAATAGGCTTCACGACAGTAACTCAAGGGAAGGATCTACCGCTCGATGGATGGGACAAACGGAATGCACGTACCGCCGACATTATCATTCGACGACGAGACGTTAAGAACCACAATCTACTTGCGGATATCGGGTTCCAGAAGACCCCCTCCGGGTACGTCGCCATACTCGACGATATGGATCTTGATTATCGCCTCGGCAAAGATTTCGTCGTCAGGCTTCAGAATCACTATCACGAAGCAGCTGCACGAAAGATGGCGAAGAAACTTGGCGGAACTTTGGTCAAGGAGCGGATCGGCAAGACCGTGAAAATACGGGTCAAGTTTTGAAGGGAGATTGTATGCCTGAAATCGAGTTCACGATCGACGCGGAAACCGGCAAGTGCGAAACACGGATCAACGGTATCCAAGGACCAGCTTGCGAGGACGCTGCGAAACGTCTGAAGCAGTTGCTTGGAGCGCCTGCTGTCGATCAGAAGACAAAAGATTATTTTGCGAAACCCAAACCGCTTCGAAGGATCGAATCAAAATGAATAGGGAATTAGTTTTTGTAGCTGAGCCGGACGTAGGCAGAATAACGGTCGAGATATCTCAAGCTCCTGCAGCCGTAGTCGGCGAAATGGCAGAGGACCTCGGAACTCCAGTGAATGTTAATTGCGGCCGACCGTCCTCGAACCCGCGACATTCATTCCCGATACTTCAGCCGGCTCGGCAATTTAGCAATTGCGATACGGACAGATTTTCGCTCTGGCTTTACCGGCTCTATCACAACTCAACTGTCGATGGTCCGGGGCGTCGGAGTGTCATAGCTGTTGCTGGTTGTTCGATCCGGTGCGAAGGCTGCTACAGTCAGGACACCCACGAACGCTCAAATGGGAGGCTCGTTTCAATTTCTGAGATCGTCGCTGAGATAATCACTGAACGCGATTCTCACGATGGCGTTACGATTCTCGGCGGCGAGCCCTTCGATCAGCCGGAAGCCGTCGCCGAACTAGTATTTCGCCTTAAGAATCGTGGATTTCATATCACGGTTTACTCGGGTTATAAATTCGAGAAATTGATCGAATTCGGCGCCCCAAGCATCCAGTACATTCTTTCGCACATTGATCTTCTGATCGATGGTCCCTTCGTTAAGGAACAGAATGCCGGGGCAGGCGAGTATCGAGGTTCGCGGAATCAAAGAATCATCAATATCCAAACCGATCGACTTACCTGACCGGGCAACCGCCTCGTCCGATTATTCGACCGAGGCAGTTTCAACAAATCGTTATGCGATGAATGTATTGAAAGTGTTCAGAATTTCTTTCTCCGATGATACTTCTAAGGCAAGGCGGTAGAGCCCGCCGCCTCGTGCACGTTTTTGATCTCATGAACTACCCGCTTGCTTTCTTCGCTTCTTCGATCAAGTCCTGCAACTCTCGCTCGTCTGGCCTGACCGTGTGGGAGCCGTGACGGACGAATACATCACCTTCCTCTATTCGCTTGCCTAATGAGCGATCACCCACTGATTTCTTTACGCCGTAAGGAAGATCACGAGGTTCGCGTAATACTTCCAATCTCCCAACCTTCGCGCCTTGATATCCGACGAGAGAATAGCGGACATTGATGCTTGGCCTTACGTATTCGGATATCAACTGTTCAATTCGATTCTGATTGATCTTCGCTTCCCACGGATCGTTGGGCCGGGTCTCCCTCGAATAGATTGTGCGGCTCTTATCGTCGAAACCGACGATCAACCAACGTCGACCGCTCGCTTTCGTATTCGCAAGGCCGATCACATCTTTTATGAATTCGGCTTTTTCGCTCGCGGTATCAAGGGAAAGCTCACGCTTGAAATCAACACTGGTCGTTTCCCATTCCGCGACAAGCTGCTCTATTTCGGCCGCGTCAAATGCTTCCTGCCGCTTTTGTAGCCAGACCATTCCCCGATAGTTGATCCGAATATCCCCGGGGTATGTGCCTCTTTCGCAGAAAATAAGTCCCAGGTCCCGCAGGGTGTTGATAGCTTGATCGACCTCGGAATCTGAGAGCGCGGAGTGCTGTTGGTGAGTTTCGGTCAGCTCTCTATAGATGACATATGACTCACGCTCTTCCTCGACCGAGGCATAATCTTCGCAGCCGCTGTGGGCGGTTAGATCGGCGATTACCATTAAGGTCGAGAGTTCGGGTTCGGGGAGACCCGTGGAACAGATCGCCCGGTAAAGTGCGTTTAGATCCTTTGAGGCACGCTTGCCGTTTAGCGTTAATTTATACCGGTATCCCGATTCTTCTGTGAGCAGGCCGATTTCTTTAAGATCGTCCAACGCGTTGTCGGTGATGTCCCGGAACCTGTTGTTGGACGAGGCCGACTTGATCTCGTCGTAGCGATCGCCCCAGATCAGCTTTTCGACTCTGCCCGTGTCAATGCCGTGATCGCGGACATATGAATTTCGTTCGCTTTCCTCCGCCAAACACGTCAGCACGCTTTCACACCATTCTATATAGTTCATAAACTTGCGCGGCCGCGGCGCTTGCGATTCTCTCAAAGGGGGACATGCAGTCGCTACCGCCCTTCAATGTGTCCCTACATCAATTTCCTATGGATCGTTCACGTTTGAATCAGCATCGACCGGTGTTGGGATTGCTGCGTTCTCGGAGTCGGTTGTCCTTGCGCTATTCGTTGGTTCGCGCGAATTCGGGTCTTCCCTCAACGCGTCTTGATAGGAAATGCTGTTTGCATCTTCAGTTCTTACAGTTCCATCGATCCGAGTTTTAGTGGTTTCAGCCTTTTGATAAGTCAGGGCAATGGTCAGACATAAGGAAACAGAAAGAAGCCCGGTAACGACATTCGCCACTTTGAAGGACCGGTGTGCATTAAGAAGATTAGATCCTTTCTCATTGTTAAGTTTGATTTGCACCGGGATACTGTTTAACAGGTCATTTATCTCCTCAGCCATGAACATCTCGGGGGTTCTCAGTGCCGGATCCAATACGGTGGAAGCGGCCGATCGCTGGTAATTGAATTTGTTAATTTCCAGATTTCTCCCCGCAGCGTAGATCGTTCGTAAATAATAAAATCCTGCTAACGACAGGACGCCTATGAAGAGAACCCTGATCGAAACAGGCTCGACCTTCTCGATTATCAGGGGGATAAAGAGAGCCAAAACGGCAACGATGATACCGGTCTGAGAGAACAGTTGAGAGGTTTTTTGCTCTATCGTAGTAAGGCGGTCGTCCTCATCCTTTTTCAGAGCCTGCAAGAACGCTTTGTGAAGTTCGAGTTTCTTCGTATCGGTTTCTTTGTAGACGAGATCTTTGACCCGTGAATCATTCTTCACGGTCTCTAAAGTCTTCTTGCGTCTGCCCGTTTTAGTGCTCGACATCGGTCAAATACTCAATTATAGCGTCCGCGATCCGCAGGCCCGTTTGGTTTTCTATCCAAACCCATTGTCCATTCGGGTTTATCTCAAGAAAGACATGGTCGCCGGAGGGGGTCCTGATGATATCTATTGCACCGAAAGAAATTTGCAGTTGCCGCAACAACATTATGCACATGTCGGAGACCTTAGCGGGCAACACGACCGGCTCGAATCGCAGATGTTCTTTCCGCCAGTCGATGCGGGTATTCTCGCAGTCCTGCGAGTCCACCCTGGCTGCGAAGACCTTCGTACCGACCACAGTCACTCGCAACTCATAATCCTTGGGGATATTCTTCTGAAAAACGCACGGCGAAAGGTCGAGATCATCAAGCCTTGAAAAAACGTCGCCGGCTAACCGATTCGTGAAAATGAAAGAGGCATTCTCTTTCTCGACAAGGCGGGTTTGAGCTAGCGGCTTCACGATCAAATTGCCGTCGTGTCGCGCATAAAACGAGCGGAGCTCGGCTTTCGATTGTGTGACAAGCGTCTCGGGAATTGTGAAGCCGACATCTCGGGCCGCCTTGAGTTGAAGAAGCTTGTTCTCGGCCTCGTAGACGAAGTGGGGGATGCTGAGCCATTTCGCAGCAATCGTCGCGAAGAGGTTTTTGAGCAGGCTATCAGTTTCAAAGAGTATATACGCTCGCTGAGCCGATGGAAGATCCAGCTCCGGAAGTTTTGTGCGGCGGAACCAAACAGAATCGTAGGCGACTTCACCTAGAATGGAATAACTGAAGTCGGGCCCAAAACTTAAACGGAGATCCGAGTTTAATACATCCTCACAATTCAGCCGACGATACGGGGTTCCGCGTTGATTCAGGATATTCACGACATAATCCGCGGAAAAATCAGTCTTGTGCGAGATTATGAGGATCATAATTTAAAGCATCGGATGTACGTACCTTTTAGTGATCCAATGAGTTGGAAAACTCGTAACGCTCCGGCACACCGACATCATGATCCGAACTTTCATTGTGCGATGTGGTGTACGTCTCCGTCGCCATCAAGAGACTCAGGGACGATCTGTCCTGATCCGAACCTTCGCCACTCACCTTTGTGGCGGTTTCAGTATTCATGAGCGCCGCTGATGGTGTTACGTCGGTATCGCTTACTTCGTTGGTGCGGGTGAACGTCTCTGTTCCCAAATGAATCTGGTCGATTGCCGGCAGACGAGTACTCTTGTCAACACTCAAGTTAAGCGTCTCATCGTACTCGATGCCGGAAAGGTCCAGTCCTTCTGATGGCGGGCTTTCCAAGAATTCAAAAATTAATGGTTTCATCTTCAGCACTCCTCTAACATCTTGCAACGAATCAATCTGCCCTCCGTTCGGTCTTGCGGTGTCACGGCCTATCCCGCACTGACGTCAGGGAACAAATTGGGGAACCAATAGCCTGCGGCGTGTGGCGGAAAGCCCAGACGAAGGTCGCTTCGATGCCAGTCAGATGATGGTATCAGAAGGCCCTCATCGAGCAGTGATTTAGTTACAACTCGGGCGCTCCGTGCGCTCATTCCAACGAGCTCGACGATCTTGTTTCGGGGCAACTCCCCGAAAATGGCCGCCTCACGCAGGACCGCCGCCGCCCGCGGATGTAAAGGTTCTGCCTTGATGCCTTTCTCATCGACGATCAGTCCTTCGGCTCTCCTAGCGGCGTAACTGTCGATCCGAGGTAGTAAATCGCCTAAAGCAAGGATAGAAGCCATGTAGGTGGCCTGGTCGAGGCAGATCTCAAGGAAGAATTTGCAAAACTCGGTCAAAGTTCGATTCGACAAATTTCCTCTTCCGTCCAGATCTCCTTCTCGCGGAAAATCGGCCGCGTCGAGATACCGCTTGTAATCAAGATTCCTCCGGGCGAAACCACGACTCACATTCCATAGCCCGTATCCCGCAAGTCCGATTCGATGAAAGAACGCGTCCGTGAAAAGTCGCGCAACCCGACCGTTCCCGTCCAGAAACGGGTGTATCCACATCAAGCGATGATGAGCCGCCGCGATCGCGACGATCTTCTTTACTCCGTGCAGCCGTTCCGGGTTATAGAACTCATGGAATCTGGCGAGAAAAGCATCTATTGATCTATACGCCGGCGGTAGATGTTGTCCCACGGCAACATTGCGTTCTCGAAATTCCCCAGCTTCCACCCACTCTCTGGTCCCGTCTTCTCCCCGAACCCATCGGAGACTCTCGGGCATTTGCTCGTAGAACTCATTATGGATCCATCGTAGGAACTCTGGGCTGGTGACATCCGTCTCCGGTTTCTCCTGAAGACGCCGGTCGATCTTGCCCTGAACGTCTATGTGGATCAGGCTTTCCTTTTGTCGATCCCGTTTTGCAGGATCATTCGAATAGTCCTCGCGCATCGCCCGCTCAACATCGATGGGGTGTGTATTGTTGCCTTCGATCAGGTTGCTGTAATAGCTGTTTATGATCTTCAACAACTCATGAACACCACTCAGTGTTACCGGATGCAGCTCTCTTGCGAGTCCGGCGGATCGTTGCGTCAATTCAAACGCGAGATCCTCGAGCTCCCGGGTATCGGCCGGTATCAGCGGCTCGAACTGACTTATCTCGGTATAAAGGTTTTTTGAACTGTCAGATGTCATGGTTGCCAGTATATTAGCCAGTAAATCCAATTGCTAACTAATTACCAGTCAATAGGATAACCTGTTTGTCTATTTCTGTAAAGCCCATTTATCTGCCGGTATTCCTGCCGGTATCCAGATGGGTTAGTTAATTCCGGGGCCAGCATACTCAGTGGGAAGTGATTTTATGCGAAAAGTACCGCTTTTCGGTACTTTGTGCAAAAATTTACTTTTTGCATCCACCAACAGATTCTCCTCAGCAACCGCATTGATGGATTCGCCCGAGCCCGTCAAAAAAGCCGATTGGTTGAAAATTAGACCACCGGTTCAAAAATGCATTGGTTCAGACTTGTGAACTGATGGCTCTTGCCCGCGGGATCCCTCCAAACGGCCTATTCTTTAGGTTCGTCCAAAACTTCAGTTCTTCAACAAAGCCCAATAAATATGCGGCTGGCAAAGCAGTGTCGGCCGGGAATTTCTGCATTGAAAGCACTTGATTTTTGTCTCGATCGGAAACTGTTCTTACCGCGATCATAACGGCAGGCATCTTGCATTTAGCATCCGCTGGAGTTGCATTTACGAGAACCCGTTAGTGCCGAAATCAACACCCGCCGACCCCTCAAACGATGCCTCAGCATTCTCTGGTCGGACTAAAGATCAAAGGGAGCCTAAAAAGAATGGCGCTTTATAAACGCGGAAAGACTTGGTGGATGAGCTTTATTTTCAAGGGTGATCGCATCCAGATAACAACGAAGTGCACGAACATCCGCGATGCTGAAACGGTCGAGCGAGCATATCGAACACAGCTTGCAAAAGGCGAAGTCGGTGTAAAGGTCAAAAAGCCGGCTCCAACGTTCAAGGCCGCGATGAAAGAATTTCAGTCGTGGGTCAAGGTTGAGCACAGGTCCAAACCCAACACGATTCGATCGTATGAGGCGTGCAGCAGGCCGCTAATCGCATTCTTTCGCGAGAAACGGATCGACAAGATCAACTCACGTTTGGTCGAACAATACAAGGAACATCGCAGTCAGCAGAGACCGACTCCCAGGAAGGCAAAGAAGAAAGGTAAGAAACATCCACCCCGATTTCTCAAACCCGCGACGATCAATCGCGAACTCGCTCTTTTGAAGATATTCTTCAATTTTCAAATTAGGAAGGACAGGGATATCGTCAGCATCAATCCGGTAAGCGAGGTGAAACTATTCGCCGAGGATAACACTCAAACCCGAGTCGTCACTTTCGAGGAAGAGGAAGCTTATTTGCTGGAAGCCAGCCAGCCTTTAATGGATGTTGCGGGCCTGATGGTCGATACCGGAATGCGGCCGGGAGAAGTAGCGCTTATCCGTCGAACGGATGTATTTCTGGATCAAGGATACGTAGCCATACCGCGGGGAAAAACGAAAGCCGCAAAACGACGGATACCGCTGACGGACCGAGCCTACGAGATCCTCGAACGAAGGATGCTCGAAGTCGAAGGCGAGTATCTGTTTATCTCAGAGATCACCGATCGGCCGATAACCACTCTCAAGACGGCTCATATGGCAGCGATCAGGAGAAGCAAGGTGGCCTATTTCAGGCTCTACGATCTTCGTCACACATTTGCGACCCGATTTGTAGAAGCAGGTGGGGATCTTGTAACGCTTCAGGCTCTTATGGGACATTCCGATATCAAGATGGTGACAAGGTACGCTCATCCTACCCAACAGCATCAATTCGAAGCGATCAAAAAGATGCAGGCGAGAAAGCCGAAACCTAAGCAGGCAGAGGAGCAGGAGTGAAAGCAGAAGTGCAGAGTTGTTATAACGCCACGACCGTGCCTAATGTAGTCGATCGCGTCAAAAACAAAAACAACTACGGTACCTTATCGTGCATTAAGCGGCAAAATTCCATTCCACCAGATCGAACAGGGGTCCGTCGGGGACGGATAGTAGTTCGCCTTCCGATGTATGCTTTCAAGCGTTTTTCGGATCTCGCCTTCATCTATCGAGCAGTGCTCGGTCCAGCGATGAACCAGTTCCGGGGTCGACAGAAGTTCGATTTCGCCTGAATGGTAAGCTGAAAAGACCCGGCGCGCCTTTCGATCATCGGTCGCGATTGAGTACCCGCGGACGTGTGCCACAGCGAGCGACTCCGCCTCGCCGTCATCGAGGCTAGCAGCAAACTCGATAAACATATCTGTTTCGTTCTCGCCGTCAATGCTCACGATCTCAAGAATGGATGCATCCACTAGGGCTGACAGTTCAACGGGAAGCCGCTCGATCGGATCATCGGCAGAACGCAGGTAGAAGCTTTCCTTCGCTGCCCGCTCGCCAACAAGGAGTCGGCGCTGCTGGGCCAAGAAGATCTCGGACGCACGATCGGAAGCGATCAGATTAAGGAGGACGCACGCGTCCAGCACCATTGGACTCGCCATACGACGCCGAGATACCTACAAGTCTCTACCGGCTGGGAACCTCCTTTGCGAAGTTGACCTCGAAACTGAAATACTTACCACCCCGCTCCTCGTAGTTGGTGCTTAGAGCATCGACGAGCATCCGGGCGGTAACGCGGTCCGATCTTAAGAACCGGGCCAGTTGCCCTTCACTGATCTTTTCCTGCTCGTACGCCGCGACGGCGAGTTTCTTGTACCACTTGGGGAGCTCGTCGGCCACCGGAGGATCGGAGTCAATACCCAGCGCCTTCTGCGCTTCCCGCGGTTTGAAACCGTTGTAGCGAAGGCTCTCCCAAGTACCCGCCGCGATCCTTTTGAGATTCTCAAGCCGGAGCACAAGGGCCTGAACGGATACCTGATAGAGGTCCGCCAGTTGGCAGATCTCCGTCATGGTCGTACCGTTGGGGGTGGATCTGGTGACCTCGGTGAATCGTCGATTCAATCCGCTTGCCGGCATCAGAAAGTTCTCCGCGAACGCGTCCGCAAATCTTTCTGAGATAGATATGCGTTTACCGCTTTTAAGTATCGTAACTTCAGGAGTGTACTTGGACGTCAGAAAGTGCGCATATTCATGAGCGAGAGTCCAATGACGGCGGTCCCGCGGGTGATTGAGATTGATACCGACGCAGCCACCGAGTTCATCACTGTACGCGAACACGCCCGAGATCGCGGAGGGCATCTGAAAATAGAAGACGCGAAGGCCGACATCCATTTCGAGACGGTCTCGAAGATTGGATATCGGGCCGTCTCCGATCCCCAATCGATTGCGCTCACTTATGGCAGTCTCCTCCGCGGCCTGTTCCGGTGAGGTTCCGCGAATCTGGTAACGAGGGATGTCGCGATCCGGTCGTTCGATCCCATTGAGACGTTCCAGCTCGGCATAATCCTCGGCGTACGCTCGCAGTTCCGAACTGACAGCCTCGGCTCCAGGGACCTTCTCGAGCACTTCGTTCCAGTCTTTCCGGAATTCGGGAGCGAAGTCGGAAGTCGGCGGCCCTTCTTTGACGAGCCGCGAGACCTCGCGACCGTACAGGGACGCAAAAGCCAGCAATTCGTTCGCGCTGACGCGGCGCTCCCCCTTTTCGATCGCCACGACGGTCGTCCGTGCCATCCCCATTTCCTCCGCAACCTTTTGTTGGGTCATTCCGCGGGACCGCCGGGCTTCACTGAGGCGTGAGCCTAAGAGCTTAGCATCAATCTTGTCGATCAGCCTTTCCATATTATCTATCGTCCACGTCCCGGCCCTGCTCTAGGCTGCAAGGCGATGACGTCTGAAATCCGACAAATGACCTCTGGCCGAGAACCCTTCCCATTCGGCAACGTGCCGGGTATAGAGAGCGACCAAGTCCCGCTCAATCGAAGTCTGGTTCGCGTTCGGGCCCTGGGATAGTTCCGCCGCTATCACCGGCAACATTGGATAGATGAGCGACAGTTCCGTCCAGGGATCTCGAGATCCAATCGCATGCCGGATCAGCTCCGCCTGCCATTCCATCGCCCGCAACGGATTGAGCTGCTTCTCGGACGGCGTAGATGTATCGCAGGTCAGGTCGATGCCGTACCCGTCGCTTGAGTCATAACCAGCGAGGCCCGCAGCCTCTAAGGCCATCCGTCTGAGTAGGCACGACGTGCAAACCCCGCATTGCGGTTTACCGGAGCGACGGACCGGGAAACCGTCGCACGAGAAGGTCGCGGCAATCCCTTCGAGTGCCGCCCTCGGGATCCGCGTACACATCTCCCCCTTCGTAACGCCGAGGCACATGTTGACGATACAAAAATCCGCCTCCGCCGCATCCGAGATCAATCGCTCTAGCGCGATCAGCGTGAGCGGATTGACGGAGCGGGAATTCATCGAGCCGATCTGGCTAGCGTCCATAGGAAGGTTGATCGCCCCCACTCCGTTTTCGTAGATCTCGAGTCGATGGGCGCGGGAATTCAGCGCCGCGATCGATCCAAGGATCAAAAAGACAAGGCCTCGCGTCCGCTGTGAACTTTCCTGTATCGCGTCGTCAGAATCATGCCACTTGATACCGAATTCAACTACGCGATGGATCAATTCCGCGGGCCGCGGGAGCCCCCGAAGGATTTCAACCTGCTTTCGTTGGCCCGCAATATGGCGATAATTCGTGGCGGCCGAGACAATCACGAGATCGGAATCTCGGTCCGCATCGAGCACTCCCGCTACACCGGCATACGAATCGAGTCCACCGCTGAACAGAGCTACCCGCGGGACATTTTTCGGAGGAAGCCTGAATTCTCGTTGGGTTCCTTCGAGCCGATCGATGCCGCCCGGTTCGACGAAGGACAAATTCCATTCGTCATCCGTCAAAAAGGAGAAAAGTTTCTCAAGCGCTTCATGACGTTCGGGGCTGCTCCAAAACTCACGACAACGTACGCCGAGTACGAGTTCGAAACGGCGAGGCCACATTTGCGCTGTGGTGCTTGGTTCACGTCGAGGCGAGACCCGGTCCGCAAGATAGGCGGCGATCGCTATGTCAGCGAGGTCGACTATCTTCGGCGAAGCATCCTCCCCAAACAAGTTCGTCACCGGTTGGTCGTTTAGAAAATAGCGGATCGACGGATAAATGTGCCCGATCGTATTGCCAGCGGGTCGTTCGACGGTGAATATCCCTGGCCGCGAAAAGTCGTAGCTAAAACCCTGCTTTATACATCTCTTGTCCATACGTGTCCTAACTCGTAGTCTTCTATAAAACCTGAATCTGCTGCCGGACCATTTCTACAGGAGTAGGTCGGATCCGCTTCGCGAGTACCGGAGCCCTAAACCGTTTCCCTTTCGCGAATTGTGCCATTAAGCGACTTCCGACCTTACGCATTTCATAACGCACTGGTAATTCGAGCTCCCGCTGAGACGCCGCATCCCTACCACTTCTGCCCATCAACTCTCCACGAACGCGGCTTATCCGGTTGTCGAAAATACGCTCCGCAAGGGTTTCCCCGAACGCCTGAAGGGCTTCCGCGACGGTCGGGATTCTGTCCCGCCGACCGAGAGACGTATGAGTGGCTCGGACTGCGTCTTTGGTGATGCTCACGAGCTCGAACGCATCCTGGCCGACGGCGACACCGAGTAGCTGAGTTTCTAATCGTAACGCCCGAATAGTCGGATGCAGGTTTCCCCATGCGGACGTGTCGAGCTCGGCTAAAAGGATATGAGTACACTGATTCAGCGTTTGCTCCGGAATCCGCCGAAAACTGTCCGCCACCGCCTTCGAAGCCGCACTCCCGAGGCCGTCGAAATCTCTTTGATGGTCCGCCAATCTTGCAAGAACCACCCATCCGCGCCCCGTCCCGCGTAAACTGCGTTGAAAAATATCTCCATCTGGCATGGAAGCAGTTTAATCCGTGAGGCTGACAATGTCAACTACTTTAGCATCTACAAGCGACAAAATGTCAGACACTTGCCGGTCGTTCTATGAATCAAGGCAGACGAACTTTTGCCTAGTGCTGTTCAGGCGATCTTCCCGGCCACGTCTCAGCGATGGTCTTGAAAAGTTTGGCGAGATGTACTGTCAGCCGGGATCAGGACATCCAAAAGGCGGGAAAACGAGCCTGAAGCCAAGTGATAACCAATCGTCTAGATCATGGAATCTAATCGGCTCGCGACCTTCGGAGGATATATTTGATTCGTAGATAAATGTTGTGTTAGTGCGTCGAAGCGAAGATGCGGGTTCAGAGTAGAGAATGAACAGGAGTGCAGGGGGTTGTTACAATTTCCACTACAGTGCCTTTTGGGGGTAGGCGCCAAAACCTGTAAGTTATTGAAAACATTGGAGCCGGTGAAGGGACTTGAACCCCCGACCTGATGATTACAAATTCTATTTTGAGAAAAACCACGAAGTGTTATAGAGCGTCATACATCGATAAATACTGCATTTTCTTTAATCGCCGATTCACCGGTGACATCTCATATCAATAGGTGGTTGCTACATTTTTCGCTACATTAGACGAAGCAGTTTACAACCGGGCGAGTAAAGGTTTTGCAGTTCGATATAGGCCTTTTTTACCGATTGTCACCTGCTGTCACAGGCCCATTTTTATTGACTTTCGTGAAAATCGCGTTCACTCGGTATCACTGAGTTTTAGCACATACATGCGATAATCATACGATAGTTTCTATTTCCGACTTCCAACGCCCAAATACCACCTTGTATCCGCACGGCCTTAAATCGACCTATTCTCCGCTAGAGATCCTCCAATATCCGGATAGTCGGTGAGTCGATGATGCGGCAAGAATATCAAATCACGTCAGGATCGATTTCGCGCGGTTGCGAACTCGATATAGGTGAGTATAAGAGGTTCCAGGTCTATCCCTTAAATGGTTTACAGGCCTGACCGCCGTGAGCTCGATTTGACCCCCCCCCCTGACGTTCATGTTGATTCGTCTGTAGCAGCTTAATCCGGGTCTGTGAGGCGACCAAGCGTCGACCAGTTGAGATCACGTCGGAACACGTCGAAAGATCAAGAGCAATGGGCGGATGACTTGCTTCGAAAAGGCAGTCGCAGTGATGATGGGCTCCCGCTAGGACTAGATGACTCGATCACGGAGCATATAACCGACGACGGAGCCTTTCTCGACGAGGAAGTCCAGGATGACGACGAGATCTTCTTTTAGGCGTGGGGTGTTCCTTATTTTGGTTAGTTTCAGATCGACGTATCTTCTTACAAACTTTTCCAGATAGTAGACCGCGTTCACTTCCGGCTGCTCCCGGGCGGGAGTCTCGCCTTTCCGCAGGATCTCGCTTAGCCAATCGATGCCGTCATCTGCGAAGCTCGAGCCAATATCGTTGAGAAATTTACAGAGTGAGTAAAACGCCGAAGGGTGGCTGCCCATATCGCGGGCGGCTTTGCGGAAAAAGGCGCGTTCACGCTCTTTAATCGATAGCCATGATGTCCCTGTCCAATCAAAGTTCGCAAAAAGGTAACTGTGGAGCCACGCTTCGGGGTGATCGAAATAAGTACATTTGCGGCAAAGCTCGACGGCCTTTGGGTAGATAGCTTTCCAGATCGCCCAGAAGGTTTCGTACTTATTGAGAGCGTCCTCCGCGTACACAAACGCGCTGAGCAGGTCGACGGTATCTTGCCGACCGTTGAACTGATCGACAAACGGGCGGATCAATTCGATGGCTTCGTCTTCGGTCGATGACAGCACGAAGCGTGCGAATCTGGTTAATATGCGGGGCTTCATCGAGAAGCGGAAATACTGATCTTCGGATTCGACCGCCTTGCTGTCCGCCAGCCGAATTGAAAGCACTGCAGCCAGGCTTTTCAGATCCGGGTCGCCCGTGCCCAGGGGAACCAGCTCGAAGGCATTGGCGAGATCGGGGAGTGGCTTCTTCTCAAGCGGGCCGAGATCGGCGAACGTAATTTCGTTCGCAACAGCTTTCGCAACATCCGCCGCATGCTCGTCTTCGAACCGTGCTTGGAACGATCTGATGTCCGGCGGATTCGCCGCCTTTCCCATCCGATTCCATTCCTCACGGCGCATGGTGTCGCGCAGTTCTCGGGCTTTCTCCTTTAGATCCAGATACGCCGCTATGAGCGCTTTTGCATCGCCGGGTGCGTCCGTCCACAGATCGTTCAGCACACTGGCCTTTGCCGCCATCGAGAGCAGAGCCGTTTCGTTAAGGAGTCCGAAGATGATCAGACGCTTTACCTCGACCCGCAACTTAGGACAATGCTTCATCACTAAGCCTAGGGAAATAACAGAGGCCTGCGAACCGTCACCTATTTGGTAGTCGTACTTGTCGTTGAGAACAGCTGAGCCCGCATAGTCGATAATTACGTCGCCACAGAATTCGCGATCTGCGTCAGACAGTCGATCGGCAAAATCGCGAAGCAGTACTGCACAAGCATTCGACGGGACCTCTCGGTTGAAATTCCAATAGCGCTGATGGGCCGTCAAGGAGCTCAGTTCCTCCAGGATCGCGCGGGCATCGCGAAGCGCTTCGAGCGGATCGGTCTCGTATTTCTCGACCTGAGCGTAATCGGCCTCGCGCCGGTCCAGCCTCGCCTTGCACCACAACTTCAACGGGACGTGCTGCATGTAGGCATTCACTCCGGCAAGTGACGTTTCGCTGAACTCACGCAATTCGGGCGAAAGGGTGGGGTTGAATAGAATGACCTTTCCATCGCCTTCCTGAGCATCCTCTACGGACGTGATCATTTTGCGACTGTCCATACGGGCGAGATATATCCGCCAGGTCTTGTCGTCTTCGTTCTGGTCACTCGCCTCCGGCAGAGCCGCATAGTGACTGTCGAGAATCTCGTAAATTCGTTCTTGCCGTTTGCCAAAATCGGCGGTTTCGGCCGAACCAAAGAACTGGTAATTCCGGGCGATTTCTTCCAGCGACCACTTTCGGTGTTTGTCATCGCAGGTCTTCATCCGCTCCTCGACGTAAAACTTTTGGAACGGATCTGCACCGCCTATAGACGGGATGCTGTAGAGACTTCCGGCTGAGGCGTCCGAGAGCTTACGCTCGGTGTCGTAAAGGAACGTATCCTTTGTGCCGAAAAGGATCTCCGCGACGGGGAACAGCTTTTCGGGAAATTTCGCTACCAGACTCGCAACGAGAGCGGTAGTCGTTACATACTTCGATTCGCGAATCAGGCGTTTGCAAATCTCGACCGTCACCTGTGGATCAATAACCGCGCCGACCTCGAGCAAATGGCTCTCTAGTGCCATGTACATAGACTCGAGCAGGTTCGGAGCTACCGAGGTCCCGCGGAAAAGATTCCAGAGTCGCGAATTCGCGTACTGGCGTACCGGCTGGCCGTCAACGATTAGTTCGATCTCCTCAATATCTTCGTCAAAGTTGGACTTCACAAATGCTCCGATCGTTTTTTCCGAGAACGAGAGCAGAAAATCTATCGCCTCAGCGGGAGCATATCGAAGCCAGTGAAGCATCGGAGTTTGAAATGCGCTCGCGGGAAAATACTCCGTTCCCAACAGGAATTCGAGGCTGAAACGCTCTTCAAGTTCTGGCAGGCGAGAATAACGGGAACCGAAATCTTCGTTCGGCTCGAGAAGCCAGTAAATCTCAGCGACCTTCATCATCTTGACGGGAAGAGCCGCTGCGATACCGAAGCCCGCGAAATAGTTCGAAAGGATATTTTTTACAAATCTGTGGTGTTTTTCCCGGTATTTGAGCGAGCCGCCGTCGATGATCCCGTCGAAGATCGCTTCGATCTCAGGTGAGATCTCCGCCGCGGAGTGGTTTATAACCGCAGACAAACGGTCAACTAGTTTCTCGAATCTGTATCCGAATCTGTCTCCAACGGCGACCTCGTAGTAATGTAAGGTAATGAGACCGGCATTTCGTGTCGTGTCACCTGTCTTGTTCCACGTCGTCCACTCTTCGAGAACGGGAAGAATGATCTCAAGATGCTCGGGTTCGATCCGTCCAATGTTCCTCTGCAAAAAAGCGATCGCCGCATTCCATCCGGCACCGTTGGGTTTGATGATCAGGAGCTCAGGCGCCACGTCCGGCCCGTCCTTCGAGCGGCCGATCAACGCCGCTCGCGCAGGATCGATCTCTTTGCAGACCAGGCGAAGCAGGAAGAGCACGCGGATAAGGCGCTCCGAATCGTTCTCGAGCAACTCTTCTTCAAAGAGCTCAAAGAATACGGCTGCGTAATCAGAAAGTAGGGCCGAAACGACTACCTCATCGCGCCAATGGTTCGGGATCGACATGTTGGTGAAAGTGTTCTCGATGAAGCGGGCGCAAGCATTGCGGTCGGAGATCAATTTCTCCGAAAGCCAGTGTCGGAATGCCCGTCGCATAGGTAGGGTATCGCCGATATTGCCGAAGAAGTGCTCCGGCGAAGTCGCGCCGGCGAACGCTCGGTCGATCGTCACTTCAAGTGCCCACTCTTCATAGACATCGTGAGTGATGAAATAGCCACCTGCTTTCTCGTCGTAGCCAATCACCTCGTCGATCTCGAGGTCTTGGAGAGCTTGATGGTCCGGGTCGGGATCACTAACGAGCAGTGTGCCACTTTCTGCCCGCAAGCGGGCTAACTTCAGAAACGACTTTTCACGGCGTCGGTCGATCGAATCGGTCGTGCTTGTGGAAGCGATCTTGCGCTTCCAGAGCATCCTGCGAAATTCTTCATATACCACCTTTGCATCACCCGTAGCGTTAAAACGCAGATACTCGGCAAGATGGAACGGGTTGGCGATCAGTTTTCGGAGCCGCTCGGATGTTGGGATCTCGAATCCGTGCTCTGAGCTGAGTGCTTGCAATTCCTTATCTGAAAGGTTTTCGAGGCGAACCGGCTGGAAACTCTGCCGATACGTTTCAGTAAGTTGGAAGGTTAGCAAGTCGAGAAATGCGTCCCGAACTGTAATGATCACTTTCCACCCGCCGGCTGTCACGCTTGTAAGAAAATCCCCGAACGCTTCCTGATGGTCGAAGTCGCCGAGCCTCTCGGCCGAATCCACCACAATATATTTTTCATCTGCCTTCGAGAAGGCCTCGAGAAAATACGTCAGGTCGCGGCCTCCCTGCGGAACGAAGAGTTCGTTGATGTCGCGGACATTGAACTGGGATGCTCGAAGGACGAAAAACGGGGCATCCTCATCCAAGGCTTGGAAAAAGTCGCGGACCGCTGCGGTCTTGCCTGAGCCGCCGGGACCGCTGAGCACGGCTATCATCGGGGAACTGGTCGGCGACCGAAGCTTGTCGATCAGCTCTGTTCGGTCAAACTTGATCGCTCGTCCTGAGTGCTCAATACGATTCCGGATCGGGTCGAGTATCTGTTTAGTTCGGATCTTCAGCTCATTGATAAACTCGTACCTGCCCGGATGCAAACAAAAAAAGTACTCGGCGAGATCATCATTTTCGGGCCGTGCAAGCAGGGCTTCAAAATTCTTATGGAGGCGCCAGCCGATAGCGAGTCCAAGATCCGTAGCGTGAGCCTCCACTTCCGTCTGGGCTCTAGGTTCTTTCGATTTCTTACCTCCGCCGAATTCCTGATTGGTGTAAACGACGACCCGGTTCAGGTCGGGATTCTTCGACTTCGCCTTTGTAAGCGAGTCTTTGATCGCGCCGGTCGGCACGCCGTTATCAGAATATTTTGCCTGAAAGCCGACTTTCTCCCCGTTGATCTCGACGGGCTCGGTTTCGATCCCGGTCTGATACTTATATCCGAAGACGCCCGCGGGTGGCAGGTCGAATTCGCGTAGGAATAGATGGTATGCAAGCTCTTCAAGCTTCGGACCCTCGCGTTGGTTGAATTTCGCTTTGAAGTTATTCCAGTTGATGTCGCGCATATCGGGGACGACCAGTATTTGCTCCGATTCCGACAATTAGACGGTTCCATCGCAAGTAATCCAATTATAGCAATTACTAAGGAATTGACGGAGAATCAGACCAAATCACCGCAGGGTTTATCTATTGTTGCTTGTAGTTAAGCTTTGTGGTTTGAGCCAATCCAAAAAAAGTCAAATCAGAGTGCTTCTGATGTTCCAATTGTGAATGTGCTCGATCGGTGGTTTGTCTCCACGCCTCGTAAAACGCGTAGGCCGCTGAACTTGTCACCATCTTTAGGATGCCGCATGGAGCTAGGACAAATAGCTGTTCGCGAAGGGGGATTTAAATTGAGCTGGTAACAACTCGAGGAGGTTTACAACGACTTGTTGATCATAATTCGTTCGAAGCCGATTTCCATGGGTTGTCACA